>CAVTCI010000017.1:0-790317 GCA_963733245.1 uncultured Solirubrobacterales bacterium
CCCGTAGGAATCGAGATCGCCGTCTCGAGGTCGGGCGCTTCCGCTCTCCACCGACGATAGGATAACTGCGGTCGCAGATGATCCGTCGGCGGCCCGGCGGCCGAAGCACAAGCATGAACAAGATCCTCCCCCTGCTCGGGGTCATCCTGATCCTCGCGACCGGCGCCGCCGCGATCGGCCTGTTCGACGGGGTCGGCCGCTCCGCCCCGGCGGTCCCGGCCGCCGCGGCCGGGTCGGTGTCCGCCACCCACGCCCGGGTTCCGATCGCCGGGTTCGCCTTCAAGCCGACGGCCGTGCACGTACAGGTCGGCGGGTCGGTGACGTGGACGAATCTCGACACGGCCCCGCACACGGCGACGGCGGATCAGGGCGCGGCGTTCGACACGGGCACCCTGATGCAGAACCAGCACAAGACGATCACCTTCAAGACCGCGGGGAGCTTCACCTACCACTGCGCGTTCCACCCGTTCATGACCGCGTCGGTCACGGTCGGATGATGGACCGCGCGTTGCGAGTCGCCGGGGCCCTGCTGATCCTCGGAGTCGGCGTCGTCCACCTCGAGCAGTACGTCGACTTCATCAAGGACGTGCCGACGATCGGCGTCCTCTTCCTCCTCAACAGCTTCGGCGCCGGGGCGATCTGCCTGATGCTCGCCTCCCCGCTCCGGCTCCTCGCCGCCCTGGGGGGGATCGCCCTCTCGCTCGGGTCGCTCGTCTCGATCGCCGTCGCCCGGTACGCCGACGGCGGGCTGTTCAGCTACTCCGAGCCGACCTGGCGCACGCCGATCATCATCGCCGTGGCCCTCGAGATCGCCGCGGTGGTCGTCCTGGCCGGGGTGGCCGCGCGCCGCGGCCGGGCGACCTAGCTTCGCCGCCGAAGCGGCCGCCCGACCCGCCGGTCCGCGGTCCACGCGACGGCGCATCCGTGCCCGGTGGGGTGAGCATCGTGGCGATCGCCACGCTCGAGTGGTTCATCGGCATCTGTCTGCTCGCCGGCCGCTGGATGCGCGTGGCGATCCGGCTCCTGGCCATCCGGTTCGTGGGGATCCTCGCCCGGCTCGCTCTGCTCCCCGGACGGCTGTTCGCCGGCCCGCACGGTGCCCCGACCCTCGAGGGGCAGTAGGTGCTCCAGGATGTGATCCTCGTCGGAGCCGGCATGGTGATCGCCGCGGCGACGTTCCGCGGCGGACGCCTGGTCCGCGACGACCTGCCGCCTGGCCCGCACGCGACGGCGGACACGCCGCTGCTCGACGGCGAGCAGAAGCTCCGACTCCTCCTCGAGAGCGCCGGCGACCGAGACTCGAGCGCCGCCGTCTGCGAGCGACCCGGCATCTCGGAGGTCGAGATGCACCATTGGCGAGCGATCGCCCGCGCTGGCGCCGCGCGGGCGCCCACGGCGGCGTCCGGGCGACAGGTCCCGTCGGCCGGAGGAGTACCCCCAGGGGGAATCGAACCCCCGCTACGGGCGTGAAAGGCCCGCGTGCTAACCGCTACACCATGGGGGCAGGGCGAGGGCAAGTCTAGTTGCGGCCCCCGGGCGCGCCCCGCTCGCGCGTCGGCCGCCTATGGAAAACTGCCGGGGCGCGGCTAGCTCATCGGGTAGAGCACCGGACTTTTAATCCGGCGGGCTGGGTTCGAGTCCCAGGCCGCGCATCGCCCGAAAGCCCTGCAAGATCGAGCGAGCGGGCAGCCGAGGATATTCGGCGCGAGTCGCGCATCGTTGACGAGCGGTCCACAAGCTCGACATCGAATTCGAAGGCCTTGGTGATCGCTTTGCCGATCACCTCGGGCTCGAACATACGACGGGGCCGGTCGTGTCGGGCAGTGGCGCAGACCCGCGCGAGCTCACCCCGGCCCGACCCCGGCGACCTCGACGACCGCCGCCCCATCAAAGGCCCCGGCCCGGAGGTCCTCGAGTGCCCGCGGCGTCTCGGCCAGCTCATACCGGCGGACCTCGGTCCGGATCGGGACCTCCGGAGCGAGGGCGAGGAAGTCGACGGCGTCGGCTCGCGTCAGGTTCGCCACCGAGCGGACGGTCCGCTCCCCCCAGAGGAGGTCGTAGGCGAAGGCCGGGATCGTCGACATGTGGATCCCCGCGCAGACGACCACCCCGCCCCGGGCCAGGGCCCGCAGCGCCGCCGGGACGAGCTCGCCGGCCGCCGCGAAGATGATCGCCGCGTCGAGTTCCTCCGGTGGGCGCGCGTCCGATCCCCCGGCCCACTCGGCCCCGAGCCCGAGCGCGAACGCCTGCGTCCGCTCGTCGCCCGGCCGGGTGAAGGCGAACACCCGGCGCCCCTCGTGGGCGGCCACCTGGGCGATGATGTGGGCGGCCGCCCCGAAGCCGTACAGCCCGAGCCGCTCCCCGTCCCCGGCCAGCCGCAGCGCCCGGTATCCGATCAGCCCGGCGCACAGGAGCGGGGCGGCCGCCGCATCGGGGTAGGCGTCGGGGAGGGGGAAGCAGAAGCGCCGGTCGGCCACGGCGAACTCCGCGAAGCCGCCGTCGATGTCCCGCCCGGTGAACCGGGCCCGCTCGCAGAGGTTCTCCCGGCCGGTGCGGCAGTACCGGCAGCGGCCGCAGGTCCAGCCGAGCCAGGGGATCCCCACCCGGGCGCCCGCGGCCAACCCGTCGCCCGCGCCGCCCGGGGCTTCGACGACCGTCCCGACGATCTGGTGGCCAGGAATGATCGGCCACCGCCCGAGCTCGATCTCGCCGTCGAGGATGTGGAGGTCGGTCCGGCAGACGCCGCACGCCCGCACGGCCACGAGCAGGTCGTCCGGCCCCGGTCGCGGCCGGGGCACCTCGACCGCCTCGATCACCCCCGGGCGCACCACCCGTATGGCCCGCATCGACGGATGATCCCACCTGCGGCGGGCGGCGAACTAGAGTTGTACGGCTCACTCTGCGCGGGAGGGACGATGTCAGTACATGAGACCTTGATTCCCACCGACGAGGCCGCCCGGCTGGCGGCCGTCCGGCGCTACGACGTCCTCGACACCCCGCCCGACGGCGCCTTCGAGCGGATCACGGCGCTCGCGGCCAGGCACTTCGGCGTCCCGATCTCGATCGTCAGCATCGTCGACTCCGACCGGATCTGGTTCAAGGCCCACCACGGGGTCGACGTCCCCGAGATCGGCCGCGACCCGGGGCTGTGCGCCTCGGCGATCCTCGGCCACCACCCCTGGGTGGTCGAGAACGCCGCCGCCGACCCCCGGACGCTGGCCAACCCCCTGGTCGCCGGGGAGCTCGGACTGCGCTTCTACGCCGGGGCGCCGCTGACGACCCACGACGGCTACAACCTCGGGACCCTCTGCGTGATCGACCGCGAGCCGCGGGAGTTCTCCGCCGAGGACGAGGCCACCCTGGCCGACATGGCCGCCGTCGTGATGGACGAGCTCGAGCTCCGGCTGGCCAGCCGCCGCGCCGTCGACCACGAGCTCGCCCTGCGCCGCCGGGCCGAGTGGCTGGCTCGCGCCCTCCAGGCCAGCCTGCTTCCCCGCGATCTCCCCGCCGTCCCCGGCGTCGACATCGCCGCCCTCTACCGGCCGGCCGACGCCGCGGTCGTCGGCGGCGACTTCTACGACGCCTTCCGGTCCGGCGAGTCGTGCTTCCTGGTCGTCGGCGACGTCAGCGGCAAGGACGCCGGCGCGGCCGCGGTCACCGCCCTCGCCCGCCACGCGATCCGCACGGCCTCGCTCTCGGCGACGTCGGTGTCCGGGATCCTCGAGCTCCTCAACCGAGCGATGCTGCTCGGCCGCCCGCGAGCCGACGCCCCGATCGAGCACTTCTGCTCGGTCCTCGTCGTCTCGGCCCGCCCCGACCGCGCCGGCCTCCGGCTCGTCGTAGGCGCCGCCGGACACCCGCCCGGCCTGATCCTCCGGGCCGACGGGTCGACCGCCGAGGTCGGTGCCGACGGCCCGCCGGTCGGCTGGTACCCGGACCCGGTCTTCGCCGAGACGGCCGCCCACCTCGCCCGCGGCGACGCGCTCCTCCTCTTCACCGACGGCGTCACCGACGCCCGGACCGCGACCGGCTTCCTCGGCCACGACGGCCTCGCCCAACGCCTCGCCACCGCCGCCTCCGCCGCCGGCGGCGCCCAGGACCTGGTCGATGCCCTGGCCGGGCTTCTGGCCGGCGAGGACGTCGACGTTCGCGACGACGTGGCCGCCCTCGCCGTCCGGGCGGTCTGACCGTGGCCCCGGCCACCCCGGCCGCCGGACCGGCCGACCCGGTGCCTCCCTTCGCGGTCGTGCGCGATCAGCGGGGCGGGGCCACTGTCCTCGCGCTCCGGGGCGAGCTCGACCTCCACAGCGCCGGCGTGCTCCTCGCCGCGACGACCGACATCGCGACCGGCGCTCGGCTCGTACTCGATCTCTCGCGCTTGGCCTTCGTCGACTCGGCCGGCCTCCGCGCCCTGATGAACCTCGATCTCCGCGCCCGGGCCGAGGGCTTCGAGCTCGCCCTCGCCGCTCCCGGTCCGGCCGTCCTGCGCGTCCTGCGGCTGACCGGCTTCGACAAGCGGCTGCCGATCGAGGACGCCGTCCGGTAGGCGGGGCGACCCGTTCGGCTACCCTGGCCCCTCCGCCCCGGCCCGCCCCGTGCCGGGCCGACCCCGCCGTCCGATCCCATGAGAGGAGTCGCCCGATGCCGCTCTACGACTACCACTGCGAGCGCTGCGGCTCGTTCGAGGCCCAGCGTCACCACACCGAGGCCGGCACGCCGACCGCCTGCCCCGAGTGCGGCGGCCAGTCCGAGCGGCAGTGGTCGGTCCCGGTCGTGGCCTCGAACGGTCAGCCGACCACGTTCAACGCCCGCAAGGCGAAGATGACCGCGCCGCCGCTTCCCCCTGGCTCGACCGCCTTCCGGCCCGCGCGGAAGGACAAGCAGGCGACGGCCGCCGACCCGACCGACTGACGGCGGCCCCCACGCCGAGACCGGGGCCGAGGGCGCCGGAGCGGGCGGGTCCCCCCCTCAGGGGAGCTGGGCCGCGATGCCGCCGGGCAGGGCCGTGAACGTCTCACCGGCCGGCACCTGACCCGGGCCGAGGCCCTCGCCGCCGTTCGGGCCGAACGTCTTGTAGGTCGGACCGAGGGGGTATCCGTACTGGTTGAGGCCGACCGAGTCGACGGCGACCTTGAAGCGGGGCTGGCCGTACTTGTAGAGGCGTTGGACCACCCCGTTCTGGCCGCCGGTGCAGTCGGCCTGGCCGGCGTTGTTGACCGCGTGTGCGTAGGGCTGGTTGTGGAGGTAGACCGGCGGGCCGCCGGCCACGACCCCCTCGCCGTTGGCCGGGGCCACCGCCCCGGCGATGCTGTAGGAGTTGTTCTGCACGGTGGCCAGGTCGAGCATCACCCGCTGGGCCGTCCCCTGGGGCGTCGGGGCCGAGAGATGCTCGCTGAGGAACGTCCACCAGAGGTTCCAGTAGTTGCAGACGGTGACGAACGGGCCGAGGAAGCGCAATTGCGGCTGCAGCGTGGTCACCGTCGCCGTCAGGCCCCGGAGGGCGGCGTTGGTCGTCGGCGTGGTCACCAGGTCGAGCAGGGCGGACAGTGCCTGCTGGAGGTTGGCGTAGAGCCCGGACGAGCGCTTGGTCACCGGGATCGCCGCCCGGAGCGCCCCGTTCAGGTCGGGGAGGGCCCGGCGGAGCTCGACCGTCGCGCGGTTCAGGTCCTTGCTGAACGCCGCCGTGTCGCGGAGGAACGGAAGCTGGGCGGTCAGCGACCGCGTCCCGACGTCGAGCGTCCCCGGCACCTTCTCGATCGATTGGCCGAGGGCCTGCGGATCGTGGGCGAGGGCGGCGAAGGTGTCGGCCATCGAGGTGAACGTTCGGGCGAATTGCCCGGCCACGGGCGCGACCACGGCCAGCGTCCGCTCGATCGCCGGGAACAGCGCCGCCAGGCCGGTGCGCGCGGCGGCGAGGTTGGCGGCGACCGGCGTGAGCAGCCCGAGCGTCCGGGGGAGGGCTTGGATCGACGCGTTCAGGTCGGGTCCCCGGCCGGCGAAGGCGTTCCCGAGCTCGGTCAGGTTGCCCTGGATCGCCGACCGGGTCCGGGCGTCGAAGATCCCGTAGATCTGGTCGAGCTCGACCTGCTGGCCGGTCTGGGTCAGGGGGATCGTCCCGCCGTCGGGGATCAGGCGCGACGAGCGTCCGCGGGTGATGTCGAGGTACTCGAGCCCGAGCGCCGACCGGGTCCGGATCGTCGCCGTGCTGTCGACCGGGAGGGCGCCGAGCTTCGGGTCGAGCTCCAGCGTGGCCAGCGCCCCGACCGCCCCTCCCGGCAGCCGGGCCGCCGCCAGCTGGTCGACGATCCCGATCCGGGTCCCGCCCTCGCGCACCTCGTTGCCCCGGAGGAGCTCCTGGCCGTTCTGCATCTGGACGTGGAGGGTCCGGGTGGGGACGAACGGAAGCCCCTGGTTGGCGTTGTAGGCGAGGAAGACGGCGACGACGACGATCAGCGTCGTCAGCGACCCGACGAGCAGATTGCTCGCGAGCCCCGAGTTGCCGGTCCGTCTCCCACGCACGCCAGCCAGACACTAACCGCCGCCGACCACGGCATCCACCGCGGACCGGCGCCCGGTCAGTGGCGGAAGTGGCGGCGGGCGGTCACGACCATCGCCGCGCCGGCCCGATCGGCCGCGGCGATCGTCTCGTCGTCGCGGATCGAGCCACCCGGCTGGATGACGGCGGTCACCCCGGCCTCGAAGGCGAGCTCCGGCCCGTCGGAGAACGGGAAGTAGGCGTCGGAGGCGAGCGCGGCCCCGGCGAGCGAGTCGAGGCGGGACTTCTCGATCGCCAGGCGGACCGAGTCGACCCGGCTCATCTGTCCGGCCCCGACCCCGGCAGTTGCCCCGTCGCGGACGAGGACGATGGCGTTCGAGCGGACGTGCTTGCATATCCGCCAGGCGAAGAGCAGATCCTCCCACTCGGGCTCGGTCGGCGGCCGGGCGCTGACCACCTGCATCTGCGCGCGCTCCTCGAGCACGATGTCCCGGTCCTGGACGAGGAGGCCGCCCATCACCTGACGGACCTCGGGGGCGGCGGGGTCGCGCCGACGCTCGATGCTCTCGAGGACGCGGACGTTCGGCTTCGCTGTGAACTCGTCGAGCGCCTCCTCGGTGAACGACGGGGCGACCACCAGCTCGAGGAACTGCCGCCCGAGGGTCCGGGCGAGGTCGCCGTCGACCCCGGTGTTGAAGGCGATCACCCCGCCGAACGCGCTCAGCGGGTCGCACGCGAAGGCCCGGGTGTAGGCCTCGAGACCGGTCTCGCCGACGGCGCAGCCGCACGGGTTGTTGTGCTTGACGATCGCGCAGCTCGTCCGGTCGAACTCGCCGATCAGGAGGCGGACGGCGTCGAGGTCGAGAAGGTTGTTGTAGGACAGCTGCTTGCCCTGGTGCTGGCGGACCATCGACAGGAGGTGGGCCCGGGCGCCGATCTGGCGGTAGTAGGCGGCCCGCTGGTGGGGGTTCTCGCCGTAGGGGAGGTCGACCACCTTCTCGTAGGCGGTGACCCGCAGCGACGGGAAGTCCTCGCCCTTCTCGGCGAACCACCGGGCGATCGCCGTCTCGTAGCGGGCGGTGTAGGCGAACGCCTCGGCGGCGAGGCTCTCGCGCGTGGCCATCGACAGGAGGCCATCGCCCTGGCGGAGCTCGTCGAGGAGGGCGTCATAGCTCTCCGGGCGGACGACCGCCGCCGCGTAGGCGTGGTTCTTGGCCGCCGCCCGGATCATCGTCGGACCGCCGATGTCGATGTTCTCGATCACCTCGTCGTCCGGGGCGGCCCGGCGGGCGACGGTCCGCTCGAACGGGTAGAGGTTCACGCACACGAGGTCGACGAACTCGATCTCCTGCGCGGCGGCGGCCTCCATGTGCTCGGGGTTCTCACGGACGGCGAGGAGGCCGGCGTAGAGGCGGGGGTGGAGGGTCTTGACCCGCCCGTCCATGATCTCCGGGAAGCCGGTGAAGTCGTCGATCGCCCGGACGGGGATCCCGGCGGCGTCGAGCTCGCGGGCCGTCCCCCCGGTCGAGACGATCTCGACGCCGAGCTCCGAGAGCCCGCGGGCGAACTCGACGATCCCCCGCTTGTCGGAGACCGAGAGGAGGGCCCGCCGGATGCGGACGGTCCCCGGCGCGGCGGTGTTCTCGCCGTCGGCGGGCGTCGCGTCGGTCGGGGCCACGACGGTCGAGCATATACGAGCCGGGCTCACCGACCGGGGGGAGAACGACGATCCGGCGCGGGTTCGCCGGATCGCGGCGCAGGGCTCCGCGGGCGAAGAGGCGGACCGCCTCAGGGAGGAGCGCGTGCTCGAGCGGGCGCAGCGCGGCGAGCACGTCCTCGGGGTCACAAGCCTCGGGGACGGCGACCGCCTGCTGGAGGATCAGGGGCCCGGTATCGATGCCGCCGTCGACGAAGTGGACGCTCACTCCGAACAGACGGGCGCCGTAGGCCAGCGCCTGCTCGACGGCGCCCAAGCCGGGGAAGGCGGGCAGGAGCGACGGGTGGACGTTGATCACGGCGTCCGGGAAGCGGTCGAGGAAGCTCGGACCGAGGAGCTGCATATAGCCGGCGAGCACGACCAGACGGGCCCGGCGGTCGAGCAGCCAGCCGGCCATCCGCTCGTCTCTTTCGGAGCGGTCCTCGCCGGGCCGGACCGGAAACGCCTCCCGAGCGATGCCGGCGCGCTCGGCCCGGCCCAGGGCCTCCGCGTCGGGGCGGTCCGAGGCCACGCCGACGATCCGGGCCTCGCGGCCGTGGACCTGGTCGATTAGGGCCTGGAGGTTCGTCCCCGTCCCGGAGGCGAGCACCCCGATCGGCAGCGGCTCGGTCACGCGGCCGGACGATATCGGGCGCCCGACGACCGGCGACGCGCAGTGATTCGATCGAATCCGAGCCCGATCGGTCGACTGCGCGATCGTGGCTGCTGTCACCAGGCGGTGACATGAAAACATCGCACCCAGACCCGATTAGAACACCAGATCGATGAACTCCGCGTCGCCGCTCCAGTACACGTCATCGTCCCAGCGATCGCAGTTCCCGATGTCTATCCAGTCGTCGTGCACGTCCCGAATCAGGCCCACCAGCGTCCTGATGCGCCGGGAGGGGGCGAGGAGCCCGGCGGGGTCAAACGCGTAAAACGCATCGAGCACTTCCTTGGTCACGCGCGTCACCCACGGTGCCTTCTTATGGATGAGGAGGGCGCCCAGGTACACATGCTCAAGTCGGGTCTGATGCTCGACCCGTTCCCGGTCGGCGCTCAGTTGATGCTTGACGGTTTCTCCAGATTGAGGTGCGGCCTCGTATCTCGCCATGATGCTCCGATAGTCGATCATCTCCATCGTAGTGAGCCGTGAGCGAAAGTCACTGTACTTGTCGGATCGCGAGTGTTCGTCTCCACCCGTTCCGGCGAAGATCCACGCGCACGGCTTGAGCTTGAACTCAAGCCCATGTCGGACATACTTCCGCTCCTCGATCGGCGCGAGAAATGCATCGAACACGGCGGCGCTCTCCAGATGCGCGTTGATCTCGTCTACGAACACGACGAGCGGCTCGCCGCTGAGGGCCTGGAAGGACGCGACGGCGTCGAAGACTCCGAACAGGTCCTCGCGCCGAAACATCGACGTGATGTTGAACCTCAGGAATTGCGCCCCGACGGCTGAGGCCAGGGCTTCGGCGAGTGCGGTCTTGCCCGTGCCCGGGTCGGCCTGCAGGAGCATGCTGAACGAGGCGGTCGGAGCGCTCGTGTTGACAAACTCCTTGAGGTGGCCGCCAAGCCGCAGCACGATCTCCTGGCGCTCGTCAAGGCACGTGATGTAGCCGGGGAGTACTGGCTCTCCACGCCACACCTCCAAGCGCCGCGGTGCTGCTGGGCTTGCGATGAACCCGCGATCGGCCCGCGCTTGGTTCCAGGCGTCCCGCGCGTCTCGCCACGAACTCTGGCGAGCTGGCGCCACCGCCAAGGCGCCGCGGCCGCCGTCGGCGGCGCCGGTCTCCGAGCCGAGTGTCTTGGCCATGTACTGCGGAACGTTGATGCTCGGTATGCCGCTCAGCGCGGATGCGGCGCCGAGAGCTCGTTCCAGCGTCTCGGCCGTGACCGGGCCACTTGACACGACCTGTTCCCTGACCACGCTGGCGAAGACAGCACTGGGCCAGCGCAACTCGGCGGCCGGTGTAGATGGTGCGGCAGAGTCCAATGTCACGCAATGCGGGTCTTCAATATCCTCTTGGTTCGGCACGCGAGCTATGAGCTGCCGCGTGTGGGTGAGAATCGCGACGGTCGCGTCGGGAGCTGCGACCCGAATTGCCGCGATGGTCGTCATAGCCTGCGGCGTAACACGACCGTCCAACAACCAAGTATCCAGCGGGTTCTTCATACTGAGCAGCTCGGGGCCGACGAGGAGAAACTTAACCCGATCGGCGATGGCGCCGAGCCATGCCGGATCCTGGGTCTTGCTGCGGATATACCAACGCTCGCAGTCGAGGCCGTCGCGAATTTGCTCGATGAGCGGTGAGGTTACGGTTCCCTTGCCCATGTCATGGACGACTACGGCGACGACGTTTGCCAGGAGGTCCCTGATGGCGTCTGTGCCTAAGCGCTGCGGCGTATCCGCCGGCGCCCGCGCAAGGTCGACACGGCCGACCTGCTTGACGTGCTCGTTCTCCCAGCTGTACAGGCGGGTCACCCGCATCGTTGGTCCATCGGGAGAAACCGTGTGCAACCGGAGCTGGTGCTGAGGCGGCGGATCGTCGCAGATGTCAGCCGTCACCGACAGCGCCAGCCCTAACGTCGCGACCGGGCACGCGCCAGCCCGGTCGGCGTGCACCAAGTGCCGCATCAATTCGGTGTCGCGGCGATGCCAGCGCCCGAGCCCGATTATCGCCGTCGGACGGGTTTCGTCAGACGCTTCGAGTGACGGGTCGCTCGTGAGCGAGTGAAAGAGTATATTTGCTACGTGACCAGCGCCACACAGGTCGCGGATGAGGTGCTCCGGCCGCGAGGCGATTTCGTAGTGGGCGAGTCCCGTGCTCGACGCCAGGGGCGAGTCGGACGGCCGAAGAAACCAGTAATCATCGACGATCCAGTCGCCGACGATGAGGACGCTAGCCGGTGCAGCGGGTTCCGCCGACGCCGCATGAGTGTCCTCGGTCGCGGCGATCATGCGAGGATATACGAGGGTACGGTTGCTGGCAAGGGCTGTAGGACGGTGTGGCCGTTGCCCCCCGGTCGTGCTGGCACCACCGGAGTGCCACGTTTGTGTCCGTCACGCTGAGCTTTGAGGTTCATCCTGCTGCGCCGATCGGATCGCAGCCGAGCGCCCCCTGCACGCCGGCGCCTTGCCAGTGGCTCCGCTCGGGCGAGGCTGCGTGGTTCGCTTGGGCGGCCGAAGATCGGCGGCGACCAGTGACCTGACCCGCGGACGCCCTCACAACCCGTGGCCGCCCTACAGACCGGCGAGCACCGCGAGGAGCTCGTCGCCGTGCTTCTCGACGAAGGCCGGTCCGATCCCGCGGATGGCGAGGAGCTCGTCGGCCGATCCCGGACGGCGACGGAGGATCTCCTCGAGGGTGGCGTTGGCCGCCACCGTATAGGCCGGCTTCCCATCGGCCCGTTCGTAGCGCCACTTCTTCAGGGTGTCGAACTCCGTCTCGTCGACCGGTGGACCGCTCGGCGCCGCCGGGCCCCGGGCGGCGCCCCGCCGCGGCGGAGCGGCCCGGATCGCGTCGAGGTCGATCCAGTCGATCGGCGAGCAGACGTCGCAGCAGCGACCGTCCGGCGCGGCCGGCGTGTCGTCGCCGAAGTGGTCGAGGAGCTGGCGGCGGCGGCAGACGTCGTGGCTGTCGGCGAAGCGCTTGAGCGCCTGGTAGGCGGTCCAGCGCCGGTTGGTCGCCTCCCGGCATACCGCCCGGGCCGCGTAGGCGTCGAGCCGGCCGGTGACCGTCGCCGCCAGGCGCCCGCCCGGCGCCGGGGCGAGGACCACCGTCCCGGCCCGCTCGGCGACGGCCAGGGCGACCCGGTCGCGGTCGTCCTGGGTGCGCGGGTCGACGATCGCCACGCCGTCCTGCGTCCGCCGGCGGAGGCCGGCGACCACGGCCTCTACGTCGGCGACCGTCATCTCCGAGTTCTTGATGAACTGGATCAGGCGGCCGAGGTCCCCGCGCATGGCCAGGAGCACGGCCCGCGCCGGGGCCCCGTCGCGCCCGGCGCGCCCGGCCTCCTGGTAGTAGCCCTCGACGCTCGACGGGAGCGCCCAGTGCCAGACGCTGCGGATGTCCCGCTTGTCGATGCCCTGGCCGAAGGCGTTGGTCGCGACGACGACCGACGCCGTCCCGTCCATGAACGCCGCCTGGCTGCGGTTGCGGGCGGCCGCGTCCATCCCGGCGTGGTAGGCGCTGGCCCGGATGCCCTGGCCGGAGACGAGGGCGGCGACCTGCTCGGTGTCCTTGCGCGTCCCGCAGTAGACGATCGCCGGACGGTTGGCCGGGTCGGCGAGGCCGGCAAGGAGGATCGCCCGCTTGCGGGCGACCGCCCCGTCGCCGCCGAGGGCGATCACGTCGAAGCTGATGTTCGGTCGATCGAACCCCCGGCGGACGATGAGCGGATCGCGCAGGCCGAGGCGGGCGGCGATCTCCTCGGCGACCCGGGGGGTGGCCGTCGCCGTGCAGGCCATCACCGGCGGGCGGCCGAGCAGGTCGATCACCGGCCGCAGGCGCAGGTAGTCGGGGCGGAAGTCGTGCCCCCATTCGCTGACGCAGTGGGCCTCGTCGACCACGAAGAGGCCGATGTCCCGCTCGAGCAGCGCGGCCCGCAGGGCCCGGCTGGCGAAGCGCTCGGGGGCGCAGAAGACGATCTGGGCCGCCCCGGAGCGGATCTCCTCGAGGCCGGCCCGGTTCTCGTCGGCCCCGAGGTTCGAGGCGAGCATGACCGACCGGTGCCCGGCCGCCCGCAGGCGCCCGTGCTGGTCTGAGATCAGGGCGATCAGCGGGCTGACGACCACGGTCAGGGCGTCGCCGGCCAGGGCCGGGAGCTGGTAGCAGAGGCTCTTGCCGCCGCCGGTCGGCATCACGACGAGGCTGTCGCGGCCGTCGAGGGCCGACTGGACGGCCTCGCGCTGGCTCGGGCGGAACTCGGACAGCCCCATCAGGGCGAGGAGCTCCTCCGGCGTCCGCTCGGAGCGGATCCCCGTCGACCGGGGGCGCTCGCGCGCGGCCTCGCGGGCCACTTCCCCGGCGAAGTCGTAGCCCTCGTAGGGATCGTCGTCCGCGGCGAGCCCTTCCTGGGCGGCGAGCCACGCCGCCTCCTCCTCGTCGGGGGCGGGCCGGGCGAGCGCGGCGACGTGCCGGCCGACTGGGGCGACGAGGGCGCGCTCGGCCGCGGAGAGGGCCGTCGTGCCGCCCCGCGCCCGGTCGAGGTCGCCGGCGGCGAGGGCGGCGAGAACCTGGCTCAGGTCGGGCGACGGCGCCTCGCGCCGAGCCAGGTGGCGGCCGAGATCGGCGAGGAGCTCGCGCTCGACGGCCGGTAGGCCGCTCCACCGGCCGCGGGCGTCGGCCAGGCCGGCCGGGTCGCCGGCAGCCGCGCGGGCGAAGGCGGCGAGGACTTGCTCCACCCCCCCAAGGTAGCGACCGGGTCGGTCACGCCGCGTCTGCGCCCGCACCTTGCCCAACACAACTAAGTATCAGATACTTTATGTCAATGCGCTTTCGGGACCGACCCCTCCTCGTCGACGGCCTCGACGCCGGCCTCTACCTCGACCGGCCCGACCTCGAGCGGCGGCTGGTCGAGCCGCTGGCCGCCGGCGGGAACGCTCTCCTCCTCGGCGAGGCTGGATCCGGGAAGAGCACCCTCCTGCGCAAGGCCGCCGCCCGGCTCTCCGGTCCGGATCGGCCGGCGGTGATCGTCAACGCCGGGCTGGCCGACGACGCCGCCGGCCTGCTCGAGCTCGTCCGCGGGGCCCTCGGCGGCGAGCGCGACCCGGCGGAGGAGCCGCCCGAGTCCGGCGGTCCCGGGCTCCTACGCGCGGTCCGGCGGCTCCGCCGCGACCCGCCGGCGGTGATCCTCGTCGACGGGCTGATCGACCCGGACCTCGGCTTCGACCTCTTCGGCCGGCTGCGCGACGAGCTCTGGGGCCTCGGCCACGCCTGGGCGGTTGCCGCCCGCCCGCGCGACTCGGCCCCGCTCCGGACGCCCCCGGCCGATGCCTTCTGGTCGGCGGTGGTCGAGATCCCGCCCCTCGGCGACGAGGAGATCGGACGCCTCCTGCGCCTCGGGCTCGACCCCGACGAGCTCGGCCGCCTCGAGCCCGCCCGGCCGCCGGCCGGCGCCCATCCCCGCCAGGTCATCCGCGCCGCCCGGGAGGCGCTCGAGGGGAGCGCCGGAACCGCCCGGGCGGCCGCGGAGACGCAGGTCGAGCGGGCGGCGGCGCTCGGTCGGAGCGAGGGCCTGGCCGCCGCCGAGCTCCAGGACCTCGGGCGTCCGGTCAGCGCTCACGACCCCGACCTCCTCGGGCGCCTCTCCTGGTCGCGCCCCTACGCCCAGCGGATCCTGGCAAACCTCGAGGAGCACGGGGTCGTCCGGTCGATCCCGGAGCGAACCGACCGCCCCGGCCGGCCGCGCAAGCTCTACGAGCTCGACCCGGCGCCGCCCCCGTCCGGATGAGCCTCCGGCGGATCCACGACGGGCGAGTCTTCGACGACGCGACGAGCGACGCGCGCCGCACCCGGGTCTACGTCGGCTCCGGCGAGCTCGGGCCGGCCGGCGGGGATCGGCCGGAGGTCGACCTGATGGCGGCGCTGAGCGTCGCCCCGGCGCCCCAGCGCGTCCACGTCGTCGGACCGAGCGGGGCCGGCAAGACGAGCCTGATCCTCCGCGTCGTCGCCGACCTGGCCCGGCGGGAGCTCGATGTCCACCACGAGGTGCTGATCCTCCGCGTCGGGGACCGGCCCGAGCGGCTGGCCAGCCCGGAGGCGGTGATGAAGATGGTGCTCGAGACGATCGCGGTCGAGGGGCACCGGTTCTCGAACATCGACGACGGCGTCCTCCGGGCCGTGGCCGCCGACCTCCGCATCCACGAGGGGACCCAGATCGAGCACCGGGCGGGCCTGGCCGCCCCGATCGTCAGCTACTCGGCCAACGTCCGTCAGGCCTACGAGACCGCCGAGTTCGGCCAGAACGCCGCCCAGGTGCGCCACGACCTCGAGGACGTGCTCGGCCAGGTCGTGGCCGCCGGCTACCGCCCGGTGCTCGTCATCGACGACACCGAGAAGTTCGTCGGGCCCGGCCCGGACGGCCGGCTCGACGAGGTGTCGGTCGAGCATCTGTACCACCACGGCGTCCGCGCCCTCGGCGAGCTCCCGGTCGACCTCGTCGTGGCGATGCACCCGCGCTTCGAGGACGTCCCTCGCGTGCGCGAGGTGATCGAGCGCCTGGCCATGGCCCGCATCGGCGTCGCCGAGCTCCCCGCCGACGCCGAGGCCCCGGCCCTGGCCCGAATCCTCGAACGGCGCATCGAGCGCGACGGCCTCGACACCTACCTCGACGCGGTCATCGACCCGGTCGCCGTCGAGGAGCTGCAGGTGCTCTACCACGAGCGCGACCGCGACCTCCGGTCGGTCCTCAAGCTCGCCCACGCCGCCGCCGGCCACGCGCTCGACCGCGGCGCCGCCACGATCGCCGCCCGCGACGTCCGGGCCGTGGTCGCCCGGGCCGCCGCCTGAGAGGCTCAAGGAGTCAGCGGCTGCGGAGGTGGGCGATCGCCGTGGCGGTCGAGGCCCGGCCGGAGCCGGCGACGGTCAACTGGGCGGTCAGGCGGCCACGACTCCGGCGCAGGAGCGCGCGCCCACTCCCGCTCAGCCGGACCCGCACGGCGGCGGTCCGCCGGGGCGCGAGGCGGAACCGGGCCGTGCCGATCGTGACCCGCGGGGCTCGGCTGCGCCCGGTGCTGGCCGCGGTGGCGGCGGTCGCGACCGAGAGCGACGCCGTCCCGACGCACCCGGTCGGCCCGGCGCAGCGGACCGGCACGTCGACCGCACCGGCGCGCGAGACCGGCAGCGTCGTCGGGGACCCGGCCGCCGGGAGGCTCGGCGACGGCGCGAGCCCAACCGGCAGGACGGCCGGCGGGGCCGGGAACGCCGGCCAGGGGAGCGCGTAGTCGACCCCGGCCGTCGTCGCCCCGGCCGTCACGGACACGAGCCCGACGCCGGGCGGCGCCGCGGCCTCGAGCACCGCGTTCAGCGTGGGCCCGCCGCCGAAGGAGAACCCGTACCACTGGTCCCCCAGGCCGTCCACGTGGACGTCCACGCGGTAGGGCCCGCTCGCCAGGTCGGGGATCGCGTAGTAGCCGGCCGCATCGGTCATCGTCCCGCCGCCGACCGCGCCGTCGGCGAGGTAGGCGAACACGAGGGCGGAGAGCGGGTGGCCGACGCTGTCGGTGACGCGACCGGCGATCGCCCCGCCCAGGGGAAGTTGGGCATCTATGCCGTCCGCGCTCGGGCCGTCGAGGGGGATCGCGGTCGCCGCGTCGTAGCTCTGGCCGCCGCCGTAGAACTGTCCGACGTAGCCGGGGGCCGAGAAGAACACGTGGTAGGTGCTGCCCTCCAGCTGACCCAGCACGTAATGCCCGGCGGCATCGGTCTTGACGCCGCTCGGGTCGCCGGAGTAGAGCGGCCCGGCGCTCCGCCACGCCACGTTGACCGCGACCCCGCTGAGCGGACGGCCGTGCGTGTCGGTCACCGTGCCGGTGATCTCCTGGGCGTCGGCGAGCGACGCGTCGACGCCGCCGGTCGTCGCGGCGTCGGCGACGGTGACCGGGGTGAACCCCGAGTAGGGGGGTGGGGGACCGTGCACCCAGGTCGGTGGGTACGGAGTCCCTCCGTAGTTCTGCGGCATGTAGGCCGGGCCGGGCTCGAAGTAGACGGTGTAGGTCCCGGGCGCCAGATCGGCGAGCGTATAGCGCCCGCCGGCGTCGGTGACCGCGGTGTTGCCCGCGCCGTCCACGCCGACGGCGACGCCGGCGAGCGGATTGCCGGCCAGGTCGGTCACCGCGCCGGCGATCCGCCCCGGGGAGGCGGCGAGGGCGGAGCCGGTCAGGCAGGCCAGGAGGACGACGACGAGCACGCACAGGCCGGCACCCGGCGCGGGCAACCGGCGCTTGGCCGAGGGCGGGCCCATACTGGAACGCATCGACGGGCTCGGCCGGCTCCTTTAGGCGCCCGTGTCCTTTTCGCCGCCGCCCGTTCGTCTGACTGTCGACGGACAATCTCGCGAAGCCCAGACCAGCCCAGGAGGCCACACCATGTCCGATGTCACGATCAAGCGCGTCGACGAGTTCGACTCCCCCAACGGAGGCGGGTTCTGCCGCGCCCGGGCGACCCTCGGGGCGACCGCGTTCGGCATGCAGGTCGAGAACTTCCCCCCGCACTTCGAGCACTACCCCGAGCACGACCACGCGGCCGACGGGCAGGAGGAGGTCTACACGGCCCTGTCGGGCTCGGCGACCCTCCACGCCGGCGGGGAGACCTACCGGCTCGAGCCGGGGACCTTCGTCCGCGTCGGCCCCGGCGTGACCCGGAAGATCACCACGACCGACGAGCCGGTTCAGCTGCTGGCCATCGGGGGAACGCCCGGCCAGGCGTACTCGGCCCCGGCGTTCACCGAGGAGGGCGCCCCGATGCCCGGCTGAGGCGGAGGCATCTTGGGCCGGCCGGCCCTCCGGTCCCGCTCCGCGCCGGGGCGGGACCCAACGCGGCGGCCCGGAGAACCCGTGCTGGCCGCGTTAAGCCAGGTCGATGACTGTTGGCGTCCATGAGCCAAGACCCATCTGTCGCGGCTGCTCGACGAGGTCGCCGCCGGGCGCGAGGTCGTCATCACCGGACGCGGTGAGGAGATCGCGCGTTCGTGCCGGCCGGGCCGCGGGCGGCCCGTCAGCTCGGAGTCGACTGGGGGAGGTTCACGGTGCCCGGCGACTTCGACGCGCCCTCCCCGGCGACCTCATCGCGCTTCGAAGGTTGAGGCTGCTCCTCGGTACTCACGTCTTTCTCTGGCTGCAGACCGAGCCTGAGCGCCTCGGCGAGCACCTGGGCCTCGTGGCCCAGGCCGGGCGCCTGCGAGTGTCGATCCTCACTGCCGACCCGGCCGTGGCCGCCTACCCGGTGGAGACGATCTTCATCGACCGCTCCGCCTGAGCGCCGGCAGACCTACACCTTGGCGAGCGGGAGCTCGAGCGAGTACTTGCCACCGGTGTCGTGGTGGCCCTCGAGCGGGTACTCGCCGGTGAAGCAGGCGTCGCAATGGTTCTCCCGCGACCCCTCGATCGCCTCGTAGACGCCCTCGAGGGACAGGTAGGCGAGCGAGTCGCATTCGAGCTCCTCGGCGATCTCGGCCACCGTCCGGCCGTGGGCGATCATCTCCTCGCTCGTCGACATGTCGATCCCGTAGTGGCACGGGTGCTCGATCGGCGGGGCGCAGATCCGCATGTGGATCTCGGCCGCCCCGGCGTCCCGGAGCATCTTGACGATCTGCTTGGTCGTGTTCCCCCGGACGATCGAGTCGTCGACCACGACCAGGCGCTTCCCGGCGACGACCTCCGGGAGGGGGTTGAACTTCATCCGCAGCCCGTGCTTGCGGAGCTCCTGGCCCGGCTGGATGAAGGTCCGGGCGACGTAGCGGTTCTTGACGAACCCGTCGTCCTGGGGGAGCCCGCTCGCCCGGGCGAAGCCCCGGGCCGCCGGGTTGCCCGAGTCGGGCACCGGGATCACCAGGTCGGCCTCGACCGGCGCCTCCCGCGCGAGGATCTCGCCCATCCGCCCGCGGACGACCTGGAGGACGTTGCCGCCCATCCGCGAGTCGGGCCGGGCGAAGTAGATGTACTCGAACACGCAGAACGACTCCCGCTCGCCCGAGGTCACCTGGATCGAGCGCAGGCCGTCGGCCCCGAGCGAGATCACCTCGCCCGGCCGGACGTCCCGCAGCAGGCGGGCGCCGATGATGTCGAAGGCGCACGACTCGCTGGCCACGCAGTAGCGCGGCTCCTCGCCCGGCTCGAGCCCGGGCAGCTCGCCGAGGACCAGGGGGCGCAGGCCATGGGGGTCGCGGAAGGCGATCACCCGGTCGTTGGTCATGACCACCGTCGAGAAGGCGCCCTTCAGCTGGGGGAGGACCTCGGCCACGGCGTCCTCGATCCGCTCGGCCTCGTGGGTGGCGATCGCCGCGGCGATGATCTCCGAGTCCGAGGTCGACCGGAAGCTGACCCCCCGGGCGGTCAGGGCCGCGTGGAGCTCGACCGCGTTGATCAGGTTGCCGTTGTGGGCGAGGGCCACCTCCCGGCGATTGGCGTCCGACCCGGCCGACCGCTGGACCGGCTGGGAGTTCTCCCAGTGGTTGCCGCCGGTCGTCGAGTAGCGGACGTGCCCGATGGCCAGCTCCCCGGCCAGCGTGGCCAGGTCGTTCTCCTTGAACACCTGGCTGACCAGCCCGAGCTCCCGGCGGGTGACGATCTGGCCGCCGTCGTCGGCCGCGGCGATCCCGGCCGACTCCTGGCCGCGGTGCTGGAGGGCGAACAGCGCGAAGTAGGCGAGGCGGGAGACGTCGTGGTCGGGCGCGTAGAGCCCGAACACGCCGCACTCATCTCGCGGTCCGTCTCGCGGATCGAGGTCGGTAGACGAGGGTTTCATCAAGACCGGGGGCCGGATGGCAGGAGCTCTCCGGACCCACTCGAGAGGGTAGCAGCGCCCCCGGCGCCGTCCGCCCCCGGCTCTCCGCTCCGGGCGTCCGCGCCCGGGGATCGACAACCGCCCCGTAAGAGACTCGAGGCGCTCCGGACGTCCGCCGCCCGGGGATGGACGACCCCCCTTAAAGACTTGAGGGCGACCGGTCGGTCGCCCTCAGCCGGGAGGTTCACCTCCCTCCATCACTTGTCGGTTTGTCGGGGGCACCCGTTGCTCAATCCTCCTTGGAGGTGGCGGGTGTAAGGGGCCGTTACTCGTACGACGGACGGAGGATCCGTGCTGGCAAATCCTTCGAGAAGTTCTTTCAGAACTGCTTCCCGAAGATCCGATTCCTCGGGTCCTGGCGGCTGCGATACGTCTTGCCAACGGGCGATGCCGGCTCGAGCGCTCGCCTGGCCGTGCCCAACCGGCCGCCTTCGCCGGCACCGCAGGGCGAACGCCGGCTCGAGCGCTTGCCTGGCCGCGCCCGACCGGCGCCGCTTCGGCGCCACCGCAGGGCGAACGCCGGCACGAGCGCTCGCCTGGCCGCGCCCGACCGGCCGCCTTCGCCGCCACCGCCGGGCGAATGCCGGCTCGAGCGCTCGCCTGGCCGCGCCCGACCGGCGGCGTCGAGGGCCGTTCGCGAAGGCTCTCTCGAACTCCTTGCAAAACATGATACGAAACGCCGCGGTCGGGCGTAGGATCCGAGGGTGGCCGTGTCGCCTGACCTCGGAGTCCAGGGCCGTCCGAGCGAGGGAGAGTTCGTGCGGGCCCTGCGCGACCACGGCCTCGGCTCCGGTGGCCTTCCGCCCGGGGCGGCGGTCCCCGGGCTCACCCTGGCTGAGATCGAAGAGCGAAGCGGCCTGTCGCGGCCTTCGGTCAGCGGCCTGATCAGACGGTTCGGCCCGGTCCTCGACGCCCAGGGCGTCGCCGGCCAGCCCGCGCCGGCCAAGGGCGCCCGTCGCTGGGCGCTCGATCCGACCGTCGGTGACGTGATCGCGGTCGAGATCGGCCAGGAGCATGCCCGGGTCGCCGTCAGCGACCTCTACGGACGGATCAAGGGCCACCGGCCGCTCGACTCGGCCACGGCCGACGAGACGCTCGACCAGGCGGCCGAGGAGATCCGGGATCTCGTCGCCGACCGGTCGGCTGGCGACATCGTCGGCGTCGGCGTCAGCCTCGCCGCCCCGGTCGAGCGTAACAAGGGCGTCCGGTCGGGCGCCCTCTCCGGAGGCCTGCTCGAAGCCATCTGGACCGACTGGGAGCTCCTGCGCGTCCAGGAGCACCTCCGGGCGCGTCTCGGCTGGGACGAGGTTCCCGTCGTCCTCGACAACGACGCGAACCTGAGCGCCCTCGGCGAGTACGTCTGGGGCGCCGGTCGCCCGCGCCGCCTCGCTGATCGCCCCCCGTACCAGAACATCGTCTACGTCGAGTGGTCGGTCGGGATCGGCGCCGGGCTCATCCTGGGCGGCGAGCTCTACCGCGGGGACGGGGTGGCCGGGGAGATCGGTCACACCGTCGTCCGCGAGGGCGACGGCGCCCCCGAGTGCCGGTACTGCGGCAACCACGGCTGCCTGGAGACGGTGGCCGGCTGGGAGGCGATCCTCCGCGGTCTCCCCGAATATGCCGGCCGAGCCGACCTCAAGCAGAGCGACCTGCGCGAGGCGTTTGCCCGAGCCGACGCCGGTGGCCCGGTGGCCCAGGCCTTCGCCGAGGCCACCCGGGATGTCGGACGCGTCCTCGGCCCCCTCATCCACGTCCTGAACCCCGAGCTGGTCATCATCGGCGGCGACGTCGGGCGATGGGGGTTCGAGGTCGTGAGGAACCCGCTGATGCATCACCTCCGGCGCTACACGATGCGCCCGGCCCTGGCCGATGTGACCATCGTCCCGGCCAGGCTCGGTGTGCTCAGCGCGCTCCAGGGCGCGGTCGCCCTCGTCCTGCGGCCGTCCTTCGGAGAGCCACGGGCGCTGCTGGCGTTCCTCCAGCGCAAGGCCGGCCCCCGCGGTGAGTGACTACGCGTCCACTAGTGCACCGGGTGGGCGTTACTCTACGGAGCCGTCTGCGGACTGTCACGTCCCCAGGAGCCACGCAGGGTGCGAAAGCCTTCCCGAAATCGACCGCCGTACCCGCCGCGTCGCGAGCCGAGCGACGGCGCCGACCGCTTCGACGCCGCCGCCGCCAGGCTCCTCGGCGGTGACCCTCACGCGGCCCGACCGTCGGACATCCAGGATGTGAGTGAGGGCGTCCGGCTACTGATCGCCCGCCGGTTTCCCTCGGTCGACGCCGAGGAGGTGGCCCAGGAAACCTCGATCAAGGTGCTCGAGATCCGACGCCACGGCCGCGCGGACGCGCTCGCCAACCCGGCGAGCTTCGTCACGCGGATGGCACTGAACTGCGCCGTCGACGTCACGCGCCGGCAGTCCCGGGAGGATCTGAGCGGCGACCTCGACGCCCGCCGCGGCGAGCCCACCGATGGGGTCGCCGACGACGAGAACGAGATCGCCCGCCTCATCGACCGGCTCGCGACGGGCGAGAACGTCGCCGCGGCGGTCGACCTCGCCCTCTCGCGCCGTGACTTCGTCACCGTCCGGGTGGTGACCGCCTGGCTCGACCTCGCCCACGAGCGGGGCCGGGCGCCGTCGAGCCGCGAGGTCGCCCCGCGCGTCAACGCCAGCCACACGACGATCAACTCGGCGCTCGCCCAGTTTCGCGAGTACATGGCACTGGTCGCGTGAGGTCCGGGCCGCCGACGCCGACGCTATCGTAGGACTCCGGTGACGGTTGCGCGCGAAGGCCCGGGCCCGGGTCGGCTCCCGCGGGGGGCGCATCGAGCCGGCGCGGCCGTCTCGACAGGAGTTTTTCCAGCGCGGATCGCTCGACCGTCGTCCTTACGTAAGGGGTCCGGTTAGAAGAATGTCTAAGATGAGGAGCGAATATACGATGCGAAGCGCCCCGGCGACGCCCGCGGACTCGGTTGGCTCCGGGCCCGCCGGCGGTCCGATCGCCCCGGAGGAGCTCATCGAAGCGCTTCCGGACGAGCTCGTCCAGTTGCTCGCAGCGCTCGACGGCCAGCCGCCCGCCGTCGTGGCCATCGCCCTGAGCGCCCTGCGGTTCGGCTCGAGGACCACCCTGACCCGGGCCGGCGTGCTGGTCGAGCCGGGCGCCGGACGGGGCGCCGTCCTCACCGCGTTCGGCGAGCGCGTGGCCGATGCGTGCGCCCAGTCGCCGGACCCCGGCGCCGCCGAGTGCCGCGCCGGCGAGCGCCTCATGGTCGAGCGATAGTCAGCGGCGGTTCGGCCGGCCGTGCTCCGGGGGGCGCCCCGGAGCGATATTGAGGCCCGGCAAGGTCGCCGGGTGCAGCCACATCTCCTGCGACGGCAGCAAGGTGGTGGTTCGGTTTCGGTACTTGATCGTGTAGAGCGGGCCCCGTCGCTCGCGCTCCTGGTAGGTGCCGATGCAGCTCGCCTCGTAGAGCACCCGGGTCAGGACCTCGAGGTCCAGCCCGTCGAACCCGAGCTCCGTGGCGTGGGCCTCGAGCTCCCGCAGGGTGAAGCGCTGATGCGTCAAGGTGGAGAGCAGCGAGACGGCCTGCTCGATCTGCGGCTGCTCGAGGTACCCGGCGAGCTCGTTGCGCATCTCGGGGATGAAGTACTCCATCGAGTAGCTGCGCAAGCCCCCGAGCACCTGGTCGACGCCGAGCGGTCCCTCGGGCGGCGCGAAGCTCTGGAGGGAGCGGAGGATCTGGATCAGATCGCGCGGGGTGTGGCGGGTGCGGTCGAGGATCACCTTCCGGATCGGTCGGGCCGCGATCTTGGGTGGGAGGAACTCGTCGAAGATCCTCACCTCGCGGCGCAGGGTCAGGCTGGCCCGGAGGTTGGCGAACCGGATCAGCCGCGTCTGATCGGGATCGCTCGGCGCGTTGAACCATTCGAGGGCGGCCGAGCGATCCTGGCGCAGCTTGTTGAGGTTCGGATCCGAGAGGTTGTCGAAGATGTCGGTCCGGCAGAGGATCACGAACTTGAAGCGCTGACCCGACCGTCGAAAGACGTCGTTGAGCCGCGCGGCCTCGTGCATCAGCGCGGCGAGCGACTGGAACTGAAGCTCGCGCTGGGTGAGGATGGAGTCGAGCCCGTCGAGGAATATGACATGGCGGCTCTCGGTCTCGAACGTCTGTATGCCCCGCTCGAGCGAGGCGGCGACCTGCCTGAGCTGGAGGTCGGCCGGAGCGGCGACGATCTCCCGGGTGTACTCGAAGAAGCGGGGGAAGGTCAGCCGGAAGGTCTTCCTCGACGACGTGGTGACCAGGTCGGCGAGGCTGGGCACGGGAAGCAGGTTGAGGGCCCGGATGCCGTTGACGACCCGCGCGTACTCACGGGAGTCGTGGCGGCCGGCCTCGTCGCGCTCGAGCGACTGGAGGAGCGTCAGCAGGAGCAGCCATGACCAGACGATCGGATACTGGGCCTGGGCCTCGCTCCCGCCCCCGGCCGCGGTCTTGAAGTCCGTGAAGGAGAAGGTGCCGAGCCAGGCGTGGTGGACGAAGAGGAGCGGATCGTCCTTGGCGAGGAGCACGGCTCGCTCGGCGATCGCCGTCTTGCCCGACCCCTTGTATCCGAGGAACAGGAAGAGCATGCCCTTCAGGGCCTTCGAGGTCAGCTGCGCATAATCCAGGAACCCGTCGAGGAGGAGCTCGGGCGCGGCGAGGCCCTCGGTCTCGGCCGCCGAGTAGCCGAAGTTGATGTCAGCGAACCCGGGGCCGGTCATCGGCAGACTGTACCGTCGCTGACCCGCCCGGTCGCGCCATCAACGCACGTGCGAGAAATTCGACCGTCAGCCGGCCAGCGTCCGGTACATGACGAGGCCGTCGACGAAGCGCTCGCCCCGCCAGTGGAACGCCCCGGGCAGGCGCCCGACGACGGCGAACCCGAGGCTCTCCCAGAGCCGGATCGCCGGCTCGTTCTCGGCCACCACGAGGTTGAACTGCATCGCCCGGAAGCCACGCGCCGCCGCCCGGGCCAGGGCGTGCTCGCCGAGCGCCCGCCCGACGCCCCGCCCCCGGGCGGCCGGGTCGACCGCGAACGCGGCGTTGGCCACATGTGACCCGAGGCCGGGCTGGTTGGCCCGGAGCATGTACGTGCCGACGATCCGCTCCCCGGCGAGCGCCACCCAGCAGTCGTCCGCCCGCCAGGCGGCGAGCGCCTCGTCCCGACCGATCGCCGGGTCGAACGCGTAGGTGTCGCCGGTGGCCACGACCGCCCGGAGGATCCGCCAGATCGCGTCGGCGTCGGCCTCGCGCGCCGCCCGGAACGCCACCCGGCCGACCGCGTCAGCCAAACATCGCCCCCAGGGACGCGTGGGCGACCCGGAGCCGCTCCAGGGAAACCGACAGGCGCGCGTTCCCCGCCTCGATCTCGAGCGCCTCTCCGCCGACCGTGCCGATCGGCTCGGCCCCGAGCTCGCGCAGGGCGTCCGGCGACCCGGAGACGACGAACCCGCCGGGACCCTCTCCGAAGAGCGCCCGCAACGGCTTGCCCGGGATCTTGCGGAGCAGGATCGCCGCGCCGAGCGCCCCGGCGAGGCAGCATTCGGCCACGGCCACGGCCACGCCCCCTTCCGCGACGTCGTGGGCGCTCGAGATCGCGCCCGCCCGGACGGCCGCCCGGACCGCGCGCTGGGCGGCGGCCACCGCCTCGAGGTCGACCTCCGGGAGCCCGAGCGGGAGCTCGGCCCCGCCGAGGCGGGCGAGCTCCGAGGCCGGGAGGGCGGGGGCGAACGGGCCGATCAGGCCGATCGCCTCCCCCGGGGCCGCGAAGGCGATCCGCCCGGCCCGGGCGGCGTCGGGGAGGACCCCGACCATGCCGACCACCGGCGTCGGGTAGATCGGGCCGTCCCCGGCCTCGTTGTAGAGCGAGACGTTGCCCCCGATCACCGGGACCCCGAGCGCCCGGCAGGCGTCGCCGAGGCCGCGGACCGACTCGGTGAGCTGCCAGGCGACGTGGGGGCGCTCGGGGTTGCCGAAGTTCAGGCAGTTGGTCAGCCCGAGCGGCTCGGCCCCGACGCAGGCCAGGTTGGCCGCGCACTCGAGCACGGCCTCGATCGTCCCCCGGTAGGGGTCGCAGGCCACCCGCCGCCCGTTCCCGTCGATCGACGCGGCGAGCGCCGGGGTGACGCCGTCCCGGGACGGGAGCATCAGGACGGCGGCGTCGGCCTCGGCCGGCCGGCGGACGGTCCGCGACTGGACGATGCAGTCGTACTGCTCGAAGACGGGCCGGCGGTCGGCGACGTTCGGGCTGGCGAGCAGGGCGAGGAGGACGTCGGCCGGCTCCTCGGAGGTGAGCGTCCGCTCCGGCCGGGGGTAGATCTGGTGCTCGGGGGCCGCCGGCTCGACGGCGTAGACCGGGCAGTCGTCGACCAGGGCCCGGACCGGCATCTCCCCGACCAGGCGCTCGCCGTCGAGGATCCGCACGAGCCCGGTCTCGGTGACCTCGCCGATCGGCGTCGCCGCCGTCTCCCACCGGGCGCAGACGGCGATCACCGCGTCGACCTGGTCGGGCTCCGCCACGCAGAGCATCCGCTCCTGGGACTCGGAGACCATGATCTCGAAGGGGAGCATCCCCGCCTCGCGGAGCGGGATCCGGGCGATGTCGATGTCGACGCCGAGCTCGCCCTTGCTCGCCATCTCGGCCGCCGCCGAGGTCAGCCCGGCGGCGCCGAGGTCCTGGAGGGCGACGAGCAGGCCGCGGTCGAGGAGCTCGAGCGAGCACTCCATGAGCTTCTTCTCGGCGAACGGGTCGCCGACCTGGACGCTCGGCCGCTTGGCCGCGTCGTCCTCGCCGAGCTCGGCGCTGGCCAGGACCGACGCCCCGCCGATCCCGTCGCGGCCGGTCGAGGCGCCGAAGAGGATGAGCACGTTGCCCGGGCCCTGGGCGGCCGCCCGGATCAGCCGGTCTCGGCCGATCAGGCCGATGGCCATCGCGTTGACCAGGCAGTTCTGCTCGTAGGGTCCCTCGAAGTAGACCTCGCCCCCGACCGTGGGAACCCCGATCGAGTTGCCGTAGTGGCCGATCCCGGCGACCGCCCGCTCGAGCAGATAGCCGGTCCGGCCGCCCGGGTCGCCGAAGCGGAGCGAGTCGAGGATGGCGATCGGCCGGGCCCCGATCGCGAAGATGTCGCGGAGGATGCCCCCGACCCCGGTCGCCGCCCCCTGGAAGGGCTCGACCGCGCTCGGGTGGTTGTGCGACTCGACCTTGAAGGCGCAGACCAGGCCCCCGCCGACGTCGACCGCCCCGGCGTTCTCGCCCGGGCCCATGACGACGTGGGGCCCGGTGGTCGGGAGCGTC
Source organism: uncultured Solirubrobacterales bacterium (assembly GCA_963733245.1). Lineage (GTDB taxonomy): Bacteria > Actinomycetota > Thermoleophilia > Solirubrobacterales > Solirubrobacteraceae > Palsa-513. The sequence goes on from CAVTCI010000017.1 coordinate 27,034, forward strand.
CGCAGGAGCGGCTTCGAGTGCTTGTAGGCGCAGTGCTCGGACCACATCAGGCTGAACATGGCCAGCTCGACCTCGTTCGGCTCGCGGCCGAGGCGGGCGGCGATCAGCGCGTACTCGGGGCCGGTCAGCCCGAGCTCGATCGCCCGCTCCCGCCCCGGGGGGGCCGCGGCGGTCGGGGCGCTCATGCCGGAACCCCGGCCATCGAGGCGAACAGGGCGAGGCCGTCGGTCGATCCGGTCAGCCGGTCGACCGCGTGCTCGGGGTGGGGCATCAGGCCGAAGACGTTCCCCTCCGGGTTGGTCACCCCGGCGATGTCCCGGGTCGAGCCGTTCGGGTTCTGGCCGGGCGCGTAGCGGAGGACGACCTGGCCGGCCGCCTCCATCTCAGTCAGGGTCTCCTCCGGGGCGTAGTAGCGGCCGGTCGTGTGCTTGACCGGGATCGACAGCCGCACGCCCGGGGCGCAGGCGCTCGTGAACGGCGTCGCCGGGTTGACCACCTCGAGCTCGACCTGGCGGCAGAGGAAGCGCAGGCCGGTGTTCGGGAGCAGCGCCCCCGGGAGGAGGCCGGCCTCGCAGAGGACCTGGAAGCCGTTGCAGATCCCCATGACCAGGCCGCCGCCGGCGGCGAAGGGGATGACCTCGGCCATGATCGGGGCGAAGCGGGCGATCGCGCCGGCCCGGAGGTAGTCGCCGTAGGAGAAGCCGCCGGGGACGACGATCGCGTCGACGCCCTGGAGGTCGCGGTCGGCGTGCCAGAGGGGGACGGCCTCGCCGACCCGCTCGCAGGCGAGCCGGGCGTCGACGTCGTCGCAGCTGCCGGGGAAGACGACGACCCCGAAGCGCATCAGTCGGTGAGGACCTCGTAATCCTCGATCAGCGGGTTGGCCAGGAGCGCCTCGCACATCGCCGGGAGGCGGGCCGGGTCGTCGAGGTCGAGCTCGATCAGACGGCCGACGTGGACGTTGCGAACCCCGTCGAAGCCGAGGGCCGGGAGCGCCCGCTCGACCGCCTGGCCCTGCGGGTCGAGGATGCCGACCTTCGGCCGGACGAGGACGCGCGCCCTCACGCCGGGTGGGCCGCGGCGGCCGGGATGCCGGTGCTCCGCTCGATCCAGGCGCTGAACGGCTCGCCGGTGATCTTCTCGTAGGCCTCGAGGTAGCGGGCCCGCGTCCCCTCGACGATCTCGTCGGGGATCGCCGGGGCCGGGGCCGTCCGGTCCCAGCCGGTGGTGGTCGCCCAGTCGCGGACGTACTGCTTGTCGAAGCTCGGCTGCGGGCGGCCCGGCTCGTAGCCGTCGGCCGGCCAGAAGCGGCTCGAGTCGGGGGTCAGGACCTCGTCGGCCAGGGTCAGGCGGCCGCCGTGGTCGGTGCCGAACTCGAACTTCGTGTCGGCGAGGATGATCCCCCGCTCGAGCGCGTGGGCCGCCGCCCGCTCGTAGACGGCGATCGAGACGTCGCGGAGGCGCTCGGCCAGCGCCCGGTCGCCGACCGCGGCGACCGCCGCCTCGAAGGAGATGTTCTCGTCGTGGTCGCCGAGCATCGCCTTGCTCGCCGGGGTGAAGATCGGCTCGGGCAGGCGGTCGGACTCCCGGAGGCCGGGCGGGAGCTCGATCCCGCAGACGGCGCCCGTGGCCTGGTAGTCCTTCCAGCCGGAGCCGGCCAGGTAGCCGCGGACGACGCACTCGACCGGGAGCATCTCCAGCGACTTGACGATCAGGCCCCGCCCGCGCAGGGCGGTCGGGACCGGTACGGCCGCGGCCAGGAGGTGGTTGGGGATGATCTGGTCGGTCAGGCGAAACCAGAAGACCGAGATCCCGGTGAGCACCTTCCCCTTGTCGGGGATCAGCGTCGGGTGGACGACGTCGTAGGTCGAGATCCGGTCGGAGGCGACCATCAGGATGCTGTCGCCGAACGCGTACATGTCGCGCACCTTGCCCGACGAGAGGAGCGGCAGATCGGAGTCGGTCACCCGCCGGACGATAGCGACCCCGCCGGATCCCTGACCGACGCCGCCGCGCGCGCAGGGCGTCGTGCCAAATGTCGCAAGGTAGTACCCTCAGTGGAGATGGCACCGCCCAAGGGACAGCAGCAGATCCGCGCCGAGGAGCGGCGGGCCCAGAAGCTCGCCGACATCCGCGAGCAGATCGCCGCCGGGAAGCTCACCGTCCGGCAGATGACTCCGGCCGAGCGCGAGCTCCAGCCGCGGCAGGAGCCGAAGGCGTCGAGCAAGTCGAAGCGAACCGACGCCGCACGCCACCACGGTCGTGGCTGATGCCCCGCGCGGCGGGGATCAGCTCCTGACTCCCTTCTACATACCCGGCCACGAAGGGCCGGAGGCCGAGCGGATCTACGACGACCTGCGCGCCGAGGCCGAGTCCGACTCGGGCATGGTCGCCCACAAGCGGCGCATCCATCGGGTGATGTGCCGGCGGGGCGGCGCCGACACGACGATCGAGGTCGGGGCCGAGGACCTGCTCGACGCCCACCGGGTCCTGGCCATCCTCCAGGTCGGGCGCGAGCTCTACACCGTGCACCTCGAGGATTTGGCCGAGCCGAGCCAGCGGCGGACGATCGAGCTGGCCAAGCGGACGGTCTACGCCGTCACCGACTTCGACTGACCCTCCCGGGGCGGTCCCGGCGCGGTTCCCGGTGCCCGGATGCCGGCCGCCCGTCGCCCGGGTAGTACGACCAAGGTCCCATTGCCAACGCGACCGACGTTTCGCGATGGTCTGGTCATCGGTCGGTGCGCCCCGCACCTGACCACCGACCAGGAGAGTCGATCATGAACGGAAATCTGAAGCTCGCGGGAATCGTGGCCTGCGCCTGCGCCGCGCTCGGGCTGGCCCCGGCGGCGATGGCCTCGGGCGGCAAGCCCCCGGCCGCCGGCGGCGGCGTCGTGGCCACCGGCGGCGGCGCGGCGGCCGGCGGCGCGGCGGCCGGCGGTGGGTCGGCCGGCGGTGGGTCGGCCGGCGGTGGCGGTGGCGGCGGCGCGGCGCGCGGGACGGGCGTCGACCCGACTCCGCCGCCACCGCCCCCGCCTCCGCCCCCACCCGCGCCGGCGGCCGTGCCGTGCGGGGCCCTGACCGCCGCCAGCGCGACGGTCGGGCACTACCTCGCGGGCGCCGCGGTGTGGAACAACTTCACGATCTGGAACTGCGCCGCCGGCACCGAGTCGGTGAACGTGGAGGCGATCGAGACGGACGCGATCTCCGGCCAGGTCGCCTACGACGTGACCACCTCCTACGGGATGGGAATCGGACAGTCGATCCAGGGTGTGCTCGACAACGACTTCGCCCCGTTCGCCACCACCTACACGGTGACCTACAACCTGACCGACGCGAGCGGCAACCTGCTCGACACGAAGTCGACCTCGGCGACCACGCCAGCCAACTAGGAGACGGCGGCGGGTGGGCTCCCGGACCGGACGGTCCGGGGGCCGGCGCCGCGCGGGCCGCTCAGAGGAGGCCGCGCCGGCGCAGCAGGGCGCCGGTCGCCGCGAAGCCGAGACCGACCCAGCCGATCAGGACGAGCAGGGCGTAAGCGGCGTCCGGCGAAGGTGGCCGTCCCGGCGCTCGGCCGCACGAGCCCGAGCAGCGCCCGCAGCCTCGTGCTCTTGCCGGCGCGGTGCGGCCCGAGGAACCCGGTGACCCCCGGCCTCGCCGGGGACCGGCGATTGCGTCAGGCGATCGCGTCGAGCCGGCCGACGATCTCCTCGGCGTGGCGGGTGAACTGGCCGTAGTCGAAGATGGCGTCGAGGTCGAGCCCGGCGGCCGCCGGCTCGTCGGCCAGGAGCCCGCGCAGCGGCGTGCGCTCGCGCCAGGCCCGCTGGGCCGCCTCCTGGACGAGGCGGTAGGCGTCGTCGCGGGTCATCCCGCCGGCGACCAGGGCGAGGAGGAGCGGCTGGGAGAAGAGCGCCCCGTGGGTCAGCTCGAGGTTCTCCCGCATCCGGTCGGGGTCGATCACCAGGCCCCGGACGACCCGCACGGCCAGGTGCTGCATGTAGTCCAGCAGGATCGTCGAGTCGGGCAGGATCACGCGCTCGACACCGGAATGTGAGATGTCGCGCTCGTGCCACAACGCCACGTTCTCGACCGCCGCCTGGGCGTTGCCCCGCAGGACCCGAGCGAGGCCGGTGATCCGCTCGCTGGTGATCGGGTTGCGCTTGTGGGGCATCGCCGAGGAGCCCTTCTGGGCCCCGGTCCGGAACGGCTCGCTCGCCTCGAGGAGCTCGGTCCGCTGGAGATGGCGGACCTCGGTGGCCAGCCGCTCGAGCCCGGCTCCGGCGAGGGCGATCGCGCCGAGGAGCTCGGCGTGACGGTCCCGGGCGACGACCTGGGTCGAGACCGACTCGGCCGGAAGGCCGAGGCGGGCGAGCACCCGGCGCTCGTAGTCGGGGCTGTTGGCCGCGTAGGTCCCGACGGCCCCCGAGATCGCCCCGACCGACGCCTGGGCGAACGCCCGCTCGAGGCGGCGGGCGTTCCGGTGGGCCTCGAAGGCGAAGCCGGCGAGCTTGATCCCGAAGGTCGTCGGCTCGGCGTGGATCCCGTGGGTCCGCCCGACGCACACGGTCATCGTGTGGGCCCGGGCCTGCTCGGCCAGGGCGGCGACCAGCGCCCGGGCCCCGCCGACGACGATCTCGCCGGCCGCGCGGAGCTGGAGCCCGAGCGCGGTGTCGAGCACGTCGGAGGAGGTCAGGCCGTAGTGGATCCAGCGTCCGGGCGGGCCGACCGAGGCGGCGAGCACGTCGACGAAGGCGGCCACGTCGTGGTCGGTCACCCGCTCGCGCTCGGCCACCTCTCCGACGGTGAAGGTCGCCGCGCGGATCGCGGCGAGCTCGGCCTCGGTCGGGCCGTCGAGCTCCTCCGCCGCCGCGAGCTCGACCCGCCGCCAGGCGTCCATCCGGGCCTGGTCGGTCCACAGGGCGCCGATCTCCGGGCGCGTGTAGCGGTCGATCACCCGAGGATTATCCCGGCCCGGCGGGCGGGAGCACCTCGGCGGTGCAGTCGTCGTAGACGACGACGCCCCCGTCGGGCAGCCACTCCCGGGCCCGGTCGGGGCCGGCGAGGATGGCTGCCTTGGCCCGGATCTCGGCTTCGAGCGCGGTCGGCGCGAGGGCGGTGACCTGGACGACGCCGGTGTAGGCCGGCCGCCCGGTGGCCGGGTCGAGGAGGTGGTGGGCCGGGCGCCCGCGCCCGTCGAGCCAGCTCCGCCGGCCGATGCCGCTCGTCGCCACGCCCCCGGCGCCGAGGTGGTACTCGTGGAGGGTGCTCGCGTCGAACGGGCTCGCGACGCGGACGGGCCGCTCGATCCCGGCCGTTCCTCCGAGGCGGAGATCGCCGGCGCAGTCGATCGCGAAGCTCGGGAACGGCCCGAGCGACTCGGCCAGGAGGTCGGCGAACAGGCCCTTGGCCAGGCCGCCGCTGTCCAGCTTGACCCCGGGGGGTCGGCGGACGACGTCCGCCGCCCCGGCGACGGCGATCTCCCGCCAGCGCGAGGCGGGCGCCGGCCCGGCCGGCCGGCGCGGGGGGGCGAGCCCGAGCGCCGCGGCGAGCTCGACCGGGGCGCCGAGGTCGCCCGTGTACCCGGCCGCCTCGATCTCGTCGATCAGCGTCGCGTCGACCAGCCCGCCGGTCCGCCGAGCCGCGGCGATCGTCGCGGCGGCCAGGCCGGCCAGCTCCGGGCTGACCGGGACCTCGCCCCGTCGGTCGGCGTTGAACCGCGACAGCTCGCTCGCCGGGTCGAAGCGGCTGAACCGGGCGTGCCAGTCGAGCAGGCGCGCCCGGGCCAGGCGAACGGCCGCCCGGGCGTCCGTCGCCGTCGCCGCCGTCGATCACGAACACCGCGCAGGTCGAGCCGAAGCAGGCGAACGACTCGCCGATCTCGCTCACGCGAGGGGGCCTTACGCGACGGCGGTCGGGGGCCCGCCGGACGGCGGGGGAGCGCCGGCGACGCCGAGGATGCGGGCGGCGAGGACGGCGGCGTTGCGCGGATTGTCGAGCCCGACGCAGGCGACCGGGACGCCGGGCGGCATCTGGGCGATCGAGAGGATCGCGTCGAGTCCGCCGGCGGCCGAGAGGCGGCTGGTCAGCGGCACGCCGATGACCGGGAGGTCGGTGTGGGCGGCGACCGTGCCGGGGAGGGCGGCCGAGAGCCCGGCCCCGGCGATGATCACCCGCAGCCCGCGCAGGCGGGCGGTGCGCGAGTAGTCGGCCACGGTGTCCGGCTCGCGGTGGGCGCTCATCACGCGGATCTCGTAGCTGATGCCGCGCTGCTCGAGCTCGCGGGACGCCCCGTGCATGACCTCGAGGTCACTGCGCGAGCCCATGACGATCCCGACCAGGGGGGTGTCGGTGGGGATCTCCTCGAGCTCGGCCAGCGTCTCGGCGACCTCGGGCTCGGCACCCGGATCGGCCGGATCCGCGGGTGCCGCGGCCGCCACCGGCTCGACCGTCTCCGCCGGCCGCTCGCCGGCGGGCCCGCTCACGTGCGCACCGGGCCCGGGGCCCGGGCGGCGATGTCGCGGCGCAGCTGCATCCCGTCGAACTCGATCACGTCCGCCGCAGCATACGCGGCGGCGCGCGCCCGCTCCGGGTCGTCGGCCAGCGCCGTGAGGTTGAGCACCCGCCCGCCGGCGGTCACCACCCGCCCGCCGGCGCGCGCCGTCCCGGCGTGGGTGACCTCGACCGCCGGGTCGACCGCCTCGAGCCCGCGGATCTCGTCGCCGCTCGACGACGAGGCCGGATAGCCGCGGCTGGCCAGCACGACGGTGACCGCGCACCGGGGCGACCACTCGAGGCGCGCCCCGGCCAGGCCGCCGGGGCGCGCGGCCGCGGCGAGGAGCTCGAGCAGGTCGCCGCGCAGGCGGGGGAGGACGGCCTGGGTCTCGGGATCGCCGAAGCGGGCGTTCAGCTCGAGCACTCGCGGGCCGTCGGCGGTCAGCATCAGGCCGGCGTAGAGGACGCCGCGGAAGGGCGTGCCGCGCCGGCGCATGAGCTCGACGATCGGCTGGTGGATCTCGGCGACCAGCGCCTCGGCCCGGGCGGCATCGATCCAGGGGACGGGCGAGTAGGAGCCCATGCCGCCGGTGTTCGGGCCCCGGTCGCCCGCGTAGATCCGCTTGTAGTCCTGGGCCGGGGCCATCGGGACCGCCCGCTCGCCGTCGCACAGGGCGAGCAGCGAGACCTCGACGCCGGCGAGGCACTCCTCGACGACGACGAGCTCGGTATCGAAGCGGCGGCCCTCGAGCAGCTCGGCGAGCGTCGCCCGCGCCTCCTCGGCGTCCCCGGCGATCACCACGCCCTTGCCGGCGGCGAGCCCGTCGGCCTTGATCACGACCGGGTAGGCCCCGGACGCGGTCGCGGCGCCGAGCCGCTCGATCGCCGCCACGCCCTCGGCGACCGTCCGCGCCTGCGCCCAGGCCGCGGTCGGGACCCCGGCCTCGGCCATCGCGTCCTTGGCGAAGCTCTTCGACCCCTCGAGCGCGGCGGCGGCCGCCGAGGGCCCGAAGGCGGCGATGCCGGCGGCGTCGAGGCGGTCGACGAGGCCGGCCACGAGGGGCGCCTCCGGGCCGACGACCACGAGGTCGACCGCCTCGTCCCGGGCGAGGGCGACCAGCCCGTCGAGCTCGTCGATCCCGACCTCGCTCACCCGCGCCTCGGCGGCGATGCCGGCGTTGCCGGGGGCGCAGACGATCTCCGGCCGCTGGGGCGAGCGGCCGAGCGCCCGGATGATCGCGTGCTCCCGGCCACCGCCGCCGACGACGAGCACCCGCGGACGGCGGGGCTCCTCACCGGTCACAGGGAGGCGATGAAGTCGTCGATCGGGATCGCCGCGAGCGTCTCGTAGCGCGCGGTCCCGCGCGAGCCGAGCTCGAGGGAGATGCGCGCCATCGCCGCATCGCCCGGGGCCTCGATGATGTTGATGAAGTCGAAGTGCCCGAGGGTCGCCCACTGGGCGACGACCCTCGCCCCGAGCTGCTCGACCTCGTGGTTGACCTCGAGGATCCGCTGGGGGTTGTTCTTGATCGTCTGGACTCCCTCCGGGGTGAGCGTGCAGAGCATCACGTATGTCGGCATCGGGCCTCCCTCGTACGGCGTGCGGTCCGGTCGTTTCTACCTGATCGGGGAGGGGCGGGAGCCCGTGGGTGACGCGGTGGCGTACGGCGGGGCGAATAACCTGGACAGCCATGCGCCTCCGGTTCGCCCTGCTCGCCGCTCTGTCCGTCGCGGTGCCGGCCGCCGCTGCGCCGGGGGCCGGCGCTCCGGTCATCCGCACCGCCCTGCCCTGCTACCTCCCCGACCAGGCCGTGCGGATCGCCGGCTCCGGCTTTCGGGCCGGCGACCGCTACGCGGTGACCCTCGACCACACCCGGCTCGGGACGGGAACGGTCAAGCCGGGCGGGACGGTCGCCGGGGAGCTCTCGAGCGGGTCCCCGCCGGCCGGCGCCCATCGGGTCCTCCACCGGATCATCGTGGCCGACGGGACGCTCGAGGCGCGGGTCGGCTTCCACACGAGCGCCTTCGGCGCCTCGTTCAGCCCGGCGGTCGGCGATCCGCGGGCGCTGCGCGTCCGCTACACCGTCGATGCCATCGGCCTCACGGCCGGGCCGGGGGCCAAGGTCTGGGTCCACTACGTCGACCCGCGCGGGCGCACCCGGCGGAGCGCGGCCATCGGGGTGACCAGCGGCGTGTGCGGCAGCCTCCACAGCATCCGCCATCGCCTGTTCCCGCTGGCGGTCGGGGCCGGCGTCTGGCGTCTCCAATTCGACCTCAGCCGCGCCTATTCGGCGGCCACCCGGCCGCGGATCGTCCGCCTGGTCGCCGTCGGCTAGGCCCCCGGCCGGCGCCGCCGGAGCCGGCGGGGTCGCGGTCGGCTAGGCCCCGGCCGGGGCCGCCGGGGTCCCGGCGCCGCCGAGCGCGCCCTCGAAGACGAGCTGGCCGTCGTGGGCGTCGACTTCGACCCGCTCGCCCTCGTGGAGGCGGCCGTCGAGCAGGGCGAGGGCCAGCCGGTCGACCAGCTGCTTCTGGATCACCCGCTTGAGCGGGCGGGCGCCGTAGACCGGGTCGTAGCCGAGGTCGCCGATCAGGTCCCGAGCCGCCGGGGTCAGCGTGAGCTCGATGCTCCGATCGGCCAGGCGGCGGGTCAGTCGCTCGACCTGGAGGCCGACGATCTCGCCGATCTCCTCGCGGGTGAGGGGGGTGAACTGGACGATCTCGTCGAGGCGGTTGATGAACTCGGGCTTGAAGTGCTCGCGCAGGGCGTCGCGCATGTCGCCGCCGCTCGGCGGCCGGAGGTTCGAGGTCATCACGAGGACCGCGTTCTTGAAGTCGACCGTCCGGCCCTGCCCGTCGGTCAGCCGGCCGTCGTCGAGCACCGCGAGGAGCGTGTTGAACACGTCGGCGTGGGCCTTCTCGATCTCGTCGAGGAGGACGACGCTGTACGGCCGGCGGCGGACCGCCTCGGTCAGCTGGCCGCCCTCCTCGAACCCGACGTAGCCGGGGGGCGCGCCGATCAGGCGCGATACCGAGTGCTTCTCCATGTACTCGGACATGTCGATCCGGATCATCGCGTCCTGGGTGTCGAACAGGAACTCGGCCAGGGCCCGGGCGAGCTCGGTCTTGCCGACCCCGGTCGGGCCGAGGAAGAGGAAGGAGCCGATCGGCCGGTCGGGGTCCGACAGGCCGGCCCGGCTGCGCCGGATCGCCGTGGCCACCGCCTCGACGGCCTCCTCCTGGCCGATCACGCGCCGGTGGAGGCGGTCCTCCATGTGGACGAGCTTCATCGTCTCCGACTCGACCATCCGGGCGACGGGAATCCCCGTCCAGACGGCGACGACCTCGGCCACGTCCTCGGGATCGACCTCCTCCTTGAGGAAGACGGCCGCCCCCGGGGAGGTCGCCCCGGCGGCCTCGCGCTCGGCCAGCTGCTTCTCGAGCGCCGGGATCTCCCCGTAGCGGAGCTCGGCCGCCCGCTGGAGGTCGGCCTCCCGCTCGGCTCGCTCGGCTTCGCGGTGGGCCTGCTCCAGGCGCTCCTTGAGGTCGCTGACGCCCTTGATGGCGTCCTTCTCGCTCTGCCACTGGGCCTTCATCGCCGACGAGCGCTCCCGCAGCCCGGCGAGCTCGCGGTCGATCGCCTCGCGGCGCTCGGCCGAGGCGGCGTCCTTCTCCTGGCGCAGCGAGGTCAGCTCGATCTCCAGCTGCATGACCCGGCGGTCGACCTCGTCGATCTCGGTCGGCACCGAGTCGATCTCGATCCGCAGCCGGGAGGCCGCCTCGTCGACCAGGTCGATCGCCTTGTCGGGGAGGAAGCGGTCGGCGATGTAGCGGTGGGAAAGGGTGGCCGCGGCGATCAGGGCCGCGTCCTGGATGCGCACCCGGTGGTGGACCTCGTAGCGCTCCTTGAGCCCCCGCAGGATGGCGATCGTGTCCTCGACGGTCGGCTCGCCGACCATCACCGGCTGGAAGCGGCGCTCGAGGGCCGGGTCCTTCTCGATGTGCTTGCGGTACTCGTCGAGCGTGGTCGCCCCGACCGCCCGGAGCTCGCCGCGGGCGAGCATCGGCTTGAGCAGGTTGGCCGCGTCGACCGCCCCCTCGGCGGCCCCGGCCCCGACGATCGTGTGGAGCTCGTCCATGAACAGGATCACTTGGCCGTCGGCCTCGGCGATCTCCTTGAGCACCGCCTTCAGCCGGTCCTCGAACTCCCCGCGGTACTTCGACCCGGCGAGCAGCGCGCCGATGTCGAGCGCGACGACCCGCCGGTCGCGGAGGGACTCGGGCGCGTCGCCGGAGACGATCCGCTGGGCCAGGCCCTCGACGATCGCCGTCTTGCCGACGCCGGGTTCGCCGATCAGGACCGGGTTGTTCTTGGTCCGGCGGGAGAGGACCTGCATGACCCGGCGGATCTCCGGGTCGCGGCCGATCACCGGGTCGAGCTTCCCGTCGGCGGCCTCGGCCGTCAGGTCGCGCCCGAAGCGCTCGAGCGCCTGGAAGCGCTCCTCCGGGTTCTGGTCGGAGACGCGGTGGGGCCCGCGGACTTCGGTGATCGCGGCCAGCAGCCGCTCGCGGGTGGCGCCGGCCGCCCGCAGGGCGTCGCCGGCGCGACCGCCGTGGCCGGTCAGGCCGAGGAGGAGGTGCTCGGTCGAGACGTAGTCGTCGCCGAGCTTGCGGGCCTCGCCGTCGGCCGCTCGCAGGACGGCTACGAGGTCGCTCGCCGGCCCCGGCTCCTCGGCCGTGCCCTGGGCGACCGGGAGGCCGGCCAGACCGGCGTCGAGCGCCCGGCGGACGGCGGAGACGTCGGCGCCGAGCTTGCGCAGGACGGAGACGGCGATGCCCTCACCGTCGTCGAGCAGGCCGGCGAGCAGGTGCTCGGGGGCGATCTGCGGGTTGCGCCGGTCCGAGGCGTGGCGCGCCGCGGCCGAAACCGCTTCCTGGGCGCGGATTGTCAGGCGGTCTGGTTGCATAAGATCTAAGTCTCTTTATAGCAGATCCCCAGCCGGCCGAGCGGGCTACGGCGGAGTCGTATGTTCGTCGAGTTCCGGGCGGCCCGGCTTGCGGCGCCGGACCGTTATCTATGATTTAGCCAACCCCCGGGTTGCTGGGTTGCACAAAACGGATTCGTAGGCACAGAGAGGCGATCATGGAACTTCGCACCGGCGCGCGACGCGCCTCGACACTTGTCACGGCCGGACTCACCACGGCGGTCGCCGGCTTGAGCCTGGCCGGTACCGCCGCGGCCGCGACGGCGGCGAGCTCGCATCCCTACCGCCACGGCGTGGTCCCCCAGCTCGGCTCCTCCTCCGGGACGGCGAACGCGGCTCCCCTGCCGCGGGCGAGCGCCAACAACCTGCGCTACGGCGGCGGCGTCGCCGGGATCGGGGTCACGACGGGCGCGCCGAAGGTGTACGTCGTGTTCTGGGGCTCGCAGTGGGGGACCCAGTCGACCAACGCCGCCGGCAACCTGACCCTCTCGGGCGACCCGCGCGGGATGGCTCCCTACTTCCAGGCGTTCCTCCGGGGGCTGGGGACCAACTCGGAGCTGTGGAGCGGGGTGATGACCCAGTACTGCGAGGGCGTCGCCGCCGGGTCCCAGACGTGCACGGCGAGCGCCGCCCACGTCGGCTACCCGACCGGCGGAGCGCTCGCCGGGGTCTGGGAGGACACCGGGGCGGCCGCCCCGAGCTCGGCCACCGGCCATCAGATCGGCGTCGAGGCGGTCAACGCGGCGGCCCACTTCGGCAACACGGCAACCGGGAGCAACCGCAACGCCCAGTACGTGGTCGTCTCGCCGACCGGCACCAAGCCCGACGGTTTCAACACGGCGAGCGGGAACTTCTGCGCCTGGCACGACTACACCGGCGACTCGACGCTCACCGGCGGCGCCATCAGCTCCCCGTCGGGACCGGTGGCCTTCACCAACCTGCCCTACGTGACCGACGCCGGGGGGAGCTGCGGCCAGAGCTTCGTCAATCCCGGGAGCGCCGGGACCCTCGACGGGGTGAGCATCGTCGGCGGCCACGAGTACGCCGAGACGATCACCGACCAGAACCCGAACGGCGGCTGGCTCGACACCGCCGGCAACGAGAACGGCGACAAGTGCGCGTGGATCAGCTCGGGTCAGGGGGCGTCCCAGAACCTCGCCCTCGCCACCGGGACGTTCGCCGTCCAGTCGACGTGGGCCAACGACTTCAACGCGGGCACCGGGGGCTGCGAGGTCTCCCATCCGATCGTCGTCAACGGCGGGGCCAGCGACTTCGGACTGGCGGCGAGCCCGTCGAGCGTGAGCGTCACCCAGGGCGGTAGCGCGACCACCACGATCTCGACCTCGACCACCGCCGGCTCGGCCCAGACCGTCACCCTGAGCGCCGGCGGCCTGCCGGCCGGGGTCACGGCGAGCTTCAGCCCGGCGAGCGTCAGCTCGGGGAGCTCCTCGACCCTGACGCTCACCGCCTCCTCGACGGCGACCATCGGCTCGGCCACGGTGACCGTGACCGGGACGGCGCCGAGCGGGACGCACACCACGACGGTCTCCGTGACGGTCAGGGCTCCGGCGAGCAACGACTTCTCGATCGCGGCGAGCCCGGCGAGCGTGAACGTGATCCAGGGGAGCAGCGCGACGAGCACGATCTCGACCGCCGTGACCAGCGGGGCGGCCCAGAGCGTCTCGTTGAGCGCGAGCGGTCTGCCCGCGGGCGTGACCGCCGCCTTCAGCCCGGCGAGCGTCACCGCGGGCGCGGCGTCGACCCTGACGCTGACCGCCGCGTCGACCGCGGCCGTCGGGAGCGCGACGGTGACCGTGACCGGCACCGGGGCGAACGCGACCCACACGACCGGGATCGCGCTGACCGTAACCGCCGCGAGCACCGGCTCGGTGGTCACCAACGGTGGCTTCGAGACGGGCAGCCTGAGCGGCTGGACGGCGTCGGGGGCGGCGGAGGCGGTGGTCACCCCGGGCCACACCGGGAGCTACGCGGCCCGCCTCGGGAGCACGCGGGCGACCAACGGGAACAGCACGATCCAGCAGACGATCCGGGTCCCGACGAGCAACGCGACCCTGACCTTCTGGTACCAGCCGCACTGCCCCGACACGCTGACCTTCGACCAGCAGCAGGTCCAGATCCGCAGCACGACGGGGAGGACGCTGGCGACCGAGCTCAACGTCTGCGACAACTCGGGCACCTGGAAGCAGTTCTCGGCCAGCCTGACCGCCTTCGCCGGGCAGACGGTGGTCCTCTGGTTCAACAGCCACGACGACAACTACCCGACCGACCCGACCTACCTCCTGGTCGACGACATCGCCGTCGGCGGGACGGGCGCCCCGCCGCACCGGGCGCCCCGGCCGCGCTAGTCCGCCCGCTGCGCTCCGCTCGGCCCGCCGCGCTCCGCGGGTCGGGCGGCCGGCGCGTCCACTACTAGACCGCGGGCGGCCGGCGGACCGGGGGCTTGAACGGCGAGCGGGCGTCGGCGGTGCGGACGAGGTCGGTCGAGCCGACGTAGGGGACGACCTCGTAGCGGACGACCGACCGGCGGACCCGCTCGAGCTCCTCCTCCATGGCCACCTGGGCGACGAGCGCCTGGCGCTCGAGATCCTCGAGCCGGGCCCGGGCGATCTCGAGCTCGGCCTCGAGCGCGAGCACGCGCTCGACCCCGGCCAGGTTGAGCCCGAGCTCGGCCGTCATCTCCTGGATCCGGCGCAGGCGCTCGACGTCCTCGTGTGAGTAGAGGCGCGTCCCCTTGGGTGAGCGCTTCGGCTCGATCAGGCCGCGCGATTCGTACATGCGCAGCGTCTGCGGGTGCATCTCGGCGAGCTCGGCGGCCACCGAGATCATGAACACGCCGCGATCGGAGGAGACCTCGATCCGGGTGGTCCGCCGGTTCATCGGGCGGACGCCGCCCAGAGCCGTCGCCGCGGATCGCCGTTCAGCACCTGCGAGAGGGCGTCGACGGCCTCCTCCTGCTCGGCGTTGAGGATCTCGGGAAGGTCGATCACGAAACGGTAGTGGATGTCACCGTGACCGTCGGAGCCGAGGCGGGGCGGGCCCTCGCCGCGCAGCCGCTGGACGGTTCCGTGCCGGGTGCCCGGGGCCACGCGGAGGGTCTTGCGGCCGCGCAGGGTCGGCACCTCGATCTCGCCGCCCCGGAGGGCTTCGACCACGGTGAGCGGCACCTCGACCTCGACGTTGTCGCCCTTGCGGCTGAAGACCGTCGACGGCTCGACGTGGGTGATCACGTAGAGGTCGCCGGGGGGACCGCCGCGCTGGCCGGGCTCGCCCTTGCCGGCCAGGCGGATCCGGCTCCCGTCGCGGACGCCGGCCGGGATGTTCACCCGGTAGCGCTTGACCGACCGGGTGATGCCCGAGCCATGGCAGGTCGGGCACGGATCTTCGATCACCGCGCCGCTGCCCCCGCAGCGGGAGCACGGCTGGGAGATCGAGAACATGCCCTGTCCCTGCGACTCGATCCCCCGGCCCTGGCACTGGGGGCAGACGGTCGCGCTCGTCCCCGGTCGGGCGCCGGTCCCCGAGCAGGTCGAGCAGCGCTGGGGGGTCGGGACGGTGAGGGGGATCTGGGCGCCGGCCACCGCCTGATCGAAGTCGATCTGGACCGCGGCCTCGAGGTCGCGTCCGCGCTGGGGCCCCGACCGGGCCCGGCCGGCCGCGGGACCGCCGCCGGCGGCCCCGCCGAACAGGTTGGAGAGGATGTCGCCGAGGCCGCCGACGTCGAAATCGAAGCCGCCGAAGGGCGATCCGGCGGCGCCGCCCGCGGCGAACGGGCCCTCGCCCCGGTCGTAGGCCTGCCGCTTGGCCGGGTCGCTCAGGACGTCGTGGGCCTGCGAGACCTCCTTGAAGCGCTCCTCCGCGGCCTTGTCGCCGGCGTTGCGGTCCGGGTGGTAGCGGCGCGCCAGCTTCCGGTAGGCCTTCTTGATCTCGTCGGGGGTCGCCTTCTTCTCGACCCCGAGCACCTCGTATAGGTCCTTGCGCGCCATCGCTTAGGTGCCTCCGACGCCCTCGTTCGCCGGGGCGGCCGGGGCCGCTCCGGCGGACTCCGGGGGCGGTGCCCCGGCGACGACGACCCGGGCCGGCCGGATCAGGCCGTCGCCCAGGCGGTACCCGGCCTGGTAGACCTCGACCACGGTGCCCGGCGTCGCCCCGGCGACCACGTGCTGGGCGATCGCCTCGTGGAGCTCGGGGTCGAACGCCTCGCCCTGGGGGGTGAACGATTCGACCCCGGCCCGGGTCAGGGCGCCCCGGAGGTCGTCGCGGACCATCCGCAGGCCGTCGGCCAGGTGGTCGCCCGGCTCGGCCGTCGAGGCGGCGAGGGCGCGCTCGAGGTTGTCGATCGCCGGGAGCAGCTCGCGAACGAGGCGCCCGACCACCCGCGCCTCGGCAGCCGCCGCGTCGCGGGTGACCCGCTTGCGGTAGTTCTCGAAGTCCGCCCGGGTGCGTTGGGCGAGCGCGAGGTATTCGTCGCGCTCGGCCGCCCGGGCGGTCAGCTCGCCGAGCTCGACCTCGCCGGCCGCGTCGACCGGGGCCGGCGTGGTCGGCGCGCCGGCGGCGGGCGGGCCGGCGGCCCCGGGCGGCGGCGCCTCGGCGGGCGCCGGCGCCGGCGCCCCGGCGGCGGGCGCCGGGGCGCCGGTGGGGACCGGCGCCTCGGCGGTTGTCCGCTCGTCGTGCATTACTTGCGACCCGGCTCGTCGACCACTTCGGCGTCGACGACGTCCTCCTCGTGGGCGGCGCCGGCCCCGTTGGTGCTCGTCGCCGCCTCCTCCTGGTGCTGCTGGGCCTTCTCGTAGATCGCCTCGGACACCTTGTGGAAGGCGGTCTGGAGCGCCTCGGTCCGGCGGTTGATCTCCTCCGGGTCGGTGGCCTCGAGCGACTCCCGGATCTCCTTGATCCGCTCCTCGATCTCCGTCTTGGCCGTCTCGTCGATCGAGTCGGCGAGGTCCTTGAGCTGGCGCTCGGCCTGGTAGGCGGCGTTCTCGCCGTTGTTGCGGGCCTCGGCCAGCGCCCGGGCGGCCCGATCGTCCTCGGCGTGCGACTCGGCGTCGGAGACCATCTGCTTGATCTCGGCGTCGGAGAGCCCCGAGCCCGAGCGGATCTCGATCTTCTGCTCCTTGCCCGTCCCGAGGTCCTTGGCCGAGACGTTGAGGATCCCGTTGGCGTCGATGTCGAAGGCGACCTCGATCTGGGGGATGCCGCGGGGCGCCGGCGGGATGCCGGTGAGCTGGAACTTGCCGAGCGACTTGTTGTAGGCGGCCATCTCCCGCTCGCCCTGGAGGACGTGGATCTCGACCGAGGGCTGGTTGTCCTCGGCGGTCGAGAAGGTCTCGGCCTTGCGCGTGGGGATCGTCGTGTTGCGCTCGATCAGCTTGGTGAACACCCCGCCCTTGGTCTCGATGCCCAGGGTCAGCGGCGTGACGTCGAGGAGCAGGACGTCCTTGACGTCACCGGCGAGGACCCCGGCCTGGATGGCGGCGCCGACGGCGACCACCTCGTCGGGGTTGACCCCGCGGTGCGGGTCGAGCTTGGTCAGCTCCTTGACCTTCTCCTGGACGGCCGGCATCCGGGTCATGCCGCCGACGAGGACGACGTGGTCGATCTTCGGGGCGCCCTTGTCCTTGGCGTCGTCGATCGCCTGGCGCACCGGGGCGACCACCCGGTCGAGCAGGCTGCTGGTCAGCTCGGTCAGCTTGGCCCGGGTCAGGCGCATGTCGAGGTGCTTGGGCCCGGAGGCGTCGGCCGTGATGAACGGCAGGTTGATCTGCGTCTCCTGCGTCGTCGAGAGCTCGATCTTGGCCTTCTCGGCCGCCTCGTAGAGGCGCTGCAACGCCATCGGGTCGGTCTTGAGGTCGATCCCCTGACCGCGCTTGAACTCGCCGACCAGCCAGTCGACGATCGCCTTGTCGAAGTTGTCGCCGCCGAGGTGGTTGTCGCCGGCGGTCGACTTGACCTCGAAGACGCCCTCGGCGATCTCGAGCACCGAGACGTCGAACGTCCCGCCGCCGAGGTCGAAGACGAGGATCGTCTGGTCGGTGTCCTTGTCGAGGCCGTAGGCGAGCGACGCGGCGGTCGGCTCGTTGATGATCCGCTTGACCTCGAGGCCGGCGACCTTGCCGGCGTCCTTGGTCGCCTGGCGCTGGTCGTCGTTGAAGTAGGCCGGGACGGTGATCACGGCCGAGTCGACCGGCTCGCCGAGGTAGGCCTCGGCGTCGGCCTTCAGCTTCTGGAGGATCATCGCGCTGATCTCGGGCGGCGAGTACTGCTCGCCGTTGGCCTCGACCCGGGCGTCGCCGTTCTTGCCGGAGACGACCTTGTACGGGACGATCGACTCCTCCTCCTTGACCTCGCCCTCCTTGCGACCCATGAAGCGCTTGATCGAGAAGATGGTGTTCTGCGGGTTGGTCACCGCCTGGCGCTTGGCCACGGTGCCGACCAGGCGCTCGCCCGACTGGGCGAAGGCCACGACCGACGGGGTCGTCCGGCCGCCCTCCGAGTTCTCGATGACCGTCGGCTCGCCGCCCTCGAGGACGGCCATGCACGAGTTCGTGGTGCCGAGGTCGATTCCAATCGTCTTGCCCATGTTGGCTCTGCTCCTTGCTGTCCTTGAGAAGAAATCTGAGTCTGAGTATAGGAGATCTGCCAGAGGTGCACAAGCGCGCGCCGCGGCGCGGTCGGACGGGACCCATCCTCGATGCGTGCTCGTCCGCCGCCGCCGCGTGGCGGGCAGGCGGGACCTATCCTCCGTGCGTGCTGGTCCGCCCGGCGACCCTCGATGACGTCGACGCCCTGGCCGCCGGGATGGCCGAGGTCGCCGCGGAGGGGAAGTTCCTGGCCACCGAGGCGCCGGTCGACGTCGCCGACGCCGCCCTGCGCCTCCACACGGCGACCGTCTCCGCGGCCCACTCGCTCTGGGTGCTCGACGGCGCCCGGCCGGCGGTCGGGTGCGCGGGCCTCCACCCGACGGCGGCCGCCGGGGTCGCGTCGCTCGGCATGTGGATCGTCGCGGCCGCCCGCGGCCGGGGCGGGGGGCGGGCGCTCCTCGACACCGCCCTCGATCACGCCCGGAGGGCCGACCTCCACAAGGTCGAGCTCGAGGTCTGGCCGGACAACGCCCGGGCGGTCGCCCTCTACGCCCGGGCCGGGTTCGCCGTCGAGGGGCTGCGCCGCGACCACTACCGCCGGCGGGACGGCGCCCTCCACTCGATCCTGATCATGGCGCTCGCGGTCTGAGCGCCCGGAAGTCACCCGGCCCGGGTGGCCAGGGCGAGCTCGAAGCGGGCGTCGGGATCGTCGAGCGCCGGGCCGAACAGCTCGCGCAGGCGGGTCAGGCGGTAGCGGACGGTCTGCGGGTGGACGTGGAGGGCGGCGGCGACCTCGGGCACGCTGCCCTGCCAGCGCAGCCACGCGCGCAGGGTGTCGCGCAGGCGCTCGGCGGCGTTCGGCGTCAGGTCGGCCAGCGGGGCCAGGCAGCGAGCGGAGAGCTCGGCGAGGAGGTTCGGGTCGGTGTGGAGGATCAGCGCCGCCAGCTGCTCCTCGGCGGCGACGAGGCCGCCGGACGGGAGCGTCCCGGCCGCCTGCAGGCGCAGGCAGGCCCGGGCCCGGGCAAAGCTCCGGCCGGCCTCGCCCGGGGCGACCGCCGGACCGATCGAGGCGGTCGTGCGCCGGAGCGCGGCGACGACCGCCGCGCGGCGCCCGGGGGCGTCGGGGTCGGGGAGCAGCAGGCAGCAGCAGCCGCCGAGCGGGGCGGCGACCGATCCGTGGCCGACCCGGGCGGCGAGACGGTCGGCATCGAAGAAGTCGCAGGCGAGCACCGCGAGGGTGCGCGGGAGCCGCCAGCCGGCGGCGCGGGCGGCCGGCTCGAGCTCGTCGGCCGGGGCCCCGTCGACGAGCAGGCGGATCAGCTCTTGGCGGCGGCCCTGGCGCTCACCGGCCCGGGCCGCCTGCTCGCGGGCGTAGCCCTCGATCGACTCGGCCGAGAGCTCGTCGATGTAGGCGAAGATCGACTCGGCGAGGAGGGAGAGCTGCTCGGGATCGACGTCGCCCCCCCGGGCGGCGACGCTGGCCATGCGCCGCCAGGCGATCCGGGCCCCGAGCCGGTAGGCCGATTGGAGCGCGTCGAGCCCGCGGCCGGCCCGGAGCTCGCCGCGGCCGAGCTCGACGTAGACGTTGCGTCCGGGACGGGCGGCCGTCTCGGGCGCCGGGCGCCCCATCTGCTCGACGAACTGGCGCAGGGCCTCCTCGATCGCCTTGCGCACGGTCGAGGCGAAGACGCCCTGCATCGCCCGCCGGTACTCGGGGATGTGGGTGCGGATGCCGACCGCGATCTCCTCGGCCAGGCTGGCGAGCTCGGGCAACAGGATCGCGCTGAGCGCCGGATCGAGGGCCTGCCAGGGCTGGGCCGAGACGAGATCTTGTTCGATCTTGCCAAAACTGTGCTCCATGAGTGGAGATCATGCCAAGAAATGAGGGAGTTTGTGCGTCTAAGGTTAACCCCATGACAAGAGCTGCTCGGAACATCAACATCTCCGCCGTGATCATCCCCTTCCTCGGCGTGATCGTCGCCGCCTACCTCGCCTGGGGCGACTGGTTCGGGCCGCGGGACGTGGCGATCTTCGCGGCGATGTACGTCTTCAGCGCCTTCGGGGTGACCGTCGGCTTCCATCGCCTGCTCACCCATCGCGCCTTCGAGACCTACCGGCCGCTGCGCTACCTGCTGGCCACGATGGGCTCGTTCTCCGTCCAGGGACCGGTCCTCGACTGGGTCGCCGACCACCGCAAGCACCACGCGTTCACCGACGAGGAGGGCGATCCGCACTCGCCCCACGCCGGGCAGGCCGCCGGCCTGGGCGGCATGGTGCGCGGCCTCTGGCACGCCCACGTCGGCTGGCTGTGGGAGAACAACGGGATGGCGCAGAAGCGCCGCTACTGCCCGGATCTGCTCAAGGATCCCGGCCTCCGCTGGATCCACAAGAACTTCCTGCTCATCACCCTGGCCAGCCTGAGCGTCCCGTTCGCGGCCGGCGTGGCCCTCAGCGGGTCGCTCCGGGGCGGCGTCGAGGGGCTCCTGTGGGGCGGCCTGGTGCGGATCTTCCTCATGCACCACGCCACCTGGAGCGTCAACTCGGTCTGCCACTTCTTCGGGTCGCGGCGGTTCGAGACCGACGACCAGTCGACCAACGTGTTCTGGCTGGCCCTGCCGACCCTCGGCGAGGCGTGGCACCACAACCACCACGCCTTCCCCCGGTCGGCCCGCCACGGCCTGCGCTGGTACGAGCTCGATCCGTCGGGCTGGCTGATCCAGATCTTCGCCAAGCTCGGCCTCGCCTGGGACGTGGTCCTCCCCGACCGCGAGCAGCAGCGGGCCAAGCTCGCCAAGCCCGCCGGTGCGGCCCGACCGGAAGCGGCTGGGGTCGGCGCCTAGCGGTCCGTCCAGCAAGTTCCTGCACCATTGGGCGGGCCCGGATGACCGCGTGGGCGTTCGCTCGGCAGCTGCCGAGAGCCGGACGGCGTCAGGCGCAGGAACACGGGCGCAGCAGGCGGTGGCAAAGATCCGCGAGCAGCCTGGAATCACCGCCTCCGAGCTGGCCGCGGCAGTGGGCACGAGTCGGACGGGTCCTCGCCCAACGTGAGCGCGAGGCGAAGGTCACCAAGCACGGCGCCGGTCACCCCCCAGCGAGGGGTACTCGCGCACCGGCAGCTTCGGAGGCAGACGAGGCCTGAGCCGGTACTCGGGCGCCAGGCGAGGTCTGGTCGCGGGCCGACGGGCACATCCGGGCGAGCTCACACTCACCGCAGGCGGGCGACCGGGCGTGGCAGGTGCGCCGGCCGTGGCGCAGGAGGTTCAGGTGGAGCTCGAGCTCCTCGCCGGGGGCGGTCAGCGCGAGCATCGCGTCGTGGAGCTCGGGGAACGGGGCGCCCGGCCGCAGCAGCCCGAGGCGGGTGGCGACGCGGGAGACGTGGGTGTCGACCGGGACGTCGCGGCTGCCGAAGCTGAAGAGGAGCACGCAGGCGGCCGTCTTGCGCCCGACCCCCGGGAGCGCGCACAGGTAGTCGCGGGCCGCGGCGACCGGAGCGTCGCCCAGCCAGTCGAGGGTCAGCGGGTCGCCGATCGCCCGGAGGATGGCCTGGATGCGCGCCGACTTGACCTGGGAGATCCCGCCCGGGCGGATCGCCTCCTCGACCGCGCCGAGCGGGGCGTCCCGCGCCGCCTCCCAGCTCGGGAAGCGCTCGCGCAGGCGCTGGAAGGCGACGTCCCGGTTGCGGTCGTTGGTGCTCTGGGAGAGGACGGTGAGGATCAGCTCGTCGAGCGGCCGGCCGTGCGGGCGGGCGCCGGGGATGCCGTAGCGGCGGCGCAGCCGATCGCGGACGCGCCGGACCCGGGCGCGGGTCGGAGGGGTCCAGGCTCCGGCGGCGATGGCTGGTTTCACGGCCGCTATCCTCGCGCCTGGGATGCCGGCCGTCGAGGAACACCAGGCTGAGCTCGACGGACTCCCGTCCAGCTACGAGTCGGAGACCGCCGAGATCGACGGCCTCCCCGTGTTCTGGCGGAGCGCGCCGTCCGACGGGGTCCCCTCGCTCTACGTGCACGGCGCCCCGGCCAGCGCCGACGACTGGACGCCCTTCCTCGCCCTCGGCGGCGGGATCGCCCCCGACCTGCCGGGCTTCGGCCGGTCGGGCAAGCCGAACAGCTTCGACTACTCGATCGACGGCTACGACCGGTTCGTCGAGCGCTTCCTCGACATGCTCGAGGTCGACCGGATCAACCTGGTGGTCCACGACCTCGGGGCCGTCGGCCTGGCCTTCGCCCAGCGCTTCCCGGAGCGGATCTCCCGCCTGGTGATACTCGACGCCGTCCCCCTCCTCCCGGGCTACGAGTGGCACCGCCTGGCCCGCGCCTGGCGCCGGGCGGGGGTCGGCGAGATCGCCATGGGCTCGATGACCGAGCGGGTCGTCCGCCGCCTCTCCCGCACGGTCAACGTCACCCCGCTCCCAGAGGAGCACTTCCGCTCCCTGCTCGACCACTTCGATCACGGGACCCAGCGGGCGATGCTCCGGCTCCATCGCAGCGCCTCGGCCGAGGCCCTCGCGGCCGCCGGGACCCGACTCGGCGAGATCGACGCGCCGGCCCTGGTCGTCTGGGGCGAGCGGGATCCGTACTTCCCGCCTGCGTACGCCGACGCGTACGCCGAGGCGCTGGGCGGCGAGGCCGAGATCCTCGTCCTCCCCGACGCCGGCCACTACCCCTGGCTCGACCGCCCGGACCTGGTCGAGCGCGTCGTCGCCTTCCTCGAGTCGTAGTCCGCCCCCGCCCCGCCGCCGCCTGGGCCGCGCCGGTGCTCACCGGCGCCTTCGCCGCGGCCTACCTGATCTGGCAGCCGCCGAGCGCCGACCTGGCGACCGCGGTCTACCGAGCCGGGCTCTTCTCCGACCACGGCTTCGTCGTCTACGACCCGCAGTGGTACGCCGGCTACCTCCCGCTGGGCTACAGCCTGCTGCTCGGACCGTTGGGGGCCGCGCTCGGAGTCCGTCTCTTGGGAGCGGTGGCCGCCATCGCGGCCGCGGTCCTGTTCGCCCGCCTGGTCGGGCGCGAGCGCCCGGCGGCGGCGCTCTGGTTCGCCGGAGGCGTCGGCGTCTCGCTCGGCTCGGGACGGATCGCCTTCACGCTCGGCGTCGCGCTCGGACTCGCCGCCCTGCTCGCCGCCCGCCGCCCGGGCCGGGCGTCGGCGGCGGCGGCGCTCGCCCTGGCCGCGGCCAGCGCCCTGGCCAGCCCCCTGACCGGCGCCTTCCTCGCCCTCGCCGCCCTCGCCGGGGCCCCGGCCCCCGGCCGGCGATCCGCGCCGGCGCGCCTGGCCCTGGCCGCGGCCGGCCTCCTCCCGGCCGGCGTCCTCGCCCTCGCCTTCCCGACCCCGGGGTACGAGCCGTTCGCCCCGTCGAGCTTCTGGCCGGCCCTCGCCCTGCTCCTCGTCCTCGCCGCCCTCGCCCCGGCTCTGCGCCCCGGGATCGGCCTCTACGCGGCGGCCTGCGTCGCCTCCTTCGCCGTGCCGACGCCGGTCGGTGGGAACGTCGTGCGCCTCGGCGCGCTCTTCGCCGGCCCGCTCGCCGCCGCCGCCCTCGGCCCCGACCGCCGCCGGGCGCTCGGGCTGCTCGCGCTCCCGCTCGCCTACTGGCAGCTCCAGGCCCCGATCCGCGACGTGATCGTCGCCCACGGGGACCCGTCGACCCGGGCGGCCTACTACGCGCCGCTCGAGCGCTTCCTGGCCGGCCGCCCCGGCCGGGTCGAGGTCCCGTTCACCCGCGAGCACTGGGAGGCGGCGCTGCTGGCCCCGCGCGTCGCCCTCGCCCGGGGCTGGGAGCGCCAGCTCGACATCGCCGAGAACGGCCTGTTCTACCGTCCTGGCCTGAGCGCCGCCGCCTACGCCGGCTGGCTGCGCGCGACCGCGGTGGCCTACGTCGCCCTGCCCGACGTCCGGCTCGACTACTCGGCCCGGGCGGAGGCGGCGCTGATCGGAGCCGGCCAGCCGTTCCTGCGCCCGGTGGCCCGGCTCGCCCACTGGCGGGTCTACGCCGTCGCCGGGGCCCCGGCGCTCGCCTCCCCCCCGGCCCGCCTGACCGCGCTCGGCCCCGACGGGTTCACGCTCCGCTTCGCCCGGGGCGGGACGAGCCGCGTGCGCCTGCGCTTCACCGACTACTGGACCGCGCCCCCCGGAGGCTGCGTCCGCCCGGCCCCGGACGGCTTCACCGCGGTCACCGCCGCCGGCCCGGGGACGCTTCGGATCGGCGTCCGTCTCGACCTCCTGCGGCGCCTGCGCGGGGGCGGTGGCTGCGGCGAGGCCGCGGCCGGCCGACCCGCCGGCGGGGCAGGATAGGATCTGGATCCTGCGATGCTGATCCGCCCCGGCTCCCTCCGTGCGCGCATCCTGCCGCACGGTTGGTTGGACATCGTCCGCCAGCTGCTGCTGTTCGGCGGCGCCTACATGCTCTACCGGCTCGTGCGCGGCCTGGCCGACTCGCGCACGGCGGCCGCCTTCCAGCACGCCCGGGAGCTGATCAACGTCGAGCGGACGCTCCACTTCTTCATCGAGCCGAGCGTCCAGGCCTGGGCCTCGGGCAGCCACCTGCTGATGGAGGCGTCGACCTGGCTCTACATCACCGCCCAGAGCTCCGTCCTGATCGGGGTCCTCCTGTACCTCTACATGTTCCACAACCGGCACTTCTACTTCGTCCGGAACATGCTGATGGTGGCCATGGCCATCGCCCTCGTCGGCTACGTCGCCTTCCCGACGGCCCCGCCCCGCTTCCTCCCGGAGTGGGGATTCTTCGACTCGGTCGCCGACTTCACCGGCGTCCCGGCGACGACCGCCTCGGTCAACGCGCTGTTCAACCCGTACGCCGCGATACCGTCGATGCACGTGGCCTTCGCCCTCATGCTCGGCTGGCCCCTGGCCCGCCTGGCCCGCCACCGGGCGGTGCGCGTCTTCTGGGTCTGCTACCCATTCGTCATCACGTTCGTCACGGTGGCCACCGCCAACCACTTCCTCGCCGACGCGATCCTCGGCGCCCTGACCGCGGCCCTCTCGGCCTACGTCGCCGCCCGCCTCGGACGCCTGCGGCCCCACGCCTGGAACTTCGGGTCGGCCCCGGCGGTCAGCCTCACGTGACCCCGCTCGAGGCCCCACCGCGCCCGCGGCCGCGGCCGTCCCGCAGCTCGGGCGACGCGCGCGAGATCATGCGCAGCCGGCTGATCGAGTCCCGGCTGACCCCGAACGCCATCTCCCTGACCGGACTCGCGCTCAACGTGGTCGCCGCCGTGCTCGTCTGGCAGGAGTACTTCTTCCTCGGCGGCGTCGCCTTCATCGTCGGCTCGATCATGGACACCCTCGACGGCCGCTACTCGCGCATGTCGGGCAAGGGGACGCCGTTCGGGGCGTTCCTCGACTCGACGCTCGACCGCTGCGAGGAGGGGATCGTCCTGACCGCGGTCGCGGTCAACTTCGTCCGCGAGCACAACCAGGCGGCGACGGCGGCCGTGGTGATCGCGGTGCTCGCCTCGCTGATGGTCTCCTACACCCGGGCTCGGGCCGAGGCGCTCGGGGTCGAGTGCAAGGTGGGCATCGCCAACCGGGCGGTCCGGGTCGTGATCCTCTCGGCCGGCCTCGTCTTCGCCCGGGGCGCCTCGCTCGGCGACTTCCAGCTGCTCGAGCCGGCCGTCTACGTGCTGGCCGCGCTGAGCGCGATCACGGTCGGCCAGCGGATCTTCCACGTCCGCCAGGCGCTCTCGACCACCGCCTGATCGACACCAACGGGTGTAATCGAACGCCCCCGTCCGTGTAGCTGAGGCAACGCATTCAAGAAGGGATCACCCAAACGTGAGCAAGACCAACGGCAAGGCTTCCAGCACGAGCAACGGCGCCGCGCGCCATCAACCGGACAAGGTCCGGGTGGCGATCATCGGGGTCGGCAACTGCGCCAACAGCTTCGTCCAGGGCGTCCACCACTACCGCGACGCCGACCCGGACCTCCAGGTCCCGGGCCTGATGCACGTCGACCTGGGCGGCTACCACGTCCGGGACATCGAGTTCACCGCCGCCTTCGACATCGACAAGGAGAAGGTCGGCAAGGATCTCGGCCGGGCGATCTGGTCGGGGCAGAACAACACGATCAAGTTCGCCGAGGTCCCGGCCGAGCTCGGCGTCCCCGTCCACCGGGGGATGACCCACGACGGCCTCGGCAAGTACCTCAAGGAGAAGATCGAGAAGGCCCCGGGCCCGACGGCCGACATCGTCGACATCCTGAAGGCGACGCGCACCGACGTCGTCGTCTCCTACCTCCCGGTCGGGTCCGAGCAGGCGACCAAGTGGTACGTCGAGCAGATCCTCGAGGCCGGGTGCGGCTTCGTCAACTGCATCCCGGTGTTCATCGCCCGCGAGGACTACTGGGACAAGCGCTTCCAGAAGGCCGGCCTCCCGGTCGTCGGCGACGACATCAAGTCGCAGGTCGGCGCGACGATCGTCCACCGGACCCTGGCCCGGCTGTTCGCCGACCGGGGCGTGAAGATGCTCCGGACCTCGCAGCTGAACGTCGGCGGGAACATGGACTTCTACAACATGCTCGAGCGCGAGCGGCTCGAGTCGAAGAAGATCTCGAAGACCAACGCCGTCACGTCGATCATGGACCACCAGCTCCCGGCCGAGGACGTCTACATCGGCCCCTCCGACTACGTGCCGTGGCTGACCGACCGCAAGTGGGCCCACATCCGGGTCGAGGGGCAGGCGTTCGGCGACGTGCCGCTGAACCTCGAGCTGAAGCTCGAGGTCTGGGACTCGCCGAACTCGGCGGGGATCGTGATCGACGCCGTCCGCTGCTGCAAGCTCGCCCTCAACCACGGCCTCGGCGGCCAGATCGACGGGCCGAGCTCCTACCTGATGAAGTCGCCCCACAACCAGCGCCCGGACGACCAGGCCCGGGACGCGACCGAGGCGTTCATCGCCGAGTACGGCGGCAAGCCGGCCGTCGTCGCGCCGGCCGAGGCCCCGGCCGGCACGGTCGACTGACCGGCCGGCTCAGGTCAGAGCCGGGCGTAGGACGCGAGCCGGAGGGCGAGGCCCCGGCGCTCGGTCGCCGCGAAGCGCTCGACCCGGCCGCGGCCGCCCAGGCGGCGGACGGGCGGGCCCCGAGCCGGCCGCCGGCCGGCCCCGCCTATGCTTGCCCTGGATGGAGCCGAGCCTCTCGATCGCCCAGGTCACCCCCCACCCGTGGGAGATGCGCTCGGAGCTCAACGTCTACATCGGCTGCCTGGCCGCCGAGCTCGGCCGGCGCGGGCACCGGGTGCTGATCGTCGCCCCGTCGGAGTCCCCCCGGCTCGTCCGGGCCTCCCGCCAGGACCTGCGGAGCGCGCGCGACCGGCCGGACGGGCTGCTCGGCGCGGCGGGGGGCGAGCCGGCCCTGTTCGCCGCCGGCGAGGTGATCGCCGTCCCCGGACCGGCCGGCCGCCGCCAGGCCAGCCTCCCGGTCGACGTCGCCCGCACGGTCGAGGAGCTCCTCACCCTCGTCCCCCTCGACTTCGTCCACGTCCACGAGCCGTTCGCCCCGAGCCTGGCCAGCGCCGCCCTGCGCCACTCCCGCTCCCTGAACATCGGCAGCTTCCACGCCCCCGACGACCTCCTCGTCTCCACCCAGGTCGCCCGCCGCTTCGTCGAGCTCTTCTTCGGCCGCCTCGACGCCCGCACCGCCAGCTTCGCCGCCACCGCCGCGATCATGGCCAAGCACTTCCCGGCCGACTACCGGGTGATCACGCCCGGCGCCGACCTTCCGGCCCGCGACCACCGCTCCCAAGCATCACCCGGCGCGGAGCCGGTCCATCTCGTGTACTTCGACGAGGAGGAGCGCGGGGCCCTGCGGCTCTTCCTTCGGGGCCTGCGCCGCCTCGACGAGGCCGGCGGCTGGCGGGCGACGGTGGTCAGCCCGCGCCCGTCCCCGGCCCAGCTGCGGGCCTCCCTGCGCGAGCGCGTCCGCTTCGTCGGGCCCGGCGAGGTCGACCGCGACGGGCTGCTCGCCGGCGCCGGGATCCTCGTCTGCGCCTCCGACGGCCAGGCCCCGGCCCCCGAGCTCCTCCTCCGGGCGATCGCCGCCGGCGCGGTCCCGCTCGCCTCCCGGGTCGCGGTCTACGAGGAGGTCCTCGCCGACGGCGAGCGCGGGCTGTTCTTCGAGCCCGGGGACGTCGACACGCTCACCGCCCAGCTCGACCGCCTGCTCGTCGACGCCGGCCTCCGGCGGCGCCTGGGCGAGGCCGGCGCCCGGCTGCGCGCCGAGCTCGCCTGGGCCCGGGCGGCCGGCGAGTTCGAGGAGGTCTACGCCCGGGTGGCCGCCCGCCGCCACGACACCCGCGGCGACCCGGAGGTCCGCCGGCGGATCTCGACGCGCCCGCTGATCGACGTCGACCTCCACATGCACACCGACCACTCGCCCGACTGCGCCACCCCGGTCGAGGTGCTCCTGGCCACGGCGATCGAGCAGGGGCTCGGGGCGATCGCCATCACCGACCACAACGAGGTCTCCGGGGCCCTCGAGGCCGCCGCCAAGGCCGAGGGGATCAAGGTGATCGTCGCCGAGGAGGTCAAGACGGCCGCCCAGGGCGAGGTGATCGGGCTGTTCATCGAGCGGAAGATCCCCCGCGGGCTGTCGCTGGCCGAGACGGTCGCCGAGATCCACGCCCAGGGCGGCCTCGTCTACGTCCCCCACCCGTTCGACCGGATGCACTCCGTCCCCGACTACGAGCACCTCCTGACCATCCTCGACGAGGTCGACGCCATCGAGGTGTTCAATCCCCGGGTGGCGATCGGATCGTTCAACGAGGAGGCCGCCCGCTTCGCGGCCAAGTACCGGATCATCGCCGGCGCCGGGTCCGACTCCCACGTCGCCGCCGGGCTCGGCTCGGTCCGGATCCGGATGCGCGACTTCGACGGGCCGGCCGAGTTCCTCGAGTCTTTGCGCGACGCCGACATCGTCACCAAGCCGACCAGCCTCCTCTACGTCCAGGCGTTGAAGTTCCTCGAGACCAAGGCCACTCCCCCCGGCGCCCGCCGGGCGCGGAGGGAGCGGCGGGTCCGCCGGGCGATGCGCAAGTCCTGATGCACGGCCAAGGACAAGCCGAGCCCCGGTCAAAAGAGATCGGGCGCATGCCGGCCACCGACGACGAGATCCGCGAGAAGTATCTAGAGCGCGCGATCCGCGAGCTGAACACGCTGACTCGGGAGATCCAGGCCTGTCCCGGCTGCCCGCGCGGCCAGGTGATGCCCGTCCTCGGGTCCGGTCACCCCCAGGCGGACATCTTCATGGTCAAGTACGCCCCGAGGCCGGCCGAGATCGAGGAGGGCGTCGCCTTCTACGGGCGGTCGGGGAACGCCCTGATGAAGTCCTTGCGGCGGCTCCAGATCGACCCCCTCGCCGTCTACGGAACCCTCGCCGTCAAGTGCCCGGTGACCGACACCGCCCTCGCCGATCCGGCCTGCGTCGCCCGCCTGCTCGACGAGCTGGCCATCGTCGCCCCGAAGATCCTGGTCGTCATGGGCGAGGACGCGCTCGAGACGATCAACGACCTCGACGTCCCCCTCAGCCGGACGCTCGAGGCGGAGATCGGCGAGGTCCAGGAGCTGACGCCGTCGATGGCCGCCCTCTACGTCCCCAACATCGACACCGCCCTCGACGAGGAGCGCGCCAAGCGCGCCTTCTGGGCGGCCTTCCAGGTGCTCGGCCGCTGGTACTCTGAGCAGCCCCCCTACTGACCATGGAACTCACCTCACTCGACGTGATCGCCGACGCCCTGGGCGAGACCCCGTTCGCGATCGGAGCGATGAGCTCGCCCGACGGCGCGGTCACCATCCTCCTCACCGACCTCGAGGACTGCCCGGCGATCACCAAGCGGCTCGGCGACGAGCGCGCCGCCGAGCTCCTGCGCAACCACCGGACCCTCGTCGAGAAGGTCGTCCAGCGCTACGACGGCGAGGTCGTCAAGGTCGAGCGCGACGCCGTGATGGCCAGCTTCACCAGCTCCCACGCCGGCCTGCGCTGCGCGATCGACCTGCAGAAGACGTTCGACGAGCTCGAGGTCGACGGGGTCGGCCGGCTGCGCCTCCGGGCCGGGCTCCACAGCGGCTTCGTCATCTCGAGCGGCGAAGCCGTCTACGGGCGCAACATCGTCCTCGCCGCCCGGATCGCCGACCAGGCCCGCGGCGGCGAGATCCTCATCTCCGTGGCGGTCAAGGAGTACACCGAGACCGACCCGAGCTTCCGCTTCGACTCCCGCGGCGAGTTCTACTTCCGCGGCGTCCATGGCGAGCACGAGCTCTTCAGCGTCGCCTGGGCCTGAGCGGGACGCCGCACGCGGAGGGTCGGGTCTTCTCGGGGCCCGTGCCGATCGACGCCGGCCGGGCGCGACGGACATGCCGCGCGGCGGTCGGCCGCCCGGCGCCGGGGCCCTGGGCCCGACGTCGACCAACCCGGTCGCGCGAAAGCGGGCCGCCTCGCCGGTTGGTGCCCTGGTCGCGGACGCCTGAGACGGCGAGCCCGGCGCCGCCGGCCGCGATCGCGACCGTCGAGTCGGCGGCGCCCGCCGAAGACAGCGCCGGGCGCCGGCGACCGAGGCGCAGCGACGGGCCGTCGCCGCTGGCCGGCTCCGGGCCGGTCCGGCGCTCGCGCGCCGCCTGCGGCGCCCGGGGCGCCCGCCTGTCACGATGGCCGGCGTGGCCTTGGCGCAACTGTCCCGCTCGGCCGCCGACGCCGCCCGCCTCGCCGCGGTGGCCGCCTGCCTGGTCGTGGTCGCCGGGCTGCTCGCCGCCGCCGCGCCCGGCGCGTTCGCCGCCGCCGGCGTCTACACGTCGTGCCCGGCGGTCGCCGGCGCGACGATCGTCGACGTCAGCGGCCCCGGCTGCCCCGAGGCTCAGGCCCTCGCCGCCGCCCTCGCCGCCGCCCCGGCCGCCGGCGCCGCAGGGGTCCTCGGCGCCGCCGGGTGGACGCCCCTGCGGGCCCTCTCGACCCGTGACCGGCTCGCCTACGACCTGGTCGCCACCCGCGGCCTCGACGCCGTCCGCTTCCGCTTTCCCGGCGCCGCGCCGAGCCTCGACGGCTGGGCGGCCGGGCGCGAGCTCATCTTCGCCCGCCAGGCGCTCCGGCCGAACGTCCCGCTCCGGTCCGCCGCCCTCTGCACGTCGTCGTTCCTCATCCGCCTCGACGGGCGCCTCGCCGGGCTGACCGCCGGCCACTGCGGCGGCCTCCTGGCCAACGGCACGACCAACCGGCGCAACGTCGCCCTGCGCCGCCGGCCGCAGACCGGGACCGTGCTCGGCCGGGTCGAGCGGAACCTCGAGCGCACGACCGAGCTCGACGCCCTCGTCGCTCCCGTGCCCGCCGGGCCGCTCGTCCCGGCCAGCGACGTCATCGACCGGGGCACCTCGCGACCGCCGTGGTTCGTCGCCGGCGCCGCCGCCCCCTATCCCGGGAGCCGGGTCTGCTTCTCCGGCCGCACCAGCGGCCCCGACCAGTGCGGCCAGATCGTCGCCGGCCCCGCCGCCACCCGGCTCGAGCGGCTGGTCGGGTCGGTCGAGCACAAGGTCGTCCGCTGCGCGACGATGCCCGCCCGCGCCGGCGACAGCGGCGCCCCGGTCTACACGGCGCCCGCCCCCGACGGCACGGTACAGGCGGTCGGGATCGCCACGCTCGCCCTCACCGGCCCGCTCTTCCGGCTCCTCCACCTCCGCATGTGCTTCACCCCGCTCGCCCCGGTGCTGGCCGCGCTCGGCGCCGAGCTCGTCCCCGCCGGCTGAGCGGCGCCTACTCGAGGCCGGCGGCGGCGAGTGCCTGGCGGGCGAACTCGCCGGCGGTCTGCGGTCGGTCGGCCGGCTCCTTGTGCATCGCCTGGACGATCACCGTGCCGAGGGCCGGCGGGAGGTCCGGGCGCAGGTCGCACGGATTCGGCGGCTCGTCCTGCAGATGGGCCCAGAGGACCCGCATGCCCTGGCGGTCGGCGAAGGGCGGGGCGCCGGTCAGGCACTCGACCATCACGCAGGCCAGGGCGTAGACGTCGGACGCGCCGGTGACGTCCTCGCCCCGGATCTGCTCGGGCGCCATGTAGTCGAGCGAGCCGAGCGCCTGGCCCGGGCGGGTGAGGACGCTCCCCTGGCTGTCCTTGGCCAGGCCGAAGTCGGTGATGTAGGCCGTGTCGTGCTCGTCGAGGAGGACGTTGCCCGGCTTGACGTCCCGATGGACGAGCCCGGCCGAGCAGAGGGCGTCGAGCCCGGCGGCCGTCTCCGCGCAGATCCGCAGCGCCTCGTCGATCGCCAGGGTCCCCTTGCGCTCGAGCCGGTCGGCCAGCGACCCGCTGCCCACGAAGCGCTGGGTCAGGTAGGGGATCCCGTCGTGCTCGCCCGTGTCGAGCACCGGCACCACGTGGGCGTCGGTCACCTGCTGGGCGATCCGCGCCTCGCGCTCGAAGCGCTTGCGGAAGACGGTGTCGGCGGCCAGGTCCGACTTGACCATCTTCAGGGCCACGACCTGCCCGTCCGGGCCGTGGGCCTTGTAGACCCGGCCCATTCCGCCCACGCCGAGCTCGGACTCGATCCGGTAGGGCCCGACGTAGTCGCCGGCGCCCAGCTCGTCTGGTCGGTCGTTCATTGGCGGCGGTCGCTCTTGTGGGTTGCGCGGGGGGGAATTTGTGGGAAAGTGTTCGTCTCGCCCGACCCAACGAGGATAGGTGATCTGATGCGGGAAGGAAATCGCCGCCGCCCCGCCGGGCGGGTCGCCGTCGCGCTCGCCGGAGTGCTCGGCCTCCTCTGGCTGGCCGCCCCGGCCCTGGCCGCGCCGATCAACGACGACTACCTCAGCTCGCTGCGGCTCAACAATCCCGGCACCAAGCTCAACCGCACGGACACCCTCCGCGACCTCCGCGACACCACCGGGGCCACCGTCCAGACCAACATCCTCAGCCCGATGCCCGGCGGCCCGGCCGAGCCGACCGCCTGCCAGGGCGTCAACTACGGCGCGACCGTCTGGTACGACTTCCACCCCGACGCCAGCGGCCTCGTCCGCCTGCGGACCTCCGGCTACGACAACGTGATCTCGCTGATCCCGTTCGACCTCAATACGCTCCTCCCCGACCTGACGGCCCGCCGGTGCGTGCCCAACCTGAGCGCGATGACCCAGGAGCTCGACGCCCCGGTCCTCGCCGGCAAGCACTACACCGTCCAGATCGGCGGGGTCAACGGCGCCACCGGGATGCTCGAGTTCCTCTTCGACTTCGTCCCCCAGGTCGCCCGGATCAGCGCCGACGCCACGCTGATCGCCCAGGCCCTCCCGACCGGGATCCGGGTCAAGAGCCTCGCGGTCAACGCCCCCCGCGGCACCCGCGTCGAGGTCCGCTGCACCCGGGGCTGCCGCCCCCAGGCCAAGGCGGCCAAGACGGTCAGCTTCCCCGGCCTCGGCGGCACCCGGCTCGCCGCGGGCGCCAAGCTCGAGATCTTCGTCACCGCCCCGAGCGCGATCGGCGCCTACATCGAGTACCGGATCCGGCGCGGCAACTTCACCAAGGTCAGCCGCTGCCTCGAGCCCGGCTCGCGGACGCCGAAGGTCGCCTGCACGTGACCCAGCCGCTGCGCATCGGGCTGGTCGCCCTGCTCGCCGCCGGCGCCTTCGCCGCCGCCTACCTCGCCGCCCACTCCAGCCGCTCGGTGGCCTCCTCCGGGGCGAGCGCGATCGCGCCCCTGAGCCTGGGCGCCCGCGCCGGCGGCGGGGTTCCGGCGCTCGCCGCTCCGGCGGCCCTCCCGGCCCTGCGCACGCCCCCGCCCGTGGCCGCGCCGGCCCCGGCGACCGGCGGTGGCGGGGCCGTCACGCCGACCCCGGCGCCGACCCCGGCGCCCACTCCGGCCCCGAGCGGCGGCGGGGGCGGCGGTGGCGGCGGCGGCGGCGGCGGGGGAGGGGTCACCCTCGTCGGGTAGGCTCAGGCCGGGCTGACCTCGCGCAGGAGCCCGGTGTCCACGTCGTAGACGAAGCCCCGGACGGCGCCGGTGTGCAGGAGGAAGGGCGAGCGCCGGACCCGGGCGAGCGACTGCCGGACATCGGCGTCGACGTCGGTGAACGACTCGATCGCGAACGACGGCGCCAGCCCCGTGGCCTCCTGGAGCTCGGCCCGGAACCCGTCGTCGGTGATCGTCTGCATGCCGCAGCGGGTGTGGTGGATCAGGACGATCTCCCGCGTCCCCAGCCGGCGCTGGGAGATGGCCAGCGACCGGATCACGTCGTCGGTGATCACCCCGCCCGCGTTGCGCAGGATGTGGGCCTCGCCGTTCTCGAGCCCGAGCGCCGCGTAGACGTCGATCCGGGCGTCCATGCACGTGACGATGGCCAGGTGGCGCGCCGGACGCGCGTCGAGGCGGGGGTGGTCGGGGCCCGCCGCGTACTCGGCGTTGCCGGCCACGAGGTCGTCGATTCCGCTCATGCGTCGCCTCCCTGGGCGGCCTGGATCGCGGTGATCGCGACCGTGTTGATGATGTCCGTCACGCTGCACCCCCGGCTGAGGTCGTTGACCGGCTTGCGCAGCCCCTGGAGGACGGGGCCGACGGCGACCGCGTGAGCCGACCGTTGCACCGCCTTGTAGGCGACGTTGCCGGTGTCGAGGTCCGGGAAGATGAACACCGTGGCCCGGCCGGCGACGTCGCTCCCGGGCAGCTTGGCCGCCGCCACGCTCGCGTCGACGGCCGCGTCGTACTGGATCGGTCCGTCGATCTTGAGGTCGGGCCGGCGCTCGCGCGCGATCTCCGTCCCTCGCCGGACGGCGTCGACC
Source organism: uncultured Solirubrobacterales bacterium (assembly GCA_963733245.1). Classification (GTDB taxonomy): domain Bacteria; phylum Actinomycetota; class Thermoleophilia; order Solirubrobacterales; family Solirubrobacteraceae; genus Palsa-513. The sequence goes on from CAVTCI010000017.1 coordinate 61,855, forward strand.
CGCTCCCCCTTGGCCGAGCTCCCCGTCGAGTAGGAGAGCATCGCCACGTACGGGTCGATCCCGAAGCTCCGCGCCGTCTCGGCCGAGCTGATGGCGATCTCGGCCAGCCCCTCGCTGTCCGGCTGGGGGTTGACCGCGCAGTCCCCGTAGACCAGCACCCGATCGGCCAGGCACATGAAGAACACGCTCGATACGAGCGCGCTCCCCGGGCTGACCTTGATGATCTCGAACGCCGGCCGGATCGTGTCCCCGGTCGTGTGCGCCGCCCCCGACACCATCCCGTCGGCCGCCCCCCGGTGGACCATCATCGTCGCGAAGTAGCTCGGATCGCCGATGACGTCGCGGGCCAGCTCCTCGGTGACGCCCTTGTGCCGGCGGAGCTCGTGGTAGACGTGGGCGTACTCGTCGCGCACGCTGGCGCTCAGCGGATCGACGACCTCGGCGCCCGCGAGATCGAGGCCGAGCGCGGCCGCCCGGGCCCGGGTGTCCCGCTCGTCACCGAGGATCGTCAGCTCGACGACTCGCCGGCGCAGGAGGATGTCCGCCGCCCGCAGGACCCGCTCGTCCTCGCCCTCGGGCAGGACGATCCGCCGCGGCGCCGACTTGGCCCGCTCGATCAGCTCGTACTCGAACATGATCGGCGTCATCCGCTTCGAGCGCGACCGGGCCAGGGCGATCCGCTGCCGGAGGGCCGCCGTGTCGACCCCGGCCTCGAACACGCCGATCGCCGTGGCGATCTTCCGATCGTCGGCGGCGGTGATCACCGGCCGGACGGCGTGGACCGCGGTGGCCGTCGCGTAGGTCCCGGCCGCCACCTGGAGCACGGCGAACGGCGCGTCCTCGAGCAGGCGCCCGACCGCCGGGGCGACGGCGTAGCCGCTGGTCAGGACGATCCCGGCGATCGCCGGAAAGGTCGGCGAGAGGGTGCAGGCGAGGCTCGCGATGACGATGTCCGGCCGGTCGCCGGGCACGATCACCAGCGTCCCGTCGACGAGGTCCTCGATGAAGTGCTCGGCGCTCATCGCCGCCACCGTCGTGTCGCGCACCTCGCGGCCTTGGAGCCCCGGGCCGCCGGCCAGGACGTGGGCGTCGAGCGCCGCGGCGACCTCGGCCACCGTCGGGCAGGCCAGCTCCCCGTTCTCGGGCAGGACGAAGACGAGCTCGTCCTCGTCGCGGGGGGCGACCCGCGCGGCGACCTCGGCGGCCACCGCCGGCGGCACGCGGTTGACGATCACCCCGACCGGCTCGCAGCCCTTGCGGGCGAGCGTCTCGTAGGCGACCCGCACGGCGGTGGCGCTGTCCCCCGGGGTCGTCCCCCGGAGCACCACGAGCACCGGGCAGGCGAGCTGGGCGGCCAGCTGGGCGTTGAACTCGAAGTCGAGGCCCGGGGCCGCCCCGCTGAAGTCGGTGCCCTCGCAGACGACGAACTCGCACTGGCGCTCGAGCGCCTTGAAGGCGTTGACGACGCGCTTCTCGAGCTCCTGCTGCTGGCCGTCGGCGATCAGCTCGCTCGCCTCGGCCAGGTCGAGGGCGTGCATGTCGGCGTAGGACGCCTCGAGCCGGTAGCGGCTGCGGAAGAGCTCGATCTCCGGGTCGGGGACCCCGGCCGCCGGGACGATCGGCCGGAAGAAGCCGACGTTGCCGACCATCGAGAACAGCATGTCCATCAGGCCGAGGGCGACCAGGGACTTGCCGGACCGTGGCTCGGTCGCCGTGACGTAGACGTTGCGTCCGAGGACCTGCGAGAGGCTGCGCCGCGCTCCGAGGGCGCCGCCCCGGGCGCCCGGGACGCTCACGCGGCGAAGCGGCGGCCGTGCCCGCCGCCGGCTCGGGACGATGTCATCCGAGCATCTTCGCCGAACCGGCGCCCGCAGGTCAAACCGCCGCCCGGCGGCCGGCGGGTGGGTCCCGGATCTTGACGAGGCCTTAGACTCATCGCCATGTGTGGGATGCGCCGGTCCGGTTCGCCAAGACGGCAGCGCAGGTCGGGCGGCCTCGTCGATTGCGCCCAGCGCTCCGCGGGCTGCCATGCGTCCCGAGGAATCGCGGGACTTCTCCCTCGGGCCGGCGCGGGTGCTCCTCCCCGCCGGTTCGCGACGGCCGACAGGTTTGGCCCGTGCCCCTTGCAACATGCAGTCCCGGCAGGTTACGTTCCATACTCCGGCACAGAATCTTGGAGGCCATAGTGTCCGTAAGCCAGGCGCCCAGCTCCGACGTCGTCGCGAACCTCGCGCGGTACCGCCGGGCGGCCAACTACATCGCGGCGGCGATGATCTACCTGCAAGACAACCATCTCCTCCGGGAGCCGCTGAAGCCCGAGCACATCAAGCACCGCCTGCTCGGCCACTGGGGGACGGTTCCGGGGATCAACCTGATGTACGCCGGGATCAACCGCCTGATCCTCGACACGGGCGCCAGCATGCTCCTGGTCACCGGCCCCGGGCACGGGGCGCCGGCCAACCTGGCCAACCTCTGGCTCGACGGCTGTCTCGAGGACGTCAAGCCCGAGATCACCCGCGACGACGCCGGCCTCGGCCGCCTCGTGCGGTCGTTCTCCTGGCCCGGCGGCTTCCCGAGCCACATCGCCCCGATCGTCCCGGGGACGATCCACGAGGGCGGCGAGCTCGGCTACGCCCTGGCCACCGCCTTCGGCGCGGCGCTCGACAACCCCGACCTGATCGTCGCCTGCATCGTCGGCGACGGCGAGGCCGAGACCGGCCCGACGGCCGGCGCCTGGCACTCGAACAAGTTCCTCGATCCGGCGACCTGTGGCGCCGTGCTGCCGATGCTCCACCTCAACGGCTACAAGATCGCCAACCCGACGATCTTCCATTCGATGAGCGACGAAGAGCTGACCAAGCTCTTCGAGGGCTACGGCTGGCACCCCCTGATCGTCGACGGCGACGACCTCGACGCGGCGATGGCGACCGCCTTGGACACCGCCTACGCCGAGATCCGCGCGATCCAGACGGCGGCCCGCGAGGGCAACCCGCCGGCGCGGCCGGCCTGGCCGATGCTGATCGTCCGCTCCCCCAAGGGGTGGACCGGGATCCACGAGCTCGACGGCCTCCAGGTCGAGGGCACGGCCCGGGCCCACCAGGTCCCGGCGATGCAGGCTCGCACCAACCCCGTCCACCTGAAGGCGCTCGAGGACTGGCTGCGCTCCTACGACATCGACGAGCTCTTCGACGAGAACGGTGCCCCGGTCCCCGCCGTGGCGGCGATGTGCCCGACCGGCGAGCTGCGGATGGGGGCGAACCCCCACGTCAACGGCGGGAGCCAGCGGGTGCCGCTCGACCTGCCCGACCTCGACGACCACGCGATCGCCCTCGATCGGCCGGGCGGCGCGATCGAGAGCTCGCTCGGCGTGCTCGGCGGCTATCTCGCCCAGATCTTCGAGCGCAACCGCGACGCGGCCAACTTCCGCATCGTCTGCCCGGACGAGGTCGCCTCGAACCGGCTCGGCGCCGTGTTCGAGGTGGAGAACCACGCCTGGCAGTGGCCGCTCGACGCGATCGACGTCGGACACTCCCACGACGGTCGCATCATGGAGGTCCTCTCCGAGCACAACTGCCAGGGCTGGCTCCAGGGCTACGTCCTCACCGGTCGCCACGGGGTCTTCCCCTGCTACGAGGCGTTCATCCCGATCGTCGACGGCATGGTCAACCAGTACGGCAAGTTCCTCAAGATGTCGCGCGAGGAGGCGCCGTGGCGCGAGCCGGTCTCGTCGCTCAACTACCTCCTCACCTCGGAGGGCTGGCGCCAGGACCACAACGGCTACTCGCACCAGATGCCGGGCTTCATCAACTCGATGCTCAACCGTCGAGAAGAGAGCGCCCGCGTCTACGTCCCGCCGGATGGGAACACCCTCCTGGCCACCATGGAGCACTGCCTCGAGGCGACCGGGTGCATCAACCTGGTCATCGCCTCCAAGCTTCCGCTCCCGCAGTGGCTGTCGATCGACGACGCCCGCGCGCACGTCAAGGCCGGCGCGTCCGTCTGGGACTGGGCGAGCAACAACGACGACGGCCAGCCCGACCTCGTCCTGGCCAGCTGCGGCACGATCCCGACGATCGAGCTGCTGGCCACGGCGAGCCTCCTCCGCGAGGAGGTGCCCGAGCTCAAGGTCCGCTTCGTCAACGTGACGAACCTGTTCTCCCTGGCCACCCCGACCGCCCATCCCGACGGGATGTCGGCCGGCCAGTTCCTCGAGGTGTTCACGCCGGCCCGGCCGGTGATCTTCAACTTCCACGGCTACCCGTCGGCGGTTCACCAGCTGATCCACCGGCGCCCGCGTCAGGAGCGCTTCCACGTGCGGGGCTACGTCGAGGAGGGCACCACCACCACTCCGTTCGACCTCCTGGCGATGAACGGCGTCGATCGCTACCAGCTGGCGATCGAGGCGCTCAGCCGGGTGGACATGGGGGTCAGCGAGATGGTGCGGGGGATGTCGGGCGGGTTCGCCGTGCGCAACATCGACGGCGCCAACCGGGCGATCGCCAAGTTCCGCGAGCAGCTCGCCGAGCACCGACGCTACATCCGCGAGGCGGGCGACGATCCGCCGTCGATCACCAACTGGGTGTGGCCGGGCGAGGAGCGGGTGACGGCGTAGTCACGGGTCCGATGAGCACTGAGACCAACCAGCGCGCGCTCGCCGAATTCGAGGCCGGCCGCTATCGCGAGGCCCGTGAGCTCGCGATCGGCGGCCTGGCCGAGCGGCCGGACGACGTCGAGCTCCTCAAGCTCGCCGGCCGCACCGGCGTCGAGCTCGGACACGACGACGCGGTCGCCCAGCTCGAGCGGGCGACCGGGCTCGCCCCGAGCGACGCCGACGCCTGGCATGCGCTGGGTGAGGCGCTGGCCACCGAGGGGCGCAACGACGAGGCCGGCGCGGCGTTCCGCAAGGCGGTCGAGCTCGACCCGGACGACCAGGTCGCCCTGACCCATCTCGGCCACACGTCGTTCGCCAGCGGCCGCGACGAGGAGGGCGTCAACTACCTCGCGCAGGTCGTCGAGCAGCAGCGTGGGCGCTCGACGGCGGCCATCAGCCTGGTCGACATGTACCGGACCCTCGGTCAGCCCGATCAGGCGCTCGTCCAGGCCCGGCGGATCGTCGAGGCCGCCCCCGACGACGTGATGGCCACCCTCGACGTGGCCGAGCTCTCCCTGGCCGTCGGCGAGCTCGACGAGGCGACGGCCGCCTTCCGCCGCCTGCGCGAGCTCGACGAGACGGCGGGCAACGAGATCTACCAGCTCCACGGGATGATCCAGGTCGAGCTCCGGCGCGAGGACTGGAACGCCGCCCTCGAGCTCGCCCAGGAGGCGATGGCCGCCGACCGCCAGGGACTCACGAACGACGTCGCCGCGTTCCTCGAGGCCCAGATCTCCGGGCCCGGGGAAGAGCCGGCGCCGACGCGCGCCGAAGTCGACGCCGGCCTCGAGGCGTCGATGGCCCGCTACCGCGGGCTCCACGCCGACGACCGCCGCCTCGCCACGGACGACCTCCTTGGCTGAGGCCGCGACAACCAGCCGGGCCGCCTCGGCCGAGTGGTTCCGCTGCCCGTCGTGCGGGGGCTTCGTCTACCACAAGCGGCTGAAGCGCAACCTCGGCGTCTGCCCCGAGTGCAACCACCACTTCCGGCTGCGGATCCGCGAGCGCCTCGACCAGCTGCTCGACGAGGGGAGCTTCGAGGAGCTGAGCGGCGACCTCGTCGCGGTCGATCCTCTCTCGTTCGTCGACTCGAAGCCCTACTCGGCCCGCCTCGCCCAGGCGCAGGCCAAGGGGGAGACCCAGGTCGGCGCCCTCCACGGCCGGGGCACGATCGACGGCCTCCCGCTCGTCGTCGCCGGGATCGACTTCGCCTTCATCGGCGGAAGCATGAGCGGCGCCGTCGGCGAGTCGATCACCCAGGCGGCCGAGCTCGCGCTCGCCGAGCGCACGCCCCTGCTCGTGATCTCCGCCTCCGGCGGCGCGCGCATGCAGGAGGGCTGCGTATCGCTGATGCAGATGGCCAAGACCAGCCAGGCGGTGGCCCGGCTGGCCGAGGAGGGCGTGCTCTTCATCTCGCTGCTCACCGACCCGACCTACGGCGGGGTCAGCGCGTCCTACGCGACGCTCGGCGACATCCTGATCGCCGAGCCGAAGGCCCACATCGGCTTTGCCGGCCCGACGGTGATCGAGCAGACGATCCGCCAGAAGCTCCCCGACGACTTCCAGACCTCGGGCTTCCTCATGGACCACGGCATGCTCGACCTCGTCGAGACCCGCGAGAACCTGCGGCGGACGATCCGCAACCTGCTCGAGCTCCACCGGCAGGCCGAGGCCGCCCGCGGCTCCGACCGGGCCGCCGTCGTCGACCGGCTCCCCGAGACCGAGGGTCGCGGGCCGATCTCCGATCCGGACGAGCTGCCGGAGCGCGACCCGTGGACGATCGTCCAGCTCGCCCGGCACATCGACCGCCCGCGGATGCTCGACCTCGTCGGCTTCGTCTTCGACGGCTTCCAGGAGCTCCACGGCGACCGGCTGTTCGAGGAGGACGCGGCCATCGTCGCCGGCCTCGCCCGGCTCGGCGACCTGACCGTGATGGTCATCGGCCAGCAGAAGGGCCACAACACGACCGAGCTCATGGAGCACAACTTCGGCATGCCGGCGCCCGAGGGCTACCGCAAGAGCATGCGCCTGATGCGCTACGCCGCCCGCTTCGGCCTGCCCCTGGTCACGATCGTCGACACCCCGGGGGCCTATCCGGGGATCGGGGCCGAGGAGCGGGGCCAGTCGATCGCGATCTCCGAGTCGATCCTCCTGATGTCACGCCTGCCCGTGCCGTCGGTCGCCGTGGTGACCGGCGAGGGCGGGAGCGGCGGCGCCCTCGCGCTGGCCACGAGCGACCGCGTCCTGATGATGGAGAACGCCTACTACTCGGTGATCAGCCCCGAGGGCTGCTCGACCATCCTCTTCAAGGACGCGGCCGCCGCCCCCCGGGCGGCCAAGGCCCTGCGCATCACCAGCCCCGACCTCCTGCGCCTCGGGGTGATGGACGCGATCGTGCCCGAGCCCGAGGGCGGCGCCCAGGCCGACCCGTCGGCCGCCGGCGCCAACCTCAAGGCGGCCATCGTCTCGAGCCTGGCCGAGCTCTTGCCCCTCGACCCGCAGGAGCTCGTCGCCCAGCGCTATGAGCGGTTCCGCAAGTTCGGGGCGCCGGGACTCCAGCCGGTACTTCCGCCGATCACAGGGGAGACATGAGCGACAAGAAAGACGACAGCCACGCCGGCCCCGACCGCGGCCTGATCGAGTCCACCTGGGCCGAGGCCCGCGACCTGATCAAGCGCCTCGAGGGCACCACCGTCCAGCGGCTCGCCGTCGCCGCCGGGGAGTACAAGATCGAGATCGAGCGAGGGTCGCCGGCCCCGTTCGCCGCGCCGGCGGGCGGGAGCGCCGGGCCGGCGCCGGGGCCGACCGGACCGGTGGCCACGGGCGCCGGCCCCGGGTTCGGCGTCGCCCCGGGCGCCCGGATGGCCTCGGGCGTCTTCATGCTCGGCGACCTCGAGCCGGACAAGCGAGTCCCGGTCCTCGCGCCCCTCGTCGGCACCTTCTACGGCGCCAGCGGCCCGGGGGCCAAGCCCTTCGCCGAGGTCGGGGACACCGTCGAGGCCGGCCAGACGGTGTGCATCGTCGAGGCGATGAAGCTGATGAACGAGGTGGCGGCCGGCGAGGGCGGCAAGGTCGTCGAGATCGCCGTCGAGAACGGCGAGTGGGTCGAGTTCGAGCAGGTGCTGATGTATCTGGAGCCGGCGGATGCCTGAGGCGGCCCGGCTCCGGCGCGCCCCGATCGGTTAGGAGCAGCCGTGTTCGAGAAGGTTCTCATCGCCAACCGCGGCGAGATCGCCCTCCGGGTGGCGCGAGCCTGCCGGGAGCTGGGGATCAAGTCGGTGGCCCTCTACTCGACCGCCGACGCCGAGTCGGCCGTGGTGCGCTTCGCCGACGAGGCCGTCCACATCGGGCCGCCCCACCCCGGCAAGAGCTACCTGAACATCCCCAACGTGATCGGGGCGGCCCAGAAGACCGGGGCCGACGCGATCCACCCGGGCTACGGGTTCCTCTCCGAGGACCCGTTCTTCGCCGAGATCTGCACCGACAACGGGATCACGTTCATCGGCCCCCGTCCCGACGTGATGGAGAAGGTGGGCGACAAGGCGATCGCCCGCGACCTCATGCAGAAGGCCGGGCTCCCGCTCCTGCCCGGGACGATCGAGCCCGTCCAGACGCCCGGGGAGGCCCAGGAGATCGCCGACTCGATCGGCTATCCGGTGATCATCAAGGCGGTCGCCGGGGGCGGCGGACGGGGGATGAATGTCGTGCGCAAGGCCGAGGATCTCGTCCGCCTCTACAAGACCACGCGGGCCACCGCCCAGGCGGTGTTCAAGGACAGCGCCGTCTACATCGAGCGCTACCTCGAGGCGCCCCGCCACACCGAGGTCCAGCTCATCTGCGACCAGCACGGCAAGGGCGTCTACTTCTTCGAGCGCGACTGCTCGGTCCAGCGCCGCCACCAGAAGCTGATCGAGGAGGCCCCGTCGATCCACCTCGACGATGCCGCCCGCCGGGACATCGGCGAGCGGGCGGTCGCCGGGGCCCTGGCCGTCGGGTACACCGGCGCCGGGACGATGGAGTTCCTGCTCGACCACGACGGCAACCTCAGCTTCATGGAGATGAACGCCCGGATCCAGGTCGAGCACCCGGTCAGCGAGATGATCACGAGCGTCGACCTGATCCAGGAGCAGATCCGCGTCGCCGCCGGCGAGCCCCTCTCGGTCAGCCAGGCCGACGTCGTCCTCCATGGCCACGCGATCGAGTGTCGGATCAACGCCGAAAACCCGGAGCGCGACTTCGCCCCGGCCGCCGGCAAGCTCGACATCTACGTCCCCCCGGGCGGCCCCTGGACGCGGGTCGACTCCCACTGCTACCCCGGGTGGACGATCGCCCCGTTCTACGACTCGCTGATCGCCAAGCTGATCGTCTGGGCTCCCGAGCGGGGGATGGCGATCGAGCGGATGGATCGCGCACTCTCCGAGTTCCAGATCGAGGGGCGTGGGGTCAAGACGACGATCCCCTTCCATCGCCGGGTGATGGCCAACGAGCAGTTCCGCTCCGGCGACGTGACGACGGACTTCGTCGAGCACTTCCTCGCCACCGAGGGCGCCGTGGCCTGAATGTCGCCGCGAGCCGCGCACGGACGCTAGCTACATGCGAGTTCTCATCTGCGGGGCGGGCATCGCGGGCCTGACCAGCGCGATCGCCCTGCGCCAGCGCGGCCTCGACCCGGTCGTCTTCGAGCGCGCCCGCGGGCCGAAGGAGATCCAGGTCGGCGGGTGCATCCACGTCTGGCACAACGGCGCCAACGGCCTCCAGCGCATCGGCGTCGGCGACCGCCTGCTCGAGCTCGCCGGACCGGCGGCCGCCGTCTCGCGCGCGGAGTTCCTCACCTCGTCCGGGAAGCTCATGTACGGCTGGTCGGTCAGCGAGACCGAGAGCCAGGTCGGGGCGCCGACCGTCGGCCTGCGGCGGGCCAACCTCCACCGGGCGCTGCTCGAGGCGGCCGGGTCCGACGTGCGCTTCGCCCGCACGGGCACCGCCTTCGAGCAGGACGAGACCGGTGTGCGGCTCGCGTTCGAGGACGGGGCCGAGGAGGCCGGCGACGTCCTCATCGCCGCCGACGGCATGCGGTCGGTCCTGCGCCGGGAGCTCCCCGGCTCGACCGACCCGCGCTACGCCGGCTACGTCAGCTGGCAGGCGATCGCGCCGGTCGACACCGACACCGTCCCGGTCGGTCTCTTCCGGGTGGTCTGGGGTCGCGGGGCGCGCTTCCTCTACTACCGGATCGGACCCGACGAGGTCTACTGGGAGGGCACGTTCGCCGCCGCGGCCGGCGGCCGGGATCCCGACGGCGGACGGCGCCGGGCGGCGCTCGCTCGCTTCGACGGCTGGCCGGAGCCGATCCGGACGATCGTCGAGGCGACCGACCAGCGGGCGATCAGCCGCGCCGACATGTACGACCGCCCGACGTCCAAGCACTGGGGGGACGGTCGGGTGACGGCGATCGGGGACGCCGCCCACGCGATGACCAACGCCCTCGGTCAGGGGGCCAACCAGGCGATCGAGGACGCCCTCGTCCTCGCCCGCTGCCTGAGCGAGGAGGAGTCCGATCCGGCGGCCGGCCTGCGCCGCTACGAGGCCGAGCGGATTCCCCGGACGACGAAGTTCGCCGCCATGTCCTGGCGCCTGGCCCGGGCGAGCCGGCTCGAGAACCCGGTGGCCTGCGCCGTGCGCGACCGCTTCCTCACCGTCGGGTTCCGCAAGGGAATGCGCCGCCAGCATCCGAAGGACATGGATTACGCGTTTTGACCGACGCCTCCCAGCTGCGCGCCCTGATCGTCGGCGGGGGGATCGGCGGACTGGCGACCGCGCACTCGCTGGGCAGGCTCGGCATCGAGAGCGTCGTCTTCGAGCGGGCGGACGCGATCCGCAAGATCCAGATCGGCGGCGGCTTCCACATGTGGACCAACGCCGTGCGCGCGCTCGCCCGTCTCGGCCTCTACGACCAGGTCCAGGCGATCGGCGCCCCGCTGGCCCGGACCCAGTTCCGCACCTGGAAGGGCAAGCCGATCGGGACCTGGCCGGTCGCCGAGATCGCCAAGGCCAACGAGGTCACCGACGTCGGCGTGAGCCGCCAGGATCTCCAGGCCCTGCTCGTCGACGCGGTCGGCCTCGAGCGGATCCGGCTCGGGGCGACGGTCGCCGCCTTCGAGGCGGACGGCGACGAGGTCGCCCTGACGCTCGCCGACGGGACCATCGAGCGAGGGTCGCTGCTGATCGGGGCCGACGGCCTGCGCTCGACGATCCGCGCCCAGATCCACGGCGACGGGCCGCCCCGGTACGCCGGCTACACCCAGTGGCAGAGCCTGATTCCCGACCCCGGCCACGAGCTCCTGGAAGCCGGGGACGAGCGAGTCATCTTCGGACGCGGGGCCCGGGCCGTCCTCCATCACGTCGGCGGCGGCCGTCTCTTCTGGGCCGGGGTGATCTACGGCGACGAGCGGGGACCGGAGGCCAGTGCCGGGCGCGAGCTCCTGCTCGAACGCTTTCGCGACTTCGAGGCGCCCCTCGCCGCGGCGATCGCGGCGACGCCCCCGGAGCGGATCGCCCGCCTCCAGATCTACGACCGCCGGCCGATCGAGGATTGGGGCCGCGGGCGGGTGACCCTGCTCGGCGACGCCGCCCACCCGATGACCACCAACCTCAGCCAGGGGGCCTGCCAGGTGCTCGAGGACGCCGCCATCCTCGCCCGCTGCCTGACCGAGGAGGACGGGGTCGAGGCGTCGCTGCGGCGCTACGAGCGGGTCCGCGCACCGCGCACCGCCCGCCTGGTCAAGCAGTCGCGCCGGGCCGCCGACATGGGAGCCTGGCGGCGGGCTCCGGTCTGCGCGGTGCGCGACCGGATCTTCTCCGTGGCCCTCTCCGGGCCCGCCCTGAAGGACCACCGCCGCTTCGTCGCCGAGCCTCTCTGAGCGCCGACACGGGCCGTTGACGCTCCCCGCGCCCGACACTAGACTGCCCCCCGGGGACCAGTCGCGCGCGGCGGTCCTGCCGCGATCCACACGACGAAAGGGTGCACGATGCGCACGCTGCGCGTGACCTCCGGCCCGCTCAGCGGCCATTCGGTCGAGGTCGAGCGCGAGCTGACCATCGGGCGCCTGGCCGCCGACCTCACGATCCCCGACGCCGAGCTCTCGCGGCGGCACGCCGTCGTGCGCCCGGTCGACGACGGGGTGGTCGTCGAGGACCTGGGCTCGCTGAACGGGACGTTCCTCGGTGAGGAGCGCATCGGCGATCCGGTGACCCTCACCCGGGACGCGACGATCCGGGTCGGGCGGTCGCTGATCGCGGTCGAGCTCGACCTCTCGCCCGTCACCGCGCCCGACGCCCGCACCCGCGTGGCCGCCCGGGTGCCGGCGATGGCCCCCCCGGCCGCCCCGGTGACCGCGGTCCGTCCCGTCCCGGCCGCGCTCGAGGCCGCCCCCGCCCCGCCGGTGCCGCCCCCGGAGGTGACCCGGGTGCGACCCGTGCCCGTCGCGGCGGTCGCGCCGCCCGTGGCGCCGGCGGCCACCCGGGTGCCTCCGGTGCCCGAGCTCGACGAGCCGCCGCTTCTTTCGCCCTCGGGGGACGCGGCGCCCGAGCCCGCCAGGGGCCTCCGGGTCCGCCTGCGGGGGCTGCTCCGCCGGGGGCCACGTCGATGACGCCGCGGCCCGGGGTGGGGCGATGACCGACGAGAAGGCGGCGCCGCGGGGTCCGCGGCGGCCGATGGCCGAGCTGCGGATCGTCGCCGGCAGCGGCACCGGGCGGATGATCGCCGTGCGGGGGGAGACCGTGTTCGGGCGCGACGCCCAGGCGGCCGACGTCGTGCTCGACGACGACGCCGGGGAGATCTCCCGCCGCCACGCCCGCGTGACCGTCACCCGGGCGGGGACGTCGGTCGAGGATCTCGGCTCGACCAACGGGACGTTCGTCAACGGCGCGCGGGTCGAGGCCAGCACCGACCTGACCCCCGGGGACCAGGTGCGGATCGGGGCGACCACGCTCGAGCTCATGCCCCCGATCGAGCCGCCCGCGAGTCGGGCCGCGGCCCCGGCCCCCGACGCCGGCGTCGGCCGGGCCGCCGCGACGGTCCGGACCCCGGCGGAGCCCGCGGCCCGCCCGGGCGCACCCGTCCACGCCGCCGGCACCGACGGCGAGCTGCGGATCGAGAGCGGCCCCGGCGCCGGGCGCGTCGCCGCCGTACGGGGCAGCGCGACGATCGGGCGCGAGCCCGAGTGCGACCTCCAGATCCTCGACAGCGAGGTCTCGCGGCGCCACGCGAAGGTCACCGTCCAGGACGGCCGGGCCTTCCTCGACGACCTGAACTCGGCGAACGGCACCTACGTCAACGGCGAGCGGATCCTCCGCCGCTACGAGCTGGCCCCGGACGACCGCGTCGAGATCGGCCAGGCCACCGTCTCGTTCTCGTCGCCGCTCTTCGCCGGCGCCACCCCGCACGCCCAGCCGGTCCAGGTCAGCGGGGTGCGCGAGGTCATCCTCGCGCCGGGGAAGCTCCTCGGGGCCGATTCGGGCTCGCGCAAGTGGTGGACGCTCGCCGTGGTGTGCACGACGACGTTCATGCTCCTCCTCGACATGACGATCGTGGCCGTCGCGCTGCCCTCGATCTCTCGCGCCCTGCACCCGAGCTTCTCCCAGCTCCAGTGGATCGTCGACGCCTACTCGCTGATGCTGGCCGTCGCCCTCCTGACCGCCGGGTCGATCGCCGACATCATCGGCCGGCGCCGGGTCCTCGTCGCCGGACTGCTCGTCTTCACGGCCTCCTCGATCGCCTGCGGCCTGGCTCCGTCGGCCACCTTCCTCGACTTCGCCCGCGGCATCCAGGGCATGGGCGGGGCGATGATGTTCGCCTGCTCGCTGGCCCTGATCGTCCAGGAGTTCCCGGCCGCCGAACGGGGTGTCGCGTTCGGCGTCTACGGCGCCGTGAACGGCGTCTCGATCGCCGTCGGGCCGATCATCGGCGGCCTCCTGACCGAGGGCTTCGGCTGGCAGTCGATCTTCTTCGTGAACATCCCCATCGGCGCCGGGCTCCTCTTCGTCATCGGGCGGAAGCTGGTCAACCTCCCGGGCCCCCAGGCATCGATCGACTGGCTGGGGACGGTGACGTTCTCCGGGGCGCTGTTCCTCCTCGTCTTCGCGGTCATCCGCGGCAACACCGACCACTGGACGAGCGGGCCCGAGCTCGCCTGCTTCGCCGGGTCGGCCGTCTTCCTGGTCGCCTTCGGGATCAACGAGGCCCGGCGCAAGCAGCCGATGTTCGACCTCGGCCTGTTTCGCATCCGCACCTTCAACGGAACATCGATCGTGGCCATCGCGCTCTCGGGCTCGCTCCTGGCGACGATCTTCTTCATGACGACCTGGCTCCAGTCGATCCAGGGGTTCTCCCCCGTGGGGACCGGGGTGCGGATGCTCGCTCTCTCGGTCCTCGCCCTGATGGTCGCCCCGCTCGCCGGGCGCCTGGTCGGGAAGATCCACCCCCGCCTGCCGATGGGCATCGGGCTCATCCTCGTCACCTGCGGCCTGCTCCTCATGCACCGGGTGGACATGGCTTCGACCTGGACCGTGCTCCTCCCCGGCCTGATCCTCGCCGGGATGGGCATGGGCGCGATCAACCCGACGCTCGGCTCGACCGCGGTGGGGATCGTCCCGCCCTGGAAGGGGGGCATGGCCAGCGGGATCAGCAGCACCTGCCGGGAGTTCGGCACCGCCTGCGGGATCGCCGCCCTCGGCGCGATCCTCCAGCACGACGTGATCACCCACGTCAAGAGCCAGCTCGGCCACACGCTGATCGGCGCAAACGCGAACACGATCGCCAACGGCATCTCCGTCGGCGGCACGCCCCAGGTCGTCGCCGCCACCCCCCCGGGGTTTCGCGACCTGGTCGCCCAGACGGCGCGCGGGGCGTACGCCTCGGGTCTGTCGGACCTCTTCCTCGTGGCGGCGATCCTCGCCGGCCTCGGGGCCATCGCCGCGTTCACCCTCGTCCGCCGCCAGGACCTCATCAAAACCGAGACCGACCACTGATCGACGGTTGACACCCACGGACCGCCTGACTAGCCTGGGCCCCCACGTTCTTCGGCCCTGACCCAGTGGGGGATGATGCGCAAGCGGCAGCTCCGACCCAACCCGCGGTCGCTCGGTCGGTAGTGCCGGGCGGCGAGAACCTGACGCTCGAGGTGGTGGCCGGCAACGCGGCCGGCTTCCGCATCACCGTCGAGGAGCGACTGGTCATCGGCCGCCAGTCACCGCCGCCCGGGCGGCTGGCCGACGACCCCGAGCTCTCCCGCCACCACGCCGAGATCTCGCGCCGGCCGGCCGGCGACTATGCCGTCGAGGACCTCTCCTCGACCAACGGCACCTACGTCAACGGCGTGCGCATTGCCGCTCCGGCGCTCCTCCAGCGCCAGGACACGATCGAGCTCGGGACGACGACGCTGGTCGTCCTCAGCGCCCCGGTGGCCGAGGAGCTCGCCGAGGTCGACGTGCGCGCGGCGACGGTCACCGACGTGGGGACGATCCCGCGCGGCGCCCGCCGACCCGACCCCGACCCCGAGCCCGAGCCCGAGCCCGACGGGCGGCCCCAGCTGGGCATGCGCCTCGAGGTCGATCTCGAGGAGGCCTACGTCCAGATCCTCCTCGACGGTGCCCCCGAGCCGATCTGGCTCGAGCTCGTCGACGGGCGGTGGCAGGTGGCGCTGACGCCGCGCGACGCCTGAGCCGCTGCGGCACGTTCAAAAAATCGTCGCCCTTGAGCGCTCCGGCGCCAGCCGTTAGACTCGCCGGCAAGGGGGCTGTGGCCTCGTGAGCGACATGACCGATGGAGGTTGGGCCTTGCCTGTAGAGAACCTTCCCGCCGAGGCGCCGGACTTCAAGCTCGACCACATCCTCGGTCACTCGGTCTCGCTGAGCGACTACCGCGGGCGCACCCTGGTGGTCGTGTTCGGCGGCAAGGACAGCGCCCCTCAGCTCAAGGAGGGCATCAAGACGATTCGCGCCGTCCACGGACCCGACGAGCTCCCGATCATCGGTGTGTCCGACCTCCAGGGAGCGCCCCGCGCGGCGCGGATCATCGTCAAGAGCCAGCTGAAGAAGGCCTACGCCGAGGCGGTGGCCGACGAGGCGGAGTGGACCGCGGCGGCCGGGAAGCCGGCGCGCGAGGATCCGTCCAAGGACGTGGTGATGCTCATGGACTGGAGCGGCGACGTCGTCGGCAGCTTCGGGCTGACCGGGGTCGACAAGGAGGCGATCGCCGTGGTGGTGGACGGCTCCGGACAGACGCGCGGATCGGGGAGCGGGACGCAGCTCGGCGACGAGGTCCTCGCCGTCCTCGCCGGCCTGGGCGGCTGACGCCGCGACCCCTTGGGCCCCGGGATCATCCGACCGACACGCCGCGACGATGGGTGTACGGTGGCCCATCGCATGACCGTCACCATCAAGCGCAGCTAGACGGTGCCGCCCCGGGTGCTCGTGGTGGGTGGTGGCGTGGGTGGCCTCTCGACGGCGATCGCCCTGCGAGCACAGGGAATCGACGTCCTCGCGTGTGAGCGCGCCCGCGACCTGACCCGGGTGGAGGTCGGTGCCGGGATCACCCTGTGGCCCAACGCGGTGCGGATACTCGACCGCCTCGGCGTCGGCGACGAGGTCCGGGCGCGCGGACACCAAGCGGACCTCTTCGAGCAGCGCACGTGGCGCGGCCGGCTCGTGTTCTCCTGGCGTCTGGACGAGCTGGCCGACCGGATGGGCACCGGCATGGTCGGCGTCTCGCGACCGGCTCTCCACAGCGCCCTCGTGGCGGCGGCCGGCGCCGACGTCCGCCCGGCGGCGGACTGCGTCGGCGTCGAGGACGACGGCGACGCGGTCGTCGCCGAGTTCGCCGACGGCCGGCGGGAGGCGGCCGATGTGGTGATCGGCGCCGACGGGATCGACTCCCGGCTGCGGGCCAAGCTGCTCGACGACGGCCCCCCGCGCTACACCGGGCTCACCATCTGGCGGGCCAACGTCACCCTCCCCGAGGACGCGATGCCGGCCGTCCCGTTCCACGCCTACTGGGGGCCGGCCGGCAAGTTCGTGTGGTTTCGCAGCGGCCCGTCGCTGCTCAGCTGGGAGGGGGTCGTCGCCGCCCCGGCCGGGGAGAGCGATCCGCCCGGGGAGAGCAAGCGGGCCGCCGCCGAACGCTTCGCCGGCTGGCCGGACAGCGTCGGCGAGGTGATCGACGCGACCGACCCCCGCGCGGTCATCCGCAGCGACGTGCTCGACCGGCCGCCGACCAAGCGCTGGGGCGATGGCCGGCTCACCCTCCTCGGGGACGCCGCCCACCCGATGACCTTCGCGGTCGGCCAGGGGGCTGCCCAGGCGCTCGAGGACGCGATCGTCCTCGCGCGGCACCTGGCCGACGACGGCCTCTCGGAGGCGGCGCTCCGCGCCTACGAGCAGGAGCGGATGAAGCGCTCCGCGCACTTCCAGACCCTCGCCTGGCGGATCGCCCGGATCGGACGCTGGCGCAGCCCGGTCGGAGGGTTGGTCCGGACGACCTTCTTGCGGACCACCGCCCCGATCGCCCGCCGCACGCAGGAGAAGGACATGAGCGTCGCCGTCTGAGGCGCTATGGCCGATCGACGATCGGCAGCAGGATGTGCGACGGGCGCTCGCCGTCGTGGAACACCGTCTGCTCCACCGGCACTAGGTCGTCGGGCCCGTCCTCCCCGAGCCGGCGCCCGGTGTTCGTGTTGCGGTCGAACCGGGGGAAGGAGCTGCTCGTCACGATCAGGCGAATCCGGTGGCCGGCGAGGAAGAGGTTGCTCGTCGCCACCAGGTCGATGCGGAACGCGTAGACCCGGTCGGGCTCGAGCGGCCGGGGCGCGTCGAAGCCCTCGACGAAGCGCCCGCGGAGGATCCCCTCGGCGAGGATCCGCGAGAACCCTTCCGGATCGACGTCGCAGAGCTTGGCCACGAAGTCGGTGTCGACCCCGGTGGTCGAGGCGTGGAGCACGACCTCCAGGGGACCGGTCACCTCGACCGCTGCGGGGAGCGGGTCCGAGCTGTACACCAGCACGTCGGCCCGGCCCTCGAGCGGGCGCTGGTCGAGCGGCCCGGCGTTGGTCTGCAGGACCCGTCCGGGGAGCGACGCCGGGCCCCCGATCGTCGGCGCCGGGTCGCCCGGGTCGTAGGCGTAGGCATCGGCGGGCTCCGCCCCGGGCGCGACCGGGGCGAGCGAACCGCCGCCCTCGGCGGCGTCCCCGTCGCTGTGGAGGAACCAGGGCGTCGGGCGGGCTCGAGCCAGCGGCCAGTCCGCCTCCTCGCGCCAGCGGTTCTCGCCCATCACGAAGAGGCGCACCGGCGCCCCGGCCGGCTCGGCCTCCTCGCCGCCGCCGCCGCCGCAGTGGTGGCGGTAGAACTCGATCTGGATTTCGGCGACGTCGATGCGGTCGCTCCCCCCGAACACCTCGAACGTCTTGTCCGGGAACTCGCCGTAGGTGCTCCCGTGGGCCCACGGCCCGACGAGCAGGCGCGTCCCCGCCCGGGCCACCTCCGAGCCGCCGTGGTCGCGCACGCCCCGGTAGTTCTCGAGCGTCCCCTTGAGGAAGAGGTCGTACCACCCGCCGACGTTGTAGACCGGCACGGCCACGTTGGCGTAGCGGCCGTCGATCGACATCGCCTGCCAGTAGCCGTCGTCGACCTGGTGCTCGAGCCATTCCCGGTAGTAGCGACCGGCCGGCCCGCTGGCCAGCGGCGGGTCGGTGATCGGCAGATGGCGGTACTGGTCGGTGAGCGAGCCGCGGGCCCGGGGCGTCATCAACTGGATCCAGAACAGGTTGAAGCCGAGCTGGAACGCCCCACCCTGATAGACCCAGCCGTCGAACAGGCTCGCGCCGGTGACGATCGGGAAGATCGCGGCGAGCTGCGGTGGCCCCTCGGCGGCCGCCATCCACTGGGTCAGGGCGCCGTAGGAGCGTCCGGCCATGGCGACCCGGCCGGTGCACCACGGCTGCGCGGCGACCCACTCGACGGTGTCGACGCCGTCGACCCCCTCGGTCCGGAAGGGGTAGAAATCGCCGTCGGAGGCGAACTGGCCGCGCACGTCCTGGCAGACGAGCGCGAAGCCCGCGGCGGTCGCCCTCTCCGGGTCGATGGCCGCCGGGGGCGTGAGGCGCCGGCGGCGGTCGTAGGGGGTCCGGTTGAGGATGGCGGCGACCGGTCGATCACCTTCGGGCCGGTAGACATCGGCGCTCAGCACGACCCCGTCGCGCATGGGGACGGCAACGCCGCGCTCTTCGATCACACCGCCTCCGCCGGCCGTCTCACACGGTTCCACCCTACCGTGCGAGGGGTCCCCCGACGGCGTAGACTCGCCACCATGTCCTCCGATCCGCTCGGTGACGCGGGTGAGCAGAGCCCCTCGCGCTCACGGTCCGGCGCCCGGCGGGACCGGGAAAAGCATCAATATCCTTGCGCCGTCCGGCTGCCGAGAACGAGGGAGATCGCATGAACGAGTCCGCGGTTGACGTGCCGCCCCACGTCCTGGATTACATCGCCGGGCAGAAGACCCTCACCCTGGCCACCGCGTCGCCGACCGGGGTGCCCCGGGCGAGCACCTTCCTCTACGTCAACGACGGACCCGTCCTCTACTTCTGGACCAAGCCGGAGACCGTCACCGCCCGCCACGTGGCGCAGAACCCGGTTGTCTCCTTCGCGATCGACGAGTACTCCGACGACCTCCGCGAGACCCGGGGGGTCCAGGGGCTCGGCGAGTGCTCGGTCCTCCTCAGCGGCGTCGAGATCGCCCGCGTCGCCGATCTGTTCGGGCAGAAGTTCCCCAAGCTCTCGCCCGGGCAGACGATGAGCATCTCCTTCTTCCGGATCGCCCCGAGCGACCTCCACTACATCGACAACGCCGGCAGCAGCCCCGGCCGGTCCAAGGGCGAGTTCGGCGCCGACTTCCATCGCGAGCGGGCCTACAGCGTGTTCACCGACCTGCCCTTCCTGACCGTCGACACGATCGCCGCCTCGCTCGAACCGGTGGCCTTCGGGGCCGGCGAGGTCATCGTCCGCCAGGGCGGGCCGGCTGACAAGTTCTTCATCATCGTCGAGGGGGCGGTCGAGGTGGTCCGCGACGCCGACGGCGAGGAGGAGACGGTGGCCTCCTTCGGCCAGGGCAGCTTCTTCGGCGAGATGGCGATCATGCGGGACGCCCCGCGGGCGGCCAGCGTGCGGACGACCGAGCCGACCAAGCTCCTCAGCCTCGACCGATCGAGCTTCCGGGACGTGGTCGCCCAGTCACTCGGGACGACGACCGACTTCTACAACGTGATCGAGGCCCGCCTCCGGGCGCCCGAGAAGTCCGGCTGATGGCGGGCATCACCGGTGATGAGTTTCGTCGGGTGCTCGGTTCGTTCGCCACCGGCGTGACGGTGGTGACGACCCGCGGCGAGGAGCACGCCTACGGGATGACCGCCAACGCGTTCTCGTCGGTCTCACTCGACCCGCCGCTCGTCCTCGTCTGCGGGCGCAAGGCCTCGGAGGGGAGCGAGTTCATCGAGCGCAACCGCGTGTTCGCGATCAACATCCTCGCGGCCCACCAAGAGCCGCTCTCGCGGTACTTCGCCTCGAAGGACAGGCCCCGCGGGCGCGACGCCTTCCGCGAGGTGCCGCACCGGTTCGCGGTCAGCGGCGCGCCGATCCTCGACGCGACGGTCGCCTATCTCGACTGCTCCCTGCACGCCGTGCACGACGCCGGTGACCACAAGATATTCATCGGCGAGGTCCTGGCCATCGAGCTCGACGCGGGCGCGAAGCCGCTGGTGTTCCACGGCGGCGCCTATCAGTTCCTGGGCTCCTAATCGACGAGTACGACCTCGTGGCCCGCGGCGCGTTGCTCGTCACCGACGATGAACCGCCGTCAGCGACGCCGGAGACCGCCGGGATGAGCCCGTCGGGGTAGATCGACGAGCCCGCCGGCGACCTCGGTCGGGGGCCCCCGCCCCGGCCGGGGGTCCGCGCTCGGCGGCGTCCAACCGGGTCGACGGGCGGGCGGCGGCCTCGGACGGGTCAGGCGCCGGCGCGCTCGACGAACTTCGCGAGCTTCTTCGGCGAGTCCGCCGGGAAGGTCTCGACCTCGCCGTCGATCTGGCGCACCAGCCCGCTGAGCACCCGGCCCGAGCCGAGCTCGAGGAACCGGGTGGCGCCGGCGGCGACGAGGGTCCGCACGCAGTCGACCCAGAGGACCGGGCTGGCGATCTGGGCGATCAGCGCGTCGCGGACCTCGTCCGCGCTGGTGACCGCCCGGCCGAAGGCGTTCGAGATGAGGGGCACCCGCGGATCGCTCCACTCGACCGTGGCCATCGTCTCGGCCAGGCTGGTCTGGACCGGCTCCATCAGCTCGCTGTGGAAGGCGGCGCCCACCTGGAGGCGCAGCGCCCGCTCGGCCCCGGCCTCGGTGGCCAGCTCGATCAGGCGCTCGACGGCCGCCTCCTCGCCGGACACGACGATCTGGGTCGGCGTGTTGAGGTTGGCCGGAGCGACCGTCCCGAGCTCGGCCGCCGTCTGGCAGAGCTCGGCCACCTGCTCGGCGGGCAGGCCGATCACCGCGCCCATCGCCCCCGGGCGCTCGGACTGGATCGCCGCCATCAGGCGCCCGCGCTCGGAGACGAGCCGGACCCCATCCTCGGGAGACACGCAGCCGGCGGCGACGGCCGCCGTGTACTCGCCGAGACTGTGGCCGGCCACGAAGTCGGCCTCGATGCCCGCCTCCCCGGCCAGCTCGAAGATCGCCATCGAGATGGCGAACAGCGCCGGCTGGGCGACCTCGGTGCGGGTCAGCTCCTCGATCGGGCCGTCCTGGCAGAGGGCGCGGATCGGGAGCCCGGACGCCGTCTCGGCCAGGTCGAGATAGCGGTCGACGACCTCGGGGCGCGCGGCCAGGGCGTCGCCGCCCATGCCCACCCGCTGCGACCCCTGCCCGGGGAAGAGGAACGCCGTCTTGCTCATCGGCTCGCGATCCTATCCGGGGCGTCGCGAGCCCGCAAGCCGGGGCGCCCGGAGGACCGGGGAGCACCGACGCCTCATCCCGCGGGGGCCCCGGCGAGCGAGGCCAGCAGCTCCATCGGATCGTGGCGACCCTCGATCGCCGCCGCCGTCTGGACGCCCGAGAGGAGGCAGCGGACGCTCCCCGTCCCGGGGTGCGTCCAGTGGCCGGCGAGGAAGAGGCCGCCGACCGGGGTGCGGTAGTCGAGGCGCTTGGGGACCGTCTGGTCGGGCGTGTTCTCCCATCCGTAGGCGGCGCCCTGGTCGGCCAGCGTGTACTTCTGGAAGGTGACCGGCGTCGCACTGTCGACGAAGGTGATCGCGTCGCGGTAGCCGGGGAGGACCCCCTCCGCCACGTCGAGCAGCTGCTCCGTGTACCGGGGCTTCGCGCCCTCCCACGGCTCGCCGATGTCGTAGGGCATGAGGCTCGTGACGATCACGATGTGCTCCCCGTCCGGGGCGAGCGCCGGATCGTGCATCGTCGGCACGCTCAGCCAGATCCCCCCCGGCCTGCCCTCGAGCACGCCCGCGTAGATCTGGTCGTGGTCCTCGTGCGAATAGACGAAGTGCTCGTGGGCCAGCCCGTGCGCCGCCGGGTCGATCTTCGCGGCCGAGAAGACGAGGAAGGCCGAGATCGACGGACGCATCCGGGCGAACCGCCGCCGGAACGGAGCCGGGAGCTCGTCGAGCCCGACGAGCCGCTCGAAGGTCTGGCGGGCGTCGGCGTTCGAGACCACCACCGGGGCCGAGACCGACCCGAGGCCCTCGAGCTCGATCCCGGTGGCTCGCCCGCCCGCGACGTTCACTGCGGTCACCGTCGTGTCGAAGACGATCTCGCCGCCGTTCTCCTCGATGCACCCGACCAGACCGTCGGCCAGGCTCTGGAAGCTCCCCCGCACGTAGAGCGGCCCCGGCTCCACCGTCGCCATCCAGGCGCCGGCGTAGGCCATGAACGAGATCCGGCCGGGCGGGAGTCCGAGATACGGCCACTGGGCGCCACACACGGCCTTGGCTCGGGAATCCACGAGATGCTCGTCGAGGACCTGCTGGAGCGTGCTGCGCCGGTACTTGAAGAGCATCGGCAGCTGCGCCATCGCGGCCTCCAGGTCCTTCAACCCGACCCGCGGCGGCGGCGCCTGCGACTCACGCGTGGTCTGGGCGCAGGTCTCGACGAACGCGCGCACGCCGTCCGCCTCCGCCGGGAACTCGCCGGCCAGGTAGTCCTTCAGCGCCTCGACGCCGACCGGCATCCGGTAGCGGTCGCCGCCGATGTCGGCCGCGAGACACTCGCGGGCCGGGAGCAGCTCGACCCGGTCGTGGATACCCAGGGCGGCGAGGTAGAAGTCGAGGAACTCGATGTTGAACCCGTGGGCCGTCACGTGGATCGCCGGGTCGAACGTGTACGGCCCCCGCCGGAAGGTCAGCGCGTTGCCGCCCGGGCCGGGCTGGCGCTCGACCACGAGCACGCGCTTGCCGGCCTTGGCCAGGCACGCGGCGGACGACAGCCCGCCCAGTCCGGCCCCGATGACCGCGACGTCGTAGGTGTCGCTCCGCGGCGCGCCGGACATCGGTCGAACCTACCAGCCCGGATCAGGCGGGCGGAGGCCCGAGGACGATCGCGAAGTTGGTGCCCCCGAGCGAGGCGCTGTTGATGAGCACCGGCCCCACCGGGCTCGCCTCGGCCTCCCCGCGGCGCCAGCCGGTCAGGGCCAGGGCGATGCTCATCGGCGCCCCCGCCCCCATCGGCTCGCCGAGGCGGAGCTTCGGCGCGAGGACGGGGGGTGGGCTGGCCCCGAACACCCGCTCGATCGCCGCCGACTCGGCCTCGTCGGCCACCCGCAGGCCGCACCGGTTGGCCCAGATCGCCACCACGCCGGCCGGCTCGACCCCGGCCCGTTCGAGCGCGAGGCGCATCGCCCGCTCGATGCCCTCACCGCCGGCGTCCATCCGCCCGACGCCCATCGCGTCGCTGGTCACCGCCACCCCCAGGACCTCGGCGTACGGCTCGGCCCCGCGGGCGCTCGCCGCCCCCAGCCGCTCGATGACGACCGCGATGCCCGCCTCGCCGAGCGCCATCCCGTCGGCGGCGCCGTCGGCCGGCGGCGAGCCGGCCAGGACCCCGAGCCCGCGATAGGCGGCGATGACCGTGTCGGTCAACGTGTCCACGCCGAGGCAGAGGACCGCGTCGGCGTGGTCGGTGCGCGCCAGGTCGAAGCCGTAGCCGACCGCCGACGCGCCGGCCCCGTGGCCGGCGGTGACCGTCGAGGCCGATCCGAGGGCGCCCACCTTGATCGCCACCTGGCCGCCCGCGGCGTTGTAGACCGTGTTGGGGAAGACGGCCGGGTTGGCGCCCCGCGCCCCCTCGGTGATGATCGGCGCGCTGAAGTCCTCCATGCTCTCCATCGGGCCGACCCCGGTGCCCAGGATCACCCCGACCCGAACCCGGTTCTCGTCGGTGAGCTCGAGCCCGGCGTCGGCCAGGGCCAGGCGCGAGCCGATGATCGAGAACAGCCCGAGCCGATCGACGCGCTTGCGCTCCTTGGGCGACATGAACGCCCCCGCCGAGAGCTCGACCCGGGCGAGGCGGGCCCCGTCCTCGTCGGCCGTGCAGTCGCGCTCGGACCGGTAGGCCTCCCACAGGGCGTCGAGGTCGGTGCCCGCCGGGGTCAGGGCCGCCAGGCCGGTGATGACCACCCGGTCGAGCGCCGGGGTCGGCGGGCCCTCCGCCCGCCCGCCCGCCCGGGCGAACACGACCGAGGCGTTGGCCCCGCCGAAAGCGAAGTTGTTCGACAGGGCGACGTCGATCGTCATCTCCCGCGCCGTGTTCGGGACGTAGTCGAGGTCGCACTCCGGATCCGGCGCGGTGAAGCTCGCCGTCGGCGGGGCGACCTGCTCCTGGACCGCCCGGGAGGTGATGATCGCCTCGGCCGCCCCGGCCCCGCCGAGCAGGTGGCCGACCATCGACTTGGTCGAGCTGACCGCCGCGTGGCGCGCCGCGGGCTCGCCGAGCCCGACCTTCGTGGCCGCCGTCTCGGCCGGGTCGTTCTTGGCCGTGCCCGTCCCGTGGCTGTTGACGTAGTCGATCTCGTCGGGGTCGACCCCCGACGCCGCCAGGGCCGCCCGGATCGCCCGCGCCGCCCCGGCGCCCTCGGGATGCGGGGCGGTCGGGTGGTAGCCGTCGGCCGAGAGGCCGTAGCCGAGCACCTCGGCGATGATCGTCGCCCCCTGCTCGCGGGCGAGATCCTCGCGCATGAGGACGAGCATCCCACTCCCCTCGCCCAGCGAGAGGCCCTTGCGATCGATCGAGTACGGCCGCGCCGGCTCGGGGGAGAGCGACTCCAGCGAGTTGAAGCCGGCGACCAGGATGTCCGAGAACGCGTCCGAGCCCCCGGTGAGCACGGCGTCCGCCTGGCCGGAGCGGATCAGGGCGCTGGCGTAGCCGAGCGCGTTCGCGCTCGCCGCGCACGCCGTGTTGACCGAGAGCGCCGGCCCCTTGAGGCCGAACGCCCCGCTCAGCGCCTCGGAGAACGCCTGGGGCGAGACGAGCAGGACGAGCGCCGGGTCGGCCTCCTCGCCGTGGTGGCGGCGGACGTACCACTCGCGTCCGGCGAGCAGGCCCGCGTTGCACGTGCCCACCACCACGCCCCACCGCTCCGCCGGGATCGCCCCGACGCCGACGCCGCAGTGGGCCATCGCCTCCTCGGCCGCCCGCATCGTGAAGTCGAGGGCGCGATCGCTGAAGTCCTCCGGATGGCGGTAGTCGTGCTCGGGGAGATAGGGCACCTGGACCTCGCCGCCGATGCTCGTGCGGAAGCCGTCCATCGACATGTGCTGGACCTCGCGGATGGCCACCCGCCCGCCGACCACCCCGTCCCAGAACTCCGGGGCCGACGACCCGTGCGCGGTGACCGCCCCCAGCCCGGTGATGACCACTCGCGTACCGTTTTCAGCCACAGCGTTCTCCTCCTTCAGACGGCGCGGACGGCGAGCGCCACATTTTGACCCTCGAGCCCCCGCGCGAGGGCCAGCGCCTCGCGGATCGGAGCCTCGCGCGCCTCGTCGGCCACCCAGTCGATGGTCGCGCAGACGGGATCGGGATTGGCCAGGTTGAGCGTCGGCGGCACGACCTGATGATGAACGGCCAGGGCCGCGACCGCGAAGTTGAGCGCCCCGGCCGCGGCGCCGAGGTGGCCGCAGGCGGCCTTGACGCTCGACCCGAGCGGCCGGCCGGCGCCGAAGGCCGCGCCCAGCCCCCGTCCCTCGCTCGCGTCGCCCAAGCGCGTGCCGCTCCCGTGGCCGGCCACGTAGCCGATCTCATCCGCCCGGCGGCCGGCGTCGGCGAGGGCCCGGCCGACCGCGGCGGTCAGCGCCGCCCCGGACGGGTCGGGCGTGATCAGGCGCTCGACGTCGGCGCTCGACCCGAACCCGGTCACCTCGCCGTAGACGCGGGCTCCCCGGCGCCGGGCGGCCTCGAGCTCCTCGAGCACGAAGAAGGCGCCGCCCTCGCCCATCGCCGTTCCGTCGCGGTCGTCGTCGTAGGGGCGGCAGGCGCCGGCCCCGCGCTCGTTGTGGCGCGTGGTCACGCCGAACGAGTCGATCTTCGACATGTTCCACCAGCAGACCGGGGCGTCGGCGCCCCCGGCCACGGCGACGTCCGACTCGCCGCGGCGGATCGAGCGGAACGCGCAGCCGATCGCGCCCAGGCCGGCCTCCGCCGTCCCGGCCACGTAGGTGTTGGCCCCGCGCAGGCCGTAGGCCTCCGAGACGTAGAACAGGGAGGCTCCCTGGAGGCCCTCGATGAAGAACAGCGGGTGGACGCTCGAGCTGGCGATCTCCCCGAACTTCCGCATGTCGACGTCGCCGTGCTCGTCGCGCACGGCCACCGCGACGTCCTCGAAGTGCTCGGGCTCCGAGATCTCCTTGCCCCCGGCGGTGAACAGCGCCGCCCGGCCCTCCGGGTCCTCGATCGGCTCGAGGCCGCTGTCGTTCATGGCCAGGGTCGCGGCCACCATGGCGAGGACGTCGTAGCGGGTCATCGTGCGCAGCGCCCGCCGGTTGGGGACGATCTTCTTGGGTTCCATCCCGGTCACCTCGGCGCCGACCTGGGTGCGCAGCGAGGTCGCGTCGTAGGCGGCGATCGGCCCGACCGCCCCCCGGCCCTCGACGAGCCCCGTCCACGTCTCGGCGGTGCCGACGCCCAGCGGCGTGACCAGTCCGATCCCCGTGATCGCGACGCGGCGCTCGGCTGGGCTCACCGCGGCGCCATCCGGAGCTTGCGCGCCCGGGTCACGACGCGTCCGTCGACGGCGGCCTCGCCGCTCAGCACCGCCTCGCCCTCCGAGCGCTTGACCAGCTTGACCTTCAGCTCGAGCTGGTCCCCCGGCTGGACGAAGTGGCGGAAGGCGATCCGGTCGGCGCCCGCCAGGTGCCAGGCCCGGCCGGTGTCGTGCTCGAGCAGCGCCGCGGCCAGGGCCCCGAGGCTGCCGAGGATGAGCACCCCGGGCATGACCGGGAAGCGGGGGAAGTGGCTGTCGAAGATGGCCAGCGTGTTCGGCACGTTGCGCACGGCGCTGGCCCCGACCTCGGCCTCGATGCTCACGATCCGATCGAGGGTCGACCAGCGGCTCATCGGTCGTCCCGCGCCTCGGGGTCGCAGAGCACGAGCGCGCCGTTGGTGCCGCCGAAGGCGAACGAGTTGGTCATCGCCACCCTGACCTCCTTCTCCCGCGCCCGGTTGGGCACGTAGTCGAGGTCGAGCTCCGGGTCGGGGTGGTCGAGGTTGATCGTCGGGGAGATCACCCCGTCGCGGATGGCCCCGATCGCCGCCAGCACGTTGAGCGCCCCGGCCGCGCACGTCGTGTGCCCGGTCATCGACTTCGGCGAGGTCACCGCCACGTCCGCGACGTGCTCGCCGAAGACGCGCTTGATCCCCACCGTCTCCGACACGTCGCCGCCCGGCGTGCCCGTCCCGTGGGCGACCACGTAGTCGACGTCGGCGGGGACGAAGCCCGACTCGCGCAGCGCGTTGTTCATGGCGATCACGGCGCCGCCCCCGTCGGGCGGCGGGTCGGTCATCCGGTAGGCGTTGAGGCTCGACGCGTACCCGGCGAGCTCCGCGTAGATCTTGGCGCCCCGGGCCCGCGCCGACTCGAGGTCCTCGAGCACCATGGCCACGCCCGCCTCGCCGAGGACGAAGCCGGTGCGGTCGCGGTCGAACGGGCGCGAGGCGTGCTCCGGGTCGTCGTTGTAGTCCTTGGTCAGCGCCCCGAGGAGCATGAACCCGAGCACGTCGACCCAGCTCGTGAGGGCGTCGTAGCCCCCGGCGAGCATCATCTTCGCGTCGCCGTCCTGGATCAGCCGGTAGGCCTCGCCGATCGCGTGGGTCGAGGCGGTGCACGCCGTGCTCACCCCGAGCATCGGCCCGGCCGCCCCGCCGATGCGCGCCATCTCGGCGGCGGCCACGTTCTGGCTCACCGTCGGCGTGCGCGACGGCGGCGCCCGGTAGAGGCGATGTCCGTCGCTCTCGTGCCGGGTGTGGAAGATGTCCGAGAACTCCTGGAGCTCCGGCCGGGCCACGCTCGCGCCCATCGCCACGCCCCGCTCGAAGCGATCGTAGGTCCCGTCCGGGACGCCGGCGTCGGCGAGCGCCTCGGCGCCGGCGCCCACCCCGAAGACCCCGGCCCGGTGGAGGCGGCGGGCGATGCGCGGATCGGGCAGCCGGGAGGCGTCGAAGTCGTCGACCATGCCGGCGATCCGCACCGAGTAGGTGCTGGCGTCGAAGGTGGTGATCTGCCCCACCCCGCTGCGGCCGGCCTTGAGCGCCTCCCACGTGCTCGGCGCGTCGGACCCCACCGGGGTGACCGCGCCGATGCCGGTGATGGCGACCCGCCTCACTCGGCCTCCCACGATCGGCTCAGCATCTCTTGGAGGCGGGCCATGTCCTCGTCGGCGGCCAGTCGCTCCCCGGGGATCAGCGCGCACATGATGTCCTCGGCCTCGAGCACGAGCTCACCGTCGACGGTCACCGTGCCCGAGACCACGGCCGTGTCCTGGCCGAACGAGCTCACCTCTCCGTTGAGCTCGAGCACGTCGCCCGGCCGCACCGGCCGGTGCCAGTCGACCGTGCCGACCGAGAGCAGGGCCGCCCGCTGGCGGCGCTCGGTCGAGATCATGATCAGCCAGGTCCCGGCCTGGCAGAGGGCCTCGAGCGCGAACGGCGGGGGCATCACCAGCTCGCCGCCCGCCTCCTCCCAGTAGTCCTCGCTCCGGGAGGTCAGCTTGCGCGCGCGGATCGACTTAAAGGGCTCGAAGGAGTCGATCCGGTCGATCAGGTGGAAGCGCACGCGGCGCTCCCCTCGTGTCCGGCCGCGGCGGCCGGCCGGCGCCAGAGCGCGATCGCGTAGGCGAGGGCCAGCCCGTCGGTGTGGGTCAGCGAGACATCGAGCTGGGCCAGCCCGTGGCGGTCGGCGAAGGCGGCCGCCGACCCGGCGAGGTGAACGCGCGGGCGGCCGCTCGCCTCGTTGAGCACCTCGACCTCGGTCCAGCGCATCTTCCGGCTGAGCCCCGTCCCGAACGCCTTGAGCACCGCCTCCTTGGCGGCGAACCGCCCGGCCAGGTGCTCGGCCGAGCGGCGCTTGCCCTGTCCGTAGGCGAGCTCGCGGGTCGTGAAGATCGACGCCGAGCTCCGCGGATGGTCATGGATCAGCCGCTCGAGGCGCTCCACCGCCACCGCGTCCACCCCGACCCGCACCTCGATGTCAGCCAGCGTCGCCGGCGGCACGCGCCTTCACCATGTCGACCAGGTTCTGCACGGTGAACAGCGTGATGACCTCGTCGGCCTTGAGCGTGCCCTCCAGCTCCGTCGGGTCCACCTGCGGCATCGCCTTGTGCAGCTGCGCGGCCCCCTCGGCCGTGATGATCTCGTTCTCGTCGGAGAACACGTCGTCGGGAATTCCCCCCTGGATGTAGTCACCGAGATCGGACGCCTCGATCTTGACGCCCGTGCTCTTCTCCACCCGGAACAGGATGTCGAGCAGGTCGATCGACTCGGCCCCGAGATCGTCCATCAGGGTCGATTCTGGTGTGACCTCGTCGTCGTCGAGTGCCAGTGCCTCGACGACCGCCTCCTTCACCGAGCTGTCAACGTCGGCCATGCCCTTGCCTCCCATCGGTTCTTTGCCGCGATATTAGCGGCCTGTCGTAAGAAGAACACCGCGTTGCCCGTCGCTCAGAGCGGCTTGCCGACCCCGACCTGGGCGGATACGCCGCCGTCGACGGTCAGCATCGCGCCGGTCATGTGGCTCGAATCCGGCCCGGCGAGGAAGACGGCGGTCCGCGCCACCTCGGCGACGGTTCCGAACCGCTTCTGCGGGATCTGCTTGGAGATTCCCTTGCCGCCATCCTTCTCCATCAGCCCGGCCACCAGGTCGGTCGGCGCGAACCCGGGGAGGACGGCGTTGGCGCGGATGCCGAACCGGGCGAGCTCCACGCCGCAGCAGCGGGTGAACGCATTTATTGCCCCCTTCGAGGCGGCATAGTTCGATTCGCCGGTCCATCCCCGCTCGCCCATCACCGAGGAAATATTGACAATCACGCCGTCGCGCTGGGACATGAACGCAGACAGGGCGGCCTTCGTGCAATTGAACACCCCGCCGAAGTTCACCCGCATCACGTCGAGCCAGTCACCCGGGTCCATATTGTAGATCAAGCCGTCCTTGGCGATCCCGGCATTGTTGACCAAGATGTGGATGCCGCCGAGCTGCTCGGTCGTCTGGGTGATTACCGACACGGCCTGCTCGTAGTCAGACACGTCGCCGCCGATGGCCACCGCCTGCCCGCCCGAGGCGGTGATGGCCTCGACCACCTCCTGGGCCTGGGCCGCGCCCGAACGGTAGTTGACCGCGACCGACGCGCCTTCGGCGGCCAGCGCCTCGGCGATCGCGCGTCCGATGCCTCGAGACCCTCCGGTGACCAACGCGATCCGACCTTCGAGCTTGATGAGCACCCTTCCCAGACGCCGACGGGACGGCGATTCTCGTCGATGGCGAGGCGGTCTGTCAAGCGCCCCGCCCCCGGCGCGGCCCGGCCCCCTCCGGCGGCCGGGCCGCCCGGTCTCCGTCCGCCGCCGGCGCCGCGTGGACGGCCCGGAGGGGCGCCGATCGGCGCCCGCGGCTCGATCGGGGTCAGGCGTCGACGGCCGCCGTCCCGGCGGCCGGCAGCGGCGGCGCCGTCCACGGAAAGACCCAGCCGGCGTACTTCCACTTGCTCGTCTCGATCGCCAGGAGCATCAGCCGCTGGCCCTGGGCGAAGCGCCCGGTCACCCATCCGTGGTCGAGGGCGAGCGGGACCGCGGCCGAGCCGGTGGCCCCGACCAGGGTGAGGTTCTCGAAGATCTTGTGCTCGAGGGCCGTCCACTCCGGCGTGAGCAGGCCGGCTTCGCGCAGCTCGTCGGTCATGTACTCGGCGTTGCCCTCGGGAATCACGCAAACGTCGATCGTGTCGGCCTCGACGCCGGCGCTCCGCACCGTCTCGCGCAGGCCCTCGGTCAGGACGAACGGGGTGAACCGGCCGCTCTCGACCACGTCCACCTTGAGGTCGATCAGCCGCTTCGCCTTGAGCTGCTCGTGGATCGGCTGGTGGGTGCCCCCGCCCACCACCTGCATGCCCGGCTTGCGGCCGCCGCCGACGCAGGCGAGGGCCGAGCCGAGAACGCCCTCGCCGTCCTTCGCGTCCGCCTTCAGCACCATCGCCCCGGCCCCGTCGCCGAAGCTGTAGATGCCCAACCGGTCGCGCATGCGCACCTTGCTCGCCGGCCGGCCGAGAAAGATCGGCACGATCAGCGGGGAGATCGCCTCGCTGCCGATCACCACCGCCGTCTCGTACTGGCCCCGCTCGAGATACATGCGCGCGAGGTCGAGCGCCTCGACCGCGCCGGCGCAGCCGGACCGGATCTCGACGGTCGCGCAGCGCTCGAGGCCGAGCGCGTCCTGGACGAAGGTGACGGTCGGCGGCAGGTGATAGTCGGGGCTGGCGGTGGAGAGGACGAGGAGGTCGACCTCGCCCGCCTCGACCCCGGCCCGCGCGAGCGCCTGGGTGGCCGCCTTGGCGGCCAGCTGCGAGTTCGTCTCGGCCTGCTCGCCGGTCCGCGGGTCGGCGATCCAGTGGCGCGTCTTGACCTGAAGCCCCTCCAGCACGTCGGGCGGCACGGGCCCCGCGTACTCCTCGAGCTCGGCGTTGGTGATCGGATCGCCGGGGAGGTAGGCCCCGGTCGCGACGATGCGGACATGTTTCATCGGGAGCCCCCTGTTTCGCTTTCGACTCGCTGCCGAGGGTGTCCTGGTCGTGGCGGCGCACTCTAGTGCACCCGGTCCCCCGCGGTTGCAGCTCGGGCGAGCGCGGCGCCGGCGGCGAGTTTGCGGCGGCCCGCCGGCGGGAGCGTAGAATCGCGGGACCTTGCTCGAGACCGGCACGATGGTCGGGGGGTACCGGGTCGACGACCTCTTGGGAGAGGGCGGCATGGGCGCGGTCTACCGCGCCACGCAGCTCTCCCTCGATCGCGTCGTGGCGCTCAAGGTGCTCACCGGCGAGCTCAGCGACGACCCCGGCTTCCGGGAGCGCTTCCGCCGCGAGGGCCAGCGCCAGGCGGCCATCGACCACCCGCACATCGTCTCGGTCTACGAGGCCGGCGAGACCGACCAGGGCCTCTTCCTGGCCATGCGCCTCATCGAAGGACCGACGCTCAAGGCGCTCCTCCTCGGGCGCGACATCGGCCACTGGCGGTGCCTCCAGATCCTCACCCAGGTGGCGGACGCGCTCGACGCCGCCCACGCCGAGGGGCTGATCCACCGCGACGTCAAGCCGCAGAACATCCTCATCGGCGCCCGTGACCACGCATACCTCGCCGACTTCGGCCTGACCAAGGGCTCCGACGAGGACGTCCTGCTGACCGAGCCCGGCCACTTCGTCGGGACGATCGACTACATCTCCCCCGAGCAGGCCCGGGGCGAGGGGGCGACCGCCCGCAGCGACGTCTACTCCCTCTGCTGCGTCCTCCACGAATGCCTGACCGGCGACGTACCGTTCTCCCGCCCCACCGAGCCGGGCGTCCTCCTCGCCCACCTGACCGAGCCGCCCCCGACGGTCAGCGACCGCCACCCCGATCTCCCGGCGTCGATCGACGCCGTCATCGCCCGGGGCATGGCCAAGGACCCCGACGCGCGCTACCCGTCGGCCGGCGAGCTGATCGTCGACGCCCGCCGGGCCTTCGCGGCCATCGGGCCGGGGTCGTCGAGCCAGCGCACGCGCACGCACCGCGTCGACCCGACGCCCGCACCCGAGCCCGAGCCCCGGTCCGCCGAGCCCGCCGGCGCCACCGCCGCGGCGGCCGCCTTCGCGCCCACCCGCACGATCCCCGCGGCCGACCCCCGGCCCGCCCCGACCGCCCCCGAGGCGCCCGGCGAGGCGACCCCCGCTCCCACCCCCACCCCCACGCGCCGGTTCCCCGTGTTCGCCGGCGTCGGCTTGCTCCTGGTCGCAGCCGCCGTCGCCGGCGTCCTCGTCGGCGGTTCGGGCGCCTCGGGCCCGGCCGGGCCGGCGTTCACCAGCTCCGCCTCGGTCGGCCCGCTCGAGCTCGCGTTCCCCGCCGGCTGGCAGCGGCTCCAGACCCCGCCGCAGATCCCCGGCCTCCGCTTCGCCAACCCGCTCGTGCTCGCTCCGCCCGCGCCGCCCTCCGCCCGGCTCGACGCCGGCACCGTCGCCGCGACCGGGCCCACCCTCCTGCCCGCCGCCTTCCTCGCCCTCCTGCCCACCCCGCCCCCGCCGGGCGCCCCCGTCCGGATCGGCAGCCTCGAGGCCCTGCGCTACTCCGGCCTCTCCCCCCGCGGCCTGGCCGGGCCGCTCACCGTCTACGTCGTGCCGACGACCCAGGGCGTCCTCACCCTCGCCTGTGCCCCCGCGGCGTTCGCCGCGGCCTGCGACCGCGTCGTCGCCACGGCGAAGCTCGTCGGGGCCAGCGCCTTCCCGCTCGGGCCGAGCCCGGCCTTCGCCGGTCAGCTGAAGGCGGCCCTCGCCCGGCTCGCCGCCGCCCGCCGGACCGGTGAGGCCCACCTGTCCGCGGCGGGCACCGCCGCCGCCCAGGCCGCCGCCGACCGCGAGCTCGCCGCCGGCTACGCGCGGGCCGCCCGCGAGGTCGCCGCCGCCGCGGCCAACCCCCTCGTCGCGGCCGCCGCCGGCCAGATCGCCGCCGCCCTGACCGCGATCTCCCGGGCCTACGCGAGCTCGGCCAGCGCCGCCGCCGCCAACGATCAGGCCGCCTACGCCGCCGCCGCGCGGGCCCTCGCCGCCGCCGGCCCGGCCGCCGGGCGGGCGATCGCCGGCCTGCGGGCCCTCGGCTACACGCTCTCCGGCTGAGGCTCGCTCCCGGCGACCGCCGCCGGCGGCGGGGACGGGGCGGCCCCGCCCCCGGCCAGCGACCAGATCTTCACCTGGGCCTGGCGGCCGCGGACCTCGAACTCGGCGACGAAGATCACGTCGGCCGGCTCCTCGCGCAGGAGCGTGCGGGTCGACTCGGTGAAGAAGAGCATGTGCGGCGTGCCCTTGGTCATCCCCTCGACCCGCGAGGCCGTGTTCGTCGTGTCGCCGATCGCCGCGTACTCGACCCGGCGCTCCGAGCCGACGTTGCCCGACATGACCGGACCGCTGTTGAGGCCGATGCCCATGCGGAAGCCCTCGCCCAGCCCCTCACCCTGAAGCCAGGCGTTGAACCGCGGGAGGCGCTCGTCGAGCATCTCCCGGGCCGTGGCCAGCGCCTGGTCGGCGTGGTCCTCGGCCTCGATCGGCGCGCCGAACACGGCCATGATGCCGTCGCCCATGTAGGCGACCAGCGTCCCGCCGTGGTCGAGGATCGCGTCGCTCATCGAGCTGAGGTACTGGTTGAGCACGGCGATCACCCGGTCGGGGGGGAGCGACTCGGCGAAGCTCGTGAACCCGCGCAGGTCGGTGAACATCACCGTGCACACCCGCTGGACGCCCCCGAGGCGGAGTCCGTCCTCGGCCCGGGCGAGCACCTCCCCGACCACGTTCTCCGGGACGAAGCGCGAGAACAGGTCGCGCACCCGCTCCCGCTCCGACGCCGCCGTCGCGTACTGGACGGCCAGCGAGCCCGACGCCGAGAGGAGGAGGGCGGCCATCGGGTAGACGAAGACGACGATCAGGCCGGCGTCGAAGGCCAGCTGGCTGGCGACGACGAAGGCGCCGCCGAGGGCCAGGGCCAGGCCCAGGGCGCGCAGCGGGGCCAGGCGCAGGCTGGCCAGCGGCCCGGCCATCCCGAGCAGGACGATCAGGGCGACGTCGGCCCACCCCGGCTCGTGGCGGAGCGGCAGGCTCCGCCGCACCGTCTGCATCGCCGTGGCCTGGATCTCCACCCCCGGCATCAGCGGGCCGGTCGACGTGGCGTGGAGGTCCTGGAGCGCGGTCTGCGACGCCCCGACGAGGACGACCTTGCCGCGGAAGAACGACGCCGGGACCTTGCCGTTGAGGACCGACGAGAACGAGACCGACGGGAACCTCCCCGCCGGCCCGTAGTAGTCGATCCACGCCTCCTGGCCCCCGAAGAGCGACGGCTTGACCGGACGGCGGTGGTCGGCGGCCGCGGCCAGGGCCACCGCGAACGTCGGCAGGCCCCCGGCCGTATCGGCGACCCGCCGGATGACCTGGTCGGAGTCGGGCTTGAAGTTGGCGCTCGACGGCACGGCGTTGATTCCCGCCAGGACCTGGTTGCCGCCGAGGATCTGGGTCTCCCCGTGGGCGCCGGTCTGGGTCGTGTCGAGCACGACCGGCACGCCGGCCGACGTCGCCCCGTAGATCGACTCGAGGAGGAGCTTGTCCTCGGGCGTCATCTCGGTGAACTGGACGTCGTAGCCGATCGCCTTGGCGTGGGCGGCGACCAGGCGGTCGATGATCTCGGCGTGGAGGTGGCGCGGGAACGGCCACTGGATCCCCAGGTCGTTGAACGTGTTGTCGTCGACCAGGACGAGGACGACGTCCTTCGGGGGCGGCTTCGTCCCCCGGACCGAGAAGCGCGCGTCGACGCTCTGGAGCTCCTGGCTGTTCAGGAGGCCCGTCGCGTAGGCGACGAGCAGCAAGCCGGTCATCCACGCCCCGACGCCCAGCAGGAGCACCGTGCGGCGCCGGCTCCGGGAGAGGCGGCCGCCGAGCGAGAGCCTCATCCCCGCCGCCTCAGCTTCCGACGAGGAGCGCGAGGAGGAAGAGCGCCACCAGGTGGAAGCTCTGGTCCACCGCGCGGTCGACCGCCGGGGTGATGCCCGGCTCGAGATGCTTGACCCGCTCCAAGTAGAGGCCGAGCAGCCGCCCGTCGTCCTGCACGAGGTGGGGCAGGCCGATCAGGAGGGCCGCCCCGACGACGCCGACGCCCAGGGCGCCCGACAGCCAGATCAGCGCCGGCACGAAGGCCAGGGTGTAGGTGGCCGCGTGCGAGCAGAGGGCCCGCCGGGGAGCCCCCGGCTCGCTCAGGCCGCGAGGCTTGTTGCGGGCCTGCCAATCGGTCTGGAAGAGGTAGTCCCCGACCAGGTGGCTGACGACGAACGTGACGAACACCGCTACCCACCCCATGTGCGCGAGCTTATCGCTAGGCTCGAAGCGTGGCCAACGACGACTCGGCCTATTCGCTCACGCACGACCTGCGGATCAACGACCGGTACGCCATCGTCGAGCCGATCTCGCGCGGGGCGATGGGGGCGGTCTACGTCGCCCGCGACCTCCAGACCGACACGATGGTCGCGCTCAAGCATCTGACCGACAACCGCCACTCGGCGCGTTTCGAGGTCGAGGCGCGCCTCCTCTCCCTCCTGCGCCACCCCCGGGTCGTGCGGATCCTCGACTACTTCCACGACGACGAAGGCCAGTACCTGCTGATGGACCTCGTCCGGGGGACCGACCTCTACGTCCTGCTCCAGCAGCGCGGCAACCCCGGGCTCCCGCTCGAGGAGGCGATCCAGTACACCCGCCAGACGTGCGAGGCCCTCCAGTACGTCCACGAGCAGCAGATCGTCCACCGCGACGTCAAGCCCCAGAACCTGATCCTCGGCGAGGACGGCGTCGTCCTCGTCGACTTCGGCGTCGCCCGCCTGCTCGAGGACGAGGAGTCCGGGACGGTGGGCATCGGCACCCCCCGCTACATGGCGCCCGAGGTCTTCGCCGGCGGGTCGGTCTCCCCGCGGAGCGACGTCTTCGGCGTCGCGGCGACGCTCTGGACCCTGATCGCCGGCAAGCCCCCGGTCTACGCCGGGACGGCCAACCTCGGCGAGATCAACCCCGACGTCACGCCCGAGCTCGAGCGCGCCGTCGCCGCCGGCCTCGAGCTGATCCCCGAGCGCCGGATCGCCTCGGTCCGGGCCTTCGCCAGCGCCCTCGGGCCGCCGCTCTCCCGCTCGCGCGGCGAGTCGCTGGCCCTCTCGGTCGAGAAGCCGGCCGCCCCGCGGAGCCTGATGGAGGCGGTCGTCCGGACCGCCGCCGGCGTCTTCGACGCCGCCGCCTCCTCGATCGCCTTCGTCGACGAGACCACCCGCGAGCTCGTCTACCAGTCGGCCTGGGGGGCCGGGGCCTCGGAGATCGTCGGCGTCCGCCTCCCGCCCGGGACCGGAATCGCCGGGAGCGTCGCCGACACCGGCGAGGCCCAGGCGGTGCCCAACTGCCGGACCGACCCCCGCTTTGCCGCTCGCATCGCCGCCGGGACCGGCTACGTCCCGTACACCATGCTCTGCGTGCCGATGCTCCGCCACGGGGAGGCGATCGGCGTCCTCTCGCTCCTCGACCGCCGCGACGGCGGCCTCTACGGCCCGGGGGACCTCGATCGGGCCCAGCTCTTCGCCGAGCTCGCCGTGACCGCGCTGAACGTCAACCCCAGCCTGTTCACCAGCCTCGGGTTGACCGTCACGTCGTTCGGCCGCCCGCACGACGGGTAGCCGCGCCGCGCGTCGGGCCGGCTGACGCTACCGGCGGGCCAGGTAGCTGCGCCCGGCCGCGACGATCACGCTGCGGCGGTGGCGGGTGTCGAGGACGACGACGCTGCCCCGCTTGACGGCGGTCAGCGTCCCGTCGCAGCGCTCGATCGTGTCCCAGACCGTCCCCCGCACCGTCGCCGAGCTGAAGCGCCCCCGCGTGCGGAAGCGACCCTTGGCGTTCGCGTGCAGGAGGCCGAGGACGCTCTTGGGGAGGAGGCGCTTGGCTGCCGCGCGGGCGGCCTTGCCGACCCCGGGGCAGGCGCTCGCGCTCCGTCCGAGGACGACGTTCATCTGGGTCAGGCCCCGCTGACGGCGATCCTGGAGGACCTTGAAGATGCCGCCGCCGAAGACGCCGGACTGGGTCAGGCCGGCCGTGTTGACGGCGCTCGTGATCCCGATCTGCCCCCGCGTCGAGTCGACGATCGTCCCCACCGGGAGGCTCCGGGCCTCGGTCAGCGGCACGAATGCGGTCCCCTTGACCGCCGCGGCGGTGACCGTGCTCGTGTGGGCGCCCGGCGGGAGCTGGATCAGCACGGTGCCGCTGACCACCCCGGCCGAGAAGGTCTTCCCCAGGGCCGGGGGAGGGACCGCGGGCGGGGTCGACGTGGCCTGGTGCTCGCCGAAGTTGGCGACGACGGTCCCGGCGGCCGGGAACGTCTGCTGGACGAGGCACCCGCCGAGCAGCGTGCAGCTGTACCCGGGCTGCTGGACGATCTCCACCAGGTAGGTCCCGCTCGGGACGGCGCCGGTGATCGCGAACGTCCCGTCGGCCCCGGTCACCGCCTGGGGGTCGTCGGCCGAGGCGACGCCGTTGCCGTGGAGGTCGACGTACACGGTCCAGCCGGCCAGCCCGACCTCGCCCGGATCGCGGACGCCGTTGCTGTTGAGGTCGCCGTACACGCTCCCGCTGACCGCCGGGGCGGCCTGGGTCGCGTGGGCCGCGGCCGGCGCGACGGCTGGTCCGGCCTGGGCGCCCGGGGGGCCCGGGGCGCCCGGGGCGAAGGCGACGGCCCCGGCGGCGGCGGCGAGGGCGAGGGCGAGCAGTTTCGAGGTTCGCATGATCGGCATTCGACGGGTGCGCGGGGGCGGGGGCGGGCGGCCTGGGGCCCGGTCACCGAGCCCGGGTAAGGCTAGCGCCCGCCGGGGGGTCGGGGCGCCGTTTCGGGTCCTGGCCGGCGGGGTGGGCGTCGGGTAGGCTGGCGGCTCCAAGCTGCCGGAGGCGTCCGTGACACCGTTGATCCCCGATAACTCGGATCCGTTTCCGCCGATCGCGGACTACGCGTTCCTGTCCGACTGCGAGACGACGGCGCTGATCGCGCCGAGCGGGAACGTCGAGTGGATGTGCCTGCCGCGGATGGACTCGCCCAGCGTGTTCGGGGCGATCCTCGATCGCGACGCCGGCGGCTTCCGACTCGGGCCGGCCGGGGTCGAGGTGCCGGCCGGTCGACGGTATCTGCCGGGGACGATGGTGCTCGAGACGAGCTGGGAGACGCCGACCGGCTGGATCATCGTTCGCGACGTCCTCTGCATCGGCCCGTGGGTCCACGAGGAGGAGCGCTCGGTCAACCACCGGCGCTCGCCCACCGACTACGACGCCGACCACGTCCTCCTGCGGACGGTCCGCTGCGTCCAGGGCTCGGCCGAGGTCCACCTCGACTGCGAGCCGGCCTTCGACTACGGCGGCCTGGGAGCCGACTGGCGCTACGCCGGCCCGGGCTACCACGAGGCGATCGCCAGCAGCGAAGGCATGAACATCGAGCTGCGCCTGCTGACCGACATGCGCCTCGGCCTCGAGGGGCCGCGGGCCCGGGCGCGGACGGTGCTGCGGGCCGGGGACTGCGCCTACGCGGCGCTCGGCTGGTCGAAGCTACCGCTCCCGGCGAGCTTCGACGAGGCCCGGGAGCGGCTCGAGCGGACCGCCCACCACTGGCAGGAGTGGCTGCGCCACGGGTCGTTCCCCGACCATCGCTGGCGGACCTACCTCCAGCGCAGCGCCCTGACCCTCAAGGGTTTGAGCTACGCCCCGACCGGCGCGATGATGGCCGCCGCGACCACCTCGCTGCCCGAGACCCCGGGCGGGAACCGCAACTGGGACTACCGCTACAGCTGGATCCGCGACTCGACGTTCATGCTCTGGGCGCTCTACACCCTCGGCTTCGACTGGGAGGCCAACGACTTCTTCTACTTCGTCGCCGACTGCGCCGAGGCCGAGCAGGGTCAGCTCCAGATCATGTACGGGATCGGCGGGGAGGCGCGCCTGGAGGAGCAGGAGCTCGATCACCTCTCCGGGTACGGGGGCGCCCGGCCGGTCCGGGTCGGCAACGGCGCGTACAACCAGCAGCAGCACGACGTCTGGGGCGCCGTGCTCGACTCGATCTACCTGCACACCAAGACCCGCGACCAGCTCCCCGAGCGGCTCTGGCCGATCCTGAAGCGCCAGGTCGAGACGGCGCTCAAGAAGTGGCGCGAGCCCGACCGGGGGATCTGGGAGGTCCGGGGGGACCCGAAGCACTTCACGTCCTCGAAGATGATGTGCTGGGTCGCCGCCGACCGGGGCGCCCGGCTGGCCGCCCTCCGCGACGACAAGGCCATGGTCAAGCGCTGGAGGGCCGCGGCCGAGGAGATCCATGCCGACATCTGCGAGCACGGCGTCGACGACCGGGGCGTCTTCGTCCAGCACTACGAGACCACCGCGCTCGACGCGTCCGTGCTCCTCATGCCGCTCGTCCGCTTCCTCCCGGTCGACGATCCCCGGATCCGCAAGACCATCCTGACCATCGCCGACGAGCTGACCGACCAGGGGCTCGTCCTCCGCTACCGGGTCGACGAGACCGACGACGGCCTCTCCGGCGAGGAGGGGACTTTCACGATCTGCTCGTTCTGGCTCGTCTCCGCCCTCAGCGAGATCGGCGAGCACGCCCGGGCTCGCGAGCTCTGCGAGCGACTCCTCTCCTTCGCGAGCCCGCTCCAGCTCTACGCCGAGGAGATCGAACCCCACACCGGACGCCACCTCGGCAACTTCCCCCAGGCGTTCACCCACCTCGCCCTGATCAACGCCCTCGTCCACGTGATCCGCAACGACCGCCAGGGCATCGCCGACGGCTTCATGCCCGAGCCGGGTCGCGACCGCGCTCGCCCGTTCGCCTGAGCGGGGCGCGGGCGGGCGCGGCGGGCGCGGCGGACGCGGCGGGCGCGGCGGGCGGGCCGCCGGCGGGCGGGGATGCGGCGGACCGCCGCCGGGCGGGCGCGGCGCGCGGGCGCGGGCGCGGGCGCGGCGCGGCGGGCACCCCGGCCCAGGCCTGGTAGAACCAGAGCATGAGCGATCGCGTGGCCATCGGTGACACGGTGGGCGAGTACCGGATCACCCGCGAGATCGGACGCGGCGGGATGGGCGTCGTCCTCCTCGGCACCCACGTCGCAACCGGGCGGGCCGCGGCGCTCAAGTTCCTCCCGCCGGAGCTGCTCGGCGACGAGGACTCCCGGCGGCGGTTCGCCCGCGAGGCCAACTACGCGGCGTCGCTCGGCCATCCGAACATCGTCTCGCTCTACGAGGCCGGCGAGGACGGCGGGGTCCACTACATGGCGATGCAGTACGTCCCCGGTGGCGACCTCGGGAAGCTCCTCGCTCGGGAGGGGGTCCTCTCCCCGGAGCGGGCCGTCGCGCTCCTCGCCCAGGTCGCCGACGCCCTCGACGCCGCCCACGCGGCCGGCATCCTCCACCGCGACGTCAAGCCCGAGAACATCCTCGTCGGCCCGGGGGAGGACGGGGTCGACCACTGCTACCTGACCGACTTCGGGCTCGGCAAGAGCAGCTCCCAGGACAGCGTCGCCCTGACCGACAAGGGGAGCTACGTCGGCACCTTCCACTACACGGCACCCGAGATCATCATCGGCCGGGCGATCGACCACCGGGTCGACGTCTACTCGCTCGGTTGCCTCCTCTACCAGTGTCTGATCGGCGAGCCACCCTTTCCGGGGACCCGGGAGGCCGAGGTCCTCCGCGCCCACCTGCGCGATGAGCCGCCCCGGGCGAGCGCCCGCCGGCCCGAGCTCCCCCGGGAGCTCGACGGGGTGATCGGTGCGGCGATGGCCAAGGAGCCCGATGCCCGGCCCGCCTCGTGCCTGGCGGTGATCGACGCGGCCCGGGCGGCGATCGCCGGGGGGCCGCGGCTGGCGGCGCCGGTCCCCGGGCGCGCGAACCCGGAGCCGCTCGCCCGGACCTCCCCGACCACCGGGGCGGCGGTCCCCACCGGCGCGGGCGGTCAGCTCCGGCTCGAGGTGACCGCCGGGAACGCGGTGGGGACGGTGATCGACATCGACGACCAGCTCCTGATCGGGCGGATGGCCGACGGGGCCGGGCGTCTCGGCGGGGACATGGAGATCTCGCGTCGCCACGCCCGCCTGTTCCGGAACGCGGCCGGCGGCTACGCGGTGGAGGACCTCGTCTCGACCAACGGCACCTTCGTCAACGGCCGTCGGATCACCCAGGTGACGCCGATCGACGTCGGCGACTGGCTCGACATCGGGACGACCACCCTCGTCGTGCGGATCTGCCGGCCGGCTTCGACCGCCACCGTTCCGCCCGCCCCGGTCGCGGCGCCGCCGGCGGCGCCGCCCGCCCCGGTCGGGGCGCCGGCGACCGAGGCGCTGGCTCCGGACGCGCCGGTCGGCGTCGAGCTGGCCGTGACCGAGGGGGACTCGCCGCTGGCCCTGACCCTGCGGCTCGAGATCGACCTCGCCGACCGGGCGGTGCGGATCCACCTGGACGCCGACTCGGAGCCGATCACCGTCGTCCACCGCGACGGGCGCTGGCAGGCCAAGCCGGCCGACTGAGGGGCCGGGGCGACCGGATCGGTCGTCTATCCTGCTCGCGGTGCCGGCCAAGCCTGGGGAGGACGCCACGATCGCCGTCGTCGGCGACGGCCTCGGCTCGCTGATGGTCCAGTCCACGGCGATGTACCTCGGGTTCGCCGCCGACCAGGTGCGCCTCTACGGGACGAGCCCGAGCCCGGTGGCCACCTACCGCGGGTTCGCCGGCAACCTCGGACAGACGGTCCTCCGCTCGGAGTCCGAGTCCCACTTCCTGCCGGCCGACTGGCCGACCTTCGGCCAGCTCAACGCCTGGTCCCAGCGGCGCCCGAGCGTCCTCGCCCGGTCGATCGGCCGCCGTTACAACCCCGGCGTCTCGGAGATCCTCGCCGAGGCCGAGGTCGTGGCCGCCCGGCTCGGGTGGGACGACTGCCGGGTCCCCGCACGGATCGGTTGGGTCCAGCGCGAGGCGGACCCGCGTCCCCACTTCGTCCTCTACGACGAGGCGGCGCGCTTCGTCGGCCGGGCCAGGCACGTGATGCTCGCCGTCGGCCACGGCCCGCTCCAGTTCCCCCCGGTGATGGCCCGAGCCCGGGCCGATCCGGCGATCGGGGACCGGATCGTCCAGTCCTACGAGCCGAAGGAGTACGCCGAGAACGGCCGCTACGTGATCGTCGGGGCGGGGATCGCCTCGGTCAACGAATGGGCCAACGCCCTCGACGTCGGCGCCAAGGTGCTCGCCCTGACGCGCAACCCGATGCCCGAGTACCAGGACCTCAACGTCCCCCGGTGCCTGTTCGAGGCCAAGGGCATCGACGTCTTCCAGGCGCTGCCCTTCGACGAGCGGGTGGCGTTCCTGGCCACCGTGCTCAAGGGCACGACCCCGCACCGGCGCAGCTGGGAGGCCAAGGTCCGGCGGGGACGGGCGGAGGGCCGCTTCGACGCGGCGATCGGCGAGATCGACCGGGTAGAGCCCGGTCCGGCCGGCCTGCGGGTCCGGATCTCGAGCCAGCACGGGGAGGACCCGGGCTGGCTCGACGTGACCGGGGTGGTCGTCGGGACTGGGTTCAACAAGTCGGCCCTGACCATCCCCCTGCTCCGGCGGCTGATCGAGCACTACGAGCTGCCGATCGAAGACGGACGGATCAAGCTGATGACCAACTGCGGGGTCCCGACCCTCGACCGCCCGGACTCGCGCCTGTGCATGATGGGGCTGACCGCCAACAGCGTGATCCCCCACGGGGACACGCTCGCCGGCCTGAAGTACGTCGGCCGCCGCTTCGTGGCCGACTGCGCCCGGGCCGAGGGCCTGCCCCGGCGCCGGTTCCCCGGGCGGCTGGCCATGCAGCTGCGCCTCTCGGCGGGCGCCGCCGAGGCGATGCGTGGGGTCAGGCGCACGGAGCAGATCGCCTGATGTGCCCGACGATGCTCGGTCGGATCGAGACGCGCACGGCGACCCTGCTGCCCGGGGCGATCCTCGCGGCGATCGTCTCGCTCGTCACCGGGGACGAGGGCTTCATCGTCCTGATCGGCGTCTACCTCCTGATGGGGGTCGTACTCGACATCGCCTTCTACCCGTACGTCGTCCGGTGGCAGCCGCCCTGGTTGACCTTCGTCCTCGCCGTCGGGGAGTTCGCGATCCTCTTCGTCCTCGGCCAAGCCCTCGCCGTCGGGCTGTCGAACGCCGACGCGGTCTGGCTCTACTGGGCGACCTGGGTGCTCGCCGTCACGACGAAGATCGTGATCCTCCCGCTCCTGTCGCTCGGCTGGATCGAGAACGGCGGCGAGTTCCGCTCGACCGGGTGGTCGACCCCCCCGGAGCTCGTCCCGACGCCGGTCTCCGTGATCGGGCCGGCGGACGCCGGAGCCGGGCCCCCGCCCCTGGCGATCGAGTTCTCCTCGGTCAGAGAGGTTCCCGAGGAGGTCCGGAACCTCCCGCCGCCCTCGGCGGTCCGGCGG
The DNA here is from genome assembly GCA_963733245.1 of uncultured Solirubrobacterales bacterium. Lineage (GTDB taxonomy): Bacteria > Actinomycetota > Thermoleophilia > Solirubrobacterales > Solirubrobacteraceae > Palsa-513. The sequence continues at coordinate 106,312 of CAVTCI010000017.1, forward strand.
GTCCCGGAGAACCTCGAGCGCTACCGGTGAGCGCCGTCCTCGCCGTCGTCGGCCCGTTGCGGAGCGTCGATCGCCAATGGCTGGCGGACGCGACCGTACTCTCGAGGCGCGGGGGTCCGGACGGGTCGGACACCAGGACTTTCGCGTCGGCCGGGCTCGGCCGCGCGCTGCTGCGACTCGAGCCGGACGAAGTCGCCGGTCCGGTGACGCTCGATGGGCGCGCCTGGGTGGCCGCCGACGTCCGCCTCGACGCCCGCGACGAGCTGCGGCGCCGACTCGCCGGACGCGGCGAGGGGTGCCGCCCCGGGGCCACGGACGCCGAGCTCGTCCTCCGTGCCCACCGCGCGTGGGGCGCCGCCTGCGCCGAGCACCTGCTCGGAGACTTTGCCTTCGCCCTCTGGGATGACCGGCGCGGCGAGCTGCTTTGTGCCCGCGACCAACTCGGGGTCGCCCCGCTCCACGTCGCCCAGGCCGGCCCGTGTCTGATCGTGGCGTCGCTCCTGGACGCGATCCTGCTCCACCCCGACGTCGACGACGAGCTCGACGACGAGGCGATCGCCACGTTCCTCGTCGACGGGGTGCCCTCCGACCACATCCAGACGGCCTACGCGCACGTGCGCCGACTGCCGCCCGCGCACACGCTCGAGTGGACGGCGCACGCGACCACCCGACGGCGCTACTGGCAGCTGGACCCGCATCCGCCGTTGCTCCTCCTTCCGCGCACCGAGGACTACGTCGAGCTCTTCGCCGACGCGCTCGACACCGCCGTCGCCGATCGGATCCGGACCAACGCGGTTTCGGCGCACCTCAGCGGCGGACTGGACTCCGGGGCAATCGTGGCCAGCGCCGCGACGCTGCTGCGCGCTCGCGGGGCAGGCCCGGGCGCGCTGCGCACGGTGACCGCCGTGCTCGGGGGCGACAGCGGCGACGAGGAGGGCGACTACGCCGCAGAGGTCCGTACCGCCCTGGGCGTGGATGGGACGGTCGTCGACGCGACGGATGCGCAGCCTACCGACCCGTTCGCCCCGCCGGACATCAGGCTTCCGGAGCCGGCTCCGTACCAGCGCAACGATTTGCAGCTGCGCATCGCGCGGGCCTCGATCCCGTCGGCTGTCGTTCTCACGGGCCTCGGCGGCGACGTGCTGCTCGGCTTCGTGGCGCCGTGGTGGATCGATGCCGCGCTGCGCGGTCGTCCGGTCTGGGTCGCGCGGGCCCTGCTGGAACGCACGCGCCTGTGTCACGAGCGGCCGCGCCCCGGGGTGCGCGCGATCCTCGCAGCGCTTCGATCCCGTCCCCCGCCCATTCCGGCGGCTGGCTGGGTCGCGCACCAGGGGGGGCGAGCCCCAGTCCCGCGGCGGCGGGAGCTGACCCCGCCGCGACTGCCACGCTTTGATCTGCGCGACTTCGTCACCGATCCGATGTGGCCGACCATCGCCACGCTCGGTCATCCGACGACGACGGGCCTGCCGCTGCGCCTGGTTCATCCGTTCTACGACCTGCGACTCGTCAGCCTCGCGGCTGGTCTCAGCCCCGATCTCTGGCTGCGCGGCAAGCGGATCCTGCGCGAAGCGACGCGTGACCGGCTGCCCGAGCGCGTCCGTCAGCGGCCGAAGACCCCGCTCGTCAGCACGGTCGCGCCGGAGTGCAGCGCAATCGTGTCGGCCGGTCTACGGGAGCTCGTCCTGCTGGCGCCGGAGCTCGATCGGTTCGTCGATCGCCGCCAGCTTCTGGCCGCGGCGGCGTGCCCGCCGGCGGACGATTTCTCCCGCGAGGCGTCCCTGTCCCGGGGCCTCGGCCTCGCGCACTGGCTGACACATCGCCGTTCCCAGACGATTGTAAACAGCGGCTAAGGGCTGTATCGTCCACCCGCATGAATCCACCTAACTCGTCGGGTGCGGTGATCCCGTACTCGTCTCCCCGTCTGATCCGCATCGGATCGGCCCCGGGCATCGTCGCGATGGCGGGCGGACCAAACTTCGGGGCCGACGCCTCCTACAATGGCGGCGGGAACAACTTCGGCACGTCCTGACACGCCTCGTCGCGGTCGGCGCCCCGCCGGGGCAAGCCGCGTCTATCGCTATAACGGGCTCGCGCTTGCGAGCCCGGACGCGCTGCCGCAACTGTCAGAGGTTGACGGGGACCCGGATATCGACATCCGGATCCACGCGCCGGACGTCCTGGTTTCGGAGCATGCAGGCTGGCAGCCGCTGACCGACTGCCCGGGGGCCTGGCGGGCCACCGATCGGCACGGTGGCGCCGTGCTGCGGCTGCGCTACGAAGACCCCCCGCGCTGGGCCGAGTTCGTCGTTGGTCCCGTCGGTGCCACGATCGACGTGTACCGCGCGGCGTCCGCAGATCTGGACGAGGTCTTCGAGCTGCTCCTCACCCAGGTCCTGTCGTGCGCGATGTCGGAGCGCGGGCTTACGTGTCTCCACGCGGGGGTGGTCCGCATCGCCGGTCGGGTCGCCCTGCTCGCCGGGCCGAGGGGGTCCGGCAAGTCGACGACGACCGGCGCCGTCGGGCTCCGCGGCCACGAGGTCCTCTGCGACGACGTCGCGGCGATTGAGTCTGGAGGCTCGGCGATCACCGTTCTGGCCGGCCGTGCCCGAGTGCGCTTGCGCGCCGACGCTGCGGTCGCGTTGGCCGGACAGGCTCCGTTGGCTCCCGTGTGGCGCACCGCCGCCCCTGATTCATCCAAGCGTCGGCTCGACTTAGATCCGAACGCAGTCGAGGGTCCTGTCGACGTCGACGCCGTCTACGTGCTTGCGCGTCACGAGGACCCCGCGGCGCCGCCGGCAGTCACGGCGGCGGACGCCATCGCTGCGCTCCCGCTGCTGATGGGCCACCGGCACCTGGCCGAGCTGGGCACCTCTGAGGGCCGGCGCCGAGACTTCGCCACGCTCGCGGATCTCGTGCGAGGCGTACCGGTGCGTAGGCTGAACCGCGCGCACGGCCTGGCGGCGCTGGAAGCGGCGGTCGATACGCTCATCGCCGATGTCGAGTCCCTCGGCTGACGGCCCGGGCTTCGTCGCCACGCTCGAGCTCGTGCTCGAGTCGTTGCCGGGGGCTTTGGTGCCGGCTGCTGCGCACCCGCTGCTGCTCGAGCTCGCGGCGCTGCTGGCGCCCGTGCCGCGGGGCGGCTTCGAGTGCCGGCTCGGCGGTCACGTCTCGGCGGCAGTCGACCTCCAACAGGGTATCTCCGCCGGCGATGGTGAGCCGGTCCGAGCGGCTGGACACCTGCCGGGCCGCCGCTTGGCGGGCTGGCAGGCCGTGCACGCCTTTCTCGCGAGCTGGTCGCTCGGGCGACTCGACGGGGTGGGAGAGGTGTGGCTCGAACTCGACGCCGAAGACGCGGCGCGGCCGTCGGTGTTCGCACGGCTCGACGCCGGCGCGCCGGCCCGGACTGCGCGGGCCGTGGTTGACGCGCTCGTCCCGGCTTCGGATGCGTCGTCGGTGCACACGGTGCTCGATCGCCTTGCCCGGGCGCTCGTCGGATCCGCTTCGGTGAGCCACATCGGTGTGATGCTCGGTCGCCCGCTGGCGGGGGTGCGCTTGCACGTCGCGGGGCTCCGCCTCGGAGCCATCGAGGGTTACCTGGACCAGATCCGCTGGCCGGGGGAAACCGCACGGTTGATCAGCCAGGCGCGACGCCTGCTCGACGTCGGCGATGAGCTCGCGATCTGCCTCGACGTCGTGGACGGGCGGCTGCTGCCACGGGCGGGTCTGGAGTGTTTCTTCGACCAGAAGTCGGGAGTCGACCCACGCTGGGAGATCCTGCTCGATTCGCTGTGCCAAGACGGCCTGTGCACGCCGGGGCAAGCCCGGGCGCTGATGGCCTGGCCCGGCAAGATCCTGCCGCACGACATCGACGAGTGGCCGGGAGATCTGGTCGTGCGCGAGATCGGCCGGGACGCCAGCGACCTCGGGCTCGTCGAGCGCCGTCTGAGCCACGTCAAGGTCACGATCGCCGCCGGGCAACCGGCGTCGGCCAAGGCCTATTTCGGCTTTGGCGCCGTCTTCGTCCGTGTGGGCGGTCGCCGCTCCCGGCGCGCGGCTCCAGCGCGAGTCCCGGCGCCGGACGTGCGCGGGGCCATGCAGAGAGGCGTCGACTACCTCCTCGAACGTCGCAGCCAGGCCGGATGGTGGCGGGATTTCGTCGACCGAGCCCGTCCGCCCGCCGCGGACGAAGTCAACGGCATCGCGAGTGACGAGTGGGTCTCGGCGTATGTCGGGTGCGCGCTCGCCGGCTTCGACCAACCGGAAGCTCGCAGGGCCGCGGCCGAGGCGCACGCGCTGTTGGCGGCCCGGCGCGTTCGCGATGGCTGGGGCTACCACGCGCTGGTGCCACCCGACGCCGACACCACGGTCTGGGCGTTGCGTCTCGGACGCCGGCTGGGCGCCCGGGTGACTGGACGCGACCGGGAGGCGATGGAGTTCGTGCGGTCCCTGACCTCTCCGCACGGGGGGGTGGCCACCTATCGGGCGGCTGATACCCCGCCGCTCGAGCGCTTCCTCAAACTACCCGGACCGTACGACGGCTGGTGCGCGACGCACGTATGCGTCACCGCCGCGGCCGCCGTGCTCGACCTCGGCGATGCGACGCGTCCATACCTGCGCGCCGCTCAAGGCGACGACGGATCCTGGGCCGGATACTGGTGGGACGACGACGAGTACACGACTGCGCTCGCGGTCGAAGCACTCGTGGGCGAACCGGCCGCCGAACGGGGGGCGGCGTGGGCCGCCACTCGCGTCGGCGAGCGGCCGGCGTTTCCCCTCGGCCTCGCGCTTCTGACCCTCGCCGGGTCACCGGGGTCCTCGCCCGCCTCGGCTGCGAAGAGCCAGGCAATCGGCCGGCTCCTCGAGACTCAGCGCGCCGACGGCTCCTGGCCGCCTTCGGCGCGCCTGCGGATCCCGCGGCCCGATTCCGTCGACCCGCTCGCGAAGGGCGCGGTCCACTTCATCGATGACGAGGCGCTGTTCACGACGGCGACGGTCCTGGAGGCGCTTCGGCGTAGCGCGCGGCCCGCAGGCCCCAGTCCGTCCGGTGGGCGCGTCTGAGATCGTCCGGGCCGAAGTCGTAGCCGGCGGCGCGCGCGACCGAGGCGGCGCCCGTCAGGCTGACGGCGGCGCGGGCGGCTTCGGCGAGCGCCGGGTCGCGCCGTGCGTCGCGCAGGAAGCGCATGGCCTCGCGCAGGCCGTCAGGCACCGATCGTTCCTCGGTGCTCGGCGACCGTGTGCAGACGAGCGTAGAGGCCGTCGCTGTCGATGAGCTCCTCGTGCGTGCCCTGCTGGACGAGGCGGCCGTCCTCGAGCACGACGATGAGGTCCGCCGCTTGGACGGTGCTCAGCCGGTGGGCGACGACGAACGCGGTTCTGCCCACGAGCGCGGTGGCGAGCGCGCTCTGCACCTCGCGCTCGGCGATCGCGTCGAGGTGCGCGGTCGCCTCGTCCAGGATCAGGATGGCCGGGTCGGTGATGAGCGCGCGGGCCAGCGCGACGCGCTGCTTCTCGCCCCCGCTGAGGCGGTGGCCGCGTTCGCCGACGACGGTGTCCCATCCGTCGGGCAGCTGCTCGACCACGTCGATCAGGCACGCCGCGACGGCGGCCCGGGAGACGTCGGCGTCGGTCGCGTCGGGGCGCCCGTACCGGACGTTGTCGCGCAACGTCGTGTGGAAGAGGAACGGATCCTGGAAGACGACGCCGATGGCCGAGCCGAGCGTGGCCAGACGGAGGCTGGCGACGTCGTGCCCGTCGATCAGCACGCTCCCGCGCTCTGGATCTGCGAAGCGGGCGAGCAGACCGACGAGCGTCGTCTTCCCCGCACCGCTCGGTCCGACCACCGCGACGAGCGTTCCCGCCTCGACTTCGAGATTGACCCCGTTCACCGCTGGGCGGCTCGCGCCCGGATAGGTGAAGCCGACGTCCTGGAAGCGGACGGCCCCGCGCACGCGCTCCAGCGCGACGGCGTCCGGCCGCTCGGCGACGAGCACCGGGGCGTCGATCACGTCGAAGATTCGCCGCCAGACGGGTGCGGATCCCAGCGTCGCGATGGTCGCGGCGCCGAGGCTCTGCCCGGCGCTCGCGAATTGCGCCAGCAGCACGGTCGCGAACACCAACACCGTTGACAGCGTCGTGGCGCCGCCGGCGACGAGTTGGCTCCCGACGAGGAGCACCGCCACCGGCGCGACCGACGCGAGCAGGATGAGGGCGACGTTCGACCAGCGTGCGGCCATGGCCGCGGCGACGTAGCGGCGCCGGAGCTCGGCGTTGAGACCGCGAAAGCGCGCGAGCTCGCCGGCCTGGCGGCCAAATGCGCGCACGAGCAGCACGCCCGACAGCCCGAGGATCTCCTGCACGTAGCTCGTGACCTCGCCCGCCTGCGACTGTGCGGCCTCGCGCGCCCGGGCGGTACGTCGTCCCGCTCGCCTGACCAGCAGCGTCATCAGCGGGACGAGCACGAGAGCGGCGAGCGCGAGCCGCCAGTCGAAGACGAACATCACCACCGTGAGCGCGGCGATCGTGATCGCCGAGCGGAACAGAGCGGCGAGTGTCGTGTCGATCGTGTTCTGCACGGCCCCGACGTCGTTGAGCATTCGCGACAGCCACTCACCCTGCCGTGCGTGGGCGTGGTAACCGGGCGCCTGACCGACGAGGCGCAAGAACATGGCGTCGCGCAGATCGGCGCCGACGCCCTGGCTGACCGTCGTCGACAGCCACGTGCCGGCGACGCCCAGCACCGCCGCGGCCAGGACGACCGCGACCAGCAGCGCGAGGGACGGCGCGATCGCGCCGAGACCGATGCTGCGGGCGCGGAGCCGGTCCAGGATATGGCGGAGCACGAGTACCGGAACCGCGCTCAGCACGCCCTGTACGAGCATGATCGCCGCCGCGCCGCCGACCCGGCGGCGATACGGCGCCAGCACGCCGGCGACGCGGTGTAGGAGGCGGCGAGGCGTGGCGCTCATCGTCGGGCCCGCCGGGCCGCGGCCAGGCCGGCTGGGAGATGTCGAAGCAGGCGCACGGGTCGGACGAGATAGGCAAGCCGCAGGCCCCACCTGCCCCGGCGGGCGAGCGGGTAGTGCTTCTCCATGGTGAGCGGAGCCGGGAGCAGCAGCCTCCGCAGGGCCTCGGCGGGCTGGCGACGCGTCTCCCATGCCGCCAACAGTGCGTCGGCGGTGGGCGGCGCGTCGGGGGCGACCGCGAGCCGCAGGCGCGGGCTGATGGTCGCGGGCAACGCGAGTCGGGCGGCAAGCTCCCGTCCGGCGGGAAGTGAGAGGAGGGCGGCCGCGAACGCCTCGCGGCAGCCGAGGCGGTCAGCCAGGCCGGCGGCGATCCGCCAGGTCGCCTCCGGCGCGGTGACCAGGGCGCGCCGGAGATCCTCGACGTGCTTGGGCACCGCGGCGTGCATCGTGTGGTGGACGGCCACGACGAGCGCCAGGGCCGGCTCGTCGAGTGCTTCGACCTCGGCGCCGCCGAGACGCAGCGGGACGGCGTGTGGGCTGAGGGTCTCCCAGACCACCTCCGGTGCGGCGTTGAAGCGATGGAATGTCCGGTGAAGCTCGACCGCGATCGGCGCGCGCCCGATCGGCGCGCGTAGGTGGTCGGCGTGGTCGCCCTGATAGATCGACGGGCGCCACCCGGCTCGCACGAGCAGGTTCCGCGCGCGTTCATGCTCGGCCGGGTTGACGAGCAGGTCGACATCGCCGTATCGGCGCGGCGTCCCATCGGCGTAGAGCCACGCCCTCACGGCGCCCCCCTTCATGAGGATCGGCCGGATTCCGTCGGCCCGCAGCATGCCAACGACCTGCGCCGTCGTAGCGTCGACCGCGAGCGCTGCCATGGCGCTGCGCTGCGATTCCAGGGCGAGTTCCGTCATCGCCAGGATCCCCCGTCGCCGCGATCCGGCATCCTAGGAAGTGTATGACGAGCAGCCCAGTCCCGCCGAACGGGTCCTTGTGCGTCACCGACGACACGATCTGGCAGGAGGTTGAAGGGCAAGTGGTCCTGCTGTCGCTGGTGGAGGAGGCCTACTTCCGACTCGATCGGGTGGCCAGCACCATCTGGGCGTCGATCGTCGAGCACGGCTCGCTCGAGGCCGCGGTCGCGGCCCTCGCGGGTGTCTTCGACGTCGAGGACACCGTCCTGCGCGCCGACGCGACCCGTCTGGTGGGCGAGCTCGTCGAGGCCGGTCTGCTCGAGGTCGACCCCGAGCTCGACGCTGACCGGGCTGGCCGCGGGTTATCGTCGAGCCGTGACGGTCGCTCAGCCGAAGAGCGGGGCGCCGGAGCCGGGGACGGCGGATGACCAGCTGAAGCGGGTCACGTCGTCGCGCGGGGCGAGGGCGCCGGGCCGTATCCCGCGGCGGACGAAGAGGATCGGTGCCGGGGCGGCCCGGGCGATCGCCGATCGGGTCTCGCCGAGCCCCTCCTGACGCCAGCGCTCGGAGAGCCCGCTGATCAGGAGCCCGGCCTCGGCGGCCGCGGCGAGCACGCCGTCCCGCCCGCCGGCGGTGATCTGTGGCTCGGCGGCGACGCCGGCGAACTGCTGGACGAGCAGGGAGGCGTCGGCCAGGAGGCGGCTCGCGTCCTTCTCCCCACCGTCCCGGCTCGTGCCGAGCAGGCGCAGGGGGGCGCCGGTGGCCGAGGCGAGCCAGGCGCCGAGCTCGAGCGCCGCCCAGTCGTGCTCGGCCCCGCCGAAGGGGACGATGATCGGCGACCCGGGACCGAGTGCGATCACCGCGTCGTCGCGGGCGACGAGCACGGCCACGTCGCACGACGCCTTGCGGAGCACCGTTCCGACCGCCTCGCGGGGGACGACCGATCCGAGCAGCGGCCGGCGACCGTCGATCAGGAGCAGGTCGACCTCCTCGGAGTTGGCCAGGCGGACGAGATCGGCGCCGGGGTCGGCCGAGCTGAAGGCGACGGCCCGGGCGGCGATCCCGCGGGCCAGGAGGGCGCGGCGCTCGCGCTGGACCTCGGCGTTCGCGGTGCCGAGGTTGCGGCTCTCGGTCTGGAGCGCTCCCCGGACGACGGCGCCCCGCGGCGGCGGCACGAGCCGGGCGAGGATCACCTCCCGGGGCGGCGGGGTCCCGGCTAGGGGCTCGGCGAGGGCGAGGAGCTGGGCGAGCGCCGCGGCCGTCTGGGGGGCGACGAGGATCGCCCGGGCCGGGATGGCCACCGGCGAGTCGGCCTCGGCCCGCTCGCGGGCCTCGGTCATCTCGGCCTCCACCGGCTCCCCGAACCGGTTCTGCGGGTCGAGGAGCCGGAGGAGCGGGCCGGCCATGAACGTCGTCGCCAGGGCCATGATCACGAGGGCGGCGAAGAGGGCCGAGGAGATCACGCCCTTCTCGAGCGCGAGGTTGAGCACGATCAGCTCGGTCAGCCCGCGGGTGTTCATCAGCGCCCCGAGGACGGCGGACTCCCGCCAGCCGAGGCGCATGACCCGGGCGGCGAGGAGGGTCCCGCCGTACTTGCCGAGGATCGCCACGCCGACCAGGCCGAGGGTGATCAGGAGGAGCTCGGGACGGTCGAGCTGGGCGACGTCGGTCCGCAGGCCGGTGTAGGCGAAGAAGAGGGGGAGGAGGAGGGTGACGACGAAGTCCTCGACCCGGCGGGCGACGTCCTCGGTCATGCCGGCGTGGCGGGGCATGACGAAGCCCATCACGAAGGCGCCGAAGATGACCGCGATCCCGATCGTCTCGGTGACGAAGGCCGAGAGGAGGACGCCGGCGAAGATCGCGGTGATCCACCCGGCGGGGAGCCGGCCCATCTCGTCGTGGGCGGTGGCGGCGCGGGCGAGGATCGGGCGGACGGCGAACGCCATGAACAGGCAGAAGCAGACGGCCAGGGCGACCGTCCCGATGACTCCGGCCGCCCCGCCCGACCCGGCGAAGGCCGAGGCGAGGGCGATCAGGAACCAGGCGGAGACGTCGTCGATGGCTGCGGCGGCGAGGGCGAGGGCGCCTAGCGGGCGCTTGAGCATCCGGCGCTCGACGACGATGCGGGCGAGGACGGGAAACGCGGTGATCGACATGGCGACACCGACGAACAGGGCGAAGGCGATGAACTTCGTGTCCGGGGCGAGCAGCCGGTACAGGGGGATGGCGGCGAGCAGACCGAGGGACATCGGCACGAGCAGGCCGGTGTTCGAGATCGCCAGCGCCAGCCTCACCCGCCCGCGCAGCTGGTTGGCGTCGAGCTCGAGGCCGATGAGGAACATGTAGAAGATCAGGCCGAGGTTCGCCGCCACCCCGATGTAGGGGATGATGTCCGACGGGAAGACGGCGATCTCGACCCCCGGGGCGATCGCGCCGAGGAGCGTCGGGCCGAGGAGGATCCCGGCGAGCACCTCGCCCATCACCCGCGGCTGGCCGAGCCGGGCGACGGCGGCGCCGGTCAGGCGGGCGAAGAGCATGACGATGACGACCGCGATGAAGAAGGCGGCGACCGTCGCGTCGACGGCCCGCTGCTTGGTCGCGATGACGTGCTCGGGGACGGTCGGGCCGCCGGCGGCCGGGGCGGCGGCGACCGGGGCGAGCATCAGGTCGAGCTGGCGGCCGGCGGCGACCCCGGTGAGCCGGTCCGTCCCGCCGTGGATGCAGGCGACCTGGCCGGTCAGCGTGCCCGACCGGTAGGCGAGGCGGCCGCGGGGTCGTCGCTGTGCGGCCAGCTCGAGCCCGCTGCCCGACCCGCCGAGGCTGATCTTGCCGCCGAGGCATGGCGAGCCGGGCGAGAGCTGGTAGTCGCCGGTCACGCTCGACGGCGCCCGGAGCTTCGGCGCGCCGGCGGCCGGCGGGTCGCGCTTGAAGAGCGCCTTGACCGGCGCCCCGCCGATCGTCCCGGTCAGGACGCCGGCCGAGTAGCCGAGGCCGAGCGGCCGGCGGGCGTGGTCGGCGCAGTCGACCGTGCCGGTCAGCCGGTCACCCTTGAAGAGGAGCTTGCCCCCGGCTCCGGTCTGGGGATCGGCGAGGGTGACGAACTCGCCCGACTGGACGAGGTTGAACTGGGCGCCGAGGCAGCCGCCGCCGTCGCTGGCGTCGTAGCCGCCGGCGATCGGTCGCTGGGCGTGCTGGTGGGCGCCTTGGGAGAAGACGAACACGACCACGACCGCGGTGATCGCCGTGAGCGCGGCGTAGTAGATCGCCAGTCGGCGACTCCCGGCGCTCGGCGGAGCGGCGTCGCCGGTCGTGCTCATCGTGGCGCAGTCTAGGCGACCGGTCGGACTCCGGCGGGCGGTGAACCGGGCGGGCTATCCTCCGCCCGATGCCCTCGCTTCCCTCGCGTGCGGCGGCGGCGTGCCGGCGCTGATCATCAGGACCGGACCGCAGGCCGGGGGTCGGATCGAGATCGACGGCGAGGTGGTGATCGGCCGGGGCGAGGTCGACTGGGTGATCGCCGACCCCGGGCTCTCCCGCCGGCACCTCGCCGCCCGGGTGGGTCCGACCGGGGTGGTGGTCGAGGACCTCGGGTCACTCAACGGGACCTGGCTCGACGGCCGGCGCCTCGACGGACCGACGCCGGTCGGCGACGGGGGCGTGATCCGCCTCGGGGAGACCGAGCTCGTCGTCGAGCTCGGGGGTGTGTCCGCGGCGGATCGGCCCGCCGCCGTCCCGGCCGCCCCGGCCGTCTCACCCGCGCCCGGCGCTGCCCGGCCCGTGGCCGCCCCACTGGCGCTCGCCCCCGGCGTCCCACCGGGCGCCTTCGCGCCGGCCGGAGCGGCCGGGCGCCGGAGGGTGGCGACCCGGATGATGGTGCCGGCCGGCCTGACCTTCCTGACCATCTTCGCCACGGCGATCGCCCTGATCGTCTACTTCGCGACGCGCTGAGCCGGGCGCCTCAGCGGGTGGCGAGGTAGATCATCACGACGAAGCAGACGAGCAGGAAGACGGCCAGCGGAGCGAGGTTGGCCCGTTCGCGGACCCGGGAGTCGTAGAGGCGGGCGAGCTCCTTCGGAGGCGCCGGCGCGTCGGCGGCGGCGGGGGCGGCCGCGGTGACGCCGGGCGGGACGTAGTCGGCGGCGCGGGGCGGCCGGGCGAGGGCGGGGGGGACCGGGCGGACGGCCGACGGGGCGGCGGCGATCTCGGCTCGGGTGCGCAGGGCGAGCACGGTCACCCCGACCAGGAGGTCGTCGCCCGGATCGAGCCGGGCCGGGCCGTGGAGCTCGGCGTGGTTGATGAACGTCCCGTTCGCCGAGCCGAGATCCTCGACGACGGCCGTCCCGGCCTCGGCGGTCACCCGGGCGTGGCGTCGCGAGACCTGCGGGTCGGCGAGGACCAGGTCGGCGTCGGGCGAGCGGCCGATGACGACGGTGCCGGAGACGGGCAGCTGGCGCCCGGCGTCGGGTCCCTCGACGATCTCGAGCGTCAACTCAACCATGAGCCGGCGCGAGTATACGCCGCGCATCCGGGCCGCCGCCCGGGCCCGGCCGGCGGGCGAGGGGTTGTCGGGACCGTCGCATCGGGCATACAGTGCCGGGAATGGGTGAGTTGGTCTTGCGCGTCCTCGAAGGCAACGCGAAGGGAGCGGAGCTCCGGGTCGTCGACGAGCTGCTCCTCGGCCGGAGCGCCGGCCGGCCGGGGAACCTCGAGAACGACCCGACCCTCTCGCGCCGCCACGCCCGGCTTCGCCTGACGGACGACGACCGGCTCCAGCTCGAGGATCTCGGCTCCCACAACGGCACCTACGTCAACGGCCGGCCCGTCCGCACGCCGGTCACGCTCGCGCGGGGCGACCGGATCGAGATCGGGCAGACGACGCTCGAGCTGCTCGTCCTGGCCGACCCGCCACCCCCCGAGGCCGCGGTCACCCGCTACGCCCGCCCGGTGCCCGAGCCGCCGCCGCCTCCGGTGCCGGTGCCGGTGCCGCCCGATCCCCAGGTGACGCGGCTGGCGCAGGCCGGAGAACCTCCCCCGGCCGCGGCCCCGCCCGACCCCCAGATGACGCGGCTGGCGCAGGCCGGAGAGCATCCCCCGGCCGCGGCCCCGCCCGATCCGCAGGTCACGCGGCTGGCCGAGGTTCCGGCGGACCCGCCGGCGCCGCCTCCGCCGCCCGATCCCCAGGTGACGCGGCTGGCCCGGACCGCCGCCGAGCCGCCGCCGCCCCCGCCGCCCGATCCGCAGGTGACGCGGCTGGCCCGGACCGCCGCCGAGCCGCCGCCGCCCCCGCCGCCCGATCCGCAGGTCACGCGGCTGGCCCGGACCGCCGCCGAGCCGCCGCCGCCGGCCGCCGACCCGCAGGTCACCCGCCTGGCCGAGGTCCCGGCGCCGGCCGACCCCCAGGTCACCCGGGTGACGCGGGCCGCGGAGGAGGTGGGCGGCCAGCCGAGCCGCCTGGCCCAGGGGCCGGTCGAGCCGGCGCCGGAGGGGCCGGCCGATGAGGCGGGCGAGCCGGCTCCGGCCGCACGTCGCCCGTGGTGGAAGCGGCTGCTGCGCCGCTGAGGGTCAGTCGGGCCCCATGGTGAGGACGATCTTCCCGATCTTGCTCCCGGCGGCGAAGCGCTCGTAGGCGTCGGCGACCCGGGCGAGCGGGAAGGTCTCGGCCACGAGGACGCGAGCCGAGCCGGCGGCGATGAGCGGGAGCACGTGCCGCTCGACCCGGCGGGCGGTCAGCGCCTTCTCCTCGAGCGGCCGGGCCCGGAGCATCGAGGCGTGGATCCGTCCGCGCTTGGCCATCAGGGCCGCCAGGTTGAGCTCGGCCTTGGCGCCGGCGCCGATCCCGATCACGCAGATCCGGCCTTCGGTGGCGAGGACGGCGAGGTTCCCGGCGAGGTTGGGGGCGCCGACGAGCTCGAGAATCAGGTCGAACGGGCCGCGCTCGGCGAACTCGTCGGGGGCGAGGACCTCGGCGCCGAGGGCGGCGACCTCGGCCCGGGCCGCCTCGTTGCGCACCGTCGCGCTGACCCGGGCGCCGGCGCGGGCGGCGAGCTGGATGGCCGCCGTGCCGACCCCGCCGGCCGCCCCGTGGATCAGGACGCGCTCGCCGAGGGCGAGCCGGCCCTGGGTGAAGAGGGCGTCGTGGGCGGTGGTGAAGACCTCGGGGAGGCCGCCGGCGGCGGGCCAGTCGAGGTCGTCGGGGACGGGCATCAGCTGGCGCTGGTGGACGACGGCGAGCTCGGCCTGACCGCCGCCGCCGACGATCCCCATCACCCGGTCCCCGAGGCCGAACCGTCCGGCTCCGGGTCCGAGGCCGGCGACCTCGCCGGCCAGTTCGAGCCCGGGGATGTCGGGGGGGAGCCGGGCGGGGCCGGATAGCGGCCGCGGAGCTGCATCATGTCGGCCCCGTTGAGGCCGGCCGCCCGGACCCGGACGAGGACCTCGCCCTGACCGGCCTCGGGGTCGGGATGCTCGGCGACGGCGACGCAGCCGTCGGTGATCGTGGCCGCCAGCACCGGGCAAGACTACCGGCCGGCGGGCCGGGTGAGACCTGCGAGACTCCGGGGCGGTGAACGCACGGACGGGCGTCGACGGGGGAGACCCCGACCACCACCCGGCGTCCACCGAGCCGGGCGGCGGGTGATGGGCCTCCCGGTCGAGGGCTACAAGCTGACCGGCATCTCGGCGAAGGCCTACGAGCACCCGGCCGACCGGGCGGCGACCTCGGCGCTCGGATCGATCCCCTACCTCGACGTGGCCGTGCGCAAGCTGATCGAGGTCGGCTACGAGCGGGCCCTGCGCCAGAGCCTCCTCGGGGCGTCGGTCCGCCTGGGGGAGGACCAGCTGGCCGACGTCTGGGCGGTCCACCGCCAAGCGTTCACGACGCTCGACATCACCCCGATTCCCGACCTCTACCTGTCGGCCGCGCCGGTGGCCAACGCGCTGACGATCGGATCGGGCCGGCCGATCGTCGTCGTCCAGTCGGAGCTGGTCAGGCTCGTCGACGGCGACGGGCTCCGGGCGGTGTTCGCCCACGAGGCCGGGCACGTCCTCTCCGACCACATCCTCTACCGGACGGCCCTGACCATCCTCCTCGGCATGGGGGCGAGCGTCCGCCTGCCGATCGGGCTGCTCCCGGTCCGGGCGGCCCTGCTCGAATGGTTCCGGGCGACCGAGCTCTCGTGCGACCGGGCGGCGGCGCTCGTCACCCGCGACCCGCTGGTCGTCTGCCGGGTCCTGCTGACCCTGGCCGGCGGAACCGAGGCCGGGCGCCTCGACCTCGACGCCTTCATGCGCCAGGCGGCCGACCACAGCGAGCAGGGCAGCGGCCTCGACAAGCTCTCGCGCCTGAGCATGGACCTCGGTCTGACCCACCCGCTCCCGGTCAAGCGGGTCCGCGAGCTGATGGCCTGGGTCCGGGCCGGCCACTACGACCGGATCGTCGACGGCGACTACCCCCGCCGGGGTGACAAGGTCCGCCCGAGGGAGGAGGCCGCCGAGGCAGCAGCCCATTATTCGGAGCGGTTCTCGGAGTTCTTCAGGGATGCCGGGCAGACCGTCCAGCAGTCGCTCGGCCAGCTGACAGATTGGCTGAAGAAGGCGGAGTAGGCCGCCCGGTCAGCCGCCGCGATCAGGCGGTGATGGGCTTGGAGTCGGCGAAGGCGAGCATGACCTTGTCATCGAACAGCCTGAGCCTGACGAAGAACGTCTGGTGCTCGGTCGGGTCCGGGTTGGGCACCCATTCGGGGACAATCCACTGGTCGTTCGGCGTGTCAGCCCGAAACCCGTCGGGCTGGTTGGTGTCGAACGGCTGCTGGCTCGTCGCGTCGTAGCTGACCTCGTCCACCCTGACGTTCGCGTGCTTCTTGCCTTGGATCTGGATGCGCACGTAGGCGAGGGACCCCTTCTGCGCCAGGATCGCCGACGCGTCCGTCAGGGCCACGGCGCTGGCGACCACGGCGACGGTGGGGCCCGCCGTTGACCACGTCGACTTACCACTCCTCGTCGCCCGGTCGCTGGATCGTCCCCACGCTGGGGGCCGAAGCCGGCTGGGCCTCGGGGTGCGTATCGGCGGCGACGGCGAGAGCTCCGCCGAGGAGCACTCCGGCCAGGCCGCCGGCAAGCAGCGCCGTTCGCAGGAGCGCGTTCATCTGTCGAGTGGGCGCTGATCACCTCTCCCGAAAGGGCGGGTCGCGGCGCGTCAGCGTCGCGGATGGTTCGTCCAGGGCGACCGCTTTGGGCGCCCCGCCCCGCTCGAACAAGGCGACGCACTCGATGTGCGGGGTCTGGGGGAACATGTCGACCGGGGTGACCCGGCGCAGCACCCACCCGGCCTCGACGAGCTGGGCGGCGTTCGGGGCGAGGGTGGTCGGGTTGCACGAGACGTAGACGATCCGCTTGGGCGAGGCCTCGATGATCCGCCGGACGACCTTGGCCGAGAGGCCGGCCCGGGGCGGGTCGACGACCACGAGGTCGGGGCGGCCGGCCTGCTCGACGAGCTCGCGCATGGCCAGGCGGACGTCGCCGGCGAAGAACTTGACGTTGTCGATCTCGTTGCGGGCGGCGTTCTCGATCGCGTCGGCGATCGCCTCGGGGACGAGCTCGAGGCCGAAGACCTGGCCGGCCCGGGGGGCGAGGGTGAGGGCGATCGCCCCGGTCCCGCAGAAGAGGTCGTAGACCCGCTCCCAGCCGCGGAGGTCGGCCGTTTGGGCGATCAGCCCGTAGAGCTGGTCGGCCATCTCCGTGTTGGTCTGGAAGAAGGCCTCGGCCGAGACCCGGAGGTTGAGCTCGCCGACCCGCTCGTCGTATGAGTCGCGCCCGGCGACGAGCTCGGTCTCCCCGTGGCCGGTCGTCTCGGCCATCGCGTCGGTCCGCGTCCAGAGGAGGCCGTCGCAGGCGACCGCCGCCGCCAGCGCCTCGGCGTCGAGTGTCCCCGGACCGGTGACGATCCGCAGCTGGAGCTGCCCGGACCGACGCCCTTCGCGGACGATCAGGTTGCGCAGGAGACCCTGGTGGGTGCGGCGGTCGAACGGCTCGAGGCCCTCGGCCCGGCACCAGTCGAGCACGTCCCGGCGGGCCTGGTTGCCCGGCTCGGAGGCGAGGAGGCAGTCCTCGACGTGCTGGATGCGCTCCCACGAGCCCGGCTCGTGGAAGCCGCAGACGAGCTCGCCGGCCGGGCCCCGACCGAACGAGTACTCGAGCTTGTTGCGGTAGCGCCACGGCTCGACCGCCGGGACGATCGGAGCCAGGTCGAAGCCGTCGAGGTGTCCGATCCGCACCAGCGCCTCGCGGACCTGGTCGCGCTTGATCTCGAGCTGGCGGGCATAGCCGAGGACCTGCCAGGGGGCCCCCGGGTGGTCGGCCAGCGGGGGGACGCGGTCGGGGCTCGGCTCGATGATCTCCACCGTCCGGGCGTTCGCGTAGGCCCGCTTGCGCTTGTACACCCGGGCGCGAACCCGGTCGCCGGGGAGGGCGCCGTCGACGAACACGACGTAGCCGCCGAGCGTCCGGGCGACCCCGGCCCCGCCGAAGGCGAGCGAGTCGACGACCAGCTCGAGCTCGTCGCCGACACCGACGCGGGTCGTCGTGTCCGGGAGGTTCATCGCCCACCAGCATCGCAGGCCGCCGGCGGCGGTCCTCTTCTGTGGCTACGCCGTCGCCTCTCCCGGCGCGAGCCCCGCCCGGTCGGTGGAGCCGGCCTAGTCAGCGAGGAGGAGCTCGAGCAGGGCCTTCTGGGCGTGGCGGCGGTTCTCCGCCTGCTCCCAGATCCGCTGGCGGCCCCCGTAGAGGACGCCCTCGCTGATCTCCTCGCCGATGTGGGCCGGGAGGCAGTGCATGGCGACGGCGCCCGGGGCGGCCCGGTCGAGCAGGGCGTCGTCGATCCGGTAGGCCTCGAGCGCCGACCGCCGGTGGGTGGCCGTCGCCTCGTCGCCCATCGAGACCCAGACGTCGGTGTAGACGGCCTGGGCTCCGCGGACCGCCTCCCGCGGGTCGGCGACCAGGGTCACGTCCCCGGCCTCGGTCAACTCATATCCGGCGGGTGAGGAGACGACGACGTCGAGGCCGGCCAGCCCGCCGATCAGGGCGAGTGAGCGGGCGACGTTGTTCCCGTCGCCGACGTAGGTCAGGCGGACGCCCTCCGGCCGGCCGAACGTCTCGCGGACGGTCATCAGATCGGCGAGGACCTGACAGGGATGGTGGCGGGGCGTGAGCATGTTGAACACCGGGATCTCCGCGTGGGCGGCCAGCTCCTCGACCATCTCGTGCGAACCGGTCCGCACGCCGACCGCGTCGACATGGCGCGAGAGGACAAGCGCCGTGTCCCGCACCGTCTCGCCCCGGCTGAGCTGGAGCTCCCCCGACCGGAGGATCATCGGATGGCCGCCGAGCTCGACGATCCCGGCCTCGAAGGTGATCCGCGTCCGGGTCGACGGGGCCTCGAAGACCAGGGCGATCGTCCGGCCGGCGAGCGCGCGCGACGCCCGCGGGTCGGCCTTCAGCTCGATCGCGCGCTCGACGAGGCGCTCGAGCTCGTGCTTGGCCAGCTCGGTCCCGCTGATGAAGTGACGGGGCATCGGGCGCCAGAGTGTAGATGCCACCGCCGGCGGCGCCCGACCATCCTGGACTCCGGCGCGCCGGCCCCATAGCCTGCCGGCATGTCGGCGGGGCCGAGGCGACGGGGCGGGGGCCGGGCGAGGCTGATCCGCCCGGCGTCAGCCGTCCTGGCCGCCGCCGCCCTCGCCGGGTGCGGCTCGTCGGGTTACGCCCCGACTGACCTGACGACGGCCCCCGGTCCGCCGGTCGCCACCGCCGTCCGCGCCCCGGCCGGCCGTGTCCCGGTCGTGGTGGCGATGACCCGGCTCGCGTTCCGCCCGACGACGATCAGGACGACGGTCGGGCGGGGGGTCGAGTGGGTCAACCGCGACGACGTCGTCCACAACGTCACCAGCGTCGACGCGGCGACCATCGCCTCGCCCGACCTGGCTCCCGGCCGCCGATTCGTCTACGTCCCGGCCCAGCCCGGCCGGCTGCGCTACTACTGCACGATCCATCCGTCGACGATGACCGGGCTCCTGATCGTCGAGCCCGCCTGACCTCTGGGTCAGCCGCGGCGGATGCGGCGGCCGAGCAGGCCCACCCGCCGCCCGGTCGGCCGCTCCTCGGCCACCGGCGGCTGGCCGGCCTCACGCTCGGCCGCGGGCCAATCGACGGGCGCGGCTGGCGGCCGGTCGGGCGGCTCGTCCGGCGGGGAAGCGCCCGGATCCGCCGGCCGGACCGGCGCGCCGGCCTGCGCCTGCTCGGCGGCCGCCTCGGCCCGGGCGGCCGCCGCCAGGTCGGCCAGGGCCGCCTCGTGCTCGATCCGGGCCCGCTCGGCCGCCCGGGTGAGCTCGGTGTCCAGGGCGCCGGCCGCGGTCTCGGCGCTCCTGGCCGCCTCGGCCTCCCGGGCCGTTCGCCCCGCCTCGGCCGCCGCTGTCAGCTCGGCCGCCAGAGCGCTCCTTGCCGCCGCGGCCGCCGCGGCCAGCTCGGCCGCCTGGGCCGCGCGGGCCTGGGCGGCGATCTCGGCGAGGGCGGCGGACTGCTCTCGGCCGACCGCCTGGGCCGTGGCGGCCAGCTCGGCCGCCTGGGCGGCGCGGACCAGCTCGGCCGTCCGGGCGAGCTCGGCGGCTTGGGCGGCCCGGCTCCGGTCGGCGGCGATCGCCAGCTCGGCTTCGAGCGCGGCCCGGGCCAGCTCGTGCGCCCGGTCGAGCTCGGCGGCCTGGGCGGCCTCGGCGCGCGCGCCCTCCTCGGCCAGCTCGGCGGCCAGCGCCGCTCGGGCGGCCGCGGCCTCTTCGGCGAGGGTGGTGGTCAGCGCCGCTCGGGCGGCCGCGGCCTCTTCGGCGAGGGTGGTGGTCAGCGTCGCTCGGGCGGCGGCGGCCTCGGCGGCCAGGGACGCGGCCTGCGCCTGCTCGGCGCCGGCCGCCTCCGCGGCCCGGGCGGCCGCCTGCTCGATGCGCGCGCGGTCGGCCTCCACGGCGAGCCTGGCGGCCAGCGCCGCCCGGGCGACGTCCGACTCCGCGGCGGGCTCGGTCGGGAGCCGGCTCGCCGGCCCGGAGCCCGGTTCGACCGGCTGATCGGCGGATGGGTGGGTCGCCGCCGATCGGGCCGGCTCGTCCCTCGATCCGTAGCCCGGTCCGAACAGGGCGGGAGGCTCGTCGGTCGGCTGGGGGTCGTGCTCGAATACGCCGGCGGCCGGCTCGGAGATCACGGCCGGCGGGCTCGGCGGCTCGGCGGGCGGCGCGGGCTCGGAGATCACGGCCGGCGGGCTCGGCGGCTCGGGGGGCGGCGCGGACTCCATCGGCTCCGAGATCAGAGCCGGCGGGTTCGGCGGCTCGGGGGGCGGCGCGGGCTCCGCGCTCGCCGCCGGCGGGTGGGTCGGTTCGGCTGGCCCGGCGTCCGCCACGGCGGGTACGTAGGCAGGCCCGATCGACGGATCGCCGGTCTCGTAGGTCGGTTCGGATGGCCCGGCCTCCGGCGGCTCGCCGGGCGCGTAGGACGGCTCGGGCGCCCCGGTCGGGACCGAGGTCGGCTCGAGCGGCGCCGCCGGCGGAGCCGGCTCGGGCTCGGGCTCCGCCCCGGCCGGGAAGACGAGCACGAGATCGCGCCGGAGGACCCATTCGGCGCCTTCGTAGTGCGACGCCGTCGTCGCGCACTCCCGGCAGGCCGAGAGGTGGTTGTAGAGGCGGTCGAGGGCGACCGTCTCGATCCGGCCTTCGCTGCGCTCGCCCAGGAGGTCGGGAACCGACCGGCACCGCGTCCCGCCCCGGCGCCGCCCGATCCGACCCGTGTTCTGCCGCAGCCAGCCGAGCCCCGCCCACCGGGTCGCCCGCGCGGTCGCCGCAACCGGGTCCTCGCCGCCACCCGGGCCGGTCAGGACGCCGAGCACCTGCGGGGTCAGGCGGTCGGCCGCGTCCGCCCCGCAGACGCTCGTCAGGTAGGCGCGTACCACCGGCGCGTACCGCTCGACCTCGCCCAGACCGGCCGGCACCGGCGCGTACCGGTCGACCTCGCCCAGACCGGCCGGCCGGTCCTCCCCGGTCGTCGCCTCTGGCCCATCGCCCGGCTGCTCCATCCGAATCGCTCCTGTGCCTGATTGCGGCGGCGGGGTCGCCCCTAAGGCTAGTGGACGCGTCCGGAAGTTCTGCGTGGAATCGGCGTGCGGCCGGGCGTGATCTGGCGCCGCACGGTGGACGCGGGCGTGCTGGTGGCACGGGTGCGTGCGCCGGGTGCGCCAGGCGCGTCCGGACGCTGCTGAGACGCGCAGAACTTGCGGACGCGTCCACTGGTGGCAGACCACTGGCGCCGCGCCTCCCCGGGTCACTACCGGCCGAGGCGGAGCCCGTAGCCCTGGATCATCAGGAGCGCCCGCTCGCGCAAGGACCCTCGGCGGGGAAGAACGCCGAGCTCGACCCCGGCCGCGTAGGCGTCGAAGAAGGCGCGCACCCGCCAGAGCAGGCGCTCCTCGGCGTCGAGCTCGCAGTAGAAGACCACCGGCAGGGAGATCGCCGCCCCGCTCGGCGGCAGCGTCTCCAGCTCGGCCGTGTTCGTGCCCGTCAACCGAACCGGCAGCGCCACGAACCGGCCTTCACCCAGCCGCGCGCCCCCCCGGTGCATCCGGAGGTCGGGGAAGGCGCTCCACGCCCGGGCCGCGTGGCGGCCGATCGCCTCGGGCCCGAGCAGCGGGATCGCGGTCAGCGGGTCCTCGTAGTGGACGTCCGGCGCGCAGACCTCCCCGAAGGCCGACGGGTCCCGGCCCGACCACGCGGCCTCCCAGGCGTCGGCCAGCTCCTCGATCACAACTCGGCCAGGCCGGCCGACGCCGTCGACGCCGTCGCGTGGAGGCGGCGCGCGATCCGCCCCGCCCCCCGGGCGAGAACCCCGGCCTCGACCGCCCCGGCGATCGCCCGGGCCATCGCCACCGGGTCCTGGGCCCGGGAGATCGCGCTCGCGCAGAGGATCCCGGCGCAGCCCAGCTCCATCGCCAGGGCCGCGTCCGACGCCGTCCCGATTCCCGCGTCGAGGATCACCGGCACCCCGGCCGCCTCGCAGATCAGGGTGATGTTGTACGGGTTGCAGATGCCCATCCCGCTCCCGATCGGCGATCCGAGGGGCATCACCACCGCGCAGCCCACGTCCTCCAGGCGCCGGGCCAGGACCGGGTCGTCGTTCGTGTAGGGGAGGACGGTGAACCCCTCGGCCACCAGCTGCTCCGCCGCCGCCAGGAGCTCCGGCGCGTCGGGGAGCAGGGTCCGCTCGTCGCCGATCACCTCGAGCTTGACCAGGTCGGTCCCGAACGCCTCCCGGGCCAGCCGCGCCGTCAGGATCGCGTCCCGGGCCGTATGGCAGCCGGCCGTGTTCGGCAGCAGCTCGACCCCGGCGGCCTCCAGCACGTCGACCAGCGACCCCCGGGCCGCCGGGTCGATCCGCCGGAGCGCCACCGTCACCAGGCCGGTCCCCGACGCCTCGATCGCCGCCCCGAGGAGCTCGAGGCTGGCGAAGCCGCCGGTCCCCAGGATCAGGCGCGATCGGAGCGGGCGCCCGCCGATCGACAGGCCCGCCCCGGCCCGGAGCTCATCCGCCCTGGATGGCACCGACCACCTCCACGCGGGCCCCGTCGGCCAGCGTCCGGGCGCCCCACTCCGAGCGGGGCACGACCTCCCCGTCGACCGCGACGGCCACCCCGCGCGCCTCGGTCCCGAGACCGAGCTCGCCGAGCAGGTCGCCGACCGTCTCGGCCCCCGCGCGCGACTCGCCGTTGACCACGATCATCCGACCAGGGCTCCCCGCCGCAGCGCCCGGGCGACGATCCCGGCCGTCACCGGGGCGAGGAGGATCCCGTTGCGGTAGTGGCCGGTCGCCCAGTAGAGCCCCTCCCGGTCACCCGGCCCGATCACCGGCAGGTTGTCCGGCGTGCCCGGCCGCAGCCCGGCCTCGAGCGCGCAGATCTCGAGCTCGAGCACCCCGGGGACCAGCTCGGCCGCGTCGCGGAGCAGCTGGTAGGCCGCGCCGGCCGTGACCGTCCGGTCGAAGCCCCGCTCCTCGACCGTCGCCCCGAGCACGTACCGACCGTCTCCCCGGGGGACGACGTAGCCCCCCTCGAAGCGGACCACCCGCTCGAGCAGCCCCGGTCCCCCCGGGTCGCGCAGGCGCATGATCTGGCCCTTGACCGGGCGGACCCGGGCCGGCTCGAGCTCGGCCGACCAGGCCCCGGCGGCGATCACCACCGTCGCCGCCCGCACCGCTTCCTCCCGGGCGACCTCCACGCCCTCGACCCGCCCCGGCCCGCCGAGGAGCCCGCTCACCGGCGAGCGCTCCCGCAGCTCGGCGCCCGCCGCCCGGGCCGCCACCGCCAGGGCGCCGAGCAGCCACCGGGGGTCCACGCTCTGCTCGGCCGGGACGTTCGCCGCCAGGCGCAGGGTCGGCGCCAGCGCCGGCTCGAGCCGGCGGGCCTCGCTCGGGCGCAGGCGGATCACCTCGAGGCCGAGCGTCTCCCGGAAGGCCAGCTCCCGCTCGAGCGCCGCCGCCTCGTCCGCGTCGCGCGCGAGCAGCAGGGTCCCCCCGCCCCGGAGGGCGGACTCGGTCTCCGACGCTCCGGCCAGCTCGCTCGCGAACTCCGGCCACATCCGGGCCGACGCGAGCCCCAGCTCGAGCAGGCGCCCGGCCGCCGCCCCGAACCCGGCCTCGGCCACCGGTCCGAGCATCCCGGCCGCCACGCCCGACGCCCCTCCGCCGAGCGCGTCCCGTTCGAGCAGGGTCACCGCCATCCCCTGCTGCGCACAGCGCCAGGCGATGGCCAGGCCGATCACTCCGCCACCCACGACGACGACGTCTCGCTGAGCCATGTTCTGATGCTGCCACACTTCTCCCGTGACGGCCGACCAACGCCGGGCGGCTCTCGCCGGCGCCCGCCTCTATCTGATCTGCGACATCGCCCAGCTCGACTGCGCCCCGCTCGACTCGGTCGACGTCCTCCAGCTCCGCGCCAAGGACGCCCCCCCGCCGGCGATCCTCGCCGCCGCCCGCTCGGCCCGCGCCCGCTGCGCCGAGGCCGGCGTCCTCTTCATCCTCAACGACGACCCCCGGCTCGCCCAAGAGGCCGGCGCCGACGGCGTCCACGTCGGCCAGGACGACCTGCCCGTCCCCGCCGCGCGGGCGATCGTCGGCCCCGAGCTCCTGATCGGCCTCTCGACCCACACGCCCGCCCAGGTCGACGCGGCCGCCGGGGTCGACTACATCGGCGTCGGCCCGATCCACGCCACCCCGACCAAGCCCGGGCGGCCGGCTGTCGGGCTCGCCCTCGTCCGCTACGCCGCCGCCCACGCCGGGGTCCCGTTCTTCGCGATCGGCGGCATCGACGCCGGCAACGTCGCGCGCGTCCGCGCGGCCGGCGCCCGCCGGATCGCCGTCGTCCGGGCGATCGCCGCCGCCCCCGACCCGGCGGCCGCGGCGCGCGCCCTGCGCCCCGAGGCCACGGTTGGCCGCTAGGCGCAAGCCGCGCCCCGACGCCGCCGAGCCACCGCCGGCGCCCGCCGGGGCCGACCAGCGGTCGGGGGCCGGGCGGCACGAGCCGGGCCGGTCCACCGGCGCGGCCGAGAACCGACCCGGCGGCGACGCCCCCGACACCCCCCGCCGACCCGAGGCCGCTCCCAAGGAATCGCGCGCCGAGCAGCGGTCCGCCCTAGTCCGCGCCCGGTTGGAGCCGCTCGCGCCCGGCGAGCTCCCGACGGCCCTGCTCGTCGCGATCGCCCTCGCCGCCCTGCTCGGGCTCGTCAACCTCGCCGGCTACCTCGCCGGCGCCCGGGTCGGCGGGCAGCGGCTCGGCCCCGGGATCCTCAGCTTCTCGCTGGTCATGGGCGTCGCCGTCGCCGGCATGTGGGGCCGACGCTACTGGGCCGTGCTCGCCTTCGAGGCCTTCCTCGCCCTGATCGTCCTCTACTTCTGCCTGCTCCTCATCCTCGCGTCCAATCTCGAGGCGCTCGTGCTCTGCCTGGTCGTGATCGCCGCCGGATCCTGGCTCTTCTGGAAGCTCGTCCGGGTGATGGCGCGCCTCCAGGCGCCGCCGCCGAGCGATTGAGGGACGAACACCTGTTCCGTCCGACCGGGGTGCTTTGCTTTGGCCTCGGAAGGAAAGGATGAGCGATGTTCAAGCGTGATGAGCCCGGTCTGCCGCCGCGGGCCCCCCCGGCCCGGTGGTGGTGAGGGCGCTCGGTCGCCCGGTACTCGAACGGCTGCGCCGTGGTCCTGCTCGTCCAGGGCGGCTACCAGTACATCCCCTTGACCTGGTCGCCCAGCACGTAGACGTCGTCGTAGAGCGACTCCGGTGCCGGGTGGGGCGACGCCTCGGCGAACTCGACCGCCGTGTCGACCCGGGCGATCGCCGCCGCGTCGATCTCCTCCCGCTCCGCGGGGGTGATCACGCCTTCGCGCTCGAGGCGGTCCCCGTAGCCGCGTAGCGGGTCGCGCAGTCGCCACTCCTCGACCTGCTCCTTGGTCCGGTACTCCTCCGGGTCGGCCATCGAGTGGCCGCGGAAGCGGTAGGTCAGCGCCTCGACGAGCACCGGCCGCCGCTCGTCCCGGGCGATCCGCAGGGCCTCCGAGCAGACCGCGTGGGTGTCGACCACGTCCATCCCGTCGCAGCGCATCCCCGGCACCCCGAAGCTCTCGCCCTTGCGCACGAGGTCGGTGACCGCCGAGTGGCGCTCGAGTGAGGTGCCCATCCCGAACCGGTTGTTGGTCACCATGAACACGACCGGCAGGCGCCACAGCGCCGAGAGGTTCATCGTCTCCCCGAAGGTTCCCTGGTTCGACGCCCCGTCTCCGAACGTGCACAGGGTCGCATCGCCCGTGCCCTGGTAGTCGGACGCCAGCCCGAACCCGGCGGCCAGGGGCAGGTTTCCCCCGACGATCCCGTAGCCGCCCATGAAGCGGTTCTCGAGATCGAACATGTGCATCGACCCGCCCCGACCCTTGCAGCATCCGTCGACCCGGCCGAAGAGCTCGGCCATCACCGCGTCCGGGCTCGTCCCCCGGGCGAGCGCGTGGCCATGCGACCGGTAGGTCGCGATCAGGTAGTCGGTGTCCCGCAGGGCCCGCGCCCCCCCGACGATCGTCGCCTCCTCGCCGATCGCCAGATGGAGGAACCCCCCGACCTTGGCCTTCGCGTACATCTCGCCCGCCCGCTCCTCGAAGCGGCGGATCAGCACCATCGTCTCGAGCCACTCCCGGGCCGCGCCGTCCTCGTCCGGGATCGGACGGACGGCGGACGGCGCCTGGTTGGTGGCCGGCTCGGGCACCGGCCCACCTTAGCGCGCGGTCGGACGGCCGCTCGGCGGTCGTCCGGGCCGCCCGTCGCCACGCACGCCCGGCTCGTCCGAACGTCCAGGTTCCACCCCCGGCCTCACCTTCGGACGTGAGTGCGTCGTTACTCCGGGTATCAGCGCCGCCCGGCCTGACTCACAAGCACAATCCAAGGAGCCGCATCACATGTCCATCCTCACGACCGTCCTCGGCCTCGTCACCCACATCCTCAGCCTTCTCCCCGTCGGCAGCCTGGGCCTCGGCTCCTTCGGCCTGTAGGCCGCTATCACAACAGGACGAGTCTCGCGCCCGCCGACCCGGCCGCGCCGATAGGGGCGCGGCGGTCGGCGGTGACTCGTCTCTAGCCCTCGCCCCCCAGCCGGTCGACCATGCGCAGCAGGTCGAGGGGGCTGAACGGCTTGGTCAGGAACAGGTCGGCCCCGGCCGCCTCGGCCCGGCGGCGGGCCGAGTCCTCGGCCGACGCGGTCAGCATCACGATCGTCGCCGCCGACGTCCTCGGATCCGCCCGCAGCCGGCCGCACGCCTCGATCCCGTCCAGGCGGGGCATGTCGATGTCGAGGAAGATGAGCTCCGGCCGCTCCCGGGCGGCCACGCTCAGCGCCTCTTCGCCGTCGCCGGCGGCGAACAGGTCGAAGTGGGAGACGTCC
Source organism: uncultured Solirubrobacterales bacterium (assembly GCA_963733245.1). Classification (GTDB taxonomy): domain Bacteria; phylum Actinomycetota; class Thermoleophilia; order Solirubrobacterales; family Solirubrobacteraceae; genus Palsa-513. The sequence goes on from CAVTCI010000017.1 coordinate 133,183, forward strand.
TCGAGCGTCGTGAGGATCAGCCCGCGGATGAACGGGTCGTCGTCGACCACGAGCACGGCCCGCCGGCCCGTCATCAGGTCTGGACCCGGATGGCGTCGAGCTCCGCGTCGGGGATCAGGCGGAACGCCTCGATGATCACCGGGTCGAAGTGCGCCCCGCTGCCCGCCTCGATCATCCCCCGGGCCTCGGCGATCGACGACGGGTGGCGGTAGGGGCGCTCGGTGGTCAGGGCGTCGAGCACGTCGGCCACCGCGAAGACCCGCGCCGACAGGGGGATGTCCTCCCCGGCCAGCCGGTCGGGGTACCCGGTCCCGTCGAAGCGCTCGTGATGGTGGCGGATCACGTCCCGGGCCTGGCCGAGGAAGTCGATGTCCCGGACGATCTGGAAGCCGGTGACCGGGTGCTGCTCGACCACCAGCCGCTCCTGATGGGTCAGCCGGCCCGGCTTGAACAGGATCGCGTCGGGAACCGCCACCTTGCCGACGTCGTGCAGGAGGAAGCCGAACTCGATCTCCCGGTCGTGGGCCAGGGCGAGCTGGGCCGCCTCGGCGATCCGCAGGGCGTAGGCCGCCACCCGCTCGGCGTGGCGGCCCGTGTAGGCGTCGCGGGCCTCGACGGCGTTGGCCAGCGCCCGGACCGTGGCCATGTACGAGCGGTGGAGCTCGGCCGTCCGGGCCCGCTCCTCCTTGAACGTCTCCCGCAGGTCCGCCGCGTAGCGCTCGAGCTGGCGCTCCTTGTCGGCCGCCCGCGCCTCCTGCAGGGCGAGCTCGGCCCGGAGCTCGGCGATCTCACCCTGGGGATCGGCCGGTCGGGGCTGCTGTGGTCGCGTCGTCACTGTCGATCGCCCTTCCTCGCCAAGCCGGGACCCTGTTCTATAGCACCGAGCGCCGCGCGGACGGCCAGGGCGGCCTGCTCGACCGGGAGAACCGGAGCCCCGAGCCTCCGCGTGCCCGGCTCGTCATCGTCGGCGAAGAAGATGATCGCCCGCCCGGTACGCCGCCCGCGCAGGTCGACGCTCTCGACGACCACCTCGGGGCTGCGCAGGCCGGCGTCGATCAGCGCCACCTCGAAGCGCTGGCGCTCGCACGCCCGCGCCGCCGCCGGGCCGCTCGCCTCCCAGCGGTACTCGACGCCCAGCCGATCCAACGCCGCCTCCAGGCGTCCGCGCATCGCCTCGCGCCCGACGACCAGCACCCGCGTGCGCCCGGACGCGACGGCCACCGCGAGCACCGCGCCGAGCTCGGCGCTGTCGATCGGCTTCGGCACCACCCACTCGCCCTGGAGCGATCCGTGGTCGGCGAACACCGACACGAAGACCGCCGGCACCCGGCGCAGTCCCGGGTCGGCCCTGATCTCCCGGAGCGTGTCGATCCCGTTCATCCCCGGCATCAGCACGTCGAGGGTCACCGCGTCGAAGTGTTCCCTCCGCAGGCGGGCCAGCGCCTCCCGGCCCGAGTGGACGCACACCGCCTCGACTCCGAACCGGGCCAGGTTCTCGGCGATCAGCTCGGTGATCTTCGGCTCGTCGTCGACGACCAGCACCCGCCGCCCGACGATCGCCGACAGCTTCGCCCGACCGACGTCGACCGGCGCCCGCGGCAGGGTCACCGTGAACGTCGAGCCCACCCCCAGCTCGCTCTCCACGTCGATGCGGCCGTGGTGGAGGTCGACGAGCGACTTGACGATGGCCAGCCCGAGGCCGGTTCCCCGCTCCGCCCGCGGCCCCTCGCCGCGGTAGAAGCGCTCATAGACCCGCGCGCGCTCCTCCGGGCTCATGCCCCGACCGGTGTCCCTGACGCTGATCGACAGCCCCCCGGCTCCCGCGCCCAGACGGACGTCGATCCGGCCGCCCGCGGCCGTGTAGAGGTGGGCGTTGGTCAGCAGGTTGGTGACGATCTGACGCACCCGGCTCGGGTCGACGAGGGCCGTCGGCAGCGCCTGGTCGACGTCGAGCTCGAGCGTCTGGCCCTTCTCCAGGAGCCGCGGACGAATCAGCTCCGCCGCCTCGCGCACCACCTCGCGCAGATCGGTCGACCGCCGGTAGAGCTCGACGTTGCCCGCCTCGATCTTCGCCACGTCGAGCAGGTCGTTGACCAGGTCGGTCAGGCGGTCGGCCGAGAGGGCGACGATGCGCACGAACTCGGCCTGGCGCTCGGTCAGGCCGCCGGTCGACCCGAGCAGCTCGATGTAGCCCTTGATCGAGGTCAGGGGGCTCCGGAGCTCGTGCGAGGCCGTGGCCACGAATTCCGTCTTCGCCCGCTCGAGCCGCACCCGCTCGGAGACGTCGCGGACCGTCCAGATGACGCCCTCCCCAGCCCCGAGCCGGGCCGCGGTGACGGCGAGCGTCCGGCCGTCCGGCCGGCTGACGATCATCTCGCCACCGAGCGCCTCCCGGAGCGCCGGCAGCGGGCTCGCCGGGCCGTCCGCCCGCCGGCCGGGACGCAGCTCCGGCACGAGCTCGACGGCCCGGGGGTTGACCGCCGCGATCTCGCCGCCCGCCGCGCAGAGGATCAGACCATCGCCCAGACTCTCGATCGTGATGGCCAGGCGGGCTCGCTCGGCCTCGAGCTCGGCGGTCGTCCCGGCGAGATCGTCGCCCATCCGGTTGAACGCCTCGCCGAGGGTCCGCAGCTCGCTCGGGCCCCCCGGGTCGACCCGGGAGGCGAGGTCCCCGCGGGCCAGCCGCCGGGTCGCGTCGAGGAGCTCGCCGAGCGGCGCGCGCATCGCCCGGATCAACGCCGCCACCAGCGCGAGGACCACCACCAGGGCCAGCCCGCCACTGATCACGATCGCCGCCAACGCCACCCGGGTGGACGACGCCGTCGACCGTCGCGACGCCGCCTGGCGCACCACCTGGCGCGCGGACAGGCCGAGGCTCGCCCGCCGCGCCCGACCGAGGTGCTGGCCGATCACCCGGGCGACATGCGCCCCGCCCGCCCCCGACTGGGGGAGCCGGGCGAGCGCCCGGGCCGCGCGCTCGGCCCGCAGCGCGTCGTCGAGCAGGCGGTCGGTCGGCCGGTCCGGGGCGCCGCGGGCCAGCGATCGGGCGACGTTCGCCGCGCTCGCGTAGGCGGCGGTCGCGTGCGCGACCGCCGGCCGGTCCCGGCGCCCCGGTGGCGCCCGGAACTGGACCTCCTCGGCCACGCCGGCCGCCACCATGTTCGCCGCCTGGATCTCGAGCGCGCTGGTCACCGACAGCCGGTCCTCGTAGTGCTGGCGGTCGCGGTAGAGGCGGGCGATGCCCAAGCTCATGATCGCCGCCAGCGTCAGGGCGATGCCGACCAGGGCGCCGGTCAGCACCCGGGCGATGGACAGGCGCCGCATCGGAAGGCGACGTTAGCTGGTCGGCCGGATCGGCGCCGTCCACGCCCGTCCCCGGACGGCGGGCGATGACCTACCATCGGCGGATGGGCTTGGTCGGGGCGTGGTTGCGCCAACTGCTCCTCGGGGGCGCCACCGCCGCGCTCCTGCCCGTCGTCGCCCTGGCCGTCCTCGTCTTCGCCATCGGCGGTCTCGGCGGGCTCGACCAGCTCGTCTCCGGACCGGCCGACCCCCTCGCCGGCTCGCTGGCCGCCGGTCGACCCGCGCGCGACTCCGGGCGGCCGGGCCGTCCGGCCGGCGGCCTCGCCCTCCTCGCCGCCGTGCCCCCGTCCACCGCGGCCGCCCGCTCGGCCCCGACGCCGGCCGCCGGCTCGACGCCTCCCGCGTCGTCCGGGCCGGGCGCGGGCGGCCCGCCGATCGTCACCTCGCCCGCCCCGCCGATCACGCCGACGCCGGGTCCCGGCGCCGGGGGCGGCGGGGCCGGCGGGCCGTCGGTCGCCGGGACCCCGGCCCCGCGCGCCCCAGCCGCGGCCACCGCCCCGCTCGGGCATGCGGTCGGCGGGGTGACCAACGCCGTCGGCACCGTCGTCAGCGGGGCGACCGGGGCGGTCGGACAGACGGTCAACGGCGCGACCGCCGGCCTCGGCAGCGCCGTGGCCCCGGTCAGCCCGCCCGTCGCCTCGCTCGTCACCGGGACCGGCGCCGCCCTCGGAACCACCGTGGCCGGCGTCGGCGCCGGGGTCGGGAACCTCCTCGACGCCGTCGGGAAGGCGCTCGCCGCCGTGCTCGGCGACCGCACCGGCTGACCCGACCGGCGCCCGGCCGGGGCGTCCGGACTTGGACCGCCGGGCAGAAGATCAGGACCGACGGTCGTAGCCGGCCCCGCGCGCGCGGCCTAGGCTTCGCTCCCATGGAAGGCACGGAAGACCGCAGTCGACCCCACGGCGACGAGTGGCGCTGGCGCCTGGGTCCGGCCCGGAGCACGCCGAGCATCATGGTGATCGTCGCCCCGCGCGATCGCCGCGCGCCGCACGGCCCGTTCGGCTTCGCGCGCGAGCTCTCGACCGAGGAGATCGAGCCGCTCCTCTGGGAGGGCGACTGAAGTCGCCTTCAGCCTTCGCCGAGCCGGCTCCAGCGGGCGATGAACTCCTCTGGCTCGAGTTGGGCCAGGTCGGCCCGGAGCGCCCGCGCCATGCGGCTGGCCTGGACGGGCGCGCAGTCCCAGAAGAGAACCGCCTCGCCGGACTCGATCTCGACGATCTCGACGTGGTCGACCCGGTCGCTCCCGGCCAGCGCCGACGGCATCCGCCCGGCCCGGGTGACGATCAGGCGGTAGGCCTGCTTGGCGTTCACCGCAGCCACTCCCCCGCCCGCTCGAGGTTCCGCTCGCCGACCAGCACCCGATCGCCGACGACCACCGCCGGCACGTCGGTGACCCCGCGCGCGAGGGCTTCGGCGGTCGTCCGCTCGAGCTCGTCGGCGATCCCCCGGGTCGCGGCGGCCCGGGTGACCGCCGTCGGGTGCATCTCGCAGGCCGCGGCGGCGATCAGCACGTGGTCGCCGACCGACAGGGCGCGGCCGCCGGCGAACGCCTGCCGGAAGGCGGCCTGGGCGAAGGCGACGGTCCGCCCGATCCGGCGGGCGTAGGTGGCGACCCGCATGGCCAGGGCGCTGTCGAAGGGGAACGGATCAGGCCAGCGCACCGGCTGGAGGCCGCGGTCCCGAGCCCGGCGCTCGACCTCCAAGCGGAAGATCGCCTCCTCCTCGGCGCACCGGTACCCCTCGAACGTCTCCGCCCCGGGGAGCCGGTGGGCCAGGATCGGCCGCCACTCGCACGGCCCGGGGAGGATCTGGAGCGCCCGCTCGGCCGCGAGGTACGCCTCGGGGCTCGCGAGGTCGAAGTAGAACGCTGCCTCGAGCCGACTCACCCGTGGATCAGCCAGCCGTCGGCGTCGCGGGCGGCCTCCATGACGGCCTCGGAGAGGGTCGGGTGGCCGTGGACGATCCGCGCCACCTCGGCGAAGCCGCCCTCCAGGGCGCGGACGTTGACCAGCTCCTGGATCAGCTCGGTCGCCTTGACCCCGACGATGTGCCCGCCCAGGAGCTCGCCGTACTTGCCCTCGCCGACCACCTTGACCAGGCCGGCCCGGTCGCCGTAGACGGTCCCCGCCCCGACCGCCCCGTACTGGACCCGACCGACGACCACGTCGTGGCCGCGCTCCCGGGCCTGGGCCTCGGTCAGCCCGAAGCTGGCGACGTTGGGCGCGCAGAAGGTCGCCCGGGGGACGTCGGCGTAGGCGATCGGCTCCGTCTCCCGCCCGGCCGCCGCCTCGACGGCGATGATCCCCTCCTCCGACGCCTTGTGGGCCAGCGCCGGCCCGGCGACGAGATCTCCGATCGCGAAGACGCCGGCCAGCGAGGTGCGCATCGCCCCGTCGACGGCCACCCGCCCGCCCGCGTCGAGGGCGATCTTCGCCTCGGCCAGGCCGAGGCCGTCGACGTCGGGCCCGCGCCCCGCGGCGATCACCAGGTAGTCGACCTCCGCCGTCTCCCCGGCGTAGCCGAAGCGCACCGACTCGGCGAGCGCCTCGACGTCGATCACCGGCGTGCCGGTGTGGATCTCGATGCCCTGCTTGGCCAGCCCGCGCTCGACCAGCTTCGAGATCTCGGCGTCCTCGGTCGGCAGCACCCGGTCGAGCGCCTCGAAGAGGAGGACCTCCGTCCCCAGGCGGGCGTAGGCCGAGGCGATCTCCGCCCCCGAGGCCCCGGCCCCGACCACGGCCATCCGGGCGGGCAGGGCGGTGAGGCCCCACGCCTCCTCGGTGCCGATCACCCGCCCGCCGAACCGCGTCCCCGGGATCGGGCGCTTGACCGACCCGGTGGCCAGGATCACCACCCCGGCGGCGGTCTCCGAGCCGTCGAAGCTCCCGCCGATCCGCACGTTGCCGTCGTCGGTGATCGCCCCGTGGCCGTCGATCACGTCGACCCCGTTCTTCTTCATCAGCCCGGCCACCCCACCGGTCAGCGTCTTGACCACCCGCCGGCGCCGGGCGACCACCGCGTCGAAGTCGACCGTCGGGGCCCCGACGACTACGCCGAAGGTCGCCGCCTCGCGGACCTCGCTGAGCACGTCGGCGCTCCGGAGGACCGCCTTGGCCGGGATGCACGCGTAGTTGAGGCACCGCCCGCCGATCGCGTCGCGCTCGACGATCGCCGTCTTCATCCCGAGCTGGGAGGCGCGGACCGCCGCCACGTAGCCACCCGGTCCGGAGCCGATCACGACGCACTCGTACGAGGATTCGGGCACCGGCCCATCATACGAGGCCGATTCGATCCTCCCGGGATCCGCCGCCCGTCGCCGGCCCCCCGGTCGGCGTCAACCCCGGCTGCCGGCGCTGGACACAAATGAATGGAGCTCAGACCGCCGGTCGTAGCCGGGCGGCCGGCGGCGCCCTAACCTCCGGCGCTTGTCCGCGGGTGCGAGCCAAGCCGTCAGCCCCGCCCCCGGCAGGTGCGATCAAGGCCGGCGACGCCCGGCCTCGCGGGCGGAACCCCCGGGTGGCCGTGGACAGCCTTGGTAGGGTGTACGCACATCACCCGTGACTCGGGGGGCCTGGAGCCGATAGGCGCTACGGTTGAGTGGCGCTGCGGCGCCAAGCGTCGGGCACAATGATGGAACAGCAACGAGAGAGGAGCGGCATGCGGAGCGAGGCACGCCTCACCGCCGGGGCGGAACCGAGCCCGGTCCGCGCCCCCGAAGCCGCTGAGGAGAGCGCGATGGCGATCGCTCCGCCGATCGCCCGCCGGGCCGCGATCGGCCGGCGCCGGCTCGCGCTCAGCCGGCTCCGCCTCCCGGCCGAGATCGACCCGCTGGCGCAGGTGCGCAAGCGCGAGCGCGTCTACCGCCACTCGCTCGCCGCGGCCGACCTCCTGGCCAGCGTCGCCTCGGTGTCGGTGGCGATCGACTGGGTCGGCGGCGACCGGCTCCGCTGGTGGTCCTATCTGATCCTCGCGCCCCTCGTCCTGCTCACGGCCAAGGTCCTCGGGCTCTACGACCACGACGAGCTGGTCGTGCGCAAGTCGACGATCGACGAGCTCCCCCGCCTCATCAACCTCGCCTCGACCTTCACGCTGCTCGTCTGGGTCACCCGCCACCTCACCGTGACCGGCGCTCCGACCACGCAGGCCATGATCGCCCTCTGGGTCGCCCTCGCCGTGAGCATCGCCGGCGCCCGGACGCTCGCCCGCCGCCTGGCCGCCGCGATCTCGCCGCTCGAGCGCTGCCTCCTGCTCGGCGACCGGCGGGCCTTCGAGCGCCTCGAGGGCCCGCTGGCGGCCGAGCGCGGCGTCCACCTGGTCGGATGCGTCCCCCTCGACCGCGCGATGTACGAGGAGTCGGCCCTGCGGGGGCTCGCCGAGGCCGACGGGGTCCACCGGATCATCATCGCCGCCGACGAGACGGCGCGTCCCGAGGAGACCCTCGAGCTCGTGCGCCGGGCCAAGCTGACCGGTCTCCGGGTGAGCCTCTTCCCCGGCATCCTCGAGGCCGTGGGCAGCTCGGTCGTCTGCGACGAGATCGGTGGGGTGACCCTCCTCGGCGTCCCCCGCTTCGGCCTCACCCGCTCGTCGATCGCCCTCAAGCGCGGGTTCGACGTGGCCGGGGCGGGCGTGCTCATGCTCGCCGCCGTCCCCGTCATGGCCGTCGCCGCCGTCCTGATCCGGCTCGACGGCGGCGGCCCGGTCCTGTTTCGCCAGACGCGGGTCGGGCGCGACGGCGAGCACTTCCCGATGCTCAAGCTGCGCACCATGGTGGTCGGCGCCGAGGCGATGAAGGCGGACCTGATGGATCGCAACGAGACCGACGGCGTGTTCAAGATCGCCGACGATCCGCGGATCACCCGGGTCGGTCGGTGGCTGCGGCGATCCAACCTCGACGAGCTGCCCCAGCTCCTCAACGTCCTCCGCGGCGAGATGAGCCTCGTCGGGCCGCGTCCGCTGGTGATCGACGAGGACGAGCGCGTCGTCGGCATCGATCGCCGCCGCCTCCACCTCCAGCCGGGGATGACCGGCCCGTGGCAGACCCTCGGCGAGCGCGTCCCCCTCGGCGAGATGGTGAAGGTCGACTACCTGTACGTCGCCAACTGGTCGCTGTGGATCGACATCAAGATCCTGCTGCGGACGATTCCGCACGTGCTGGCCGGCCGGGGTCGGTAGGGACCCGGGGGCCGGCGGGAGCTCAGTCCGCGCCCGGGCCGAGCCGGGCCCGGAGCTTGCCGAGCGCCCGGTAGACCCGGCCCTCGACGGTGGTCAGGGGCTCGCCGATGACCCGGGCGATCTCGGGCATCGTGAGATCGGCGCCGAAGCGGAGGGAGACGACGAGGCGCTCGGCCTCCGAGAGGGCCTCGAGGCCGCGGCCGACCAGGTCCCGGTCGAGCACGCCCCCCGAGTCGTCGGGCCAGTCCTCGGCCGGGGCACCCGTGCGCTCGAGCGCCCGCTTCTCGGCCGACCGCCGCCGCGCGTCGTCCCGGAGGCAGTTGAGCGCGATCGCGTACAGCCAGGTCTTCTCGCCGCCCCGGCGCGGGTCATAGCGGCGCCTGGCTCGCAGGACGCGCTCGAACGTGTCGCCGAGCAGATCCTCGGCCAGCGCCCGGTCGCCCGTCCGGTAGACGAGGAAGGCGAGCAGCGGACGCGCGTGGGCGGCGTAGAGCCGGTCGAAGTCCGAGTGTCGCAACGGGCCGCCGCGATCATAGACGATCGATTATCGGGAATCGGGGCGCTCGTTCGTATAAGGCAGCATGAGCCGATTCGACGACGGAGACCTCCCGCCCGACCTGCGCGACGTGGCCGATGTGCTGCGCAGCCAGCGTCACCAGGCGAGCGGCCTCGAGCTCGAGCAGGCCAAGGCACGGATCCTGAAGCGCGCAGGCGGCCAGCGGGCTGCGAGAGGTGGAGATATGCGGAAGCGAACTGTCCTGACGGGCGCCATCATGGCGGCGGCGATCGGCACCGGCTCGGCGGCGGCGCTCGCCGTGAGCGGCGGTCACGTGTTCGCCAGCCTGAGCGGCAGCGCACCGGCCAAGAAGGCCGCCGTGCGTCCCCAGGCCGACTTCAAGCCGTCCGCCGCCTCGGACCAGTACAACAACCCGACGACCACGCAGCTGTCCTGCCTGCGGATCGGGGCCAGCAACTCGTTCAACTGCACGGCGCAGGTCAACGGGGCCGCCGGAACCGCCCCGTCCGGCACCGTGAGCTTCTCCAACACCGGCTCGGGGTCCTTCGTTCCGCCGACCTGCACGCTCGTCGCGATCAACACCGCGATGTCCAAGTGCTCGGTCGTCTTCACCGCGACCGCCTTCGGAGTGCAGACGCTGACGGCCACCTACTCCGGGGACGCGACCTACCAGCCGAGCACCAGTGGCGGCGTCCTGGTCACCGGGCTGAGGTGAGCTCGACCGGCGCCTGAACCGCATCTCGCGTTCGCTGCCCGCCCCTCCCGGAGGGGCGGGCAGCCGTCTTTCTCGGGCCCCCTTCGCCGGAGGCCGTAGACCGCCTCGCCGCCCCACCGGTTGATCGCCGTTAGGGTCCAGGCCATCGCCGGACGTCTTCGCATGCTCGCGGGTCTGCTTGCGTTGGCGGTCCTCGGCTACGTGAGCGTCGGCGCCGGGGGCGTCGGCGCCGGGCTCGGCGTCCTGGTCTCGCTGGGGCTCGTCCTCCTGGCCCTGCGCCTCGCGCGGGACGATCTCGAGCAGGCCGCCGTCGTCCGGTGGATCGCCTCGCGCGCGCTCATGCTGCTTCCGGGCGCCCTGGTCGTCTACCTCGGCTACCACGCCGGCGGGTTCTTCCCCGGTCCCGCGTCACTGGTCGCCGTGCTCCTGGCGCTGGTCCTCGGCGCCCGGCTGGTCGTCGGTGGGGGCTCGGGACCCGGCGACCGCGCCGCCAGTGCCGTCGGGCTCCTCCTCGCCGCCTACGCGGCCTGGGTGCTCGTCTCCGGGGCCTGGTCCCACGCGCCCGAGCGCGCCCTCGTCGAAGCCAACCTGGCCTTCGTCTACCTGATTGGGTTCGTCCTGTTCGCGACCTCGGTCACCGGCCCGCGGGATCTGCGCTGGGTGATGCGCGGCCTCGCCGCCGGGGCGTCGGTGGTCTGCCTCGGCGGCTTCGCCGCGCGCGCGCTGCCCAAGCTCTGGCCGATCGCGACCGGCCTCGACACCAGCCGGATCAGCTACCCGATCACCTACTGGAACGGACTCGGCCTGCTCGCCGCGCTCGGGATCATCCTCTGCCTCGGCCTCACCACCGACGACGGGGACGCGCGCGAGCCGACCGTCCTCGGCCGCCTCGGCCAGGCGGCGAGCGCCCTCCCGATACCGCTGCTCGCCGTCACGCTGCTGCTCACCTTCTCCCGCGGCGCGATCGGCGCGGGCATCGTCGGGCTCGTCGCCTACCTCCTCGTCGGCCGCCCCCGCTCGCTGCTCACGGCGGCGATCGCCGCCGGCCCCCCCACCGCGGTGGCGGTGGTGGTCGCCTACCGGGCCACGTCGCTGGCCCACAGCCTCGACGGCAGCGCGCTCCAGGCCAACGACGGCCGCCACCTCGCGCTCGTGGTCGCCGGGTGCTCGGTCGCGGCGGCGCTCCTGCGCGGGGTCCTGACCGGGGTGGACACCCGGCTCCTGCGCCTCGGGTCCGGGCGGCCCGCGGTCCCGCTCGGGGTGGCCCGCCGCCGCTGGGGCATCTTCGTGGCCCTCGTGGTCGTCGGGGCGCTGGCCGCCGGGCTGCCGGGTGTGGCCGTCCACCAGTGGGACCGGTTCGTCCAGGGAAACGTCATCGTCTCGACGGCGAACCTCCGCGACCGGCTGACCTTTCCGGGCGCCGACGGCCGGATCAGCGAGTGGCGGATCGCCCTCGACGAGCTCCGCGGGGCGCCGGTCCAGGGCACCGGCGCGGGCACCTACGAGGTCTACTACGCGGCCCACCGTCCCGACCGGTCCCACGTTCTCGACACCCACTCGATCTACCTGGAGAACCTCGGCGAGCTCGGAGTCGTCGGCCTCGGCCTCCTCGCCTGCGTGATCCTCGGGTCGCTCGCCGCCGTCGCCCGGCGGGCGCGGGGGCCCGAGCGGACGCTCTACGCGACCGTGTTCGCGGCTCTGGTCGCCTGGACGATCCACGCCGGGGTCGACTGGGACTGGGAGCTGTCCGCCGTGACGCTCCCCGTCTTCGTGCTCGCCGGCGCCGCGCTCTGGCGGGCTCCGTCCGCCTCCGGCGCGCCGGCGCGCGCCGTCCTCGCCCTCGCGGTGGTGCTCGCGGCGGCGGCGCCCGCCCTCCTGAGCGTCTCTCAGAGCCACCTCGACCCGGGGGCGACCGCCTTCTCGGCCGAGGACTGCGCCACGGCGACGAGCGAGGCCCGGAGCTCCCTGAGCCCGCTCGGCTTCCGCCACGCCGCCCACGAGATCCTCGGCTACTGCGCCGCCGCGGCCGGCCGGGGCGGGCCGGCCGCGGCCGAGATGACGTCGGCCGTGGACGACGACCCCGAGAACTGGGAGACCCAGTACGGGCTCGCGGTCGTCCTCGGCGCGGCCGGACGCGACCCTCGCCCGGCGATCCGCGCCGCCGCGGCGCTCAACCCGCGCGAGGAGATCGTGACCAACCTGGCCACCCGGTATCGCCGGGATCCGCGGTCCCGGTGGCCGCTCGACGCGGCCAACGTCCCGCTTCCCGTCGCCGGGCACTACGGGGCCGTCCTCGCCGGTCTGCGCGCCGCCGGGCGCCCCGCCGCCCCCCGGCGCGCACGGCCCCTCCGGCGGCGACCTGCGCGCTAGCGTGTAGCGATGGCCGTGATCCGCTATCGCGAGGCGCTGAACGCCGCCCTGCGCGAGGAGATGACTCGGGACGAGCGGGTGATGTTGATGGGGGAGGACATCGGCGTGTTCAACGGCGCGTTCAAGGTCACCGCCGGCCTCCTCGCCGAGTTCGGGGAGAAGCGGGTTCGCGACACGCCGATCTCCGAGAACACGATCGTCGGGATGGGGGTCGGCGCTGCGATGACCGGTCTGCGTCCGGTCGTCGAGTTGATGACGATCAACTTCTCGCTCCTCGCCCTCGACCAGATCGTCAACCACGCCGCTCACATCCACTACATGTTCGGCGGTCAGGTGAACGTCCCCCTGGTCGTCCGGATGCCCCAGGGCGCCGGCCACCAGCTCGGGCCGACGCACTCACACTCCTGGGAGGCGATGTTCCTCCACGTACCCGGGCTCCTCGTCGCCACCCCGTCGACCCCGGCCGACGCCAAGGGGCTCCTCAAGGCGGCCATCCGGGACGAGAACCCGGTCGTGTTCATCGAGCACGAGTACCTCTACGGTCAGCGGGGCGAGGTTCCCGACGACGACGACTTCGTCGTGCCCTTCGGGATCGCCGCCGTCCGGCGCCCGGGGACCGATGTGACGATCGTCGGCATCTCGCGGATGGCGGTGACCGCCGAGAGCGCGGCCGCCCTGCTCGCCGAGCAGCACGGGATCGAGGCCGAGGTGATCGACCCGCGGACCCTCCGGCCGCTCGATCTCGACACGATCCTCGCCTCGGTGCGCAAGACCAACCGCTGCGTCGTCGTCGAGGAAGGTTGGCCCCACGGCGGCGTCGGGGCCAACCTCTCGGCCCTGATCGCCGAGCACGCCTTCGACGACCTCGACGCCCCGGTCGCCCGGGTCGCCGGGGCCGACGTCCCGATGCCCTACTCGCGACCGCTCGAGCAGGTCGCCTTTCCCCACGAGGCCCAGATCGTCGAGGCCGTGCTCGGGATGCTCGCCCGTGCCTGAGATCCAGATGCCCCGCCTCTCCGACTCGATGGAGGAGGGGACCGTCCTCAAGTGGCTGAAGGCCCCCGGGGAGGACGTCCAGCGCGGCGAGGATCTCGTCGAGATCGAGACCGACAAGGCGACGATGACCTTCCAGGCGGACGCCGCCGGCCGGCTCGAGATCCTCGCCCAGGAGGGCGACACCCTCCCGATCGGGGCCGCCATCGCCCGCCTCGACGGTGACGCCCCGGGCGGCGCCGGGCCGGCGGCCGGCGTCCAGGGCGCGCCGCCGCCGGTAGCCGTGCCCGGCGCCCCGGCGCCGGTCGGTCCGGAGCCGGCCGCCGCCCCGCCGGCCGCCCCGGCGTCGATCCAGGGCACGCCGCCGGTGATCGCCGCCCCGACGGCCGCCGCCGTCGACGCCGCCCTCGTCCCGCCGGTCCCGGGGCCCGGCTTCGCGCCCCCCGGCGAGCGAATCAAGGCCTCGCCGGTCGCCCGGCGCATCGCCCGCGAGCACGGCGTCGATCTCGGCGTCCTGACCGGCACCGGGCCCGGCGGGCGGATCACCCGCGCCGACGTCGAGGGCCACGACCCCACCACCGCGCCCCCGCCGGGGGCGGCCCCCGCGCCCCCGGTCGCGCCGCCGGCGCCGGTGCTCGAGCCGCCGCCGGGTCCGGGCGAGCCGCCGGGGGCGACGGGCGCGAAGGGCATGGTCACCGTCGAGGAGCCGACGCGGGCCCAGCAGGTCATCGCCCGGCGGATGTCGTCGTCCAAGGCGACCGTCCCCGAGTTCACCGTCTCGGCCGAGATCGACATGGAGCGCGCCGTCGAGCTCCGCCACCGGCTCCAGGCGATCGGCGGCGACCGGCCGGTCCCCTCCTACAACGACATCGTCGTCAAGGCCTGCGCCCTCGCCCTCCGCGAGCACCCCCGGGCCAACGGCTCCTGGCGCGACGGCCGCTTCGAGCTCTACTCCCGGGTCAACGTCGGCGTGGCCGTCGCCGGAACCGGCGTCCTCGTCGTCCCGACCGTGTTCGACGCCGACCAGCGGCCGCTCGCCGAGATCGCCGCCGAGACCCGCCGGCTCGCCCAGCGGGTCAGGGACGGCCAGATCAGCCCGCCCGAGCTCGCCGGCGCCACCTTCACGGTCTCGAACCTCGGCATGTTCGGGGTCCGGACCTTCTCGGCCGTGATCAACCCGCCGCAGGCCGCGATCCTCGCCGTCGGGGCGGTCGCCCCCCGGCCGATGGTCCGGGACGGCGTCGTGGTCGCCGGCCAGGCGATGGACGTCACCCTGGCCTGCGACCACCGGATCCTCTACGGGGCCGACGCCGCCGGGTTCCTCGGCCGCGTTCGCGAGCTCCTCGAGGAGCCGCTCGCCCTCCTGCGGTAGAACGGGCCGCTCAGCGCCGTCCGACCGCGCCCGGGCCGACGTAGGTCGAGTTCGGGGCCCGGTTCGGGTCGAGGGTGATCCCCGGCGGGCTCATCGTCGTGTCGACGATCAGGCACAGCCGGCGCGCCGGGTCCGGCCCGGGGACGCACGTCCGGTAGAGGTCGGCGTCCAGGCGCCAGGTGTCGGCCCGGTCGATCCGCCGGCGGTACTCCGGGGGCGCGTGGAGCCGCACGTAGGTGCGCACGGCGTCCGACTGCGCCTGGAACGCCCGCCGCGCGGCGAGGACGGACGGTCGGTGGGCCACGCCGAGCCCGAGGACGACGGCGGCCGCGGCCAGCATCAGCCCGGTCGACGCGTAGTCGCGGGCCACCGTCCGGGGGAGGTCCCGCCGCCGGCGGCGGACCAGGATCCCCGCCACCGGGCCGAGCCCGGCGAGGATGAACAGGTTGAGCCCGCCGGCCAGGAGCGTCCCGGCGGCCAGGTCGGCGCCGTCCCCGGAGACCGGCTCGAAGTGGAGGAGCAGCGCCTCGCCGACCACGGCCGCCCCGAACGTCGGCCACTGCCAGGCGCCCCGCCGGCGCCAGCGAAGCCGCCTGAGCGCGTCTCCCCGCACCGCCGAAGCCTACGGCGTGCCGCCTGCGGCCCCCGCCGGGTCTGCCATCCTTGAGGGATGGACGAGCTGTGGGTGTGCCACCTCGGTCTGACCCCCTACGCCGAGGCGGCCCGCCTCCAGGAGCGCCTCCGGGCCGCCCGCCAGGCCGAGCTGCTGCCCGACGTCATGCTCCTGCTCGAGCACCCGCCGGTCTACACCCGCGGCCGGCGCTCGGCCGACGGCGAGCTCCCGCTCGGCGAGGCCTGGTACCGGGAGCGGGGGATCGACGTCGTCGAGACCAACCGCGGGGGCAAGCTGACCTACCACGGGCCCGGCCAGCTCGTCGGCTACCCGATCATGCGCACCGGCGACGTGATCGTCTACCTGCGCACGATGGAGCGGGCGATCGTCGCCGCGCTCGCCGAGGAGGGGATCGGCGCCGGCGTCCGCGACGGGCTCACCGGCGTCTGGGTGGAGGACCGGAAGATCGCCTCGATCGGCGTCCACATCTCCCGCGGGGTGACCACCCATGGGTTCGCGGTCAACGTCGAGAACGACCTCGAGCCGTTCGCCTGGGTCGTTCCGTGCGGGATCGACGGCGTCCGGATGACGTCGGTCGGGTGCGAGACCGACCGCACCCGCGCGCTGCCCTGCTTTCGCAAGCGAATGGCCCACCAGTTCGCGCGTGCCCACGTCCGCCGCCAGCGACTGGTTTCGCTGGCCCGCCTCGAATCGATCGTCTCGCCGGCTCTCGCCGGCCATGCCGCCGCGGACTAGACCTTCCCGGTGATCACCGCGCCGCCGAGGCCGGCGAGCGCGAGCTCGGTGATCGCGCCGAAGGCGAAGGCCCGCAGCCCGATGTTGCCCCGCTTCTTGGCCCGCTTGGTGGCAAGCAGCCCGAGGACGTCAGTCGCGAGACCGAGCTGGATCAGCAGCGGCTGGGCCGCCGCCGGTCCGGCGAGCATGCCGACGCCGAGGGCGGCGTTGCTCGCGCCGTTCAGGCGCACGAGGTACACGGCCGACGGGTTGCGCCCGGGCTTGAGGCCGGTCACGAAGGCGGTCAGGCCGGGCGCGAGCACGCCGGCCGCGCCGATGGCCACGCGGGCCCCGCCGAGCAGCTTCGCCGGGCCGAGCTCGCCCAAGCCGCCCACGCCGCCGACCTTGCCCAACGCACCCTCAACTGCCGACTTCACGTCTTCGATCACTGACAAGCTAAACCGCCCCCTATACCCTTAGGTCGATGACAGAGCGTGCCCATAGTACCCGCTCCCGCCATAAGCCGGGGGGAATGAATGTGCACGAGATACTCGGTTCCGACACGGTCGACATGCGCGCGCGCAAGCCACCGTGGTTCAAGGTACCCGCTCCCGGCGGCCCGCGCTACCGCGAGTTGACGGCGCTGATCGAAGCCGAGAATCTCCACACCGTCTGCCGCGAGGCGGCCTGCCCGAATGTCGGCGAATGCTGGGAGCGGGGAACCGCGACGTTCATGATCCTCGGCGACACCTGCACCCGCCGGTGCGGGTTCTGCAACGTCAAGACCGGCAAGCCCACCTGGCACGATCCGCTCGAGCCGGCCCGGGTCGCCCGGGCGGTCGCCCGGATGGGCCTCCGCCACGCCGTGATCACCTCGGTCGACCGGGACGACCTCGCCGACCTCGGGGCCGGCGCCTTCGTCGGTGTGATCCGCGAGATCCGCCGCCAGGCCCCCGACTGCCGGATCGAGGTGCTGACTCCGGACTTCCAGGGACAGGAGATGCCACTCGCCCGGGTGATCGCGGCCGGCCCCGACGTGTTCAACCACAACGTCGAGGTCGTCCCCCGCCTCTACCCGGTCGCCCGCCGGGGCTCCGAGTTCCTCCGCTCGGCCCGGGTGCTGCGCAACGCCAAGGAGCTCGGAGGCGACGCGGTGACCACGAAATCCGGTCTGATGGTCGGCCTCGGCGAGACGGCCGCCGAGCTCCTCGAGACCTTCGCCGTCCTGCGCGAGCACCAGGTCCAGGTCCTGACCGTCGGGCAGTACCTCCGCCCGAGCCCGGATCACCTCC
The DNA here is from genome assembly GCA_963733245.1 of uncultured Solirubrobacterales bacterium. Taxonomy (GTDB): domain Bacteria; phylum Actinomycetota; class Thermoleophilia; order Solirubrobacterales; family Solirubrobacteraceae; genus Palsa-513. The sequence continues at coordinate 150,325 of CAVTCI010000017.1, forward strand.
CGCTCGTCCGCTACTGGCACCCCGACGAGTTCGCCGCCCTCGAGCGCGAGGCCTACGCCCTCGGCTTCGAGCACGTCGCCGCCGGCCCCCTGGTCCGGTCGTCCTACCACGCCGACCAGCACGTGCCCGAGCCGCGCGCCGGCCTCGGACCGCTCGTCGCCGTTGCCTCCTAGTAGCGCCGCCGGATGACCACCGGCGCCGCCCCGGGTCGCCCCGGCCGGTCCGGGCGGTCCGGGCGGCCCAGCGCCCGCGCCCGCGCCAGCGCCCGCACCGGGGGCGATCCCCGCCGAGCGTCCGGCCCGGGCCGGCCCGCATGATCCCCCTCAAGGACGACGTCCCGTCCGACCGGCTGGCGCTCGTCACCTACCTGCTGATCGCGATCAACGTGATCGCCTACCTCTACTCGCTCCGCCACGGCGGGTCCCTCTTCGGCGGGCCGAGCGCGTCGGTCACCGCCCGCTACGGGGCGATCCCCTACGAGCTCACCCACCCCGGGCGTCACTGCGACCTGGCCGACGTCGGCGTCATCTGCCAGGGCCAGGCCGGAGTCACCGGCTCCCCGCCCGGCCAGCCCGCCACCTGGCTGACCGCGCTGACCAGCATGTTCATGCACGCGAGCCTCCTCCATCTCGCCGGGAACATGCTCTTCCTGTTCATCTTCGGCGACAACGTCGAGGACGCGATGGGCCGCCTGCGCTTCCTCGCCTTCTACCTCCTCGGCGGCCTCGCCGCCCTCGCCCTCCAGGTCCTCGTCGACCCGAGCTCGACCGTGCCGACGATCGGCGCGTCCGGGGCGATCGCCGCCGTCCTCGGCGGCTACATCCTCCTCTACCCGCGGGCCCGGGTCCTCACCGTCGTCTTCATCGTCTTCTTCTTCACGGTGATCGAGCTCCCGGCGCTCGCCGTGCTCGGCATCTGGTTCGCCGAGCAGGCCCTGCTCGGCAGCGCCGGCCTGGCCGACCCGGCCGGCGGCGGGGGCGGCGTCGCCTACTTCGCCCACGTCGGCGGCTTCGCCTGCGGGCTCCTCCTGATCCGGGCGTTCGCGCGCCGCCGCCAACTGATCGAGCCGCGCCGGCCGGCCGTCTGACCGCTACCCGGGTTGCGCCGGCCGGCCCGACCGATGAGAATCGGCGGATGACAGGCCGCCGGTGGCGCCGGACGCTCGCGCTGGCGGCCGTCGCGACGATCCTCCCCGCCTGCGGATCGACGGGGACCGCCGCCGGCCCCCCGGCCGCGGCGCCCGGGCGGCCCGCCCGCCCCCCGGCGGCGCCCCCGGCCGAGCCGCCCGGACCGCGCCTGGCGATGCGCCGCTTCCACAAGCAGCCGAGGGCCGGCATCCTCGTCGAGATCGACTCGCACCGGGTCCTCTGGGCGCTCCATCCGACGAAGGTCCTGCCGATCGCCTCGCTGACCAAGATGATGACCGCCCTCCTCGTCGTCCGCCGGGCCCACGCCGGCGACCGGGTGCCGATCACCCGCGAGGCCCTCGCCTACCGGGGCTCGGGCGTCGGCCTCCTCCCCAGGGGGCGCCGGGTTCCGCTCGAGCCGCTGCTCTTCGGCCTGCTCCTCCCGTCGGGCAACGACGCGGCGATCGCCCTGGCCCAGCACGTCGCCGGGACGGTCCCGGCCTTCGTCGCGAAGATGAACGCCGCCGCCCGGGCCATGCACCTCGACTGCACCCACTACACCTCGCCCGACGGCTTCGACGACGCGAACCGCTCGTGCGCCGCCGACCTCGCCCGCCTCGCCGCCGTCGACCTCGCCCAGCCGCGGATCGCCCGGATCGCCGGCCAGCGGAGCGCCGTGCTCCGGTTCCCGATCAAGGGCGGCAAGCTCTACCTCTACAACAACAACCCCCTCCTGCGGTCCCGCTTCCCCGGGATCACGGGCCTCAAGACCGGCGAGACCGAGGCCGCCGGACTCTGCCTGGTGGCCACCGCCCAGCGCGGCCACATCCGCCTCGTCTCCGTCCTCCTCCACTCGCCCGACCTCGCCCGCCAGTCGGCCGCCCTGCTGGAGGCGGGCTTCCGCGCCGAGCACGCCGGCGGCACCTGAGACGGCTCAGCAGGCCGGGGCGGCGATCCCCTGGACCGCCGCCGTCGCCGTCCCCGGCGCCGTGGTCACCCGGGCGTAGGAGACGCCGATCAGCGGCTTGAGGCTCGGGCTCCCGTAGACCAGGCAGCCCGCCGCCCGGGCGACGGTGACCCGGTCGCGCGGCAGGTCGGCGAGCCCGGCGGCCGAGACCAGGCGCTCGTAGTCGGAGAGGCCCGGCCGGTCGTCGAAGCGGACCTGGTAGCCGGTCACCCGGCCGGTGGCGCCGACCACCACGCCGCTGACCAGGGGCACGCCCGGGACCCGGCCGCGGGGCGACTCGCGATGGGCGCCGGCGAACGCCGCCCGCGTCGCCCCGAGGCCCGAGTAGCCACCCGGGAGGGCGGGCCCCGCCCCGGCGGCGACCGGCCGCGACGGGCTCGCCCCGGCGGTGGTCGGCACGACGACCGCGGCGCTGTCCCCGCACCCCGCCGTGGCCAGCCCGGCCAGCCCGGCCAGGAGCGCGGCGAGACGCCGGGGGCTCAGGGCTTGGCCGCCTTGCGCGGATGGAGCGGGCGCGAGAGGATCAGGCGCTTGACGACCAGCGCCGGGTCGGTCGCCGGCCCGAGGCAGACGACCGTGACCCGGAGGCTCGCCGGCTTCGGCGTCGTGTTGCTCGCCTCGACCATCCAGCCGACCGCCGGACGGTTCGGGATCCCGACCCCGGTCGGACCCGGGCTCGGACCGTCGAAGGCCGGCGACTCGCCGAGCGGCGAGACCACCGTCGCCGAGCCACCGGTGGCCAGGTCGCCCTTCGGGCAGTCGAGCTCGGCCCGGACGAAGTACCGGCTGCCCATCGGGAAGGCCGCCCCGGCGATGAAGTTGGTCAGCGACCCGGTGGTCGCCGTCGTCCCGGACGCCCCGGCCGACCCGTTGGCGCCCGCCGCTCCCGCCGGCCCGGCCGGTCCCGCCGGCCCCGCCGCCCCAGCCGGCCCGGCCGGCCCCGCCGGCCCGGTCTGGCCGAACGACACGGCATGCTCGAAGGTCGAGCACCCGTTCGCGTGGAACCCGCTCGGGTCGGCGGTGATCCGCAGCGCCCCGGTGTTGCTCACGCATCCGTCGACCGTCGAGGTCGACGCCGCGGCGACCAGCGACCCGCCGATGCCCGCCGCCCCGGCCGCGACCAGCGCGACCACGAACGTCTGCCTTCTTCCGAGCGCCACCGCCGACCTCCTCGAACCGTCGTTGGCCGCCCAGACTAACCGAGTCTCGGGAGGCTCTGGCGCAGCCCGAGCATGGGGGCGAAGAGGTCTCCGTGGCGGGCGATCCGGCCGGTCATGTCCGCCGCCTCGAAGCGGAGCCCGGCCGGGTCGCCGGTGCGCAGGGCGCGCTCGACCTCGGCCCAGGCGAGCGGGGCCGACACCGTCGGCCGGGGCCGGGCCCGGAGCGAGTACACGCTCACCGTCGTCTTGTGCTCGTCGTTCTGGCTCCAGTCGATGAACACCCGCCCCGGCCGCACCGCCTTGCTCATCCGGGAGACGACGAGCTCCGGGTGCTGCTTCTCGACCAGTTGGGCCACCGCCTGGGCGAACGGCTTGGTCTCCGCGTAGCTCGTCTCGGTGTTCAGCGGGACGTAGGCCTGGAGGCCCTTCGACCCGGATCCCTTGACCACCATCTCGAGCCCGAGGGCGGCGAACATGTCGCGCAGCCAGACCGCGACCCGGGCGCACTCGACCAACCCGGCCGGCTCGCCCGGGTCGAGATCGAAGACGAGCGCCGTCGGCCGCTCGATCGCCGTGGCCAGGGCCAGCGAGGTGTGCAGCTCGAGCGAGGCCATGTTCCCCGCCCACATCAGGGTCGGCCGGTCGTTCACCACGCAGAAGTCGATCTGCCCGTGGCGGTCGCTGGCCACGGCGGCCGTGGCCACCCAGTCCGGCCGGTGCTTCGGGCACCGCTTCTCGTAGAAGAACTTCCCGTCGACCCCGTCCGGGTAGCGCTTCAGGGTCAGCGGCCGCCCCCGCATGTGGGGGACGAGAACGGGGGCGATCGCCGCGTAGTAGTCGATCACCTCGCCCTTGGTGAACCCCGCCTCCGGGTAGAGCACCTTGGCCCGGTTGGACAGGCGCAGCCGGCGCCCGTCGACCGAGACCTCGACCGTCGTCGCCGTCTCGCCCGTCACCGCGTAGCCCGGATCGCCGGCCGCCGGTGCCAGAACCGGCTCCGAGATGACCGGATTCGCGTCGGCGGGCGCCTCCCGCGTGACCTCGGCGGCCGGTTTGTCCTCGCGCACGCCCTTGTAGGACGGTTGGCGGAGCATCCCCGTCCGCGTCCACTCGGCGAACTCGACCTCGACGACGACGTCCGGCCGGACATAGATCGCGTCTTTTGGGGGCGGGGGACCCGTGAACGGCGAGTCCGGCTGCACGAGCGGGCCGAGGCGCTCGGCCAGGCGTCCGAGCTCGGCCTCGCCGAACCCCGTCCCGACCCGGCCGGCGAAGCGCAGGCCCCCGGCATCGTGGTAGCCGACCAGGAGCGCCCCGATCCGCTCGCGGCGCTGGCCCTGCCCGGGGAGCCACCCGCCGACCACGAGCTCCTGGCGGTTGCCGTTCTTGACCTTCACCCACCCGCTCGCCCGGCGTCCCGGCTCGTAGCGGCTGTCCAGGCGCTTGGCCACCAGGCCCTCGAGGCCCCGCTCGGCGCTCGCGCGCAGGAGGCCGGCCCCGTCGCGGCGGTGGAGGGCCGGCGTGCTCCAGGCCGGCCCGCTCAGCTCGAGCTCCTCGAGCCGGGCCCGGCGCTCGGCGTAGGGGAGGCGCATCGTCGAGCGGCCGTCGAGGTGGAGGAGGTCGAAGATCACGTAGACCACGGGAACCTCGGCCGCCCGCCGGCGGACCCGCTCGGCCGAGGTCAGGTGCATCCGCTGCTGGAGGCGCTCGAAGCTCGGGAGCCCGCGTTCGTCGAAGGCGACGATCTCCCCGTCGAGCACCGCCGCCCGGTCGCCGAGCGCCTCGCCGAGGCCGGCGAGCTCCGGGTACTGGCCGGTCAGGTCGTTGAGGTTGCGGCTCTCGATCCGCAGGCGGGCCCCCGGCTCGTGGTAGGTCAGGGCCCGGATCCCGTCCCACTTGATCTCGTACGCCCAGCTCCCGTCCTCCGGGGGCAGCGGGCCCCGCTGGGCCAGGGCCGGGCGCAGGTGCTCGGGAAACGGATCGGGCGGCGGCGGGATGTCCTGACGGTACCGACCGGTCGTCCACCTGCGATCTTGCGGACGTGAGCCTGCACCACCGGCCCCCGATCGGCGACCACCTCGTCTCCCGGGCGCTCGAGCTCGCGCTCGGCGCGCCCGGGCGGCTCCCCGCCCATCCCGGCCTCGTCGCGCGGGCCCTCGCCCGGGGCCACCGCCTCTACGAGCAGGTCCTCGAGCTCGCCCGCGACCGGCCCTACGTCCCGCTCGGGGTCGTCCTCATCTGCCTGGCCTCGGCCGCCTGCTACGCCGCCTCGTCGGTCCTCCAGCAGCGCGAGGCCCGGGGCGCCCCCCCGGAGATGGCCATGCGCATCGGGCTGATCGGCCACCTCGTCCGGCGCCCCCTCTGGCTGCTCGGCAACCTCGCCGACGTGGCCGGCTTCGGCCTCCAGTTCCTCGCCCTGCGGACCGGGTCGCTCGCCCTCGTCCAGCCGCTCCTGGTCACCGGGCTGATCTTCGCGCTCGTCGCCGACGCCGTCCTCGACGGCCGCCGGCTCACCCGGTCCGAGCGGCGCTGGACGGCGATGACCGTGGCCGGGCTCGCCCTCTTCCTCGCCGTCTCCCGGCCCGGCCGCGGGTATCCCCACGCCTCCGCGCTCGGCTGGTGCCTGCTCGGCCTGGCCGCGCTCGCCGCGGTCGGGACCCTCGTCCTCGCCGGTCGGGCCTCGCCCCGCTGGCGGGCCCTCTGCCTGGGCGCGGCGACCGGCGTGCTCTTCGGACTGGTCGCCGCCCTCACCGAGAGCTCGGCCCACCTCCTCGACCACGGGCTCCTCCACGCGCTCGCCCACTGGCCGCCCTACGCCCTCGCGTTGTGCGCCGTGCTCGGGCTCATGCTCAGCCAGAGCGCTTTCCAGGCCGGCGACCTCAAGTGGTCGCTGCCGGCGCTGACCGTGGTCGAGCCGGTCGTGGCCATCCTGATCGGTCAGGTGCTCTTCGGCGAGCACATCTCGGTCAGCGGCCTCGCCCCGGTCGCGGAGGTCCTCGGGCTGGTGCTGATGGCCGGCGGCACGGTCGGCCTCAGCCGCGCCGTGGCCGGGGAGGGGGGTTCGGCCGGGGCGGCCGCGGCCGGCTCGCCGGCCGGACCCGCCTGACCGGCGGGCTCGGGCGCGGAGCGGGGTCGGGCGTGGAGCGGGGTCGGGCGGCTGGTAGCGTAGGCGAGTCGCGCCTCGCACACGAGGCAACCAACTTCACCGAGGGAGGCGTCGTAATGGCACCACTGGATCGCGCGCTGGGCAAGCTCAAGGAGGCGGCCGGCAGCCTCACGGGCGACAACTCGCTCAAGGCGTCGGGCAAGGTCGATCAGGCCGCGGGCTACGCCAAGGACGCCGTCGGCAAGGCCGCGGCGGCGGTCAAGGGAGCGATCAACTCGGACGTCGTCCAGGGAGCGATCGCCTCGCGCAAGAAGCCGAAGGAGTAGGGGACCGGGCTCTACCGCCGGCGCCGGTCGCTCGTCGCGCCGGGCCGGTGGATCGCCTGCGCCGCCGGCCCCGCCGGAGCGGGGCCGCGGCGCAGCCGCCCTGCGACTACACGGTGGTGACGTTGACCGCCTTCGGTCCCTTGTCGCCGTTCTCGGCGTCGTAGGAGACCTTGGCGCCCTCGGCGAGCGAGCGATAGCCGTCTCCGCCGATGCCGCTGTGATGCACGAAGAGGTCCTTGGACCCGTCGTCGGGCGTGATGAAGCCAAAGCCCTTGTCGTCGCTGAACCACTTCACGGTGCCGGTTGGCATACGTGTTCCTCCGGTGTTATGTGCTGGGTACGCGGAGGATGCTGTCCAGCAACGACCGGCGAGTTCCTGCACTGCTCTGTCGAACGTCGTTCGACCTGAACCCCCAGGATAGCGGTCTCGGGGCTCGGCGCGGGTTTTCTGTGTCGCCGCCGTCGTAGGAGCCCGGCGGCCGGCGGCCGCCGGGCTAGGCTTGCCGCCTGCCAGATCCCGCCTCCGACCGTCCCCGCCCGGTCCAGGTCGCGCTGCTCGTGGGCGCCGTCCTCGTCCTCCTCGCCGCCTGCCTGACCATCGGCCCGGTCCGCCACGCCCTCGGAGCGGCGACCCACGGGGACGTCACCGGCCTGCGCCACCAGCTGCGGACGCTCGGGCTCGCCGGCGTCCTCGTCCTCGTCGCCGTCGTCCTCGCCCACACGGTGGTTCCCTTTCCCGCCGAGATACCCGCCGCCGTCGCCGGGTTCGTCTACGGCTTCGCCATCGGCCTCCCGCTGATGGCCGGTAGCTTCCTCGCCTCCGCCCTGGCCGGCTACTTCCTCGCCGCCTGGCTCGGCCGTCCGGCCGTCCGCCGGCTCCTCGGGGCCGGCCGCCTGGCTGCGGTCGAGCGGATCGTCGGGCGTGGCGGGGTGCGCACGCTGCTCGTGCTCCGGCTGATCCCCTTCGTCCCGTTCAGCCTGATGTGCTTCGTCTGCGGCCTCGGCCGGGTGCCGGTGCCCCGCTACACCTGGACGACCCTCGTCGGGATGCTTCCCCAGCTCACCCTCGTCACCCTGCTCGGCTCGCGGCTCGACCACGCCCGCCTGACCGACCCGCTCGTCTGGGGGCCCGCGCTCGGCCTGGTCGGGCTCGTGCTCATCGGCCCGGCGCTCCTCGGTCGCCGCCGCCGGGTCGCGGTGAACCGGTAGGTCGGCGCCGCATCTAACGTTCGTCGTCTGATGCGCGCCGAGACGAGCCTCGCGACCGGGCCGTGCGTTCGCTGCCGGGTGGAGATCAACGCCGCGAGCGGCTACTGCACGTTCTGCGGGGCCATCCAGAGGCGGCGGCGCGGTGGGCGGTGGCTGGTGGCCGGCGCCGGGGTCGCGGCGCTCACCGCGGCCGTCACGCTCCCGGCCGTCCTCTCGGCCGGCAGCGGCCGCGGGGACGAGCTCCGCCTCCACCGGACGGCGGGCCTGGTGACCCTGGTGCCGTCCGGATGGGTGGGGGGGCCGGTCGCCGGGTCGCCCGGGGTCGTGAGCCTCGCGTTCGTCGACTCCCAGGACAACCGTCGCCGGCTGATCGTGACCGCCGCGAAGCCGGCCCCGGCGAATGCGCTCGTCCGGGCGCGCACCGCGCTCCGGCGCGCCCGGGCCGGGCTCGGCTACCGCCGACGGTCGTTCGGGCACGTCGTCCTGGCCGACGGCCGGCCGGCCTGGCTGCTGCGCTACGACGCGAACGGCTCCTACCACGCGGTGTTCATCTACTCGGCCTGCATGCCGACCTACGCGATGAGCGTCGAGATGCGGGCGCCGGTCGCCGCCGAGCTCGGCGCCTGGCCCGCGGAGGTGGCCGTCTCGGCCGTCCCGCGCTGCTGAGGAGGGCGCCCGCCGGACATGAGAGACAAGTTGCGCCGGCCGCCGGGGGGCGTCGCTATGGTCAGCCGGGCGCCCGACCGCGACGCTCGGGCTTCTGCCGTGTTCGAGTACCTGTGCCCCGTCCGGCCCGCCCGATGAGCGAGACCACGCACCCGAGAAGCCACCCGGCCGTGGCGCTAGCGGCCCTGGTCCTGTGGGTGACGGCGCTGGCGGCCGCCGGCGCCGGCGCCGGTCCGGCCGCGGCGGCCGACCCGGGGGGGTCGGCTGCGCCGAGCGGCGGCGGAGCGGTGCCGAGCGCTCCGGTGGCGCCGTCCCCGCCGGCGGTCGCGGTCAAGCCGACGAAGCCCGTCCACCGGCCGGCCGGCCGGAGCCGGGCGCCCGCCCGGGGGTCAGCCGCGCCGGTGGTCACCGAGGCGCTCTGCTTCGGGGCCTGCACCGCCGGTGTCCACGCCGTCCCGATCGGCGGCAACCTCGTCCTCCACGGCCACCACATCGGCCGGGGCATGCTCGTGCTCTTCCCGACCGGCGCGGTCGCCGCCTCGACCAAGGCGGGCGCGCGCCTGCGCCTCTCGCACAAGGGCTTCATCGTCACCGTCCCACCCGGCGCCCGGAGCGGGCGGATCACCGTCGTCTCCCCGGCCGGCGTGGCCTCGCGCCCGTACGGGCCGATCCAGGTGCTCGCCCCGCCGCCGAAGGCGCCGACCCCGCTGGCCGCGGCCACCGTCCCGGCCGGGAGCCCGTTCCAGGGGCTCGGGCAGTGGATCTGGTACGTCAGCAAGAGCGACGGCGGCAGCCTCGACGCGATCGCCGCCCGGGCCCACGCGGCCGGGGTGACGACCGTGTTCGTCAAGAGCTCCGACGGGTCGACCAACTTCTGGTCCCAGTTCACGCCGGATCTGGTCGCCGGGCTCCACCAGCGCGGCCTCCACGTGTGCGCCTGGCAGTACGTCTACGGGACCCACCCGGCCGGCGAGGCGCAGCTCGGCGCCCGGGCCGCCGCCCTGGCCGACTGCCTGGTGATCGACGCCGAGGCCGAGTACGAGGGCAAGTACTCCTCGGCCCAGACGTACATCCAGACCCTGCGGACGGCGATCGGCCCCAACTATCCGGTCGGGCTCGCCTCCTTCCCCTACGTGGATCGCCACAAGTCGCTGCCCTACTCGGTCTTCCTCGGGCCGGCCGGCGCCCAGTTCAACCTGCCCCAGATCTACTGGCACGAGATCGGCGTGAGCCCGGACGTGGCGATGGCCCACACCTACCACGAGAACCGGATCTACGCCCGGCCGATCATGCCCCTCGGCGAGACCTACGGCGGCACGCCACCGGCCGACATCTTCCGCTTCCGCCAGCTCTCATCGGCCTACGGCGCCAGCGGGCTCTCGTTCTGGGACTGGCAGGAGACGACGGCGAACGGGTGGGCGGCGATCGGAGCTCCGCTGAGCGCGCCGGCCGGTGCCCCGGTCGACGGGACGGTCCCGGTCTTCTCGCAGGGCGGGACCGGCGACCAGGTCGTCTGGATGCAGGAGCACCTGGCCGCGGCGGAGCCGCAGACGCCGACGACGGGGATCCTCGACGCGGCGACCACGTCCGCGCTGACCGCCTTCCAGGTCGCGCGCGGGCTGCCGCCGTCGGGGACGACCGACGCCGCGACCTGGACCGCCCTCCTCGCCCTCACGCCGGTCGCGGTCGACTGGACGGCCAACGCCGCTCCCGGCTAGGGCCCGGGAGGGGCGCCTCGGCGCGCCGGATCAGCGCCGGTCGGCGACGGCCGGGATCGGGTCGGCGGCGACCAGGTGGCCGCCGTCGAGGGTGAAGTCGACGGTCCGGGGCGTGCCCGTCGGGCAGCAGTCGGGATCGCTCGGGCGGTAGATCGCGTAGCGGAGCCTGACGTCGGTGTCGCCGTGGCCGACGACGGCGATCTGTCCGCTCGTGGCCGACGCGTCGGTTCCGAGGTACCTCGGGCCGTCGAAGAAGAACGCCTGCTGCGTGCGAGCGTCGGCCGAGCCGGTCCGGGCGCCGACCAGTACCCGCAGCGTCTGGTTCGGGTCGTAGGCGGCGGTGGACAGGGGGGTGAACCCGAGGGCGTGGACCTTCGCCACCGCGGCCTGGAGGTCCCCGCCCGGGGCCGGGGTCCCGCCGGTCGTCCGGGTGAACGCCGGGGCCGGGGCGGTGCGGGTGGGCGGGGCGGCGGGGACCGTCGCGGTCGTCTGACCGGTGGTCCGCCGCGGCGTCGTCGCCGGGGCGACCGGGGTCGTGGTCGTGGGCGACGCCGGGACGGTCACCGTGACGGTGGGCGTGACCGAGCTCGAGCTCTGGGTCGCGCCGCACGCGGCGAGGCTGGTGGCGAGGAGGGCGGCGGCGGCGAGCTTGGGCTTGATCACGAAAGCGTAGTTCGACAACCGGGCGGTGCGCGCCTGCGGGAGAATCGCGGCGTGCGTCCCGGCTGGAAGATTGCCCTGGCCCTCCTCGCCGCGCTCGGCGCCCTGGCCGCCGTCCTCGTCCTGCCACCGGCGACGGTCGACGTTCGCCGGCTGGTGGCGGTCGCCCCGTCGCTGGCGGCGCCCCCGCTCACCATCCGCGAGGCGCGCCTGGCCGCGCGCGAGCGCGCGGCGATCGACCGGGTCCTCCGCTACACGTCGACCGTCTCCCGCGGCGGGACCCGGGCCCGCGAGGTGGCGCTCACCTTCGACGACGGGCCGAGCAGCTTCACGCCGGCGGTCGTCGCCGTCCTGCGACGGCTCCACGTTCCGGCGACGTTCTTCCAGACCGGCTATTCGATCACCGCCTATCCGCAGTTCGCGCGGCTCGAGCTGGAGGTCGGGCTCGGGATCGGCGATCACACGTTGACGCACCCGTTCCTCGCCGCCCTCGCCCCCGGGGCCCAGCAGGGCCAGATCCTCGGAGCGGCGCGCCAGATCCACGCCTACGGAGCGCCCTACCCGCGCCTGTTCCGGCCGCCGTACGAGTCGTTCGACGCGGCGACCCTGTCGGCCTCGGAGGCCGCCCACATGCTGATGGTCCTCTGGAGCGTCGACACCCGCGACTTCAGCCGCCCGGGCGTCCGGGCGATCGTCGCGGCGGCGCTCGCGGGGGCCGGGCCCGGAGCGATCGTCCTCATGCACGACGGGGGCGGCCCGCGCGCCCAGACGGTGGCCGCGCTCCCGGGGATCATCCGCGGCCTGCGCCGCCGCCACCTCCGCCCGGTCACCGTCGGGCGCCTCATGCTCGACGACCCGCCGCCGGCGCCGCGGGCCGCCGGCGTCCGGGTGCGCGCCGCCGCCGCCAAGCGGGTTCGGGGCGGTCGGCGAGCCGCCGCCGGGAAGCCCGGGACGGGCGGTCGGCGAGCGCGGCCGGCCCGGTCGAGAACAAAGTCCGCCGCCGGCCGGTGAATCCGGTAGATTGCCGGCACGCCGAATCACGGGCTGTGCCCGGGAGCGGGGGAACCGAGTTGTTGGGGCGAATCGAGCGCGAGCCTGCTCGAAGCGACGTGTCGCTAGCCCGTCAGCTAACCCCGTAGGCCGATGAAAGGGTTTTGTGGCTACGACGCCGATCGCCAAGGCGACGATCTGCACGTGCATGCTTGCGCTCGCCGGACTCCTCGGGGTCTCGTGGATGCCGGCGGCAGACGCGAGCCAGCCGGCGCCCACCGGCGGTGCGACCTACGGCGTCGTGGCTCCGGCCGCGCCCCTGACGCCGGCACCGGGCCCCGTCCCCCCGGCGGCGAGCGCGATCCCTCCGGCCCGCCCGCTCCAGGACGGGACGCAGTCCCAGGCGATCGTCGCCCAGGCGATGACCATGCTCGGGACCCGAAGCCTCAAGCCGGGGAGCAGCGGCAAGCTCGTCCTCGTCCTCCAGAACCTCCTTCAGCAGGCGGGACTCAACGTGATCGTCAGCGGCAAGTACGACCCGGTCACCGTCCGCGAGGTCCGGCGCTTCCAGCGCAAGCACAAGATGAAGGTGACGGGCATCGTCGATCCGCCGACCACCTCGGCGCTCGCCACGGTGGCCAGCGCCGCCGCCGCGGCCGCCCCGGCCGACGCCGGCTGGATCTTCCCGCTGACGCCGGTCGCCGCGGTCGAGCCGATCAGCGCCTGGTCCCAGGATCAGGGGGTCGATCTCGGCGGGTCGAGGACCGCCTGCGGGCCGAAGCTGCTCGAGGTCGCCGTGGCCAACGGGACGATCGTCAAGCTCGGGATCGACGGGTTCGGCTCGGCCGCCCCGGTGCTGCTCGTCTCGAGCGGGCCCGACGCCGGGCGCTACGTCTACTACGGGCACGCGATGCCCGCCCTGGTCAAGGTCGGCCAGCAGGTGCTCGCCGGGCAGCCGGTCGCCGAGGTCGGCTGCGGGGACGTCGGCATCTCGAGCGCACCCCACCTCGAGATCGGGATCAGCGCGCCGGGAGGGGGCACGTGCTGCCCGTCGTGGCACGAGACCTCAGGCGAGGCGATGACCCAGCTCACCTACGCCTACGACTACGCCCGGGCCCACCCGACCCCGCCGCCGGCCATCCCCGTGCTCGGCGCCGCGCCTCCGGGCCTGCCCGGGCCGGTCGGCCTCGTGGTCGGCACGGCCAGCGGCGGCGCGACGGCGGCGCCCTGATCCGGGGCGCCTAGCAATCTTTGTCACGAGGCGGTAGTGTCACGCCCAGGAGCGAGGGTGATGGGTCGGTGAGCAGCGTCGTCGCTGGAGTGAGGGCTCCCGGCGACGACGTTGCTTCGCTTTGAGGTGGGCAGGTGGGCGGTTATCGTCGCGGCTGTGCCCGTCCGTAGCGCCGGAATCCTCCTGTACCGCGGTTCGGGGCCCGCGGTCGAGGTGCTCCTCGTCCATCCGGGCGGCCCGTTCTTCGCCCGCCAGGACGCCGGGGTCTGGGGCATCCCCAAGGGCGAGTGCGCCGCCGGCGAGGAGCCGCTCGACGGCGCCCGGCGCGAGTTCGCCGAGGAGACCGGCCATGCGCTGGCCGGCGTTCCGTCGGTCGACCTCGGGGAGATCCGCCAGGGAAGCGGCAAGATCGTCCGGGCCTGGGCGATCGAGGGAGACCTCGACGCCGACCGGATCACGAGCAACACCTTCGTCCTCGAGTGGCCGCCGCGGAGCGGCCGCCAGCAGGCCTTCCCCGAGGTCGACCGGGCCGCTTGGCTGGGGCTTGACGCGGCGGCGGAGAAGATCCTGGCCGCCCAGCGGCCCCTGCTCGACCGGCTCGCTCGGGCGCTCGGGGTGGACGCGGCCGGCGAATGACCGGCCGACGGTAGCGGTCGGCGCCGGGTGGGTATCCACCTTCCCGAGCGCGATTCAGGCGACGATCGGAGGCAGGATGGCAGACGAGGAAGGCGGCGGCGGCGGGGACGACGGCGGCGGGGACGGGACGCCGGTCGGCGACACCCCGGAGGTGCACGACACGATCCACCCGGGCGATCTTCCGCCGGACCACCCCGGGCGCCCGGCGGCCGAGGAGAAGCTCGCGCAAGCGCGGGAGCGCGACGACGAGCACTACAAGCACGAGGGCGGCTTCAGCCCGTGAGCCCGGCCGCCAAAGCGAAGGACCCGGCTGAGCCGGGTCCTTCACCGTGACGACCGCTGGAGAGAGGGCGCTTGCCGCCCACCAGGAGTAAAGCGCGCCGGAGGGGAGAGTTCTTTGGACGCCGGTCCGAAACCACTCGACCGGCGGGCCGGAGCCGGACGGGGGCTAGCGGTGGGGGGCGCGGCTCGAGAGGAGCGCGAGGTCGGCGTCGACCATCAGCCGGACGAGCTCCTCGAAGCTCGTCCTCGGGCGCCAGCCGAGCTGCCGCTCGGCCTTGGCGCAGTCGCCGATCAGATGGTCGACCTCGGCTGGGCGCATGAACTGCGGATCCTGGCGGACGTACGGGTCGGGATCGAGCCCGACGTGATCGAAGGCGAGGTCGACGAGCGTGCGGACGCTGTTCGCCACGCCGGTGGCGATCACGTAGTCCTCGGGCTGCGGCTGCTGGAGCATCAGCCACATCGCCTCGACGTAGTCTTTGGCGTAGCCCCAGTCGCGCTCGGCATCGAGGTTCCCGAGGACGAGCTCCTGGGCGAGGCCGAGCTTGATCGCCGCGACCGTGTGGGTCACCTTGCGCGTCACGAACTCGAGGCCCCGGCGGGGACTCTCGTGGTTGAAGAGGATGCCCGAGCAGGCGAAGAGGTCGTAGCTCTCGCGGTAGTTGACCGTGATGAAGTGCCCGTAGGCCTTGGCGACGCCGTAGGGCGAGCGGGGATAGAACGGAGTCGACTCGGTCTGGGGGACCTCGAGGACCTTGCCGAACATCTCCGAAGAGGAGGCCTGGTAGAGCCGCGACTCCGGCATGACCTCCCGCATCGCCTCGAGCATGCGGGTTACGCCGGTCCCGGTGAACTCGGCGGTCAGGACCGGCTGGGTCCACGAGGCGGCGACGAACGACATCGCCGCGAGGTTGTAGATCTCCTCGGGCTCGGTCGCCCGGAGCACGTCGGTCAGCGAGCGCTGGTCGAGCAGGTCGCCGGAGTGGAGCTCGATGTCACCGCGGATGTGGGCCAGCCGCTCGAAGGTCTCGGTCGAAGAGCGCCGGACCATCCCGTGGACCTCGTAGCCCTTCTCGAGCAGGAGCTCGGCGAGGTAGCTGCCGTCCTGCCCGGTGATCCCGGTGATCAGGGCGCGGGGGGCGCTCATCGCCCGGCCGCGACGGCGAGCTGGGTGCGCCACCAGTCGAGCGTGTCGGCCAGCGTCCGCTCGAGCGGGATCGTCGGCTCCCAGCCGGTGACGTCGGTCAGCTTCTGGTGGGATCCGCGTACGTCCATGACCTCGTGCTTTCGTTGGCGGTCGGGGTCGGCGTGCGCTTCGACCTCGACGCGCGCGTGCCGGGCGAGCATGGCGAGGATATCCGCGATCGGGATCGACCGCCCCGAGCAGACGTTGTACTCGCCGGGGGGTGCGAGCTCGAGCGCGAGCCGGTAGGCCCGGACGACGTCACGGACGTCGGTGAAGTCGCGGCGGGGGCGCAGGTCCCCGGTGGCGAGGTCCGCCACGCCGCCGCCGCCGGCGGCCTCGGCCGCGGCGATCTGAGAGGCGAGGGCCCCCACCACATAGGCGTCGCTCTGCCCGGGGCCGCAGTGGTTGAACGCCCGGGCGCGGACGACCGCGAGACCGTGGGCGTCGGCGTAGAACCCGGCGAGCAGGTCGACGGCCGCCTTGCTGACGGCGTAGGGGTTCTGGGGCCGCAGCGGCTCGGCCTCGACGACCGGGAGGTGCTCGACGGCGACCGGACCGTACTCCTCGCCCGAGCAGCTGACGAGGACGCGGGCGTCGGGCGCCTCCCGCCTGACCGCCTCGAGCAGGTTGACCGAGGACGCGAGGTTCCCGGTGAGGGTCGCGGCCGGCGAGCGCCACGACGCCCCGACCGAGGCCTGGGCGGCGAGATGGACGACCCGGTCGGGCCGGACGGCGCGGATGGCGGTGAGCGTCATCTCGGGGTCGCCGAGATCGGCGACGACGAAGTCGTGGAGGCGCGCCCGGAGGGCGTCGTCCGGCGGAGTCCGCCCGAGCCCGACCAGCTCGACGTCGGTCTCGGTCCAGGAAGCCGCGAGATGGCGTCCGACGAATCCGCAGACGCCGGTGATCAGGACCCGCATGTCGCGCACGGTACATGGCCGTACAGACCGGCGGACGTCCCTGCCGGCCGACCGCCGGCGACATCTCGGGGCTCGGACACGTCGACCGGCCGCCGGGGAGGAGCGCCGAGCGCGAAGCGGCCGACAAGAACTCGACGGTCGTCTTTCCCGCCCCGCTGATGAGCACGATCCAAGAACTCGGGCGTTTCTCAGCCGCGAGGGCAAGGCGGCGAGCCGGTTGCCCGGCGCCCCGGTCCTGCCGCCCGCCCCGAACGGCGAGCTGCTCCGCTCGTGACCTGAGAGCCCTCTTCCGGACTCGAACCGGAGACCCCTTCCTTACCATGGAAGTGCTCTACCAACTGAGCTAAGAGGGCGCTCCCGCGAAGGTTATCCGACCTCGGCCGGTCGTCCGCCCGGCTCAGCCCCCCGATGGTCGGCGGGGCGGCCGGGGAACGAAGCCGCTCGTCCGCTCGACGTAGTCGGCGTACCCCGGCCGGCGGTCGGCGATCGTCGACTCGAGCAGCGGCTTGCCGGTCAGCCGCCCGAGGATGAGCGTGTTGACCGCCGGGCCGACGAGCGCCCACCAGGCCCCGCCGGCGCCGAGGGCGACGATCCCGATCCCCCACCAGGCGACGACGTCGCCGAAGTAGTTGGGGTGGCGGGTGTAGCGCCAGAGGCCGCGGTCCATCACCCGCCCGCTGCTCCCCGGGTCCGCCTTGAAGCGGGCGAGCTGGAGGTCGCCGATCGCCTCGAAGGCCAGGCCGACGACCCAGACCGCGACGCCGATCCCGTCGAGCCGGCCGAGGTCGCCCCCGGCGCCGCCGGATGAGCCGGCGGCGAGCGGGAGGGCGACGATCCACATCAGCCCGGCCTGGACCAGGTAGATCCGGTAGAGGCTGGTCAGCCAGAAGCGGCCACCGTCGCGCTCGCGCAGCCGGGCGTAGCGGAAGTCCTCGGCCCGGCCGTGGTTGCGCCGGCCGATGTGGATCGCCAGGCGCAACCCCCAGAGCGTGGCCATCATCGCCAGCGCCAGGCGGCGCCCGGGCGACCCGTCGCCCAGCCCGAAGCAGAGCCAGCCGATCAGGACGAAGCCGAGGCCCCAGAAGATGTCGATGATCGACGCGTCGTGCACGCGCAGGCTGAGGAGCCAGACCCCGAGGACGAGGCCGACCGCCGCGACGGCGCTGGTGAGCAGGAGCTGGCCGAGCATCGTGCGCGTCCTATGGCGGGGGCAGGATTCGAACCTGCGAAGGCAGAGCCATGGCGTTTACAGCGCCACCCCTTTGACCGCTCGGGAACCCCGCCGGGGGGCGCAGAGCGTACTGGGTCACGGGCCTCGGGCGAGGGTCAGCCGTCGCCCGGGGCCGATCTCGAAGGCGGCGTAAGCCCTGCTCGACGAGCCGCTCGATCGCCGAGAATTCTCCGAGATCCCCCTGCCGGCGCGGGCTCAGCCTCCGTTCCATAACCAGAACATACGTTCTGGTCCGGACGGAAAAACTCCTGGAAACGCCCCCGGCGTCAGCTGGCGTCGCGCAGCCGCTGCGCCTCGGGCAGCGACTCGAGCTTCTTCAGCGTGTGGTTCTCGATCTGGCGGATCCGCTCCCGGGTCACGTTGAACGCCTGGCCGACCTCCTCGAGCGTCCGCGGCCGGCCGCCGGTCAGGCCGAAGCGCATCTCGATGACCTCGCGCTCCCGGCGCGGGAGCACGGCCAGCGCCCGGCAGACGTTCTCGTCCCGGAGGTTCTTCGAGGCGATCTCGAACGGCGACTCGGCCGTCGCATCCTCGATGAAGTCGCCGAGCGCCGAGTCCTCCTCCTCGCCGATCGGCTTCTCCAGGGACACCGGCTGCTGGGACATCCGCAGGATGTCGCGGACCTCCCGCGACGTGCACTCGAGCTCCCGGGCGATCTCCTCCGGCGACGGCTCCCGGCCGAGCTCCTGGACGAGCTGGCGCTCGATGTGGATCACCTTGTTCAGCTTCTCGACCATGTGGACCGGGATCCGGATCGTCCGGCCCTTGTCGGCGATCGCCCGGGTCACCGACTGGCGGATCCACCAGGTCGCGTAGGTCGAGAACTTGTAGCCCCGCCGGTAGTCGAACTTCTCGACCGCCCGGATCAGCCCGAGCGACCCCTCCTGGATCAGGTCGAGGAACGACAGTCCCCGGCCGAGGTAGCCCTTGGCGATCGAGACGACCAGGCGCAGGTTGGCCTCGACCATCTGCTGCTTGGCGCACATGTCGCCCCGCTCGATCCGCTTGGCCAGGGTGATCTCCTCCTGGCCGGTCAGGAGCGCGACCCGCCCGATCGAGCGGAGGTAGAGCCGCAGCGAGTCGAGGCTCGGCTCGACGCTCAGGTCGAGCGCGACCTTCTTGCCCCGGATCTGCTCGGGCAGCGCCTCGACCTTCGGCGGCTCCGGCGGCGGGGTCGTCGCCTCGGCTCCGACCAGGTCGATCGAGTGCTCCTCGAAGTAGGCGTACAGGTCGGCGACCTGCTCCTTGGTGACCTCGAAGTCCTCGAGCGCCGTCGCGATGCTCTCGTACAGGACATAGCCCCGCTCGTGGCCCTCCGCCACCAGCCCGGCCAGCTCCTCGAGCTCGGCCAGCGGAGCCTCGTCCGTCACCGCCTCGGCCGCCACCGGCGGATCCAACTGAATGACTGCCTGACCCTCGCTCATCCTCGCGCCCCCAAAGCTCGTGGCCGACGGACACCCGGACGACCCGGGACCGGCGGGACTACCCCTCACGGCAAGCATGCCTATGTCACGACGCCGCGCCTCGGACGCGATGGGGCCCGGCCAGATGTGCCTCGCGTACGACGACGGAGGCTAACCGTGGGACCTGGCGCGGAGTGATACCACAACCGCCCGCCGATGCAAGCCCCGTGGCTTTCCGCACAAGCTCCGCCGTCCCGGTCCCCGCTACCCTCCGGGGCTGAGGCCGATGCTCGACCCGCCGATCAAAACCACCGCCCCGGACGTCCAGGCCCAGCTGCCCGGCCTCCAGATCGGCCTCTCCCGGGTCGGGGTGACCGGTGTCGAGAAGGTCATCCGGATCAGGCAGAACGGGTCTGAGCAGCTGTTCTACGCCAAGCTCGAGTGCTTCGTCGACCTCGGCTCCCGCCAGAAGGGCGCCCACATGTCGCGCTTCGAGGAGGTCGTCAACGAGGCGATCGCCGAGGTCATCATCGGCGAGGCGACCTTCCGCGCCGAGAGCCTCGCCCAGCACGTCGCCGAGCTGGTCCGCGACCGCCAGGACGCCCGCCGGGCCGAGGTGACGATCGCCGCCCGCTACCCCGAGCACAAGCCGGCCCCGGTCTCCGGGATCACGTCCCAGGAGATCTACACCCTCTTCGGATCGGCCGTCGCCTCCGCGCGCGGGACCCGCCGTCTGGTCGGCGTCGCCGCCGCCGGCATGACCGCCTGCCCGTGCGCCCAGGAGCTGATCGCCGCCGACGCACGCGAGCGCCTCGAGCTCGACGGGTTCGACGACGACGAGATCGACCGGATCTTCGCCGCCGTCCCGGTCGCCACCCACAACCAGCGCGGCCTCGGGACCCTCCACGTCGGCGCGACCGAGGGCCAGACCCTCGAGATCGACGCCCAGCGGCTCCTGGCCATCGTCGAGCAGTCGATGTCGGCCGAGATCTACGAGCTGATGAAGCGCACCGACGAGGCCGCCGTCGTCGAGAAGGCCCACCGCCGCCCCCGCTTCGTCGAGGACTGCGTCCGCGAGATGCTCCGTGGCGTCGTCGACGACCTGCCCGAGCTCGCCGACGACGCCTTCGTCTCCGCGCGCCAGGAGAACCTCGAGACGATCCACCAGCACAACGTCCTCGCCGAGCGCCAGTCGACCCTCGGCGAGCTCCGCCGCGAGCTGGCCACCGGCGAGCACCTCGCCCGCCACACCACGCTCCGCGAATGGCTCGACGCCTGAGCCGGCCCCGGCCGCGATCCGGCTGACCCGCCCCGGAGCCGGCGGACGGCCGGGCGAGCCGCCTACGGTTGCCGGGGAGCGACGGCGCCGGCCACCTCGGCCGGATGCGGCGGCGGCGATCCCGCCGACTCGGCCTGCGCCTCGTTGATCCGCTTGCGCAGCCCGAAGAAGTAGTCCAACCCGCTCAGCACGGTGACGACGACCGTCGCGTAGATCATCAGCTCGACCCAGAGCGGCCGGCCGTGGACGGCGATCACGGCCATGATCGTCGCGATCTGGACGCAGGTCTTGATCTTCCCGAACATGCTCGCCGCCATCACCACCCCGGCCTGGGTCGCCCCCATCCGCAGGACGGTGACCGCGAACTCGCGGGTGATGATGACCATCGCCACCCAGGCCGCCAGCCGGTGGAGCGAGACCAGGGCGACGAGGGCGGCGACGACCAGGAGCTTGTCGGCCAGCGGGTCCATCAGCTTGCCGAAGTTGGTGATCGAGTTCCGTGTCCGGGCCAGGTACCCGTCGACGAAGTCGGTCAGCGACGCCGCCGCGAAGACGGCGGCCGCGAGGACGTCCCCGTCGTGGGTCTTGTCGAGCAGCGCGACGACGAGCACCGGGACGAGGAGGATCCGCAGCACGGTGAGGAAGTTCGGCCAGTTCAGGGTGAACATGACGGCCTGATTATGCGCGATCCCACCGTCCCGGCGCCCCGGTGATTTCCGTCCGCCGGCCCCGGCCCGTCCGCCGCCCCCCCGCCCCGGCCCGGCCCGGCCCGCGCTGGCGATCGACCCCCCGACCCCGGGCCCGGCCGACCAACGACCCCTACGGCTTCAGGCGTCTTCCGGTCCGGAAGAGGCACGCGCTCCACATCACCGTCCCGGCGGCGAGCACGCCGGTGACCGCGAGGGCGAGCCAGACGTCGATGTCGCTCGTGCCGAGGAAGCCGTAGCGGACCGCCTGGACGAGGTAGAAGATCGGGTTGGCGTGGCTCAGCTCGTGCCACGGGGACGGCAGGCGCCCGACCGAGTAGAACACCCCGCCGAGGAAGGTCAGCGGCAGGATCACGATGTTGTTGACGAACATGTGGTGGTCGAACGTCTTCGCGTAGATCCCGACGACCACGCCGAGCGACGAGAACAGGGTCAGCCCGAGCACCACGGCCAGGCCGAGCACGACCGGCTGGCGGACGGGGACGCCGGTGAACGGCGCCGCCAGGCCGAACAGGGCCAGGCCGATGGCCAGGGCGCGGACCGCCCCGCCGAGCGAGAGGCCGAGGTTGACCTCCCAGTTGCGCATCGGCGCGGCCAGGACGTCGTGGATGTACCGGTCGAAGCGGGCCTGGAAGACCGACGACGAGTTGTTCGAGTAGGCCGCCTGGACCATGGCCATGGTGATCAGGCCGGGGACGATGAACGCCTTGTAGTCGACGCCGCCGGTCGGGCGGATCCGCGACCCGAGCGACAGGCCGAAGACGATGATGAAGAGGAACGACGAGAACACCGGCGCGGCGATCGTCTGGGTCCATAGCTTCAGCACCCGGAGGACCTCTCGACCGGCCAGGGCGAGCAGGCCCCGGTGGCGGTCGGCCAGTCCGGTCGCCCCGGCGGCGACGGCGGCGACCGTCGGGCGGGTCACGGCCGCGACCCGGCCATCGCCTTGACGTAGACGTCGGCCAGCGAGTCGGCCGCATACGTCGCCCGCAGCCCGGCCGTCGTGTCCCGGGCGAGGACCCGACCCCCGTTGATCAGGGCGATCTCCTCGCAGAGCTCCTCCGCCTCCTCGAGGTAGTGGGTGGTCAGGAGGATCGTCGTCCCCTCGCCGTGGAGCCGGCGGATGTAGCGCCAGAGCTCGATCCGCAGCTCGAAGTCGACGCCGGCGGTCGGCTCGTCGAGGATCACCAGGCGCGGCTCGTGCATCAGCGCCCGGGCGAGGAGCAGGCGCCGGCGCATCCCACCCGAGAGGGCCGGGGCCCGGACGTGGGCCTTGCCGGTCAGCTCGAAGATCTCCATCATCTCCCGCGCCCGCCGGACCGCCGCCGGCCGGCGCATCCCGTAGTAGCCGCCGTGGTAGACGAGGGTCTCCTCGACGTCGAGGAACCGGTCGAGGTTCACGTCCTGCTCGGCGAGGCCGATCATCCGCCGGGCGGCCATCGTGTCGTGCGCGGCCCCGAACACGTCGATCTCCCCGCCGCTGATCCGGATCAGGTTGCAGATCGCGCTGATCAGGGTCGTCTTTCCGGCCCCGTTCGGACCGAGCAGGCCGAAGAACGATCCGGCCGGGACGTCGAGGTCGAAGTCCTCGAGGGCCAGCAGGCCGCTGTCGTAGCGCTTGGTCAGCCGGCGAACCGACAGCGCCCCGGCTCCGCCGCCCGACTCGCTCCGCGCCGGGCGACTCGCCGCGGGCGCGCTCGGTTCGCCGGCTCGCGGAGCCTGCGTCGCCGGCGGCTGGGGATCGGGTCGGGTCATCGACTTCTACGGTAGACGTCTACGATGGAAGTTGTTCCCGCAACCTTCTCAGGGAGGCCACATGAAGACGCGCACGCTCGGCAGGCACGGACCCACGGTCTCGGCGATCGGCCTCGGCTGCATGGGGATGTCGGCCTTCTACGGGCAGACCGACGAGTCCGAGTCGGCGGCGACCATCCACCGGGCCCTCGACCTCGGGTGCAACCTGCTCGACACGTCGGACATGTACGGGCCGCACACGAACGAGCGCCTCGTCGGCCGGGCGATCGCCGGGCGCCGGGACGAGGTCGTGCTGGCCACCAAGTTCGGCATCCAGATCGCCGGCGACCCGCCCGACCGGTCGATCAACGGCCGCCCGGAGTACGTCCACCAGGCGTGCGACGCTTCGCTCGCGCGGCTCGGCGTCGACCACATCGACCTCTACTACCAGCACCGGGTCGACCCGGACACGCCGATCGAGGACACGGTCGGCGCGATGGCCGAGCTCGTCTCCGCCGGCAAGGTCGGCCACCTCGGGCTCTCGGAGGCGAGCGCCGAGACGATCCGCCGGGCCCACGCCGTCCACCCGATCGCCGCCGTCCAGACCGAGTTCTCGCTCTGGACGCGGGACGTCGAGGCCGAGATCCTCCCGACCCTGCGCGAGCTCGGCATCGCCCTGGTCGCCTACTCCCCACTCGGCCGCGGCTTCCTCTCCGGGCGCTTCACCTCGCCCGAGGACCTCGACGACGGCGACTTCCGCCGCCACGGACCTCGCTTCACCGGGGCCAACCTCGAGCGGAACCTCGAGCTCGCCGGCCGGGTCAAGGAGCTGGCCGCCGAGCACGAGATCACCCCCGGCCAGCTCGCCCTCGCCTGGGTCCTCGCCCAGGGGGAGGACATCGTCCCGATCCCGGGGACCAAGCGCCGGACCTACCTCGAGGAGAACCTCGCGGCCGCGGAGGTCGAGCTCTCGGCCGCCGACCTCGAGCGGATCGGCGAGCTGGTCGGCGAGGCCGCCGGCGACCGCTACGACGCCGCGTCGATGCGCACCCTCAACCGCTGATGTGCCGTCGCTTCGGGCTGACCGCGGGCCCCCGGGAGGTGGCCGCGACCTTCTGGTTGCTCGACGCCCCGGACAGCCGCGCGAGCCACGACTGACCGTCTCCACCACGACGATCCTCGACGGCCCGCCCGGCCGCCGATGAAGCTCGGCGCTTGCGAGCGCGCGGGCGAGGACCGCCTGAGCGCCCTGCGCCGGCCCTGCGACCGCGGTGCCTTCAACCCGGACGGCCGGGCCTGCTCGCCGGCCCGGAACGGGGGCCGAGCGGACCGTGCAATAGGCTCCCAGCCATGCCAATGGTTCCGATGGTCATCGAGCGGACGGCGCGCGGCGAGCGTGAGTACGACATCTATTCGCGCCTCCTCAACGAGCGGATCGTCTTCCTCGGGACCGAGGTCGACGACCAGGTGGCCAACGTGATCGTCGCCCAGCTCCTCCACCTGGAGGCGGCCGATCCGGCCAAGGACATCTCGCTCTACATCAACTCGCCGGGCGGATCGATCTACGCCGGGCTGGCCGTCTACGACACGATGCAGTTCATCAAGCCCGACGTCGCGACGATGTGCATCGGGATCGCCATGTCGATGGGCTCGCTCCTCCTGGCCGGCGGGGCGAAGGGCAAGCGGATGGCGCTGCCGAACAGCCGCATCCTCATGCACCAGCCGTCGTCCGGCTTCGAGGGCCAGGCGACCGACATCGAGATCCACGCCCGCGAGGTCCTCAAGACCCGCGACCGGATCGACGCCATCTACGCGAAGCACTGCGAGCGTCCGGTCGAGGAGGTCCACAAGGACATGGAGCGCGACCGCTTCTTCAAGGCCGACGAGGCCGAGGCCTACGGCCTGATCGACCGCGTCATCTCCTCGCACTGAGCGGGCCCGACGGGTCGGCCCGGCCGATGACCGAACGGTTGACCCTCCGGCCGCTGGCGGCGGTCGACGCGGCCGAGCTCCGCCGGATCCACGCGACGCCGGAGGTCGCCCGCTGGTGGGACGCGCCCGACGACGGCTTCCCGATGTCCGACGAGCCGGACGTGACCCGGCTGACGATCCTCGTCGACGGGGCGGTCGCCGGGCTGATCCAGTACTACGAGGAGCCGGAGCCGCGCTACCGGCACGCGTCGATCGACATCTTCCTCGACCCGGCCCACCACGGCCGGGGGCTCGGGACCGAGGCGCTGCGCCGGACGGTGCGCCACCTCGTCGACGACCGGGGGCACCACCGCCTGACGATCGATCCGGTGGTGGCCAACCGGGTGGCGATCCGCTCCTACGAGAAGGCCGGCTTCCGCGCGGTCGGCGTGATGCGCCGCTACGAGCGCGAGCCGGGTGGCCGCGCCTGGCGGGACGGCCTCCTGATGGAGCTGATCGCCGGCGAGGACTGACGCGTCCGGGTTCGTGGCGGATGCTGGGGAGCCGTCCTCGCCAGCGCGGCCGTGCGGTCAGGCCACGCGGTGCTCGATCGAGCCGAGGCGCTCGATCTCGATCCGGACGACGTCGCCGGAGCGGAGGAACCGCCGGGGGTCCATCGACATGCCGACGCCGCTCGGGGTCCCGGTCAGGATCAGGTCGCCCGGCTCGAGCGTGCACGTCTCGCCGATGAACTCGACGAGCGCCGGGACGCCGAAGATCAGGTCGCTCGTCCGGGCGTCCTGGCGCAGCTCGCCGTTGACCCAGGTCCGCAGGCCGAGGTCGTGCGGGTCGGGGACCTCGTCGGCGGTGGTGACCCACGGGCCGTAGGGGCAGAACGTGTCGGCGCCCTTGGCCCGGGTCCACTGGGGCTCGGCCCGCTGGAGGTCGCGGGCGCTGACGTCGTCGGCCACGGCGTAGCCGGCGACCTCCCCGCCGGCGCCGATGACCACGGCGAGCTCGCCCTCGTAGTCGAGGCGGTGGACGACCGCCGGGCAGCGGATCGGGCCCGACGGGGGTGCGGCCGAGCTCGGGAGCTTCGTGAAGACGATCGGCCGCTCCGGGAGCTCGGCCCCCTGCTCCTCGGCGTGGGCCCGGTAGTTGAGGCCGATCCCGAAGATGGCCCGCGGGCGGGGGACCGGGGCGAGGAGCTCGACCTCCTCGAGGGCGAACGAGTCGCCGCCGGCCGGAGCCCGATCCCCGCTGGCCAGCCGGTCGAGGACGGTCGCGCCGCCGGCGAAGGCGACCACCCGGTCGCCGCGCACCTCGCCGGCCAGGGGCCGGGTTCCCGGGGCGGTGAGGAAGGTGGCGAGCCGCACCGGCTAACCCTGGCAGATTCCGCCCGCCCGGACGAAGGTGGCCAAATCCGGGGCGATCTGTGGCATCCTGCCGGCCATCACGGCCTATGAGTAGTCAGAGCCATCCACGCCGCCTCCTGGTGCTCGGCCTCGGCGGCGCCGCCGCCCTGGCCCTGGTCGCCGTCCTCCTGCTCCTGGTGCGCGGCGGCGGGTCGACCCCGACGACCGACTCGGGCACGGCCGCCGGTTCCGTCGCCGGGTCGGTCGCTCCGGCCGGCGCCCGCCAGCGGACCTCGACGCGCGGCGCCGGCGGCCACGCCGGGACGGCGGCGCATCGGACGTCCTCGGCGCCGACCCTCCTCGCCTCCCGGTCGACGGCCGGGCTGGTCGCCGATCCCGAGGCCGCCCAGAGCTCGCCGCTCCCGGCCGGGGCCCCGACCCACGCCGCGGCGATCACCCCCCACCAGGCGGCCCTGGCCACCACGGTCAGCCCCGGGGCGGCGACCGACGCCCAGATCCGGGCCGAGCTCGCCCAGATGAGCGCCGCGGTCAAGGCGGCCGAGGCCGCGGCCAAGCCGGGGACGATCGGCGCGGCCGGGACGGTGACCCCGCCGCTCAACGGACCGGCGGCGATCGCCCGGGTGATCGCCGGGGCCAACGCGATCGCCGACTTCCCCTACGTCTTCGGCGGCGGCCACGCCTCGTTCGTCGACACCGCCTACGACTGCTCCGGCTCGGTCAGCTACGCCCTGGCCGCCGGGGGCATGCTCGACGCCCCGCTCACCTCCGGCGACCTCGAGTCGTGGGGGGTGGCCGGCCAGGGCAAGTACCTGACGGTGTTCGCCAACGCCGGGCACACCTTCATGTACGTCGACGGCCTCCGCTACGACACGAGCGGCCGCAGCGGCGTCTTCGGCACCCGCTGGCAGACGGCTCCCCGCTCGCTGGGCGGGTTCGTCGTCCGGCACTGGCCCGGGCTCTGACCGGCGCCCCCTCGCTGGGCGGGTTCGTCGTCCGGCCCTGGCCGGGCGGGTAACCGGCGCCCCGCCCGGAGGATTGACGCCGGCGGCCGGGGGTGGGAGAGTCGCGCCAGGCGGCGGTGGCTCTCGGTCGGGCTGGCCCTGCCGGTGGCGTCCGCGGCGGTGCTCGCGCCGTCCGGGCGGGCCGGCGGCGAGACGCTGGTCGAGTCGATCTCGGCGGCGGCCGGACCGGAGCAGGGGACGACCGGCGCGAACCTGCTCGACGCCGGCGTCCGCTACCACCTGGTGGGCGGCGTCCACCTGGTCTGACGACTTGCCGCGCCCTCGCATCTTCTGCGGGGGACGCGGGTATCTCGCCGGTCATGCGCGAGTCCCCTGCCCGGCGGGCCACCGTCGCTCCGACCGGCGACCTCGACTCGGTGTCCTACCTGTCGGTCGAGCGCGAGGTGCGCGACCTCTACGGGAGCGGGGTCGAGCGCGTGATCCTCGATCTGCGGGGCGTCGGCTTCCTCGACTCGAGCGGCCTGCGGGCCCTGATCGGCCTCCGCAACGAGGCCAAGCGGACGAGCCGAGGCCTCACCCTCGTCCCCGGCCCTCCGGGGGTCCAACGCATCTTCTCGCTCACCGCCACCCGCGGGCTCTTCGACTGGCACGAGGACGACGGCTTGGCCTGAGGCCCTGGGCCGCTGGCTCGGCCGGGGGCTGACCGCACGGCGGCGGGGCTACGCCCCGGTCCCCGCCGGGCGGCCGCCGGTCCCGCAACCCCGCCCCCCGGCCTGGAGCTGGGCGAGCGTCGGCGGGTCGGCGGCCAGGAGCTCGGGCAGCGTCACCGCCCGCAGGTGCGACCGGGCCAGGGCCGGGAAGATCGTCGCCATCGCCCTGATCGTCTGCCCCCGGTTCTCGTGCATGAGGATGATCGAGCCCGGCCGCAGGCCGGCGATCACGTTGCGGGAGATCCCGGCGTAGTCGGCGCCGAGCGAGTCGGCGCTGTCCACCGTCCAGATCACCTCGACCAGCCCGAGCGCCTTCGCCTCGGCGTCGATCGCCGGGTCGCGGGCCCCGTAGGGCGGGCGGAAGACCCCGACCGTCTGCCCGCTGCTCCGCTCGATCACCGTCCGCGCGTCGGCGATCTCCTGGTCCATCGCCCCGAGGCTCAGGCCGGGGAGGAACGGGTGGGTCATCGTGTGGTCCCCGACCGCCCCGACCGGCCGCTCGAGCCGGGCGAGGGTCGGGTAGCTGGCGATCGACTTGCCGACCAGGAAGAACGTTGCCTTCAGGTGGTGCTGGCGGAGCTTCTTGATCGCCAGCGTCGTGTACGGGCCGGGCCCGTCGTCGAAGGTCAGGGCGACCAGCGGCCTCGTCCGCCCGCCGCAGTAGACCGGGAGGCCGATCGCCGCCAGGCGGGCCAGGGCGGCCCGCTGGACGTCGCTCGACCGGGCCGCGGCCCCGCCGGTCCGGGCGCCGGCGCTCGCCGGCCCGGGCCCCGGCGCCCGGGCCGACCTGGCGGGCCCGCTCCCCCCCAAGGTGATGGCGAGGAGCGCGACCGCTCCGGCCAGGACGGCCACCGCCCCGAGCCCAGCCCGCCGGCGGCGCCGGCGCAGCGCGGCGGCGCGGGCGGCCCGGCGGGCCTGGAGGCGGTCGGCTGGCGCGGCCATCGGCGCAATGGTCGCAGCCCGCCCCCCGGGGAGCCGCGGGTGGTCGAGCGCGCTAAACTCCGCATACCTCGCGCCGCGGCGGGGTTTTTCCTTGCCCGGCGACCGACAGATCGATCACGAACCCTGGATGGCTCATGGCCCGCGGAGACGTGCGTATCGCTGTCACCCTCGCCTGTGAGGAGTGCAAGCGGCGCAATTACCAAACCAAGAAGAGCAAGCGCAACAACCCCGATCGCATCACCCTGCGCAAGTACTGCCGGTGGTGCCGGGGTCATACGGGGCACCGGGAGACGCGCTAAGCAAGGCGTGCCGTGGCCCCTCCCCGCAAACGCAGCAAGCGGCGCCGCGCCCCTCAGGCGCAGTCCGTCCGTGCCCGTCCCCCGGGGGCCGGCCCCAAGCCGCCCGCCGGGTCCGAGCCGGCGCGGCCCGACCCGGTCGTGCCGGCGGACGTGGTCGCCGCCGACCGGGTGCCCGAGCCCGAGCTCGGTCCCCCGACGCTCGACGAGGTCGACCTCGCCGCCGGCGCCCCGCCCGAGGATCTCGGCCGGCCGACCAGCCAGCCGCCGGACGATCTCGCCGTCGTCACCGGTGAGCTCCCCCCGCCCGACGAGGACGAGCTCGACGACGGCGAGCTCGCCGTGGAGCCGGTCGCCGTGGGTCCGGTCTCCCACGCCCGGGCCGACCGCCTCGACGCCGAGGACGAGCTCCTCCCGGCCGCCCGCAACGCCCCCGGCCGCGCCCCGGCCAAGGTCGGCGGCAGCCGGGTCACGGCGTTCCTCCGGGCCAGCTGGGCCGAGCTCCAGCGGGTCCAGTGGCCCAACCGGCGCCAGGTCGGCCAGGCCACAGCCGTCGTCCTCGGGTTCGTCGTGATCGCCGGTGGCTACCTCGGCCTGGCCGATCTGATCTCGCAGAAAATCGTCGACGCGATCCTGTGAGCCCCCCCGGTCCGAGTCGCGCCGGCGTCTGCCGCGCCCTGGCGCCGACGTCAACCTTCTACGTCAACTTCTGAAACTGGGTCCCGAATGTTTCGCTGGTACGTCGTCAACACCTACTCCGGCCACGAGAACAAGGTCAAGCAGAACCTCGAGCACCGCATCGTCTCGATGAATCAGCAGCGGGCGGTCCGCAACGTCGTCGTCCCGACCGAGTCGGTCTCGGAGATGAAGGACAACCAGAAGATCACCGTCGAGAAGCGGACGATGCCCGGCTACGTCCTCGTCAACATGGAGCTCAACGAGGACTCGTGGACCCTGGTCAAGGGCACGCCCGGGGTGACCGGGTTCGTCGGCGCCTCCAACGAGCCGGTCCCCCTGACCCAGATGGAGGTCGATCGGCTGCTCCACAAGGCGATCGCCGTCCAGCCGCGCACCCGGGCCCAGTTCGCGGTCGGCGAGTCGGTCAAGGTCGTCTCCGGCCCGCTCTCGGACTTCTCCGGCGAGATCTCCGAGATCAACGAGGACGCCTCCAAGCTCAAGGTGCTGGTATCAATCTTCGGGCGCGAGACGCCGGTCGAGGTCGGCTTCGACCAGGTCAAGAAGCTCTAGGTCAGGCCCGGCGTCGCGTATCTTCCAAGGGGCGGGCGCAACTAAAAGCCCCGCCGAGGTAACGAATCACATGGCCAAGAAAGTTCTCACCACGATCAAGCTCCAAACCGTCGGCGGCGCCGCCACCCCGGCCCCGCCGGTCGGGCCTGCCCTCGGTCAGCACGGGATCAACATCATGGAGTTCTGCAAGGCGTTCAACGCCCAGACCCAGGGCGACGCCGGCACGGTGATCCCGGTGGTGATCACCGTCTACGAGGATCGCTCGTTCACCTTCGTCACCAAGACGCCCCCGGCCGCCGTGCTCATCCGTCAGGCGATCGGCATCGACAAGGGCTCGGGCGAGCCCCATCGGGTCAAGGTCGGCAAGATCACCGCCGCCCAGATCCGGGAGATCGCCGAGAAGAAGATGGACGACCTCAATGCCAACGACCTCGAGGCGGCGAGCAAGATCGTCGCCGGAACTGCCCGCTCGATGGGCGTGGACGTGATCTGATGGCCAAGCACGGAAGGACATATCTCGCCGCTCGGTCGCAGGTCGACCGCGAGCGCGAGCACACCCCGGCCGAGGCGATCGCCAAGGTCAAGGAGACCAAGCGCGGGAAGTTCGACGAGACGATCGAGGTGCACGTCCGCACCGGGCTCAACGTCCGCCACGCCGACGAGCAGCTCCGCGGGACGGTCGCCCTCCCCAACGGGCTCGGCAAGGAGGTCAAGGTCGCGGTCTTCGCCCAGGGCGAGAAGGCCCGGGAGGCCGAGGAGGCCGGCGCCGACTACGTCGGCGCCGAGGACCTCGCCGCCCGCGTCCAGGACGGCTTCACCGACTTCGACGTCGCCATCGCCACCCCCGACCTGATGCCGATCGTCGGTCGGCTCGGCCGGGTCCTCGGGCCCCAGGGCAAGATGCCCAACCCGAAGGTCGGCACCGTGACCATGGACGTCCGCAAGGCCGTCCAGGAGTCGAAGGCCGGCAAGGTCGAGTACCGGACCGATCGGACGGCGATCGTCCACATGGTGATCGGCAAGACGAGCTTCGACGACCGGGCCCTGCTCGAGAACTACGCCGCGATCATCGACGAGCTGATCCGGGCCAAGCCCGCCGTCGCCAAGGGGCGCTACCTGCGCACCATCACCCTGGCCGCGACCCAGGGCCCCGGCGTCAAGGTCGACCCGAGCCGGACCCGCGACATCCTCGAGGAGGCGTCCGCGACGTCAGCTGCCGCCGCGTAGACCCTCCACACAGGCCACCAGAGACCCCCGGCGAGCTAAGTCCGGGACAGGAGCCGTATGAACCGAGAAGAGAAAGCCGTGGTGATCGACGAGATCGCCGCCAACATCACCGATGCGCAGGCGATCTTCGCCGTCGACTTCCGCGGGATCACCGTGCCCCAGGCGGCCGACCTCCGCGACAGGCTCCGCGCGGCCGACGCGTCCTTCCGGGTGGTCAAGAACTCGCTGACCGAGCGGGCGGCCGACCAGGCCGGCGTGGCCCAGCTCAAGGAGCTCCTCGCCGGGCCGACCGCCCTGACCTTCGTCCGCGGCGACGCCGCCACCGCCGCCAAGGCGATCGCCGACTACGCCCGCCTGACCCAGAAGCTCGCCTTCAAGGGCGGCGTGATGGACGGCATCACCCTCGCCCCCGAGCAGGTCACGGCGATCTCCCGGCTCCCGTCCCGGGACGTCCTCTACGGCCAGCTCGTCGGGCTCGTGGCCTCCCCCCTCACCGGCCTGGCCCGGACCCTCAACGCCCTGATCGGCGGCCTCGCCGTCGCCCTCGGCGGGGTGCTCGAGAAGAAGGAGTCCGGCGAGGTCCCGGCCGGCGACCCGCCGGCCGCCGAGGCCCCGGCGCCGGTCGAGGCGGTCCCGACCGAGGTCGCCGAGGAACCGGTCCCGGTCGCGGAGGCCGCCCCGGCCGAGACGCCCGCGGCGCAGGAAGAGGCTCCGGCCACGACCGAGGAGCCGGCCGAGGCGCCGGCCCCGCCGGCACCGGGCGTCGATGCCCCGACCACCGAGGCGCCGGCCGAGCCCGCCCACGACGTGTCCGACCCGGGCATCACCCTGGCCGCGCCGTCCGACGCCCCACCGGCGCCCGAGACCCCGGCGGCCGGCTACCCCCCGACCCCCGTGGCCGACCCGCCGGTCGCCGAGCCGCCCCACCCGGCCGGAGCCGCGGCGACCGACGGCCCCCCAACCGAAACCCCCACGCCAGACGCAGGCGACGAAGTCGTCGGCGCGCCGGCCGCCCAGACTGACGAGGCGCAAGCCGAGCCGGTCCCGGCGGCCGAAGCCCCGACGACTGAGGAGCCCCCACACAAGGAGAACACCTGATGGCAACCAGCACCGCCGAATGGATCGAGGAGCTCAAGGGCATTTCCGTGCTCGAGCTCGCTGAGCGGATCAAGGCGCTCGAGGAGGAGTTCGGCGTCTCGGCCGCCGCCACCGTCGCCGCGCCCGCCCCGGGCGCCGGTGGCGACGCCGGCGAGCCGGAGGAGGAGCAGACCGCCTTCACCGTCGAGCTGCTCGCCGCCGGCGACAAGAAGATCCAGGTCATCAAGGTCGTGCGCGCCGCGACCGGCCTCGGTCTCAAGGAGGCCAAGGCCCTCGTCGACGAGGCGCCGAAGGCGATCAAGGAGGGCGTCGACAAGGACGAGGCCGAGAAGCTCAAGCAGGAGCTCCTGGAGGCCGGCGCCACCGTCGAGGTCAAGTAGCTCGGCCGGCCCTCCGGGCCGGCTCCGGGCGGCCGCCGGCTCCCTCGGGAGCGGCGGCCGTTCTGCGTCTGCGGTCAGCCGGCGGCCGGCGTCGGCAGCGCGCCTGGAGGTCCCGGGGGAGCTCCGGGTCTCCCGTCGGGTCGCGGAAGGTTCCGCCGCAGAGGAGGCCGGGCGTCAGCACGGTCGGCTTGACCCCGAGCCGGCGACCAGCAAATCCCCCGGGCAGCGCCCCCACGACCGCGCCGGCGGCGTAGGCCCGGCAGCGCACTCCGGCCGCCGGCTTCGACCGACCGAGCGTGTTCACGTAGTGGGGGAGGAGCGGCGTGATCGCGTCCACGGAAATCCCGCGAGCGCCTCGCGGTCGGCTACGTTGCGCGTGATGGGGGGGCGCGACGACCGGATCCTCGGCGCCACGAAGTGGACGGCACTCGCCGTCGTGATCGTCCTCGTCCCCTCGCTGGTCATCCTCTGGGGCCTGCCCGGCCGGACCCCCGACCTCTGGGCGTGGACGATCAAGCCCGACCTCACGCCGATCTTCATGGGCGCCGGGTACGGCGCCGGCGCCTACTTCTTCGCCCGGGTGTTCCGCGGTCGGAGCTGGCACGCCGGGGCGGCCGGCGTCCTCGGGGCCGCCGTGTTCGCCGGCCTGATGCTCCTCACCACGATCATCCACTACGACAAGTTCAACCACGGCGACGCGCCGATCCTCGCGGCGACCGCCTTCTACCTCTGGGTCGGCGTCTACATCGCCTCGCCGTTCGTCGTCGGCGCCCTCTGGTACCTCAACCAGCGCACCGATCCCGGCGTCCCCGAGCCGGGCGACGCCGTGGTCGCGCCGGCCGTCCGGCTCGCCGCCCGCGCCGGGGCGCTCGCCGCGCTCGCCGCCGCCGCCGCCGTCCTCATCGATCCGACCCTCGCGATCGACAACTGGGGCTGGAAGCTGACCCCGCTGACCGCCCGGGTGATCGCCTGCTTCACCGCCCAGGTCGGCGTCGGCTTCCTCGTGCTCTCGCTCGACGCCCGCTGGAGCACCTGGAAGCTCCTCGTCGAGACCTTCCTGATCGCCGTCGCCCTCCTCCTGGTCGGCGCCGCCCGCGCCGGCGGGGCGTTCGACACGACCCGGCCCCTCACCTGGGCCTACGTTGCCGGGCTCGCCGTCGGCGGGCTCGGTCTCGCCGGGCTCTACGCCACGCTCGAGCGCGCCGCCCGCCCGCCTAGCGGGCGCGGACGAAGACCGGCCGGGCGTGGGCGGCCCGGAGCGTCGGGCTTCCGGCGAAGCTGATCCGGACCTCGATCCGCCCGCGGGCAGCGATCGACCGGGTGGCGTCGAACCGGCAGGCCGCGGTCAGCTTCAGCTGCCGCTTGAGCACCGTGCGCCCGCCCTGGAGCGCCCGCGCGGTGACCGCGGCGCCGGCGCAGCTCGCCGGGCCGGCGGCCGTGAGGGTGCCGCTCAGGCGCAGCCGCCCCCGCGACGGCGCGCGGACGCGGACCCGGAGCTTGGTCGCCTGGGGGGGCGGCGGCGCGGCGCACGAGACGCCGTGCAGGCTCGAGAGGTCGATCGCGTCGGCCATCTTGCTGTAGCCGGCGGCGCTCGGGTGGACGTGGTCGCTGCTGTCGAGGCTCCCGTTCAACTCGTTCACCTGAGCCGACCCGCGGACCGCCGCGTCGAAGTCGACGATCGTGTCGGCGCCGCTCGCCCCGCTGCGGATCCAGGCGTTCACCGCGACCCGGACGGCGTTGGCCGAGCTGTCGATGTAGATCGACGGGAGCAGGTTGCCCAGGTTGAGCAGGCCGGTCCCCGCCGGGGTGATCGTCCCCAGGAGCACGTGCAGGCCCGCGGCGTGCAGGCGGGAGACGACCTGGGCGAACGCCGTCTCCATCTGGCTCGCGCTGGCCAGGAGGGCGATGTCGTTGACCCCCTCGAGGACGATCACGTCGGTGACCCCGGGGACGCCGAGCACGTCGGTCCCGAGGCGCGAGAGGCCGCTCGGGCCGGCGAGGCTCTGCTGGCCGTCGACGAGGAGGCGGTTGCCGCTGATCCCGGCGTTCACCACCGACAGGCGGGGGCCGCCCGGCTCGGCCAGGAGGCGCCGGGCGAGGTAGTCGGGATAGCGGACGTTGGCGTCGATGCCCGTCTGATCGTCGCCGCCGCCCGGGGTGCCCTCGTAGCCGTCGGTGATCGAGTCGCCGAAGGCGACCACCACGCCGACCGAGGACGGGACGAGGGCGTCGACCTCGTCGACGTAGCTGACCGTCGTCGCCGAGGTGACGTAGGCCGTCGCCGGATCGTCACCGGTGTGGTCGCCGGCGCCCGTGGCCGTCGCGTAGGACCGCTCCCGGGCGACCAGGTGCCCGGTCCCCGGCCCGGTCGCTCCGGCCAGGTAGACGCTGACCGCGAGGTCCTGGAACGGCCCGAAGTCGACCGGCGCCGGATCGCTGATCGCCTCCGCCCCGGCCGGGACGGTGACGCTCGTCTGGCCGCCGAAGGTCAGCGGGCGGTTGGTCCCGGCGGCGAGGGCGGCGCCGGCCTGCCGGCGGGCGACCGTCGCCCGGGTGAAGGTGACCGGCTTGGGCCCGAAGCGGTTGGAGAGGTGCACGCGCACCTGGGTCGACCCGACGTGGGGCGTGAGGATCGTCCGCACCGTCTGGTTGGAGAAGCCGTTCCCGAGCGCGCCGCCCGGGTCGGCCGTCCAGGCCGCCACCCAGTGGGTGGTGGCGCACTGGGCCGTCGCCTGGGCCCGAGCCGGCGTCGGGGAGCCCCCCGTCGCGGCCGCAGCGGCCGCGACGAGCACCAGCGAGATCACCGCGGCGGCACGCCTCCCCATCGGCGACAGCAAACCACAAACCCCGGGTCCGGGCCGCCGGGCGGTCGCGTCAGCCGGGCTGGCAGGTCGCCCCGCGCAGGGCGGCGAGGTCGACCGCGCCGGCCAGGGCCCGCCGGCCGGCGGCGTTCGGGTGGAGATGGTCGCCGCTGTCGTAGCGCGGATCGAGGCGCCCCGGGTCGCTCGGGTCGCGCACGGCGGCGTCGAAGTCGACCGTCCCGTCGGCCCCCCCGCCGCCGCGGATCCAGCGGTTGATCTGGAGCCGCTCGGCCTCGGCCACCGGCGCGACCGTCGAGCCCCCGAATGGGGTCAGGGTCCCGAGCTGGACGCCGAGGCCGGCCGCGTGCAGTCGAGCCACGATCTGGCCGAGGCCGGCGATCACCTGGGCGGCCGTCGCCTGGTGGGCGATGTCGTTGATCCCCTCGAGCAGGATCACGTCGCTCGCGCCCGGAGCGCCGATCGCGTCGGCGTCGAGCCGGGCGAGCGCCGAGCGGCCGGCCATCTGGAGCTGGCCGTCGCCGAGCAGGCGATTGCCGCTGATCCCGGCGTCGACCACCGCCAGGCGCCGGCTTGGGGCCTCCGCGGCGAGCCGGCGGGCGAGCAGGTCGGGGTAGCGGTCCTGGCCGTCCGCCGGCCCGCCGAAGCCGTCGGTGATCGAGTCGCCGAACGCCACCACGCCGCCGACCGACGCCGGCTTGCGGACGTCGACCCCGCTGACGAAGTACCGGGCCTTCGTGGTCAGGGTGAAGGCCGCCGGGCCGGGCTCGCCGGCATGGTCGCCGCTCCCCGGGCGGCTCACGTACGACGTCTGCTGGCCGACCGCGTGCTCGGTCGCCGGCCCGGTGAGGCCGGCGGCGAACAGGCTGACCGCGAGGTCGCTCCCCGGGTCGACGTGGAGCGTCACCGGGTCGCTGACCACGTCGCCCCCGGTCGGCAACGTGACCCCCGCGGCCCCGGCGAAGGTCAGCGGCCGGACCGACCCGGGGTCGAGCGCCGCGCCGGCTCCCTCGCGCCGGGCGACCGAGGCGCCGTCGAGGCGGACCGGCCCCGCCCCGAAGCGGTTGGAGAGGCGGACGCGCAGCGTCTCGCCGCCGAGCTCGGGGGTGAGGATCGTCCGGACCGTCTGGTCGGCCAGCCCCGGGTTCCGGGCGTCGCTCGGGTCGGCGCTCCACGCCCCGACCCAGGTCGAGGCGGTGCAGGCCGGGTGCGGCGCGGCCGCCGGTCCCCCGCAGGCGGCGAGCGCGCCGAGCGCCAGGGCCGGCGCCAGGCCGAGCGCTCCGGCTCGGCGGCGCAGGCGCCCGGTCACGCGACGGCGGGCCACCGACCCGGGCCGTCCGCCGCTAGCGGTAGCGCCGCCGGCCGCCGCCGGCGCCGCTGCGCTGGCCCGAGGGCCGGGCGCTGGCGATCTTCCGGGTCGGGGTCGCCGCGTAGGTCAGGCCCGAGTCGGCGAACTGCCGCTCGAGGCGCAGGTCGCTGGCGATCTTGCCGATGTCGCGAGCCTGGTCGTCGAGCACGAAGGTGACGGCTGTCCCGCCGCGCCCGGCCCGCGCCGTGCGTCCGGTCCGGTGGACGTAGGCGTCGCGATCCTCGGGGGCGTCGTAGTTGATCACGTGGGTGATGTCGTCGACGTCGATCCCGCGGGCCGCGACGTCGGTGGCCACCAGCGTGTCGACGTGGCCCGCCTCGAAGCGGGCGAGCGCCTTCTCCCGCTGGGCCTGCGACTTGTCGCCGTGCATGGCGACGGCCGGGACGTCGAGGTGACCGAGGCGCTTGACGAGACGGTCGGCCCCGCGCTTGGTGCGGACGAACACGAGCGCGAGGCCCCGGTCCCGGTCGTCGAGCTGCTCGACCAGGTGCTTGACCTTGGCCTCGTGGGCGACCCGGACGAAGCGGTGCTCGACGGTCGCGCCGGCCTGCTTCGGCGGGAGGTGCTCGTGGCGGACGGCGTTGCTCGTGTAGACCGACGCGATCCGGGCGACCTCGCCCTCGAGCGTGGCCGAGAAGAGCAGGGTCTGGCGCTTGTGGGAGGTCTGCTTGACGATCCGGTCGACGTCGGGCTTGAAGCCCATGTCGAGCATCCGGTCGGCCTCGTCGAGGACGAGCAGCTTGACCTTGGCCAGGGTGAACGACCGCCGGGCCAGGAGGTCGAGGAGCCGGCCCGGGGTGGCGACGAGGATGTGCGCCCGCTGGGCCAGGCGCTCCTGCTTGGCGATGCCGACCCCGCCGTAGACGGCGGCGATCGAGAGCGCCCGGGCGTGGGCGACCTCGCGCGACTCCTCGACGATCTGCGCGGCGAGCTCGCGGGTCGGCGCGAGGACGAGGACGCTCGGCCGCGGGTCGGTCGCCTCGATGCGATCGGCGATCGGGACGGCGAAGGCCAGCGTCTTGCCCGACCCGGTCGGCGACTTGACGAGCACGTCGCGCCCGGCCAGGACGTCCGGGATGACCAAGCTCTGGACGGCGAAGGGGGTGGCGATCCGGCGAGCGCTCAGGGCGTCGGCGACCGCTTTGGACACGCCGAGATCGGCGAAGGACTTTTCGGGCATGCTGCTCCGTTCAGCGGCCGGACGGCCGCGATGGTGATTCGGGGAGATTCGACTGACCCGAACCACGCTGGAGCGCAACCAGAGACAAGAACCTCGGGATGGCAGGGAGCCATCCGTGGGCCGAAGGCTAGCAGCCCGAGCCCCGGGCCAGGACCGCCGCGGTCGGCGCCGCCGGGGCCGGGGACGGCGAAATGCCCTGCTGCGGCGGCAAACCCGACCGCGCCCGGCTCGGATTACGCCGTTACGGACATCCGTCGGGAAAAGTCCCCAGACCGGCCCAGATTCGCTACAGTCACGCTGCCGACCGATAGTCGAAGCCGCTCGAGGCAGTACGGCGACGCGCCACATACGCGTAGCTGGCGAGCGGGGTCCGTGAGCGTGGGCCGCCCTCAGAGGGGTACAGCTTCGCTGTGCTACATTTCTCTGTCCGCGCCTTCGCGCGCTCGTCTGCCCGCCTCTACTCCTGAGGAGTCGCACCTTGGCCGTAGCCACCGTCCCCCGGACGCGCCGGACTTTCGCGCGTCTGAACAAGCCCCTCGACGTCCCCAACCTGATCGACATCCAGCGCCGGTCGTTCGAATGGCTGACCGATCCGGTCAGCGGGGGCCTCCGGGAGACGATCGACGACATCTCGCCGATCGAGGACTACACCGGCAACCTCGCCGTCCAGTTCGGCGAGTTCGTCTTCGACGAGCCGGTCGCCCCGATCGAGGAGTGCCGGGAGAAGGACCTGACCTACGCGCGGCCCCTGACCGTGACCGTGGCCTTCGTCAACCGGGAGACCGGCGAGATCCGCGAGCAGTCGGTCTTCGTCGGCGACTTCCCGTGGATGACCGAGCGGGGCACGTTCATCATCAACGGCACCGAGCGGGTCGTCGTGACCCAGCTCGTCCGCTCGCCGGGCGCCTACCTGATGGAGCCGAAGGACCGCGAGAAGCAGGTCTTCATCGCCAACCTGATGCCGGCCCGCGGCTCGTGGCTCGAGCTCGAGATCGACAAGAAGGGCAAGGTCTTCGTCCGGATCGACCGCAAGCGCAAGCTCCCGGTCACCGTGCTCCTGCGCGCGATGGGCTACGCGCAGGACGAGAAGATCCTCGAGCTCTTCGACGACTCGCTCTACATCCGCAACACGATCGAGTCCGACACCGAGCAGACCCGCTCGGAGGAGGGGGCCCTGGTCGAGCTGTTCAAGAAGCAGCGGCCGGGCGAGCCGCCGAGCGTCGAGAACGCCCGGGCGCTCCTCAACCAGCTCTTCTTCGACCCCAAGCGCTACGACCTGACCCGGGTCGGCCGCTACAAGCTCAACTCGCGCCTCGGGCTCGACATCGACCTCGACACCCGGACGCTGACCCACGACGACATCATCTCCCTGGTCCGCGAGCTCGTCGCCATGCCCAAGCGACTGGGCATGCCCGAGCACCCCGAGGTCGAGATCAAGGACTACGCGGCCGAGGCGCAGAGCATGGCCCGCGAGCCGGTGGCCGATCATCTCGACGAGTACGAGCACTTCGGCAACCGCCGCCTGCGCACGGTCGGCGAGCTGATCCAGGAGGCCTTCCGGATCGGCCTCTACCGGATGGAGCGCGTCGTCCGCGAGCGCCTGACCACCGAGGACGCCGACACGATCACCCCGCAGACGATCATCAACATCCGCCCGGTGGTCGCCGCCCTGAAGGAGTTCTTCGGCTCCTCGCAGCTCTCGCAGTTCATGGACCAGACCAACTCCCTGGCCGGCCTGACCCACCGCCGGCGCCTGTCGGCCCTCGGCGCCGGCGGGCTGACCCGCGAGCGGGCGCCGATCGAGGTGCGCGACGTCCATCCGACCCACTACGGGCGGATGTGCCCGATCGAGACGCCGGAGGGGCCGAACATCGGCCTGATCGGCTCGCTCTCCTCCTACGCCCAGGTTTCCGAGCACGGCTTCGTCACGACGCCCTATCAGGTGGTCGAGGACGGGGTGGTGACCGACCGGATCGTCCACCTCGACGCGACCCAGGAGGAGGAGCAGGTCATCGCCCAGGCGAACGCCGCGGTCGACGCGGCGACCGGTCGCCTGACCGGCGAGGAGATCCTCTGCCGGACCCAGGCCGGGCAGTACGTGACCGTCGGCCCCAAGGACGTCGACCTGGTCGACGTCTCGCCCGAGCAGATCTGGTCGGTGGCCACGGCGATGATCCCGTTCCTCGAGCACGACGACGCCAACCGGGCGCTGATGGGCTCGAACATGCAGCGCCAGGCCGTGCCCCTGCTCAAGACCGACGCCCCGCTGGTCGGGACCGGGATGGAGCTCCGGGCGGCGCTCGACACCGGCGACGTGCTCCTGGCCCGCAACGCCGGGACGGTGGCCTTCGTCGACGCGACCGAGATCGTCATCGAGACGACCGAGGGCAAGCGCGACGAGTACGAGCTCCAGAAGTTCATGCGCTCCAACCAGGGGACCCTGATCCACCAGAAGCCCCTGGTCAGCGCCGGCCAGGCCGTCGCGCCCGGCGACGTGCTGGCCGACGGCTCCTCGACCGACCGCGGGGAGATGGCCCTCGGGAAGAACCTGATGGTCGCCTTCATGTCCTGGGAGGGCTACAACTTCGAGGACGCGATCATCCTCAGCAAGCGCCTGGTCAAGGACGACGAGCTCACCTCGATCCACATCGAGGAGTACGAGATCGACGCTCGGACGACCAAGCTCGGCGAGGAGGAGATCACCCGCGACATCCCGAACCGCTCGGAGGAGTCGCTGCGCAACCTCGACGACCGCGGCATCGTCCGCGTCGGCGCCGAGGTCGGGTCGGGCGACCTGCTGGTCGGCAAGGTCACGCCCAAGGGCGAGACCGAGCTCACGGCCGAGGAGAAGCTGATCCGGGCCATCTTCAAGGAGAAGGCCCGCGAGGTCCGGGACACGTCGCTCAAGGTGCCCCACGGCGAGGGCGGCGTCGTGATCGACGTGATGACCTTCAGCCGCGAGCACGGCGACGACCTCCCGCCGGGGGTCAACGACCTCGTGCGGGTGTTCGTGGCCAAGAAGCGCAAGATCTCCGAGGGCGACAAGCTCGCCGGGCGCCACGGGAACAAGGGCGTGATCTCGAAGATCGTCGACGAGCAGGACATGCCCTTCCTCGAGGACGGGACCCCGGTCGACGTGATCCTCAACCCGCTCGGCGTGCCGAGCCGGATGAACGTCGGGCAGATCCTCGAGACCCACCTCGGGTGGGCTGCGGCCCAGGGCTGGTACGACGACGGGACCGAGGCGTTCAAGCACTCGCGCACCTCCGACGGCAACGGGCGGGTCTACGTGGCCACCCCGGTGTTCGACGGGGCCACCGTGGCCGACGTCGACCAGGCGCTGGTCGCCTGGCAGGGCGAGCACAAGGGCCGCATCCGCATGGACATCGACAAGGGCCGCCGGATCTCCGAGCAGGCGTCGGGCAAGTTCACGCTCTACAACGGGCGGACCGGCGAGCCGTTCGCCCAGCAGGTGACGGTCGGGTACATGTACATCCTCAAGCTGCTCCACCTGGTCGACGACAAGATCCACGCCCGGTCGACCGGCCCGTACTCGCTGGTCACCCAGCAGCCGCTGGGCGGCAAGGCGCAGTTCGGCGGCCAGCGCTTCGGGGAGATGGAGGTCTGGGCGCTCGAGGCGTACGGGGCCGCCTACACGCTCCAGGAGATGCTGACCATCAAGTCCGACGACACCGTCGGGCGGGTCAAGGCCTACGAGGCGATCGTCAAGGGCGAGAACATCGCCGAGCCGTCGATCCCCGAGTCGTTCAAGGTGCTGCTCAAGGAGATGCAGTCCCTCGGGCTCGACGTGAACGTCGTCTCCGAGGAGGGGCAGCGGGCCGAGATGCGCGACGAGGACGACGACCTCCTGCGGGCGGCCGAGGAGCTCGGAATCGACCTCTCGGGCGTGCGCGCGGTCGAGGACGAGGTCCCCGACCCGGTGGTCGAGGAGGCCCCGGCGGCCGCCCTGGCCGACGACGACGAAGACGAAGTTGACGTGGACGTGGAGCTCGACGGGGACCTGGCCGCGGTCGCCGGCGAGGGACTCGACCTGAAGACGCTGGATGCTGACGAGACATTGGATGAGGAGACCGCATGATCGACATCAACAACTTCGACGCGATCGAGATCAGTCTCGCCTCGTCCAAGCAGATCCGTGGGTGGAGCTCGGGCGAGGTGACCAAGCCGGAGA
This sequence comes from uncultured Solirubrobacterales bacterium, assembly GCA_963733245.1. Lineage (GTDB taxonomy): Bacteria > Actinomycetota > Thermoleophilia > Solirubrobacterales > Solirubrobacteraceae > Palsa-513. The sequence continues at coordinate 192,573 of CAVTCI010000017.1, forward strand.
CGATCAACTACCGGACGCTCAAGCCGGAGAAGGACGGCCTGTTCTGCGAGCGCATCTTCGGTCCGACCAAGGACTGGGAGTGCTACTGCGGGAAGTACAAGCGGGTCCGCTACAAGGGCATCGTCTGCGAGCGCTGCGGCGTCGAGGTCACCCGCTCGAAGGTCCGCCGGGAGCGGATGGGCCACGTCGACCTGGCCGCGCCGGTCAGCCACATCTGGTTCTTCAAGGGCGTCCCCAGCCGGATCGGCTACCTGCTCGACATGGCCCCCAAGGAGCTCGAGAAGGTCCTCTACTTCGCCGCGTCGATCGTCACCTGGGTCGACGAGGACGCCCGGGCGCGGGATCTCGAGAAGCTCGAGGCCGAGGTCAACAAGGTCCTCGACGCCTACGCGGCCGAGCGCGAGGAGCGAGTCCTCGAGCTGCGCGAGTCGCTCGCCCGGCGCGAGGAGTACCTGACCACGGCCAAGCAGACCGGCTTCGCCGACGACGACTATCTGTGGGCGGACTCGCTCGACGTGAAGATCGCCAAGCTCTCCGACGAGGAGCGCGAGAAGCTCGGCAAGGAGCTGAAGAAGACCTTCGAGGCGGACATCTCCGACACCGAGGCCTACATCGACGATGCGGCCGAGCGGATGCGGATGGTCTGGGAGTTCTTCAAGGACATGGAGCCGAAGAAGATCGAGCACGACGAGACGCTGTTCCGCGAGCTCAAGGAGCGCTTCGGCTCGCCGTACGGCTTCGGCGAGTACTTCCGCGGGGGCATGGGCGCCGAGGCGATCCGCGACCTCCTGGCCCAGGTCGACCTCGAGGCCGAGCGGGAGGAGCTCTCGGAGATCATCAAGACGGCCAAGGGGCAGAAGCAGGCCCGGGCGGTCAAGCGCCTGCGGGTGGTCAGCGCGTTCATCCAGTCGGGCAACAAGCCGGAGATGATGGTCCTCGACGCGATCCCGGTCATCCCGCCGGAGCTGCGCCCGATGGTCCAGCTCGACGGCGGCCGGTTCGCCACCAGCGACCTCAACGACCTCTACCGCCGGGTGATCAACCGCAACAACCGCCTCAAGCGGCTGCTCGACCTCGGCGCGCCGGAGATCATCGTCAACAACGAGAAGCGCATGCTCCAGGAGGCGGTCGACGCCCTGTTCGACAACGGCCGCCGCGGCCGTCCGGTCACCGGACCGGGCAACCGCCCGCTCAAGTCGCTCTCGGACATGCTCAAGGGCAAGCAGGGCCGCTTCCGCCAGAACCTGCTCGGCAAGCGGGTCGACTACTCGGGACGGTCGGTGATCGTCGCCGGCCCGTACCTGAAGCTCCACCAGTGCGGCCTGCCGAAGATCATGGCCTTGGAGCTGTTCAAGCCGTTCATCATGGCTCGCCTCGTCGAGCGCAAGTCGGCCCAGAACATCAAGGCGGCCAAGAAGATGGTCGACACGATGATCGGCGAGGTCTGGGACGTGCTCGAGGAGGTCATCCACGAGCACCCGGTGCTGCTCAACCGGGCCCCGACCCTCCACCGCCTGGGGATCCAGGCGTTCGAGCCGCTGCTGGTCGAGGGCAAGGCGATCCAGGTCCATCCGCTGGTCTGCCACGCCTTCAACGCCGACTTCGACGGCGACCAGATGGCCGTGCACCTGCCGCTCTCGGCCGAGGCCCAGGCCGAGGCCCGGATCCTCATGCTCTCGTCGAACAACATCCTCTCCCCGGCCCACGGCGCCCCGCTGGCCACGCCGACCCAGGACATGATCCTCGGCGCCTACTACCTGACCTACGGGCTCGAGGCCGAGGAGCTCGCCAAGATCGACCGGACCACCCACGATCCGCGCCCGCACGTGTACCGGACGGCGCAGGAGGCGGAGCTCTCCTACGAGGCCGCCGGGGTCAAGCTCCACGACCTGGCCGAGTTCCGGCCGTTCGGTCGGGAGGGCGGCCACGTCCTGACCACGGTCGGGCGGATCATCTACAACGACCGGATCGAGCGGGCGCTCGAGGAGGCCCTGGGCGACGAGTTCGACCCGAAGACCTACGTCTTCGTCAACCAGTCGATGAAGAAGCGCGACACCACGAAGCTGATCGACGCCCTCGTCCAGCTGTACGGGGCGACGACGATCTCCCTGGTGCTCGACGCGTTCAAGGACCTCGGGTTCAAGTACGCGACCCAGGCCGGAATCACGATCTCCAAGAACGACGTCGTGATCCCGCCGGAGAAGGGGGCGATCCTCGGCACCTACGAGGACGAGGTCGCCGAGATCCAGGAGCAGTACGACACGGGCCTGATCACCCAGGAGGAGCGCCACGAGGCGGTCGTCGAGCGGTGGAACGCCTGCACCGACGAGGTGGCCGACGCGATGGTGGCCAACCTCGACGAGCTGAACCCCATCTTCATGATGGCCAACTCGGGTGCGCGTGGCTCGTTCAAGCAGATCCGCCAGCTCGCCGGGATGCGCGGGCTGATGGCCAACCCGAAGGGCGAGATCATCGAGCGGCCGATCAAGGCCAACTTCATGGAGGGCCTCTCGGTGCTCGAGTACTTCATCTCGACCCACGGGGCCCGCAAGGGGCTGGCCGACACGGCGCTGCGGACGGCCGACTCCGGGTACCTGACCCGGCGCCTGGTCGACGTCGCCCAGGACGTGATCATCCGCGAGCCGGACTGCGGGACGGTCGGCTTCATCGAGATCCCGACCTTCAAGGACGGCGGTGACCCGAACGACAACCTGATCGGGCGGATCGCCGCGGCCGAGGTCAAGACCAAGCGCGGGAAGGTGCTGGTCGAGCAGGGGAGCGAAATCGACCGGGCCGAGTTCGCCGAGATCGTCGCGGCGTTCCGCGCCGACTACGAGGACGGGGTCAACCAGCGGGTCGCGGTGCGGTCGGTCCTCAAGTGCGAGGCCCACACCGGCGTCTGCCAGGCCTGCTACGGCCGGGCGATGGCGACCGGGCAGACGGCGCAGATCGGCGACGCGGTGGGCATCGTGGCCGCCCAGTCGATCGGTGAGCCGGGCACCCAGCTGACCATGCGGACCTTCCACACCGGCGGGGTCGCCGGGGCCGACATCACCCACGGTCTCCCGCGGGTCGTCGAGCTGTTCGAGGCGCGCAAGCCGAAGGGGCTGGCGAAGATCGCCGAGCAGGACGGCGTGATCTCGATCGAGGAGTCCGACAAGGCCCTGACCGTGGTGATCACCGACGACTCGGGCGAGGAGCACCGCCACACGTTCCCCCGCCGGACGCGCCTCTTCGTGACCGGCGGGCAGCGCCTCGAGGCGGGGACCCAGCTCAACGAGGGGTCGCTCTACCCGCATGAGCTGCTGGCCATCCGGGGGCGGACGGAGACCGAGCAGTACCTCGTCCGCGAGGTGCAGGAGGTCTACAAGTCCCAGGGCGTCGACATCAACGACAAGCACATCGAGCTGATCGTGCGGCAGATGCTCAAGAAGGTCCGGGTCGACCAGAAGGGCGACACCGAGTACCTCCCGGGCCAGTTCGTCGACCGCTTCGAGTTCGCCAAGATCAACGACGAGATCCTCCGCAAGGGCGGCGAGGGCGCCGAGTTCGAGGACATCATCCTCGGGATCACGAAGGCGTCCCTGAACACGGACTCCTTCCTCTCGGCGGCCTCCTTCCAGGAGACCACCAAGGTGCTGACCGACGCGGCGCTGGAGGGCAAGATCGACCGGCTGAACGGGCTCAAGGAGAACGTGATCATCGGCAAGCTGATCCCGGCCGCGACCGGGCTGAAGCGCTACCGGAGGATCGAGATCCAGCCGTCGGAGCCGCTGCCCCGGGCGATGGACGACCTCGGCCTGCTCGGCGACGACGACCTCGCCGCGGAGCTCGGGATCGGCAACGGCGGCTTCGGCGCCGAGTTCGACCAGGATCTGGCCTCGCTCGAGGAGATCGGCATCGGCGGCGACGGCGGCTTCGTCGAGGAGCTGGCCGAGCTGGACGTACCGGGCGAGAAGTAGAGGCGTGAGGCCCGCTCGGCCGGCGACGGCTGAGCGGGCCGCCGCGCGCCGCATGGGCCGGATCACCCTCCACCGCGGGGACATCACCACCGACCGCGAGGCCGGGGCGATCGTCAACGCGGCCAACCCGAGCCTCCTCGGCGGGGGCGGGGTCGACGGGGCGATCCACCGGGCGGCCGGGCCCGAGCTCCTGGCCGAGTGTCGCGGGCTCGGCGGCTGCGAGACCGGCGACGCCAAGCTCACCGGACCGGGGCGCCTGCCCGCCCGTTACGTGATCCACGCGGTCGGGCCGGTCTGGCGGGGGGGCAGGGCCGGCGAGGCCGAGCTGCTGGGGTCCTGCTACCGGCGGGCCGTGGCCCTGGCCGACGCCCACGCCGTCGAGGCGATCGCCCTCCCGGCGATCTCGACCGGGGTCTACGGCTATCCGCTGGCCGCGGCCGCCGAGGTCGCGATCGAGGCGGTCCGGTCGGCGCTCGCCGGCGCCGAGACCGTGGCCGAGGCCCGGTTCTGGCTCTTCGACCAGCCGGCCTACGACGCGTTCGCCGCGGCGCTCGCGCGGTAGGGTCAGGCGGGCGAGTCGTGACTCGCCGAGGTTGCCTTTGGGCCGACGGCCCGGGCTGGTGTCGATCCCGCGCTGGGGGGCGGCGAGGTACCCGTATTCGTGGAGGATGACGGCCCAGTCGAACCGGAGGATCCGCGCGGCCCGGGCGGCGCTTGGAAGTTCGTGTCGCCGGCGTCCGGGTCGCGGGAGACGACGAGGCCGGCTTCGTCCGCGCCGCCGGCGGGATGGTCATACTCGTCCGGCCTCAGCGGTCGAGGTCGGCGTAGAGCGCGCGCACGCGATCGAAGATCTGTCCGGCGGCGGCGAGCTGCTCCGCCCGGGTCGGGTCGGGTCGGGGGCCGAGGGCGAGCGGCTCGCCGTAGCTGACCGTGATCCGGGGAAAGCGGCCGCGGCGCCACTGGCGCACCGCCGCCGAGCCGTGGATCGCCACCGGGACGACCGGCGCCCCCGACTCGAGGGCGAGGCGGCCGAGTCCCGGGCGCGGATCGCCGAGGCCGCCGGTGCGCGATCGCCCGCCCTCGGCGTAGATCCCGACGCAGCCTCCGCGGGCGAGGATCGCCCGCGCGGTGGCGAACGCCTCGTCGTCGTGATGCCCGCGCCGGACCGGGAAGTGGCCGGAGACCCGGAAGACGTAGCTGACGACCGGCTGGTGGCCGAAGAACTGGGACTTCGACATGAAGCGGATCCGCCGGCGGAGGTGGACCGCGCAGAAGAAGTGGTCCATGTTCGAGGCGTGGTTCGGCGCGAGGATGCACGCCCCGGCCGCGGGCACGTGGTCGCGGCCGACCGCCCGGGTGCGGAAGAGCCCGAGGGCGATCGGGGTCAGGAGGACGCGCGCGGCCGTGTAGGTCCAGCCCGGCTCGTGGGTGCGCGCCCACTCGTGGTAGGGGAGGAGCGCGGTGGCCGGGCGGGGATCCTCGTAGACCTGCGCCCTGATCTCGCTCACCCTAGAGCGCCCGCATCCGGTTGTTGCGCGCGTTGTGCTCGACCTCGGCCAGGCCGAGCGCCTCGAGCACCGGCGGGACGTAGTTGGCGAAGCGCCCGCGGTAGCCCTTCCTCAACCCGTACCAGCCGCCGACCGGGTTCGCGGCCGACCGGCCCCACGCCTCGACCGTGCCGTCGGCGGCCGGCTTCTGCTCGTCGGCGCTCCCGAGGGACATCCAGTCGCCGTGGGCGGCGAGCATCTCGTGGAGATCCTCGATGCAGCGCAGGTGGTAGCGAAGCTGGGTCGACCCGACCTGGACGACGAGGGCCGGCGGGTCGTCGGTCTCGCCGCGATGAGCCTGGAACTCGGACTTGCCGGGCGGGGTGGTGAGGGTCCAGGGATCGGTCGGCGTGCCGGAGCCGGCGTGGGCGGGTGCGGTCATGGGGCGCCTCCTCGAGTCGAGCGGTGGGCCGGGGTCGACAGATGATGCTCTCACGCGGGGCGGCCCTCGTACATCTGACGAGCTTCGCCCTCGACCGGGCGGGTGGGGCCTAGGCTCGGGGCGGCCGCCGCGGGCGGCGGACGTCGATCGGCATACTCCTGGGAGGCTTTCGTGGAACGGTTCAAGGTCGCAGACGCCGGATCGTGGACCTCCTACCTGAGCTGCCCCGCCTGCGGCCTTTCGCTCCGGGTCCACCCGTCGGACCTGGCCCGCGTCCACTGCCCGCGGTGCGCGCGCCGGGAGGGCCGGCTGGCGCCCCTGCGGGCGGCCGCCGATCCCGACGCGCGCGCGGTGCTCGGAAACGGAAACCGGGCGCTCGGCCCGGTGTAGCTCCAGCCGGTCGGCGAGCCCCACCCGCCCGGTCGCCCGCCCCGTGCCCGCCGGCACGGCCCCCCGAGCAGAGGAGCACCATGTCCGAAGAACATCCGCACGCGGCGCCCCACGCCCACGAGCACGCGCACGACGGCGAGGTCCACGCCCACGCCCACACGGCGCACGATCACGACCACGTCGAGCACGCGCACGAGCACGACCACGCCGGGGAGACCCACGCACATCCCCATCCGCACGAGGCCGGGCTCGAGGACGTGCACGAGCACGACCACTGAGCGCCGGGCGGGGGTCGGGGCCGGCCCCGCGCGGCCCCGCCGCGCCCGCATTTGCAGGGGTTCTCCCGCCGCGGCCGAAGAACACCAGGCGGCCTCATCGATCGATTGGAAAGTGCCGTTTGACGGCGCGCCAATCGGGAATCCTAAGCGCCGGAGGGCGCCGTCGAGGTCCACAGAGAGCGGGGACAGCCGTTGTGCCGACAACTTCTTCTGGATTAACTCAGCTAAAGATTTGCCCAGAAAGGTCTTTTCGGTCCCGGCTCGTCGCTAGGGTGGGCGGACAGCGAGCCGAACGTCAAGGGCGAGCAGCCGGTTGCCGATAGGGAACTGGCCGCGCTCCCTCCGCCCCTGGCGCCCGGTGCCCCCCGCTGACCAATGACGATTCAATTCGGCATACTGCTCGCGCTCCTCTGCGCATTTGTGACGAACCTTGCGTTCTTCTACAAGCACAGGGGGGCCTGCCAGGTTCCCGCCGTCTGCGTCCGCCACCCGTTGAAGACGGCGCGCTCGCTGCTCGGGTCGCGCTGGTTCGCCCTCGGCCTGATCATCGCCGTCGGCGCCTGGATCCTCCACGTCGCCGCGATGACCCTCGCCCCGCTCTCGGTGGTCCAGGTCGTCCTGGCCGGCGGCGTCGTCCTGATCGGCGTCATGGCCGAGCGGCTCTTCGGCTTCAAGGTCGGCCGACGCCAATGGGTGGGGCTGGCGCTCACCGCCGCCGGCCTCGTCGCCCTCGCGGTGACCGTGCCCGCCGCCCACGGCGCCCATTCGGCCTTCTCCGTGCCGGCGATGATCACCTTCGAGGCCGTTCTCTTCGGGATCGGCGGGCTCCTGATCATGGGCCCGCAGGCCGGGGCCCGGGCCGAGCACCACGGGACCATGCTCGGCGCCGCCGCCGGCATCCTCTTCGGCGTCTCCGACGTCTCGATCAAGGCCCTCACCGGCATCGTCGGCACCCACGGCGTACTCGGGCTCGTCAGCCCCTGGTTCCTCGTGGCCGCCCTCGCCTCGGTGATCGCCTTCTATGCCTCGGCCCGCGGCCTCCAGGACGGCGAAGCCGTCCCGGTGATCGCGGTCACCGGCGCCGCGGCCAACATCTCGGCGATCGCCGGCGGCATCCTCGTCTTCGGGGACCCGCTCCCCGGCGACGCCCTCGGCATCGTCGTCCAGGCCCTCGGCCTGGTGCTCGTCATCGTCGCCTCGGCCATCGCCCCGGCGCCGCTGCGGGCCGCCGCGCCGGCGCAGGCGTACTAGTGGACTAGCCGCCCCGAGCGGCTGCCGTCACCGGCACCCTGCTACCATCCGCCGCCGCATGCCGACAACCTCCCAGCTGGTCCGCAAGGGCCGCAAGCCACCGAAGAAGAAGCTGTCGACCCCGGGCCTCAAGTCCGGCAAGGGGCGCAAGAAGAAGGTCGCCGCCCCCCAGCGGCGCGGAGTCTGCACGCGCGTCTACACGACGACGCCAAAGAAGCCGAACTCCGCCCTGCGCAAGGTCGCCCGCGTGCGCATCACCGGCTCGATCGAGGTGACCGCCTACATCCCCGGCGAGGGTCACAACCTCCAGGAGCACTCGGTGGTGCTCGTCCGCGGTGGCCGGGTCAAGGATCTCCCGGGCGTCCGCTACAAGGTCGTCCGCGGGACGCTCGACGCCGCCGGGGTGAGCGACCGCAAGAAGGCGCGCTCGCAGTACGGCGTGAAGAAGCCCTAGCCCGTGCCCCGCCGCGCAGCCGCCCAGATCCGGCCGGTCGAGCCGGACCCGATCCACCGGTCCCGCCTCGTCCAGCAGGTGATCAACAAGGTGATGCTCGACGGGAAGAAGTCCACCGCCGAGCAGATCGTCTACGACGCCCTGGCCATCCTCTCGGAGAAGAGCGGCAAGGACCCGGTGCTCGCCCTCGAGGAGTCGATCAAGATCCTCACCCCCGCGCTCGAGGTCCGCTCGCGCCGGGTCGGCGGCGCGACCTACCAGGTCCCCGTCGAGGTCCCGGCCCGCCGGGCGCGGACCCTCGCCGTCCGCTGGCTCGTCGAGTTCGCCCGCAATCGCCGCGAGAAGACGATGGCCCAGCGGCTGGCCAACGAGCTGCTCGATGCCCAGTCCCAGCAGGGCGGCGCCTACAAGCGCAAGGACGACATCTTCCGCATGGCCCAGGCCAACAAGGCCTTCGCCCACTACCGCTGGTAGGAGCCCTCGCCCGGGCGCTCAGCCCGGTGCCCCCACCACCGCTGGCCCGCCCGGGCGCTCAGCTCAGCCCCGGTGGCCCCACTGCCGCTGGTAGGAGCCCGGCCCGGGCGCTCAGTCCGGGGGCGCGTCCTCGCCCCGGCCCGCCTGCGCCCGGGCCTCGGCCTCCTCCGCCTCGGCGGTGACCACCCCAGCCGGTAGGGACCACTTCCGGCCGCCGGCCCGGGTGGCCGCCGGCCAGGCGCCGTGGGCGTCGAAGTACGCGCGCGCCGCCTCCTCGTCGTCCCGGTCGGCGTCCCCCCGCGCCCCGATCCGGTAGAGCCCGTTCAGCAGCAGGACGGCGCCGCCCGCCCCGGTGAGCATGGCCCAGGCCTCGAGTCCGGTGCTCGTCTGGTCGACGGCCAGGATCGCCAGCCCGATGACCTCGAGCCCGGCCGGGACGCCGTAGCGGACGGTGAGCATCGTCTTGCGCACGCCACCGACCATAGTCGGGTTCTCCGAGGCGTCAAGCCGCGCCGCCGGCGACGAGCTCGTCCTCGAGGCGGGCGGCGGCGCGCTCGAGGCGGCCCATGCCCAGGGTCGCGGCGACCCGGCGCGCCTGGCCGGCGCGCTCGGCCGCCCGCACGACGTCGCCCGTCGCGAGCAGCCGGGCCTCGTCGAGGGCGATCAGGGCGAGGCTGGGCGCGGCGCCGGCCCGATCGGCCTGGTGCCGCGCCGCGGCGAGGTGGGACTCGGCGCGGGCGACCGCCCCCCCGACGCCGGCCAGGCGTCCGAGCGAGCGGTCGACCGGCCACAGCGCGGTGTCGTTGGCCACGACGACCCAGCGCCGGCGGTAGGGGAGCAGCCGGTCGTACAGGGATCGGGCGCCCGGCCGGTCGTCGAGCTCGACCGCCGCGTCGGCCAGGAGGGCGAGGGCGAGGATCTGGGTGTGGTCGCGCCGCAGCCCGGCGAGCCCCGGCGCCAGCACGCGCTCGAACTCGGCCCGGGCCTCGGCCGCCCGGTCGGCCTGGAGCAGGAGGATCACCAGCGCGCAGCGGAAGACGACGAGATCGGGATGCCGATCGACCACCGCCCGGACCTCGGCCTCGAGCTCGGGCAGTCGCCCCTGCTGAAGGCGGACCATCATCAGCTGGACCTCGGCGGCCAGCCGGCCGACCGACCCGGCGATCCGCTCGCCGATCGCCACCGACTCGGCGTTCAGCCGCTCGGCCTCGGCGAAGCGCCCGGCGGCGAGGGCGAGCATGGCGCGGTGGAGCGGGAGGAAGACGATCGCCCGCGGCTGGCGCAGGACGGTGGCCATGTGCTCCATCCGCTCGAGCTCGCGCTCGAGCGCGGCGAACTCGCCGAGCTCGCCGAGCATGGTGTTGCGCCAGTTGAGGGCGAACAGCTCGAGCTCGACGTCGCCGAGCGCGCGGCTGAGCTCGACGAGCTCGTCGGCGAGCGGGAAGTCGCGGGTGGCCGAGTCGGGCCCCCACCGGGCGAGCAGGCACCGGCTGAGGACGTAGGCCAGGGTCGCCGTGGAGTCGTGGTCGCCGGCCTCGTACCCGTCGCGCGCGCTGGCCAGCGCCTCGCGGGCCAGGCGCTCGCGCCGCGGGGTCTCCCCGGCGGGCGCGTAGTAGAGGGCGGCGGCCAGGAGGCCCTTGACCTCGGCGGCCAGCCGCGGGCGCCCCCACGCCTCGAGCAGGCCGATCGCCTCCTCGGCGAGCCCGACGAGGACGTGGTCGACGCCGAGGCTGAGCCCCCAGATCTCGCACGCGCGCACGGCGCGGGCGAGGGCTTCGGGCTCGGCCTGGTTCCGGGCGGCGGCGGCCGCCTCGAGCAGGGCGCGCCGCGCGCCCTCGGAGTCGCCGGCCCGCATCCGGGCGCTCCCCAGCGCCTGGAGCAGGCCGATCCGGGCGGGGCCGGGCTCGGTGCCGGGGAGGGCGAGGGCGCGGGCGAAGAGCCCGGCGGCCTGGTCGTAGGCCGACTGCGCCATGGCCTGGTCGCCGGCTCGCGTGGCGTAGGCGACCGCCCGGGCGCGCTCGCCGGCCGGGGCGGCGGCGAGGAAGTGGTGGGCGAGCTCGACGAGCCGCCCGTCGACCTCCTCCGGGCCGGCGCACCCGGCCTCGATCGCCCGGCCGACCGCCTGGTGGAGCCGCACCCGGCGTCCGGCCGGGAGGTCGGCGTAGAGCGTGGCCTGGACCAGGCCGTGGCTGAACGCGTGGATCTCGGCCAGGTCGAGGCCGGAGAGGGCGGGGCGGGTGACCACCGCCGTGGTCAGGAGGGCGGCGGCGCCCGCCTCGTCGAGCAGGTCGAGCACCTCGGGAACCGGGATCTCGGCGGCCGCCGCCAGGAGGGGGACGTCGAACTCGCACCCGATCACCGCGGCGACGTCGAGCAGCCGGCGGGCGTCGGCGCCGAGGCGCCGGACGCGCCGGGTGATGACCTCGCGCACGCTCTGCGGTGGGTCGGCGGCGGCGAGCGGGCTCCGCAGCGACCAGCGGCCGTCGATCCGCTCGTCGATCACCCCGGTCTCCCGGAGGTGGCGGAGGAGCTCGCCGACGAAGAACGGGTTGCCCGCCGTCTCCCGGTGGACCTCCCGGGCGAGAGCGCGCCCGGCCGCGTCGGCCGGGTGACCGGCCAGGTCCTCGACGAGTGCGACGATGTCGTCCTGGCCGAGCCCGACCAGGTCGATCCGGGTGGCCCCGCGCTCCCGCCGGAGGTCGGCCGCGAGGGCGCTCACCGGATGGTCGGCGGCGATGTCCGACCCCCGGTAGGTGCCGAGCAGCATCAGCCGACCGGGCGGGCCGGCGGCGATCAGGTGCTTGAGGAGGAGCAGGGTCGGCCGGTCGGCCCAGTGGAGGTCGTCGAGGACGACGAGGACCGGCGCTCGCTCGCTCGCCGCCCCGAGCAACGACGCCACGGCCTCGAAGAGGACGTAGCGGTCGGAGTCCGGGTCCCCCGCCGGCGCGGCGGGCACGGGGCCGAGGCGGTGGCTCAACCCGGGAACGAGCCGGGCGAGCTCGGACGCGTAGGGGCGCAGGAGGCCCCGCGGAGCGACCTGGGCGTAGTCGCGCAGGAGCTCGCGCCAGGGTTGGTAGGGCATGCCCTGGTCCTCGTCGCAGCGGCCGTAGAGGATCAGGGCATGGTCGGGCAGCCCGCTCTGGGCCACGTGGCTGACCAACCGCGTCTTCCCGACGCCGGCCTCGCCGGTGACGAGCACGACCTGGCGCTCGCCGCCGGCGGCCCGCTCCCAGCGCTCGAGCAGCCGGGCCCGCTCCCCGGCGCGCCCGACGTAGGGCCCGAAGGGCGCGCCGCCCAGGCGGGGCGGGAGCGGTGGCCCCGGGGCGTCGGACGGCGCCGGGCAGAGCGCCCGCCAGGCGATGACCGGATCGGGCAGGCCCTTGAGCCGGCGCGGGCCGGCCGGCTCGAGGCGGTGGGAGCGCCGGTCGGCCAGGACGGCGCGGACCGGGTCGGCGATCAGGATCTCACCGTCCCGCGCCTCGGCGCAGAGCCGGGTCGCCTCGATCGGCGGGAGGCCGAAGTAGTCGCCGTCCTCGAACACGGCGTCGCCCATGCTGACCCCGATCCGCGCCCCGATCGCCGTCTCGGCGCCGCGGTTGCGCCGCGCGATCTGCTGCTGGATGGCGACGGCGGCCTCGAGCGCGGCCGACCCGCTCGGGAAGGCGATCAGGAGCCCGTCGGACGTGCGCTTGACCACCCGTCCGCCGACGTCCTCGGACGCGTCCCGGAGCGTCCAGTCGAGCTCCCGGCGGAGGGCGTCGAAGCGGGTGCCGCCGTGCCGCGACCGACTGACGTCCGGCCCGACCAGCTCGGTGACCATGATCACCGCGAGCTCGATCCGCCGGCTACCCGCCCGGCCCCGGCGGGCCGGCGGCGCGGCGGTCGGCTCGGCCCCGGTCACGGCGCCGCCGCCGGCCGGCGGGCCGCCGCCGGCCGGCGCCGGTCGGGGAGCAGGAGCCCGCCGAGGCCGCCGGCCAGGAGAAGGACGGCCCCGAAGGTCTCGCAGTAGAAGCCCGCCCGGGGCCTGGCCGTTGCGCTCTCGTAGAGCTGGCCGACCACTCCGGTCGAGTGGACGTCGTGGAAGTCGCCGGCGATCGCCGCGATCGCCAGGGCGAGCAGGCCGAGCACCGCGAGGGCGGCGCGGGCCGGCCGGTTGCGGGGGGCGGCGAGGGCCAGCGGGAGGACGCCGAGGCCGACGACGAGCAGGGCGTAGCTGTGCTGGGCGTGGCCGGTGACCGTCGCCTTGGTCACGGTCAGGACGTCGACCTCGTAGAGGGGCGAAAGGTCGGCGGCGACGAGCAATCCGCCGGCGAACAGGGCGCTCAGCAGGAGCAAGGCCCGCGGGCCGGCGAGGCGCGGGCGAGCGCCCGGAGGGGGCGAAACGCCTCTGCTATAGTCCTGCGTCGTTTCGCGGCCCGGCGCACTCACGTGCCCGCCCTCCCCGCCGGAGCGTCCGAATCCATGGAGAACTTGAGCGCATAGCGACACGGCCTGGGCCTCTGACCCGCGGTGTGCATGGGCCCCAGGGGCCCATTTTTTTGCTCTCGACTCGTCCCCCAGTCCCCACCAGAAACTGACCTGATGCCACGCGCTTTCCCCCTAGAGAAGACCCGGAACATCGGGATCATGGCTCACATCGACGCCGGCAAGACGACGACCACCGAGCGCATTCTCTATTACACGGGCCGGACCTACAAGCTCGGCGAGGTCCACGAGGGCGCGGCGACGATGGACTGGATGGAGCAGGAGCAGGAGCGGGGCATCACGATCACCTCGGCGGCCACGACCTGCGAGTGGGACGGGAACCGGATCAACATCATCGACACCCCCGGCCACGTCGACTTCACCGTCGAGGTCGAGCGGTCGCTCCGGGTCCTCGACGGGGCGATCGCCCTGTTCGACTCGGTCGCCGGGGTCGAGCCCCAGTCGGAGACGGTGTGGCGCCAGGCCGACAAGTACTCGGTCCCGCGGATCGCCTACATCAACAAGATGGACCGGATCGGCTCGGACTTCCACATGGGCATCCAGACGATGATCGACCGCCTCGGGGCCCACCCGGTCCCGATCCAGCTGCCGATCGGCGCCGAGTCCGACTTCCTCGGGATCATCGACCTCGTCCGGATGAAGGCCATCTACTACAAGGACGACCTCGGCGTCGAGATCGACGAGCGCGAGATCCCCGACGAGCTGATCGTCGAGGCGACGACCGCCCGCGAGCACCTGCTCGAGGAGGTCTCCCGCTACGACGACGCCCTCGTCGAGCTCCTGATCGAGGACCAGGAGATACCCGAGGCGGTGCTCAAGAACGCCATCCGCGAGGCGACCCTGGCGATCGCCATGACCCCGGTCCTCTGCGGGTCGTCCTTCAAGAACAAGGGCGTCCAGCCGCTGCTCGACGCGGTCATCGACTACCTCCCGTCCCCGCTCGACGTCCCCGCGGTCACCGGCATCGAGCCGGTGCGGGGCGACGAGAACGGACGCGAGGCGGCGCGGCCGCCGGAGGAGGGGGTCCCGTTCGCGGCGCTCGCCTTCAAGATCATGGCCGACCCGTTCGTCGGCAAGCTCACCTACTTCCGGGTCTACTCGGGCAACCTCGCCTCGGGCTCGCGGGTGATGAACGCGACGACCGGCAAGAACGAGCGGGTCGGGCGCATCCTGATGATGCACGCCAACGACCGCGAGGACGTCCAGGAGGTCTACGCCGGCGACATCGCCGCCGCCGTCGGGATCAAGCAGGTGACGACCGGCGACACCCTGTGCGACCCGGCCCACCCGATCAAGCTCGAGCAGATCATCTTCCCGGAGCCGGTGATCAAGGTCGCCGTCGAGCCGAAGACCAAGGCCGACCAGCAGAAGATGTCGGTCGCCCTCGGCCGGCTGGCCGAGGAGGACCCGACCTTCCGCGTCCAGACCAACGAGGAGACCGGGCAGACCGAGATCTCCGGGATGGGCGAGCTCCACCTCGAGGTCCTGGTCGACCGGATGCGCCGGGAGTACAACGTGTCGGCCAACGTCGGGCGCCCCCAGGTCTCCTACCGGGAGACCGTCCGGGCCCAGGTCAAGCACATCGAGGGCAAGTTCATCCGCCAGACCGGTGGGTCCGGCCAGTACGGGGTCGTCTACATCGACATGGAGCCGGCCCCGGGCGAGGGCTTCGACTTCATCAACAAGATCAAGGGCGGGTCGGTCCCGAGCGAGTTCATCCCGGCGGTCGAGAAGGGCTGCGAGGAGGCGCTGGTCAACGGGGTCAAGGCCGGCTACCCGATGGTCGACATCCGGGTGACCCTGGTCGACGGCAAGTACCACGACACCGACTCCTCGGAGATCGCCTTCAAGGTCGCCGGCTCGCTGGCCTTCAAGGAAGCCGCCCGACGGGCCAAGCCGGTCCTGCTCGAGCCGATCTTCGCGGTCGAGGTCGTCGTCCCCGAGGACTTCCTCGGCGAGGTCATCGGCGACCTCTCCCGCCGGCGCGGACGGATCGAGCGCCAGGAGCGCCGGGGGAACGCCCTCGTCGTGGCCGGCCGGGTGCCGCTGAGCGAGATGTTCGGCTACGCGACCGACCTGCGCTCGAACACCCAGGGCCGGGCGACCTACACGATGCAGTTCGAGAGCTACGACGAGGTCCCCCCGAACATCGCCGAGAAGATCGTCGAGACGCGGATGGGCGAGTCGAAGGCGGCCTAGCGGCGATGTCGCCCGCCGATCGAGAAACGCGCCGCCCAGCGCAGGCGCAACGCCGCCGGGGCGGCGATTTGAGAGTATTCCCAGGTTCGCCGCCAACATACGGCGAGCCCAAACTTCAAGTCAGAGGAGCAACTCAAAGTGGGTAAGGCGAAGTTCGAGCGCGATAAGACGCACGTCAACGTCGGCACCATCGGTCACATCGACCACGGCAAGACGACCCTTACCGCGGCGATCACCCACGTCCTGGCGGAGAAGATGGGCGGCGAGGCGAAGAGCTTCGAGGAGATCGACAACGCTCCGGAGGAGAAGGAGCGCGGGATCACGATCGCCACGAGCCACGTCGAGTACCAGACCGCGAACCGCCACTACGCGCACGTCGACTGCCCGGGGCACGCCGACTACGTGAAGAACATGATCACCGGCGCCGCCCAGATGGACGGGGCGATCCTCGTGGTCTCGGCGGCCGACGGACCGATGCCCCAGACGCGCGAGCACATCCTCCTGGCCCGCCAGGTCGGCGTCCCGTACATCGTGGTCTTCCTCAACAAGGCGGACATGGTCGACGACGAGGAGCTGCTCGAGCTCGTCGAGGTCGAGGTCCGCGAGCTGCTCTCGATGTACGACTACCCGGGCGACGACATCCCGTTCATCACCGGGTCGGCGCTCAAGGCCCTCGACGGCGACGACGCCGCCAAGGCGGGGATCCTCGAGCTCGCCGAGGCGCTCGACAGCTACATCCCGGATCCGGTTCGCGAGCTGGACAAGCCGTTCCTGATGCCGGTCGAGGACGTCTTCTCGATCACCGGCCGCGGGACGGTGGCGACCGGGCGGATCGAGCAGGGCGTCGTCAACACGGGCGACCGGGTCGAGATCGTCGGCGTCAAGGCCACCCAGACGACGGTGGTGACCGGCGTCGAGATGTTCCGCAAGATCCTCGACCGGGGCGAGGCGGGCGACAACGTCGGCTGCCTGCTGCGCGGGACCAAGCGCGAGGAGATCGAGCGCGGCCAGGTCCTCTGCAAGCCCGGGTCGATCACCCCGCACACCCATTTCAAGGCCGAGGTCTACGTCCTCAAGAAGGAGGAGGGCGGCCGCCACACGCCGTTCTTCACCGGCTACCGGCCCCAGTTCTACTTCCGCACCACCGACGTGACCGGCTCCGCGCACCTCCCAGAGGGCGTCGAGATGGTCATGCCGGGCGACAACGTCCAGATGGAGATCGAGCTGATCGCCCCGATCGCGATGGACGCAGGTCTGCGTTTCGCGATTCGCGAGGGTGGCCGTACGGTCGGGTCGGGCGTAGTGACCGAGGTCATCAAGTAATCAGCGAGAGGCGCGCCCGCGGGCGCGCAGGCAATTCAGATACGACGAGGACCGGACCGCCCCTGCGTTTGAGGCGGCCCGGGGCGGGTGGCCCCGACGGAAGGGGAGCGCTCGTCACGCGCCCGGCTTCGACGCGCGCCTCCCACCCACCAACACCAGCAGATCCACAGGACGACTAGAGAGCAGCGAGCAGGCCCAATGGCCACCACCCCACAGAACAAGATCCGGATCAGGCTCAAGGCCTACGACACCCAGGCGATCGAGACGGCCGCCAAGGAGATCGTCGACACCGCCACCCGCACGGGCGCCACCGTGTCCGGGCCGGTGCCGCTGCCGACCGAGAAGAACGTCTACTGCGTGATCCGCTCGCCCTTCAAGGACAAGGACTCGCGCGAGCACTTCGAGATCCGGACGCACAAGCGCCTGATCGACATCCACCAGCCGACGCCGAAGACGGTCGACTCGCTCCAGCGGCTCGATCACCTCCCGGCCGGCGTCGACATCGAGATCCGGCTCGCCACCTGATGCCGGCGATCCTGGCCAGGAAGCTCGGCATGACCCAGGTCTTCCAGGAGGACGGGTCGGTCGCGCGGGTCACCGTGCTCGAGGCGGGACCGTGCCACGTGACCGGGATCCGGACCCGCGAGCGCGACGGCTACGAGGCGGTCCAGCTCGCCTACGGCCTGACCAAGGAGAAGCACCTGAGCCGGGCCGAGCTCGGCCACCTCAAGCGGGCCGACGCCCCGCCGCTGCGCCATCTGTGCGAGTTCCGCGACGAGGCCGGCGAGCTCCTGATCGGCGAGACGGTCACCGTCGAGGTGTTCGCCGCCGGCCAGCGGGTCAAGGTCTCGGGCGTCTCCAAGGGCAAGGGCTTCGCCGGGACGATCAAGCGCCACAACTTCGCGAGCGGCCCGAAGTCCCATGGCTCGCACAACGTCCGCGCCCCCGGCTCGATCGGGGCGTCGGCGACTCCGTCGCGCGTCTTCAAGGGCATCCGCGGCCCCGGCCAGATGGGCAACAAGCGGGTCACCCAGAAGGGGCTCGAGATCGTCGAGATCCGCCCGAAGGCCAACCTGATGCTCGTCCGGGGCTCGGTGCCCGGCCCGCGCAACGGCTACGTAGAGGTGCGCACCGATGCCTGACGCCCCCGTCCTCGGCCAGCAGGCGGAGACCGTCGACCTCGACGCGGCGGCGTTCGGCGCCCGCTTCAACGGTCCGCTCGTCCACGAGTCGGTCCGGGCCGAGCTGAACGCCCGCCGGCGGGGCACGGCGTCGACCAAGACCCGCGGCCGGGTCTCCGGCGGCGGGGCCAAGCCCTGGCGCCAGAAGGGGACCGGCCGCGCCCGGGCCGGATCCTCCCGCTCGCCGGTGTGGACCGGCGGGGGCACGGTCTTCGGACCCCAGCCGCGGTCCTACACCTTCAAGGTCAACCGCAAGGAGCGCCGGGCGGCGCTCCGCTGCGCCCTCTCCCTCCACGCCGAGCGGGGCAGCCTCGCCGTCCTCGACCCGGCCGCCTTCACGGCGCCGTCGACCCGGACGGCCCACCGCCTGCTCGCCGAGTGGGACCAGCCGAACGGGGCGACGCTCGTCGTGCTCACGGCCGAGGAGGCCGACGCGGCCCTGTCCTTCCGCAACATCGAGCGGGTCGGGGTGCTCGAGGTCTCGAACGTCGGCATCGCCGACATCATCGGAGCCGGGTCGCTGATCGCCTCGCGGGCCGCGCTGGCCGAGCTGAGCGCCCGGGCGACCGATACGCGCGCCGCCCAGGAGGCAGACGCCTGATGCATCCGTCCCAGGTCATCATCCGGCCGGTCGTCTCCGAGAAGAGCTACGTCCTCTCGGGCGTCGACAAGTACACCTTCCGCGTCCACCCCGACGCCCACAAGACGCAGATCCGCCAGGCGGTGGAGGCGCTCTTCGACGTGCGGGTGCTCGAGGTGCGGACGATCACCGTCAAGTCGAAGCCCAAGCGGCGCGGGGTCAGCAAGGGCCGGACCCGCAACTGGAAGAAGGCGATCGTCCAGGTCCGCCCGGGCGACACGATTCCGATCTTCCAGGGCCTCGAGGGGCTCGAGTAATGGCCATTCGCAAGCCCAAGCCGACGAGCCCCGGCATGCGGTTCGTCTCCTACCCGGACTTCAAGGAGATCACCAAGACCGAGCCGGAGCGGACCCTGGTCGAGGGGCTGACCAAGAGCGGCGGACGCAACGCCCACGGCCGCAAGACCTCGCGCCACCGTGGCGGCGGGGCCAAGCGCCTCTACCGCCGGATCGACTTCAAGCGCCGCAAGGACGACGTCCCGGCCAAGGTGGCCGCGATCGAGTACGACCCGAACCGGACGGCCTACATCGCCCTGCTCCACTACCGCGACGGGACGAAGGCCTACATCCTCGCCCCGGCCCGCCTGACCGTGGGGATGACCGTGATGTCCGGCGAGCAGGCCGACATCCAGGTCGGCAACTGCCTGCCCCTGGCGAGGATGCCGACGGGCACGGTCGTCCACAACCTCGAGCTCATCCCGGGTCGCGGCGGCCAGCTCGGCCGCTCGGCCGGCGTGGCCATCCAGCTGATGGCCAAGGAGGGGGAGATGGCCACCGTCCGCCTGCCCTCCGGGGAGATGCGCCTCGTCCGGGCCGAGTGCCGGGCGACGGTGGGGACGATCGGCAACTCCGATCACCAGAACGTGAAGGTCGGCAAGGCCGGCCGCAAGCGACACATGGGCGTGCGCCCGCAGACGCGCGGCACCGCGATGAACCCGGTCGACCACCCCCACGGGGGCGGCGAGGGTTCGACCACGGCCGGCCGCCACCCGGTCACGCCGTGGGGCGTGCCGACGCTCGGCTACCGCACGCGTAAGAAGGGCAAGGCGTCCGATCGCTACATCGTGCGCGCCCGCCGCCGGGGCAAGGGGAAGCGATAGAAAAATGAGCCGCTCGAGCAAGAAGGGCCCGTTCGTGGAGGAGCGCCTGATGGCGCGCATCCAGACGATGAACCGGGCGAACACGAGGACGATGATCAAGACCTGGTCGCGGTCGTCGACGATCTTCCCCGACATGGTCGGGCACACGATCGCCGTCCACGACGGCCGCAAGCACCTCCCGGTGTTCGTCAGCGAGTCGATGGTCGGACACAAGCTGGGCGAGTTCGCCCCCACCCGCACCTACCGCGGCCACGCCGGGTCGGGCAAGGTCCGCTAGCCATGGCCGAGCCCGAGAAGCCGATGGACGAAGCGGTCCCGCCGCCGACCGACGCCGCCGCGCCCGAGTCGGATGCCTTGGAGCCGCCGGACGCCGGCTCGGCCGTCGAGCCGCCGCCCGCGACGCCGGCCCCGGCGAAGGCGCAGGCGAAGGCTCCCGCGAGCGGGGCGAAGGCCCCCGCGAGCGGGGCGAAGGCCGCGGCGGCCCCGACCCCGAAGGCCGAGCGGAAAGCGCCCCGGGCGAAGAAGGCCAAGCCCGTGGCCGCGGACCGGGGCAAGGCTAGGTCGCCGGGCCGTCGGCGGACCAAGCGCGGCCCCGAAAAGATCCCCTCCGCAGGCCAGCCCCCCGTCGTTCGCGCGCAGGCCAAGTACGTGCGCACATCGGCGCGCAAGGCCCGCCTCGTCTGCGACCACATCCGCGGCAAGTCGGTCGTCGAGGCCCGCGCCATCCTCGCCTTCGCCCCCCGGGCCGTGGCCGCCGACTGGGCCAAGCTGCTGAACTCGGCCGTCGCCAACGCCGAGCACAACCATGAGCTGGTGGGCGAGGATCTCCGCGTCCTGGCCGCCTTCGCCGACGAGGGCCCGACGCTCAAGCGCTTCCGCCCCCGGGCGATGGGCCGGGCGACGCCGATCCGCAAGCGCACCAGCCACCTGACGATCACATTGACCCCGAAGGAGGACTAGATGGGACAGAAAGTCCATCCGGAGTCGATGCGCGTCGGCTACATCCACGACTGGCAGTCGAACTGGTTCAACGAGCGCAACTTCGCCGCCTTCCTCAAGGAAGACATCAAGATCCGCACGCACATCATCGGCAAGCTCGCCCACGCCGGCCTGTCCGACATCACGATCAAGAAGGACCTCAACGAGGTCGAGGTCAACATCCACACCGCCCGTCCGGGCATCGTGATCGGCAAGTCGGGATCGGAGGTCGACGCCCTGCGCAAGGACCTCCACCGGATCACCCGCAAGCAGGTCAAGGTCAACATCCTCGAGATCAAGCGGCCCGAGCTCGACGCCAAGCTCGTGGCCCAGTCGATCGCCGAGCAGCTCCAGAACCGGGTGGCCTTCCGCCGGGCGATGAAGCGGGCCCTGACCAGCGCGATGCGCTCGGGCGCCAAGGGCGTCAAGGTCCAGGTCTCCGGCCGGTTGGGTGGGGCCGAGATGGCCCGCCGGGAGAGCTACTCCGACGGCCGGGTGCCGCTCCACACGATGCGGGCCGACATCGACTACGGCTTCCACGAGGCCAAGACCACCTTCGGGCGGATCGGCGTCAAGTGCTGGATCAACAAGGGCGAGATCATGCCCGAGGGCTACAGCGGGGCCGACCTCACCGACATGAGCGCCCCGGCGCCCTCCGGCGACCGGCAGGATCGCGGGGGCCGCGATGACCGCGGCGGCCGCGGTCGCGGCGGCCCGGGCGGCCGCGGCGGGCCCGGTGGACCCGGCGGCGGACGCGGCGGGCCCGGCGGCGGCCGGGGTGGGCCCGGCGGCGGCCGAGGCGGACCCGGCGGCGGGGGCGGTCCCGGCGGCGGCGGACGCGGGCGCCCACCCGGAGGCGGACGCTGATGCTCGCCCCCAAGCGCGTCAAGCACCGCAAGCAGCACCGAGGCCGGCGCGGCGGGATCTCCCGCGGCCAGGTCAAGGTCCAGTTCGGCGAGTACGGCCTCAAGTCGGTCGAGTGCGGGTGGCTGACCAACCGCCAGATCGAGGCCGCCCGGATCGCCATGACCCGCAAGATCAAGCGGGGCGGCAAGGTCTGGATCAACGTCTTCCCGGACAAGCCGGTGACCAAGAAGCCGGCCGAGACCCGCATGGGCTCGGGCAAGGGCTCGCCCGAGGGGTGGGTCGCCGTGGTCAAGCCGGGCCGCGTGATGTTCGAGCTGGCCGGGGTCCCCGAGTCGCTCGCCCGCGAGGCCCTCCGCCTGGCCGGCCACAAGCTCCCGGTCAAGACCAAGTTCGTCGTGCGGGAGGACTAGCCGGATGCCCCAAGCCAAGGAGATCAGGGACATGGCCGACGACGAGCTCGTCGACCACGTCGCCACCGTTCGCCGGGACCTGTTCGGGCTGCGCTTCCAGCACGCGACCGGCGAGCTCGAGAACACGGCCGGGCTGCCGGCGGCCAAGCGCGAGCTCGCGCGGGCGCTGACCATCGCCCGCCAGCGCGGACTGAACGTCGATCGCGCCCACACGGAGAGCTGAGGAAAATGTCAGACGAGACCCCAGGCGCTGCCGAGGAGGCAGCGACGCCAGCAGTGAAGGCCGAGCCCGTCGAGGTGCTCGCGCCCAAGGAGCGGCGCCGGCGCCGGCGCGCGACCCGGGCTCCGGGCCGGCGCGGCCCGACCACCCCCGAGGAGCGCCAGGCCGAGCGCGACGCCGCCCGCCTGGTCAAGGCCCGCCAGCGGCGCACGACGCGACTGAAGACGCGCGCGAAGGCCCGGGCCGCCGCGCCGGCGGTCGCCCCGGCCGAGCCGGCGCTCGCCGCCGAGTACGTGCCCGGGACCCCGAAGGTCCGCCAGGGCATCGTCGTCTCCGCCAAGGCGGCCAAGACGATCACCGTCCGCATCGACACGAGCCGCCGCCACCGGCGCTACCAGAAGATCGTCCGCAGCTCGAAGACCCTCCATGCCCACGACGAGCACGACGAGGCCCACGAGGGCGATCTCGTCCGGGTCGTCGAGACCCGCCCGATGTCGAAGACCAAGCGCTGGCGGCTGACCGCCGTGCTGGAGCGTGCCAAGTGATCCAGAACGAGACCCGCCTCAAGGTGGCCGACAACACCGGCGCCCGGGAGATCCTCTGCATCCGGGTCAAGGGCGGCTCCCGCCGCCGCTACGCCCACGTCGGCGACATCATCACCGCCACCGTCAAGCAGGCCACGCCCCAGGGCACCGTCAAGAAGGGCGACGTCGTCACGGCGGTCGTCGTCCGGACGAAGAAGTCCTTCGGCCGCGACGACGGGACCTACATCGCCTTCGACGAGAACGCCGCCGTGATCATCGACGACGCCCGCAACCCGCGGGGCACGCGCATCTTCGGGCCGGTGGCCCGCGAGCTCCGCGACCGGAACTTCATGAAGATCGTCTCGCTCGCCCCGGAGGTGCTCTGATGAAGATCCGCCGCGACGACACCGTGACCGTGATCAGCGGCAAGGATCGGGGCAAGACCGGCCGGGTCCTCCGCGTCGACCGCGCGAAGGAGCGGGTCTTCGTCGAGGGCCTCAACATCATCAAGCGCCACGAGCGCCCCCGCCAGGTCCGCGACACCCAGCGGGCCGAGTCGGTCGGCGGCGTGATCGAGCGCGAGGGGCCGATCCACGTCTCGAACGTCGCGCTCGTCGACCCGAAGGACGACAGGCCGACCCGCGTCGGCGTGGTCCGCGAGGACGGCAAGCGCTACCGGGTCACCCGCCGCTCCAACACGAGAATCGACTGATGGCCCAAGCTCAAGCGACCACCAAAGCCCGGCTCAAGACCCGCTACGAGGAGGAGATCCGCCCGGCGCTCGTCGAGCGCTTCGGCTACTCCTCGCCGATGCAGGCGCCGAAGATCCAGAAGATCACCCTGAACATGGGGATCGACGCCCGCCAGGACTCGAAGACCCTCGAGCAGGCCCAGAAGCAGCTCGCCACGATCGCCGGCCAGAAGCCGAACGTCCGCCGGGCGCGCAAGTCGATCGCCGCCTTCAAGCTCCGCGAGGGGATGCCGGTCGGGATCTCGGTGACCCTCCGCCGCGAGCGCGGCTACGAGTTCCTCGACCGGTTGTGCTCGATCGCGATCCCCCGGATCCGCGACTTCCGCGGCCTGAACCCGAAGTCGTTCGACGGGCGCGGCAACTACTCGATGGGCGTACGCGAGCAGATCATCTTCCCGGAGATCGACTACGACGAGGTCGACCAGGTCCGGGGCATGGACATCACGATCACCACGACGGCGACCACCGACGAGGAGGCCTTCGCCCTGCTGACCGCCTTCGGCATGCCCTTCGCCCGCGAGGGCCGCCCCGACGGCGGGGCCGCCGGCGCGACGATCGCCCCGCCGGCCGCCGTGGCCGCCGTCGAGCCGGCCGCCGCCGTGGCCGCCGACCTCGAGACGGCCGAGGCCGCCGGCGACGTGCTCGAGGCCGCCGCCGCCGCCGAGGCCGCGGCCGCCGCCGCCGCCGAGCCCCAGCCGCCGCTCGAGCTCGCAGAAGCCGAACCCCCCACCGAACCAGGCGCGGCGGACTCCCCGCCCGCCCAGGCGGCCGACCCTCCAGCCCCCCCCAAGGAGAACTGATGGCGAAAACCTCTCAGGTCGTCCGCCAGGCGCGGACGCCCAAGTTCAAGACGCGCGGCTACACCCGCTGTCACCGCTGCGGCCGCCCCCGGGCCGTCTACAAGAAGTTCGGCCTCTGCCGGATCTGCCTGCGCGAGATGGCCCACACCGGTCAGATCCCCGGGATGACGAAGTCGTCCTGGTAGAGGGGGGGAGCCGAAGCCATGTCAATGACCGACCCGATCGCCGACTTCCTGACCCGGATCCGCAACGCGATCCGCGCGTCCCACGAGACGGTGGTGATCCCCGCCTCCAAGCAGAAGGCCGAGCTCGCCCGGATCCTCTCCGAGCAGGGCTACATCGACGCCTTCACGGTCGCCCCCAACCCGTCCGCCCCCGGCGAGGTCCTGGAGATCGTGCTCAAGTACGACTCCGGCCGCCGCTCGGCGATCTCCGGCCTGCGCCGCGTCTCGCGCCCCGGCCGGCGGACCTACGTCGACGCCAAGCACATCCCCCGCGTCCTCGGGGGCATGGGCACGGCGATCGTCTCGA
The DNA here is from genome assembly GCA_963733245.1 of uncultured Solirubrobacterales bacterium. GTDB lineage: Bacteria > Actinomycetota > Thermoleophilia > Solirubrobacterales > Solirubrobacteraceae > Palsa-513. Next base: position 217,319 of record CAVTCI010000017.1, read on the forward strand.
CCTCGAGCGGCGTCATGACCGGTCACGAGGCCCGCGCCGCGGGCGTCGGTGGCGAGGTCGTGGCCGAGGTCTGGTGAGCCATGTCCCGAATCGGTAGACAACCGATCCCCGTCCCGGCCGGCGTGATGGTCTCGATCGAGCCGAACCTCGTCCGGGTCAACGGGCCCAAGGGCGAGCTCTCCGAGCGGATCCCCCGGGACATCACCGTCGCCCAGGAAGACGGCCAGCTCGTCGTCACCCGGCCGACCGACCGCGGCGAGCACCGCTCGCTCCACGGGCTCGTCCGCACGCTCGTGGCCAACATGGTCATCGGGGTCACCGCCGGCTACGAGAAGCGCCTGGAGATCCAGGGCGTCGGCTACCGGGCCCAGCTCAAGGGGACCGACCTCGAGCTCGCCCTCGGCTACTCGCATCCGGTCTCGGTGCCCGCCCCCGACGGCATCCAGTTCGAGGTCCCGGCGCCGACGCGCATCGTCGTCCGCGGGATCTCCAAGCAGCAGGTCGGCGAGACCGCCGCCAAGATTCGCAAGAAGCGCCCGCCGGAGCCCTACAAGGGCAAGGGAATCCGCTACGAGGGCGAGTACGTGGCCCGCAAGGTCGGCAAGCGCGCATGAGACTGGAGATTTCCCGATGACCGTGATGACCACCCAGGCGCGGCGCCTCAAGCGCCGGCGCCGCGTGCGGGCGAAGATCTCCGGCACCCCGGAGCGGCCGCGGATCTCCGTCTTCCGCTCCAATCGCGGCATCTCCGCCCAGCTGATCGACGACCTCGGTCGCACGACGCTGACCGCCGTCAGCTGGACCGAGGCCGAGCTCCGGGCGCTGCCCCGCGGCGAGGTCGCCCGCCGGGCCGGGGCGCTCCTCGCCGAGCGCGCCCGGGCATTGGGAATCGAGCGCGCGGTCTTCGACCGGGGTGGCTACCAGTACCACGGACACGTCAAGGCGCTCGCGGAGGGAGCGCGCGAAGCGGGCCTGTCGGTCTGAGGCCCGCTGCTACCCTCCCGCCTCATGCGCATCGACAGAACAGTCAGCCCGGCCGGCCTGGACCTCCAGGAGCGGGTCGTCGAGATCAACCGCGTCGCCAAGGTCGTCAAGGGCGGGCGTCGCTTCTCCTTCACCGCGCTGGTCGTCGTCGGCGACGAGAAGGACGTCGTCGGGGTCGGCTACGGCAAGGCCAACGAGGTTCCGCTGGCTATCCAGAAGGGGGTCGAGCAGGCGAAGAAGAGCCTCTTCCGGGTGCCCAAGCACGGTTCGACGATCACCCACCAGACGACCGGCGTCTTCGGCGCCGGGCGCGTCTTCATGAAGCCGGCCTCGCCCGGTACCGGGGTCATCGCCGGGGGCGGGGTCCGCGCCGTGCTCGAGCTCGCCGGGATCCACGACATCCTCTCCAAGAGCCTCGGCTCCCAGAACCCGATCAACCTGGTCCGGGCGACCGTCGAGGGCCTCCACGGCCTGCGCACCCCGCGTGAGGTCGCCTCGCTCCGCGGCCTGTCGATCGCCCAGGTGCTCGGCGTGACCGACAAGCGGATCGAGCGCGCCGCGCTGGCCGAGGCCGCCGCCGTCGAGGCCGAGGCCAAGGCCGCCGCCGCCGCCGAGGCCGAGGCCGCCGCGGGCGCGCCCGCCTCCCCCGCCGGCGAGGCCGAGCCGGCCGCCGCCACGGAGGCCGAGCCGGCCGCCGCAGCCGCCCCGCCCGCGGCCGCCGCGCCGGACGCCTCGGCCGGACCCACCGAGGAGGCGGTCGCCCCGTGAGCACGTTCGAGGTCGTCCAGCACAAGTCCCGCAACGGAGCCAACCAGCGCCAGCTCGCCACCCTCCGGTCGCTCGGGCTGCGGCGGATCGGCCACCAGGTCGAGGTCGTCGACACCCCCCAGGCCCGGGGCATGCTCCACGCCGTCCGCCACCTGATCACCGTCTCGGAGAAGGCTTCGTGAGCCCGACCGAGCCGAAGCTGAAGAAGCCGCCGGTCGAGCGCGAGGAATGGATCGGCCTGCACTCGCTGAAGCCGGCCCCGGGCAGCCGCCGCCCGCGCAAGCGCGTCGGCCGGGGCGAGGGCTCGGGCACCGGGAAGACGTCGGGGCGCGGCCAGAAGGGCGCCGGCTCCCGGTCGGGCTCGAAGGATCGGGCCCGCTTCGAGGGCGGCCAGATGCCGATCCACATGCGGATGCGCAAGCTGCGCGGTCCGACCAAGAAGATGTCGATGCCCTTCGGCCCGTTCCGGACCCACACCCAGCCGGTCAACCTCGGCGACCTCGAGGCCCGCTTCGAGGCGGGGGCGTCGGTCACCCCGGTGACGTTGGCCGCGGTCGGCCTGGCCACGCGCAAGGGCATCCCCGTAAAGATCCTGGCCACCGGCGAGCTGAGCAAGGCCCTGACCGTCGAGGCCCACGGGTTCAGCGCGACCGCGCGCGCGGCGATCGAGGCGGCCGGCGGCACCGCGACGGTGATCGCCGCCTGATTCGGCGAGCCGGGCGAGCGTCTAAGATCGACGGGCTCGCATGCTGAACACGATTCTCAGCGCCTTCACGGTCGCCGACATCCGCAAGAAGCTCGCGTTCACGGCGCTGGTTCTCGCCCTCTACCGCATCGGGTCGCACATCCCGGTGCCGGGGATCGACACCCAGGCGGTCAAGTCGCTGTCCCAGTTCAGCAACTCGAACATCCTCGGGTTCCTCAACCTCTTCTCCGGCGGGGCCCTGTCCAAGCTGGCCCTGTTCGCCCTGGGGATCATGCCCTACATCACGGCGTCGATCATCCTCCAGCTCCTGACCGTGGTCGTCCCGTCGCTCGAGAAGCTCTCCAAGGAGGGCGAGGTCGGCCAGGCCCGCATCACCCAGTACACGCGCTACCTGACCGTCGGCCTGGCCTTCGCCCAGTCGATCGGCTACGTCTTCCTCTTCCGGTCCCTCTCGGCCTCCTCCGGGGTGCCGGTGATCACCCACTTCGACCTGCCCCACGTCTTCCTGATCGTCATCACCCTGACCGCCGGGACCGTCCTCCTGATGTGGATGGGCGAGCTGATCACCCAGCGGGGGATCGGCAACGGGATCTCGCTGATGATCTTCGCCTCGATCGTCTCGCGCCTGCCCAACGGCCTCCAGGCCTGGTGGACGTCGACCAACCAGGTGTTCAAGGTGATGATGCCGTTCATCGTCCTCGGCGTCGTCGCCTCGATCGTCTTCATCCAGGAGGGCCAGCGGCGGATCCCGGTCCAGTACGCCAAGCGGGTGATCGGCCGGCGGATGACCTCGGGCGGCCAGACCTACCTGCCGCTCCGGGTCAACATGGCCGGGGTCATCCCGGTGATCTTCGCCGCGTCGATCATGGCCTTCCCGCCGACCGTCGGCCAGCTGATCAACACGCCGTGGGCTCAGTCGATCTCGAACTTCTTCACCCCGAACGGCTGGCACTACGTGGTCGGGGAGTCGGTCTTCATCGTCCTCTTCACCTACTTCTACACGGCGGTGACGTTCAACCCGGTCGACCAGGCCGACAACCTCAAGAAGTACGGCGGGTTCATTCCCGGGGTCCGTCCGGGTCGCCCGACGGCCGAGTTCCTCGACCGGATCCTCGCCCGCCTGACCTTCCCCGGGGCCCTGTACCTCGCCGCCGTGGCCGCCCTGCCGACGATCCTCATCGCCCGGGCCCACGCCAACTTCTTCTTCGGGGGAACGTCGATCCTGATCGTGATCGGCGTCGCCCTCGACACGATGAAGCAGCTCGAGGCCCAGCTGATGATGCGCAACTACGAGGGCTTCCTGAAGACCTAGCCCCGCTCGACGGCCCGACGCCTCGTGGCGTCGGTGACGATGGCGCTAGGCTTCATGGTTCGCCCCGTGCCCCGTCTCTAGCACGCCCGCCTCCCGAGGGAACCGACCTGCCGTGTCCGAACTGAACCTGATCCTGCTGGGCCCGCCCGGCGCCGGCAAGGGGACCCAGGCCGCCCGCCTGACCGAGGACTTCGGGCTTCCGCACATCGCCACCGGTGACATCCTCCGGGCGGCGGTGGCGGCCGAGACCGAGCTCGGCAAGACGGCATCCCGCTTCATGGACGCCGGAGAGCTCGTCCCCGACAGCGTGATCATCGGCGTGATCCTCGAGCGGCTCGAGGAGGACGACGCCCGCGACGGGTTCCTCCTCGACGGCTTCCCGCGGACGATCGAGCAGGCCGACGCCCTGGCCGCCGAGCTCGAGGCTCTCGACCGCCGCCTGACCGCCACCCTCCTGATCGACGTCCCCGACGACGAGGTCGTCCGGCGGCTCTCCGGGCGGCGGGTCAGCCGCAAGAGCGGCCGGGTCTACCACGTCGACTTCGACCCGCCCAAGCACGAGGGCCGGTGCGACATCGACGGGTCCCAACTCGTCCAGCGCAAGGACGACGAGGAGCAGACGGTGCGCAAGCGTCTGGCCGTCTACCACGACCAGACGGCGCCGCTGATCGACTACTACGAGGATCGCGGGCTCCTGCGCCGGTTCGACGGGACCCGCGGCCCGAGCGAGGTCCACGACCACATCCGGGCGACCCTGGCCACGCTGCGCCTCGAGGAGCAGCTGTAGGCCGAGGCCGGCCTCGGTCCCGGCGGCGGCGTGGCGCCGGGGTCAGGTCGCGCTCGGCCGCGCCGGCGAGCCCGATGATCATCAAGAAGACACCCGCGCAGATCGAGCAGATGGCGGCCGCCGGGGACATCCTCGTCCGCACCCTGCGCCAGCTCGAACGCCAGGTCCGCCCGGGAGTGACCACGGCCGACCTCGACGCGACGGCCGAGAAGTTCATCCGCTCGCAGGGGGCGGTCCCCGCCTTCAAGGGCTACCGGGGCTTCCCCGGGTCGATCTGCACGTCGCCGAACTCGATGGTCGTCCACGGGATCCCCGGGGCCTACGCGCTCGAGCGGGGCGACCTGATCTCGGTCGACGTGGGCGTCACCCTCGACGGGTGGGTGGCCGACGCGGCCCGCACCTTCCCGGTCGGCCCGGTCAGCGCGATCGCCTCGAAGCTCCTCGAGGTGACCGAACGGTCGCTGTTCGCCGCGGTCGACCAGTGCCAGGTCGGCAACCGCCTGGGCGACGTCTCGCACGCCGTCCAGGCCTGCGTCGAGGAGGCCGGGCTCTCGGTGGTCCGCTCACTCGTCGGGCACGGGATCGGCCGCGACATGCACGAGGATCCCCAGATCCCCAACTACGGGCCACCGGGGAAGGGGCCGCTGCTCGAGGAGGGGATGGTCCTGGCCATCGAGCCGATGACCACGGCCGGGCGCCAGGCGGTCCGGGTCGGGGCCGACGGCTGGGCGATCTACTCGCAGGACGGCTCGCTGGCCTCGCACTTCGAGTTCACCGTGGCCATCACCGGCGACGGGCCGCGCATCCTCACCCCCTGGCACCTCGCGGCCGACGGACGGGCCTCCGCGGTGCGGGTCCGCCCGTCGGGCGGCGTCGCCAGCCGGCCCTAGCCCCCGGCCGAGCCCCCCAGGGGCGGGGTCGGCGCGGCAGTTGCTAACATCCCCAGTCGCGCTCAGGTGCAGACCGATGCGCGCCTGCTCATCCGCGAGCGGTAGCGGCGGCCGTCCCGGCAGCCAGAGCCGCCTCGACTGGACTCATCGAAAGGGATCATGAAGGTACGACCGTCGGTCAGGCCGATGTGCGAAAAGTGCAAGATCATCCGGCGCCACGGCGCCGTCCTGGTCATCTGCAAGAACCCCCGCCACAAGCAACGGCAGGGCTAGCCCTATGGCGCGGATCGCCGGCGTCAACCTCCCGCTGAACAAGCGGGTGGAGATCGGCCTCACCTACATCTACGGCGTCGGGCGACCGACCGCCGGCCAGCTGCTCGACCGGCTCGAGATCTCGAAGGACACCTACGTCCGGGACCTGACCGAGGCGGACATCGGCAAGCTGCGCGACATCATCGACACCGACCTGACCGTCGAGGGCGACCTGCGGCGGGAGCGCTCGCAGGACATCAAGCGCCTGACCGAGATCGGCTGCTACCGGGGGATCCGCCACCGGCGGGGCCTGCCGGTCCGCGGCCAGAAGACCAAGACCAACGCCCGGACCCGCAAGGGGCCGAAGCGGATGCAGGTCGCCGGCAAGAAGAAAGCGGGCAAGAAGTAGATGCCCGCACCCCGTCGCCCGGCCCGCGGCCGCCGCAAGCCGAAGAAGAACATCCCGATCGGCCAGGCTCACATCAAGACGTCTTTCAACAACACGATCGTCTCGCTGACCGACCAGCAGGGCAACGTGATCGCCTGGGAGTCGGCCGGCGGAGCCGGCTTCAAGGGCTCCCGCAAGTCCACGCCCTTCGCCGCGCAGGTCACGGCCGACGCGGCCGCCCGCAAGGGCATCGAGCAGGGCCTCCAGAAGGTCGAGGTCTTCGTCAAGGGGCCGGGCTCCGGCCGGGAGACGGCGATCCGCTCGCTGCAGGCCGCGGGCCTCGAGGTCACCGGCGTCAAGGACGTCACCCCGCAAGCCCACAACGGCTGCCGCCCGCGCAAGCGGCGCCGCGTCTGATCGCCGAGGATCCGAGATGGCCAGAGACACCGGAGCGCAATGCAAGCAGTGCCGCCGGGAGGGCCAGAAGCTCTTCCTCAAGGGGGAGCGCTGCCTGACCGACAAGTGCGGCGTCGAGCGGCGGGCCTATCCGCCGGGCGAGCACGGCCGCGGTCGCCAGAAGCAGAGCGAGTACCGCCTCCAGCTGCGGGAGAAGCAGAAGGCCAAGCGGTATTACGGGGTCCTGGAGAAGCAGTTCCAGGGCTACTACGAGAAGGCGTCCCGCCAGGTGGGCATCACCGGCGAGAACCTGCTCACCCTGCTTGAGTGCCGGCTCGACAACGTGCTCGTGCGCCTCGGCTTCGCCGCCTCCCGCCGCCAGTCGCGCCAGCTTGTCCGCCACGGCCACTGGACGGTCAACGGCCGCCGGGTGGACATCCCGAGCTACCAGGTCCGTCCGGGCGACGTCATCGCCGTCAAGGCGTCGACGGCGGCCGAGCAGGTGATCCGCGACGCGACCGAGCTGACCGGGCAGGTCCCGGCCTGGCTCCAGGCCGACCACGACTCCCTGACCGCGAAGGTGCTGCGGCGGCCCGAGCGGCGCGAGGTCGCCGCACCCGTGCAGGAGCAGCTCATCGTCGAGCTGTACTCGAAGTAAGCAACCGCTCCGCACCCCGCCCGCGCCCGCCCGGCGTGGGCCTTGAGAACACGACGACGTTAGGACCCCGATGCTTGACTTTCAAATCCCCCGGATCACGAGTGAATCCGTCGAGGAGAACCGTGGCTCGTTCGTGATCGAGCCGCTCGACCGTGGCTTCGGCTACACGTTCGGCAACTCGCTGCGCCGGGTGCTGCTGTCCTCCCTGGCCGGCGCCGCGGTGACCAGCGTGCGCATCGAGGGCGTCGCCCACGAGTTCTCGACGATCAAGGGGGTCACCGAGGACGTCACCGACATCGTGCTCAACCTGAAGGGCGTCGTCTGCCGGATGCACTCCGACGCGACCGAGGTCGAGGCCGCCCTGGTGGCGACCGGACCGGGTGAGATCACCGCCAAGGACATCGACCTCCCGTCGGGCGTCGAGGTGCTCAACCCGGACGTCCACATCGCGACGCTCGAGAAGAAGACCAAGCTCGAGCTCTACCTGACCGTCGGCCGGGGCCGGGGCTACCGCCCGGCCGAGGAGAACAAGTCACCCGACCAGCCGATCGGAGTGATCCCGATCGACTCGATCTTCTCGCCGGTCCGCCGGGTCGCCTACGCGGTCGAGCAGGCCCGGGTCGGGCAGAAGACGGACTTCGACAAGCTGACCCTCGACATCGAGACCGACGGGTCGGTCGAGCCGTCGGCGGCGCTCCGCGAGGCGGCCGAGCTCCTGATCTCCCAGCTGGCCATCTTCACCGACGTCGAGCGCCTGGCCGAGCTCCGCGAGGGGCCGCACGGCGTCCTCGACGGCGGCCTGGCCGGGGCGGGCGGGGCGGTCCCGGCGGCGATGCAGGGCGAGGAGTGGGGGATCCTGATCGAGGAGCTCGAGCTCGGCGTCCGCTCGTACAACTGCCTCAAGCGGGCGGGGATCCAGACGGTCGGCGACCTGATCTCGAAGTCGGAGGCCGAGCTGAACGCGATCCCGAACTTCGGCAAGAAGTCGATCGACGAGGTCATCGAGACGCTCGAGGCGCGCGGCCTGCACCTCCGGGCGGACTGACAAGGAGACGGATGCGCCACCAGAAGACACGTCACAAGCTGAGCCGGGACTCGGCGCACCGCAAGGCGCTGCTGCGCAACCTCTGCAAGGAGGTCATCGAGCACGAACGGATCCAGACGAGCCAGGCTAAGGCCAAGGCGGTCAAGCCGGAGCTCGAGAAGCTGATCACCCTGGCCAAGCGGGGCGACCTCCACGCGCGCCGGCTCGCCCTCTCGGCCCTGGGCCAGGACAAGTTCATCGTCCACAAGCTCTTCGAGGAGGTCGCGCCCCGCTACGAGACGCGGCCGGGCGGCTACACCCGCATCCTCAAGCTCGGTCCGCGCCGGTCCGACTCGACCGAGATGGTCTTCCTCGAGCTGGTGTAGTTCGCGGAGCCGTGCCGGGCGGGCGGACCGCCTCGGCGGGGCACCGCGGGCGGCGACGATCGGCCGGGCTGCCGTGCCGGGCGGGCGGACCGCCTCGGCGGGGCACCGCGGGCGGCGACGATCGGCCGGGCTGCCGTGCCGGGCGGGCGGACCGCCTCGGCGGGGCACCGCGGGCGGCGACGGTCGGCCGGGCTGCCGTGCCGGGCGGGCGGACCGCCTCGGCGGGGCACCGCGGGCGGCGACGATCGGCCGGGCTGCCGTGCCGGGCGGGCGGACCGCCTCGGCGGGGCACCGCGGGCGGCTACGATCGGCCAGGTGAATGAGCTGATCGCGATCCGGCGTCGCCTCCTGGCGGTGGCCGGGGGGCTCGTCCTCGCCGCTCTCGCCGCCCTCGCCGGCGCCGGCCCGGCCGCGGCGCGCGGTCGCCTCCTCGGCCTCGTCCCCCGCACCGTCCCGGCGCCCCTGGCCGCCGCCGCGCCGCTGACCCCGGCGGGCCCGGTGGTTCCGGAGGGCCCGGCGGCCCCGGCGTCCGCGGCGGATGAACCGGCGGCCGGGGCGGGCCCGGCGGGCTCGGCGGCCGCGGCGGCCCCGACGGCGGCGGCGGTCCCCGCCTCCCCGGTGGTCCCGGCCTCCGCGGCGGGCGCGGCGGCCGCGACGGCCGGGAACGTCGCCTACCAGGGGGGCCCGGTCATGCACGCCCATCAGACCTTCGTCGTCTTCTGGGACCCGGGGCACCTCCTCACCGACGACTTCAAGGCCCGGGTCGAGCGGTTCCTCGGCGACGTCGGCCAGGACAGCGGGACGGCGGCCAACGTCTACGCGGTGCCGACCGAGTACACCGACGCCGCCGGGAGCGTCGGCTACCAGTCGGGCTTCGGCGGGGCCTACACCGATCCGAACGCGATCCCCCTCTCGAGCTGCGCCCAGGGCGGGCTCAACCTCTTCCCGGCGCCGTGCCTGACCGACGCGACGATCCAGGCCGAGCTCGCCGCCGCCCTCCAGGCCACCGGCTGGCGGGGCGGCCTCGACCGGGCCTACTTCCTGCTCACCCCGTCGAACGTCGAGGCCTGCCAGAACACCTCGTCCGGGCTGTGCTCGACCAACGCCTTCTGCGCCTACCACTCCCAGCTCGACCCGGCCCGGTTCCCGGCCTACCCGGATGCCCACGCCGCCGTCTACGGCTACATCCCGTGGGGCGCGGTGAGCGGGTGCGCCGTCCCCCAGAGCCCGAACGGCACCGACCTCGACTCGACGGTCAACCTGATCAGCCACGAGCACATCGAGATGCTCACCGACCCCCTGGTCGACCAGCCGGCGTGGACCGACCCCGACGGGACCGAGATCGCCGACAAGTGCCGGACGTCCTACGCGCCGCTCTCCGGGGACCTGGGCGCCGAGTACAACCAGACCATCAACGGCGACCGCTACATCCTCCAGGGCGAGTGGTCGAACGCTCACGGTGGCTGCCTCCAGCGGACGGCGGCCGACCAGCCGCCGGTCCCCGCCTTCACGGCCACGACCGCCGACGGCCTCCGCTTCTCCTTCGACGGGTCCGGCTCCACCGACCCCGACGGTCGCGTGCTCTCCTACGCGTGGGACTTCGGCGACGGCCAGTCGGCGAGCACCCCCCAGGTCAGCCACGCCTACGGCGGGTCGGGGACGCGAACGGTGACCCTGACCGTGACCGACAACGCCGGCGGCTCGGGGCTCGCCGCCCAGACCGTCCAGGTCGGCTCCCCGCCGACCACGACCCCGCCGCCGACCACCACCCCGCCGCCGACCACCACCCCGCCGCCGACGACCACCCCGCCGCCCGCGACCACGACGGCGCCGACCACGACGGCGCCGGCCACGACGACGCCGGCCGCGACCCCGCCGGCGACCGGCCCGGCCGGACCGGGCGCCACCGCGCCGCCGGCCGCGGTCCCGGCCGCGGCCAGGCGCCTGGTGGCCAGCGCGGTCTTCGGCGGGCTCGACCGGCTCGGTCTCGGCGGGACGGTCCGGGTCGACCGGCGGGTGCGGGTGCGCGTCGACCTGCTGATCGCCCGGGCCACGGCCACGCGTCTGCGGATCACCGCCGCCGCCGACGGCGGGCCCCGGTCGACCGCGGTGATCCTCGGCGAGACGGTGATCGGCGCCGCCGGTCCCGGGAAGCGGGCCTTCCGGGTGCGGGTGGCGCCGGCCGGGCTGGCCGGGCTCCGGCGGGCCGGCCTGGTGATGGTCACCGTCCGGCTGACGCTCACCGCCCCCGGGGTGGCCACCCGGGTGCTCAGCGTCCGCCGGCGCCTGCGGGTCTGAGGGCCGGCGGCTGGCCACGTCCCCGCGGGCGAATATCCTGGTCTCGTGCTCGAGGTTCTCCTGACCAACGACGACGGGATCGAGGCCGAGGGCCTCCAGGCGCTCCGGCGGGCGCTCGGCGACCTCGACGGGGTGCGCCTCGAGGTGATCGCCCCCGACGGCAACCGGTCGGCCACCGCCCGGTCGATCACCACCCGGCGGCCCCTGCTGGTGACCGAGGTCGACTTCGGCGACGGGACGGTCGGCTACGCGACCGACGGGACCCCGGTCGACTGCGTCCGGCTCGCCCAGCTCGGGCTGATCGACGGGCTGAACGTCGACCTCGTCGTCTCGGGCATCAACCACGGGGCCAACCTCGGCGACGACATCACCTACTCGGGGACGGTGGCCGCCGCCCTCGAGGCGCTGATCCTCGGCGTCCCGGGGATCGCCGTCTCCCAGCAGTCGCGCGGGCGCGGGCTCGACTTCAGCGACACGTCCGGGTTCGACTTCGACGTGGCCGCCGCCTTCGTCGCCCGCCTCGTCGACTCGCTCGCCTCCCACCCGCTCCCGCCGGGCACCCTGCTGAACATCAACGTCCCCGGGGTGACGCCGGTCGGGGTCGAGGTGACCCGCCTGGGCAAGCGCATCTACAACGACGAGCTCCGCCTCATCCGGGAGGAGGGCGTCGGGCGTCATTTCTGGGTCTACGGCAACGCCCCCGGCTTCCGCGACGAGCCGGGGACCGACCTGGCGGCGGTGGCCGCCGGACGGATCGCGCTGACCCCGATCCACTTCGACCTGACCGATCTCCCGGGGATCGAGGTGCTGCGGGAGTTCGAGCTCGAGCGCCTGCTCGATGGCTGAGGCGCCCCACGCCCGGGAGCGGGCGGCCGAGCTGCGGGCCCTCCTGATCCACCACGAGCACCGCTACTACGTGCTCGACGACCCGGAGATCGGGGACGACGAGTACGACGCCCTGTTCGACGAGCTGAAGGCGATCGAGGCGGCCCACCCGGAGCTCGTCACCCCGGACTCGCCGACCCAGCGGGTGGGGGGGACGCCGGTCAGCCGCCTGGTCAAGGTCACCCACCTCCAGCCGATGCTCTCCCTGGCCAACGCCCGGTCGGAGCCCGAGCTGCGGGCCTGGGTGGCCCGGATGCGCGGCCACCTGGCGCGCGAGGGGATCGAGGCGCCGCGGTTCGAGTTCGTCTGCGAGCCCAAGATCGACGGGCTGGCCATCTCGCTGCTCTACCGCGACGGCGTCCTCGACCGGGGCGCCACCCGGGGCGACGGCCAGATCGGCGAGGACGTCACCCACAACCTGCGCACGATCGGCCAGATCCCCCTGCGCATCCCGGACGCCCCGCCGCTGGTCGAGGTCCGGGGCGAGATCTACATGTCGCTGCCCGACTTCGCCGCCCTCAACGAGCGGCGGGCGGCGGCCGGCCTGCAGACGTTCATGAACCCGCGCAACTCGGCGGCCGGGACGATCCGCCAGCTCGACCCGGCGCTGGCCGCCGAGCGCCCGCTGTCGATGCTGGCCTACGGCATCGGGGCGACCGCGGGGATCGAGTTCGCCACCCACTGGGACGCCCTCGCCTGGCTGCGCCGGAGCGGCTTTCCCGTCAACCCGGACATCCGCCTGCTCGACAGCGAGGACGAGGTGGTCGCCCAGTGCCTGGCCTGGGAGCAGCGGCGGGGCCGGCTGGACTTCGAGATCGACGGGGTCGTCGTCAAGGTCTCAGACCACGAGCTCCAGCGCCGCCTCGGCGCCGTCGGGCGCGATCCCCGCTGGGCGGTGGCCTGGAAGTTCCCGCCGACCACGGCCAAGACCCGGCTGCGGGCGGTTCACTGGAACGTCGGCAAGTACGGCGACCTCCACCCGTTCGCCGAGCTCGAGCCGGTCGCCTTCGGCGGGGTCACGGTCAAGCTGGCCACCCTCCACAACGAGGAGGACCTCGCCCGCAAGGACGTCCGACCGGGCGACGAGGTGATCGTGCTGCGGGCGGGCGACGTCATCCCCCAGGTCGTCTCCCCGGCGCCGGGCGCGGTCGGCCGTCCGGACCGGGCCGAGCCGCCCGGGCCGCCGGCGGCGTGCCCGAGCTGCGGGACGGCGACGGTCAAGCCGCCGGACGCCGTCTTCACCAAGTGCCCGAACCCGGTCTGCCCGGGCCGCCAGTGGCAGCTCCTCAAGCACTTCGTCTCGCGCGGGGCGATGGACATCGACGGCCTCGGGGAGAAGCAGGTGGCCGCCCTCCAGGCCCGCGGCCTCCTGACCACGGCCCCGGACATCTACGCCCTCCGGGCCGAGCAGCTGATCGAGCTCGAGCGCTACGCCGAGGTCTCGGCCGGGAACCTGATCGCGGCGATCGACTCCTCGCGGGAGCGGCCGTTCGCCCGCGTCCTCTTCGCCCTCGGGATCGAGGAGGTCGGCGCCATCACCGGGCAGAACCTGGCCCGCCAGTTCCGCGACGTCGACGCCCTCCTGGCGGCGTCGCCCGACCAGATCGCCGAGACCCCGGGGGTCGGGGCGAAGATGGCCGGGATCATCGCCGGCCAGCTGGCCGAGCCGGCGATGGCGCTCCAGATCCAAAGGCTGCGGAAGGCGGGCCTCCGCTTCGCCGAGGACGGGCCGGTACCGGGGGAGGGGCCGCTCGCCGGGCTGACGCTCGTCCTCACGGGGACGCTCCCGACCCTTTCCCGCGAGCAGGCGACCGAGCGGATCCTGGCCGCCGGGGGCCGGGTGACGAGCTCGGTGTCCAAGAAGACCGACTACCTCGTGGCCGGCGAGAGCGCCGGGACCAAGCTCGAGAAGGCCGAGCGGCTCGGGGTCCCGGTGATCGACGAGGCGGGTCTGCTCGAGCTCCTCGCCTGAAGCGCGCCCCCGGCCGGCCACGTCGCCGGCGAGGCGCCCAAGGGCCGGATCGCTCACCCGGCCGCGGCGAGGGCGATCGTCATCCGGTCCTGGAGGGCGTGGGCCTTGGCGTCGGTGATCGCGTTCATCAGGAAGGCGAAGGCGAAGCGGCCGTCGCAGACCCCGGCCAGGGTGGAGACGCCGACCAGGGTTCCCGTCTTCGCCGTGCAGCGCCCGGCGGCCGGGGTCCGCCGCATCCGGTGGATCAGCGTCCCGGTGCGCCCGGCGACCGGCAGGTCGGACAGGAGCGCGGCCCCGACCGCACCGAGCGGGCCGGCGCCGTCGGGGCGCAGGGCCCGGAGGAGGTCGACGACCTGGCGGGGGCTCGTCCGGTCGGAGCGGGAGAGGCCCGACCCGTCGACGATCTGCGGGGCGATGCCCAGGGGGGCGAGCCAGGCGCGGACGACCGCCGCCCCGGCCGTGGTCGTCCCGGCCGGCCCGAAGCGGGCGCCGAGGCCCTTGAGCAGCATCTCGGCGAAGTAGTTGTCGGACGGGAGATCGGTCAGGGCGACCAGCGTCCGCACCGGCGGCGAGCCGACGCCGGCCAGGACGCGGGCCGCCGCCGGGGCGTGGCCCGCGCCCGAGCGGCCGGTGACCGGGACGCCGGCCGTCCGGATCGCCGCCGCCAGCTGCGAGGCGGCGAAGGCGGCCGGGGACGGGAGGCCGCCGAAGCGCCCGCGGTCGAAGGCGAGGGCGCTGAGCTGGCCTCCGAGGTCGGAGTCGTAGGCGTAGCCGGTGGCCGGGTCGCCGCGGAGGCCGTCGAAGAGCGACTCGTCGCCGAGCACCGACCCGTCGACCTTGAGGATCCCGGCCGCCTGGATGAGGGCGTCCGCCAGGCCGGGGGTCGCCGCCGCCCCGAAGGTCGGGTCGCCGCCCCCCTTGAGGTAGAGGTCGCCGTGCCAGGTGCCGGCGGCGTCGGCCGTGCCCGCCCCGACGACCTCGGTGCGCAGGCGGGTGTCCGGGCCGAAGCGGGCGAGGGCCGTGGCGGTCGTGTAGAGCTTCTCGACCGAGGCCGGCTCCCGGGGCGTGTTCGCCCGCAGCGAGTAGATCGTGGCCCCGTTGGTCAGGTCGACGACGAGGGCGCCGGCCTGCGGCCCGGCCTGGCGCATCTCGGCGGCCATCAGCCCGCGCAGCCCGCGGACGGTGGCCCCGGGGAGGGGGGCGGCCGCGGCGGTCGACCCGAGGGCGAGGACGGCGGCGAGGAGGCTGGCCAGGGCGAGCGGGCGGCGGGCTCGGGGCAAGCGCCCAGGATAGGCGCCCCCGGGGGCCCCGGGAGCCGGACCGTAGAATGACCGGGCAGTGGGAAAGGTCGTCAAGCTCGAGCCGACGGCCGAGCCCCGCCCCCGACGCCGGCGCGTTCCCGCGCCCCCGCGGGCGCGGCCCTCGAAGACGGCGCTCGTCCTCGGCGGGGGCGGCCTGACCGGCGGGGTCTACGAGATCGGCGCCCTCCAGGCGATCGACCTCCTCTCGGTCAACACGACGATCAACGACTTCGACGTCTACGTCGGGACCTCGGCCGGGGCGTTCATCGCCGCCCTCGCGGCGAACGGGATCACCCCCGACGAGATGATGCGGGCCGCGCTCAACCAGGGGCCGACCAAGCTCGGGGGCATGGACATCGGGACGGTCCTGCGCCTCGACGTCCTCGAGTACGCTCGCAAGGGCGCCCTGCTCCCCTGGCGGGCGGCGATGCTCGCCCGCCAGCTGGTCGGGAAGCTCGGCCAGGTCTCGATGATGGACGTCCTCCTCGGCTTGGCCGAGGCCCTCCCGGCCGGCTTCTACACGGGCGGAGGCATGGAGAGCTACCTCGGCCAGGTGCTGGCCGACCCGGAGCGGACCGACGACTTCCGCGAGCTGGCCCGGGAGCTCTACATCGTGGCCACCGACCTCGACCAGTGCGAGCGGGTCGTCTTCGGCGGCGCCGGCTGGGACGATGTCCCGATCTCCAAGGCGGTTCGGGCGTCGGCCGCCCTCCCGGTTGTCTACTCGCCGGTGACCGTCAAGGGACGCGAGCTGGTCGACGGGGGCATCGTCTCGACGACCAACCTCGACATCGCGGTCGAGCGGGGAGCCAAGTTCGTCGTGGTCATCAACCCGCTTGTCCCGTTCGTCAACGACTTCGGCCGGTCGGTGTCGACCCTCCGTGGATCGCGCCCCCGTCGTGTCTCCGACGCCGGCTTCCCCCAGATCGGCTACCAGGCGTTCAAGATGCTCGCCTACCAGCGCCTCCACGAGATGGCCCGCCGGTGGGAGGAGCGCTACCCGGGGGTCGACATCGTCCTGATCGAGCCGGAGCAGAACGACGAGCTGATGTTCGAGACGTCGATCATGAACTTCACCTCGCGGGTCGAGATCGCCCGCCACGGCTTCCAGTCGGTGACCTACCGGCTGGCCGGAGAGTACGAGTCGCTCAAGGAGGTCTGCGCCCGCCACGGGATCGAGATCTCGGCCACCCGGGTCCGCAAGGTGATCGACCACTTCGACGCCGAGCCCCACAAGACCCGCGCCTGGCGGAAGATCCTCGAGCAGACGACGGCGACCCTGCTGCGCCAGAGCGGCGGCTGAGGCCCGGACGCGCGAGCAGCGGCGCCGACCCCACTCGGCACCGCCGCCGCCCGTACGGTCTTGCGCTGCCCGGCTAGCCGGTGGCCTCGGCCGGCATCCGTGAGTCGCCGATCTTGCTGAGGCTGCTCAGGAACAGGTACTTGTCGATGCGTCCCTGAAAGATCGGTACGCCCATCTCCATGCACTTGGAGATCACCTCGCGTCGCTCCAGCCCAGCTTCACGAGCGAGTTCGGTGGGCGTCAGGTGATTCGGCATCAGTGCGGCCTCCTGTTTTTGTGACCGCCCTCTGTATACCGCCTCCGGCGGACGGGCACAAGCCGAGCGGACGGACGGACGGCCGGGGCCGTCAGATCGGGTTGGGGATGTCGACGAAGAGGTGCTCGACGCCGAAGCGGGCGGCGAGCCGGTCGCCGAGGGCGCGGACGCCGAACGTCTCGGTCGCGTAGTGGCCGGCGGCGATGAAGTGGATCCCCGACTCGCTCGACTCGGCCATCGCCCGCTCGGCCGGCTCTCCGGTGAGGAAGGCGTCGAGCCCGGCGGCGACCGCCTCGCCGAGGTGGTCGCACCCGGCGCCCGAGACGATCCCGATCGACCGGACGAGAGGCGGCCCGGAGGTGAAGGCCAGCGGGGCGCGGCCGGTGACCTCGGCGACCCGGCGGACGAGCTCGCCGGCCGGGATGCCGGACCCGTCGAACTCGCCCCGGCAGCCGATCTCCCGGCCGCGGTGGAGGCCGAACGGGTGGCGGGCAACGCAGCCGAGACCGGCGGCGATGAGGGCGTTGTTGCCGCACTCGGGGTGGGCGTCCAGCGGGAGGTGGTAGGCGGCCAGGCCGAGGTCGGCCTCGATCAGCAGGCGCAGCCGGCGGTGGAGGCGGCCGGTGATCCGCCGGTCGTCGCCCGACCAGAGGATGCCGTGGTGGGTGAGCACGAGGTCGGCGCCGGCGGCCCGGGCCGCCTCGAAGAGCTCGACGCTGGCCGTCACGCCGGTGACCAGGAGGCCGACCTCGGACCGCCCGGCGACCTGGAGGCCGTTCGGGCAGTAGTCGTCGAAGTCGTCGGGCGCGAGCAGCCGATCGAGGTCGGCGAGGATGTCGGTGATCGATGCCATCGCGGGTTGACTTTGCCGTATCCTTGGGGTCCGTCGACTCTTCGCGGGAAGCCAGGGAACCTGGGCGCACCCGCGTGAGGAGACGGTACAGGGGAGGCGCGTGGGCAGTGGGTCCGTCAGAGCGCATCAGGAGGGCACCCGCCGGGGCGGCGGACGGGGTCTTGGTCGCCGGTGTGCGGGGCGGAGATCCGGACAGCTTCGATCGGCTGGTCGAGCGCTATCGCGGTCCGGTCACCGCCTACGTTCGGACCCGGGTCGGTGACCGGGACCTCTCGGAGGACATCGCCCAGGACGTCTTCGTCTCGGCCCTCCACGGCATGCGGGCCAGCGAGCGGCCGATCGCCTTCAAGCCCTGGATCTACGAGATCGCCCGCAACGCGTGCATCGACCAGCACCGCTGGCGCCGGCGCCAGGCGGAGGCGGCCGCGCTGAACGAGGATCTCGTCGAGCTGCGACCGACCGGCGACCCGCACGCCGCGCTCGAGGTCCGCCAGCGGCTCGCCGCCCTGTGGCTGGCCTTCGGGTCGCTCCCCCCGCTCGAGCGGGAGCTCCTCGCCCAGCGCGAGCTCGCCGGCCGGCCGTACGCCGAGCTCGCCTCGTGGACCGGACTGACCGTTCCCGCCGTCGAGAGCGCCCTCCACCGGGCCCGCCGCCGCCTCCGCGTCGAGTACCGGCTGTTGAGCGGCGAGCGCCCGCTGCGCCCGGCCGTCGCTCCGCCGGCGGTCCGCCTGTGGGATACTCCCGTTGTTCATCGGGGCGTGGCGCAGCCTGGTAGCGCGCACCGTTCGGGTCGGTGAGGTCCCCGGTTCGAATCCGGGCGCCCCGATATACGCGATCATGGCGAGAGCCGGGACTCGGTGTTGGTGACCTGAGACGCGGGGATCAGGGACGCGAGGCGCGGGGCCAGGACCGACCTAGCACGGTCGTCCCGACACTCGTTCTGGGGGCGCATCTGGCCAGAGGCGATTCGCCGTCCTGATGCCAGAAGGGACCCAACGTCCGCGCATCAACGTACACTCGTCGGCTATAGGAGGGGTAATGGAAGACACCGGAGCAGAAACCGCTGCGGTCGGCCTTGAGCTGCGACGAAACCACGCCGAGCGGCTTGTACGTGATCGCTTGGTCGGCGTCGTTGACGCGTACGTTCACCGCTCGTCCTGGCAGCTGAGCGGCAAGAGGCCAGAGCCTTTCGTTGCTGTGATCGCACGGCATGAGGGCGCGCGGAGCGAAATCCGTGAGGCGCTCGCCGATGTTGCCGGGCTCAGTGACCGCGAGTGGCTTAGCGACTGGATCCCACTCAGCCTCGGGGATTGGATGATTCGCGTCTTTCCCGAGGCGGAGTGCGCGACGGGCCTGGCTTAGTCACGAGACTTTCGGTCGACCTGCGACGCCCCTCCGCCAGAGGCGTGGTGATCCTCGAACAATGGCGCGACATTGCTCGTGAAGGCCCGAAAGGTCGGCTGGTCGAGTTGAGCGAAGCCAGCAAATCCGTCGCTCGGCTCGAGGTGGTGGGTCAGGCGGTCGTACTGGTCCCGCAGGCTTTGATCTTCCGCGCCGTACCAGGGCTTGAGGAAAATGACCTGCTTCACGCCTGCCTGGATAGCTTCCTTCAGACAGGAAAAACACGGCTGGTGGGTGACGTACAATACGGAGTCGGCGACAGCTATGCCGTGGCGGGCCGCACTCAGAAGCGCGTTCTGTTCCGCGTGGACGCAAAGACAGATGTCAAGCGCCTTTCCTTGCATGACCTCCGGGTGGCTCGAAACGTAACCGGCGTCCTCGTCGAGTTTGTGGCGTTCCTCGCAGCGGAGGCATCCTCCGTCCCGGCAGTTTAGGAATTTCGAGGGCGTGCCGTTGTAGCCCGTGCTGATGACCCGATCATTGCGCACAAGGACAGCGCCGACTTCGCTACCCCAGCAGTTTGCGTTGTGGCGTACGGCGACGGCGAGCGTCATGTAGTACACAGCCCGCTCGCGGTCTCGCTCTGTATTGGTCTTGTACTCAGGCAAGTTGATCTGATGGCTACACTAAGCACACGCGAGCGCCCAATCGCACTCACGATGCCCATTTTGCGAAGATTTCGGCGCGGGTACGGTTGCGAGTTTTCGCAAAATACGTGTTTTTGGTCGCGAGACGGAAGCGCAAGACCTTCTCATGGATGTTCGGTCAGCCTGGTCCCCGCTTGAGCCAGCCTTGGGCGAGTCGGTCGGGGGCGGAGGCCGTCGTGAAACGCGGATGGCTGTGCAGCGGAGAAATCGTCAGCGGCGGTGGTCTGCGGCGAAGCGGCAGCTCTCGCTAATGGCATTGATCTCGACGATCTGCGAAAGTTGCGTCGCAAGGTGCGCGGTCAGAACCTACTCCCCGACGATCTAGCTCAGCGCATTCGCGCTGGCCGCGCTTACGCCAACCGGACGCGACGCTCCGTGGTGGCGGCCATTGGACGGCCGGAAATCACGGAGCGAACGCTCGCTCGATTTGAGGACGATCGGCTCGTCCCTAACGACGAACAGATCTTCCTCATCGCGCGGGCTTGTGGATTGCCAACGACCTTCTTCACTGCCGATTTCGAAACGCTCGACGATCCGCTCACCGCACTGGCGGCCCGTGTCGACAGCGTTGCCGTCCAGATCAATCGACTCGAAGCCGCAATCTCGTCTCTACCGCGCGAGCGCGATCAACCGGCGGCGGTCCAAAGCGGAAAAGCTCCGAATAAGGCGCAGGCCCGCGTTGTTTCAGCGACAGGCGACGAGTCCGGGGAAAGGTCAGCATCTAGATCGCCAGAACATCCAGACTCGAGGGTAGGCCGCCGACACTAGCCTGGGCTACCCAAGCTCGTGCTACCAGTCCAACGAGTCCATCCGCCCGACGGATCCCCAGAGCCGGGGTCGGGACGAGGAGAAGCGGGAGCCCAGAGCAGAGGCCCAGCTGACGTGCTCGAGCGTAGTTTTGAAGCGCGATCCGCACAGCTCCGGCACGTCTGTCAAGGCCGTCGGACGCATCGTCGCGTGAACTCGCTCGAGCTAGATCGAGTCGCCCGACCCCGAATCCGGCCTCCGCCCAGCGAGGGACCTTGATCGCCGCCCCTCCCGTTCGGCTGTAAAGACCGACAACACGTGAGCGAGGACGCGGCGCCCGGCCGAACGGCCCACGGCCGGTGACTCTTCAGCCAGACCACTATCTGTCTCCCCCGCCCCCGACTGGCGACAGGGTCTCGAGGGACGAGCCAGCCGGTTGCCTACGGTCGGGTGACCGTGAGGGTCCCGTCGCCGCGATACCGAGCAGGTGGCCGACGAGCGCTGCCGGCGACGAGGAGGTCCCGGGATCGTGGGCGGCGGGTTCGCGTAGTCGTACGTTGGCCCGTGGTCGTGCGCGATGTTGACGAGACGTTGTCGTGGATGGTCGCCCGGCGAGACTTGGAGGTCGTGGACGGTCGAGGTTCGTCGGCTCGCCCATCTTCATGTTGCTGATCCCGTGACCGCCTCGCCGCGGAGCTCGAGCAGCCGGGCTCCCCGGGGACCCCGACGATCACCTGGCGCTCGGACCCGAAGGTCTCAGGCTCTGTCCGGCGCCGAGCGACCGAGCCGCGATGCCCGCGCTCGACTGCCATCGCTACGGTCGCCTCCTCACGAGCGTGAAGCCCCGCGCCGGCATTCTCGTTCTCGATTGCACCGGGCTCGGGCAGCCCGGAGTCCAGGCCGCGATCATCGCGGGCGACCAGCTCGTCCTCGTCACCGACGCGGAGCCCCGCGACGCTAGACCAGGTCGCGGCCGCGGCCCGACTCCTTCAGCACGCCGGCTCTCCGACCACCGTCGTCGTCAACCGCACCGGACGCCGCCGACGCGCTCTTCCCGTCCGCCTCATCGCTGCTGCCGATCTCGAGCGAAGTCGAGGCCGCGCAGGCCGTCTGCGCGAACCGCTTCTCCTGGTCGGCGGCGCCGCGCACCTCGCGGCGGGAGGTCCGCGAGCAGGCCGCCGTCCGCGCCACGGACTGACCGTGACTGCTCACCGAGTCGGCGACCTGAGCTCGCGGTCACCGGCCCGCGCGACGGCCGCTCGCCGGGAAACCCGAGCTGCATGACGACCAAGCAGCCCCTCGCGCTGCGCGTCGCCTACATCCATTCCTCCGAGGAAGCCACCCAGGTCGCCGCTGCCCGCGAACGCGCCCTCCAGAAAGCCGAGGATGCGCTGGCCAGGATCCGCAGCGGCCTCGGCGGCCGCTACTACAAGACCCGCCAGCAAGTCGAGCGTCGCATCGGCCAGATCATCGCCAGCAACATCGCCGGGCTCCTCGACGCCAGGATCACCACCCGCAAAGGCCGCCTCACCCTGACCTGGCAGCGGAACGAGCAAGCGATCACCGCCGCCGCGGCCTACGACGGCATCTACGCCCTCGCGACCAACCTCCCCGGCCGCCTCAGCACCGGGCGGATCCTACGCCTCTATAAAGGCCACCAGATCGTTGAGCGCCGCCACCGCGACCTCAAACAGACCCTCAAAGTCCGCCCGATCTTCCTCCACAATGACGACCGCGTCTACGCCTGATCAGCACGATCGGCATGGCGCTGCTCATCTTCGGCCTGATCGAATCACAAACCCGGGCCGCGCTACCAGAGCACGAACTCCTCCCCGGACTGCTGCCCGAAGGCCGCTCAGCCCGCCCCACCGCCCGCAACATCCTCGCCGCCTTCAAGGCCTGGCCTAACCTACACCCACCACGGCATCGAACTCGACACCCTCACCCAAGAACGCATCCTCGACCTACTCCAAATCCAGCCGCCGTGGCCACAACAAGCAGAGCTTGCCCTCACCAGCCGCGGAAATGGGCCTCGCGGACCGTCGCCCTGATCCCGTCCGGGGTCGGCGTTGCCGCAGACGCCCCGGACATCGGCTGGCCGACGATATCTCCGCCTGGTTCGTCCGGCAGGGCTTCGACGCGATGCTGTCTACGACCCGGTCAAGCGCTTGGCCGCCAACCTGAGCATGGACTGGGGGTCGATGCTCGTACCCCGTACCTCGACCACGAGCTCGTCGAGCTCGCCGCCGCCGGCCCGCCGGCGTACACGCTCGCCCACGTGCTGCAGGACGCCGCCCGCCACCTGCTCCCCGCGGCGGTGATCGACCGGCCGACCCGGGGCGTTCCTCCCCCCTTGAGCGGGCCGGCCGTGGCCCCGGGTCCGGGACGCCCTCACCAGCGCCGCCCCCCGCGCCCGTGGCGTGTTCGCGCCCGGCGGGCGTCGAGCGACGCCGAACGAGCGCATCACCACCCTGGCGGCAACCGCCTCTCGCCGGCCGGGCTGCTCGAGCTCCGGCTCCGGGGAGCACGAAGTCGGCTGACGCGGGAAGGAATCGCCCGCGGCGGCATCCTTGCGCCTGACGGCCCCAAACCAGCGAGAGGTCCCATGATCGCCAGACCAGCCCCAGCCCTCCTCGGCGCCGCCGCCCTCGCGGCCCTCGCCCTCAGCGGATGCGGAAGCTCGTCGAGTTCGTCGAGCTCGACCGCCGCCGCGCCGGCCCAGACCGGCGCCGGCAGCTACGGGACGCCCGCGACCCCGGCCGCCACCCCCTCCGGAAGCGTCGTCAAGCTGAGCGCCGACCCGACCGGTCGGCTCAAGTTCAACGTCACCACCCTCCACGCCAAGGCCGGGACGGTCAGCCTCCAGATGACCAACCCGACCGGCTCGGGGACCGGACACGGGATCTCGGTCCAGGGCAACGGGGTCGACAAGGACAGCTCGGTCGTCCCGGCCGGCGGCACGGCGACCGTTACCGCCACCCTCAAGCCGGGGACCTACACCTTCTACTGCCCGGTGCCCGGCCACGAGGCGGCCGGGATGAAGGGCACCCTGATCGTGACCTGACCCGCCGGTCAGGTCTCGGCGGTGGCCGGCGCGAGGCGCAGGACGCGGCGGACCCGGTCGGGGAGGTACCAGTTCCAGCGGCCGAGGAGCTTCATCAGGGCCGGGACGAGGAGCGCCCGCACGACGGTGGCATCGAAGAGGATCGCCGCCGAGAGGCCGATGCCGAACTCCTGGAGCCCGACGAACGACCCGGCCGTGAACCCGACGAAGGCGGCGATCATGATGATCGCCGCCGCCGTGATGATCCGGCCCGTCTGCTCGAGGCCGTGGGACACGGCGTGCTCGTTGTCGTGGGTCGCGTCCCACTCCTCGCGCATCCGCGAGAGCAGGAAGACCTCGTAGTCCATCGAGAGCCCGAACAGCATCGCGAACAGGAAGATCGGGATCCACGCCTCGATCTGGGGTGAGCCCTGGAGGCCGAGCGCCGAGTGGAGCCCGTGCTCGAAGACGAGTACGAGCACGCCGTAGGTCGCCCCCACCGACAGCAGGTTCATCAGCACGGCCTTCGCCGGGAGGACCACCGACCGGAAGGCCCGCAGGAGGAGGAGGTAGGACAGGACGAGCACGGCGAGGATCAGCCACGGGAACGCCCCGTAGGCGCGGCTGATGAAGTCGACCCCGAAGGCCGGCGCGCCGGTCAGCAGCACCGTGGACGAGCCGAAGCCGGCCGCCGGGACGTAGCGGTCGCGGATCCGGTGGACCAGGTCGATCGCCGCCTGGGTGCCCGCGTCTCCCTGCCCGGCCGCCCGGATCTGGAGCACCCGGCCGGCGGCGTCCACGAGGTTCGCCTGGCGGGCCACGCTCGGCGCGACGAGGAACGGGGCCTGGATCGTCTGCGGGCGGATCTCCGGATCGCCCGCGAGCAGCCCCACCAGGCGGCGCTCGGCGGCCACCGTCGCCGGCTGCACGGCCCCGCCCGGGACGTGCGTGTCGACGACGATCTGGTGGGGGGCCAGGGCTCCCGGACCGAGGGTGCCCTCGAGCAGGGCCAGGCCCCGGGTCGCCTCGGTGGTCAGCGGGATCCCCCGGTTGTCGCCCCCGGTCAGGTGGAGGCCGGCGGCCGGGATGGCCAGGGCGATCATCACCGCGCCCGCACCCACCAGGTAGGCGACCGGACGGCGCATGATCGACCGCGACAGCCGGGTCCAGAACCCCGGGCGCCCGTCGGCCCGGGAGGCGAGGATCCGCCGGGGGACGACGCGGAAGCGGTTGATCCTCCGCCCGAGGACCATCAGGAGCGCCGGGAGGAAGGTGGCGGACGAGGCGATCGAGAAGAGCGGGACGAGGAGCCCGCCGATGCCCATCGACTGCATGAACGGGAGCGGCATGAAGGCGAGCAGCGAGAGCCCGATGGCCACCACGGCGCCCGAGAACAGGGTCGCCCGACCGGCGGTCCGCATCGTCGCGATCAGGGCGTCCTCGACCGACTCGTGGCGCTCGAGCTCCTCGCGGAAGCGGAAGACCACGAGCAGGGAGTAGTCGACGGCGATGGCGAAGCCGATCAGGCTGACGATGTTCGTCACGTAGACCGCCATGTCGGTGAAGTGGGCGACGACCCAGACGGCCCCGAGCGTCGACGGGATGGTGACCGCCGCGAAGGCGAGAGGGACGCCGATCGCGACGAGTGTCCCGAACATGAAGGCGAGGACGAGCAGGGCGATCGGGATGGCGATCGACTCGCCCTTGGTCAGGTCGCGGCTGTAGAGCTTCTGGGTGTCGTGGTTGATCGCCGGGAAGCCCGAGACGTACGTCTGGGCCCCGGGGATGCGGGGGACGGCCGCCCGCAGGGCCGGCGTCTCCTTCGCGGCGTCCGCGTTCTGCAGCGGCGTGCTGATCTGGGCGTAGGCGACGTTCGGCGCCGCCGGGAGAACCGGGCCGGCCTTGGCGCCGGCGACCACGGCGGCCGCGCGGGTGGCCGCGGCCGCGACCTCGGCGCGCACCGACGGCGTCGCCGCCACCGGCCGGTCGGTGCGGACGACCAGGGTGAAGGCGCCGTCCCCACGCTCGCCGAAGTGCTGGCGCAGCAGGTTCAGGCCGTTCTCCGAGTCGGCGCCGGGCACGCTGAAGCGGTTGCTCAGCAGGCTGCCGAGGTTCGACGCGGCGAGGCCGCCGGCGACGAACAGGACGAGCCATCCGGCCAGGACCCGCCTGCGATTCGCGATGATGCGCCGCGTCCACTGCTCCATCGATCACCTCCGTCCGGGCAGGCCGTCGAGGATAGTCAACGACCCGGGCCGGCTTGTGTGACGTCGGTCACACAAGCACGACCCTGACCGTGAGCAGGCGGCGGTCGCTCGCCCCGCGGATGCTCCCCCCGAGCTCGAGCGTCCGCTCGATGTAGGCCAGCGTCTCGGTGGTCAGCCGCTCCCCGGGCAGGACGTTCGGGATGCCCGGCGGGTAGGTGGCCAGCGACTCGGCGGCGATCCGCCCGACCGCGGCCGCCGCGGAAACCGTCTCCTGGGGGCCGAGGTAGGCCTCCCGGGGGCTCATCACGAGCTCGCCCCACGGCGGCGCCGGCGCGAAGCCGACCGACTTCTCGGCCCGGTCGAGCCCGACCCGGGCCGCCGCCCGCCCGAGCGCCCGGACCAGGCGGTCGGCCTCCGGCGCCGCCGGCTCGCCCAGCCCGAAGACGGCCACCACCACGTTCTGGCCGTAGAGCTCGAGGTTGACGTCGCCGATCTCCCGGAGGATCGGCCCGAGCTCGTAGCCGGTGGCGGCGATCCCGCGGACGTCGACGGCCAGGCGCAACGGGTCGTAGGCGAAGACCCCGGGGCGCCCGACCAGCCGCTCGTCGAGCACGTCGAGGCCGGGGATCCCGCGGATCTCCGCCCGGGCCGCGGCCAGGGCCCGGATCGTCTCGCCGAGCAGTCCGCGCCCGTGGACCGCCGCCCGGCGGCGGGCCGCGTCGAGCGAGGCGAGGAGCAGCGCGCTCGGGCTGGTCGACTCGACGAGGGTCACGCCGCGGTCGACCACGTCCTCCCCGATCCGGCCGCCCGCCCCGAGGTGGAGCATGGCCGACTGGGTCAGGCTCCCGACGATCTTGTGCGTGCTCGAGATCACCAGGTCGGCGCCCCCCTCCAGGGCGTGGCCGGGCAGATCCTCGTGGAAGGCCAGGTGGGCCCCCCACGCCTCGTCGACGACGAGCGCCACCCCCCGGGCGTGGGCGACCCCGGCGAGCGCCGCGACGTCGGCTACCGCCCCGAAGTAGGTCGGCGAGACGATCCAGGCGGCCTTGGCCGCCGGCGTCCGCGCGAGCGCCCGGTCGAGCTCCGCGGGGGCCAGGCAGTGGGCGATGCCGAGCTCGGGATCGACCTCCGGGGCGACGAAGGTCGGGCGCAGCCCGGAGAGGACGAGGGCGTCGATCGCGCTCGAGTGGACGTTCCGCTGGACGACCACCTCGCCGCCGAGCTGGGCCAGGGCGAGCCCGGCGGCCAGGTTGCCCTGCGAGGCGCCGTTGATCAGGAACCACGACCGGCGCGCCCCCCACGCCGCCGCGGCCAAACGCTGGGCCCGATCGAACGGCGTCGGCGTCGGGCCGACGTCGATCCCGTGGGTCAGCGCCGGGATGTCCAGCCGGAGCGCGTCCGCGCCGATCGCCGCGACCAGACCCGGGTCGGCCCCGGTCCCGCCCTTGTGGCCCGGCACGTGGAGCCGCGCCGGATCGCGGGCCGCGTAGGCGACCAGCGCGTCGAGGTACGGCGTCGCCGCCTGATCGTCGGGCGCCTCCTCGTTCATCGCGACTCCGCCGTCCCAACCCCGTAGATCAAGGGATTGAACCACGACCAGCCCGCGACCGAGTTGTACAGTTCGTATAAGCATGCCCGGCCCGGTTTGCCCCCATCGGCGATTGATTCGCCCCGACCCCAGCGCTACCGTTGTCCGGACTGTCCAGTCGGCCGCGCCTGCGACGACCGGCGCGACCAAAGGAGCATCGAGATGGCCACGCATCTGACCGGGCCGCGCCGAGTCGCCGCCGGCGACCTCCAGGAGCTGGCCCGCCGCCACCTGTGGTTGCACTTCACCCGGATGGGGGACTACGCCCACGAGGAGATCCCGATCATCGTCCGCGGCGAGGGCTGCTACGTCTACGACGACCACGGCCGCCGCTACCTCGACGGCCTCTCGTCGCTCTACTGCGTCAACGTCGGCCACGGCCGCGAGGAGCTCGCCGAGGCCGGCGCCGCCCAGGCCCGGGAACTCGCCTTCTTCACCAACTGGAGCTACGCCCACCCGGCGTCGATCGAGCTCGCCGCCCGGGTCGCCGGCCTCGCGCCGGCCGGCCTCGATCGCGTCTTCTTCACCTCCGGCGGCTCCGAGTCGGTCGAGTCGGCGCTGAAGCTCGCCCGCGCCTACCACCGCACCCGGGGCGAGGGGACCCGCCACAAGCTGATCGCCCGCGAGCTCGCCTACCACGGGACCTCGATGGGCGCCCTCTCGGCGACCGGTCTCACCGCGCTGCGCCAGCCGTTCGAGCCGCTGACGCCCGGCGGCTGCCACGTGGCCAACACGAACTCCTACCGCTGGCGCGAGGACCGCGACCCGCTCTGGGCGGCCGACGCGATCGAGGAGCGGATCGTCTTCGAGGGCCCGCAGACGGTCGCCGCCGTGATCCTCGAGCCGGTGCAGAACGCCGGCGGCTGCTTCACCCCGCAGGACGGCTACTTCCAGCGCGTCCGCGAGATCTGCGACCGCCACGGCGTGCTCCTGATCTCCGACGAGGTGATCTGCTCCTGGGGGCGCCTCGGCCACTACTTCGGGTGCGACCGCTACGGCTACGTCCCGGACATGATCACCACGGCCAAGGGGCTGACCTCGGCCTACGCGCCGATGGGGGCGCTGATCGTCTCCGACCGGGTGGCCGAGCCGTTCATGAGCGGGACGGCGATGTTCGCCCACGGGTTCACCTTCGGCGGGCACCCGGTGTCCGCGGCCGTCGCCCTGGCCAACCTCGACATCCTGCACCGGGAGGACCTCTGCGGCCGGGTGCGCGAGCACGAGCCCGCCTTCCGCGCGATGCTCGAAGGACTGCGCGAGCTCGAGATCGTCGGCGACGTCCGCGGGGCCGGCTACTTTCACGCGATCGAGCTGGTCAAGGACAAGGCGACCAAGGAGAGCTTCGGTCCCGCCGAGTCCGAGCACCTCCTCCGCGGCTTCCTCTCCCGCGAGCTCTTCGCCCACGGGCTGATCTGCCGGACCGACGACCGCGGCGACCCGATGATCCAGCTCGCCCCGCCGCTGATCGCCGGACCCGAGCAGTTCGCCGAGATCGAGGCCATCCTCCGTGGCGTGCTCACCGAGGCCTGGGCTCGAATCGACTGATGCTCACCGTCGAGCGCCTGATCGCCGAGGTCGGCCTCGAGCTGGCCAGCGGCGCCGAGTCGGCCGCCACCGAGGTGCGCTGCGTCCACTGCACCGAGCTCCCCGACCCGACCCCGTGGCTGTCCGGCGGCGAGCTCCTGCTCACCACCGGCGACCGCCTCGATGGGCCCGAAAGCCAGCGCGCGTACATCCGGCGCCTGGTCGAGCACGGGATCGCCGGCCTCGGCCTGGGCACCGGCTTCGCCCACCAGCGCCTGCCGCCCGCCCTGCTCGACGCGGCCGAGGCCGCCGGGCTCCCCGTCTTCGAGGTCCCCTACGAGCTGCCGTTCATCGCGATCACCGAGCGCGCCTTCCGCCACCTGGCCAGCGACGAGCTCGACGCCCTCAGCCGGAGCCTGGCGATCCAGCGCCGGATCGAGCGCCTCGTCCTCGACGAGCGCGGGCTCGACGAGGTCGTCCGCGTCGTGGCCCTCGAGCTCGGCGGCGCGGCCGGCGTGCTCAGCGGGCGCGGCGAGGTGCTCGCCTGGCACCACGCCGGCGCCGCCGACCCGCCCCGCGCCGAGCTCGACGCCCTGCGCCGGGCGGTCGCCGCGTCGGACGGGCCGCCGCCGGAGCTCCTGGACCCGACCGGCGACGGCTGCGCCCTCGCGCTGCCCGTGGTCGCCCGCCGGGGCGTGCGCTCCGTGGCCTGGCTGGTCGGAGTCGGCGCGCTCGGCGAGTTCGAGCGGCTGGTCCTCCGCCAGACGGTGACCGTCGTCGCGCTCGAGCTGATGCGGCTGCGGGTCGTGCGCGACACCGAGCGCCGGCTCGCCGGCGACGTCCTCGCCGAGGCCCTCACCGGACGCCTGCACCCCGAGGAGCTCGAGGCCCGGCTGCGGCCCTTCGGCCTGGGCGGCGAGCTGGCGGTGCTCGCCTTCGCCCTGGCCGACCCCGCCGCGGCGGCGCCGGTCCTCGACCGGGCGCTCGAGCGGATCGACGTCCCCGCCCTGGTGGCCACCCGGGGCGCCCTCCTCTGCGCCGTCACCGCCGGCGACGCCCGCGGGCCGATCGACCTCGCCGCCCGGCTGCGGAGCGAGCTGGCCGCCGAGTTCGGCGACGTCCGCGCCTCCGCCAGCCGCGTCGGGCCGGCCCAGGCGCTGCGGCGGAGCTTCCACGAGGCCCGGTGCGCCCTCGAGGCCGTGCGCCACGCCAACGGCTCGGGTCCGGAGGTCGCCTCCCACCACGACCTCGGCGCCTTCCACCTCCTCCTCTCGCTCCAGGACGACGAGGCGCTGCGCTCCTACAGCGAGAGCGTGCTCGGCCCGCTCGCCGGTGGCCAGCCCGGCTACGGCGACGAGCTCCTGCGCTCGCTCGACGTCTTCCTCGAGCACAACGGCCACTGGGAGCGCGCGGCCGCCGAGCTCTACTGCCACCGCCACACCCTCCGCTACCGGCTGCGCCGGGTCGAGCGGCTCACCGGGCGCGACCTCTCGAGCACCCGCGACCGGATCGAGTTCTGGCTCGCCCTGCGCGGGCGGGAGCTCTCCCGATGAGGGTCGCCGTCCTCGGCGCCGCCGGAACGATCGCCCGGGCCATCGTCCACGACCTGGCCGAGTCGGAGGAGGTCGACGAGCTGCTGCTGCTCGACCGCGACCAGGCGATGCCCCTGGCCGAGGCGGAGGAGCAGATCGGCGGGCGGGCCGCCGCGGTCGAGCTCGTCGCCCCCGCCGGGCTGGCCGAGGCGATCGCCGGCTGCCAGGTGCTGGTCAACGCGGCCGGACGGGCCGGCGACCTCGAGGCGATGGAGGCGGCGCTCGCCGCCGGCTGCCACTACGTCGACCTCGACTGGGCGGCCGCCCGCCAGGTCGAGCTCGACGAGCGCTTCATCGCCGCCGACCTCATCGCCGTGCTCGGCATGGGCGCGAGCCCGGGGATGACCAACGTGATGGCCGAGCGCGCCGTCCGCCGGCTGGCCGGCGAGCGGGTCCTCGGGATCGACGTCAGCTCGGCCCTGCGCGACCTCGGCGACGGGACCGGCCTTCCGGCCGGAGCGGGCCGGCTCGTCGGCCAGCTGCGAGCGGGCGCGTTCGTCCTGGAGGACGGCGTGGCCCGCGAGCTCGGGCCGCGCTCCCCCGGCGGGTCGGTCGACTTCCCGCCGCCGATCGGCCCGGCCGAGACGATCCACGTCGGCCACGCCGAGCTCGAGATCCTCGCCCGGAGCCTCGGCGTCGGATCCATCAGCTTCCGCCTCTCGCTCGCCCCGTCCCTCCAGCGCCGCCTGGAGGAGCTGCTCGAAGCCAGCGAGGAGGAGCTCCCCGCCGGGCCGCCGGCGGTCGAGACGATCGCCGCCCACGTGGTCGAGGCCCGCTCGGACCGCCGCCTGGCCCGGGTCACGGCCGTCCGCGGGCCGCATCTCGGCTGGGGGATCGGCGGCGAGGTCGTCGCCACCGCGGCGCCCGTGGGCGCGCTCGTGCGCCTGCTCGCCCGAGGTCGGATCGAGCCGGTCGGCGTCGTGCCGGCCGAGAACGCCGTCGATCCCGACGACCTCCTCCCCGAGCTCGAGGCGCGCGACTGCGCCTTCGCCGTCGAGGTCCGCGACCGATGAGGATCGGCGTCCCCACCGAGGTCAAGGTCGACGAGTACCGGGTGGCCCTGACGCCGGCCGGGGCCCGCGAGCTGACCGGTCGCGGCCACGAGGTGATCGTCCAGGCCGGGGCCGGCGAGGGGAGCGCGATCGCCGACTCCGACTACACCGCCCAGGGCGCCCGGATCGCCGCCGACGCGCCCGCGGTGTTCGGGGCCGCCGAGCTCGTGCTCAAGGTCAAGGAGCCCCAGCCGGCCGAGGTCGACCTGCTCCGGCCGGGGCAGACCCTGTTCACCTACCTCCACCTGGCCGCCGCCCCGGAGCTCACCCGCCGGCTGGTGGCGAGCGGGGCGACGTGCGTCGCCTACGAGACGGTCGAGGCGGCCGACGGGAGCCTGCCGCTGCTCGCGCCGATGAGCGAGGTGGCCGGAAAGATCGCCACCCAGGCCGGGGCGTTCATGCTCGAGAAGCCGCTCGGCGGGCGCGGCGTCCTCCTCGGCGGGGTGCCCGGGGTGGCGGCGGCGACGGTGCTCGTGATCGGCGGCGGCGTGGTCGGGCTGAACGCCGCCCTGATCGCCATCGGCATGCAGGCCGACGTGTTCGTCTACGACCGGTCGATCGACCGGCTGCGTCAGCTCGACCTCGTCTTCGGCGGACGGGCCTCGACCGTCTACTCCTCGACCCTGGCGATCGAGGAGATGCTCCCGGCCGCCGATCTGGTGATCGGTGCCGTCCTGATCCACGGCGCCCGTGCCCCGTGGGTGATCCGCCGCGAGCAGCTCGGGCTGATGAAGCACCGGGCCGTCCTCGTCGACGTCTCGATCGACCAGGGGGGCTGCTTCGAGACCTCGCGGCCGACGACCCACTCGGCGCCGACCTACGAGGTCGACGGGATCACCCACTACTGCGTCACCAACATGCCGGGCGCGGTCCCGGTGACGGCGACCTACGCCCTGACCAACGCGACGCTCCCGTACGTCCTGCGCCTCGCCGACGACGGGGTGGTCGCCGCCCTCGCCGCGAGCCGCGAGCTCCGGCTCGGGGTCAACGTCGCCGACGGACGGGTGGTCCACCCGGCGGTGGCCGAGGCGCTGGGCGCGGCCGACGACCCGGAAGTCGAGCAGCTGCGGGCATGATCGGCAACTTCATCGACGGCGAGGTGCGCCCGGCCGCCGACGGCGCCGACGAGGAGATCCTCAACCCGGCGACCGGCGAGGTGATCGCCCGGGCGCCGCTCTCGGGCGAGCGCGACGTCGACGCGGCGGTCGGGGCGGCCGAGCGGGCGTTCGCCGCCTGGTCGCAGACGACGCCGGGCGAGCGGGCGCTCGCCCTCCTGCGGATCGCCGACGCGCTCGAGGCGCGCGGGGAGGAGCTCAGCCAGGCCGAGTCGCTGAACGTCGGCAAGCCGATCGCCGCGGCGCGCGAGGAGATCCCCGTCCTGACCGACAACCTCCGCTTCTTCGCCGGCGCCGCCCGGTGCCTGGAGGGCAAGGCGGCCGGCGAGTACCTCGCCGGCTACACCTCGATGGTCCGCCGCGAGCCGGTCGGCGTGGTCGGCCAGATCGCCCCGTGGAACTACCCGTTGATGATGGCCATCTGGAAGGTCGGACCGGCCCTCGCGGCCGGGAACACGGTGGTCCTCAAGCCGTCCGAGCAGACGCCGATGACCGCGGCGCTGCTCGCCGAGGTCGTCGCCGAGCACCTGCCGCCCGGTGTCCTGAACGTCATCTACGGGCACGGCGAGGCGGCCGGCGCGCCGCTCGTCCGCCACCCCCGGGTGGCGATGGTCTCGCTCACCGGCGACGTCGCCACCGGACGCGAGGTCGCCCGGGAGGCGTCGGCCTCGCTCAAGCGCGTCCACCTCGAGCTCGGCGGCAAGGCCCCGGTGCTCGTCTTCGACGACGCCGACCTCGACGCCGTGGTCGAGGGGATCAAGATCGCCGGCTTCTGGAACGCCGGCCAGGACTGCACGGCGGCGAGCCGCGTCCTCGCCGGCCCGAAGATCCACGACGACCTGGTCGGTCGCCTGGCCGCCGCCGCCGGCGACCTGGCCGTCGGCGACCCCCGGGCCGAGGGCACCGAGATGGGCCCGCTGATCTCGGCCGCCCAGCGCGACCGGGTCGCCGGCTTCCTCGAGCGGGCGCCGGCCGGCGCCGAGGCGGTCAGCGGCGGGCACCCGTGGGCGGGCGCCGGGTTCTTCTACGAGCCGACGGTGGTGGCCGGCGTCGCCCAGGCGGACGAGCTCGTCCAGCGCGAGGTCTTCGGCCCGGTGGTCACCGTCCAGCGGTTCGCCGACGACGAGGAGGCGATCGCCTGGGCCAACGGCGTCGACTACGGCCTCGCCGCGAGCGTCTGGACCCGCGACGTCGGCCGGGCGATGAACGCCGCGCGCCGCCTGCGCTTCGGCACCGTCTGGATCAACGACCACATCCCGCTCGCCTCGGAGATGCCCCACGGCGGCTTCAAGCAGTCGGGCTACGGCAAGGACCTCTCGAGCTACTCGCTGGAGGACTACACCGTGGTCAAGCACGTGATGGTCAGCCTTGCCTGACGCCGTCGGCCGGATGCCGGCCGAGTGGGAGCCCCACGCCCGCTGCCTGATGGCCTGGCCGGCCCGAGCCGAGCTGTGGGGGGCGGAGCTCGGTCGCGCCGAGCGCGACTACGCGACGATCGCCCGGGCGATCGCCGCCCGCGAGCCGGTGCTGATGCTCGCCCGGGCCGAGGCCCGGGAGCGGGCCCGCACCCTGTGCGGGGACGGGGTCGAAGTGGCCGTGGCCGAGCTCGACGACTCGTGGCTGCGCGACACCGGTCCGATCTTCGTCCGCGCCGGCGACGGCGCCCTCCTCGGGGTCGACTTCGACTTCAACGGCTGGGGGGAGAAGTACGTCCCCTACGCGGCCGACGCCGGGCTCGCCCGGCGGGTGCTCGAGCTGGTCGGCGTCCCCCGCGTCGAGGCCGGCTTCGTGCTCGAGGGCGGAGCGATCGGCGTCGACGGCGAGGGGACGCTCGTCACCACCGAGTCGGTCCTCCTGCACCCGAGCCGCAACCCCGGCCTGACCAGGAGCGAGCTCGAGCGGCTCCTCGCCGAGCATCTCGGCGCCGACGTGGTGATCTGGCTGTCCGGGGGCCTGGCCGAGGATCGCGACACCGACGGGCACGTCGACAACGTCTGCCACTTCCTCGGCCCCGGCCGGGTGATCGTCCAGACGGCGTCCGACCCGGCCAGTCCCAACCACGCGACCTGCGTCGAGAACCTCCGCCGGTTGCGCGCCGCTCGCGACGTCCGGGGCCGTCCGCTCGAGGTGGTCGAGATGCCGTACCTGCCCTACCTGCCCGCGTGCGACCCGCCGGTCGCCGCCCCCTACCTCAACCTCTACCTGGCCGGCGACGCCGTCATCGTCCCGGTCACCGGGGCGCCGACCGACGCGGCGGCGCTCGACCTGCTGGGCGAGGCCTACGCCGACCGCGAGGTGGTGGCCGTCCCCGGGGCGACGCTCGCCCGGGGTGGGGGCGGGGTCCACTGCATCACCCAGCAGCAGCCCCGATGACGGCGCACGCGGTGATCACCGCGCTCGACGTCCCCCCGTCCCCGGCCCGGGTCCTGCCCGCGCGGCGGGGGACGCTGCGGGTGGGCCTCGTCCAGGATCGCTGGCACGCCGATCCCGCCGAGCACGCGGCGTCGCTCGCGGCGGGGGTGGAGCTGGCCGCCGAGGCCGGGGCGCGCCTGATCTGCCTGCCCGAGCTCACCCTCCACGCCTACTTCGCGGTCGCCCCCGACGGGGCCGCGGCGGCGGCCGAGCTGGCCGAGACGATTCCCGACGGCCCGACCTGCGCGTTCGCCGCGCGGATGGCGGCGCGGACGGGCGCCCACGTCCACGCCTCCCTCTACGAGCGGGCCCCCGACCGGGGCCTCGGCTACAACACGGCGGTCTGCCTGCGCCCGGACGGGACGCTCGCCGCCCGGACGCGCAAGCTCCACATCCCGCGGACGGCCGGCTACCACGAGGACCGCTACTTCCGCCCGGGCGACGGCGGGGCCCCGGTGGCGAGGCTCGGCGGGGCGGGCGTCGGCTTCCCGACCTGCTGGGACCAGTGGTTTCCCGAGCTCGCCCGGGCCTACGCCCTCGGCGGGGCCGACGTCCTCGTCTACCCGACGGCGATCGGCTCGGAGCCCGACCATCCCGACTTCGACACCGAGCCGCTCTGGCGGCACGTCTGCGTCGCCCACGGAATCACCAACGGCCTCTTCATCGTCGCGGTCAACCGTTTCGGCCGGGAGGGACCCGTGCGCTTCTACGGCTCGTCGTTCATCTCCGACCCCTACGGGCGGATCCTCGCCCGGGCGCCACGCGACGCCCCGGCCGTCCTCGTGGCCGAGCTCGACCTCGACCAGCGGCGGGACTGGCTCGACCTCTTCCCGCTGCTCGCGACCCGCCGGCCCGACGCCTACCGGACGCTGACCGAGCCGGCCGGTTAGCGCTCGACCAGCATGCGTACGTCCACGACGCGTCCGTAGGCGTCGCGGACGAGCAGCTGGGAGTCGCCCCGCTGGTCGGAGGTGGCGCGCCGGGCGGCGCTCTCCGCCTCCTCGCGGGTGGCGCAGCGGACCGGCCGCTGGCCGGGCAGGCGGACCTGCCAGCCTCCCCGGGGATCGACGTTGACCCTCACGACCATAACCGCTTCAACGTCGTTCATCTGACCAGCTCCCTCGAGCCTCGTTTGGCAAATCCACGTTAGCGCAGGTGTGCGCCGCCACCAAGCGACTTATCCCGCCCGTCACACCCTGTCCTACGGGTATCGTCAATCTGGCTCGACGACCCCACCCGACGGAGGGACCTGAAGATGCCCGCGCCAGCCAAGCCCCTGCCCGCGTCCGCCGCCCTCAAGGCCACCGACGGCGCCCAGTTCGACCCGACGACGGGCGCCATCACCCGCGCCGACGGGACGGCGGTCACCATGATCAACTTCACCCTCGGCGACCTCGCCGTCTTCTTCCGCGAGGGGGCGATCGCCCCGTCGCTGATGACGTCCAACAGCGTCCAGCTCTTCACCCAGCGCGACCACGTCCACGAGTGCCTGGTCGCCCTCCACCGGATGACGACCCTGTCGATCGCCGACACGATGTTCGGCTACGACGACGACGAGCTCGACCAGCTGATCCGCGACAAGCTCGACTCCCAGCACGTCTTCGTCCAGCTCAGCCTCGACCGCTCCCAGAGCGGAGGGGCTCACGAGACGGCGGTCCTGGCGAAGTGGAGCAACGCCGACCGGGGCAACTCGATCGCCATCGGTACCTCGGCGGCCGGGGCGATCGCCCACATGAAGGCCGGCGTGCTCGACGGGCGGATCGTCTTCGACGGGTCGACGAACTGGTCGGCCTCGGGGGAGGGCGAGCCCGGGGCGAGCGCCCAGAACAACAGCCTCGTCGTCTTCGACTCCCACCCGATCGCCGCCCGCTACCGGGCCCAGCTCGACATCGACCACGACGTGATGCTCAAGCAGATGGCCCGCAAGGCCGCCGCCGGGGCCGGGGCCGCCAAGGCCGCCGGCTAGGAGTCATCATGCGGCGAGGACGGCTTACGACCTGAGGAGACGTCGTCATGGCGCACAGCAGACTTAGGCTCGCCGCGGCGCTGGGCGCCGGGATCGTGCTCGGGCGGGCGATCGGTACCGAGCAGACGGCGTTCGCCCGGTTGTCGGGCTGGTCGATCGCCGGGCCGGACGCCGCCGGTTGGGTGACCGACTTCCTGAACGCCGCCTATTACCGCCGCGAACCGGAGGAGCGCGAGCTCGACGACCTGCGGCTCGCCTTCTCGATCGTCACCACCTTCTGGGCGGGAAAGCGGGGGCGCAAGCTGCGCCTCACCGACGTCCTGCCCTTCCACCAAGCCTTCTTCCGGGCGCGCTTCGCCCGAGCCGAGTCCGACCGCGGCACGCTCACCGGCGACCAGCTCCGGCAGGGGGCGACCCGGCTGCTCGGCGACTGGTTCCTCGCGGCCTACGAGGACGCCGCCCGCCGCGGCTTCGGCATCGCCTTCCGCACGCCCGCTGGGCGTGAGCGCTTCCGGCCGGAGACGCGGCTCGAGCTGGCGAGCGTCGCCGAGCTCACCCCCGCAGTCCACCCGGGCGAGGAGCAGACCTGGCACACCTACTCGCCGGTGGTGGTGACTTCGGCCGAGCGGGTGATCGAGGCGCTGCTGGCCACGGAGTCCTGGCCGGATTACGCCACCGAGGTGGGGCGGTTCACCGCGCTGCGCTCGTCGCCGCTCCTCGGGCAGACGTTCGAGATCGAGGTGGCGGCGGGGACGGAGTCGGGGCGGCCGGTGTTCCAGCGGGGGTATGTGACGATCACGGCGCTGGTGACGCGGGATGACCGGCCGGCGCTCGAGCGGTACTTCGAGGAGCTCGAGCACGGCCTGGCGGAGTTCGGGTTCGACGAGCCGCGGGCCGTGCCGGAGGGTGGCGAGCCGATCCTCGGCCTCGACCTGACCACCCACAAGGGCCACTTCATGGGGCATGGGAAGAACCGGTTGATCGCCTACCGCCACGACGGGCGCGACTTCCTGCGGGCGGCCGGGACGTGGGATCCGATGCCGTGGCACGTGGCCACCGCCTACGAGCTGGCCGGGCGGGAGTCACAGCACGCGTTCTGGGGTGAGGGCGCGATCGTCGAGCGGAGCATGCTGCATCAGCTGGCCCGGCGGGCCGCGTGATGGCCTTCGACGCGGTGGTGATCGGGTCGGGTCCGAACGGGTTGACGGCGGCGATCCGGCTCGCCCGCGCCGGGCGGCGGGTGCTCGTGGTCGAGGCGGCCGGGGGGGCGGGGGGTGCCGTGCGCACCGAGGAGCTGACCTTGCCCGGGTTTCGTCACGACACCTTCTCGTCGGTGTATCCGGCGGGTGCCGCCTCGCCGGTGTACCAGGGGATGCCGCTCGCCCGGTTCGGGTTGCGGTGGGTCCATCCGCGGGCGTGCTACGCCCATCCGGTGACCGAGGACGGGGCCGCGGTCGGCCTGTATCGCGATCTCGAGCGCACGGCGGGGAGCATGGACGCGCTCTGCCCGGGAGACGGCGCGGCCTGGCGGTCGTTCGCCGAGCCGTACGTGGCGAACTTCGACGCGCTGCGGCGGACGATGCTCTCGGGGTTCCCGCCGGTCGTCGGGCCCGTCCGTCTGCTCGCCGGGCTCGGGGTGGGGGGGATGGTCGACTTCGTGCGGCTCCTGTTGATGCCGGCGCAGGCGCTCGCCGGCGAGCTGTTTCGGGGGTCGGGGGCGCGGGCCTGGCTCTACGGCGCGGCGATGCACGGTGACGTGCCGCCGCCGGGGAGCGGTAGCGCGATCGCGGCCGCGTATCTGAACCTCCTCGGTCACGGGGCGGGCTGGCCGAGCCCGCAGGGCGGAGCGGACGGCCTGAGCGGGGCCCTGGTCGGGTATCTCGAGTCGCTCGGCGGCGCCGTGCGGACCGGGGCGCGGGTGACGCGGGTCGCCTGCGAGCGGCGCCGCGTCGTCGGGGTCGAGCTGGCCGGGGGGGAGCGGATCAGCGCGCGGCTGGTGATCGCGAACGTGATGCCCCACGCGCTGCTCGCGCTCGCGGGTGGGGCGTTGGGAGGCCGGTACGCCGCGGCGCTCGGGCGCTTCCGGTACGGGCCGGCGACCTTGAAGCTCGACTGGGCGCTCGCCGGCCCGATTCCGTGGACGTCGCCGATCGCGCGGGAGGCGGGGACGGTCCACGTCGGGGGGGGCGCCGAGGAGGTCCTCGCGACGACGTCGATGACCGTCGGGCTGCCCGAGCGGCCGTTCATGCTCCTCGGTCAGCAGTCGCTCGCCGATCCGACGCGCGCCCCGGCGGGCCGGCACACGGCCTGGGCGTACACCCATGGGCCGCGGAGCGCCGACTGGGCGGGCGAGCGCGACCGCCACGCCGGACGGATGGAGGCCCAGATCGAGCGGTTCGCCCCGGGCTTCCGCGACCTGATCCTCGCGCGTCACGTCCTCGGCCCCCGCGACCTCGAGACCCGCAACCCGAACCTGATCGGCGGTGATGTCGGCGGCGGGAGCTATACGCTCGACCAGGTCATCTTCCGCCCCGTCGCCTCGCTGTCGCCCTACCACACGCCGGTGCGCGGCCTCTACCTGACCGGCGCCGCGACCTTCCCCGGCGGCGCCGCCCACGGCGTCTGCGGACACGCCGCCGCCGGCCTCGCCCTCGCCCAGGACCGGTTGCCCCGGGTCACCGGCGCCCGGCGCCGCCCGGTCCCGGCCGACGCTCGCTGAGGTCCCTCAGGACCGGTCGGGCGCGTGCGGCGCCGGACCGGGGCGGGCCGGGTCGGCCCAGAGCGCCTCGAGCCGGAGGCGAACGCCCTCGGTGGGCGCCGGCGCGCCCGAGGCCTCGATCGCGCCTCCCGGGTCGAACGTCCGCGCGAACTCGGCCGGGGGCATGGTCGACCAGCGGCGCGCCGGCCCCGGCGCCTGGGTCATCGCCGGACCGCCCGACGGGGACCGGCGGATCGAGCGACCGCGGATATGCTCACATCTCGGCGGTGGCCGGGCAACACACGTTCGGGAGTGTAGAACACAACCCGGTCGCCGGCGTGTGCGCTCAGCCCGGCGCCTCGACCCGGCGCTTGAGCGCGGCGAGCGGGGCCCCGATCAGGAAGTGACGGGCCTTGGCCTTGACCAGCCGCTCGGTGACGAAGCCGCCCGGGACGCTCATCTCGACCGCGATGTCGTAGGTCGCCCGGGTCCCGGCGTCGTCCGGCCCCGGTTCGAGCGTCCAGCCGCGGCCGGCGATCGCGAGCTGGCCGCCCGCCGCGCTCGGCTGGAGGCGATCCGGTCCGGCCGGCTCGAGGCGCAGGACGCACTCGATCTCGGCGAGCACCGGCAGCCCGGTCCGGAAGAGGAGGCGGGCCGTCGCCGCGCCGTCGCCCGCCGCGAGCACCTCGGCCTCGCGGACCCCGGGGTACCACTCGGGATAGGCGGCGAGGTCGAGCAGGACGGCTCGGCAGGCGTCGGGACCGGCCCCGATCAGGAGGGTCTCTGAGCCCGCCACCCGCACCGGACCAGCCTAACCGGTGCGCGGCGGGCCGGGCGCTTGCGCTCCGTCCCGGGGACCGGTTCGCCGGGTAAGCTGGGACCCATGAGTCTCCGCGGCGGGGTCGACGTCGGCGGCACCAAGATCCAGGCTGTCGTCGTCGACGCCTCCGACACCGTCCTCGCCTCCGCGCGCCTCCCCACCCCCGGGAGCGGCGGTCCGCCGGCGGTGGCCGCGGTGATCGTCGAGGTGCTCGGCCAGGCCGCCCGCCAGGCCGGGGTCGATCCGGCCGAGCTCGACGGCCTCGGCGTCGGCTGCCCGGGGCAGGTCGACGCGGCGGCCGGAACGGTGGCCCGGGCGGGCAACCTGCCCGACTGGCGGGAGCCGTATCCGCTGGCCGAGGTGCTGCGCGGGGCGCTGGGGACGCGGGTCGCCCTCGGCAACGACGTGACCGTGGCCACCGAGGCCGAGTTCGCCCTCGGCGCCGGGCGATCCTTCCTCTCCCTACTCGGGGTCTTCTGGGGCACCGGGGTCGGCGGTGGGCTGATCCTCGACGGCCAGCCCTGGCTCGGCCGGGGCGGGGCCGGGGAGATCGGGCACACGGTCATCGAGCGCGGCGGCGCCCCCTGCCCGTGCGGGCGCTTCGGCTGCCTCGAGGCCTACGCCGGGCGCGGTGCGATGGAGGCCCGGGCCCGGCGGATGCACGCCGACGGGCACAAGACCGTGCTCTTCGACCTGATGGCCAAGCGGGGACGGACGCGCCTGACCAGCGGCGTCTGGTCCCGGGCGCTCAAGCACGGGGACTCCCTCGCCGGGAAGCTCGTCGACGACGCCGTCTCCGCGCTCGGAGCGGGCATCGCCTCGGCGGTGAACCTGCTCGACGTCGAGGCGGTCATCATCGGTGGCGGCCTCGGCGACCGGCTCGGCCCGCCGTACGTCGAGCGGATCGCCACGGCGATGCTCCCGCACCTGTTCAGGGACGAGGAGCCGCCCGCGGTCGAGCTCAACGCGCTCGGCGACCTCGGCGGCGCGCTCGGCGCCGCCCTGCTCGTGCGCGTCCCGGCTTGACCGGCGGGCCCCCGCCGGTCCGGATCCGGGCCGAGAACCCCGGGCCGTACACGCTCGACGGGACGAACACCTGGATCGTCGGCGAGCGGCCGGCCTACGTGATCGACCCGGGTCCGGCGCTCCCCGCCCACCTCGACGCGGTCGTCGCGGCGATCGGCGAACGGGGCGGGCTCGGGGCGATCCTCCTGACCCACGACCACGCCGACCACGCCGCCGGGGTGGACCTCCTCCGGGAGCGCCTGCCCGCGCCGGTGGCCGCCGCCCGCGGGCCGGTCGCCGTCCGCCTGGTCGACGGCGCCCGGATCGGGCCGCTCCGGGCGATCGCCACGCCCGGGCACGCCCCCGACCACTTCGCCTTCGTCGCCGGGCGGGCCTGCTTCACCGGCGACGCGGTCCTCGGCGCCGGCAGCGTCTTCGTCGCCCCGCTGCCCGGGGCGATGGCCGCCTACCTCGACGGCCTGCGCCGACTCCGGGCCCTCGACCTCGACCTGCTCTGTCCCGGGCACGGGCCGACGGTCGACGACCCGGCGGCCAAGCTCGACGAGTACCTGGCCCACCGGGAGGCCCGCGAGCAGCGGCTGCTCGCCGCGCTCGACGCCGGGCTCCGAACGGTCGACGAGCTGCTCGACCGGGCCTGGGACGGGGTGCCCGAGCCGCTGCGGGGCGCCGCGGCGGTCACCCTCGAGGCGCACCTCGACAAGCTCGCCGCCGAGGGCCGCCTCCCGGCCGGGGTCGAGCGCCGACGCTGCGGCTAGGGCTGGACGGGCGGGTGGGGCGGGATCGCCGCGGCGGGGCCCGGCCCGCTCCGGGGGTCGAGCGCGGCGCTGCGGCTAGGGCTGGACGGTCGACTGGGGCGGGATCGCCGCGGCGGCGCCCCGGCCCGCCCCGAGCCCGTGGTGCCAGCCGACCTGGGCGACCCCGGCGAAGCCGCTGGCGCTGGCCCGCGGCCCGGTCCCCGCCGCCGCCGGCCCGGTGCTCGCCGGCACCGAGGCCGTGGTCGGGTCGGCGCTCGCCGCCGCGCCGGCGGCCGCCGACGCGCCGGCGCCGCTCGCCGCGCTCGTCGTCGGCGCCGCTCCGGTCCCCGCCCCCGCCGGGGCCGGCGTCCCGCCGCCGACCGCGGCCGGCGCCGGGGCCGTGGCCGCGTCGAGACCGAGGGTCCCCGGGCCGCCCGCCGCGCCCGGCTGGGCGCCGTAGCCGTCCTGGCCGGTCAGCGGCGGCGTGGCCGGGCCGCCCCCGCCGGGTCCGGCGGCCGAACGGCCGCCCGGGGCGCTGTGCGTCGACGCCGGCGCCGTCGCCGTCGCCGGGGCGATCGTCCCGCCGGCCACCCGCGCCGCGACCCGCGGGTCGGGCGCCCCGGCCGCGACCGCCGGGTGGCGCGGTGCGGGGGCGGTCCGCGCCGTCCGGGCCGGGTGGCGGGCGGACGTCGAGCGCAGCTCGCTCGCGCTCCCGACGAGCGCCGCGCAGCACACGAGCGCCGCGACCTTCGTCGCCGTCACGGTCGCCGCTCCCCCGAGCGCCGCCGTCGAACCTCCGGCCGCCAGACCCCCACCGGCCCCGGCGCCACCCCCGCCGACCCCGAAGATCACGCCCAGGTGCCCGAGCGGGCCGAGGGGGACGAGCCCGGCGACCTGGCGGCGGACCGCCCGCAGCTCGCCCCGGTAGGCGCAGCAGTGGTCGCACTCGCGCATGTGCCGGCGGGCCCGGCCGCTCGCCCGCACCCCCCGGTCGTGGGCCGAGACGAGCTCGAGGCGGATCTCCGCGCACGGCGCGTCGCGGGCCTCGGCCGCCCCGAGGACCCCGCCCCGCGCGCGCAGGAGGACGGACTTGACCGCGGCCACCGAGATGCCCAGGGCGACGGCCATCTCCTCGTAGCTCAAGCCCTGGAGCTCGCGCATGAGGAGCGCCGACCGCTGCTGCTCGGGCAGGCTCA
This sequence comes from uncultured Solirubrobacterales bacterium, assembly GCA_963733245.1. Taxonomy (GTDB): domain Bacteria; phylum Actinomycetota; class Thermoleophilia; order Solirubrobacterales; family Solirubrobacteraceae; genus Palsa-513. Next base: position 260,506 of record CAVTCI010000017.1, read on the forward strand.
CGACGTCGGCGACCAGGCGCCGGAGGTCCTCGCTCCGCTCGGCCTCGGCCGGCGGGTCGTGGCGCGGGCCGCGCGAGAGGGCGGGCCGGGCGCCCGGCATGATCTCGCTCGGAATCGGCGCCGGCCGCCGGAGCTGATCGATGCACCGGTTGTGGGCGATCCGGTAGAGCCAGGCCCGCAGCGAGATCGGCGCCTCGCTGGCCAGGAGCGCCACGTGGGCCCGGACGAACACCTCCTGGAGCGCGTCCTCAGCATCGGCCGTCGATCCGCCCAGCATCTGCCGGGCGTAGGCCAGGAGGCGCAGGCGGTAGCGGTCGTGGATCGTCCGGAACGCGTCGTCTGACCCGGCGCGGAAGAGCGCGACCAGCTGGTCGTCGGAGCGCAGGCGCAGCAAGGGCGCGGGAACCGCCAGCCGCGCGCGCGAGGATGCTGCGGAGCGGGGGAGGGCAGAGGCTTCCATGTGGCTTCGCCGCCCCCACTCTAACGCGCGCGCCCGACACAAGTACGGCCGCGGCCGAGAACCGGGAGCGCGCTCCCCCGCGCCGCCACCGCGCGAACCCGATCCCGCTCCAGATCAGCGGCCAGTCAATATGCTCCGCCCCGTACCCGTGCGGACCAGGCAAGGCAGGCCCGCGAGCGCCCAAGGAGACCAGTGGCCTACTTCAAAGACGAGCAAGAGGTCTACCAGTACATCGGCAGGCTCTTCCAGGATCTCCGCGACGACCCGGTTCTCTTCCCCCAGTTCCAGAAGGCGAACACCATCGTCCAGTTCCCGTTCAAGAACCCCCAGTCGCAGATCACGCTGAAGATCAAGGAGGGCGAGCCCGGGCAGGTCGACCTCGGCCCGACCGAGCTCGTCCCCGAGGTCGTCATGACCATGGATGCCGACGTCGCCCACAAGTTCTGGCTCGGCAAGGTCAACGTCACCGTCGCCCTCGCCCGCGGGCAGATGAAGGCCAAGGGCCCGGTCGCCAAGATCCTCAAGCTCCTCCCCCTGACCAAGCCGGTCTTCCCGCGCTACAAGAAGCTCCTCGCCGACGGCGGCCGTCCCGAGTGAGGCGGTACTGATGCCCGGCGACCCCGCCGGCCGCCAGATGGCCGGGCTCAAGCCGTTCTACCAGTTCCTCGCTCCGACCCGGGTGATCGCCGGCCGCGACCTCCTCGGCAGCGTCGGCGGCGAGTTCGGTCGCGAGGGGGCCAAGCGCGTGCTGATCGTCACCGACGAGGTGATCCGGGCGACCGGGCTCGTCGACCGGGTCGAGAACGGCGTGGTCGACGGGGGGCTCGAGGTCGCCGGGATCTTCGACGGGGTGCCGCAGGACTCGGACTCGGCTGTGGTCGCCGCAGTCGCCGCAATGGCCCACGAGGTCGGGGCCGACTCGATCCTCGCCGTCGGGGGCGGCTCGGTCATGGACACGGCGAAGCTCGCCAACGTCGTCTTCGTCCACGGCGGGACCCCCCGCGACTGGGAGGGCTACTACGGCCTCCCCCGGGCCGACGACGGCGACGGCCGCTCGATCGAGCTGGCGCCCCTGGCCTGCATCCCGACCACCGCCGGCACCGGTTCGGAGGCCAGCTTCGTCGCCGTGATCAAGGACCGCGAAGAGCACGTCAAGTACCAGATCGCCGATCTGCCGATGTATCCGCGCCTGGCCATCCTCGACCCCGAGTCGACCCGCACGCTCCCCCCGCGGCTCGCCGCCGCCACCGGGATGGACGCGATGACCCACGCGATCGAGGGCTACGTCTCCAGCGACTGGAGCCCGCACACCGACGCCTACGCGATGGCCGCCCTGCGGATGCTGCGCGACAACCTCCAGCGCGCGGTCGAGCACCCCTCCGACGACGACGCCCGCGGCAACATGCTGATCGCCGCCAACCTCGCGATCATCCCGACCTCGCAGGCCGCCTGCGGCATCGCCCACTCGATGGCCCACGCCTGCGGCGCCCACTTCGACGTCCCGCACGGCGTGGCCAACGCGATCACCCTGCCCTGGTCGATCGTCTTCAACGCCGCCGGCGGCGAGGACATCGCCGCCCGCTACCGCGACATCAACGAGATCTTCGGCGTCGAGACCGGCGGTCCGGGAGATGCGATCGGGGAGGCCCTGGCCGAGCACGTCACCGGCCTCGTCGCCACTCTGGGCCTCCCGACCCGGCTGTCGCAGGTCGGGGTCACCGAGGCCGGCATCCCCGACCTCGTCGAGGGGGCGATGGGCGACGGCTGCACCGTGGTCAACCCGCGCGAGCCGACCGAGGACGACTTCGCCGAGCTCTACCGCCGGGCCCTGTAGGGAGCGCGCGCCGGTTTGGGGGCGCTAAAGTCGGTGGGTCAACCTTAGGAGAAGAGATGGCGACCGAGACGGTGAAGGCCGTGCGCGACTGGGGCAACTACATCGGCGGCGAGTGGGTCCACGCCGCTGACCGGGCGACGATCGACGTGTACAACCCGTGCACCGAGGAGCTCCTCGCCCGGGTCCCCAGCATGTCCCGCGACGAGGCCCGCGCGGCGATCGCCGCCGCCCGCGAGGTCCACGACTCCGGCGTCTGGTCCGAGGCCCCGCCCGACGAGCGCTCCCGCATCCTGCTCCAGGTCGCCGACAAGCTGACCGAGCACGAGGACGAGCTCGCCGAGCTCGAGGCGATGGAGTCGGGGATGACGATCCGGGCCGCCTCGACCGTCCAGCTCGGCCAGTCGGTCCTCCACTGGGACTACTTCGCCCGCCGGGCCGACCGCCAGCTCCAGGAGCCGCTCGAGCCGGTCAGCTTCCCCACCCACTCCTACAACTTCGTGTTGCGCGAGCCGATCGGCGTCTGCGCCGCGATCGTCCCCTGGAACTTCCCCCTGCTGATGGCGGTCTGGAAGCTCGCCCCCGCCCTGGCCATGGGCAACACCGTCGTCTTGAAGCCGGCCTCCAACACCCCGCTGACCGCCCTGCGCCTGGCCGAGCTGATCGCCGAGACCGAGCTCCCGCCCGGCGTGGTCAGCGTGATCACCGGCGCGGGCGGGACGGTCGGCGAGGAGCTCGCCGCCCACCCCCTGGTCGACAAGGTCTCGTTCACCGGGTCGACCGCCGTCGGCCGGCGGATCATGGAGCTCGCCGCCCGGACGATCAAGAAGTGCACGCTCGAGCTCGGCGGCAAGTCCCCGAACATCGTCTTCGAGGACGCCGACCTCGACGCCGCCGTCGACGGGGCGCTGTGGGCCACGTTCTTTCACCAGGGGCAGGCCTGCGAGTCCGGGACCCGGCTGATCCTCCCCGCGTCGATCCACGACGAGTTCGTCGAGCGGCTCGTCGACCGCGCCCGGACGATCAAGCTCGGCGACACGCTCGACTGGGCGACCGACATGGGGCCGCTCGTCTCGGCCGCCCAGCTCGAGTCGGTCGCCGAGTACGTCCGGATCGGAGTCGAGGAGGGGGCGCGGTTGGTGCTCGGCGGCCACCCGGTCGACGGACCCGGTGGCAAGGGCCACTTCTTCGAGCCGACGATCTTCGTCGACGTCGAGAACTCGATGACCATCGCCCAGGAGGAGATCTTCGGGCCGGTCCTCTGCGTGATCAAGGTCGCCGACGACGAGGAGGCGATCGCCGTGGCCAACGACACGATCTACGGGCTGGCCGCCGCCGTCTGGACCGAGGACACCGACCGGGCGCTGACCACCGCCCGGCGGTTGAAGGCCGGGACGATCTGGATCAACGACCACCACCTGATCAACTGCGTCGCCCCCTTCGGCGGCTACAAGCAGTCCGGCAACGGCCGCGAGCACGGGACCTACGGTCTGGACGAGTACACCGAGGTCAAGCACGTCCACCTCGACCTGACCGGAGGGGTCGAGCAGAAGTGGTTCGGGGTGCTGCTCTCAGAACCGGCTCCGCCCAAATCGGAGCCTCGCCCCTGAGGCCGGCTGCGCCGGCCGGGCGGCTCGGTCCGATTTGGGCTCCGCCGGGGCGGGGGCGGCTGGGCGGGGCGGCGTCTGGGGTGGCGTCCTGACCGGCGTGCGCTGGGTGTAAGAGCACGGGCGCGTGTCTTGGGTCGTCGCCGGAGGGGTGGGCGCGACATGCGGGGTCCGCGGGCCGCCCCGTTTGGTCGGGGCGGGGGCGCCTGGCGGGTCTCGTCGTGGCGGTGTCCTGCGCTCTCCTCGTCGCAATCGCCGCCCCGGATCCGGCCGCGGCGGATGCCTGTCCGGCGGGTACCACGCTCTCGCAGTTCACGGCCGGGGGGTTCGACTTCAGCGCCTGCGGGGCGAGCGTCGGCCGGCGGCCGCTCTACGTCCTGTCGGGCTCCCGCTCCAGGGTCGCTTTCAGGTGTTCGTCCAGGCCGGCGGCGTCCGCCTCCACCTCAACGTCGGTCTCCCGGTTCGGCTCGGCGGCGTGAGCGGGGAGACCGACGTCAGCGTGCTCGACAACGGGACGGTCGCCCCTCAACCAGCTCCGGCTGGCGGTCGGCGAGGCGCAGACCACGGGACTGACCATCAGCGGCCCCGGTTCGTCTACGACAGCTCGCTCGGCCGGTGGGAGGGGTCCGCCTCACTCACCCTCACGTCGCCCAGCGCCTAGCACCTGACGATCGACCTCAAGCTGCTGAACCACGCGTTCTGCTCGATCTCCGGGCCGGTGAGCAATCTCAACCGGCTCCCGACCACTATCGAGATGACCTGGCGGGCGAGCGACGGCGACGAGCACCTCGTCACGCTTCCCGGGAACGCGCGCATCGGTGTCTTCCCCACCGATCTTCCCAGCGACTCGGTCGCCGTGTCGCTGCGGCCGTTCGCGGCCGATGGCGTCGCCGGGGCGCCGGCGAGGGTGCCGGCGGCGAGGTGACGGTGGCCGGGTGCGGTCCGGTGGAACACACGGTCGGTCGCTGAGCATCGCCGGTCGGTCGGAGTATGCGGAACTAATTCCCTCGGCCGAGCGTCAGTAGGGCATGATGATGCGAATTATGGGTGGGCGGCTGGGCAGGGGGTCGGCGCTGCGGACCGGGTCGACCGCCAAGGGTCTGCTCGGAAAGGGCTCGGTCGGGCGGGCGGGGCGGCGGGTGAGGGATCGCCGGCTCCGGGTCGCGCTGCTCGTCGCCCTGGGGAGCCTCGTCGGGCCGGGTCGGGCCGCCGCGGCGGCGAGCCTCCAGCAGTATCCGATTCCCGGGGGGGCCGGGGCCGCGGCCGGGGCGATCGTCTCCGGGCCGGACGGGGCGCTCTGGTTCACCGAGCCGGCGGCCGACCGGATCGGCCGGGTCACGACCGGCGGGACCTTCAGTGACTACGCGCTCGCGCCCGGCCGCCATCCGGTCGGCATCACGTTCGGGCCCGACGGGGCGCTCTGGTTCACCGAGGCGGCCGGGAGCCGGATCGGCCGGATCACCACGGCCGGGGCAATCGCCGAGTACGCGGTCACCCCCGGCAGCCAACCGGTCGGCATCGCCACCGGGCCGGACGGTGCGCTCTGGTTCACCGAGCTCGCCGGTGATCGCGTCGGGCGCATCTCCGTCGACGGCACGGTCGGGGAGTTTGCCCTGCCGACGCCCGGCGCCCGCCCCGTGGCGATCACCGCCGGGCCGGGCGGCGTCTTGTGGTTCACCGAGTCCGGCGCCGGCCGGATCGGCCTGATCAATCCGATCACGCACGCCGTCGCCGAGCTCTCGGCCTCGCCGGCGAGCGGCCCCAGCTCGGGCTCCGACCCGGAGGGCATCACCGCCGGACCCGATGGCGCGGTCTGGTTCACCGAGCGGGCGGGCAACCGGATCGGCCGGATGACGGTCACCGGTGCGGTCACCGAGTTCAACGCCGCGCCCGGGCCGTTCGGGATCACGGTCGGCCAGGAGGGCGCGCTCTGGTTCACGCAGAGCGGCATGGCCCTGCCGGGGGAGCCGGCCGCCCCGGGCGGAATCGGCCGGTTGACGACGAGTGGGGTGCTCGACCTGTTCCCGCTGCGCCCGCAGACGGGGGAGAGCCCCAACGACATCACGACCGGGCCCGACCGGGCGATCTGGATCGCCGACGGCGCGACGATCGCCCGGGTCGGCGGCGACCTCTCGGCGACGGTGCCCGTCCTCAGCCACCTCTCGATGACCCACCGCTCCTTCCGGGTGCCGGCCGGTCCCCGGCGAACCCGGACGCGCATCCGCTTCGGGCTCTCCACGCCGGCGACCGTGACGCTGGTCATCACGCGGCGGGAGCCCGGACGGCTGCGCGGCCCCGGCGACTGCCGGCCGACGCGGCCGGCGCTGGCCCATCTGCCGCGGTGCGTCGCGACCGTGGACCTCGTGATCCAGCCTCGACAGGTCGCGGCCGGCCAGGTGAGCATCGGGTTCACCGGTTACGGCGAGAACGGGCGGCCCCTCCCGCCGGGGCGCTACGAGGCCGGCCTGTCCGCCCTCGGGGTCAGGGTCACCGACCGGCCGCGGACCCACTCGATCACCTTCACGATCCTCCGCTGAGCTGCGCCGACCCTGGTCGGGGGCCCCCGGCCGGCGGGACCGCGGGCCCCGCGGAGCGGACGGCTCCAGGGGACGCCAGCGGCCGCCGGTGTACGGTTCGCTCGTTCACGGCGGACGCGACTGGAGAGTCGTCCGCTGGCCCGTATAACACCGAGGGAGGCCGTCATGCTCAGGTCCAGGGTGCGAAGCGTCGTCGCCACCGCAGCGCTGGTGTTCGCATTTGCCCCGTCGGCCGCCCGGGCGGACGCGGGCGCCGCGGTCGCCGGACCGACGATCTCAGTGACCGGAATCGGCGTGGTGATGCTCGCGCCCGACGTTGCCGACCTCTCGATCGCGGTGCGCAGCGGCGGGTACTCGGCGACCACCGCCCGGGCCCAGGCCAACGTTCGCACGACGCGAATCCTGGCGGCGATCGTCCGCCTCGGCGTCGACCGCGGTGCGATCCAGACCACCGGGGTCACGCTCGAGCGGACGTCGACGACGCCCCGGCGTCACCGGCCGCCGCGCGTGTTCTTCACCGCGTCGAACTCGTTGTCCCTGCACCTGACCCGCGTCGGGCTGGTCGGACCGGTCGTCGACGCGGCGACCGCCGCCGGGGCCGACAGCATCGACGGTCCCAGCTTCTCCTTCGGGAATCCGTCCCAGGGCCGCGGTCTGGCCACCCAGGCCGCGCTCGGGGACGCGCGCACCCGCGCGGACGCGGCCGCCGCGGCCACCGGCTATCACGTGAGCGGGGTCCAATCGATCGACATCGACCCGCAAGGCGCCGAGCCGCTCGGCGGCTTGCAGTCGGCGCCGGCGGCGGCCGCGCCCGGGAAGCTCACCCCACCGACGCCGGTCTCGCCCGGCCGTCTGGAGGTCGACGCGACGGTACGCGTGGTCTACGTCATCGCGCCGAACTGACCCGGATCTGTCGCCTCGGCTCAGGTGCCGGCCGCTCCTGCGGCGGGACGGCCGGCGAGCGCCGGACGGCGAGCGGGACGAGCGTCCACCGTCTCGCCGCTGCCGTCGGCGCCGCTGCCGGCAGGAGCGCGCGCCGCGGTGCGGTGCGCTCGCAGATCGTCCTTTCCTCAAGCGCGCGAGGCCTCGGGCGAGCCCGCCCTTGATGCAGGCGAATCCGGACCCGTGTACCTGCCCGAGCTGATCACTACGCCATAGGGCGCTGAGTACCGCAGCCCGTCCGGAGAGAGCATGCTCCTCGACGAAGGCCGTTTCGCTGGCGGCGGTCGGCGTCCTGGAAGGAAGTTTGCGGCCGCTGCGGTGGGCTCGTCGGCGACTCAAGGGGCATATATCCGGCTTCTGAACCGTCCGGCAGGTCAAGGAACTACCTCCTTTCAGCGAAGCTGTCGGCTGGGGCGACGAGCCCGGGCCTGGCAGCGTCGGCCTTTCGCGAGCACCGGCGCCGCGGCGGGCTCCCGGCTCGCACCCGAGTGATCGTCGCCCGCGCCGCGGCGCTGGCAGCTGGTGGCGCCGGCGCGTGTCCGGCGCCGCGCTCACGATCCGCGGTGCACGATCAGCACCGAGCGGCGCGAGTGCGCCGCCACGGCGCTCGCCACGCTGCCGACGAGAGCCCCCGCAAGGCCGCTGCGGCCGTGCGAGCCGAGCACGATCAGGCGCGCGTCGTGCTCGTCGGCGAGCTCGGCGATGCCCTTCCAGGTCGGGGAGCGCTCTACCTCCACGCTCTCGGCGCGGAAGCCCGCGGCCTCGGCGAGGGCTGCGCCCGCGGCCGCGGTCTGCGCGGCCGCGGCACGGACGTCGGCGATCTGCGCCGCGTCGAACTGCAGCCCGCCGGCGGGCAGGAACCCGACGTCGAAAGGCTGCCACACCGTGATCACGAGGGCCTGGCCGCCCGCGTCGAGCAGGCGACCTGCCTCCTCTATGCCCTGCTTGGCCAGGTCAGAGCCGTCGTAGGCGAACACGACGGGACCAGATCCGCGGTCGCCGGTCATGACTGCACCGAGGCCTCAGCCGGGCGCAGGCGCAGCGCGCGTTTGCGGGCGCCGAGCAGGGTCGGCGAGTGCCATGCCGGGCCGTCGCCGCCCAGGAACCGGTCGAGTTGCGGTATCTCGGGCCGTGCGCCTCCGATCAGGTAGATCAGGACCGGCACGACGGCACCCGCGATCGCCAGGCCCAGGCCGACCCAGAGCGCGATGCCGGTGCCCGCCCGGACGTTGCCGCCGACGGTGACGGCGAAGTGCGCGAACACCGGGGCGATCATGAACGCAGCGACGGCGCGGAGCAGCTCGACGATCGCGAACACACGCTGCAGCGTGGCGGCCGGGAGGGAGAAGCCCGCGCAGAACAGAGCTGGCGCGACGGTGGCGCCGAGGCCGATCCCGATCAGCCCCGAGCCGATCAGCGTGAGCCCCTGGGTCGGCGGCAGCTGGATGCGGAAGACCGCGATGCCGGCGGCGAGGAAGCCCATCCCCGCCAACGGCAGATACTGGAGCGCCCGCTTCTTGATCAGCACGCCGAGCAGGATCGCGGTGAGGATCGCGCCCGCCAGCTCCGGCAGGTAGAGGAGCCCCACGTGCAGCGGGCTGTAGCGCGCCGCCAGGAGGTTCGCCGTTAGCGCCGTGGCGGAGATCGAGGCGGCGGCGGCAAACAGCGCCAGGGCGATTCCCGCGACGGGGATCGTGCTCGTGAGCATGGGGCGGACCGTGAGGAGGGGTCGCTTGGCCCGGAACTGTTGCACGATCAGCACGACGATCAGCGCTAGCCCACCGGCGAGCAGGCCGGAGGTCCGGACATCGAGGAACTTGTGGGTGAGGAGCTCGGAAGCGCCGAAGAACGCGGCGATCGATCCCGCGGCCGCGAGCCCGATCGGCAGCGGGCTGCGAGGAGCGCTCAAGTCAGCAGGTGGCGTGTCCTCGAACGTCAGCAGCGCCAGGACGAAGGCTGCCGCCGCGATCGCGGCGACGACCCAGAACAGCGGCCGCCAGGCGTGGGCTTCGGCCTGGATGCCGCCGATCGCCGGACCGAGCGTGACCGCGCCGAAGATGCACATGCTCATGATCACCGCGGTCGAGCGGAACTTCTCGACGCCGAAGCCGAGCGCCAGAGGCGGCACGGCGGCGATCAGCAGGAGGCTCGTGCACAGGCCCTGCAGCACGTGGCCAGCGATGAACATCGCGGGATTCTGCGCCGCCGCCGCGAGGACCGATCCGATCACCAGCAGCGTGACGTAGCAGAGCATGATCCGCCGTTGGCGCAGCAGCTGCGCGAGCTGGACCGCGATCACCGTCCCGATCGCGTAGGCGGCATTGGCCATCCCGCCGCCGATGCTCATCGCCTGCGGGCTGATGTGCAGATCGCGGCCGATGATTGGGGTGACCGGTCCGATGGCCGCCGACAGCGCCAGATACGGGATGAGGGCGAACATCACCATCGCGGCGGCGGCCGGATAGCGACCCGCCAGGGGACCTTGTCTCACTGATTTCCTTTCTCGGGGAGCTGCGTGTAAAATGGAGGGCGCCTCCTGCCATGATGTGGAGGCAGTCTCCGCTTCCTCGGGAAGGATAGGGAGGCACCCTCCGCTTTGTCAAGGGCCGACCGTGATGTCCGCAACAGAAACGCAACAACCAGCTCTCCCCCGCCGTCCCAAGCGCGCTGACGCGCGCCGCAACTACGACCAGCTGATCGCCGCTGCCCGCGAGGCCTTCACTGAACGGGACCGCTCGGCCTCGCTCGAGGACATCGCGCGGCGGGCCGGCGTCGGCATCGGGACGCTGTACCGGCACTTTCCGACCCGGGGGGACCTGATCGAAGCCGTGTACCTCGAGGAGGTCGAAGCGCTGTGCCGCTCGGCCGACGACCTGCGCGACACCGAGCCGTGGGACGCCCTCGTCGGCTGGCTGCGCCGGTTCGTCGCCTACGTGACCACCAAGCAGGCGCTCGCCGAAGAGCTCTCCGCGACCAACCGCGACTCCGATGTCTTCAAGGGCTGCCGCGGAGCGCTCTACGGCTCAGGCGAGCCGCTCCTCGAGCGCGCGCAGGAAGCCGGCGCCGTGCGACGCGACGTCTCCATCGACGAGGTCCTGCCGATGGTCGTCGGGATCGCGAAGATCCAGACCACGGATGCGGCTGCCCTCGATCAGATCCTGAGCGTCGCGCTCGACGGTCTGCGCTACCGCCCAAACTGACGCCGGCGGACCTGCCGCCGGCCAAGCGCTTACCCGTTCGCCCAGGAGCGAGCGCCAACGCCCTCGGTCGGCGGGGGCTCGCAGCGGACGAACACCGGGTGCGAGCTTGAGCCCGGAGGTCACGCTCGCTCGGGCTCAAAGGCAGGCGTTGGGCTGACCGGGCGGCGGCCCGGTGGTCGCGCCGCCGCCCCCTCTCGTGCGTGCGCCGTGCCGGGGAGGCGGCGGTCGGCGCCGTGGCCGAGCTGCCGCTGATGATCAAACTGGCTGGCCGGAAAACCGGGCGTCGGCGACACCCCGCCGTCGGCCGCCGCCGAGCCCGGACCCGGCCGCGCTCAGCGCACCATCCGGCTCAGCCGGTTCGCCGCGATCGTCGCCCGGACGGTCTCGCGGGCCTCGTGCTTGGGGCGCCAGCCGAGCTCGCGGTGGGCCTTGGTCGAGTCCATCATGACCGGCTCGCGCAGGGCGTTGATCCACTGGGCCTCGGCCGGGAGGAAGGACAGGCGAGCGACGATCTCGGCCGCCGCGTCGACGGCGACCTCGGGCACGGGGATCGAGTACCAGCCGAGCTCGTCGGCGAGGTCCTTGAGCGTCATCTCCCCGGGCCCGGCCAGGTTGTAGACGCCGGGAGCCCCCCGGCCGAGGACGGCCGCCTTCAGGGCTTGGGCGACGTCGTCGTGATGGACGATCTGGAAGGGGATGCCCGGGTCGGGGAGCACCGGCTTGAGGATCGGCATCCCGTCGAGCAGGCGCTGGACGCCGCCGGGGATCCGGCCGGACAGCTGGGTGTAGGGCATCTTCTCGATCAGGAGCGGTGCGTCGGGTCCGGCGACGATGCTCGGCCGGAAGACGTAGGCCGCGGTCGCCGACGGCCCGACGATCTCGGCGAGGAGGGCCTCGACCTCCGCCTTCTGGGCCGAGTACTGGTGGGCCTCGGTGCCCCGCGCCGGATCGTCCTCGCGCAGGAGCGGGGGATTGTCCTTGTGGAAGCCGTAGGCCGCGGCCGAGGACGTGTAGATCAGACGCTGGGCGCCGGCGGCGACGGCGGCCTCGAAGACGTTGCGCGACCCGTCGAGGTTGACCCGCCGGCTCTCCTCGAGTGACCCGTGGATGATGAACGCGAGGTGGACGACGACGTCGGCCCCGGCGACCAGCTCGTCGACCGCCGCCCGGTCGAGCACGTCACCCCGCCGGTAGGTGGTCTTCCTCCACTTGTGCTCCGCCGGGTCGAACGGGCTCCGCGACATCCCGACCACCCGGGCGACCTTCCGCGTCCGCTCGAGCGCGCGGATGAACGCCTGCCCCATCTCCCCGGTCGGCCCGGTCACCGCGACGGTGAGGCCCGGGGCCTCCTCCGACGGCGGCGGGGACGCGGCGGCGTCGCGAGACGGGACGGGAGCCATCGAACCGCAAGCCTACTCGCCGGGCATGACCACCTGGGCGGTCCCCCCGGTCACCGTCACCCGGGGGCGGCTGGTCGGCGCCTCGTGCGACCGGGCGTGGTCGAGGAGCGACTCGACGCTCGTGAAGTCGCGAAGCTGCTCGAGCTGGCGGATGGTCGGGAAGACGAGGAGGGTCCGCCCGTCGGCGTGGCCGTCGAGGGCGGCCTGGGCGGTCAGCCACTCCGAGGCGACGCACTCCTGCCCGTCGATCCGCGGCTCCTGGCCGGCCGGGAGGCGGGCGAGGAAGAAGTGGGTGTCGAAGCGGACGGCCAGCTCGACCGGGGTTATCCAGCGGGAGAACTTGACCAGCTCGGCCGGGTCGACCCCGTCGATCCCGGCCTCCTCGGCCAGCTCGCGAACCGCCGCCGCCCGGTGGGCCCGGTCGCCCTCGCCGTCGGCCGGGTCGACCCCGCCGCCCGGGAAGACCCAGACCCCGCCCATGACGCGGGCGGCGGGGTTGCGCTTGACCAGGAGCACCTCGATCTCGGCGGCGGCTCCGGGGCCGCCGTCCCGGACGAGGATGATCGAGGCGGCCGGGCGCGCCCGGGCCGGCGGACCGGAGCCGACGCGGCCGGCCGGGTCCACCTCGTCGGGGGAGAGCTCGGCGGCCATCGCCCGCCACCCTACCGGCCGGGTAGTCTTCCGGTCCATGACCACCGGGACAGAGCGCTGGGTCTGCGAGTCGTGCGGCTACATCTACGAGATGGCCGACGGCGATCCGGACGGAGGCATCCCGCCGGGGACGGCGTTCGAGGACATCCCCGACACCTGGTACTGCCCGGTGTGCGGGGCCCGCAAAAAGGACTTCGTCCCCTACGACGACTGATTCGCGCCGGTGGTCGCTGCCCGGCTCGCGCCGGTCGCCTCGGTGATCGCCCCGGCGGTGATGGCCACCAGCCGTCGGAGCTCGTCGTCGGCGATGGCCAGCGGGGGCATGAGCACGACGACATCGCCGAGCGGCCGGATGATCGCCCCCCGAGCGCGGGCGGCCAGCGTCACCTGATGGCCCATCCGGGCGGCGGCCGGGTGGCCGCCGAGCTCGATCCCGACCATGAAGCCCCGGCGCCGGACGTCGGTGACCGCCGCCAGGGGCGTGACCAGGTCGTCGAGCAGCCGGCCGAGCAGCCCGATCTTCGGTTCGAGCCGCTCGAGCGTCCGCTCCTCCTCGAACACCTCGAGGGTCGCCAGGGCGGCGGCGCAGGCCAGCGGGTTGCCGGTGTAGGTGTGGCCGTGGAAGAAGGTCCGCCACTCCTCGTGGGCGCCGAGGAAGCCGGCGTAGATCCGCTCGGTGGCCAGCGTCGCCGCCAGCGGGAGGTAGCCGCCGGTCAGCCCCTTGGCGACGCACATCAGGTCGGGGGTGACGCCCTCGTGCTCGCAGGCGAACATCCGCCCGGTCCGCCCGAAGCCGGTCGCCACCTCGTCGCAGATCAGGAGCACCCCGTGGGCGTCGCAGAGCTCGCGCACGGCCCGGAGGTACCCGGGGGGATGGACGAGCATCCCGGCGGCCCCCTGGACGAGCGGTTCGACGATCATCGCGGCGATCTCCCGGCCGTCGGCCTCGAGCAGCGCGGCGAGCTGCCCGACGTCGCCGGCGTCGACCTGCCGGGCCCCGAACAGGAGCGGCTCGTAGCAGGCGTGGAACAGGTCGATCCCGCCGACCGAGACCGACCCGAGGGTGTCGCCGTGGTAGGCGTCGCGCAGGCAGACGAAGCCCCGCCTCCGGGCCGCGGCCGCCCCGTCCTGCTGGGCCCACCACTGGAAGGCCATCTTCAGGGCGACCTCGACGGCGGTCGACCCGCTGTCGGAGAAGAAGACCCGAGTCAGGCCGTCCGGGGCGAGCGCGGCCAGCCGGGCGGCCAGCTCGATCGCCGGGGCGTGGGTCAGGCCGAGCATCGTCGAGTGGGCGACCCGGTCGAGCTGAGCCCGGATCGCCGCGTCGATCGCCGGGTGGCGGTGCCCGTGGACGTTGCACCAGAGCGAGGAGACCCCGTCGATGTAGGCGCGCCCGTCGGTGTCTATGAGCGTCGTCCCCTCCGCCCGGGCGATCACCGGCGCCGGGTCGTCGACCCACCCCTGCTGCTGGGTGAACGGGTGCCAGAGGTGGCGGCGGTCGAGTTCGTTCAGGCGATCGGTGGCGTCCATCACGGGAAGGTACCCGGGCGGCCGGCGACCGTTCGGCGCAGGCCGTCGGGGAGCGGCGTGGGCGTGAAGGCGAGCGCGCGCCGGGCCAGCGCGATGTCGAGCACCATCCGCGGGACGTCGAACCCCCGGTCGGGCCGCCGATCGACCTCGAGCGGGCGCCCGAGGAGCTCGGCGACATGCGCGACGAGCCGGGCCAGCGAGCAGCCGGAGCCGGAGCCGACGTTGACCACCGGCGGGCGGGCGCCGGCGGCGATCACCCGGAGGATGACCCGGGCGACGTCGCCGACGTAGACGAAGTCGCGGACGATCGAACCGTCGCCGTAGACGGGGATCGGCTGCCCGCGGGCGGCGCGATCGAGGATCACCGCGACGACACCCTGGCTGCGGATCGCCGGCTGATCCTCGCCGTAGACGTTCGCGCAGCGGAGGACCGTGGCCGGGACCCGGTAGAGCTGCTCGTACATGCGCACGTACTTCTCGCAGGCGAGCTTCATGATCCCGTATGAGGTGATCGGCTCGGTCGGATGATCCTCGGCGATCAGCTCCGATCGGGACGGGCCGTAGACCGTGCCGCCCGAGGAGAGGAAGGTGATCCCCCGGGCGGGGCGTTGGCGGAGGATCTCGAGGACATTCAGGAGCGGCGGCAGCGATAGCTGGGCGTCGGCCAGAGGGTCGCCATTGGACTCGGCCGGCATCAGCCCGGAGGCGCAGAAGATCACGTGGTCGACATCCGCGAGGTGCGGCTCCAGCAGGTGACGGGAGCTGGCGTCGACGACGGCCAGACGGGCGCCGCCGAGCAGGCTGAGCTTCCGGGCGTCGGGGGGCGAGCGGGTGATCACCGACGTCTCGATCCCCGCCTCGAGGAGGGCGGCGGCCACGTGGGTCCCGATGAAGCCGGCGCCGATCACGGCGACGCGGGACGGCGAGTCGCGGACGGCGGCCACGCCGCCACAGTACAACCGCCGCCTCAAGGTCGGCCGGGCCCGTGTCGATGGATAGACGTAGAGCCGATGTCTGGACAGATTTCCTCTCCACGCCGCGCCCGGCCCCCGGTCGCCTCTACGGCGCTCCTCCAGGCGGCGGTGGCCGACCCGGCGCGGCTCGCCGCGCTCGCCTCCGAGCGGCTCTTCGACGGCGGCGGCCCGGAGCCGATGTTCGACCGTTTCGCTCGGTTGGCCTCGGCGGTGGCCGACGTCCCGGTCGCGCTCGTCTCGGTGGTCAGCGACACGCGCCAGTACTTCGCCGGCCTGTGCGGCCTGCCCCAGCCGTGGGCGGATGCCCGCGAGACGCCGCTGTCGCACTCCTTCTGCCAGCACGTCGTCGCCAACGCGGCCCCGCTCGTCGTCGAGGACGCGCGGACCGACCCGGTCCTCAGCGGGAACCTCGCGATCGTCGACCTGGACGTGATCGCCTACGCCGGCTTCCCGATCGTCTCCCCGACCGGGCACGTCCTCGGGAGCCTGTGCGCCATCGACCACGCTCCGCGCCGGTGGGACGCCGGACACCTCGACTCGCTCGCCGACATCGCCGTGCTCGTCGGGAACGAGCTCGAGCGGCGGGAGCTGACGCGGCGCTTCGCCCGCGAGGCGCGGACGGACGCCCTGACCGGCCTGGCCAACCGCCGGGCCTGGGACGAGGAGCTGCCGGTCGCGGTCCGCCGGGCCGAGCGGCTCGGCTACGCGCTCGCCGTCGTGCTCCTCGATGTCGACCACTTCAAGGCGTTCAACGACGGCCACGGTCATCCGGCGGGCGACGTCGCCCTGCGCGAGATCGCCGGCGGCTGGCGGGCCGAGATCCGCGAGATCGATCTGGTGGCGCGGATCGGCGGCGAGGAGTTCGGGCTCGTGCTCCCCGGCTGCGATGGCGCGGCGGCGCTGGAGACGGTCGCGCGGCTGCGCGCCGGCATGCCGGCCGGGCTGACCGCGTCGGCCGGGATCGCCGTCTGGGAGTGCCCGTCGACCGCCGAGCAGCTGGTCGCCGACGCCGACCGGGCGCTCTACCTGGCCAAGGGCGCCGGGCGTGACCGGGCGCGCTTGAGCCCGTCTCGGGCCGGCTGACGGCCCGCCGGCCGGGCGGCTCAGCCGCCGGGCGGGGTGAGGGCCCGGGCGATCGCCGTCCGGCTCCAAGCGAAGGCGACGGGGTCACGGCTCATCCGAAAGCGCTGATTGCCGGCGGCGAGGAGCGCGTGGAGCTCGAAGCCGAGCTGGCCGGCGTCGGTCCCCGCGGGCAGGCGGCCGGCCTCCCGGGCCCGGACGATCGCCCGCTCGAGCGCGGCGAGCTGGCGGTCGATCGCCGCGGCCAGGGCGTCGTGGACGGGACCTTCGCGGTTGGCGAACTCCATGCCGGCGGTGACGAACAGGCAGCCGCCGGGGAACACCTCGCGCTCGTAGTAGGCGACCCAGCGCTCGAGCAGGACGTCGAGACTCGCGTCGCCCGGGTCGAGGACATGCTCGGCGAAGATCAGCCAGGCGGAGTCGATCGTCGCCAGCTGGAGATCCTCCTTGGAGGTGAAGTAGGCGTAGAGGCCGCTCTTGCTCATCTCCATCGCCGCGGCTAGCCGCCCGAGCGAAACCCGGTCGAGCCCTTCGAGCGACGCGAGCTCACCGGCCCGCCGGAGGATCGACCGGCGCAGCCGCGGGCCGCGGACCCGGGGCGCGCGACCCCCGGCGGGGGTCCCGACCATGTCGTCGCCGGTCACCCGACCAAGGGTAGGCGAGGGCGGTGGGTGCCTGTGGCGTATGGCACGAACGGTCGTGCTACGCTCGCGGCCGACCGGCGGATCCATGAGGCGGCCGGGCTCGGGTTCCGCGCGCCGGCCGGCGTGGGGAGGGGGTCGGAGGACCCGGGCGAGACCAGCGTGCTTCGATGACCGACAGCGCTTTCCCCGAAGAGACGACGGCCGAGCCGGCATTCGCGCTCGGCGAGCTGTCAATCGCGTCGAGCCGCCAAGGGGAGGTCCAGACCATCAGCCTGGATGGAGAGCTCGACCTCGCCAACGCCGAGCTCGTCGAACGCGAGCTTGTCCGCGTCGAGGCGACGGACGTCCGGCGGATCGTCCTCGACCTGGCCGGGCTGAGCTTCCTCGACTCGAGCGGGATCAGGCTGTTGATCGCCGCCGCCGGCCGCGCCGAGGCCGGCGGCGGTCGGATGACGATCCGGCGCCCGTCGGAGCCGGTCCGGCGGGTGCTGCGAATCGCCGGCGTGCTCGAGCGCCTCCCCGTCGCCGACTGACCCGGCCGGCGGACTAGTGGGGGAGGCCGGCGGGGATCGCCGCCGTCGACGGCCGGGTGGCCACCGTCGGGCTCGGGAGCTGGTCGAGCCGGGTGATCAGACGCAGCCACTGGCGGGGATTGAGCAGCCAGGCGTCGGCCTGGCCGGACCTGGCCAGGGCGGGGTAGGCGGCGGCGAAGTCGACGTGGATGCGGTCGGCGTGGTCGGGCATGGCGAACGTGTTGTCGGCCGTCGGGTAGCTCATCAGGCTGTCGATCTCCCGCGGCTTGAAGCTGCCCTGGAGGGTGAGGAGCCGGCGGATCGCGAGGTCGGTGATCGAGCCGGCGCCCTGGTGGCCGAGCACCGGGATGCCGTTGATCGCCGCGATGTCGACCCCGTCGCCGGCCGCCCCGGCCGCGGTCGGCCCGGCGAGCGGCGTCCCGCAGCGCAGAGCGGTCACGTTGGGGTTGAAGCCCGAGGCGGAGAGGAACTCGAGCGTGGCGAGGACGCGCTGGTCGATCAGCCCCGCCGCGATGTCCCGCCGCCCGCAGGCGTAGATGTCGATCGCCGGGTCGACGAGGACCTGGCGCTGGAGCTGGGCTTTGCTCTCGAGCAGGATCTGGCCGATGGTCGGGTTCTGGCCGACGATCGGGTTGAGCGCGGCGGCGCGGTAGATCGCCGTGGCCTCGAGCAGCTTCCAGCCGTCGAGGATCGGCTTGGCGTCGATCAGCGGGGCGTTCTTCCCGGCCGGGCGGATCTGGAAGCCGAGGTGGGGGGCGGCCCCGGGGGCGGCGGGCCCGATCCGGGCGAGGATCGTCCCGGCGATGACCTCGGCGCCCGGGACGAGCGGCCTGAGCTCGACGTCGGCGCGCTTGAGGTCGGGGTTCCCGACGAGGTAGGCCGAGAGGTCGGCCGGGGCGGGGTGGGCGATCTGGCGCCAGCCGCCGGCGGCGTAGGCGGCCCGGCGGGCCGGGTAGGCGAAGAGGCGCTGGGGCCCGGACGCCGCCGTGTCGGTCGCCGGGGGCGCGGCCGGGGACGGGGCTACGGGGACCGGGGCGGCCGTCGGACCGGCCGGCTGGTGGCCGGCGGAGGCGGGCGCCCGGGGCGCCGGGTCGGCGGGGACCTTGACCTCGCGCGCGACCGGGGCCGCTGCCGCCGCCGCCCGGGGGGCGGCGTAGAGGGAGGAGACGCGCCCGAGCTGGCTGTAGGTGTAGGTGTTGCCGGCGCCGTCGCGCAGGGCGACGAACCGCCCCAGGGACGGGGATTGGCCGCTTGCGGTGATCAGGCCGTCCTTGACGGCGATCACCGGCGCGCCCGGCTGGGCGTAGATGTTCGTCGCCGTGGTCTGGGCGCTGGCTTGGTGGGCGAGGATGGCGGTTTCGGTGACGTCGTCGGCGTATTTGGCGGCGGCGTGGACGGGGAAGAGGCCGTCGGTGAGGCCGGTGAGGGAGCTGACGAGGTCGGCGGGCATGCCGCCGACGAGCTTGGCGCGCAGGAGGACGCTGTCGACGTACCAGTTGGCGTTGTTGTAGGCGAAGATCGCGCCGCGGAGGTTTTGTGAGGCGCCGGCGGCGTGGAGGAAGCGGGCGGCGGCGAAGATCGCATCGACGGGGTTGTAGGGGTCTTTGACGCCGTCGCCGTTGGCGTCGACGCCGTATTGCTTCCAGGTTTCGGGGAGGAATTGCATCCAGCCGAGGGCGCCGGCGCTGGAGACGCTGAGGTTGCGGCCGTAGTTGGTCTCGATGTCGTTGACGGCGGCGAGGACCTGCCAGGGGACTTCGAATTCGACGCCGGCGGCTTGGTAGATGGGGAGCAGGAACGGGGGGATGCGGAAGGTGTCGATGAAGAAGTTCGGGACGCCGATCGGGACCGCGCCGAGCGGGACGAGCGAGAGCGTCGGGTTCGCCGGGAGCGGCACCCCGGTCGCCGCCCGGAACTGCGTCGCCACCGGCTTGGCCACCGCCGCCACCGGGCCACCCGTCGCCGGAGGGACCGGCTTGTGGCCGGTCACCGTCTGGGGCGCCTGCACGGCGACGACCGGCGGGCCGTTCGGCGCGGCGACGGGGGTCGGGACGGGGGCGCCACCGACGCGGGGGAGGGTCTGGAGCCCGGCGTCGGGGGCCGGTGGCGGGGCCGGGACGGTGGTCGGGGTGGCGGCCGGGGGCGCGGCGCCGTCCGCGAGGACGACCCCGCCCGACACGGGCGCGGCGGGGTCGGCGAGGGCGGCGGCGGGGGCGAGCAGGCCGGCGAGGCCGCAGGCCAGCACCAGGGCGACGGTCCTCAGGCCGAGCCTCCGCGGGGCGAGCCGGTCGTCGCGGTCCCGAAAGACCGAGCTCGCGACGATCACCACGATCGGATCACCGCTCGCGCACTCTCCTCCGGCTCGACGGGGGGCGCCGTGAACATCAGGTGAGTCTAAGGCGCCGATCGCCCTTGACGGGTGGCTTGCAAGGCGCCGACCGGCATGAGTCGCTCCATCACCAGATGGGGGCCGATGTCGGGAAGCTCGAACTCCTCGGACACCGGGTGAAAGCCGGCGCGCTCGTAGAGGGATCGGGCCGGTGTGCGGACGTTGCACCAGACCCGCTGCGCCCCGTGAGCCGTCGCGTGTTCGAGGAGGGCCTCGAGCACGGCCGTGCCGAGACCGCGGCCGCGGGCTGCGGGGGCCGTGGCCATCCCGCGCACCCGCCAGGATCCGGGTTCCCCGTCCGGTCCGATCAGCCCGACGGCGACGAGCTCGCCGCCGTCGGCGAAGGCGCCGACGGCGAACGCCCCCGGCGGCTCGCTGGCCGCGAGGTCGCCGAGCGCCTGGTGCGGACGCAGGACGGCGTGGCGGAGCGGCCGGGTCTGGCCGGGGGTCACGGGACGGACGGCCGGTGAAGGCAGGATTCGAGCCATGATGGCGAATCGCTCGGTCGTTGCGTGGGCGATTCAGGCCGGGGTGGTCACTGGGTCAGGCATTCGATCCTTCGACCGCCGGGGCCGGGCCGGCGTGATGGCTGGCCGGGTGCGGATGGGCGGCGCCGGCGGGATCGCCGGCGCGCTCGCCGCCGGGCGGTGGGGTCGGGATCTCGTCGCGGCGGGTCTTGGTCAGGTAGACGATGACGCCGGAGATCGCGGCGAGGAAGAGGAGGCTGGTCAGCGTCGTGCCGAGGGCGAGGCCGCCGGAGTCGCGGGGCTGGGACAGGTAGTCGCCGATCGAGGCGCCGAGCGGTCGGGTGAGGACGTAGGCGACCCAGAAGGCGACGACCGCGTTCAGCTTCAGCCGGAAGTGAGCGAGGGCCACCAGTGCGATGGCCCCGCCGAACAGGAGCGCCGACTTCCAATAGCCCATGGCCAGGGTCTCGGCGAGGTAGTCGCCGGCCGCCGTGCCGAGGGCGAAGGTCACGAGCACGGTCAGCCAGTAGAAGGCCTCGCGGCGGGTCGTGAAGACGGTGTGGATGGAGAGCGTCCGCTCGCTGGCGTACCACCAGGCGAAGGTGGCGACGAGGGCGATGGCGAAGACGATCGTCGTCGTCCTCAGGGCGACGCCGAAGTTGTCGGTGAGGTTGTCGGTTATCAGCGTCCCGACCACGCTGATGAGAACGACGGCGGTCCAGTATTTCACTGGAACGTACCTGCGGGAGCGGAACTGGACGACGAGCGCCGCGACGAGGAGGCTGCCCATGATGTATGTGACACCGGTCAAGCCGAGGTTGAGATTCGTGTTGAGGAGGTCGGCGGCCGTCTCCCCGACGGTGGTGCAGAGGATCTTGATGATCCAGAAGAACACGATCACCTCGGGCACCTTGTTCAGCATTCGTCTACTCGCTGCGTGCTCGGTGCTCACAAGGTTACCTCACTCCGTCGTCGGCTTGGGTGAGGCGCTGAGTCCACCAACGTAAGTTAAAGAGAAGATAAGGCGGGGCCGATAATCCGGTGAGAGGAGCGTTCAGGTTAAGTCAATGTGAGCACTTGGTTATGTGGCAATAGTGCCAAGCGGCACCACACCGGCCAGGCGCGACGGCGCCCGGCCCGAAGCGTCGCCGCGCCGGCCGGCTGCGACGGCGCCCGGGGGACCTGGCGGCTCCGCCGGGTCTTAACCTGAGTACGCGTTGCGCATTTCGGCCGCCGGGCGGTTGCCGGCGGCGGGCCCGCCGAATCGACGCGCGCTGGTCTGGCGCCCGGGCCGTCCCAGCCGGATCTCTCGCGGCGCTCGCTACACGGCTGGGCGGCATCTGTGGGCGCTGGGTCGGCGGTGGTTCCGCGGGTGCCCGGGCCCCGCCGATCCGAACCGCGCCCCGGGACGCTCCGCCGGAGCATGCGGCTCGCCGAGGACTGCGCGCTCGACGCGTAGTCTGAAGTCGGTGAGCGTCGCTTCCCCGCCGCTGTTCGCGTTTGGCAACTCCTTTGTCCGCGAACTGGAAGGCCTGTACCTGCCCTGGCAGGCGGACCGGTCACCGGCTCGGCGGCTGTTGGCGCTCAACGAGGCGCTGGCCATGGAGTTGGGCGTCGATCCGGATGCGCTGCGAGCGGCCGACGGTGTCGCCGCTCTCGTCGGCGACCCCGCGCCCGCCGGCGCGTCGCCGGTCGCGCAGGCCTACGCCGGCCATCAGTTCGGCGGGTACTCACCCCGCCTCGGCGACGGACGAGCCCTCCTGCTCGGCGAGGTGCTCGACGTCCGCGGGCGGCGTCGGGACCTGCACCTGAAGGGCTCGGGTCGGACGCCGTTCGCGCGAGGCGGCGATGGAAAGGCTGCGGTCGGTCCGATGCTGCGCGAGTACGTGATCGGCGAGGCGATGCATGCGCTGGGCATCCCGACGACCCGGGCGCTCGCCGTGGTGGCGACCGGCGAGGAGGTCGTCCGGGAGACGCGGCTGCCCGGTGCCGTGCTGGTGCGCGTGGCGGCGAGCCACATCCGCGTCGGCACCTTCGAGTACGCGGCAGCCGCCGGTGACCGGGCGCTCGTGCGGCGTCTCGCCGATCACGCGATCGCCCGTCACCACCCGCAAGCGCTCGAGGCGAAGAATCCGTACCGGGCGTTCTTCGAGTCCGTGGTCGACGCCCAAGCTTCGCTGATCGCTCGGTGGATGCTCGTCGGCTTCGTCCACGGCGTGATGAACACCGACAACATGGCGATCTCCGGCGAGACCATCGACTACGGCCCGTGCGCCTTCATGGAGGCCTTCGACCCGGCCACGGTGTTCAGCTCGATCGATCATGGCGGGCGCTACGCCTACGGCAACCAGGCGCCCATCGCACAGTGGAACCTCGCGCGGCTGGCCGAGACGCTGCTCCCGGTGTGGGATGCCGAGCCGGAGACGGCGCTCGCCGAGGCCGCGGAGGTGCTCGACACCTTCCCCGACCGCTACGACGGGCACTGGGTCCGCGGGATGAATGCCAAGCTTGGCCTGGCCGCCGGCGCCGGAGGGGACGAGCGCCTTATCTCCGACCTGCTGGTGGCGCTCGAGGCACAAGCGGTCGACTTCACCTCGTTCTTCCGGGCGCTCGCGTCGTCGGTGCGCGGAGATGCGGGACCGGCGAGGTCGCTCTTCGCCGAGCCGGCCGCCCTCGACGCGTGGTGGCCGCGCTGGCGGGCCCAGCTCTCCGCCGAGGCGGCCGACCCCGAGACGATCGCCGCCACGATGGACCGGGTAAATCCGGTCTACATACCCCGAAACCACGAAGTGGAGGAGGCGCTCGAGGCGGCCAGCGCCGGCGACCTCGGCCCGTTCCACCGCCTGCTGGAGGCGCTCGCCCAGCCGTTTGACGAACGACCCGGTCTTGAGCGATACGCCGTACCGGCCCCGCCGAGCTCCGGGGCCTACCGCACGTTCTGCGGAACGTAGCCGGGTCAGATGGGCGCGGCGGGTTTCGAACCTGCGACCTCTCGCGTGTGAAGTCAGCGCAGGCGTTTGCGCCCTACTGCGCTGCGTTGCGTTAAGCCTGCAAATCCGCCATTTTCGCGTCTTCGGTACCGGTCGCCGTTCGCCCTGCGCTGCGTTCTGGCGCTGCCACGGCGCTGCCATCGTCGGCGTAGAGCAGGGCGAGCCGGTCGCGCCGGGCGCCTGAGCGGCGCGTGGCGTCGTATGCGTGCGCCGAGCCGCCAGCAAGTCGGCGAGGCGGTCGAGCGCGGGCTCGTCGAGGGCGCCGACGATCGCCGCCGCGAGTTCAGTGGGCTCGCCCGTCATGCTGCCTCCGGCGCGGCGCGCTATGAGATTTCGAGGGCGGCAACTTCAACTCCTCCTTGAAACGCGCCCTTGAGAATACAATATAGCGTGAGATAGCGCTAGTTGCAGTCGTTTGCAGTACGACGGCGTTTACGCGAGAGGGAGGGCCGAAGGCGGAAGCCGCCAGCATCGGCGGGCCCGGAGGCCGCCCGCGTCCGGCCCACGAGTGCGGCATCCGCGTCCGGCGACGGATCGGTGGTATCACGGAGAACCATGCGGGGGCCCACGCCTGCGCGCCCGCGCAGGAGCGGGCGCCGCTCGATCGCCGACGATCGCGCTCGCCGACTCGTCCTTTCGGTTCTGACGCGACCGCCGAGGGACCGCGGTACCCACGATTGCTGCGTCCGAAGCAGTCGCCGGCCGTCCGGCGAGTCGGGTGCGGATGCGATCGTCAGCGGAGGCGCGGTTTCCGCCAAACCGAGACCGACGTCAGCGGCGCCGAGACGACCGTCGGAGCTCAAGAGCCGTCCGCGCTTCTTCGTTCCGTATGGGGATCCTCGGGTTCTCGCGGCGATCGGGGTCGTGAGCAGCTCACGAGCCGCTGGCGGTGACCTCGAACAATGTGACACCAGGTCCCGCTCCGATGACTTGTCGCCCGTCGGCAGCGACCGCGACCGCACGTACCCAGTCGTCGTGGCGGCCCAGTTCGAGGCCGGGGTCGTTGGGTGTGCGCGGGTCCCACAGCCGCAGCGCCCGGTCGCCGCCGCCGGAGATGATCTGCCCACGCGCGTGACCGCGACCGCCCCCACCCCGCGGTCGTGGTGGCCGAGTTCGAGGCCGGGGTCGTTGGGTGTGCGCGGGTCCCACAGCCGCAGCGCCCCGTCGTTGCCGCCGGAAACGATCTGCCCGTCGGCGGTGAACGCGACCGCCCCACCTCGTGGTAATGCTGGCCGAGTTCGCGGCCGGGGTCGTTGGGTGTGCGCGGGTCCCACAGCCACAGCGCCCCGTCGTGTCTCGCGCCGATCCTCTTGGGAGTGATACAATCAGTAAATGGCGCCCGCACCGAAGCGGGTTGCGGCCAGTGGACGACGATACGGGCGGACGGGTCGTCGGGCGGGTGCAGGCGCATCCACTCGGCGGCGCGAAGCGATGTCAGCGGCACGAGAGTGCCGCGTTTGAGCGTGGAGAAGCAGTGTGACCATCACACCGAAGACTGCGTTGTTTCGGAAGCGCTTGGAGGCCAAGGAGCGCCTCATTGTGATGGGAGCTGGCGATGCGCTGACGGCTCGCGTAGCGGAGGACGCGGGCTTCGACGCCATTTGGGCCAGCGGCCTCTGCATCTCAGCGTTGTCGGGGCTGCCCGACAGCGGCCTGCTGACGATGACCGAGTTGGTGGCCGCCGCCGAGGCGATCAACCGCATGACGAGCCTACCGGTCATCGCAGACTGCGATACCGGCTTTGGGCCTCCGGACGCGGTCGCTCGGACCGCGCGCATGCTCGAGACCCGCGGCGTTGCTGGGATGTGCATCGAGGACAAGGTCGTTCCGAAGCACAACAGCTTTCGGGAGGGGCACCAACTCGCCGATCCGTATGAGTTCGCCACGCGGCTGCACGCTGCGCTCGTCGCGCGTCGTGATCCTGACTTCCTGGTGATTGGGCGGACCGAGGCGTTGATCGCGGGAGAAACGGTCCAGCATGCGCTCGAGCGAGCAGCAATCTATGCCGCCGCCGGGGCGAGCGCGATCGTCATCCATTCGAAGTCTCCGCGCGCAGATGACGTGATCTCATTCGCGCGCGCCTGGCGAGAGCAGTCCGCCGTGCCGTCGATCGCGATCCCGACTACTTACCATGACGCCACGGCGCAGCAACTGTTCGATGCCGGTATCCAGTTCGTCATTTACGCAAATCAAGCGCTCCGTGCCTCGGTCCAGGCGATCTCAGGAACGCTGCGGCGTATTGCAGCCGAAGGCACTACCCACAACGTCGAGCGGGATCTGCTTCCGCTCGACGATCTCTTTGAGTTGACCGGTCTCAAGCTCGGCGAGGGTCGCGAATCAGCTTACGCGGAGGCGATCCGGCGGCGCGAGGTTCTCCACGGAGCGGGCGCGTGAGGGCCCCCTCGCAGTTCGTGAGGAGCAGCATGCCGCCGCCGACGCCACGCGGCGCGACCACATGGATCGCTTCAGGATCGGACGGCCGGTTGGCTGCGGTGCGAGGACCGGAGATGCGGCTTCCGGCGAGGATGAGCGTGCCGCGAATAATCGCGGACCGCGCGGAAGGCGCGCCCGAGAGCATCGCGGTCGTTTGCGGCTCGGAGACCAGTACGTACCGCGAATTCGATTTGCTAGCCAATCAGATCGCGAGCTATCTGCGACGCGCGGGTGTGGTCCCCGGAGGCCGGGTAGGGGTAGCGCTGCGACGGAGGTTGTGGCTTCCGGCCGCGTTGATCGGGGTCATGCGCGCGGGTGCCGCGATCGTGCCGCTTCCCCTCGAAGAGTCCTGGTCAGTAGTCGCCGGTCTGCGCGAGTTCGCCAGTTGCCAAGCGATCGTATGCGACGTTGAAACAATCGACGACGTCGGGCCGGGCATCGGAGCGCCTATCCTGCTCGACCACCATCTTCGCGAGATCGTTGCCACCGACGGCCCGCTGCCTCAACGCGTCGTCCGCGAAACTGACGATGCCTACGTCGTGTTCACCTCCGGTACGACGGGGCGGCCGAAAGGGGTCGTAGTGCAGCATGGCGCACTTGCGAACGCAGTGGTCGCGCTTGGAGCCCTGCTCCGCTTGGAGGCCGGAGGCAGGATGGCCCATCACACGCCGCTGACGTTCGACATCGCAGCGTTTGAGATCCTTTCGCCTTTGGTGAATGGCGCGACCCTCCTGTTGTGCGAGGGGGATCTTCGGCACAATCCGCGTCTGCTAGTGAACGAGCTGGTCGACCCGGCTCTGACAGCTATCCACGCGACGCCGGCCGGTTGGCGGATCTTGCTCGAGCTGGGCTGGCGCCATCAGCGGGTAAAGGTTTGGTGCGGCGGAGAAGCGCTTCGGCCCGGGCTGAACCGCGCCTTGCATCGGCGCGCGGCGGAGGTATGGCACGTCTACGGACCGAGCGAGACGACGCTCGACTCGACGGCGCGCCGCACCACGCCTGACGACAACCCACTCACAGTTGGATGGCCGATCGCGAACACCGACGTCTTCATCGTGAACGAGCACGGCAGCGTATGCCAGATCGGAGAACTGGGCGAAGTCGTGATCGCCGGGGCCGGGGTCGCACGTGGCTACCTGAACGACGCCGAAGCCACGCAACGACGGTTCGTGCGAGCGCCTGTCACCGGCGATCGCGCCTACGCGACTGGCGACATCGGCATGATCACGGCTGACGGCGAACTTATCCTTGCCGGTCGTCGCGACTTGGAGGTCAAGATCGCGGGTCGGCGGGTCAATCCGGCCGAGCTGGAGGTAGCAATAGACGGATGGCCGGGCGTCCGCGACGGAGCCGTGATCACACGCACGCTGGCCGGCCGTCATCGGCTTGAGGCCTTCGTGGTGCCGCATGCGGGCGCGCACCCCGACCTCGGCGGGCTCGCCCGGCACCTCGAGGAGTCCGTGCCTGGATTGAGCGAGCCGATCGCGATCCGGGTGATCGGCGCACTCCCGCTCTCCGCGAACGGCAAGCTGGACCGCGATGCGCTGCCGGCAACGGAGTGGAGATCCACGGGAGCCGGGCGACCAACGGACCCACGGGAGCATCGCTTGCTCGAGGTCTGGCGCGAGATGCTCGAGCAGCCCAGCGCCGGGACGCAAGACGACTTCTTTGACCTTGGCGGCGATTCGTTGGTGAGCATTCTAATCGCCGCGCAGGTCCGCGAGCACGGCATCGTCGTGCAGCCCACCGACATCCTCCGTCTCCGAACCGTTTCGGCAATCGGAGCGGCGCTTCGCGCGACGGAGCGAAGCGCAGGCGGGCACACTGCGGGAGGGCCCGGTGTCGCCTGAAAGAGGATTGTCCGACTCCGCAGAGGTGACCCCGCCCCTCGGTCCTCCCGATCTTGACGACATCGTGACTGGCTTCCTGCATGGATGGTTTCCAGTCGACGATCACTCTGGGCTCCATTGGGAGACCGCGGATCCGCGGGGTGTGCTCTTCCCAACGCGCCTGCACGTGCCCAGGCGCATGCGGCGCACGCTCATACACAGCCGCTTGGAGACCCGTGTCGACGATAGCTTCGACGAGGTGCTCGCCGGCTGCGCGACGAGCCATCCCGCTTCGCGTAGGGTCTGGCTGACAGCCCCAGTCGCCGAGATATACCGCGCCATGTTCGCCGCCGGACTAGCCACCTGCATCGCCGTGATCGGCGACGGCGGGCTTGTCGGAGGCGCGTTCGGGATCCGAATTGGGCGCCTGTGCTCGATCGACAGTGGTTTCCACCACGTCTCCGGGGCCGGGAACGCCGCAGTCGTCGCGGCGCTGCGCAACGCGGCTCAGACCGGTGCGGAGCTTTGCGACGTGCAACGGCCGAGCCCGCACATGCTCCGATTCGGCGGAGCCACAATCAGTCTTGCGGCCTACCGCAGCCTCCTCGCGGAGCTAGGCGCGCGATGAACGCTGAACCCTATTCCCGACGGCTGCGCGCCGCGATAATCGCAGACCGATACCCCGTCTCCGACGAACAGGAGGCCCGGCTTGAGCGCGACCGTCGCTCGCACCTGCAGGGCCGCCCGCCGTATCGCCATCACGAGTCGGCCGTCTTGCACTTAACCGGACCTCTCGACGAGGTCGCACTCCAAGCGGCGCTCGGAGCTACGGTCCGGCGGCACACGGCGTTGCGGTTGCGCATCGAATTCGACGATCCTGGCTGGTCGCAGGTTGCCACCGACGCTGTCGACGTGCCGCTTGACCACGTCGACCTGCACGACCTCGCCGACGCGGCCCGCGACGCCGTCCTGCGCGACGTGATCGCAGCGCGCACGCATGCCCCGTTCGATCACGCCCGGCCGCCTCTCATGCGGGCCACGCTGGTGAGAGTCGACGAGCGGACCCACGCGCTCATCTTGGTAGTCGAGCATCTCATCTGCGACGGATGGTCTCTAGGCATCCTGCTGAGGGATCTCGGCGCCGCCTATACGTGGCATCGCACTTTACCGGCGTCTGGGTCGAGGGAAGCTGCGCCGGTTCAGTTCCACCATTACGTTGCATGGTCGCTCGAGCGCCTGCGCGGACCGCTGGGCGCGAGGCTTGAGCGTCACTGGCTCGCCCGGCTCGGCGGGGCGGATCCTGCTCCGCACTTCGCGCTTCCGTTCGCGAAGCGACCTTCGGCGGCGGACCGCCGGCTGCGCGCCGAGACCGTGCACGCGACTGTGTCACCCAGCCTTGCGCACCGTGTCGAAGCAGTCGCCCGAGCGAACGGGATGACCCCGTTCATGTTGTGGGCGGGCGCGTTGCAGGCATTTCTCTTCCGCGTGACCGGCCAGCGACGCCTGGCACTTCCAGCTCCAGTCGCCGGGCGGCACTGGCCGTCGCTCGACCGCAGCGTCGGCTGGTTCGCGACGCGCGTCGCTCTCGTTGCCGAGTTAGCCGACGGTCTCTCCGCGGCGGCGGTGCGACGAGAAGTTCACGCGTCGGCGCTGGACGCATACGCTCATCAGGACTTGCCCTATGCCCGATTGCTCCGCGTGGCCCACGCCGCGGGGACCCATCGACGCGCCGAGACGTACGACGCTGACGTGACGATCAATTTTGTGCCCGAGAGCTTGCTATCGGCGAGGGGCACCATACGGTTTCATGGTCTGGTGGTGCGGCAGGAGGATCCGCCGCGGCACATGCCGCGCTCGACGCTCGCGTTCACGCTCGGGCGGACAGCCGCGGCGACGACCGTTGCCGCGCGCTTCGACACGAGCGAGCTCACCCGAGCCCAGGCTCTCATTATGGTCGACGACTACTTCGCCTGCCTCGACTGGTTGACGCGGACCGGCAGGACGCCGCTCGGCCACGTGCCGCTGTCGATCCTGCATTGACATCTCGACGTGAGAGGACGAGCAATGGACGTCACGCAGTTTCTAACCCGCGCCGACGAATACGTGAATCAGAACCAGACGCACTGGTCGCTGACCAGAGACATAGACTTCGAGACGGTCAACCACGTCGTGAGGGTTTGGGTGCAGCGCGGCGATGTCACCGCCCATCGCGCCGAGATCGACGCCCTGTGCTCCGCGCAGCACGAAGACGGCGGTTGGGGAGACCGGCGCGATGAGCCGGAGAGTCGCGTCCGGTCATCGTCATTCTGCTGCCAGATGCTCTTGCGCAGCAATCGCGCGCTTCGCGATCAGGTCATCGCTGACGTCGTGCGACGGGGACTCAATTTCATTGCTGGGCGCCAGGATCCCGACGGCGGCTGGACGGACAAGCGCTGGCATCGCCTCGACGCTACGAGCGTGTCGATAGGAACATTGATCTTCGGGGTGCGCGATGCCGAGCCGGCGCCGCCGTGGAGCGAGGCGCTGGACAGAGGCATGCGGTTCATCGGGGCGCAAATGGCTGTCGATGGGCTCTGGTACCACAAACCCAGTTCATCTCCCGTTGAGATCACCGCGCACCTGCTTCAGAAGGTGACGCTTCACGATCCCGCGAGCGACTTGATCGCTCCGGCCATGCGCGGACTGCTTGCGTTGCAGGATCCGGCCGGCCACTGGGATGCGCAGGATGTCGATTCGACCTGCGATGCTGTCCGTTGTCTTATGTTGAGCACCGAGTGTCCAGGTGGGGCCGAGCTGTATCAGCCGGTTGCCGACGCAGCCGATCGGGCGATCGCATGGCTCACGGGGTGTCAGGACGAGGAAGGTGGGCTCGGAGTGCGTGAGGGTCGGCCGGCGAGGGTGCTCTACACGTGCGATGGGATCGACACGGCGCTGAAATATCAGACGTTCGTCGCCGCGCAGAGGCGGCTCGAGGAGTTCTACCGATGACGGGCGGGATGCGCGACGACATCATCCTGGAGGACACAACGCTGCGGGACGGTGAGCAGGCGCCTGGCGTCGGCTTCGACTTCGATACGAAGATCTCAATCTGTTCCGCCTTGATCGAAGCCGGGGTAAGGTGGATCGAGGCCGGCATACCGGCGATGGGCGGCGAGGAGAAGCGCGCTCTCCGGCACATGCGTGACCTGCATGACGGAGTTACGCTCGTTGCGTGGAGCCGCGGCATTCGCGCGGACGTTCAAGAGGCCCTCGACATGGGCTTCAGCGCCGTTCACATCGGCTTGCCTGCGTCGGACCGACTGCTCGAGGCGAGCGTCCGACGGGATCGCGGCTGGCTGCTCGAGACGGCCCGCGGGCTCATTGGGCTGGCGAAGGAACGTGGAGCATTCGTCTCGATAAGCGCGGAGGACGTGGCGCGCGCCGATCGCGGCTTCCTGCTGGAGTACGCGTACCAAGTCGCGGAGGCGGGCGCAGACCGCTTGCGGCTCTCAGACACTATCGGTGCGCTGACGCCCGAGGGGTACGCCGAGATCGTCACGGCCGTAACCGAGGCGGCCACGATCGACGTGCAGTGCCACACGCACAACGATTTCGGGCTGGCCGTAGCGAACACTCTGGCAGGCCTGGCCGCTGGAGCGCGGTACTTCCACGTCACAGTTAACGGGATAGGCGAACGGGCCGGTATGCCGGACTTCGCGGCGACGCTTCTCGCGCTGCAGCGCCTTTACGGGATCGAGACCGGAGTCGACGCGCGGCACTGCCTGCGCTTGAGCCGGCTGGTGACGGCGGCGACCGGCATCGGGGTGCCGCCATGGTATCCGGTTGTCGGGGCGAACGCCTTCGCTCACGAGTCAGGGATCCACGTGAACGCGCTGCTGCGCGACGACGGGACGTTCGAGCCGTTCGCACCCGAATCCGTCGGGCAGGCGCGCCGGATCGTGCTCGGCAAGCACTCCGGCCGCGCAGCGGTGCGCAAGATCCTCGATGAGCAGCGTACCGTCGCGACCGAAGCTGAGGTCAGTGCGTGCCTTCGCCTGATCCGCGAGCGGTCGATCCTCGGCGCCCCTGCGTGGGGACCGGAGCACCTTCTCGCTGTGCTCGAGGAAGTCCGGGGGACTCATGCCGCTGGTTGAGGAGATCATCGCGAGCCGCCTCGTAGACGGGACGGTCGAGCCTGGCCAACTAGTTGTGGTTGAGGTCGATCACGCCTATCTGCAGGACGGCAACACCCCGACCATCCGCCGCCTGTTTCGGGAGAACGGGTTCGAGCGTGTCTTCGATCCCGCCCGCGTGACGGTGTTTTTCGACCATGGTGTGCTTTCGCCCACCGCAGCGATGACCGATCGGCTGCGCGAGGCCGAGGACTTCGCAGAAGAGCTCGGCGTGGGGTACTTCCCGGCCGGACGCGGTATCAGTCATGTTATTGCACTCGAGA
The DNA here is from genome assembly GCA_963733245.1 of uncultured Solirubrobacterales bacterium. Taxonomy (GTDB): domain Bacteria; phylum Actinomycetota; class Thermoleophilia; order Solirubrobacterales; family Solirubrobacteraceae; genus Palsa-513. The sequence goes on from CAVTCI010000017.1 coordinate 292,438, forward strand.
CCGGGATATACCAGCCCGGCCGGATCGTAGTAGCGTCTGACTCGCACACGTGCACCGGTGGCGTCGTGCAATGCCTTGCGCTCGGTATGGGCGCGTCCGACGTCACAGCGGCGATGGTCACCGGCAGGGTGTGGCTGCGAGTGCCGGAGACCGTGTGGCTGCGCACGCGCGGCTGGCCATCGGCGGCGGCCGGGCCGAAGGACGTGATGCTGTACGCGCTCGCAGAACGCGGGCAAGGGCCGTTCTTGTACCGTGCGCTCGAGTGGTGCGGCGACTGGGTCAGCGCCTTGACGCTGGACGGGGCGGCCACCGTCGCGAACATGGCGGTCGAGCAGGGGTGCAAGTGCTGCTTCTTACCTGAAGGCGAGGGCCGGCCTGCCGGGATGCGGTCGATCGACCCGGGCCCTGGCGGAGACGTGCTCACCTTGGACATCGACGGACTAGAGCCTTTCGTCGCGCGGCCACCGAATCCGATGCTCGGCACCCCGCTGAGCGAATGTCCCACAACTGCGGTGAAGTACGTGATGATTGGCAGCTGCACGAACGGCCGCACGAGCGACCTCATTGAAGTCGCCCGCGTCTTGCGCGGGCGGAGGGTCGCCCGGTCTGTCCACTGCCTCGTCACGCCGGGCTCGCTTGACGTCTACCGCCGCGCAATCGGCGACGGAACCATCGAGACGCTCCTGGACGCGGGCGCCATCGTCACGCCGCCGGGGTGTGGTTCGTGCGTGGGGACGCAGGGTACAATCCCCGGAAGCGACGACACCGTGGTGGCGACCACTTCGCGGAACTTTATCGGCCGTATGGGCAATCCTAAGGCCGAAATCTGGCTCGCGTCACCGCTCGTCGCCGCCTGGTCTGCCGTCCTCGGTCGCTTGCCGCGGGTCGACGAGATTGAACTGCCGGAGATATGACCGGGCGCGCGCGCTGCGTGAGCGGCACGATATCAACGGACGACATCCTACCCGCGCGCCACAAGCACAGCACGGTGAAGCCCGGCGAGCTCGCGACTCACGTCTTCGAGCACCTCTTGCCCGGGTTTGCTGGTTCGGTCCAGCGCGGCGACTTGCTTGTCTGCCGTGGGACGCTGGGGATCGGCAGCTCGCGCGAGCAGGCAGTGAGCGCGCTTCAAGCGGCGGGGATCGAGGCGTTCTTTGCGGCGCGCTTCGGGCGCATCTTCTTCCGCAACGCTTGGAACCTGGGCGTGCCGGCGATCGAGCTCGCCGCACTCGATATCGATGGCGGACCACAGGAAGGGGACGCGATTGAGTTCGACCTCGGGCGCGGAACGTGCTCCTGGCCCGGTGGGTCAGGCCGGTTCCCTCCGGTTCCTCCGATGCTTCGAGACATGGTGGCGCGCGGGGGTCTGCTCGCGGGCATTTCACCGCCATGACCGGAATGCCGTTCGACCCGCTGGCCAAGCACTACGCGCGCGCTCGCCCCGGTTACCCCGCCGCTCTACTGGCGGCGATAGCGGCGCCGATCGCGGCGAGATCCGCCGCCGGCAGCATCGTGCTCGACGTCGGCGCCGGGACCGGTATCAGCTCGCGCGCGCTCGCTGAGGTGTTGGACGCGTCGGTCCACATCATCGGCGTGGAGCCGAGCGAGGGCATGCGACGCCAGGCGGAGGAGGGGACCGAGGCTCCCAACGTCACGTACCGCGCAGGGCGCGCTGAAGCGCTGCCTATCGCCGACGACAGCGCGAGCGCTGTCGTGGCGGCTCAGGCCTTGCAATGGTTCAACCGCCCACAATTCTACGCAGAGGCGAAGCGAGCACTGGTGCAAGCAGGCGTCCTTGCCGTCGCGCAGAACAATCGGGCATGGCAGTGCTCGCCGTTGTTAGAAGCGTACGAGGATTTGCTGGAGGCGCACAGCCCTGGCTATTCGCGCTTCTATCGATCGTTCGACATCGAGGCTGAGCTCAACGCGTACGAGGGCTTCGGCTCGTGCGAGACGACGAAGGTCAGGTGGGAGCGCCTCATGACGCTCGAGGGCTTCCTTGAGATGGCGAGATCGTCGACCAAGATGCACGCGATCATCGACCGTTACGGCCCCGAGGCGGCGACGGACATGCTGAGGGAGTTCCTGGCGGAGCACGTGGGCTCGGATCAGCGGCTCGCGATGCCTTACGAGTCCGAGCTGTTCATTGTTCGGCGTACATGACGTGAGCTGGCGCCGGCAGCGCAAGGGACGGGCAAGAGATGCGCGAGGAATTCCGGGGTTTGCCCCGCACGATCTGGTGGCTCGCGGGCGGAACGTTCGTAAATCGCCTTGGCGATCTCGTCGGGACCTTCCTAGTTATCTACCTGCGGCGGCGCGGGTTTGACGCGGGCACTTCCGGCGCCGCGCTGACTGCCTACGGCGCCGGCAGCCTGGTTGGAGGGATTGTCGGAGGGTGGGCGGCTGATCGCATTGGCCGTCGCAGCACGATAGTGGGCTCGATGGTCGCCGGGCCGCTCTGCCTGCTTCTGATCGTGGTGGCCCGTGGAGCACCTTCAATCTGCGCAGCGACCTGCGCGTTCGGCCTCGCCAGCAACGCCTACAAGCCGGCGAGCTTGGCGCTTCTCGCCGATGTCGCCGCGCCGCAGCAGTTGCCCGCAGCCACTGCGGCGTACCGCCTTGCCGTGAACGCCGGCTACGCCGCGGGCGGGCTAGCCGGGGGTTTCGCGTTCGTCACCGGACGCAACGCGATCGTGCTCGGTGACGCCGGTACCTCACTCGCGTTCGCCATGGTCGCCGCGATCACGCTCCCGTCACACGTCGCTCGGGGGAACAACCACGTAGCCCGCGGGAGACGCCGGGGTCCCGTTCCGCCGCGGACCGTGGTGTTTCTCGGCGGGGCGCTGGCCGTGTGGTATTTGATCGCTGCATTCCCAGTCGCTCTGCCGCTCCACTTCGCCGCCGAGGGCATTCCTCCAAGCGTCTTCGGTGCTATTATTTCGCTGAACGCCGTGCTAGTCATGATCGCCGAGCCGTACCTGACGATCGCGCTGCGCAACCGTCCGGTACATCTGGTTCTGACGGCCGGAGCGCTCCTCCTTGGTGTGGGCCTAGCGGCGAGCACGCTCGTCACGGGCATCGCTGTGCTACTGGCGCTCGTGTTCGTGTGGACGACGGGCGAGATGTTGTTTGTCCCGTTCGCCTCGATCTTCATCTCAAGAAGCGCCCCCCCCGCAGCGCGCGGCTGGTACCAAGGCGTGTACGCCGCCGTCAAGGGCGGAGCATCGACGATCGCACCGATCGTCGCCGCCCTCACGTTCTCCTCCGGTCTCCTCGCGACATCCGCCGCCATGCTCATCGCCGCGCTCGTTGCGACAACATGCTTCGCGGCTGCGCGACCGTCCCGGTCCTGAGCGCGTGCCGATCGCGGTGCGGGCGCCGATTGAATAGTGGTCCACGGCGCCGGTCCAATAAGCCAGGGGACGAATGGTGGGGGCCCATGTCCCGATAGGGCTGAGCGGGCCGCCGGCTTTCTGACCCACGCGCGCGCAGCGCCGGTCACAGCGTGCTCGCCACGACGTGACGACGGCTACTGTCGCGCGGCCCGCCACGCTCGGGCGCGTCGTCGACCTGCGGCGATGCGTGATCTCATCACGCAGCCGAGGTTAGCTCGGCCGGCCCGCCGCGTCGCGTCCGGCCGCCGGCCGCCCCGCGGCCGTTCGAAACGTGCCCCACCGAGCCCTACGCCGCGCCGACGCCGGGTCGACCCGACGGCCGACGCGGACCTCGCCGGGACGCGCAGCGGCTGGTTGGCGGTCACTCCGGCGGCCGCTCGCGCAGGTACAGGAGCATTCGTCGGTCAGCGAGAATGAGCCGCTGGCGGGCGGCGTCGTAGGCGAGCACCGTGGGCTTGATGTTGACCGATCGTTGTGCGGCGTCGAGTGATTCCACGGCTGATCGGACGTCCGCGAGCTCGAGGTCGATGTCCTCGAGCAGCAGCTTGCTGTGGAGGTCTCGGATCTTGACGCCGGCGAGGAGGTCGCTCTCGGACAGTCGCGCGGTCACGAGCCTGATGAGCGACGGGTAGATGCTCGGCCGCACGCCTTCTATCGTGGCTTGCGGGAACAGCTGGAGAAACGGGTCGAATCTGGAGGAGATCTGCTGGACGACTCGGGCTCGTCCGGCGGTGAGTGCGGTGGCATCGTCGAGGCGCCGGGCGCGCCAGCTTCTGCGGTGGATGCCGGCGGCGTCGAGCGTGGCTTTGGTGAGTTCTTGGAGAAGTCCGACGCTCGTGTAGGCGTCGCGGACGAGGCGGTCGCGGAGTTCGTCGGAGGTCTCGATGTTCAACGCGCGGCAGCCGCGTCTGACGACCTGCTGCAGCCCAAGGCGAAGACGATGCTGCACGAGACCATGGAAGCCCCCACGCGCGGGGAGGCGAGCCGGGCGCTCGAGCGGCTGCGGGAGGAGCTCGCGGCGAAGTACCCCAAGGCGATCCACAAGCTCGACCGTGACTGGCAGCACCTGACCGCGTTCTACGACTTCCCCGCCGAGCACTGGCGGCATCTGCGGACCAGCAACGCGATCGAGTCGAGCTTCGCGACGGTCAAGCTCCGCACCCGCGTCACAAGGGCGCCGGCTCGAAGAAGGCCGCGCTGGCGATGGCGTTCAAGCTCCTCGACGCCGCTCAGCAGCGCTGGCGGCGCTTCAACGGCCACGAGCTCGTCGCCGACGTCCTCGCCGGAGCGCAGTTCAAGGACGGCATCCGAATCACCGACGACACATAACGAGGAAAAGACGGACGAGAGGGTCGCCGCCTGAAAATCTCATGCACCGATCCACAACATTTGACAGTTGCTCCCGCCTGCTTCTCGCTGGTGAAGCGAGGGCTGCGAGGTCGACGCCGGGACTTTCGCCACTGGACGAAGCTCAGAAGTGAGCGGCGGCCGGATCGGCCCTAGCCCGCCGCGTGCAGTAAGCGTCTCGGGGTGGGTGCTGACGCCGGCGGCGGCCTGGTTGCCGGTTCGGCGCTCGGTGGTTGGGCCGCCGCGCGGGTTGGGCGGGGCGTTTGCGTTGCTGTCGCGGCGTTGGCGCGCGGTTTCGGGGCAGCGGTGATCGTGGCCGGTGGGCCGGGGCGGCAGCTGGACGGGGCGAGGAGGTCGACGGCCGGCGTCAGCCGGGTGGGTCGGGGATCGTTTCGAGTCTGGTGAACGCGGCGGCGAGCGCCTGGGCCCAGGGCCAGCTGGCTTGGAGGCGCAGGCGGGCCTGGCGGGCGTGCAGAGCGAGGCGCCCAGCGACGTGCAGCAGCCGGTACCTGAGGCGCTTCGGCTCGGCTTTGGCGAGGTCGCCGTGGAGCAGCAGGGTTTGGGTCCAGATGATCAGGTTGTGCGCGATCAGGACGAGCTCGAGCCAGACCTCGTTCAGCGCGTAGTCGTGGAACGGGAGCTTGCGCAGCCCGGTGTCTTTGTCGTTGCGGATGTCGTCCTCGATATGGGCGCGCTGGCGGTGGCGGCACTCGAGGACCTGGATGTCGGGATCGTCCTGGTCGGTCAGCACGACTTGGAAGCGATGCCCGTCGTGGTCGGTGAACGAGAGCTGCGCGCCGGGGTGCGCGCGCTCGCGGCGGACGATCAGCCGCGACCCCGCCGGCCAAGTCTTCAGGTCGACCTGGCCGGTCAGCTCGGCGACCTCACCGTTGCCGCGGGTCCAGCCGTCCCGCGTGATCGCGGGAACCCAAGCGTTCTCGGGGGTTTTCAGGATTGCCTGGCGGACTTGGTCGGTCAGCTCGTAGCCCACGCTGTAGCGGATGTCGCCCTCGCGGCACCAGTCGATCAGGCCGTGCACGGCCCCGGCGCTATCGGCACGCAACAACAGCTTGATCGACGCGGCGTGCCCGGCGGGGATCTGCTCGAGCGCGCGCTCGGCGACCTGGATCTGGTCAGCGGCCGTGTTGGACCCCGCGCGGCCGGGGCGCAGAACCCCGGCCAGGGCTCCGCGGTTCTCATCACCGTAGGCGAGCAGCGGGTGAAACCCGAAGCCGCCCTTGTAGTTACCGGACGCGCGTTCCTTCTCGGAATGCGCGGTGATCAACGTCGCGTCGATATCGATCGTCAGCTCCCCGGGCGGCCCGGTCAGCTTCCAGACACGCGCTCGCGCTTGGGCGTGCGCCGCACGCACCCCGTCCAGCAGGACCGCGTCGTTGGCGATCTTGTCGATCACCCGGAACGCTGTCGAGTCCGAAGCGACCGGCCCGAACAACACGGCCTGGTCACGCACCGCGCCGAGATCGCAGACCGCGTCACCGCCGTCGGCGAGCATCACCGCCAGATCCCTGATCACCCGCCCCGGATCGTGACCGCGCCGCCGCTGCTTGAAGCCCGCCAGACCCTGCGAGAGGGCCCGCGTCAGGCCGACCTTGTCAGCGACCTGACCGAGCAGCGCGCTGCCCGCGTGCGACACCAGGCCGGCTCCGTCCGACGTAACGACTACCTTCAAATCGCGGCCATCGGCGCTGCACCCGCAAGGTGATCCTCCTGAGCTCGGGTCTGGGACGTTCAGCAAGCCAAAGAATCCCCGCTCAGTCGGACGTCTCCGCGCCCCCTCCAACCGAGGGGGCGCGACTCGTTACTGCACGCCCCAGGCTAGTGCACCGCGCGGCCATCGAGCGTCGCTCTATGGCCGGCGATCGCGCTCGTCCTTCCTCCCAAGCGGTCGTCGCAGCAGCGCCGCCCGGCACGCGTGCTCACGGAGGAACGAGCGAGTGTTCCCACCACAAAGATGAGATCCGACCGGGCCTCCGGGGATGTCTTTCGACAGGACCACGCCGGCCTGGATAGCGGTATCTCGGGCGGGCAACCGCCGCCTTCGAAATCTCCACTGAACAAGCCACGCCGCGTAGGCTTCCCGGATCGAACCTGAGGCCATACGTTGTGGAATGGGTGCTTCGCCAGGCCGTCAGGCTCGTGGTGGGGGACTCGCGGTCGGACGGGCCCTCCCGGCGGATGTTCGCCCGCCAGACCGCGAACGTCGAGCCACAATTCGAGCGGCGTGTTCCGGCCAGGCCGTGTCCGCCCCTCCCCTGCGGCCGGGTTGTGGTTTGGCGCTACGGGCACGTCCCGTCCGATTCGAACCGTGGGAGGGAGACGTCGGCACACGCCGTTGCGCTTCCAGGATTGCCGACGTGACCCGGTCGGCGGCCTCACAGCATCCGGTCGGATGACTGCTCGACTGATCGTCGACGTCAGCGGTGCCGGCCAGGTGATTGTTGGTTTGCATGGTCCGGACGGACCTACCGATGTCGGTGGGCTGCCATTCGAATTGGTCTGGCCTATCGGCGGCGACGACCTTGAAGATCTGCGCTGGTATCTCGAGGACTACCTTCGGGCCCCGTACGGTGCGGACGGCCGGCGTGGCGAACACGTCGCGGCGTCACTCCAGGCCTGGGGGCAGACAGTCTTCGCGTCGGTCTTTGGCCCGGGCGCTGGAGGCGATACCTACGTGTCCGCACTCCGGGCCGGCGCAGGACTTGAGGTGGTGCTGCGGTCGTCCTCCCCTGCTGTGCTCGCGCTCCCCTGGGAGCTGCTGCACGATCCGTCACGGAGTTCGCCCGTAGCTCTCGATCTTGCCGGCGTGAGCCGCAGCTTGCCTGGGCCGCTGTCATATGATTCCGTCGCGATTCAAGGACAGGTGCTCCGAGTGCTCATGGTCATCTCGCGCCCCGGCGGCACTGATGACGTCGGCTATCGGATGCTCGCCCGGCCACTACTCGAACAAGTCCGCGAGGCACGCGGCACGGTCGAGCTTGTGGTGCTGCGCCCACCCACGCTCGACGCTCTTGGCGACGCCCTCGTGCAGGCCGGCGATGCGGGTAACGCATTCCACATCGTGCATTTCGACGGGCATGGGGTGCTCTCGCGCACTCCAGGCACCAGTGCCCGGTCGCCGGCAGACCCGCACGACGGCGAAGGCATCCTGATGTTCGAGCGCCCGGGCGGAGGCGCTGACCCCGTGCCCGCGGCGAGACTCGCCCTGATTCTGCGGGCCGCCGATGTACCGATCGTGGTGCTCAACGCCTGCCAGTCGGGCGCAGTCGGTAAGGCGCTCGAGTCCGCGGTAGCCACGCGCCTGTTGCAGGAAGGCGTGTCCGCGGTCGTCGGCATGGCCTACTCCGTCTACGCTGTCGCAGCCGCTCAGTTCATGGCCGCCTTCTACGAGCGCCTATTTGCCGGCGGCACCACCGGCGAGGCCGTCAGCGCGGGTCGCCTTCGGATGTTCATCGGTGACAAGCGGCCGAGCGCGAAGGGAGACATGTCTCTGTCGGACTGGGTGGTCCCTGTGCACTACCTTCGTCGCAACGTCCACTTCCCGCAGCTGCGGCAAGCTGGTTCAGCAAACCATCTGGTCAAGGTGGCATCACATAAGCGCCACCTCAGCAGTACAACCTCGCCGCCCGACTCCGAGATCGCCGCCGCGGGACCATTCGTAGGCCGCGACGGATTGTTTTACGACATTGAGCTCGCTTGCCGTGCGCAGTGTGCGGTTCTGCTCTACGGGTCTGCCGGGAGCGGCAAGACTGCACTCGCCAAAGCATTCGGGCGCTGGTGGGCAGAAACAGGCGGCGTCGACATGCCTCAAGATGTGCTGTTTCACTCCTTTCAACCAGGCTCCGCATCGTGCGCCTTAGATAACGTTCTCGACGGCCTCGGGTTGCAGCTCGTCGGGGAGGACTTCGCTCGGGTCGGAGTCGCCGAGCGGGAGTCGGTGATTCTGGGCATTGCGAGGGCGCGGAGATTGCTGCTGATCTGGGACAACTTCGAGTCCGTTCACACCATGCCCGATCCCACCAGTGCAACCCCGCCGCTCGACGCGTGCGAGCGGGGCCGCCTGCGGGCGTTCGTCTTAGCGCTCGCTTCGGCAGGCCGCTCCCCTCTGCTAATTACGAGTCGCACACCGGAAGGCTGGCTGGGTGACAAAATCGCGCGCATGATGGTCGGTGGACTCACGTCCGGCGACGCAGCCGAGTTCGTCGACGCACTGCTGCCCCGCAGCCCGGCCGTCGTTGCTCGGCGCGCGCGGCCGGCCTTTCGCGAGTTGCTTGAGACGCTCAGTGGCCATCCTCTGGCAATGCAACTCGTCCTGCCGCACGTCGCGTCGACCGATCCGGAAGCGGTGCTGGACGCACTCCGCGGGCATCGGGAGACGTCGGGTGTCGTCGACGACCTCCGGCTTGGTTCGCTCGAGGACTGCGTACGCTACTCATTCCAGCATTTGAAGCCCGATACGCAGCGCCTACTTGTTGCCGTCTCGCTGTTTCACGGCGTAGTCGACGCCACGATTCTGGAGTTGCTTTCGGGCGCCGAATGCGCGCCGTCGCGCTTCGCCGGGTTGGATCGCTACGCATGGGCCGGCGTGCTCGAGAGTGCCGCGGAGGTCGGCCTCCTGACTGGCATGGGGTCAGGCATCTACTCCGTTCATCCCGCCCTGCCGGCTTATCTAGCCGCGCTTTGGCGCACCCAAGAAAGGGACAGCTACGCGCAGGAGCATGATCGGGCGTCCCACGCCCTGCTCACGGGTTATGCCACGTTCGGTGGATGGCTCGATTGGCAGATCAGGACGGGCGACGCACGCTTAGCGCTGCGCCTAGTCGACCTCCAGAGGCGCAGTATCGGGCATTGTCTTGCCCGCGCCCTCGCGGAGGAACTCTGGAGCGAAGCGCGTGAGATCGCGGAGCCCCTTGCCGTGTATTGCATGAGCCGCGGACTTTACGGAGAGGCGCGGGGCTGGTTCGACCGCGCCCGAGCTGCGACAGAAGGTAGGCACGGAACAACCCCTGATCTCGCGACACCGGCTGGAGGCTTGTGGCGGTACGTCGTCACCTCGCAAGCCGATGTCGAGTACCGTGGCGGGAACGTGGTGGCCGCAGAGCGCATTTACCGCCAGCTATACGTGTCGATAAGCGCCTACCCTTCGTCATCGTGGCAGGGCTTCGGACTAGCCACGATCCTCCAGCGACTCGGGATACTCGAGCAGGACCGCGGGTGCTACGACGAAGCCGAGACGCTCTACCAGCGAGCCCTCGCGATGTCCGACCAGTCAGGCGAGCAGAGCTCCGTCAGAGCGTCGGTCTATCACCAACTTGGAGTACTTGCCCAAGAACGCGGGCGGCTCGACGACGCCAGGGGACTGCACCAGCAAGCGCTCGAGATTGAAGCGGGGCTTGGCGACGGCGCCGAGATGGCATCGTCCTACCATCAGCTCGGTGTGGTATCGGAATTAGCCGCGCGCCCGGAGGAGGCCGCACGGTGGTACCGTCAGTCCCTCAAGCTTAGTGAGCCGCTCGGCATTCTCTTGCTCCAGGCTGCCACTTACCATCAGCTAGGCACGCTCGCCTTTCGGCGCCGACGCCTCGACGAAGCCGAAGTGTTTCTCCGTCGATCACTTGTGATCACGGAGCGACTGGGCAATGTCCACGACTTGGCAGGCGGGTATTTGATGTCCGGACTACTCGCCGAGGTGCGCGGACAGAACGCGACTGCGCTCGAGTGGCTAGTCATGTGCTTGACGTTATTCGACGAGTTTCCGCATCCGGCGACTCTGCCCGCACCGGATCAGCTTCGGCGGCTGGTTGGCCGGACCGGTATCAGAGCGCTTGAGGCGTGTTGGCACGCGGTGACCGGCGAGCGACTGCCAAGCGCGGTGCGCGAGTACGTTGTGTCGTCACCCGATGATGGCAGGCACCAATGAATCGGCATGAAAGCCTGACGGCTCACACCGCGCGAGTCAGCGCGGCGAGGCTCTCGATCGAGTTCGGAGAGCAGCTTCCGGGCGACGCTGAGGCGGTCCTCTCTGCGAGGGGAGAGTTGGACGCCCGGAGTCGATACGCCGACCCGACGTCACTCGGGGCGCTGATTGTCAGCGTCTCAAGTTTGGCGTGGACGATCTATCACGACCTCAAAGCGAAGACCAACCCCCCAGCGCGCGAGGAGGTCGAGCGCCATGTGCGCGTCAGGATCGGAGAAGCTGGAGCTTTGGCGTGGCCGCAGGAACAGCAAGACCGGATCGTCGAAGTCGTGGTCTCAGAGGTCGTGCAGCCGAGTGAACCGTAGGCAGACTCGGAGCACGTGCTGAACCGCCGACCTGCATGCCAAGAGCCTCGTCTCGCGCGGGTCCTGCTTTTCGTCGGGTGGCGCCGAGTGGTGCGCTTTCACGGCGGCCGCCCACGCTGCTTGCGCCTGCGCGGAGTGCTCCAGTGCGGACATCCGGTCCGGGTTGGGCATAGTCGCGCGGGAACATAGCCAACCCCGGGACGGAGCTCGCCCGGCGTGACGCCTTGACGGCGGCGGGGCGTACGAGACGGCGCAGCATCCTGACCGCCGGACGAGAACGACCCGCGCCCCGGAACGGCGTCAACCCTGCCGAGCAATCGAGCAGCCAGCCGCGCGGACCGCGCGCTCGAGCGCTGCGCGCTCGAGCGCGCTGCTCGTCGCGGATGTCGTTGCACACGAGCCCGGGGCATCTGAACTCCAGGGAGCGCGTAGCTGGCGCGTTCAGGCACAAGCCCTGCGCCGCGCCGACGCGATCTCGGCCGCGGATCTGCGACCGGCGGCGCGAGACACGCGTCGAGTGGCGGCCGTAGGCTTAGGACGTGACCGATCCCGCAACCGCCAAGGCTCTCGTATCGCTGGCCAAAGTAGCGGGCCCGCCGATCGCCAAGTCGGTTGCTCGGCGTCTTGATCCGGGCGAGCCGGCGCGCCTCCTCGACGTAGCGATGGCCAGTCTGCGCGCTGCTGGCGTTTTCGATTTGTCGGCGGCCGACCTGGTCGACGTCGCGCGCGACGATCGCGTCCGTGAGCACCTGGCCCGAGCCGTCGAGCCGCCATACGTTGTGGATCGCGCCGGCCTGGCGGCCGCGATCGAACCTCTCGTTGGACGAACCGCCGATCTGACCGAGGCGGAGGTCGCCCAGGCAATCGCCAACGAAGTCGCGGAATGCATCGCACAGGCAAAGGTCGGAGACCGACTCTCACGTGCCTTGCCGTATCTCACCGCAGATCTCATATCGGCACGCGAGTTCGAGCGTGTCGCGGCAAATCAACAGGAGTCATTTGCTCGGGTCCAACGCCTGAGCACCCTCGCAGTGAGCGAGGCGGTCATTGCGGGCGACGACGGCACGGGCTCCCCCGCACGGCTAGACGAAGGCCTCTACGTTGAGCGGGAGGCGGAGCGGGACGCATTGTCAAGACTCGCCGAGTTTGATGAGGAAACGTTCATCCTCGTGACTGGTCCGGCAGGGCACGGCAAGACCAGCCTGCTCTGGCGGTTGTACGAGCGGCTCGGGGCCATGGGGGACGTGCCTCTCTTCATCAAGGCGAGCGTGTTGCGACTTGGAGGCGCGGATAGCGGCTCGCTTGAACAAAAGGTTTTGCGGCAGGCCATCGAGGTCATCCGAAGTCGAGGACGTAGACCCGTGGTCCTCCTCGACACGCTCGACGTACGTCTCCAATCTGAGGCAGAGCGGGACGCCGTGATCGAACTCATCGGGGCGTTGACCGAGGCCGGCACACCGGTGGTCGCATCCAGCCGACCCGAGGAGGCGGCACAGCTTGACGCTCTGGACCCGCGACGCGTGGAGGTCGGACCGTATGGTGCTGAACTGCGCGACGCCGTCGAGCGTCATGTGTCTCGCTTCTACGACGCCCAGGAGGCGGCGGAGGCAAGTGCCGAAGCCGAGCGGATCCTAGCCGCTGAGGCTCGTGGCCTTCCGATCCGCGAGATTGTTCGCAGCCCGCTGGGGCTTCGCATGATTTTCGAGACGTACGCGCCCCGTCCCGTCCCCACGGAGATCAACACCTACGCGCTCTATCGCGAGTACTGGCGCCGGCGCGTGGTCTCCGACGAACGCGCTGGCAGTGCCCGATCTCGCTCATCCGTCGATTGTTCGGCTACGGCTGAGGCGGTCGGGCTTGTCATGTTGGCCGAAGGCGCGCCCGAACTCCCTCTGGATCGGCTCGAAGCGGGGATCGTTGACTTCGGCGCAACATCTGAGGCTCTGGCGGAACTCGTCCGGCGTGGTGTGCTGCTTCGGTCGGGTCATGAGACATTGAGGTTCTTCCACCAAACGTTCTTCGAGCACTCAGCCGGACGCGCACTGGCGTTGGCAGCTGGCTCACGCGGACTGGGCCACCTTGCTGATCGTTCGCGAGCCCGCCCCGATGACTCCTTCTTGGCACCGGTCTATGAGCAGGCGATGCTGTGCGCGAGCGCGGGGCACAGTCCGATTCGGACCGTTGCCCTCGAGGATCTGCTCACCGCCTTGTCTGACGACTCGAGCTCGCGCTGGGCGAGCGCTCTTTATGTGTACTGTCTCCTGCCCGAGACTGCGTTTGACGACACGGCTGTCGCGAGGCTCGCACACGCGGTAGACGGGCTCCTCGGGCGACCCGGGGTTGACGCGCCCGAGGTCCTAGCACGGCACGCGCCGAACATGATCACGGGCGGATTGCGGCGACTGTTCACCCACTTCGACGTGGTCTGGAACACGGGGACCTGGTTTGAGCACCAGCTCCTCGTGCGGGTCTCTGAACGGCTCGCCTTCCGGGCGCCAAGCGGGTTGCGTGGATTCGTGGACCGTCATCCCGTCATTGCTGTCGTTGTGAGCCAGCGCGAAGGTGGCGGACCAGTTGCGACAAGCCTCGCACGCGGAATCGCGCTGGCCGGGCTTGCCGAAGGAACTGTCGAGGCTCGCGATTGGAGCGTACGTCGCCTGGTTCAGATGTGGCGAGGATCGGGTGACGAGCAAGTCAGCTCGGAGATTCGAGCGCGCGTGACCGACGCATTGGCGGATGCTCCGGGTCTGCTCAATCAATCTGTGCTCGCAACCCATTGGCTCAGCAGCGTCCCGAACCGACGCAGTTCGGGCGACCTGCTCTGGCGGGCCTGCGGTCGCTTGTGGGCCTTGGAGTGGCGCGCGCGCAACGTGGACGGAGTGCGCGCCGCGCGTGAGGCTGCATCGCAGGTGGGCGAGCTACGCCAAAAGTCCGCGCTGTGCGGACTCGTCACTACGGTGCGCGAGGATCCCCAAGCTGACCCGGTCGTCATCTTGGCGGAGCAGAGCATCAGTTCTCAATGGCTCTGGGTATCACTCGTTTTAGCGCCCCTGTTGCGAGATGATCCTGCCGCGTCGTCTGTGGCGCGCCTCAGGAATTCGATTCGACAGCACGTCGGGCGACTGCCGGGCGCCTCTCCACGCTCACCGGAGGGCCGTCGTGACGCGGGCGTCCAGCTTCGGGAGGCGTTAAAGGCGGCCCGGCTACCGCCGCACGAGCTCTCCGCCCTCCTCGCGCACGCTCCCGGGCTTGACGCGGTCGAGCCCTGGCTCGACGTCGAGTGGATGGGGCGACTTCTCGCACCCGCGGCGATCGGTGGAAGTCCCGGAGCCGTCGAGGCCTTGCGCGTCGCATTAGCTTCAGCGCAGGTACTGCCCCAGAAGCTGATCGCCGAGATCCGCCGTGAGTTGCGCGACCTTTCGCCCGACCACGGGGAAGCTGCGGCGGCCGCGATCAAGCTCAATCTGGCTGTCGGCGACGCGAACGGACTCAACAATGCGCTCGGGTGGATGGTTGATGCCTGGCCGGACGTTGTCCGCCGCAACGCGACACAAATCCGGGAACTCTCCGACTCCAAACTGGCCCAAACGGATCCAGAATCGCGCCGGCTCGGGGCGCGCCTTCTCCAGGCGCTCTCGACGGCCGACCCTGTTCACGCGCCTCCGCCGGCCTGGCTGCGCAGGCGTCTCACCACGTGGCAGGACCCTACGCTCGTCATGCCGCTTCTCGCGATCTTGAAAGTCGTTCCGTCGATCAAAGAAGAGGATGCGCCTGCGATGCTTGCGGCGGCGCTTTCCCACGCCACGCGCAAACACGTGGGCGTCGCCAACGCCGCGCTGGACGCAGCCGTGGCGCTCGTCCTTGCGCACCCCGAGTTAGACGCCGACGTCGTCGAGTTAGCCGTCAGACGGCCCATGAAGCCTGAGCGGATCGCGGACGTCGGGTTCGCGGCCGGGAATCTGGCTACGACCGATGCCGGCGCAGCGATCGAAATGTTCCTGCGGCTCGTCCGACTCACTCGTTCCGCCGAGCTCGGTGGCAAAGCGCAGGCGAACGCGGCTAACCGGATGCGAAAGGCGCTGAGGAGAATCAACGCTGCGGCTGGGCCCGAACTGCGTCCACGCCTGCTGCGGGGCGCCATCAACGCTGGGCCCGCGTACGGCCGTGCCATCATCGACGCAGCGTGTCGCGCCCACTTCATCGAGCTACTCCCGGTGATCGACGAGCTCGTCGATCACCCCGATGTCGATCAGCGAGCACGAGGACTGATCCGTCACTGGAAGCGCACTCGTGAACGCGTCTATGGCAACGCCGGCTGGCCCGAGTTGTACGAGCTCTTCGCCGTAGCAGCGAAGAACTGATTCGAGTCGGCCCCATTTGAACCCACCCGAGGACAACCACTCGTTGGCTGGGAGCCGTGGGCGGCCACATCGACGCGAGCGCGCTGCGGCGCCGACACGTGGCGACCGGGAAGCGCCGACCTACGACAGCCGGCGTTTCACTCGCGCGGCCTACTTCGGCTCGATGGCGGTCAATGGGGCATCCCTCGTCCCAGATCCAGGCCTGGATGGGCCACTCGCACATCCAGGCGACCGTTGCTATCTCCACGGCAGGAGCCAAGCGAACGACGCGGTCCTACCCGCCAGCGCCTTCTTGCCCGGCGACATCGCGACAGTGGCGGCCCCCCCGGCGTGGGCGCAGAACTCGCGGTGTGGCGAGTAGTCGGACGGCAAGCTTGAGATTGTCGGCGCCTCCCCTTCGGCTGGTCGGGAGCGTGTCGTCGCCGAAACGCGGCTCTGCGTCGGCCGCCGTAGGGTTGTGCGGCGGGCGCGTCTGTACAGCCGAGTACGAAATCGCCGAGGGGAGGTGGACCAGTGGACGTGGGCCTGCGCTCGGCCGGCCCGGGCCGCGTGGGCGGGTCGCCCAAGGAAGCCCTGGTGACCGGCTGAAGCGCGACCGCTCCGTGAGAACATCGTGAGAACAAGCGCCACGCCAGATGCGTCCGATGCGTCCGCGCGAGCGCACAAAAAGGACGATTTTGCGGGCCCCGGACGGATCTGACGGCCCCACGACACGGTTGAGGGCCTTGTGGCGATACCAGCACACGGCCGGCAATCGGCGCGTGCCCGCCGCCGACATCGGGCGCGCCGCCCCCGATCTCAGCGCTGCCATGGTCGCCGCCGGCTTCACCCGTCCCGACGCGCAACGCGGACGTCCAGGCGCTGGCCGCCGGCCTATTCGCCGCCACAACAGTCGATGACGCCCGAGCGCTCGACGCGACGACTCCGGAATAAGGTGGGCGTAGGAGCTGCCCGACCACGAGCGCGCGGCGGCCCAGCCAGCCGACGAGGCGGACAGCACCCCAGGCACCCCCCTGCCGCGACGCCACTGCCCATGGAACCACATGATCTCAACCCTGAGGAGCAGCTCGACCGGGAGCGACTGACGAAGCTCGTCGAGCTTGGGTGACCGTTTCAATCGCGTCACCGGCCGGTCTACGCGCAGAGGGCGGACTCGGCAACGGGGGGGACCCGCTGACCCGTCGCGCGTCTAGGCGTGCGCCACCTCTGCCTCGAAGCCGAAAGCGACGAAGTAACGCCAGTTCGCCGCCGCTCAGGGGCAGGCGATGTCGGATCGCGGTGACGAGCGTGGCTGTCTCGGCGTGGTAGCCATCGGCCATGCCGTCAGATCCGACGAATGAGCTGACGCGGGACGGAACCCAGTGCGCCCGTCGGTCCTCCAAGACGAATCCCGGTGGGCCGCCGCCGTCGTTGCGGTCGGTCGGCTGTGAGCAGTCGCAGGAGCTCCGCGCTGGCGTCGGCCAGCACGCCCATGACCAGTTTGTTAGGCGATTGGGTCGTTGTGTCGATCGGCCTCGCCCAATACCGACTAAAGCGCCGCCAGGTATCCGTCGATGCAGACGTGATGGCGCGAGAGGGGGTAGGCAGACTGGGCGAGCGGCGGCCCCATGTGTCCAAGGTGGATGTCGGTCGCGGAAGGTTCCTGAGGCGCACATCCGCACCTGTCCCGTCCGCGGTCCGGGCGACTATGGTCCTCGCCGCGGCGGCGCTCACCGCGGGAGCGCCAATCGCCGCCGCTCAGTCGACGGCACGTCTTGACCCAACCGCTCCGCAGGCTGTCCGGGGTTTGCTCATGGCTTCCGGCGCCGCTCCCTCGCCGCTGGGCGTGCTGCCGTCGACCTTGTCGAGCACCGCCCGCAGTCGCCGGAGCGCCGAAACGCGGTCGGCGTATGCCGGCCTGGACCGCGTCGACGCCCTGTCGCTCGCAGACAAGACGTTTCCCGCGCTGGTCGGCCGGTCTGCCTGGCGCGGCCTCGACCTCGCACCCGGCGAAGCGGTCGTGCGGTACCTGTCGTCGACCACCGCCCTCGTCAAGACCCGGTCCGGGCGCCGCGGAGTCGTGGTCGGCAACGCGCCGCTGGTCGGGACCAGCCCGGGCGGGGCTCGCGTCCCGGTCGATCTATCTCTTCAGGCTGTGGGCGGCGGGTCATTCGCTCCGGTGAGCAGCGACGTGCCCCTCAGTCTCCCGGGGAACGCGAGCGGCGCGATCCACCTGCCCCAGCAAGGCGTGGGGATCGAGTTCGACGGAGCGGCATCGACCGCGGCCGATCCGCGCGCGGCTGAGCTCGCCTACGCCTCGGCGTACCACGATACCGATGCATTCGCAGCTGTCGTGCCGAGCGGGCTCGAGATCTCCTACCAACTCCGCAGCGCGGACGCCCCGCAGGAGCTCAAGTTAGATCTGACGGCGCAGCCCGGCGACGTCGTCCGGCTCGTCGAGGCGCACGATCCGCTGGGCGGTGCGGCCGGCTCGGCCGAGATCGATCGCCGTGGCAAGCCGGTGCTCGCAGTCGCTCCCGCGGTCGCGACCGACGCCGCGGGTCAAGCCGTGCCGGTCAACTACTCGATCGAGAACGGAAGCACGCTGACGCTGCGTGTCCAAACCGGGTCCTCGACCGTTTGGCCGGTGATGGTCGATCCGACGGTCGAGGTCGCGGGTGTGGCCGCCACGTCGGGCGCCGGATGCAACCCGAATCCCACCTCGGTCGGCTGGCTCTACGGCGGCAGCGGCAACTTCTTCGACGCGGAGGACTTCAACTGCAACCTGTACCTGTACGGCGGCAATTCGAACGTCTACTCGGCTTACTCATACTACGAGTGGGCGCACCTGTCGCCAGCGCCTGCGGCGTACATCTATCGGCTAGACGAGTACAACGTGAGCCACGTCGACTACCCGCAGACCACGAGCACGACGTTCCTGGCCGGTCTCGTGGCAAGCACAGGCCCGTCGCTTGCCGGCTACACCCTCCTGAGCTACGGCACGAAGATAAGCGACGTTCCGCTGACCTACACGTCGAATCAGTTCGCCGGCCAGATCTTGACCTTCTGCACCGGCGCGTGGAGCGCGACCGTCAGGTGCCAGCCAGGTCCTCAGAACGCTCCGGGCGACGTCGGGTTCTTCGAGCTGTACGCCAACGGCAACGGGACGGAGTCCGGTCAGCCAAAAGTCGGTGTGGGCGCGGAGACGCTGTACAGCTCCGACGACGTACAGCCGACGCTGACCGTCACCGCGCCGACGGGCGGGCAGACTGTTTGGTTGCGGAACGGCTCGAGCGGAAGCGTGACCTTCGCGGCCAAGGATCAGACCGGCGGCGGGGCGCTCGGCCTGGGCATCGCGAGCGTCGGTCTCTCCGGGCCCGGCATCGCTGCGGGAGGCTCGGCGGGTCTGACCGCGACGAACCCGTGCTCTCCGACCTACGGCGGGTGTGCCACGACTCAGACCGACCCGTACACGGCGACGATCAGCTACAAGACGACCGACAGCACGCCGGAGGGCACTCCGACGCTGACGCTCACGACCACGAGCGTATCCGGGATAACGATCGACACCCCGATCACGGTCGCCGTCGACGCCACCGCCCCGTCGATCGGCGTCGGCGGGGCCATGACAGCGCCGTTTGTCGGCGACACGAGCACGGACCTCGACGTGTCGGCGACGGACAGCGCCGGGTCGCGGCTCACTTCGGGGGTGGCGAGCGTCGAGGTTCTGATCGACGGAAGCGACCCCGGCGGCCAGTACCTCTATCGG
This sequence comes from uncultured Solirubrobacterales bacterium, assembly GCA_963733245.1. Taxonomy (GTDB): domain Bacteria; phylum Actinomycetota; class Thermoleophilia; order Solirubrobacterales; family Solirubrobacteraceae; genus Palsa-513. Next base: position 311,589 of record CAVTCI010000017.1, read on the forward strand.
GCGGGCGCATGCCCGGCCGGTAGCTGCGACGCGGAACACGACTTCACGATCGCAACCTCAAGCCTGGCAGCCGGGGCGCACACGGCGACAGTGCTCACCCGCGACTTCGCCGGCAACCAAGGTTCGATGGATGTACCCTTCGTCGTGTCGCGGACGGCGCCGACCGTCGCTCTCACGGGCCCGGCGGCCACCGACGGGGCATGGGTCGGGCCGGGACCGGCCACTGTCAACCTCTCCGCTAGCGAGCCTGCCAGCGGGTCGGGGCTCGCCACTGCGACGCTGACCGTCGACGGAGGCTGGAGCTCGTCGCTGCAGTCAGACTGCGAGGGCGACGTGGAGGACAGCACCTGCGGCCTGACGGGCACCGTTGACCTGGGAGCGGCCGGTTTGACGGATGGACCGCACCAAGCGCAACTAGCCGTTCTGGACAATGCCGGGAATACGACCACAAACACGTGGACCGTGAACATGGACAGCACCAGGCCCCAAATCGATACAACGGGATCGCTCGCCGACGCGAAGAACTCGCCGACGCCGACCGGGACGTATACGCTGCACGTGACCGCTGCTGACCCGGGCACCGCCGCGTCCGGCATAACCGACGCGTCGGTATTCGTCGACGGCAAGAGCGTCGCGAGCCAGCACCAGGCGTGCCCGGGCGGAGGGTGCTCGCTGACGCTCGACTACACGTACGTGCCCGCGTCCTTCTCCTCCGCAGCGCATACCATCGAGGTGTACGCAGCCGACGCAGCCGGAAACGTGGACCTGACGAGCTGGGACGTGAACCCGCAGCCCACACAGCCGATCCTCACCGGATCCTGTCGTTCAACGGCGTCGGCGCAGCCCGCGCCGGCCGGTGCGAATCCGCTCTCCGTCTCCGCGGTGCTCGACCTGCTCACCCAAGCGGTTCCGTCGGTAGTGGCTGACACCGTGAGCTGGCTGCTGAACGGGACGCTCTTGACGCCCGTTCTCCGCTCCGTGACGGGCGGCATGAGCGGCGACGACCAGCTGTCGCCATCGTGGGTCGCGTCGACCGCCGCCGGCGCGGTGGCAGTCGGCAGCCAGGCGGATCCGATTTGCCTTACGCCGACGGTCGTCGACGCCCAGGCGAGCGTCCCGTCGCCGGCAGGAAACGCTGCGTCCGTCGTCGCCAACTTCGAGCCGGATACCGATGAAGTCACGCGCGCCGCCACATTCGGCCTTGAGAGCGTTCTCAACATTCGCAGCAACGTGGCTCCGCAGAGCTTCGCCTGGACGGTCACCCTTGCGAGCGGAGACAGCCTGCAACAGCTCGCGCCGAATGTCGTTGCCGTGGTTCGACCTGACGCGTCTGACGCGTCTGCTCCGGCCACCTCGGGCCCGCCCGACGACGGAAGTCCGCAACCGGGGTCTGACGCGGCAGCTGCCGCTAGGGCCGGGGACACGTCGTTCCCGTCCCCGCCGATGCTCACGTTCCCGGCCAGCGACCCGCTGCCGACGCCCGACACACCGGCTCCTGGCTCGGCCGTGTACCCGGTTTCTGCCGCAAATAGTGCTGCTGCGCAAGGCGGCGAGGCGGCGGCCGAGCTCAACTCGGCCAACGAGCGGGTCAGCGGAGACGTTAGAGCCGTCATCGTCGTGCCGGCTGCGACAGACGCGAGCGGCCACGCCGTGCCCGCCGCTGTCACCGCACAGGGCAACACTGTAACTATCGTGGTGCCGCACTCGGCGGCAACTTCCTACCCGGTCACTGTAGTGCCCGTGTTCGCGGCGCCGACGGCATCAACCGCGGCACTCTCGTCGACGACGAGCAAGCAGGTACCGGCAGTGTGGAAACAAGGACCTTGCTACGGAGCACTCCCTGTGCCAGGCTACATCGGCGGGGTCGAGCTCGGCCGAAGCGCCGTATTCCTCGCCTGCACCCTGGACCGCGGGGACGTGCTGTCGCAGCCGCGGCAGTGCATACGCATGAACCAAAGCGGCACGTCGAAGTACGAGGACTTCCACGACTGGGCATGCGTGTCGACGACAGTTCCCGATAGCGTGGGCCAGCCACTCACGTTTCCGGCGCTGACGACCGTGTGCGCGCCGGGCATCCGCACATACGCCATGCGCGTCACCTTCAGCATCCACGTAGGCGGCGTCATTCCGAAGGACAACACCTATCGGCTGCAAGGTCCTTCAAGGGTGGTCGACTGCGCGGCGAGCGCGCTGTGGCAGTACACCGCCAACCTCGCGGGTCCGCCGTCCGGGGTCCTCCGGCGGAACCTCGACATCGGCCCGGATCCGCTCCCCAAGCTCGCCGATAACAAGACTCCCTTCCCCGGGTTTGTGGCGCACCACATGGTCCCGACAAACGACGGCCGAACCGATGCCGCGATAGACGCCCGCGCACGTGGCTGGATGTGCGCCATCGGCGGTGTCGCACCTGCGCCTCAGGACTTGATAGTCCCTGGAGGCCTGCCGGACCCGAATGCCGCAGTCAACGGCGTATTCACCCGCGGCTACCGTCTGGCCAAGGCCGGTGACAGCGCGTACCGACCGGGCACAACACAGCTCTACACCACACTCGCGAACCTGGATCGCGCCCGAGGCACGGACTACCACTCGCGTCAGTACGATCACACGCTCCACACGCCGAATTACTACGCTGCCGTCGCCGCGGCACTCGCAACGGTTCCGAACTGCACATTTCCGCTCAACCCCGGCGGCTCGTATCGCAGGGCGGCTGAAATGGCTCTCGATACGCTGGTGCGGAGGCCGATCCTCGCCGGCAACATGGTCCACTAGCACGATGACGCTGCTGCACCACAGGCGCCGAACGCCCCGTAGGCGGCGCGAGATGCAGACGATCCTCGCAGTCCTGACGGCGCTCGGAGGCGCCGGCTGCGGCGACGTGCACCGGAACGGGGTGCCCGCCCCTGGGATCGCGCTCACACGCTTCGCGCAGGCCTACAGGGCCGGTGACTATCGGACCGCGTGCGAATACGCGGTGCCACATCCGGACTTTCCGCGTCACATGGAGAGCGCGTGGCAGCCGACCCCCGGCCCGCCGACGCCGCCTCAGGTCGTCAAGCGACTTGAGGCGGCTCGGCGGGTCGGGTGCGAGCGTCTCCTGACGACCTACGCCGCACTGCGCCTCCTGCCGCTCACGTTCGGGGTGGCGTCCGTGAAGGGCGTGACGATCAGCGGGCGGACGGCGCGCGTGTGCGTATCGGGACAGGGGCCGACGCGCGCGACGGACTTCCCGAGACGCGGAAGCATAGCGCTCGCGGCGTATCCGGTTGTGTGGCTCGTCAAGCTCGACCACGCGCGGTGGCTGGTCATGACGCTGCACGACGTGGGCCTCTGCCCGCTAACTGTGTGATCGCAGTACTCGTGAATCGCCGCGGGCCGAGCGCAGGGGCTCCGGCGGGCGCCGAAAACTGCGGACGAGCTGCAACGTGAGCGAGGACGCGCGGCTGCCGGACACGTATCGCGGACCCGAGCCGTACATCCGCATCGGCCCCGGGCTGCGACGCGGCGTGATGGTTGCGCGTCTCGAGCAGTTGTCGGCGGATGCGGGTGATCACCGGGCCGGTGTTGAGCGCCGGATTGCGTCGTGGTCATGGTCGCCGGCGGCGGGCTCTGCCCATCGGGAGGAGCCGTTCTTCGAGCGGCGCGATGGCCGGGCGGGCCGGCGCGTCGCGCCACATCCGGGGCGGGCGCCTGAGGTTGGAGATCGCGAGTACGGCTGGGACCGCGACGGCCGGATCGTGTTGACGCAGATCGCGGGGCGCGCCGGGGAGTACGAGGCGTGGCTGACGGAGTTTGAGAGCGTCGAGGTTGACCGGGCGGGTCTGGCGGTCGCGGTGAGGCGCACGCAGCGCGATGCCGGGCGGCTCGTTGCGTTCGCGAGATGCTGCACCGAGGGACGTCGCAGCGCGCCGGGGTGGGTCGCGTACGTCACGGAGGAGTACCGGTACGCGGACGGGCGTCTGGCGGAGATCCGGAGCGAGTCGACAGCGCGCGGCCCGACCGGCTGGGAGCAGCCGCGGCGCAACTTGTGGCTTGTGCAGCGCAAGGGCCGCCGCGTCAGCGTCCAGCCCAGTCCGGTTGTCGCCGCCGAACCTCCCGAGCTTGACGCGGCGGTCGTCGCTGAGCTCGAGGCGAGGGTCAGCGAGGCGCTCGTGCAGGAGATTCCCGGACGCGTGGCCGCCGGCGTGGATGCGGATCCGGTCTACATGATCGCCCTTTGTTGGTGGGGAGGCGGAATCGGTGTCGCAGAAGGGTTCGCTGCGACGGTGTCGATCGGCACCGAGCGGGAACGCGACGCTCTGCTGCGATCAGATCGTCCGTATCGACCGTTCGACGCCTACCTCGCGGGGACGAACGTCCATTTTCGTTTCGAGCTCGAAGCGCTCGCCGCAGACGCGGCGGTTCTGTGCTTGGAACTGCTGCGTCGACACGAAAGTGCTCGTATCGACGCGATCCAGCGTGCCGTCGAGCGGCGTCTCGACCGCCTCGACTGGTCACGGCTCATTCCCGCGACCGACGACGTCGCCGTCGTCGGGGAAATCATCGGGAGGCCGCGCCGCCTCAGCCTCAAGCATCTACGGGCGAGCCTCTCTCCCGAGCGGCTCACTGCGCTCGAATCGCTCGAGACGGCGCGCGCCAAGGCACACGCCGCCCGCCTCCTGCGGAATCCGCCGCTGGGTCGCTCGAGGGCGCTGGCTGAGTTGCGCCGCATCCTCGTTGCGGCCGGCGTCAAACCCGGACTTCGCGCTTGCTCGCCGGGCGCGGCGTCCCTCGTTTGGCAGGCGTACCTCACGTTCCTGGCGATGCCGATCAAGGGCCTCCACGGCGACGCGGATCTCGACCTCGGTCTGATCAACCAGATCCCTCGCCCCGCCGACGAGACGCTGACCGTCAGCCTCGCGCGTCAACTCGCCCGCATCGACGCCGACGACGAAATCGCCGGCTACGACGTCGTGTACATCAACATCGCCCTCCCGGCTCGGGCGGATGATCCGAGCGAGGCCACGAGCTACTTCTTCCCCGCCGGACACCACTCGGGCGGCACCCCCGCCATGCCCGGCCCGCTCGCTCGCGCGATCGACGTGCAAGAGGCAGCTGTGAGGATCGTCATCGACGCCACGCGCGTTTGAGTCGACCTCGAATGCGGGCCGCTTTCACGGTGGGATGTTCGGGCGTCAGGTTGGCCTGACCCCTTGGGGATCGGTCCGGTGCTTATGAGAGTTCTACTGGCCTACGATTGTGGGCGACGGAGGACTACGAGCATGAAGCGACGCAGGCATACCCCGGAGCAGGTGATCCGCAAGTTGCGCGAGGCGGACCGGCTGCTGGGCGAGGGCAAGCCTGCCGCGATCTGCGCGACCCCGGCGGAGAGGGCCGAGGCGTTCTACTCGCTGGCGCTGCTCGACCGCCGCGACGGCAACGACCGCCAAGGCACGAGCCTCGTTTACGCGCGTACAGCCTCTGCGTGCGGTGGCGCCAACGCGAAGGCGAAGCTAATGCCCGCGGCCAGCTCGCCCACATCGACTTCGACCAGCACGCGTACAAGCGGGCGCGCGCCGGCTACAAGCACGCGCTGCGCATCTTCCACGACCTCGCCAACCGACGCGGGGAAGCCGAATGCCGCACCAGCTCGCGCGCATCGACCTCGCCCTCGGCGCGAAGCGCGAAGCCCGCTCCGGCCTCACCAAAGGCCCTCGACCTCCACCGCGAGCTCGACGACACGGCCAGGGAGTCGGTGGCGCTGCACCAGCTCGCGATGGTCGCCGCCGACGAGGGCGCGCTTGACCAAGGACGCGCAGGATTCGAGCGCGCGATCGAGCTCTGCCGCGAACGCGGCGACCTCCGCGGCGAAGCCGTCAATCGCAGCGCGCTCGCCAAGATCCACGTCGTCGTGGGGCAGTTCGAGCGGGCGCGCGGCGAGTACGTCCGCGCGCTCGAGCTATCGCGCCGCGGCGGCGACCGGCAAGGAGAAACGATCAACCGCTACGCACTTGCGATCCTCGACCACACCAGCCCGCTACCAGCAGACCCGTGCGGAGATCCTCGCGCTGATCGACCTCCGCCGCGAGATCGGCGACACCACCGGCGAACAGGACATGCGCGACGCCCTCACCCGCTTCGACGAGCACAACCTCGAATAACCCGGCCGGGTCTCACCGCTCGTGCCGGACGAGCTCCAGCAGGCCAATCTGCGCGTCAGATCGGTCACGTGCAGCGGGGGAGGCGAGCGTCGCACGAGAGCCGGCGACCACGCTCGCGCGTCCGCCCAAAGCAGGGCAGCTGGGGCGATCGGCCGGCGGCCCCTTTTGCCAGCAAGGCAGTTTGACGTAGGTGTCGCTGAAGATCCTCGCGGTGCGGGTGCCGCGGTAGCCGGGAAGGTCAACGGTGTGCCCTCCCGGATCGGCTGAGGCGTCGGCTCAAGTCCGGTTGGTCGCGATCGCCCTTGGGCGGGGGGGCCACGAGAAGTCCGGAGCCATCCTCGAGCCCGTCGGGCGGTTGTCGCTGCACCGGCGTTCGCGGCAACGTGGCAGCGCCTCGAGGAGTCAGCGCTGCCATGGCGCTGCCATAAGCCTCCTTCTTGCGCACGGCTGGCTAAGTAGCTCGGCACCAAAAAGTGGCTCTTTGCAGGTGGTTTGACTTATGGGCGCGGCGGGTTTCGAACCTGCGACCTCTCGCGTGTGAAGCGAGCGCTCTCCCACTGAGCTACGCGCCCTCGGGCGCTGATTCTACGGCTCTGCCGGGGCTCCGCAGCCGGCACGTCGCGCGCGCTCCCGCGACCGCCGGCTCCGGACCCCTCCGTCCAGCTCAGCCGGCCTTGACCGCCGAGATCTGGAGCACGATGTTGACCTTGTCGGAGACGAGCATGTTCCCACTTCCGAGCGCCTGGTTGAACTTCATCTCGTAGTCCGAGCGGCTGATCGTCGCGACCGCCTCGATGCCCACCCGCTCGTTGCCCCAGGGGTCGGTGTCCGGACCGTCGACGACCGCCTCGAGGCGGATCGCCTTGGTCACGCCGCGGATCGTCAGGTCCCCGTCGATCGCGAGGGCTCCGTTCGCCCCGGCCGACAGGCTGGTCGACCGGAAGGTGATCTCCGGGTGGTTGGCCGCGTCGAAGAAGTCCGGCGACTTCAGGTGCCCGTCCCGGGCCTCCTCCCGCGTGTTCACCGAGTTGACGTCGACCGTCCCCTCGGCGACCGACTCGCCGAGCGTCTCCCCGACCTCGAGCTTCCCGGCGAATTTTCCGAAGAACCCCTTGACCGTGGCGATCCCCATGTGCTTGACCTGGAACTCCACGCTCGAATGGGCCGGATCTACGTTCCACGTTCCCTGGGCGATGGCCTGCTGCTCGGCGGTCGTCATCTCTTGCTCCTTGTCGTTGGCCCGCGACGGGCGAAAAGTTGATTGCACGTGCAACGTATCAGATTGATGCGCGCGCAACTAACTCCCTTGGGAAACGGCGGTCTCGCCGACCAGCCGCTACGATCCCCAGCGGACCGTGCTAGGCGGGGACGTAGCGGCGCCCTGAATCCGCAATCCGCTCTAGCGGGGCCGAATTCCCTCTCGAGGGGTGCGTCCCCCGGGTCGCCCCGTCGTCCGGGGCGTCGATGGCTCGGGTCCCCTGCGGTGTCGGTCCGTGAACCAGGTCAGGTCCGGAAGGAAGCAGCCTTAAGCGGTAACCGGCAGGCGCAGCGGGAGCCCCCGCGCCGGAGCCACGGACGACGTAAGGCGCTCGGGTTATGCCCTCGACAGCGGGTGCACGGTCCATTTTCCTCAGCCGCAGCGGGCATAGACCTGCCAGGAGGCGTCGCCCCCGACCCGCCGGAAGCCGGGCGGGACCCGGGGGACGACCTGGACCGGGTCGCGCGGGTCGAGGATGTAGTCGTGGGCCACGCGGGCGTCCGCCGGGGTCACGTAGGTCCCGCGGGCCGGTGCCTGCGCCTCGGCGCTGACCACCGCCCGGGGCTCGACGTCCAGCCACAGGGCCAGCAGGGGCACCGGCCGGTGGTTGGGCACCGAGACGGGCGTGCACGCCGCGCCGACCACCCGGCGGGTGATCAGCCGGCCGAGGTCGGCCTGGATCGACTCCTGGCGGGCGAGCGTCGTCCGGAGCGCCGTGATCCGCCCGACCTGGGACGGGACGAAGGCGAGCAGGGCGAGACCGACCGCGGCGGCCGCCCAGCGCCACCACCGCCGGTGCGGGTCCTCCCCGGCCAGCTCCATCCAACCGAACACCCCGGCCCCGCAGAAGATCGCGAGGATGCAGGCCGGTAGGAGGAGGTAGCGAGTGATGATCGGGAGGCCGGCCGCCGCCAGCACGCAGAAGGCGACCACGGCCGCCACCCCGGTCGCCGCGCCGAGGGCCGCCCGCCGGCGCAGCCAGAGCAGCGAGCCGAGTCCGCCCACCGCGGCGCCGAAGAGCACGGGCTCGCGGAGGATCTCGCCGAGGCGAAACGGCGCCGTGCTCGGCACGTGGAGGAGGCCGGTGACCCGTCCGAGGACCTGCGCCGTGTGGCGGGTCCCGGTCAGCGAGTGGAGCGGATCGCCGGTGACCACCAGATCCGCGGCCAGCCAGAGCACGGGAGCCGCGGCCGCGATCCCGGCCAGGCGCACGATCCGGCCGAGGTCGCGCTCCGACCACCAGAGCCAGCCGAGGTAGGCCGCCGAGAGCAGCCAGGCCTCCGGACGCAGGAGGCCGGCGACGGCCAGCAGCCCGAGGACCGGGGCGCCCGCCCGGGGCCGGCGGGTCTCGACGAGGAGGGCGCCGAGCACGAGCACGAGATAGGGGATGTCGACGTAGACCCGCGCGCCGAAGTCGAGCACCGGCACCCGGGTGAGGATGATCGCCGCCGCCGCCGCCCCGGTCCACCGGTTGAACCAGGCGGCGCCCAGGCGGTAGACGATCCAGCCGAGCAGGGCCAGGGAGACGAAGGCCGCTCCGACGACCACCTGGGCGGCCAGCTCGCCGTGCACCCCGCCGTGGTCGAGGTTGCTCAGGGGGGCGAGCAGCACGCTCGCCGCTGTGGCCAGCGGATGCGGCGTCGGGGCGATGGCGACTGCGTAGTCGGGAAGCCGCCCGCCCGCGACGTCCCGGCCCCAGACCATCGCGTAGAGCGTGTCGTAGTTGACCAGGCCGTGGCCGACCACCGCCCGGATCGCAACCGCGAGCACGGCGACCAGGGCCGCGAAGCGGGCGCGCGGCATCCCGAGCAAGCTACCGCTCGCGCCCGCCCCAGGGTCGGCGGACCGAGGACCGACGTCGCCCGCGTCCGCCGTCCCTGCGTGGCTGGCCGGCGCCGCCGGCGGGGCGCCACCCCCAAGTACACTGGCCCTTCGTGTCGGCCAGTCCCTCGCTCTACCGTCGCCACCGCCCGCGCAGCTTCTCCGAGGTCGTCGGCCAGGAGCACGTCGTCCGGACGCTGAGCAACGCCGTCAACCGGGACATGGTCCACCACGCCTACCTGTTCGTCGGGTCGCGGGGGACCGGGAAGACGTCGATGGCCAAGATCCTCGCCGCCTGCCTGAACTGCGAGACCGGTCCGACGACCGAGCCGTGCGGGACCTGCGAATCCTGCGTCTCGATCGCCCGGGCTTCATCGCTCGACGTGATCGAGATGGACGCCGCCTCGTCGAACTCGGTCGACGACATCCGTGCCCTGCGCGAGTCCGTCGCCTACGCCCCGGTCTCCGGCGGCCAGAAGGTCTACATCCTCGACGAGGCCCACATGCTCTCGACCGCCGCCTGGAACGCCTTTCTCAAGACGCTCGAGGAGCCGCCGCCGAACACGGTCTTCGTCCTCGCCACGACCGAGGCCCAGAAGATCCTCCCGACGGTCGTCGACCGCTGCCACCGCTTCGACTTCCAGCGGCCGACCGCCGACCAGATCGCCACCGTCCTGCGCCGGACCGCCGACGTCGAGGACATCCTCATCCCCCCGGCCGCCGTCGCCCTCCTCGCCCGCCACGCCGCCGGGAGCTTCCGTGACGCGCTCGGCACGCTCGAGCAGCTCCGGACCTACAGCGGCAACGAGATCCTCCTCGACGACGTCCTCGCCGTCCTCGGCGTCGCCGACTCCGAGCTCCTCTTCGCCACGGTCGACGCCATCGCCCTCGGCGATTCCCGGGCCGCCCTCCTCGCCGTCGCCGGGTGCGTCGACGCCGGCCGAGACCCGGCCGGCTTCATCCGCGAGCTCGAGGTCCACGCCCGCGAGGCGCTTGTCGTCCGCACCCTCGGGGGCCAGGTCCCGGCCGAGATCTCCGTCACCCCCGAGCGCGACGAGCAGCTCGCCGAACAGGCGGCCCGCGTCCCCGCCGCCACCCTCGTCCGGCTGCTCGACCTCCTCGCCGCCGGCCTCGCCGCCCTGCGCAACGGGGCCGACGGGCGCACCCAGCTGGAGCTGGCCGTGGTCAAGGCGGCGACCCCGGCCGTCGATCCGTCGACCGACGCCCTGCTCGAGCGGATCGCCCGGCTCGAGGCCGCCGTCCGGAGCGGCGCCCCGCCGGCCCCGCGCCCCGCCAACGGGGACACCGCCCGGCCCCCGGTCACCCGCCGCCCGACGGCCCCGGTCGCCGGCCCGGCCGCCGCACGGGCCGTGACCGCGACCGCCCTGGCCTCCGAGCCCGGCCGCGAGGTCGTCGAGCCGGCCCCGCCCCCGCCCCTCGCCGCCGCGCCGCCGGCTGACCTGGGCGCGGAGGAGCTGACGCTCGAGCGCCTGGCCGGCCTCTGGCCGGCCGTGCTCGAGGCGGTCGGCGTGGTCAACCGGATGCTCGCCGCCGTGATCGCCGACGCCGTCCCCGTCGAGCTCGCCGACCGTCGTCTGGTTCTCGCCTTCCCGGTCGACTCGGCCTTCCTGCGCAAGAAGGCCGACGACCAGCCGAACCGCCAGGCCGTGGCCGACGCGGTCCGGTCGGTGACCGGGCGGGCGCTGACCCTGGCCTACGATCTCCGCGAGCTTCCCGGCCCCACCGGCGACGGGTCGCCGCCCGCGCTCACCGAGGAGGAATGGATCGCCCGCCTGAAGGCCGAGTTCGACGCCGAGGAGCTCGACGATGAGCTCCCTCCCAACCTCCAGCGCCCGGAAGAGGAGCCAAGCTGATGCCCCAGCCGAACATGCAGAAGATGCTCAAGCAGGTCCAGAAGATGCAGGAGGACATGGCTCGCGCCCAGGAGGAGCTCGCCACCGCCGAGGTCTCGGCCTCCGCCGGCGGGGGCATGGTCACGGTCAAGGTGACCGGGGCCCTGGTCGTCAAGGAGATCACCATCGACCCGGCCGCGATCGACCCGGACGACCCGGAGCTCCTGGCCGACATGGTCCTCGGCGCCGTCAACGAGGGGCTGCGGGCGGCGCAGGAGCTCGCGGCCGAGCGGATGGGGGCGACCACCGGTGGGCTCGACCTCGGCGCTCTCGGCGGCGGCCTGGGAATCCCCGGCCTGTGAGGCGGCCCACCTCCCCGCCGGCGGACGGCCGGCGGGGCTGAGATGCACGCCGCCCCGATCCAGCGCCTGGTCAGCGAGCTGTCGAAGCTCCCGGGGATCGGCAACCGGACGGCCCAGCGGCTCGCCTTCTTCATCCTCCGCTCGACCGACGAGGACGCGATCGCCCTGGCCGACGCGATCCGCGCGGTCAAGGAGCGGATCGGCCTGTGCCAGGTCTGCTTCAACCTCGCCGAGGGGCCGCGCTGCCGGATCTGCGAGGACGACCGCCGCGACCCGGCCGTCCTCTGCGTGGTCGAGGAGCCGTCCGACGTGATCCCGATCGAGCGGACCCACGAGTACCGAGGGCGCTATCACGTCCTCGGCGGCGCCCTCTCGCCGATCGACGGAATCGATCCCGACGACCTCCGGATCGCCGAGCTCTTCGCCCGGGTCGCCGACCCCGACTCGCCGGTCCGGGAGGTCGTGCTCGCCACCAACCCGACGACGACCGGCGAGGCGACCGCCCTCCACGTAGCCGCCGGGCTGCGCGAGCGCACCCCCCAGCTCGTGGTCACCCGCCTGGCCAGCGGCCTGCCCGTCGGATCCGACCTCGAGTACGCCGACGAGGTCACCCTCGGCCGGGCGTTCTCCGGCCGGCGGGCCGTCTAGGTGACCCCGTAGGCCTTCTTCAGCGCCGCGACCCGGGCGAGTGACCGGGCGACCGCCTGCGGGTCGAGCTGACCCTGGCGGATCGCCGCCAGCACCGCGTTGTAGGCGGCCTCGGCGTCGGTCGCCCCGCCCGGGAGGAAGAGGAGATCGCAGCCGGCCTTGAGCGCCCGGACCGCCGCGTCGGCCACGCTCCCGCCGGTCGCCGCCGTCACGGCCAGGAGATCGCCGCTCTCCACGACCCCGGCGAAGTGGAGGCGCTGGCGCAACAGGTTGACCGCGTCGGGGAGGAGGGTCGCCGGCGTCACCCCGTCGAAGGCGGCGTACAGGGCGTCGGAGAGCTGAACCACCGGGGCCAGGCCGCCGACCGCGGCGAACGGCTTGACGTCGGCCGCCAGGAGCGCCGGCATCCCGAGGCCGACGGTCGCCGCTCCGAGCGTCGGATCCTCGCTCGCCGCCCCCTCGCCGGGAAAGTGGCCGACCATGGCGATCAGGCCCGCCGACCGGTAGCCGACGACCGCGGCCCTGACCAGCGTCGTGACCAGCGCCGGGTCGGCGCCGTAGGCCCGTCCGACCTCGGGGCCGCCGGTGTCGGCCAGGTCGGCGAGCGGGGCGAGCGTCGCGTTGACCCCGAGCGGGCGCAACGCCCGGGCCACGAGCTCGGACTCCCGGGTCACCAGGTCGGCCCGGCCGGCCGCCCCGAGGGTCGGCTCGCTCGGCGGCGGCAGACCCGGGAAGCCGTTGCTGTCGCCCCCGCCCTGGCGGGCGACGATCAGCGGACGGGTGGCCACGGCCGCGCGGATGCCTCCGACCAGGCCGGTCAGCTGGGTCTTCGAGGCGAAGTTCGGCCGGCCGAGCACCACCCCACCCCAGTTGTGGGCCTGGAGGCGGGCGAGCGTCGCCGGGGTGATCGTCATCCCGTCGATGCCGATCACGAAGAGCTGGCCCAGGCCCCGGGCGATCGCCGCGGTCAGCGCCTGGGTCCCGACCGCCCGTCCGGGGTCGGTGGCCAGGAGCGGGGCGAGAGCGTCCATCAGCGACTCGCCCGGGTGGACGGTCCGCGCCGCCCCGAAGCGCGAGCCGCCCTGGGTGACCGGCTTGTGCTTGGCCGGCGGCCCCTGGACCAGCGCGAGCAGCGCCCCGGCCAGGGCCGCCGCGAGGACGGCGACGAGGAGGAGGCGCCGGGACGGGCCGCGGCGCCTCACCCCGTATCCTCGGACGCCGACATGGAGATCATCGTGATGAAGTTCGGGGGCACCTCGGTCGCCGACGCCGACCGGCTCAAACGGGCGGCCGGGCGGATCGTCGAGAAGCGGGCGGCCGGGTACCGGGTGGTCGCCGTGCTCTCCGCTCGGGGCAAGACGACCGACGACCTGATCGCCATGGCCGCCGAGGTATCGCCGCTGCCCCACCCCCGGGAGATGGACATGCTCCTATCGACCGGCGAGCGAATCTCGTGCGCCCTCTGCGCGATGGCGATCAACGACCTTGGGCACGGCGTCATCTCCCTGACCGGTTCACAGGCGGGGATCGTGACAGACACGTCGCATACGAAGGCGAAGATCCTCGACGTCCGGGCCGAGCGGATCATCCGCGCCCTCGACGAGGACAAGATCGTCCTGGTCGCCGGCTTTCAGGGCGTCTCGACCGCTCACGACGTGACCACCCTCGGCCGGGGCGGGTCGGATACGACGGCGGTCGCGGTGGCCGCCGCCCTCGGCGCCCAGGAGTGCGAGATCTACACCGACGTGGCCGGCGTGTTCAGCGCCGACCCACGGATCGTCCCCCAGGCCCGCATGCTGCCGGTCGTCTCCTTCGAGGAGATGCTCGAGATGTCCGCCTCCGGGGCCGGGGTCCTCCAGCTCCGCTCGGTTGAGTACGCTCGGACCCACGGCGTACGCATCCACTGTCGTTCGAGCTTCGACGACGGGCCGGGTACCGTTGTCCTCGGAGAGGCCGAGACCATGGAGCGACCACTCGTAACCGCAGTCACCCACTCGACCGGCGAGGCCCGCGTCACGCTCCTCGGCGTCCCCGACCAGCCGGGGATCGCCGGGCGCATCTTCACCATCCTGGCCGAGGCGAACGTCAACGTCGACATGATCATCCAGAACGAGCCGCTCGCCGACGACCGGCGCGCCGACATGTCGTTCACCGTCCCGGGCGACGACCTCCACGACGTCCGCCGCGCCCTCGCCCAGGCGGTCGGCGAGCTCGGGATCGAGGACGTGGCGACCGACGAGGCGATGGGCAAGGTCTCGATCATCGGCGCCGGGATGCGCAGCCACCCGGGCGTCGCCGCCAAGGTGTTCACCGTCCTCGGCGAGGCCGGCATCAACATCGAGATGATCTCGACGTCGCCGATCAAGATCTCCTGCGTGATCCAGCTCGACCGGGTGATCGAGGCGGTCCAGGTCCTCCACGACGCCTTCGGCCTCTCCGGCGGCGGCGAGGTCGAGGATCCCTTCGGCCCCGACGGGCAGAGCCGATGACCGCGGACGGCGGGCCCCGGCAGACGCCGACCGGGCCCGGGCCGACCTATCGCGTCGCCGTGGTCGGCGCGACCGGGGCGGTCGGCAGCGTGATGCTCGACGTCCTCGCCGAGCGCGGCTTCCCGGCGGCGGCGGTCGTCCCCTTCGCCTCGGCCCGCTCGGCCGGCCGCGCGCTCCCCCAGGGCGTGGTCCAGCCGCTCGACGAGGAGACGATCCAGGGGTTCGACGTCGCCCTCTTCTCGGCCGGCTCGACCGTCTCGGCCGAGTGGGCCCCCCGCTTCGCGGCGACCGGCTGCCTGGTCATCGACAACTCCTCCCACTGGCGGATGCAGCCCGACATCCCGCTCGTCGTCGCCGAGGTCAACCCCGAGGCGATCGACGATCACCGGGGGATCGTCGCCAACCCGAACTGCTCGACGATGCAGATGGTCGTCGCCCTCAAGCCGCTCCACGACGCCGCCGGAATCGAGCGGCTGGTGATCTCGACCTACCAGTCGACCTCCGGCACCGGGGTGAAGGCCGTCGCCGAGATGCTCGACCAGGCCCGCCGGATCCTCGCCGACGAGGAGCCGCCGCCGCCCGAGATCTACCCGCACCGGATCGCCTTCAACGTCCTCCCACAGGTCGAGACGTTCAAGGACGGCGACGACTACACGACCGAGGAGCGCAAGATGATCGGCGAGACCCGGAAGATCCTCGGCCTCCCCGCCCTCCGGGTCAGCGCCACCTGCGCCCGCGTCCCGGTCCGGGTCGGCCACTCTCAGTCGGTCAACCTGGAGACCAGGGACGAGCTGACGCCCGAGCGCGCCCGCGAGCTCCTGGCCGCGGCCCCCGGGGTAGCGGTCGTCGACGACCCGGGGAACGCCGTCTACCCGCTGGCCATCGACGCCGAGGGCGGCGACGATGTGCTCGTCGGGCGGATCCGTCTCGACCCGTCGAACCCCCGCACCCTCAACCTGTGGATCGTCGGCGACAACCTCCGCAAGGGCGCCGCCCTCAACGCCGTCCAGCTCGCCGAGCTCGCCCACGAGCGCGGTCTGCTCGGGCGCGCACCCGCGCTTCCCTAAGGAGGCGCGGCGACCGGACATCCGCGTCCGGGCGCAGGCTGGCGACCCGAACCCGCTCAGAGGCCCGGGCACTGATCGCTGCCAAGCCCTGAACGAAGTTCGGCCCTCCGTCGTCGACCGGCGCCGGGGTGTTCGACGAGCATGCGAGGGCCCCCACGAGTCGCCCAAGCGGACCATGCCGTGCACGTCGGGTTTCGCGACGCTCACCGAGCCGGCCACCATCGATCCACACACCGTGACCGCCCGGGCCTGGGACGCGGTCAGCTTGCCCACGATGCTCGTGGCGTTCGTCGCGCTCAGCGCGCCCCCGGCGAGGACCGTCACGCTCCCGGTCTGAACCGCCGCATCGAGACATACGTTCCCGCCACCATCGTTGGCCACGTAGACGGCGTGGGCGGCCGGATCGATCGCCACCCCTTCCGGGCCCTGGCCCACGGGGACGGTGGTCATCACGCTGTTCGCGGTCGCGTTGATGACCGAGACCGCATGGCTCCGAGGCTGGTGACACCACCGTACGCGTGCCCTCCCCGCGCGGTGTGAGGTGACGCGCACGTAGGGCGTGTGACCGATCCGGTGGCGGCGCCCGCGCGGTCGACCTCACATCACGATTCGGTCGACGACGACCGAGCGAGGAGACGATCCGGGGGGCCGAGCGGGCCGGCGAGCTCCGGGGAGCCCCGGGGGCTGCGGTCGAGCTCCCCCCGGCCGACGCCGCCGCGGCTCGCTCACGGCCCCGCGACGCCGGCCACGAGCCCGGCGATGTGAGGGACGGAAGGATTCCGCCGGCCCGGGGTCTTGGTGTGAGCAATCACCTTCACGCCCCCGAGGAGACCCCCATGCCGGTCCACCGAACGGCGGCTCGCGCCGCGCTCAGCGCTGCGCTCAGCCTGCTGATATTGCTTCCCGCCCCGGTCCAGGCGAGCGGCGGGGGGTCGAATCCCACCGTCACCGCGATCGGCGCCGACAACAACGCCCCGCCGCCGAACGGCTCGGGCACGGCCACCGTCCTGCTCAGCGCGAACGCCCCGTCCGGCGGGTCGCTCGTCACGCTCACGAGCTCCAACCCCGGCGCCCTCGCCCTTCCCGCCTCGGTCCGGGTCGCCCAGGGCGCCTCCAGCGCCCAGGTCGCCTACACGACCGGCCCGGTCTCCCAGCCGACCGCCGTGACGCTGAAGGCGAGCCTCGGGTCGTCGTCGGCCTCGACCTCCGTCACCGTCACCCCGCTCGGGCTCGCCTCGATCCTCGCCATCCCCGGCACCGTCCAGGGCGGGTCCGCCGATACGATCCGCCCGCAGCTGAGCGGCCCGGCCCCGGCCGGCGGGCTGGTCGTCGCCCTGTCCAGCGACTCGCCGCTCGTCCCGGTCCCCGCGTCGGTGACGATCCCGGCCGGATCCTTCGGGACCGGGGTCCCGGTCACCACCGGCGCCGTCACCGCGACCACGGTGGTCGACGTCACCGCGACCTACGCCGGCGCCTCGGTCACCGGCCAGCTGACGCTCGCCCCACCCGACGTGCCCGTCTCGGTGTCCTTCGCCCCGGCCCAGACCTCCGGGACCGACGGGTCCCAGGGCACGGTCACGCTGGCGAACCCGGGCCTTCCCACCGGCGACACGGTCACCCTCCAGAGCAGCGACCCGACGATCGCCAGCGTCCCGGCGTCGACCACGGTCGGCCAGGGCACGACCCACGGCGGCTTCACGGTCACCACGAGCCCGGTCACCACGACGACGAACGTCACGATCTCCGCCACCGAGAACGGGGTGACCGCCTCGGGCGTCCTCACCCTGACCCCGCCGCCCCCGCCGGTGCCCGCCCTCCAGTCGATCGCCGTCAGCCCCGGCTCGGTCGCCGGCGGCGGCAGCGCCACGGCCACCGCGACGCTCAACGTCGCGGCTCCGGCCGGCGGAGCCGTGGTCTCCCTGGTCAGCAGCAACACCGGGGCCGCCAAGGTGCCGGCGAGCGTGACCGTGCCGGCCGGCTCCACCACGGCGACGTTCGCGGTCAGCACGGCCAACCCCGGCACGACGACGACCGTGGCCCTCGGCGGCACCTACGGGGGCAACGCCCGCGCCGCGCTCCTCGGGGTGACCGGGACCCGCGGCGGGTCGGTCCTGCCGCCGCCGCCGTCCGGGGTCTTCATCGACCCCCCCTGGCTCGACCCGACGCCCGAGGGCGCGAACGGCACCATCCAGATCACCTGGTTCGGTTCGCTCAGCAGCCTGACCCTCACCGTCGCCTCGGGGACCCTCCCGCCAGGGTTGACCCTGATCAGCCCGTTCCGCCCGCTGACCGCCGCGATCCAGGGCATCCCGACCACCCCGGGCACCTACGCGTTCGTCATGAAGTTCACCGGCGCCTCGGGCTCGTTCGCCTGGCCGTACGTCTGGCAGATCGGACCCCCGGCGCCGCTCGTCGTCGACCAGGCCAACTTCGGGCCGGGAACGGTCGGCCAGGCCTACGACGGCGGGTTCTTCTACGGCGGCGGCGTCGCCCCCTACACCTGGTCGATCGCGGCCGGGGCGCTCCCACCCGGGCTGCGGATCAACAGCTCGACGAGTGAGGTCACCGGCACGCCGACGACACGGGGGACCTTCGCGTTCACCGCGCGGCTGACCGACGCCAAGGGCGCGACCCTCGACACCCCGGAGACGATCACGGTCTCCTGACCCGGTGCGAGGTCAGACGACCGAGGCACGCGCGGCCCGCGAGTTCCGGCGGGCCGCGCGGGTCAGGCGATCGGCCGCCCCACCGAGAAGTCGAGCCGCGTCACCTTTCGGCGCCGGAGCGGCGTGCGCCAAACACCGACCGATCCTCCTCACCGGGCTCCCACTCGGCTTGGTCTCGGTGGCGCCGGCCGGCGCCACCGACACGGTGCTGGCCACCGGGCTCGAGCCGAGCGCCGGGCGGACCTACGCCGGCACCGAGGTCTACAGCGCCGTCTCCGTCAACGACGGCGCCCCGACCATCTGAAGATCTCGAGTCTCTTCGGCGGCCCGCGGGCTCAGATCAGGAGGATCTTGGGGAGCAGTCCGCGCGCGTGCCAGCTCTTCGCCACCCAGCCCCTCGCCTCCAGTCGCGTCGTCGTCCAGCGGTAGGGCACCCGCCCGCAGAAGTCAGTCGCCGGATCCCGCCTCCAGACGCCGTCGGAGCCGCCGATAATTCAGCCGCCCACCCTCAGACCGGGTCGGCGGCGCCGACCACCGTGGTCGTCCAGTCGATCACCGACGCCGGGCGCACGACGTGGCGGCCCAGGCCGAGCTCCTTCGGCTCGAGCCCGAGGGCCAGCCCGACGAGCTGGGGGAGGTGGAGGACCGGCATGTCGAGCTCCCGGCCGACCACCTGCTCGGCCAGCGGCTGCTGGAGGTCGAGGTTCAGGTGGCAGAGCGGGCACGGGGTGACCAGGCAGTCGGCGGCCGCGTCCTTGGCGTCCCCGAGGTGGCGCCCGGCCTGGGCCAGGGAGGCCCGCTTGTTCATGGTGATGATCGGAAAGCCGCAGCACTTGTGCGACCCGGCGTAGTCGACCACCGTCCCGCCGAGGGCGGCGATCACCAGCTCGAGGTACCTGTCCCGCGGATGGTCGGCGTCGATCCCGATCCGCCGGCGCGGGCGGACGATGTAGCAGCCGTAGAACGGCCCGACCCGGAGGTTCTCGAGCGGGCGGGTGACCCGCGAGCGGAGCTCGTCGAGGCCGATCTCCTCGACCAGCAGCCAGAGCAGGTTCTTGTTGGTCAGCCCCGTCTCGTAGACCAGCCCCTCGCCGGCCAGCGTCTCGTTCACATGGGCTCGGTACTCGGCGTTGGCGTCGAGCCGCTCCTGGCACTCGCTCTGCGCGCCCTGACAGGTCGAGCAGATGTTCATCATCAGCGCGCCGTCGGTCTGCTGGGCCATCGCGAACGTCCGGGCGTTGAGCGTGTCGGCCAGCTCCTGGTTGTGCTCGGCGATCACCCCGGCCCCGCAGCAGTTGGCCCGGTCGAGCTCGATCAGCTCGATGTCGAGGAGGGGGGCGATCGCCGCCATCGACCCGTGGAGCTCGGGGGTGAACCCCCGGCTGACGCAGCCCGGCCAGTAGGCGACCTTCATGATTTCGCCCCGACCTTCGCCACCGGCGGGTCGGCATCCTCGTCGCGCCCGCTGACGTACAGGTTCAGCTCGTAGCGGTCCTTGCGGCCCTCGATTCCCTTGAAGATGGCCCGGACCGCCTTGCCGGCCTTGTGCGGGTGGAGGAGCACCTTGCCGACCGTCATCTTCCGGCGCCGCAGCGCCTTGACCACGACCGGGAGCGATCCCACCAGGGTGGGCACCGCTCGGGGGTGGAGCTTCCCGCCGTAGGAGTCGGGCAGGAGGTCGGCCTCGTGGAGGATGCCGTGCCGGCGGATGTTCTCGACGAAGGCGTGCTCGTGGCGGGCGCCGTTGTTGCGGTCCTCGATCTCGAAGTCGTTGCCGGCGATCCGGCGCAGGCGCATGATCTGACCCATCGGGTCGACGCCCTTCGGGCAGGCGTCGACGCACTTGAAGCAGTGGGTGCACGTGTACAACCCATGCTCGTCCTCGGCCAGCGAGCGGAGCCGCTCCTCGTGCTCGGCGTCGCGGGGGTCGCCGACGAAGCGGTAGGCCTTGGCCAGGGCCGCCGGGCCGGTGAACAGGGGGTCGACCTCCATGGCCAGGCAGTCGGACACGCAGGCCCCACACTGGATGCAGGCCATCGACTGGGTGACGTCGACCATGCTCTCCCGGGGGACGACGTACTCCCGCTCGGGGACCGGCTCCCGGGCCAGGAGCCACGGGGTGACCGCGCGGATCTTCTTCCAGTGGACGGCCTCCATGTCGACGATCAGGTCCTTGATCACCGGCATGTTGCCCATCGGCTCGACCTCGATCACCCCGTCGCGCCCGCCGGCGCTCGCCGCGTCGAGATGGGTGTGGCAGGCGAGACCCGGCTCGCCGTTGATCCGTACCCCGCACGACCCGCAGATCGCCGCCCGGCAGGAGCAGCGGATGCCGATCGACCCGTCGAAGCGCGCCCGGGCCTGAAGGATGCCCTCGAGCACCGACCGGTGGGGGAGGAGATCGACCCGGTGATCCTCCCAGTAGGCCGCGTCGCCCGACTCCGGGTCGTAGCGGCGCAGGCGCAGGGTGAACTCGGCCATGACGCGGAGCCTCCTAGTACTTTCGCTCTTCTGGCGGCCAGTCGGTGATCGTCACCGGAGCGTAGGAGATCGACGGCTCGCCGCCGGCCCCGGCCGAGATCACGATGTGCTTGAGCCACTGCTCGTCGTCGCGCT
This sequence comes from uncultured Solirubrobacterales bacterium, assembly GCA_963733245.1. GTDB lineage: Bacteria > Actinomycetota > Thermoleophilia > Solirubrobacterales > Solirubrobacteraceae > Palsa-513. The sequence continues at coordinate 332,506 of CAVTCI010000017.1, forward strand.
CGGGGAAGTCGGTCCGGAACTGGGCCCCCCGCGACTCCCGGCGCTCGATCGCCCCGACGACCATCGCCTCGGCCGAGTCGAGCATGTAGCCGAGCTCGATCGCCCCGAGCACGTCCTGGTTGAACACCCTGCCCCGGTCGTCGATGTACGCCACCGCCGACTCCTCCTTGAGCCGGCGGACGACCTCGAGCGCCCGCCCGAGGCCTTCGCCGTCGCGGTAGACGGCGACCTCGGCGTTCATCGTCTCCCCGAGCTCCTCCTTGATCTCGGAGATCCGGCGGGCGCCCTCCCGGGGGCGGGCCATGATCGCCGCGATCGTCGCCCGGTCGTCGCGGAGCCGCGCGTCGGAGACCGCGGGCATCGGAACCGACCGCGACCGGGCGGCCGCGTGCTCGCCGCTGCGCCGGCCGAAGATCAGCGTGTCGAGCAGCGAGTTCGCCCCGAGGCGGTTGCCGCCGTGGACCGAGACGCAGGCGACCTCGCCGGCCGCGTAGAGGCCCGGCACGTTGGTGCGCCCGAAGACGTCGGTCTTCACCCCGCCCATGATGTAGTGCTGGCCCGGGCGGACCATGATCGGCTCGCGGGTGATGTCGACCCCGGCGAAGTCGCGGCCGATGTTGACGATCTCCCGCAGCGCCTCGAGGATCCGCTTGCGGGGCACGACGGTGATGTCCAGGTAGACGCTCTGCCCGTCCGGACCGACCCCCCGCCCCTCGAGGATCTCGGTCTGCTCGGCGCGGCTGACCACGTCGCGCGAGGCGAGCTCCATCTTGTTGGGCGCGTATTTCTCCATGAACCGCTTGCCCTCGCTGTTGAGCAGGTGGGCCCCCTCGCCGCGGGCGCCCTCGGTGATCAGGAAGCCGTTCTCGGCCAGGGTGGTCGGGTGGTACTGGACCATCTCCATGTCCATCAGCTCGGCCCCCGACCGGTAGGCCTGGGCGATCCCGTCGCCGGTGCAGATCAGCGCGTTGGTCGTCGGGCGGTAGCACTGGCCGGCGCCCCCCGAGGCGAGGATCACGCTCTTGGCCGTGAAGGTCTCCATCCGTCCGCTGCGCACGTCGCGGGCCACCACGCCGACGCAGGTCCCCGACCCGTCGAGGATCAGCGACGTGGTGAACCACTCCTCGTAGCGGTCGACCGTCGCCGCGTGCTTGAGGAGCTGCTCGTAGAGCACGTGGAGCATGGCCTGGCCGGTGATGTCGGCCACGTAGGCCGTGCGCTTCTTCGACGCCCCGCCGAACGCCCGGAGGTCGAGCTCGCCGGCGGCGTTGCGGTGGAAGGTCACCCCGATGTGCTCGAGGTGCATGACCTCGGCCGCCGCCTCGCTGCACATGATCTCGATCGCGTCCTGGTCGCCGAGGAAGTCCGACCCCTTGACCGTGTCGTAGGCGTGCTCGCGCCAGTCGTCGTCGGCGGCGATCGCCGCGTTGATGCCGCCGGCCGCGGCGACCGAGTGCGACCGGACCGGGTGGACCTTGCTCATGATGGCGACGGTCACGCCGGTCTCGGCCGCCGCGAGGGCCGCGCGCTGACCGGCGAGGCCGGCTCCGATGATCAGGACGTCGTGTGCGGGCATTGCCAGGGCCAGGGCTCGGGATCGTCGCGGGAGGGGGCCTCGCCGCCGGCGGGTGAGGGCGCGGCCCGGTGGGACTCTATACGCCCGATGCCGGCGCCAGCGCGCGCCGGACCTGGGCCAGGGTGACCACCCCGGCGAGCCGGCCGTCGGCTTCGACGGCCACCACGGCGCCGAGCCGGCGGAGCCCCTCGGAGCCGAGCAGCGACTCGAGCGAGTCGGAGACGCCGATCCGCCAGGGCGGCTCGTCGTCGCTCGCCTCGGCCGCGGTGAGCGCCGGTCGCCCGTCGCGGATCTCGGCGTCGAGGCGCTCGGCCCGGAGCAGCCCGACGTACTGGCCGCCGTCGGCGACGACGGCGAACCACGGCCACCGGTAGCGGAGGAAGAACTCCTCCTGGGCGTCGAGCAGCGACGTCTCGGCCGGGATGGTCACCGGCTCGCGATCCATGATGTCGGCGACGGTGAGCGCCCGGATCCGGTCGGACAGCGCGCTCTGGACGATCGCCCCCTTGGCCGCCTGGTAGAGGAAGAGGGCGACGATCATCGCCCAGATCCCGCTCGAGACGGCCCCGCTGGCCAGGATGGCCAGCCCGAACGCCCCGAGGAGCACGGCGAACCCCCGCCCGGCCTGGGCCGCCGCCCGCGTCCCCCGCCCCCGGTCGCCGGTGACCCGCCAGGCGACGGCCAGGGCGAGCCGGCCGCCGTCGAGGGGGAGGGCCGGGATCAGGTTGAACACGAGCACGAGCGCGTTGATCGTGGCCAGCCAGCTGAGGAGGACGAGCCCGGCGCTGGCGTGGACGCCGGCGGACAGGACGACGAGATCCCAGAAGTGCTGCGCGCTCGAAAGGGCGATGCCGGCGGCGCTCGCCGTGGCGACGACGATCAGGGTGACCAGCGGGCCGGCGGCGGCGATCAGGAACTCGGCCAGCGGGGAGCGCGTCTCCCCCCGGACCTTGGCCAGCCCGCCGAAGAACCACAGGTCGACGCCCTCGATCTCGAGGCCGAGGCGCCGGGCGACCACCGCGTGGCCGAGCTCGTGGAGGACGAGCGAGGCGAAGAAGAGCAGCGCGCTGGCCACCGCCACCACATACCCCTGGGTGTCCGACCCCAGGATGTCCCGGAAGTACCCGGAGAGGACGTAGATGAAGAAGAACAGCACGAGGAACCAGCTCGTGCTGACCCCGATGCGGATGCCGAAGATCCGGGCCAGCTGGAAGCTCCCAGGACGGCGCATCCGCTAATGGTGGCACCTCGGCGGGGCGGCTACCCCGGGACCGGCCGGTGGCGCTCGATGATCGCCGCGAAGTCGGTCCCGGCCGGGAGCGTCCCGTACTCGTGGCCCGCCCCGCCCGCGAGCCGGGCGGCGCAGAAGGCGTCGGCCACCGCCGCCGGCGCGTGGCGGACCAGAAGCGCGGCCGAGAGCCCGAGCCCCATCGCCTCGACGATCCGCCGGGCCCGAGATTCCCGCTCCCCGGGATCGGCCAACTCCCGGCGGAGGCGTCCTACGAAGTCGTCCAGGCGGCGATCCGCGCCCCGCGCCGCGTCGAGCTCACCCAGGTAGAGCTCGAGCGACTCCGGCCGGCGGGCGATCGCCCGCAGCACGTCGAGGCAGATCACGTTCCCCGACCCCTCCCAGATCGAGGCGAGCGGCGCCTCCCGGTAGAGCCGCGGCATCCCCGACGCCTCGACGTAGCCGTTCCCGCCGAGGCACTCGAGCGCCTCGGCCGCGTGGGCCGGGACCCGCTTGCAGAGCCAGTACTTCCCGACCGCCGTGGCCAGCCGGCGCAGGTCGGAGTCCTCGTCGTAGGCGCCGGCCAGCCGCATGGCCAGCGCGGTGGCCGCCTCCGACTCGAGGGCCAGGTCGGCCAGCACGTTGCGCATCAGCGGGGCCTCGACCAGGCGGCGGCCGAACGCCGACCGGTGGGCCGCGTGGTGGAGCGCCTGGGCCAGGGCCCAGCGCATCCCGCCGGCCGCGCCGATCGCGCAGTCCAGACGGGTGTGGGCGACCATCTCGATGATCGTCGCCACCCCCCGGCCCGACGGTCCGACCAGCCGGGCCCACGCCCGGTCGAGTTCGACCTCCGACGACGCGTTCGACCGGTTGCCGAGCTTGTCCTTCAGCCGCTGGAGGTGGAAGCGGTTGCGCGTCCCGTCGGCGAGGATCCGCGGGAGCAGGAAGCAGGACAGGCCGTCGCCGGTCTGGGCGAGCACGAGGAACACGTCCGACATCGGCGCCGAGCAGAACCACTTGTGCCCGGTCAGCTCGTACTCGCCCTCGGCGGCCAGGCGCCGCGCCGCCGTCGTGTTCGCCCGGACGTCCGACCCGCCCTGGCGCTCGGTCATCGCCATCCCGCAGATCGCCGACCCCTTCTCGGCGGGGCAGACGAGCCTCGGGTCATAGGAGGTGGAGGTCAGGAGCGGCTCCCACACGGCGGCCAGGTCGCCTTGGGCGCGCAACGCCGGGACCGCGGCGTGGGTCATGGTGAGCGGGCAGCCGAAGCCGGCCTCCGCCTGGATCGCCGTCATGTAGAGGGCCGCCCGGGCGCTGTGGGCGGCCGGGGCGTCGGTCCGCCAGGGCAGGGCATGGAGCTCGTGGGCCACCCCGAGGCGCATCAGCTCGTGCCAGGCCGGGTGGAACTCGACCTCGTCGATCCGGTTCCCGTAGCGGTCGTGGGTCTCCAGGCGCGGCGGGTTGGCGTTGGCCTCGAAGCCCCAGCGGAGGGGCTCGCCGCCCACCAGGCGCCCGAGCCGGGCCGCCCGCTCGAGCACCCAGCCGGCGCCCGCCCGCTCGGTCGCCTCGACCAGCGGACGGTTCGTCGAGAACAGGTCGAGATCCTCGAGCGGCGGCGCCTGGTTGAAGTCGGCGTCCATGGAGCCGGACGATAGAGCGGTAGCATCGCCGCCACATGGCCCTCCGCGGGGAAAGGAACCCTTGGCACACGAAGTGACCTTCATACCCGGCGACGGGACCGGGCCCGAGCTCGCCGAGGCGACCCGGCGGGTGCTCGAGGCGACCGGCGTCGAGTTCGCCTGGGACGTCCAGCAGGCCGGGATCGACGCCTTCGAGGAGACCGGCAACCCGTTCCCCGACGCGACGCTCGCCTCGCTGCGGCGGACCAAGGTCGGGATCAAGGGGCCGACGACGACCCCGGTCGGCTCGGGCTTCCGCTCGGTCAACGTGCTCCTGCGCAAGGAGCTCGACCTCTACGCGTGCATCCGTCCGTGCAAGGCCTACGCCGGCGTCCGGACCCGGTTCCCCGAGACCGACGTCGTCGTCGTGCGCGAGAACACCGAGGACCTCTACGCCGGGATCGAGTTCGAGGTCGGGACGCCCGAGAACGCTCGGCTGCGGGCCGCGCTCGCCGAGCTCGGCGCGACGGTGCGCGAGGACGCCGGGATCTCGATCAAGCCGATCTCGGTGTTCGGGTCGGAGCGGATCGTCGAGGCCGCCTTCGCCTACGCCGCCGAGCACGGCCGGCGGAAGGTCACGGCCGTCCACAAGGCGAACATCATGAAGTTCTCCGACGGGTTGTTCCTCTCGGTGGCCCGCCGGGTCGCCGAGGGCCACCCGGAGATCGAGTTCGAGGACCGGATCGTCGACAACCTCTGCAACCAGCTCGTGTCCCGTCCCGAGGAGTACGACGTGCTCGTGTTGCCCAACCTCTACGGCGACATCGTCTCCGATCTCGCCGCCGGGATGATCGGCGGCCTCGGCTTCGCCGGCGGGGCGAACATCGGCACCCACGCCGCCGTCTTCGAGGCGACCCACGGGTCGGCCCCGAAGTACAAGGGGTTGAATCGGGTCAACCCGACCGCGCTGATGCTCTCCGGCGTCTACATGCTCGAGCACCTCGGCGAGCGGGCCGCCGCCGAGCGCCTCGAGCGGGCCCTGGCCGCCGTGATCCGCAAAGGCGAGAAGGTCACCTACGACCTCAAGCCCCACCGAGACGACCCAACCGCCGTCGGGACCTCCGAGTTCGCCGACGCCGTCATCGAGGAGATGAACAACGCATGAAGAGCGAAGCTGGCAAGCCCGTCCGCGTCGCGGTGACCGGTGCCGCCGGGCAGATCGGGTACGCGCTGCTGTTCCGCATCGCCAGCGGGGCGATGCTCGGGCCGGACACCCCGGTCGAGCTGCGGCTGCTGGAGGTGACCGCCGCGCTCAAGGCCACCGAGGGCACGGCGATGGAGCTCGACGACTGCGCCTTCCCCCTCCTCGCCGGGGTCGACATCACCGACGACCCCGACCGGGCCTTCGACGGGGTCAACCTCGCTTTGCTGGTCGGCGCCCGCCCGCGGGGCCCGGGGATGGAGCGCAGTGACCTGCTCGAGGCCAACGGCGGCATCTTCAAGCCCCAGGGGGCCGCCCTGAACGCTCACGCGGCGAGCGATGTGCGAATCCTGGTGGTCGGCAATCCAGCCAACACCAACGCCCTCATCACCATGTCCAACGCCCCCGACATCCCCGCGGACCGGTTCACGGCGATGATGCGCCTCGATCACAACCGGGCCCGGGCGCAGCTGGCGGCCAAGGCCGGGGTCGGGGTGGCCTCGGTCACAAATATGACCGTCTGGGGTAACCACTCGGCGACTCAGTACCCGGACATATTCCACGCGAAGATCGACGGCGCCGACGCCGCCGGGGTGATCGACGACCAGGAATGGGTGGAGAGCGACTTCATCCCCACCGTCCAGAAGCGCGGCGCCGCGATCATCGCCGCCCGCGGCGCCTCGAGCGCCGCTTCCGCGGCCAACGCGGCCATCGACCACGTCCACGACTGGATGCACGGCACCCCGGCCGGCGACTGGGTCTCGATGGCCGTGGCGTCGGACGGGTCCCACTACGGCCTGCCCGAGGGTGTGCTCGCCGGCGTGCCGGTGACCTGCGCCGACGGGACCTTCACCGTCGTCGACGGGCTCGAGCTCGACGACTTCTCCCGGGAGCGCATCGACCGCTCGGCCGCCGAGCTCGTCGACGAGCGCACGGCCGTGGTCGACCTCGGCCTCCTCTAGTAGGCCTCCGTCCGAGAGTCCCCGGCGGGACTCTCGGACCCAGTCCGGCTAGGCAACCGGCTCGCCGGCCTCGACGGCGTGCCAGCCGCGCTCGCGCTTGACCACCTTGCCCTCCTTCTCGAGGGTCGGGAGCACCCGGTAGAGGTAGTTCTGCTTGATTCCCATCTCGCTCGCCATCTCGGGGATCGTGATGCCCGGCCGCGAGCCGACGAGCTCGAGCGCCTGCCGGGCGCGCGTCCCGCTGCCGCGCGGGCGGCCCCGCCGCCGGGCGGCGCCGTCGGTGACGGCCGCGCTGGCCGCGCCCCCCCGCGGACGCGCCGGAGCCGGGCGCCGGGCCGGCGTCGCTCGGGCCTTCGGTCCGGGCCCGGGGGCGACGCCCGCCAGGGCGCCGGCCGCCGCCTCGAGCTGGCGGTACTCCTCGATCAGCGGCTCGAGCTCACGCATGCGCTCGCTGATCTCCTTGCGTTTCTGTTCCAGAAAGTCGCTCACCCGGTTCTCCTCGTCTCTGGCATGAACCCACGTGGCCGGGGGGCCGGCGGGCCTCGCGCTCCGAATTCGGTCCCCGGGCCCGCGGGCGCCGGAGAAGTCTAGGAGCCGGCGCCGCCCTGGCGACGCCGTGTGTACAGAAACATACCGCCACCGGCGGCGATTATCACGATTACGATTCCACCGCCGATGTAGCGGAGGATGTGATGGGTGGCGGCCTTCTTGCGCCGGGTGTACTTCACCTGCGACCCGTGGGCCTTCAGGCGGGCGACGAGCTGACGCTCGTCGTGTGGCGGGTAGACGACGTGATCGGTGGTGGCGTCCTTGAGCGTGACCTTCACGTCGTGGGCGACGCGGTTGATGACCGCGGTCGTCACCGAACCGGAATCGACCTGACGCAGCAGCTGGGTGTAGGTCTCGGTCGATCGGGTCGCCGCGTAGGTCACGCCCGCGAGGCAGAGCCCGGCGGCGAGCAGGGCGACGAGGGTGGGGCGGCCCAGGCGTCTCATCAGGCGGACCCTATCCGGACCGGTCCTCGAGGAGTGTCCTCAACTGCGTTAGCGAACGATTAGCCTCGCGCTCGGAGATGCCGCCGACCAGCGCCCGACCGGCCACGGCCCCGAGCGGCCCGAGGGGGGCGCGGAAGTCGTTGCTGTACTCGAAGCGCGTCCCCCCGGCCTCGGGGGTGAGCCGGTACTCGATCCACGCCCGCGAGCGCGCCGGACCCCGCCCCTCCCAGACCGCCCGCCGGCCCGGCTCACAGGCCGTCAGCTTCCAGGAGACCTTGAACCGGGCGCCGCGGAGGTGAATCGTCTGGGTCATCCCGTAGCCGATCCGCGGCCTACCGCTCGAGACGTCGGTCACCTCGCAGTGGATCGTCACCCAATCGGCCAGGCGTCGCGGGTCCATCACCGTCGCCCAGACCGTCTCCGGCGAGGCCCTGATCAGCGTGTCGGCCGAGACGGCGGTCATCGTCGGGTGGCACGCTAGTGCAAATTGGCCGGGCGCCCGGTGGCCGGCGCTCAGCGGGCGCGCAGCGGCTCGTGGCGCTCCCATTCGCGCAGGGCCCGCTCGACGGCGGCGTCGTAGCCGTGGAGGCGGACGCCGAGCAGGCGGCGGGCCTCGCGGTCGTCGGCCAGGAGATCGGTCTCGAGGCTCTCCATCAGCGGGCCGGCGAGGGCGAGCTCCTCGCCGGCGATGCGGGCGGCGAGGACGCTGGCGATCGGGGTCAGCGACCGCTTGAGGCGGACGGACGGGCGCCCGACGACCATCAGCTCGGCCAGCCGCTCGATCATCGCCGCGTAGCTGAGGGTGTCCCGCCCGCCGATGTCGAGCGTCCGTCCGGCGACCGGGCCGGTCGCCGCCCGGGTGAGGTACTCGATCACGTCGCGCTCGTCGATCGGCTGGGTCCGGTGTCCCCGCCAGGCGGGGAGGGCGAGCACGGGCAGGCGCTCGACGAGGCGCACGAGGAAGCGGAACGACCGCGACCGGGCCCCGACGACGATCGACGCCCGCAGCGCCACCGAGTCGGGGACCGCCTCGCGCAGCGCCGTCTCGACCGCTCGGCGGCTACGCAGGTGGGCGGAGACCGGACCGCTCCCCGGGACGAGTCCGCCGAGGTAGACGATCCGCGGCACGCCGGCCGCCGCCGCCGCCGCCCCGAACCGCTCGGCCGCCTCGCGCTCGCGGGCGGCGAAGGCGCCCGCCGTGGCCGGCTCCATCGAGTGGATCAGGTAGTAGGCGACCTCGGCTCCCGCGAGCGCCGCCGCCAGCCCGGCCCCGGTGCTCGCGTCCCCCCGGTGGATCGCGGCCCCGAGCGTAGGGTCGACCCGCCCCGGGTCGCGGCTCAGCCCGTGGAGCTCGTGTCCGTCGTCGGCGAGGCGACGCGCGAGCACCGAGCCGACGAAGCCGCTGACGCCGGTGACGAGGATCCGCATCCCCGGTCAGGCTAACCTCCGGCCGTGTCCGACCCGCCCGAGCGGTGTGACCTGGCCGTCGTCGGCGCCGGCATCCTCGGCCTGGCCGTGGCCCGCGAGCTCGCCCGCCGCCACCCGGGGCGGACGGTCTGCGTGCTCGAGCGCGAGGACGCCCCGGCCGCCGGCCAGAGCGGCCACAACTCGGGCGTGATCCACGCCGGCATCTACTACGCCCCCGGGTCGCTGAAGGCCCGCCTGTGCGTCGAGGGCGCCCGCGCGCTCTACGAGCTCTGCGCGACCCACGCGATCCCCCATCGACGCTGCGGCAAGCTGATCGTCGCCACCTCGCCGGCCGAGCTCCCCCGCCTCGACGAGCTCGAGCGGCGGGGGGCCGGCAACCGGGTTCCCGGCCTGCGCCGCCTCGACGCCCGCGGCCTGCGGGAGGTCGAGCCCCACGCCCGGGGGCTGGCCGCCCTCCACTCGCCGGCGACCGGGGTGGTCGACTTCGCCGCCGTGACCCGCGCCCTGGCCGCGGACCTGCGCGCGGCCGGCGGCGTCCTGGCCACCGGCTGCGGCGTGCGCCACGTCCGCGCCGTGGCCCGGGCCATCCGTCTCGACCATGCCGGCGGGACGCTCGAGGCGGGGGCCGCCGTCTTCTGCGCCGGCCTCTCGGCCGACCGGCTCGCCGTCGCCGCCGGCGCCGGGCGCGACCCGCGGATCGTCCCCTTCCGCGGCGCCTACCTGCGCCTGCGGCCCGAGCGCCGCGAGCTCGTCCGGGCCCTCGTCTACCCGGTGCCCGATCCCCGGCTGCCCTTCCTCGGCGTCCACCTGACCCGCGACGTCCACGGCGAGGTGCTGATCGGGCCGACCGCCCGCCTGGCCCCCGGGGGCGACGGCCGCGCGCTGGCGGGCCCGGCCCGGGTGGCCGCCTGGCCCGGCACCTGGCGCCTGGTCGCCGCCCACTGGCCGGCCGGCCTGGTCGAGCTCCACCACGCCCTCGTCCCGGCGGCCGTCGTCCGGGCGGCCGCGCGCCTGGTCCCCGGCCTGCGTCCCGAGGACGCCGTGCCCGCCTTCGCCGGCGTCCGCGCCCAGGCCGTCGGCCGCGACGGACGGCTCGTCGACGACTTCGTCTTCTCGGCGACCGGGCGGGCCCTCCACGTCCGCAACGCTCCTTCGCCGGGGGCCACCTCGGCGCTGGCGATCGCCCGCCACGTGGCCGACCGGGCGGATCGCCACTTCGGGTGAAATCCGGCCGGCCGCACGGTGCGGGCGCCCGAAGATCAATTCCCCGGGTTTTGCGGGGAGGCCCGTTGTGCGGGGGTCGGCCCGCTGCTTTGATGCGCAGCGGTCGAAGCGAATCGGGAGGGGAGCAGGGTGGCGAGAGGGCGGGTCAGCAAGCCGACGTGCGACGAGTGCTACTTCAGGTGCAACCTGCTCTGCGCCCTGACCGAGCCGGAGGCGTGCCCGACCTTCCGGCCCAACCACCCGGACGGGCTGCGCCCGCCCCAGCAGCTCCGGTTCGTCTTCCGGGCCGAGCGCCGGACCCGGGCCGCCTGGGCCTTTCCGACCGCGCAGGAGCAGGCCGCCCTCCACGCCTGACCGGGCCGGCCGCCGTCCAGGCGGGCCTGAGGATATTGCGAAGCGGACGGGCAGGCGGGCGACCGGACGCGTGTTGGACGCTTCTGGACATTCGTTCGATGTTTGGCCTAGAAGATTTGATGGTTCTGGCCGGGCGCCGATTCGGGGGGCATGCCTGCCAACCGAAAGTCATCTCGGGCCCTCCGCGTCAAGCGTGTGGTGGGGACCCTCGCCGTTGCCGCCACGCTTCTCACCGGTACCGCCGCGATGGCTCCGAGTCCCGGCAGCGCCGCCCACTCCGCCGCCAGCGGGGCCGCCACCGCCGCCGCCTCGACGGCCAACGACCTCACCCAGTTCGCCGTCGATTCGCCGGCGATGATCCACGCCGAGCTGATCGCCGTGAAGTACTGGGGAACCTCGCCCTGCGCCGGCGTCGTCAGCGTCAGCTGGGCGTCGCTCGACCCGTCGATCAACGCCTCCTCCAACTGGTGGAACCCGGTCACGGCCTACGGCAACGCCGGCCAGAACAGCCGCTGCGCGATCACCCTCAACCAGAATCAGGCCTTCGACTGGCCGATGTTCTGCACGGTCATGGTCCACGAGATCGGGCATCTCGTCGGCCAGCAGCACGTCACCGATCAGAGCTCGGTCATGTATCCGATCTACCTCGCCCCGATCGCCGAGTGCACCGGGACGCCCGACGGCTCCCCCGCCGCAGCTCCCGTCGCCCGGCAGGCCTCGGCGGCCAAGAGCACGGGTCGGGCTCACAAGGCTCACAGCACCCATAAGGCTCACAAGCGCCACAAGAAGGCGAAGCGCGCCTGATTCGGCGCGAGCTGTGAGAGCGCCCTGACGCTCCCGCCGCGGCTTACGTATAATCGGTGTCAGCCGGGGGTGGCTCCCCCCGCCGCCCCGGCACAGGGGCGCCAGCCGGCCCGACCCTCTCTCCTGGGCTGGCACGGTCGCTGGGCGACGGGCTTCGTGTTCGATCGCACGGCGGCCGGGCGCCCCGCCCTTCCGCGGGCGCGGCATTCCCCACTAGCTAGAGTCATCGGTATGGCATCCGAGCGTGACCTGTTCGCCAACTTCGAGCGCATGCGGCGGGAGATCGACGAGCTGTTCGGCGACGTCTTCGACCGCCCGCTCGCCCATCGCCGCCGCGTCGGGTTCTCCCCGGCGATCGACGTCTCCTACTCAGAGGATCCGCCCCGGGCGATCGTCACCGCCTCGCTCGCCGGGATCCGCCTCGAGGATCTCGATCTCGAGGTGCAGGGGCGCGAGCTCGTGATCGCCGGCCACCGCCGTCCGGCCCCGGCCGAGGGGCTCGTCTACCAGCAGGTCGAGATCGAGCACGGCCCCTTCCGGCGGGTGATCGGCCTCGCGGCCGACGTCGTCGTCGAGGCGACCCAGGCGAGCTACGAGGACGGAATCCTCACCGTCGAGCTCCCCCTTCGCCGGCCGGAGCCCCGCCTGCGCAGCGTGGCGATCGAGATCGCCACCCGCCCGGTCACCCCGCCCGACGAGGCGGGGTCGTGATCGAGGTCGCCTCCTCGGCCGATGGCTCGCGCGAGATCGAGATCGGCCGCGAGCGCCCGCTCCCGGCGCAGCTGCCGGTGCTCCCCCTGCGCGACACCGTCACCTATCCGGACACGCTCACCCCGCTCGCCGTCGCCCAGGATCGCTCGATCACCCTGATCAACGACGTCCTCGGCGGCAACCGGATGCTCGTGATGGTCGCCAGCCGCAACCCCGAGCTCGAGGAGCCCGGCCCGGAGGATCTCTACGACGTCGGCGTGGTCGGGGTCGTGGCCCGCATGCTCAAGGTCCCCGACGGGACGCTGCGGATCCTCGTCCAGGGCGCCCAGCGCGTGCGCCTGACCGACTGGGTCAGCCGCGAGCCTTACCTGGTGGCCGAGATCGAGGCGGCCCCGGACGTCGTCGAGGAGACGCCGGCCCTGCTCGCGCTGACCCGCAACGTCCAGTCGACCTTCTCGTCGATCGTCGAGGGCGTGCCCTACCTGCCCGAGGAGCTCCAGATCGCGATCGCCAACGTCGACGATCCGAGCGCGCTCAGCCACCTGATCGCCGGCTCGCTGCGATTGAAGACCGAGGAGAAGCAGGCGCTCCTCGTCGAGGTCGACGTGGCCAAGCGGCTGCGGCGCCTCTCGGAGATCCTCGCCCGCGAGCTCGAGGTGATCTCGATCGGGTCGCAGATCCAGTCCCAGGTCCAGTCGGAGCTCGGCGCCTCCCAGCGGGAGTACTTCCTCCGCCAGCAGCTCAAGGCGATCCAGGAGGAGCTCGGCGAGGAGGACGAGACCGAGGTCGAGGTGCGCGAGCTGCGCGAGCAGCTCGACGCGATCGCGCTGCCGGCCGACGTCCGCCGCCAGGTCGACCGCGAGCTCGGCCGGCTCACCCGGCTGCCCCCGGCGGCGGCCGAGCACGGGGTGATCCGCAGCTACCTCGAGTGGATCGCCTCGCTCCCCTGGGACCACGCGACGGTCGACAACCTCGACCTCGCCCATGCCCGGGCCGTGCTCGACGAGGATCACTACGACATCGACCGGGTCAAGGAGCGGATCATCGAGTTCCTCGCCGTCCGCAAGCTCAAGCCCGACGCCCGCGGGTCGATCATCTGCTTCCTCGGCCCGCCCGGGGTCGGCAAGACCTCGCTCGGGCGCTCGATCGCCCGGGCGCTCGGCCGGGAGTTCCAGCGGATCAGCGCCGGCGGGATCCGCGACGAGGCGGAGATCCGCGGCCATCGGCGAACCTACATCGGGGCGATGCCCGGGACGATCATCCGCGCCCTGCGCGACGCCGGCTCGAACAACCCGCTGTTCATGATCGACGAGATCGACAAGATGGGCGGCTCGGCCTTCTCCGGGGACCCGGCCAGCGCGATGCTCGAGGTCCTCGACCCGGAGCAGAACGACACCTTCCGCGACCACTACCTCGACGTTCCCTTCTCCCTCGCCGACGTGATGTTCATCACCACGGCCAACAGCCTCGAGACCGTCCCCGGCCCCCTGCTCGACCGGATGGAGGTCATCCAGCTGAGCGGCTACACCGAGGCCGAGAAGCTCCAGATCGCCAAGCGCTACCTCGTCCCCCGCCAGATCGAGCGCAACGGGCTGACGCGGTCCCGCCTCCAGATCTCCGACGCCGCCCTGCGGGCGGTGATCTCCGACTACACGCGGGAGGCCGGCGTCCGCGGGCTCGAGCGCGAGATCGGGACGCTCGCCCGCAAGGTCGCCCGCCAGGTCGCCGAGGGGACCGCCCCCCGGCGGGTCTCGATCTCCGAGAAGGCGGCCCGCGACCTCCTCGGCCGGGCCCGTTACTTCTCGGAGGCCAAGCGGCGCACCGCCCAGCCGGGGGTGGCCACCGGGCTCGCCTGGACCCCGGCCGGGGGCGACGTGCTGTTCATCGAGGCGACGGCGATGCCGGGGTCGGGCGAGCTGACGATCACCGGCCAGCTGGGCGAGGTGATGCGCGAATCGGCGCAGGCGGCGCTCTCCTACGTCCGCGCCAACGCCGGTCGGGTCGCGCCCGGCCTCGAGAGCGACTGGTTCGCCAAGCACGACCTGCACATCCACGTCCCGGCCGGGGCGACCCCCAAGGACGGCCCGAGCGCCGGCATCACGATCGCCACGGCGATCGTCTCGCTGATCTCCGGGCGACCGGTCCGCGACGACGTGGCGATGACCGGGGAGATCACCCTGACCGGCCAGGTGCTCCCGATCGGCGGGCTCAAGGAGAAGGCGCTGGCCGCGCAGCGCAACGGCCTGACGACGATCATCGCCCCGGCCTTGAACGCCGTCGACGCCGACGAGCTGCCCGAGCACCTCCTCGCGCGGATGGAGCTCGTCTTCGTCGCCGAGATCGGCGACGTGCTCGACCGGGCGCTCGAGCCGCCGGCCCGGCCGGGCGCGGTCAACGGCCTCGCGGCGTCGCGTCCACGGGCGGCGGCCCCCGGGCGCCGCGCCGCCCGCGCGCGACCCTGACGCGCGCACGCTCGTCTATGTTGGGGCCCGCCGTGGCCCGAGAGACAGACTCCCTCAAGGTGATCGTCGTGATGCCGGCGCGCAACGCCGCGCGCACGCTCGCCGCCACCTTCGCCGCGATTCCCCGCGGCTGGGTCGACGAGGTCATCGTCGTCGACGACAAGTCGACCGACGCCACCGTCGAGGTCGCCCGGGGCCTCGAGCTCCACACGACCTGGCATCCCCACAACGTCGGCTACGGCGGCAACCAGAAGACCTGCTACCTCGAGGCGCTCCAGCGGGACGCCGACGTCGTCGTGATGCTCCACCCCGACGGCCAGTACGAGCCGACGCTGATCCCCGAGCTGGTGGCGCCGATCCTCGCCGGCGAGGCCGACATGGTGCTCGGGTCGCGCCTGGCCGAGCGGGGCATGGCCCTGGCCGGGGGCATGCCCGTCTACAAGTACGTCGCCAACCGCTTCCTCACCGGGGTCGAGAACCGGATGATGGGCACCTCGCTGAGCGAGCTCCACACCGGCTACCGGGCCTACTCGCGCGAGCTCCTGCTCACCGTGCCGTTCCTCCGCAACGCCCTCGACTTCAGCTTCGACACCGAGATGCTCATGCAGGCCGCCCACTTCGGCTTTCGCATCGTGGAGGTCCCGGCCCGGACGCGCTACTTCGACGACGCCTCGTCGATCTCCCTGCGCCCGGCCACGATCTACGGGGCCAAGTCCCTGTGGGCCGGCGTCCGGCTGATCCTCCACCGCCACGGCGTCTGGCGCTCGGCCAAGTTCCGGCCATGATCACCGGCGAGCGGGTGACCACGGCCACTCGCGGCTTCAACCCGACCTGGCAGCGGCACGTCGCCGCCTACGCCTCCGCGGCCGAGCTGCTCGGCCCGGGCCGGGTGCTCGACCTCGGGTGCGGCATCGGCCACAGCTACGAGCTCCTCGCCCCCCGGGAGACGGTCGGCCTCGATCGGGACGCCGGCGCGCTGGCGGGTCAGGCGCGTCCGACGGTGGTCGCCGACATGCGCGAGCTGCCCTTCGCCGCGGCCAGCTTCGCCGCGGTCGTCTCGGTCCACTCGATCGAGCACGTCCCCGACGCCCGGCCGGTGGTCGCCGAGGTCGTCCGGGTGCTCGAGCCGGACGGGGTCGCCGTCTTCGTCACCCCGAACCGGTTCACGTTCGCCCGGGCCGAGGAGATCATCGACCCCTACCACTACGTCGAGTACGGACCGGCCGAGCTCGCCCGGCTGCTCGCGCCGTGGTTCGGCGCCGTCGAAGTCCACGGCCTCTTCGGCTCGCCCGCCTACCTCGAGCTCGTCGCCGAGCAGCTGGCCAAGCTCGACCGCCTGCTCGGGCTCGATCCCCTCCGCCTGCGCCGCCTCGTCCCGCGCCGGGTCCGCCAGCGTCTCTACGACCTGCTGCTGACCCGCGAGCGGGCCGCCGAGGATCCGCGGGCGGCCGGGATCACCCCGGCCGACTTCCGCCTCGGGTCGGCGCGGATCGCCGAGGAGGCGCTCGACCTGATCGCCGTCTGCCGCCGCCCCGCCGCCGCCGCCGCCGCAGCTATCCTCCGTCGCCCGTGATGGTCCACCAGTCGATTTCGAGGTGATGGAGATGCTGCGCAAGGTCGTCCCACTGCTGCTGGTCGCCGGTGTCGCGGTCGCCGTCAACGAGGGGCTGCGCAACCGCGTGCTCGACCTCCTGTTCGGCGCCGAGGAGGAGTTCGACTACACCCCGACCACCTCGGGGGCCGCTCCGCCCAGCCACTGAGCGCTCAGCCGCCGAGCTTGAGCTTGGCCGTGAGGCTGGCCACCTGGCTGCGGCCGGTCGCGGCGTCGAAGGAAGACGCGTAGGCGGCGACCTCGACCGAACCGGCCCGCCGCAGCTGGGCCACGACGGCGCGCTTCGGGCGCACGCTGAGCTCGGCCTGACGGCCGCCGGGGATGATGAAGAGGGCGCTGCCGAGGGTCTGGGGCGCCCGGAGGGCCGGGATCTTCGAGCGGACGGAGGCGACGGTGGCCACGTTCAGCCGGCCGCGGCAGAGCTTGGCGGCGGCCGGGCAGCGGACGCCGACCACGACGGTTCCGCCCCGGGCGAGCACGGGGGCGGAGAGGCCGAGGCGCAGCGGCGGCGGCGGGGTGGACCCGGGCGGGGTCCCGCCCGGCGGACCGGTGGCCACCGTCGCCGTCGAGGTGGTGGTGGCCTGGCTGCCCCCGGCGTCCTTGATCGTCACGCTCACGGTGAAGGCGCCGCCGCGGGCGTAGAGGTGGTTGGCGGTCACGGCGAAGGCGCCGCCCGGGGCGGGGGCGATCGTCCCCGCCGCCGTCGTTCCGTCCCCCCAGGCGATCGTCGCCTGGAAGTCCGCGGCCGCGGCCTGCGGGTTGGCGTCGGTGAACGTGGCCACCGTGGCCGCGGCCTGCGTGGCCTGGGTCGCGGTGAAGCCGGCCGCCGCGGCGCTCAGCGCCGCGTCGTGGACGACCACCGGCGCCGCGCCGGTGTCGCCGGTCGATGGGCCGGTGATGGACACCGAGTAGCCGAACGTGCCCTCCTCGGCGTAGGTGTGGGCCCCCTCGACGGCGTAGAGGCACGTCCCGACGAGGCTGCCGATCCCCCCGGTGACCGTGCCGGCCGACGTCGTCCCGTCGCCCCAGGTGACGGTCGCCGAGTACTGGCCGGGGGGGTTGCACCCGACGATGAGGATCGCCGCGTCGGTGAACGTGGCCACCGTGCCGCTCAGACCGACGCCCTCGACCGCCGCCCCGGGTGGCTTGGGCGTGGCGGTCAGGGCCAGGGCCGGGGCGGCCCCGGCGCTGAGGAGGAGCCCGGCGGCGACGCCGGCGCTCAGCGCCAGCCAGGCTCTCGGTCGACGCATCGGCCCAGCCTATCCGCGGGGGGTGACGCGGAGGGTCACGCGCAGGCCGAGCGGGTCGTAGAGCATTCCCGGGCCTCCGGCCCGGACCTGGAGCTGGTGGCGCCCGACCGAGAGCACCGGCAGTCGCACGCGCCCGGGCGGGCAGGCGAAGGGGAGGAGGAGGTCGATCCGGCATTCGAACGACGTCGCCCCGGGGTCGTCCGCCCCGACGGTGACCTGCGGGCGGCGTCCCGTGGTCATCGCTCCGCGGAGGAACCCGCGCGGCGGCGTCATCAGGCGGAGGAAGACCTGGGGCACGCCGCTCGCGTCGCCGGTCAGCCGGGCCGCGGTCGACGTGAAGGTGGCGACCGAGCCGTCGGTCGAGAGCGTCGGACGCTCGAGCAGCTCGGCGCCGATCTCCGGGCCGGGGGCCGATCCGGCCGGGGTGACGTTGACCACGCTGGTCGTCCGGAGGTTGACGTCGCGGACGAACACGTTCTCCCGGGGGCCGCCCCCCGGGGCGAGGTTGCGGGCGAAGGACTCGAAGGTCACGTAGAGGCCGCTGGGCGTGATGAAGGGCGCGAAGCTGTCGTTGTTGCCCTCGTAGCCGGCGTTGTCCTGGCTGGCCAGGGTGGTGGCGTGCCGGCGCCGATCGCGGACGAAGACGTTCGTCCGCGGCCGCGGATCCTCACCCGAGACGAGGTTGGTCGCGTTCGAGTCGAAGGCGACGAGGCGCCCGTCGAGGCTGAGCGAGGAGATCTGCGTGTAGGGCTTGGCCACCCCGGCGTTCTCGGGCTGGCCGCGGGTCGACACGCTGACCAGCTCGGTCGCGCCGGTCGACGGGATGCGGACGAACACCCCGCCTCCGCGCCCACCGGCGACGAGGTTCGTCGCCGCCGAGGCGAAGCTGATCACGCGGCCGTCGCCGCTGATCGCCGGCGTCGTCGACGGGCCGTTCGCCTCGACGCCCCCGCGGGCGACGCTGGCCCGGATCGTCGTGCGGGTCAGGCGGTCGCGGACGAAGACGTCACTCGCTCCGTTGCGGTCGCCCGCCACGAGGTTGGTGGCGGTCGAGGCGAAGGCGACGTAGCGGCCGTCGACCGAGATCGCCGGCTGGGAGGACGGGCCGTTGGCCAGGCCGCCGTCGGCGGCCACGCTGATCGCCTCGATCCCGGCGGCCGCTCCCCGGAGGTAGATCTGGCTCGTCCCGTTGCCGCCGGCGGTCGTCAGATTCGAGGCGGTCGAGGCGAAGGCGACGGCGCTCCCGTCGCCCGAGATCGCCGGCGCCGAGGACGGGCCGCTGGCCGGGGCGCCGGCGAGGCCGACCGAGATCAGGCTGCTCGCGCCGGTCAGCACGCTCGAGACGTAGACGTTCCCGCTCGAGACCAGGGCGATCGCGCTCCCGTCCATGGAGACCGCCCCGTCGGTGCTCGGGCCCTTGACGTCCGTGGTCACCGGGAAGGTGCGCTGGGGGAGGCTCGTCGCCCGGACGGCCACCGGGGCGAGGCCGAGGAGGCCGGCGGCGGCGGCGGTCGCCGCCACGGCGACGCGCCGGGTCACCGCCGGCCCGGCTGACCCGACGGGGCCGACGGCTTGGTCTGCGAGGCGGTGATCGGGGTCGGGGCCGGCTTCGGCGTGGGCGCCGGGCGCGGCGTCGGGGCCGGCGTCTGGACCGGGGCGGGCGTCTGCACCGGGGCCGCCGGGGCGACCGGCGACGGGGTCGCCACCGGGACGACCACCGGCGCGGCGACCGGGGCCGGCGATCGGGTCACCTCGGGGTTCGCGACCTTGGGCGGCGCCGGCGGCTTCGGGGCGACCTTGGGGGGCGCGGCCTTCCGGGCCGGGGCGGGCAGGGGGGCGGCCGGAGCGGGCGTGGTGGCCACCGGATGGGCGATCACCGGGCCGGGCGGCGGCGCGGGGACTACGGCGGCCGAGGGGGTGGCCGGCCGCGGGGTCCCGCCACCACCGCCGCCGCCGCCCAGGACGCCGGCGATGCTGAGGGTGACGACCAGGCCGGCGAGGACGACGAGCACCGGGACGACGCGCAGGAGCAGGCGTTTCATCGAGGTCGCCGGGTGACCGGCGGGGGGCCGGGCGCGGCGATGGATCCGGGGTGCGCGACCACCGGGCAACGATAACCGAGGTGGCGGCAGTACCGCCACGGTCGCGCCGGCGCTCCTACGCGAGCTTCGGGGTCCGCCAGGGCGCGGCGAGGCGGGCCGAGAGGTGGGCGGCGAGGTCGTCGACGGCCACGCGGCGCTGCTCGAGCGAATCGCGGTCGCGGACGGTCACCGTCGCGTCGTCCAGGCTCTGGTGGTCGATGGTGAGGCACCAGGGCGTGCCGATCTCGTCGTGGCGGCGGTAGCGCTTGCCGATCGACCCGCCGTCGTCGTACTCGGTCTGCATCAGCCGGCGCAGGCGCGCGTGGACCTCGCGGGCCAGCTCGGGCTGGCCGTCCTTGCGCAGCAGGGGCAGGATGGCGACCTTCACCGGGGCGAGCGCCGGATGGAGGCGCAGGACGGTGCGGGGCCCGCCGTCGAGCTGCTCCTCGTCGTAGGCGTCGACGAGGAAGGCCAGGGTCGCCCGGTCGGCTCCGGCCGCCGGCTCGATCACGTGGGGGACGTAGCGCTCGCCGGTCGGCTGGTCGAAGTACTCGAGCTTCTCGCCGGAGTGCTGCGAGTGGGCGGTGAGGTCGAAGTCGCCGCGGTTGGCGATGCCCTCGAGCTCCGACCAGCGCCCGGGCTCGGGCGACGAGCTCGACGGGAAGCGATACTCGATGTCGCTGGTGCCCGACGAGTAGTGCGAGAGCTCGTCGGGGTCGTGGGCGCGCAGGCGGAGGTGGTCGGGACGAATCCCGAGGTCGAGGTACCAGCGCTCGCGCTCGGCGAGCCAGTGCTCGAACCACCTGCCGGCCTCGGTCGGGGGGACGAAGAACTCCATCTCCATCTGCTCGAACTCACGGGTGCGGAAGATGAAGTTCCCGGGGGTGATCTCGTTGCGGAACGACTTGCCGACCTGGGCGATCCCGAAGGGCGGCTTCTTGCGCGCGAACTGGAGGACGTTCTTGAAGTTGACGAAGATCCCCTGGGCGGTCTCCGGACGGAGGTAGACGGTGGCCGCGGAGTCCTTGACCGGCCCGGCGTGGGTCTCGAACATCAGGTTGAAGTCGCGCGACTCGGTCAGCGAGCAGCCGTCCCACTCGCCCGGGTGCTTCGAGGGCTTCTGGGGGCAGGCGAGGTCGTCGAGGTGGTCGGCCCGGAAGCGCTGGCCGCAGGTCCGGCAGTCGACCAGGGGGTCGGTGAAGCCGGCCAGGTGGCCGCTGGCCTCCCAGGTCCGGGGGTGCTGGATGATCGCCGAGTCGAGCGCGACGATGTCGTCGCGCTCGCCGACCATCGCCCGCCACCACTCGGCCTTGACGTTGTTCTTCAGGAGCACGCCGTAGTGGCCGTAGTCGTAGGTCGACCCGACGCCGCCGTAGATCTCCGACGAGGGAAATACGAAGCCGCGGCGCTTGCAGAGCGCGACGATCTTCTCCATGGTCACCGTGTCGGCCATCCGTCGGATGCTATGCGACCCGGGGTCCGTCAAGCCGGTGGCTGGCACTCCTATACTAAGAGTGCCATGCCGATCTACGAATACCGATGCGACCAGGGCCACACCTTCGAGGTCCTGCGCCGGATGAGCGACGAGCCCCTCTCGACCTGCCAGACCTGCGATGCCCCGGTCGAGCAGGTCTTCCACCCGATCGCCATCCACTTCAAGGGCAGCGGCTTCTACAACACCGACTACGGAACCCAGAAGCGCTCGCGCGAGCAGCAGGAGAAGAACAGCGAGAAGGCGAAGTCGGAGGCCAAGACGGCCGCCGAGAAGAAGACCGCCGAGGCAAAGCCGTCCGAGTCGAAGTCCGCGGAGGCCAAGCCGGCGCCCGCGAAGGCCGAGGCCAAGGCCCCGGCGCCGAAGCAGTCAAGCGACTGATCGGCCGAGGCCCGGGTTCAACCCTGGGCGCTCACCGCGGGCATCCAATCCCCGTCCAGGGCGCTCCGGACGGCGGCGACGCGCGGGTGGTCGCCGCCGTACGCGGCCGCGAAGGCGGCCAGGGCGCGCTCGAGCTCGGCCCGCGCGGCGCGGAGCTCCGCCGCCGGCGCCGTCCCGCCGGGCCGCGTCCGGGCCTCGCTCCCGGAGCTCGGCGCCGCGATCCCGGGGTCGGCGGCCGCGGTCGGACCGCCGGCGGCCGTGACGGCCGCGCGGGCGAGGTCCCCGGCCGACTGGAAGCGTTCGTCCGGGTCCTTGGCCATGGCCCGGGCGACGACGGCGTCGAGCTCGGTCCGGCCGGTCGGCGCCACGCAGCTCGGCACGGGCGGCGTCGCGCTGAGGTGGGCGTAGATCTTGGCTTCGTCGCGGTCGCGCAAGAACGGGACCGCCCCCGTGAGCAGCTGGTAGAGCACGCAGCCGAGCGAGTAGACGTCGGCGCGCGCGTCGACCGGCGCCCCGTTGATCTGCTCCGGCGCGACGTAGTCGATCGTCCCGACGAAGCCGTCGGTCGCCGCCGGCGCCTCGGCTTCCACGCGCTTGGTCAAGCCGAAGTCGGTCAGGTAGATGTGCTCGTGGGGCAGCGGTCCGGTGACGAGCACGTTCGTCGGCTTGACGTCGCGATGGACGAGGCCGTGTGCGTGGGCGGCATCCAGGGCGGCGGCGATCTGCGCGACGATCCGCCCGGCGTCGTTCGGCGCCAGCCGCTCCTCGCGGCGCAGGAGGCGCCCGAGGTCCAGGCACGCGACGTAGCGCATGGCGATGTACAGCAGCCCGTCCTCCTCGCCGACGCCGTAGACGGGGATCACGTTTGGATGCTCGATCTCCGCCGCGAGGGCCGCCTCCTGCTCGAAGCGGGCCCGGAAGTCGCAGTCCCGCGCGAGCTCGGGGGCGATCACCTTGAGGGCCACGAGCCGCCCCGGCCGCACCTGATGGGCTCGGTAGACGAGGCCCATGCCGCCGTGCCCGGCCAGGGATTCGATCCGGAAGCCGGCGAAGAGGTCCCCCGGCGCCAGTTGGCGAACGTCTTCCTTCACCATGTCAGCTCACATGCCCTTTCGTAGACCCGCCTTGACGCTTGGTCCGCCGGGCGGCGGATTCGTTACACGGAAATGTGCCGGCGGCGGATCGCGGCCGCCGGTCGCCGGGCGCCGGCACCGGTGAGCGGCGCGGCGCTGGTCGGGGACGCCCCGGAGGCGGGCCTCCTCGCCGCGCTCCGGGCCGGTGACGAGCGGGCCTTTCGCGATCTCGTCCGCGAGTACCACCCGGCCTTCGTCCGGCTGGCTCGGGCGAGCGTGGCCTCGGATGCCGTGGCCGAGGAGGTGGCCCAGGAGACCTGGCTCGCGGTGATCCGGGGCGTCGGCGCCTTCGAGGGGCGGTCGTCGCTGAAGACCTGGATGTTCTCGATCCTCGTCAACCGGGCCCGCTCGCGCGGCGCCCGGGAGCACCGCGTCGTCCCGGTGTCGTCGCTCGGCCCGGACGACGCTCCGGCGGTCGAAGCCGACCGCTTCCTCCCTGACGGGCACCGGTGGGGCGGCCACTGGTCGGACCCGCCGGTGCCGTGGGCCACCGGGCCAGCCGAGCAGCTGATCGCCAAGGAGACGATCGGGGTCGCCGCGCGCGCGATCGCCCAGCTCCCGGACCGCCAGCGCGCGGTCGTCACGCTGCGCGACGTCGACGGCTGGAGCTCCGACGAGGTCTGCTCGCTGCTCGGCTTGACCGAGGCCAACCAGCGCGTGCTCCTCCATCGCGGGCGCTCTCGGGTCCGCTCGGCGTTGGAACTCCACCTCGGGGGGGAAGGCTAGGCCCATGGAGAGCCACGACATTCGCTGCCGCGAGTTCGTAGAGGTCGTCACCGACCTGCTCGAAGGGCGCCTGCCGGTCGGGCAGCGCGATCTCGTCGAGCGTCATCTGGCCATGTGCACGTGGTGCCAGATCTATCTCGACCAGATGCGCGCGACCCTGGCCGTGGTCGGGGCGCTCCACGAGGACGACGTCCCGGACGAGCTGGTCGATGCGCTCGCCCGCGCCTTTCGGGCCGGCGCCGTGTAGTCCGGCACCTCAGGCGACGAGACCGAGCCGGTCGGCCAGCCAGGTGGCCTGCCGGCCCCGCTCCTCGACCCAGCCGACCGAGGACATGTCCCCGGCGAGGGTGGCGGTCGAGGCGTTGGCGAACGCCGTGGCGGCCACGTAGGCGCACATCGCGTGGTAGCCGCGCTCGATGTCCCGGACGCAGTCGGCGGCGTAGGCCACGAGCGTCGCTTCGAGGCCCGGCGCCCGGGGGGCGACGGCCTCGGCGATGGCCGCGAGCTCGGCCGCGGCGCCGGCGGCCGCCGCCGCGGCCGTCGCCTCGGCGGCCAGGCCGGCGTCGCGCAGGCTCGACACGGCGAGCGCGAGGGCCCGGTCGGCGCAGTCGACGGCGAACGCCCGCTCCACCGAGGGCCAGCCCTCGATCCGCCGGACCAGCCGGCCGGCCGGTGCCACGAGCTTGTAGGTCGAATGGATGACCGCTCCGGCCAGCTCGATCTCCCACAGCTCCGGGGCGAGCCAGTACGGGAGGTGGGCGACGCGGCAGGCGTGGACCCCGGCGACGCAGGCGGCCAGCTGGTCCGGCGCCCTCACCCAGGCGCCCGGGGCGCCGTGCGCCGGCGCCGGCCAGCGCAGGCCGGTGAACACGCCGACCGCGCCCGGACCGGTGAACTTGTAGGCCAGCAACCCGGCCGAACCCTAGCCGCCCTGAGCCGGCGAGCGCCGCCGACCGGTGGCCGGAGGAGGGGGGCGCGGAGCGAGATCAACGAAACGGCAGGGTCGGCGGGGCACGGCGACTCGATCTTCGACGGGGACCTCGGTACGCCCGACCACCCGTGGTGCCGCCGCCTACCCGGCGAGGAGGCGCTGCGTCGCCGCCCGGCGCTCGCCGGTCGAGACGAGCAGGCCGACGCCGCCGTCGGGGAGGGTCGCCGTGCCGTTCGGGGTCAGGATCTGGGTCGGAGGCGACCCGGCGGTCGCCAGGGCACCGAACAGGCCGAGCAGGCTGGCCGCGCCCATGTCGCTGCGGATCGCCGGCGGCGCGTTCCACGAGATCCACGGGAGGCGCAGGAGGGCGCCGGGGGAGAGCAGCCGGTGCTCCATCGCCGAGAACAGCTTCTGCTGGCGCCGCGCCCGGACGAGGTCGGTCTCGGCCGGGGCGCAGTTGTTGTGGCGGGTGCGCGCGAGCGCCAGTGCCTGCTTGCCGTCCAGGTGGGTCGTGCCCGCCTTCAGCCGGAGGGTGTAGCCGCCGTTGCGAAAGCCGCCGCTGATCAGCGAGACGACGCAGCCGCCGGTGTAGTCGACGCCGCCGAGCGCATCGACGAGGGCCGGGAAGTTGTCGAAGTTGACCTCGACGAGGTGGTTGATCGGGATGCCGAGGAACTGCTTGACCGTCTCGATGGCCAGCGACGGGCCGCCCAGGGCGTAGGCCGCGTTGATCTTGGCCCGCCCGTGCCCGGGGATCGAGACGATCGTGTCCCGGGGGATCGAGAGCCGCGCCGACCGGCCGCCCCCGGCCCGGATCAGCAGCATCACGTCCGACCGGCTCGGGCCCGAGGTCGACGCCCCGGGCTCGCGGGTTCCCTTGGTGCGCTGGTCGGAGCCGAGGACGAGGATCGTGTTGGCGCTGGTCAGCGGCCACCCCCCGGAGTCGAGCGCCGCCTTGGCTTGGGCGGAGACCCCCGGGGCGAGGTGGACGCTGACGAAGAACAGGACGAGCGAGAGGACGAGCCAGGCGCCGAGCGCGGCGGCCAGCCAGCGGACGACACGGCCCGGAGTGATCGGTCTCCTTTTCCGGAGCGGGTCCCGTCGGTTGGCGCTCCGGCGGGGCAGCCGGGGAACGAAGCTCGGCCGCGCCCGGTAGAGCGTGTAGCTCGGCGGCTCCTCGCCCGGGGGCGGCGGGCCGACCGGAGCGGCCTCGCCCGGCCGGGCCGGGGGGCGGGGTGGGCGCCGGGGGCGCGGCTCGTCCTGATCGTCGACCATCGGGCGCCCCTATAGTGGCGTACCCGGTTCGGGGCAGAGCCACCGGTCGCCGCCATGGTCACACACCGCCCGCCCTCACCCGACCTCGTGATCGGGGTCGACCTCGGCGGCACCAAGCTCCTCGCCGGGCTCGTCGACCGGGAGCTCGGCGTCCTGCGCCGGGAGCGGAGGCCGGCGCCCACGCGGGATCCCGAGACCCTCCTGGCGGCGGTGGTGGACGCGGTCGAGGCCGTCCGCGCCGGGGCGGGGGGCGACGTCCGGGCGGTCGGCTTCGGCATCCCCTGCCTGATCGACGTCGAGACCGGGGTCGCCGTCTCCTCGACCCACCTCCCGCTGGCCGGAATCCCCTTCGCCCGGGTGATGGCCGAGCGGCTCGGGCTGCCGGCGTGCGTCGACAACGACGCGAACCTCGCCCTCCTGGCCGAGCACGCCCGCGGGGCGGCCGAGGGGGCGACGAACGCGGTCATGCTGACCCTGGGAACGGGGATCGGCGGGGGCGTGGTGATCGACGGACGCCTCTACCGCGGCTCGCGCGGGGCGGCCGGGGAGCTCGGCCACATGGTCGTCTGGGCCGACGGGCCCGACTGCGGGCCGGGCTGTCCGAGCCGGGGGTGCCTCGAGGCCGTCGCCTCGGGGACGGCGCTCGCCCGGGCGGCGCGCCGGGCCGCGGACGCGGATCCGGACGGCGGCCTCGGCCGGGCCCTGGCCGCCGGGCGGGAGGTCGACGGACCGCTGGTCACCGAGCTCGCCCTGGCCGGCGATCCGGGCGCCCGGACCGTGCTGGCGGACATCGGGCGGTGGCTCGGCATCGGCCTGGTCAACCTGGCCAACATCTTCAACCCCGACGTGATCGTCATCGGCGGCGGCGTGATCGCCGCCGGCGAGCTCCTGCTCGAGCCGGCCCGGGAGGTCCTCGCCGAGCGGGCCCTCGGCCTCCCCGGGGGGCACGTCCGGGTCACGGCGGCGCACTTCGGCGTCGAGTCCGGCATGCTCGGGGCCGCCGTGCTCGCCTACGACTCGATCGACCGGAGGGCCGCGTGAAGGGACGCCTGGTCGTCTGCCCGACCCCGATCGGCAACCTCGAGGACGTCACCCTGCGGGTCCTCTCGAGCCTCCGCGAGGCGGACATCGTCGCCTGCGAGGACACCCGGCGGACCCGGGTGCTGCTCGACCGCTACGGCGTGCGGGGCAAGCTCGTCAGCTACCGCGAGCACAACGAGCGCGAGCGGGCGATCGAGCTGGTCGAGAAGATGCGCGCCGGCAGCGTCGTCGCCCTCGTCTCCGACGCCGGCATGCCCCTGATCTCCGACCCGGGCTTCCTCCTCGTCCAGGCGTGCGTCGCCGCCGGCCTGGCCGTCGAGGTCCTCCCCGGCCCGAGCGCGGTCCTCGCGGCCCTCGTCGCCTCGGGCCTCCCGTCGGGCCACTGGCGCTTCTCCGGCTTCCTCCCGCGCAAGCGGGCCGAGCTCGAGACGATGCTCCGCGGCAACAACGAGACGCTCGTCGCCTTCGAGTCGCCGAAGCGGACGGCCAAGTCGCTGGCCCTGCTCGCCGAGATCGACCCGAAGCGCCCGGTCGCCGTGTGCCGGGAGCTGACCAAGCTCCACGAGGAGGTCCGCCGGGGCAGCGCCGCCGAGCTCGCCGCCCACTACGCCGCCGAGGAGCCCCGCGGCGAGGTCGCGCTCGTCGTCGGTGCGGCCGGCCCCCGAGAGACCGAGGAGGCGGTGGCCCTGGAGGCGGTGCGCGAGCTGGTCGAGGCCGGGGCGAGGAAGCGGCCCGCCGCGACCGTGGTCGCGCGCCTCACCGGGGTGTCGGCGAACCGGCTCTACCGGGGTCTCACCGCCGGTGATCGAAGCTCGGCCGCTCCGCCTCCCTGACTCCCTTCGCTCAGGTGCCGGCGGTCCGCTTGGTCCCGGACTCGGTCGCTCGGGGGAGGGTCGCGTCCGCGCTTCGATCACCATCGGTGAGAGCGGTCCAACCGGGTGCGGGTCACCGGCGGGGAGCGCGGCCGCCGGTCAGGTGCTCGAGCCGCCGGCGCGGCCGGCGCCGCGTCGCTGGTCCCGGCGGGCATGCTCTGCGTTCGCGCGACGCGGGAGCGCCGTCGTCCCCCGAGGCGGCTCGGTCCACCGGGCGGATAGCGCCCCGGCCGGCGGCAGCTCGCGGCGAGCCACGCTCGCGGGCGCCTCTCGGGCTCGTCGCCGCACTTGAGCCTCCCGTCGCGATCTGCCATTCTGATGCCATACGAACCACCCTCGACATCGACGATGAGCTGATCACGACTCTCCTCGCCCGTCTGCCCGGACGATCGAAGACCGACGCGATCGAACATGCGATCGAGGCGTTTCTCGCCAGCGACTCGGTCGGCCGCCTCAAGGCGCTTGCCAGCACGATGGACATCGAGGATCTCTCGGAAGAGCTACGGCGCCGGGATCGCATCACCTGAGCGTGGTCCTTCCCGACACGTCGATCTGGGTCGCCTACCTGCGAACCGGCGCGGAGGGCCTCACGCGCGAGCTGAACCTGGCGCTTGACCGCCGCGAGATCCTCGCGTGCGGTCCGGTCGTCGCCGAGCTTGTCGCCGGTGCACGGCCGGCCGACCGAGCCGGGCTGCTCGCGTCGCTCGCCGGTCTGCCCTGGGCCGAGCTCGACCACCACGCCTGGCAAAGCGTCGGCCTGCTCGCCGCCGAATTACGCGACCTGGGCCAAGTCCTGCCGCTGACTGACCTCGAGATCGCCGTCGCGGCGCATGCCGCAGGCGCTGCATTGTGGACCGCCGACCACCATTTCGAACGAATTGCCCCGCTCCTCGAGGGACTCAAGCTGCGGCTCGTGGCGTAGCCGGGAACGACGCCGCGGCGGGTGCCGGTGGTGTCGCGCGGAGGAACGGCGGTCGTCGATCGACGAAACGAGCCGAGCCGAGCCGGTGAGCCGGCGTCGCTCTCGGCGCCCATTCCGGTGTCGCGGGACACACCGAGTCAGGGTGGCTTGACTCGGCTGGCCTCACTCACGGGGCTCCGAAGCGCTCGCGCCAGGCGGCGATGTTCGCGTCGGTGACCTTCTGGAAGAGGACGGCCGGGACCGTGAACGGGTGGCCGGGGGGGAGGGCGTCCGGCTCGAAGGACGTCGGCCAACCGCGGCCGGTCTCGGCCACGCCGAGCCCGTCGAGCACGGTCTCGGCCGTGTCGGGCATCACCGGGGCGCTCAGGCGGGCGAAGACGGCGATCAGGTTGATGGCCATCCGGAGGGTCACGGCCGCGCCCGGCGGGTCGGCCTTGACTGCGGCCCACGGCTGCTTGCGGTCGAAGTAGGCGTTGCCCCGGCTCCACAGGGCCCGCAGCCGCCCCATCGCCTTGCGGAACTCGAGCGCCTCGAGCAGCGCCGTGTACTCGGCGATCCCGGCGTCGACGTCGGCGACCAGGAGCGCCTCCTCCTCGCCCGGGGCGCCTCCGGCCGGCACCGCCGGGCCGAACCGGCGCGCCGAGAGGGCGAGCGACCGGTTGACGAAGTTCCCGAACGTGTCGGCCAGGTCCTTGTTGACCGCGACGGCGAACGTCTCCCACGAGAAGCTCGTGTCGTCCGACTCGGGCGCGTTGGCCATCAGGTAGTAGCGCCAGTAGTCCGGGGCGAGGAGCTCGAGCGCGTCGTCCATGAACACCCCGACCCCCCGGCTGGTCGAGAACTTGCCCCCGTAGTAGGTCAGCCAGTTGAACGCCTTGAGGTAGTCGACGAGCTTCCACGGCTCGCCCGACCCGATGATCATCGACGGGAAGCCGATCGTGTGGAACGGGACGTTGTCCTTGGCCATGAACTCGACGTAGCGGACGTCGTCCGCCTCGTACCACCAGCTCCGCCAGGCATCCGGCTCGCCCCGGGCGTCGGCCCATTCGCGGGTCGCCCCGATGTACTCGATCGGGGCGTCGAACCAGACGTAGTAGACCTTGTCCTCGAAGCCCGGCCGATCGACCGGGACCCCCCACTTGAGGTCGCGGGTGATGCTCCGATCCTCGAGGCCCTCGTCCAGCCACTTCAGGCCGATCGACCGGGCGAGCACCGGCCAGTCGTCCTTCGACTCGAGCCAGGCCCGCAGCTCCCCGGTCAGCCGCGACTGGAGCAGGAAGAGGTGGCGGCTCTCGCGCACCTCGAGGTCCCGACTCCCCGAGATCGCCGACCGCGGCTCGATCAGCTCGGTCGGGTCGAGCAGCCGCGAGCAGTTCTCGCACTGGTCGCCCCGGGCCCGGTCGTACCCGCAGTGCGGGCAGGTGCCGATGATGTACCGGTCGGGGAGGAACCGGCCGTCCGCCGGGGAGAACATCTGCCGCGTCGTGCGCTCCTCGATCAGCCCCCGCTCCTCCAGGCGCCGGCCGAACTCCTGGGTCAGCTCCCGGTTCTGGGCCGACGAGCTCCGCCCGAAGACGTCGAAGGACAGGCGGAACTCGGCGGCCACCCGCGCCTGGACCTCGTGCTGCTCGCGGCAGTACTCGGCCACCTCGAGCCCGGCCTCCGCCGCCGCCAGCTCGGCCGGGGTCCCGTGCTCGTCGGTCGCGCAGACGTAGAGGACCTGGTCGCCCCGAGCCCGGAGGAAGCGCGCGTAGACGTCGGCCGGGAGCATCGACCCGACGAGGTTCCCGAGGTGCTTGACCCCGTTGATGTAGGGGAGCGCGCTCGTGATCAGGTATCGGGTCATCGGCGCCGGATTGTACGAGCGCCCGCGCAATACCCTGGGGGCGGTGATCGACAGCCACACCCACCTCCACCTATGCGAGCCGCCCGACGCCGAGCTCGTCGCCGCCGCGGCGCAGGCCGGCGTCCGGCGGATCCTCACCGTCGCCATCGACGACGCCTCGTGCGTCACCGCCCTCGCCGCCGCCCACGCCCACCCGGGCGTCTACGCGGCGATCGGGCGCCATCCGAACAGCGCCGCCCGGTTCGACGCCGATCGGCTCCGAACGTTCGCGGCCGACCCTCGCTGCCTCGCGATCGGGGAGACCGGCTTCGACTATTACCACCGCTCCGCATCCCCAGAGGACCAGCGGGCGGCCTTCGTCGGGCAGGTCGATCTCGCGCGCGAGCTCGGCAAGCCGCTCGTCATCCACACGCGCGAGGCCGACGACGACACCCTGGCCGTCCTGCGCGACCGGGCCGTCGGGCTCCGCGTCGTCCTCCACTGCTTCTCGATGGCCGATCGGATCCGCGAGTGCCTCGACGAGGGGTGGTGGATCTCCTTCGCCGGCAACGTCACCTTCCCCAAGGCCGCCGACCTCGCCGCCGCCGCCGAGCTCGTCCCCCCCGAGCGTCTGCTCGTCGAGACCGACGCCCCCTTCCTCTCGCCCGTGCCCCGCCGCGGGCGCCCGAACCAGCCGGCCGGGGTCGTCCACACCGCCCGCTTCCTCGCCGACCGGCGCGGCGTCCCCTACGCCCAGCTCGAGTACGAGGTCGAACGGTGCGCGGCCGAGCTCTTCGGGTGGTAGGCGCCCCCCGCCAGGCGAGCCTCCGCCGGCTCGACCAGTTCGACGTCCGGCCCCGGCGGGACCTCGGCCAGAACTTCCTCATCGACTCGAACATCCTCGGCGTGATCGAGCGGGCCGCCGAGCTCGGGCCCGCCGACGTCGTGCTCGAGGTCGGCGGCGGCCTCGGTGTCCTCTCCGAGCACCTCGCCGCCCGCGCCGCGCACGTCCACGTCGTCGAGATCGACCGGCGGCTCGAGCCGGCTCTCCGGGACGCCCTCGACCCGTTCCCCAACGCCACCCTCCACTTCGCCGACGCCATGGCGCTCGACCTCGCCGCGCTCGACCCGCCGCCCACGAAGGTCATCGCCAACCTCCCGTACGGGATCGCCGCCGGGGTCATCCTCCGGACGATCGTCGAGCTCCCCGGGGCCGAGGTCTGGGTCGCCATGGTCCAGCGCGAGGTCGGCGAGCGGCTGGCCGCCGGGCCGGGGAGCGGGGCCTACGGGATCCCGTCCGTCCTCGCCCAGCTCGCCTGCGAGGTCCGCGTGCTCCGCCGGGTCTCGCGCAGCGTCTTCCACCCCGTCCCCAACGTCGACTCGGTGCTCGTCGGCCTCCGGCGCCGGGGTCCCGCCCCGCCCCCCGAGCTCCGGGCGCTCGTCTCCGGGGCGTTCGCCCACCGCCGCAAGGCGCTCTCCCGCTCGCTCGCCCTGAGCACCGGGGCCGACGTCGAGCGGGTCCGCGCGGCGCTGGTCGGCCTCGGCCACCCTCCGGACGCCCGAGCCGAGCGCCTGCGCCCGGCCGAGTTCGCCGCCCTCGGGATGCTCCTCTGACCCGCGTCGAGCTGGCCCCGGCCAAGATCAACCTCTGCCTCTACCTCGGCCCGACCCGGCCGGACGGCCGCCACGAGCTCGTCACCGTGATGCAGTCGCTCGCCCTCGCCGACCGGGTCACCCTCAGCGACCACGACGGACCCGGCGACGAGGTCCGCTGCCCCGGGGTCGACGGTCCCAACCTGTGCGCGGCGGCGATCGCCGCCTTCCGGGCCGCGACCGGCTGGGACGGCCCGCCGCAGCTCCTCGAGATCGCCAAGCACGTCCCGGTCGCCGCCGGGATGGGGGGCGGCTCCGGCGACGCGGCCGCCGCCCTGCGGCTGCTCGCCGCCCGGTCCGGGATCGCCGATCCGGCGCTCGAGCTCGAGCTGGCCACCGCCCTCGGCGCCGACGTCCCCGGTCAGCTCCGACCCGGCCGGGTCCTGGCCACCGGGGCCGGCGAGCACGTCGTCCGCCTGCCCGATCCCGACCCCTTCGGCGTCCTCGTCCTCCCCTCGCGCGAGCGCCTCAGCACGGCCGCCGTCTACGCCGAGGCCGACCGGATGGGCCTCCCCCGGGATGCCGCCGGCCTCGCCGCCGTCGACCCGCTCGCCCGCCCCGAGTACGTCAACGAGCTCGAGCCGGCGGCCCGGGCCCTGGTCCCGGCGATCGATCGCGCCCTCGCGCTCGCCCGCCGGCTGGGCGCCCACACGGCGATGGTCAGCGGCTCCGGTCCGACCGTGGTCGGGCTCTTCGAGACCCCGGGGGCGGCCCGGCGGGCGGCCCGCGCGGCCGCAGGCTGCGACCCGCCGGCCCTGGCGTCGATTCCCTTCATCCCCGGGGTGCGTCACAATCCGGGGCGGGGGTCATGAGCAACACGAGCACCATTTACGTCGTCGCCGGCTGCTGCGGGGTCCTCGGCCTCGCCGCTTTCGTCGGCCTGATCCTCGTCCCGGCCTGGGGCTCGTATATCCGCCTGTGGCAGCGGCTGGCCGCCAGCTTCCTCTCCCTCTACGTCCTCGCCGCCCTCCTCGGCATCGGACTGGCCGGCGCCGCGGGCGTCCTCTGGCTCTATGACCGCTTCGGCGCATGAAGGCCCCCTCGGCGCCGGCGAGCCCGCGCCCGGCCGGTCGCCGCGGCGGAGGATCTCCCTGATGGCCACCGCCGCCCAGTCCGCCGTCGATCTCGACGCCCTCGACGCGATCACCGAGGCCGTCGAGTCCGGAGCCGGGCTGCCCGAGGTCGTCCGCGCGGCCGCCCGGGTGCTCGACGCCAGCCTGGCCGTGCTCGACCGGGCCGGCCACACGCTCGCGGTCGCCGCCCGCTCCCCGGCCGACGAGCGGTCGCTGCTCGGCGACGGCCGGGACGTCGAGACCGTCGAGCTCCGCGTCGCCGACGCCCCGGTCGGCCGGCTCCACCTCCGGGTGCGCTCCTCGCCCGCCACCGCCATGCTCCGCCTCGTCACCACCCTGATCGCCTCGGAGGTCGAGCGCGTCCAGGCGCCCGAGCGCGCCTCCGAGGCCGCCGCCGCCGGGTTCGTCCGCGCCGTGCTCGACCGCGAGCTCACCGCGCGCGAGCCCCTCCTCGCCCGGGCCCGGGAGATCGGCCTGCCCCAGATCGAGCGGGGCGGCTCGATCCTCGTCGTCCACCTCCGACCGCTCGTACCGGCCGAGGAGGGCTGGCGGGCGCGTGTCCGCCAGGTCGCCGAGCGCGGGGCTCGCGGCACGGCTCCCGGCGCCGTCGCCCTGGCGTCCCAGCGCGATGCCCTCGCCGGGGCGGAGATCGTCGTGCTCATCCCGGGCAGCGACGAGCCGGCCGCCCAGCGGGCCGTCGAGGGCGTCCTCCGCGAGCTCCAGGCCAGCCTGCCCGGCTTCGCCTTCGCCCTCGGGCGCAGCCGGGTCGCCGCCGATCCGCTCGATCTCCCCCGGGCGGCCGACGAGGCCCGCCTGGCCGCCAACGTGGCCGACGGCGACGCCGAGCGCCTGATCCTCGCCTTCGAGGAGACCGGCGCCTACCGCCTCCTGCTCAGCGCGATGAGCGAGAACCCAGCCGAGCTCCAGCGCTTCTACGCCGAGACGGTCGAGCCGCTCGTCGCCTACGACGAGCAGTACGAGACGGATCTCGTCAGCACGGTCGAGGCGTTCCTCGAGGCCGACGGCAA
Organism: uncultured Solirubrobacterales bacterium; assembly: GCA_963733245.1. GTDB lineage: Bacteria > Actinomycetota > Thermoleophilia > Solirubrobacterales > Solirubrobacteraceae > Palsa-513. Next base: position 366,365 of record CAVTCI010000017.1, read on the forward strand.
CGTGGCCGGGACCGCCCAGCGCCTGTTCACCCACCGCCACACCGTCCGCTACCGCCTCGAGCGCGTCCGCGAGCTCTCCGGGCTCGACGTCGGGTCGAGCGACGGGCGCGAGAAGCTCAGCCTCGGGCTGAAGGCGATGCGCGTCCTCGGCATCGCCTCCGCCCGCGGACCGGCCAGCGAGGCCGGGACCGGAGCCGGCCGGGTCCCGGCCCGGGGCGGGACGAAGTGATCGGCGATCCGGCCCCGCTGACCCCGCTCGTCGACCCGGCCGGGCGGACCGTCACCCTCGGCGGCCTCCGCGGCGAGACGACTCTCCTCGTCTTCCTCCGCCACCTCGGCTGACTCGCCTGCCGCCAGCACCTCGTCGAGGTGGCCGAGGCCCAGGTCCATGCGGCGGTCGTCACCTTCGCCGACGCGCCCGCCCTGGCCGCCTTCGCCCGCGAGCCGGAGCTTCGCGACCTGCCGCTGTTCGGCGACCCCGACCGCCGGCTCTACGCTGCCTTCGGCTTCGGCCGCGGCTCGGTCGCCCGGGTCTGGCTCGACCCCCGGGCGATCCGCCACGATCTCGCCCTCCGCGCCCGTCGGAGGGGGCGGGGGCGCGGTTCCGGCCTGTCCCGCCAGGACACGCTCCAGCTCGGCGGCGACGTCGTGATCGACGCCGCCGGGCGGGTTCGCTGGGTCTACGCCAGCCGCGGTCCCGAGGACCGGCCGCCGATCGCTTCGATTATTGACGCCATGTTGCGATCGGGGTGATCGAGAAACCTTCGCCGGCCGGGCTACGTATCAAGGGTTGAATGACCGACCAAGATGCCACCATGCACCCGATGCCCCCCGCGACCCGAGAGCCCTCCTCGTGACCACATCAGTGATCGTCAAGCCGCTCAACGACCTGCTCGCCGCCACCGAGCGGGAGGCGGCGGTCGACGAGCTCGTCGACCTGCTCGCCGCCCTCGCCGACCTCGCCGTCGGGGCGCGCCGGCAGCGTGAGCGCCTCGCGCACCTCGAGACGGCCGGGGACGACCGCGTCCGCCGGGCGCTCGAGCACCTCGCCGAGCTCGAGCGCCACGCCCACGAGGTCGGCGTCGAGGCCGCGCGGGTCCGGGGCGAGCTCCAGCACGCTCGGCTGATCTGAGGCGGGCGGGCGGCCGGGCGGGCGCGCCCACCCGGCGGACTGGGGGGCAGGGACTCGAACCCCGATAGCCGGCGCCAAAGGCCGGAGTCTTGCCATTAGACGACCCCCCACAGCGGTCCCGCCCCCGATCTTAGGGGTCGCGGCCGGGTGGGCGACCGGCGCGGGCTCGCCGGGGCGCGGGCGCGGGGCGGGCCGGCCCCCGCCGGACCTGAACCCCCGCGGGGCGCCGGCGGGCCGGGGGGCCGCCTCGCCGGACCTGAACCCCGGGGGCGCCGGCGCGCGGGGGGCCGGCCCCGCCGGACCTGAACCCCTACGCTGGTCAGGTGTCCGCACCGACCGTCGTCATCCTCGCCGCCGGGCAGGGCACCCGGATGCGCTCGAAGCTCCCGAAGGTGCTCCACGACCTCTGCGGCCGGCCGCTGATCGACTGGTCGATCGCCGCGGCCCGCGAGGCCGGCGCCCGGCGGATCGTGGTCGTCGCCGGGCCGGGCGGTGAGCTCGCCGGCGTCCTCGACGACGACGTCGTCCTGGCTGTGCAGGCCGAGGCCCACGGCACGGGCGACGCCGTGCGCGCCGCTGCCGCCGAGATCGATCCGGACGCGGAGATCGTCGTGCTCGCCGGTGACGTCCCGCTCGTCACCGGCCGGTTCATCCACGAGCTGGCGGACGCCCACGCGGCGGGCGGGGCGGCGGCGACGATGGCCACGATGGTGCTCGCCGACCCCCGGGGCTACGGCCGGGTGGTCCGGGACGGGGACGGCAACGTCGTCCGGGTCGTCGAGACGCGCAACCCCGGCGACGCCACCGAGGCCGAGCTCGGGATCGACGAGGTCAACACCGGGATCTTCGCCTTCGGCGGCCGCGCCCTCCTCGCCGCGCTCGCCGGCATCGGAGCCGACAACGCCCAGGGCGAGTACTACCTCCCCGACGTGCTCCCCGTCCTGACCGCCGCCGGCGAGCGGGTCGCCGCCCACCCGGTGGAGGACCCGGGCCTCCTCCTCGGGGTCAACGACCGCGCCGACCTCGCCGCCGTCCGCCTCGAGGCGCAGCGGCGCATCCACGAGCGCCACATGCGCGCCGGCGTGACCATCGTCCAGCCGGCGACCACGACGATCGACTTCGGCGTCGAGATCGCCGCCGACACGGTGATCGAGCCGTGCACCCAGCTCCGCGGTCGCACCCGGATCGGGGCCGACGCCCACGTCGGACCCCACGCCACGGTGATCGACTCGATCGTCGGCGACGGCGCCCGGGTCATCCACTCCCACCTCCAGGACTGCGAGCTCCGGGCCGGGGCGAGCGCCGGCCCGTTCGCCTACCTGCGCCCCGGCGCCCTCCTCCGCGAGGGGTCCCGGGTGGGGACGTTCGTCGAGATCAAGAACTCCGACATCGGCTCCGGGGCCAAGGTGCCCCACCTGTCCTACGTCGGCGACGCCGACGTCGGCGAGCACGCGAACCTGGGCGCCGGCTCGATCACCGCCAACTACGACGGCCGGGCCAAGCACCGCACCCGGATCGGGGCCCGCGTACACGGCGGGGTCGACACCTCCTACGTCGCTCCGGTCACCGTCGGCGACGACGCCTGGACCGCCGCCGGGTCGGTGGTGACCGAGCCCGTCCCGCCCGGCGCCCTCGCCGTGGCCCGCTCGCGCCAGGAGAACGTGCCCGGCTACGACCGGCGCCGGTCCGACGAGTCGGCTGCGTAGACTTGGCCGGGCCCATGAGCGTGCTCGAGCCGCGGACGGCTGAAACAAGCCTGCCGATCGACTACGACAAGCGCCTGATGCTCTTCTCGGGTCGGGCCAACCCCGGCCTCGCGGCCAGCATCGCCGGGAAGCTCGGCGTCGATCTCGGCCCGATCACCCTGAAGACGTTCTCCAACGGCGAGGTCTACTGCCGCTACGGGGAGTCGATCCGCGGGGCCGACGTCTTCATCGTCCAACCGACGTGCGGCAACCCGGCCACCCGGGTCAGCGCCAACGACGCGCTGATGGAGCTGCTGGTGATGATCGACGCCGCCGTCGGCGCCTCCGCCCACCGGGTGATCGCCGTGACCCCGTGGTTCGCCTACTCCCGCCAGGACAAGAAGTCCGCCCCCCGGGAGCCGATCAGCGCCCGCCTGGTCGCCCACATGCTCGAGGCGGCCGGCGCCGACCGGGTCCTCACCATGGACCTCCACGCCGGCCAGGTCCAGGGCTTCTTCAACAAGCCGGTCGACCACATGACCGCCCAGTTCATCCTCACCCAGTACTTCGCCGACCTCCACCTCCCCGACCTCGTCGTCGTCGCCCCGGACGTCGGCCGGGCCAAGCTCAACCAGAAGTTCGCCGAGAAGATCGGGGCCGACCTGGCGATCCTGACCAAGGAGCGGCCGCGCCAGGGCGACGCCGAGATGGGCTACCTGATCGGCGACGTCCGGGGCAAGACCGCGGTCGTGGTCGACGACATCATCGACACCGGGAGCACCCTCTGCGCCGCGGCCCAGGTCCTCCTCGAGGAGGGCGTCGGGCGCCTCTTCGCCGCCGCCACGCACGCCGTCTTCTCCGGCGACGCCCTCGCCCGGATCGCCGCCCTCCCGATCGAGCAGATCGTCGTCACCGACACGATCCCCGCCCGGCGCGACGCCCCCGAGAACGTCCTCGTCCTGCCCTGCGCCGACCTCCTGACCGACTCGATCCGCAGGATCTTCACCGACGGGTCGGTCAGCGAGGTGTTCGGCGGCGAGAACCAGCTGTTCTGAGCGTGCCGTCCCCGGTCGCCGTGCTGATGGATCGGCTCGGGCTGACCGACGACGAGGCGCTCGCCGTCTTCGACGTCGATCCGCTCAGCCTGATCGCCGGCGACCTCGCCCACCGGCCCGAGCTCGAGATCCTCGGCTCGCTGACCGCGGCCGCCGCCGAGCGCGTCGGCGAGCCGCTCCTGCGCCGCTGGCTGCGCGCCGGCGGTCCGGCCGGCCGGCCGATCGAGCTGCTCCTGGCCGGCGACTTCTCCGGCTTCGAGGACGCTCTCGCCGGACTCCTCGACCGCGGCCTCGTCCTCGGCCGCGGCCGCCCGCCCCCTGTACCGCCGGTCGTCGACGCACCGACCGGTGGGCTCTAGCTTTTCACCCGCCCTGCCGACTAGGATCACAGACGCAGTTTGGGGCTGGCAGGGTCACCAGGGTCGGTAGCCAAGGAGGCCACGTGGACGCTCAGGGCCGGGACGGGGAAGACGGCGCGGAGGAGCTGCTCCGGCGGGCGTTGCTCGACGCCGACGGCTCCGTGGCCGTGGCCCTGCGGGTCGGCGGCCTCTCCCTCTGCGAGGCCCTGACCGTCGTCTTCCACGGGCGGCGCGACCTCGGGACGATCCAGACCTACGTCGCCCACGGCGGGCTCGGCGCCGGCGCGGCCCTGACCCCGGACGAGCTCCTGCGCGTGCCCTGCGACATCGACCTCGCCGACGCCGCCGACCGCGAGGACGCCGAGCACCTCTACGCCAGCCAGGCGGCCTCGATGCGCGACGCCCTCCTCGCCGCCGACACCGTCCTCGCCGTCTGGCGCGAGCCGCTCGAGGCGCTGCTCGGGGCCGACGTCTGCGTCGACCGGTCGATCGCCCTGGCCACCCGCCTCCCGGCCGCCCGGCTCATGCCGGTCGCCCTCGTCGCCCCCGAGCGCCGGCTCACCGTGACCCCGGTCTGCGGCGCCCGGACCCTGGCCGAGGGCCGCCCGCCCCTCGGGATCGCCTGCGCCCAGCAGGACGTCGCCCGGGTCTACCCCCTCCCCGACGACCCCGAGCGCTGCCTCGAGGACTTCCTCGACCTGACCATCGAGCACGCCCGGGCCCTGGCCGAGCAGCTCGATCACCAGGAGGCCTCGATCCGCCGGTTCCTCGAGCTCAGCGACGGCTGAGCCCGCCGGGGGCGCCCGCCGGGGAGGTAGTCTCGGCCGCGTGGACTTCGACGACCTGGTCGCCGCGCTGACGGGACTCGACGGGCGGACCGTCCGCCTCCAGCTCGGGACGCCCGGCCACGAGACAGTCGCCCTCGAGACCACCGGGGCCCTCCACGCCGGGGACGCCGGCGACGGCTGGGCGGTCTTCACCCTCGACGAATCCCGGGTGCGGATCAACCTCGGCCGAGCCGAGTTCGGCGAGGCCGAGAGCTCCCTCGACGGCTCCGGGTCGCTGCGCTTCCTCAGCAGCGGCGTCGAGTTCTACGTCGTCCCGGGCAAGTAGGTAGCCGGCCGGCGGCGCCCGACGCCGGGGAACGCGCGTAGGCTCCCCGCCCATGTCCCGCCCCCTGCGCATCCTCCTGATCGGCGCCGGGGTGGTCGTCTTCCTCGTGATCAGCGGCATCCTCGCCCGCTTCCTCGACGTCGAGAACGTCGAGCGCGACGCGATCCTCGGGCTCCTGCGGGCCGAGGCCCGCGGCGACGCCCCGGCGATGCTGGCCGTGCTCCACCGCTGCCCGGCCGCCTGCCAGGCGGTCGTCCGCTCCGATGCCGCCACCCTCCGGGGTCCGGGGGCGGTGAGCATCCTCGCCGACCAGTCGCCGACCGCCTACTCGCTCAGCTCCACCACCGGCCAGACCCGGATCGCCTGGAAGCTCCCAGCCCGGCTCCCCACCGTCCAGTGCATCCTCGTGCGGCGCTCCGGCAACTTCCTCACCGGCGTCTCGCTCGAGCTCCTCGCCGTCGGCGCCCCGATCCCCCTCGAGTCGGACTGCTGAGGCGGAGGGTCGGCGATGAGGATGTGGCCCGGCCGGACCGCGACCACCGTCGCCCTCTCGCTGTCCCTCGCCCTCGCGCTGGGCGCGGTCGCCCCGGCCGGGTCCGCCGCGGCCGCCCCGCCCGCCCCCGCCCCGACCGTCCCCGCGGCTCCGCCCGCACCCGCCCCCGCCGCCTCGGCACCCGCCCCGGCGGCACCCGCCCCGCCGGCACCCGCCCCGGCCGGCCAGACGCCGGTCGAGGGCGCGCTCTACCACGACGGCCCGACCGGCCGCTACCTCCTCGGCGGGCAATGGCTGTTCCGGCTCGATGGCGGGGTCGGGCTGGGTCAGGGCTTCGAGCGCCAGGTCTCGACGGCCGGGTGGCAGCCGGTCGGCGTCCCCAACGCCTGGAACGCGACCGATCAGAGCCGGGCGAGCTTCGACGGAACCGTCGCCTGGTACCGCAAGGACTTCCGCCTCCCGCCGGCGGCGGCCGGCGTGGCCTGGCTCGTCCGCTTCGAGTCGGTCAACTACCGGGCGACGATCTGGCTGAACGGCCAGCCGGTCGGCGGCCACGCCGGGGCCTTCCTCCCCTTCGAGCTCGCCCTCCCGGCCCGCCTCCTGCGGGCCGGGGCGGTCAACCAGCTGACCGTCCGGGTCGACGATCGCCGCCTGCCCACCGACTTCCCCCCGGCTGGCCTGATCGGCGACGGCGCGGCGACCGGCGGGTGGTGGAACTACGGCGGGCTCCTGCGCGAGGTCTACCTCGAGCGGGTCGACCGGATCGGCTTCGACGCCGTCCAGGTCCTCCCGCGCCTCGCCTGTCCCCAGTGCCCGGCGACGATCGACTATCGGGTCACCCTCCACAACCGGGCGGCCGCCGCCCAGCGGGTCACGCTGAGCGCCCGGTACGGCCCCGCGGTCGGCGCGCTCGGCGGCGCCCGGACGCTCGCCGCGGGGACATCGGCCACCTTCGCCGGCCAACTCCGGCTCGCCCACCCGGTCCTCTGGGCGCCTGACCACCCGTACCTCTACGACGCGACGCTCGACGTCAGCGCCGCCCCGGCCGCCGGCGGCCCGCCGACCCGGGCCGCCCACTACGACCTGCGCAGCGGGGTCCGCCAGGTCAGCGTGAGCGCCGACGGGCACCTGATGCTCAACGGGCGGCCGCTCGCCTTCCGGGGGGTCGGGCTCCTCGACGACTCGCCGCAGGCCGGGTCGGCGATCGGCAACGACGTCCGCGACCGGTACATGGCCGAGGTCAAGGACCTCGGCGCCACGGTCATCCGGTCCCACTACCCACCCGATCCCTACCTCGAGGAGCTCGCCGACCGGATGGGGGTCATGATCTGGTCGGAGATCCCGGTCTACGGGGTCAAGACCGCCTACCTGCGGGCGATCCACGACCCGGCCCTGGCCCTGCTCCGGGACAACATCGTCGCCAACGCGAACCACCCGTCGGTGATCGTCTGGTCGATCGCCAACGAGCTCTCGGTCAGTCCCGGACCGGCCCAGGCCGACTACATTCGCGACGCGGTCCACGCCGCCCACGCCCTCGACCCGACCCGCCCGGTCGGCCTCGCCGTGGCCGGCTACCCGACCGTCGACTGCCAGCCCGCCTACGCGCCCCTCGACGTGGTCGGCCTCAACGACTACTTCGGCTGGTACCCGGGCCCCGATGGGCAGATCGCCGACGAGAGCCTGCTCGGCGGGTTCCTCGACGCCGCCCATGCCTGCTACCCGCACAAGGCGCTCGTGGTCACCGAGTTCGGAGCCGAGGCCGACCGCCACGGCCCGGTCGAGGAGCGCGGGACCTACGAGTTCCAGCAGGCGTTCGTCGACTACCACCTCGGCGTGTTCGCGACCAAGTCGTACCTCAGCGGGGCGATCTACTGGGCGCTCGAGGAGTTCCGCGTCCGGCCCGACTGGGGCGGCGGCAACCCCCACCCGAACCCGCCGCTCCACGAGAAGGGCCTGATCAGCTTCGCCGGGACGCGCAAGCCGGCCTACGCGGACGTCCAGACCGCCTACCACGCGACGCGGCAGCTAGGCTGAGTCCGCGTGGATGGGGCAGGCCCAGGCCAAGCGGGGGCGGCGACGCAGCCGGGGAGCACGCCGGTGGCGCAGCGGGCCGCGGTCGACCTGCGGGCGTTCTCCGGCCGGAGGACAAGGCCTTCGGCGGCGACACGCGGGGCGCGGGCGGACGGGGCGGCTTCGAGCACGCGGAGCAGAAAGCCTGGGATCAAGGTTCAGGCCGTTTGAGAACTACGTCAAGAAGGTCGCCCGGCTCCCGTGCTGCTCGAGTTCACCGTCGACACCACGGTATGTCCGGCCGGTCAGAGGTGGTTGATGGGGGCGTCCTGGGATGAGATCAGGATGTCCGCGCGGACGGAAAACGCGATCACCGTGGCCATCCGCGTCAAGCAGCGCAGCGGGTACGCGGACCGATGCTCAACGGACCGGGCACCGTCTGGTCGCCGCTGGGCGGCGACGCCTAGGAAATCGGGTCCCGGCCCGGCGTCGCTCGAGCAACGAACCGGCGCGCGGCGGGCCCGCGCGCGCCGGACAGCATCATGCCCCCGGACGGCGCGTCCGCTACCATCGCGCAGCGTGCCCACCCAGAGCCAACCGACCAAGCTCGACGTCAAGAGCCGCCAGAGCTCCGGCTCCCGCGCGGTCCGCCGGCTCCGCCGCGCGGGCATGGTCCCCGGCGTCCTCTACGGCGGCGACGGGGACCCGGTCGCCTTCGAGGTCGGCGCCCGGCCCCTGCGCCAGGCCCTCGCCGGCGCCGGTGCCGTGCTCGACCTGAGCATCGACGGCGCCGCGGCGACCCCGGCGGTGCTCAAGGAGGCCCAGCGCGACGCCGTCCGCGGCCAGACCCTCCACATCGACCTCGTCCGCGTCCGGCTCGACCGGGCGATCCACGCGACGGTCCCGCTCGAGTTGACCGGCGGGGACGACTCCCCGGGGGTCAAGGAGGGCGGCGTGCTGGAGCAGATCGCCCACGAGTTGAACGTCGAGGCCCTCCCGACCTCGATCCCCGAGTCGATCAGCCACGACGTGTCGGCCATGGACATCAACGACACGATCACCCTCGGGGCGATCGTCCCCCCGCAGGGCGTGAAGCTGCTCGACGACGCCGAGCTCACGATCGCCATCCTCTCCCCGCCGCGCCTCCAGCAGGAGGCCGAGCCGGAGATCGAGGGCGAGACCGAGCGCGTCGGTGGCCCCGCCGCCGCCGCCGACGACGACGCCTCGCCCGACGCGTAACCGCCCGGCGTCGAGGCGTGGCTCGGCCGGGGCTTCGATCCGGGTGGCGGGCGCTGACGGCTTGATCCTCAAGCGCGGCGCACCGATCGACTGGCTGATCGTCGGCCTCGGCAACCCCGGCCGCGCCTACGACGGCACCCCCCACAACGTCGGCTTCGCCGTCGCCGCCGAGCTCGCCCGACGGTGGGACCTCGGCCGCGAGCGCACGCGCTTCGGCGGGCGCCTGCGCGAGGGCCGCGCCGGCCCCGGCGGGCCCCGCGTCGCCCTGCTCGAGCCCCAGACGTTCATGAACGAGGCGGGCCGGTCGGTCGGGCCGGCCCGCGGCTCGTTCCACGTTCCCCTGGACCGGGTGCTCGTCGTCCACGACGAGATCGACCTCCCGTTCGGCGAGGTCCGGCCCCGCGTCGGTGGGGGGCTGGCCGGCCACAACGGGCTGAAGTCGCTCCGCCGCGAGCTCGGGAGCCCGGACTTCGCCCGGGTCCGGGTCGGCGTCGGGCGTCCCGACTCGACCGATCCGGAGATCGTCTCCGCCCACGTCCTCGGCCGCTTCGCCCAGCCGGCCGGCGAGGTCCGCACCCTGGTCGAGCGGACCGCCGACATCGTGGCCGACGTCGTCTCCGGCGAGCGTTCGCTCTGACCGGTGGCCCGCTCACCCCAGCCGCACCCGGCCGCCCGGTCGCGCCCACCGAGGAGGGTCGGGTGACCGCGCTCCGCGAGCTGCTCGGCCACGTCGCCCGCGACGAGGCCGCCGTCGGCCTGGCCCGGTCCGGGGGGGACGCCTTCTGCGCCACCGCCCTGCGGCCCTTCCTGATCGCCGCGCTCCTCGACGGCGTGCCCGGGGCGCCCGGTCACGACGGCCCGGCGATCGTCGTCGCCCCGGACGACCGAGCCGCCCGCGACCTGGCCGGAGACCTCCAGGCCTGGCTCGGTCGCCGACCGGTCCGCTACTACCCGTCCCGCGGCGTCACCTACGAGTCCCACCTCGCGCCCCCGCCGCACCTCGTCGGCCTGCGCATCGCCGCCCTCGACGCCCTCCTCGCCGCCGACCCGGCCGACCCCGCCGGGCCGGGCGACCCCGCTGACCCGACCGATCCGACCGACCCGGCCGACCCGACCGACCCGGCCGACCCGGCCGGCCCGGCCGGCCGCGGCGGCCCGGTGGTGGTCGTCTCGGCCCCCGCCCTGGCCGAGAAGGTCCCCGACCCGGCCCTGCGCCCTCACTCGTTCGAGCTCCGGGTCGGCGAGCTCCTCGACCTCGACGAATGCAGCCAGGAGCTCGTCGACTCCGGCTACGAGCGGGTCGAGCAGGTCGACGACCGCGGGCAGTTCGCCGTCCGCGGCGGAATCCTCGACGTCTACCCGGCGACCGGCGACCGAGCCGTCCGGGTCGAGCTGTTCGACATCGAGATCGAGTCGCTGCGCACCTTCTCGACCTTCACCCAGCGGTCGCTCGAGTCGCTCGACGCCGTGGAGATCGCCCCGGCGGCCGAGCTCGCCCTCGCCCACCGCCAGGACGCCGACGGGACCGCCTGGGAGGCCGGCGAGCGCCCGGACATCGCCGAGCTCCTCCCGGTCGAGCGCTTCGGCGCCCTGCTCGATCTCGTCCCCCCGGCGACGGCGATCGTCGTCGCCGCAGCCGAGGAGCTCGGACCGACGCTCCGCGATCACTGGACCGACGTCTGCGCGGCCTTCCACGACGCCGACGCCCATCACCTCTACGTCCCGCCCGAGCGGATCGAGGCCGAGCTGGCCGAGCGCTCCCACGTCCGCCTCCACTCGGTCACCGGGACGGCGCCGGTCGAGTTCCACGCCCAGGCCGCCGGGAGCGCCGCCCGCTCGCTGGCCGAGGCGGAGGCCGGGCTGGAGAAGCTGCTCCGCTCCGACTACCGGACGATCGTCACCTGGCCCCGCCGGGGCGAGGGCGAGCGGGCCGCCCACAACCTCGCCCGCCTCTCCGCCGGCTGGCTCGACGGCGGCCGCGGCGGCCGCGGCGGCCGCGGCGGCGCCGGCGGCAGCACCAGCGCCGGCGCCGGTGCCCCGGCCCCGCGGGCCGACACCGGCCTGAGCTTCGCCCACGCCACCCTCCGGGAGGGCTTCGTCGCCCCGAGCTTCGGCCTGGCCGTGATTCCCGAGCACCGCCTCTACCGGCGCCGCCGCGCCCAGCAGTCGACGCCGTCGGTCGGCCGGCGGGGCGCCCTGCGGTCGTTCGCCGACCTGCGGACCGGGGACATCGTCGTCCACGAGGCCCATGGGATCGCCCGCTTCGCCGGGTTCGACACCCGGACCGTGTCCGGGGTGACCCGCGACTACCTCTACCTCGAGTACCAGGGCGACGACCGGGTCTACGTCCCGACCGACCAGCTCGCCCGGATCTCCCGCTACGTCGGCGCCGGCGGCGACCACCCGCCGCTCTCCAAGCTCGGCGGGACCCGCTGGGACACGATGAAGGCGCGGGCCCGCCACGCCGCCCAGGAGCTGGCCGGCGAGCTCCTCCAGCTCTACGCCGAGCGCCGCCGCCGGGCCGGTCACGCCTTCGGCGCGGACGGGGACTGGCAGCGGGAGTTCGAGCAGCGCTTCCCGTACACCGAGACCCCCGACCAGCGCGACGCGATCGAGGCGGTCAAGTCGGACATGGAGGCGCCCCGGCCGATGGACCGCCTGATCTGCGGGGACGTCGGCTACGGAAAGACCGAGGTCGCCCTGCGGGCGGCGTTCAAGGCGGCGGCCGACGGCCGCCAGGTGCTGATGCTCGTCCCGACGACGATCCTCGCCCAGCAGCACTACGGGACGTTCAGCGAGCGGCTGGCCGACTATCCGTTCACGATCGGCCACGTCTCCCGCTTCCGCACCCCGGCCGAGCAGCGGGCGGCGATCGAGGGCTTCCGGGCCGGGCGGGTCGACATCCTCGTCGGCACCCATCGCCTCCTCTCCCGCGACGTCCGGGCCAAGGACCTCGGCCTGCTGATCCTCGACGAGGAGCAGCGCTTCGGGGTCAAGCAGAAGGAGCTCCTCAGACAGCTCCGCCTCCAGGTCGACGTGATCGCCATGTCGGCCACCCCGATCCCCCGGACCCTCCAGATGTCGCTCGCCGGCCTGCGCGACATCTCGGTGATCGAGACCCCGCCCGAGGGCCGCCGCCCGGTCAAGACCTTCGTCGGCGAGTACGACGAGGATCTCGTCCGCCAGGCGATCGTCCGCGAGCACGAGCGCCAGGGCCAGTCGTTCTTCCTCCACAACCGGGTCGAGACGATCGAGGAGACCGCCGCCCGGCTGCGCGGCCTCTGCCCGGGCGTCCGCTTCGTGGTCGCCCACGGCCAGATGGGGGAGAGCGAGCTCGAGCAGGTGATGCTCGGCTACCTGCGGGGCGAGGCCGACGTCCTCGTCTGCACGTCGATCATCGAGTCGGGGATCGACATCCCGGCGGCGAACACGCTGGTCGTCGAGCGGGCCGACACCTTCGGCCTCTCCCAGCTCTACCAGATCCGCGGCCGGGTCGGGCGCAGCCGCGAGCGGGCCTACGCCTACCTGCTCTTCGACTCGGTCGCCGCCCTGACGCCGTCGGCGGCGAACCGGCTGGCCGCCCTCTCGGACTTCACCGAGCTCGGCGCCGGCTTCCAGATCGCCATGCGCGACCTCGAGCTCCGGGGAGCCGGGAACCTGCTCGGCGACGAGCAGTCCGGCCACGTGGCGGCGCTCGGCTTCGAGCTCTACATGCAGATGCTCGACGAGGCCGTCAAAGCCGCCGGCCCGCAGGACGACGACGAGCCGGAGTGGGAGCCGGTCCGCCTCGACGTCGACGTCGACGCCTACGTCCCGGCCGACTACGTGCCCTACGAGCAGGCCAAGATCGACGTCCACCGGCGGATCGCCGGGGCGCTCGACGTGGCCGGCCTGGAGACGCTCCGCGAGGAGCTCGAGGACCGCTTCGGGCCGGTGCCCGAGCCCCTGGCCAACCTCCTGGCCCTCCAGCGAGCCCGGATCAAGCTCGGCCAGGCCGGGGCCCGGTCGGTCACCTTCCGGGCCGGTCGGCTGACGATCGTCCCGATCGAGCTCGACTCGGTCCGGGCCAAGGCGCTCCGCGCCCAACTCCCCGAGGCGCTCTACGAGTCGGGCCGCTCCCAGGTGTCCCTGCGGGTCCCCGAGGACCCGGCCAAGCGGTTCCCGGCGGTGCTCGCCGCGGCCGACGCCGTGCTCGCGGCCGCGCGGGCGGCCGTCTGACTCCGCTACCATCCGCGCCGCGTGCCCCGCTCGATCAGATTCTTCCTGGCGCTGGTCTTGTGCGGCGGAGCCCTCACCGCCTGCGGGGACAGCGTCCCGAGCGACTCGATCGCCAAGGTCGGCGGGGTGACGGTGACCAAGGCGGCGTTCAACCACTGGATGACCGTCGCCCAGAAGTCGTCGGCGACCACCCCGAACGCCCCGATCGCCCCGCTCGACGCCCCGGCCTTCACCGCCTGCGTCGCCTACCACCAGAAGAACGACCCCAAGCCGGCGAAGGGCCAGCCGAACCCGACCCCGGCGCAGCTGAAGAGCCAGTGCCAGCAGCTCTACAACGCGGCCCGCGACCAGGTCGTGCCCTTCCTCGTCACCGCCGACTGGCTCCAGGGCGAGGCGGCCGACCAGGGGGTCAAGACGACGGACGCCGAGGTGGCGAACATGCTCAAGGCGATCGAGAAGCAGCGCTTCTCGACCCCGGCCCAGCTCCAGCAGTTCCTCGATCAGTCGGGCGAGACGAACGCCGACCTCCTCTACCGGGTCCGCATCGACACCCTCTCGAACAAGCTGCGCGCCAAGGTGACGAGCGCCAAGACGCCGGTCACCGACGCCGACGTCCAGGCCTACTACACGAAGAACGCCAGCCAGTTCGGCAAGCCCGAGACCCGGGACCTCCGCCTCGTCCTGGTCAAGACGGCACCCCAGGCCCAGCACGTCCTCGCCCTGCTCAAGGCGGGCCAGAGCTTCAGCAAGGTGGCCCAGCAGAACTCGATCGACCAGGCGACCAAGGCCAAGGGCGGCGCGCTGATCGGGGTCAAGAGCGGCGACGAGGAGCCGGCGCTGAGCGCGGCGATCTTCGCCGCCAAGCTCCACCAGCAGGTCGGCCCGGTCAAGACGACCTTCGGCTACGAGATCTTCAAGGTCCAGAAGATCACCCCGAAGACGATGCAGTCCCTCGCCCAGGCGACCCCGCTGATCAAATCGGAGATCCTCGCCCAGCGTCAGTCGACCACGCTCGCCGCCTTCGTCAAGAAGTTCGAGGCCAAGTGGAAGAGCCGGACCACCTGCGCGCCGGGCTACGTCGTCGCCAACTGCAAGAACGCGCCGAAGGCGACCACGACGTCGACGACGCCGGGCGCGACGACCGGCTGACTTGCCGGACGAGCCAGCAGGCCCGCCCATGACCCAGCCCGACGACGGGCGGACGCCACCCGGGGGCCGGACGCAGGCGGCCCTGCTCGGCCTCGACGAGCTGACCCGGCGCCTGCGCCGGGAGTGCCCGTGGGACCGCGAGCAGGACGAGCGGACGATCGTCCCCCACACGGTCGAGGAGGCCTACGAGCTGGCCGACGCCGCCCACGCCGGCGACGACGCGAAGCTCGTCGACGAGCTCGGCGACGTCCTCTTCCAGGTGCACTTCCTGGCCCTCCTGCTCGAGGAGCGGGGTGCCGGATCCCTGGCCGACGTAGCCGACCACTGCTCCGAGAAATTGATCAGGCGTCACCCGCACGTCTTCTCCTCCGCCGAGGTCGCCGACGCCGGCGAGGTCCTACGCAACTGGGATGAGATCAAGCGGACCGAGGAGGGTCGCGACACGCTGTTCGGCGACCTCCCCGAGAACCTCCCGGCCCTCTCCCGGGCGCGCAAGGCCCAGCGCCGGGTGGCCTCGACCGGCTTCGACCTCCCCGGCCTCGACGGGGCGGCCGCGTCGGTCCGCGACGAGCTCGACGAGCTCGAGCGGGCCCCCGGCCGGGAGGCGCGCTTCGACGCGGTCGGCGACGTCCTCTTCGCGGTCGTGAACGTCGCCCGCAAGCTCGGCGTCGACCCCGAGCTCGCCCTCCGGACGGCCACCGGGCGGTTCACCGGGCGGGTCGGCGCGGCCGAGGCCGAGGCGTCCCGGGCGGGCGAGACCTGGTCGAAGCTGCCCCTCGAGCGCCAGCTCGAGCACTACGCCCGCGCCCGGCTGCGGGCGTCGTCCGCCGAGTCCAACCCCTCCGCAGGAGCGTCATGAGCAAGATCGCCACCGTCCACGCCCGGCAGATCCTCGACAGCCGCGGGAACCCGACCGTCGAGGTCGAGCTGACCCTGGCCGGCGGCGGCGGCGGCGGCGCCCGCGGCCGGGCCGCCGTCCCGTCCGGGGCCTCGACCGGCGAGTTCGAGGCGACCGAGCTCCGCGACGGGGGCGACGCCTACCTGGGCCGGGGGGTGACCCGGGCGGTGGCCAACGTCAACGGCGAGATCGCCGCCGCCCTCGTCGGGACCGACGCGGCCGACCAGGGGGCGCTCGACCGCCGGCTGATCGACCTCGACGGGACCCCGAACAAGTCCCGCCTCGGGGCCAACGCCGTGCTCGGGGTCTCGCTGGCCGCCGCCCACGCCAACGCCGCCGAGCGGGGGCTGCCGCTCTGGCGCCACCTGGCCGGGGCGGAGCCGCCGGTCCTCCCGGTGCCGATGATGAACGTCCTCAACGGGGGGGCCCACGCGTCGAACAAGGTCGACTTCCAGGAGTTCATGATCGTTCCGCTGGGCGCCCCGAGCTTCTCCGAGGGCCTGCGCGTCGGGACCGAGGTCTTCCACAACCTGAAGGCCACCCTCCACGCGGCCGGCCTCGGGACGACGGTCGGCGACGAGGGCGGGTTCGCCCCGGACCTCGAGTCCAACGAGGCGGCGCTCGAGATCCTCGTCGCCGCGATCGAGGCGGCCGGCTACCGGCCGGGGGAGGACGTGGCCATCGCCCTCGACCCGGCGACCAGCGAGATCCACGCCGACGGGGCCTACGTGCTCGAGCACGAGGGCCGGAGCCTCGACTCGGCCGGCCTGGCCGACTACTGGGCCGACCTGGCCGGCCGCTACCCGATCGTCTCGATCGAGGATGGGATGGACGAGGAGGACTGGGACGGGTGGAAGGTCCTGACCGACCGGATCGGCGGCCGGGTGCAGCTGGTCGGCGACGACCTCTTCGTGACCAACACCGAGCGGCTGAAGCGGGGCATCGACGCCGGGGTGGCCAACTCGATTCTGGTCAAGGTCAACCAGATCGGCACCCTCACGGAGACGCTGGCGGCGATCGCCATGGCCCGGGCCGCCGGCTACACGGCGGTCATGTCCCACCGGTCGGGGGAGACCGAGGACGTGACGATCGCCGACCTCGCCGTGGCCACCGGGTGCGGGCAGATCAAGACCGGGGCGCCGTCGCGCTCGGACCGGGTCGCCAAGTACAACCAGCTCCTGCGCATCGAGGAGGCGCTCGGCGAGCGGGCGAGCTACCCCGGGCGGAGCGTCTTCCGATAGGCCGGCGGAGGAATCGGCGGGGGCGGGGCGAAAGCCGGGGGAATGGCTTACGCAGGGAGCGCCCCGGCCGGCTCGCGCCGCGGACCCGCACGCCGGCCGGCGCCGCCGCGGGCGCGGGTGCGCTGGGATCGGCTCGGCCGGATGGCGATGCTCTTCGTCCTCTGCGTCCTCTGCTACCTCTACATCAGCCCGGCCCGGTCGCTGGTCGGGGCGATCGGCGAATCGAGCCGCCGGCAGGCCGACGTCGCGGCCCTGACCCGGACGAACGTCCAGCTCCGGGGCGAGCTCGCCAAGCTGGGGACCCCGGCCGCGCTCGAGCGCGACGCGCGGAGCCTCGGCCTCGTCCGGCCGGGGGAGAAGGAGTTCGTCGTCTTCGGCCTGCCGCCGAACTGACGGCCGGCCGGGGGCGGCGGTGACGCTCGAGACCTCGGTCCACCACTGGCAGGACGGGGAGCGGAGCGTCGCGGCGACGCCCGCCGCGCGCCGGGCGACCGTCGAGCGGGTGTGCGAGCGCATCTACCAGGAACTCCGCCGGCGCCTCGGCGGGTCGTTCAGCGCGCTCGAGCTGGTCGAGCTCTACGAGTCGGGAACCGCCTGGTGCCTCCAGCTGGCGGCGCGCGCGGCGCCGGATGCCCCGTGGGCGTGGGACGCGACGGTGGCCGACGCGGCCTTCCACCGTTACCTACGTGAAGCCTACGACTACGCGGGCGGGCGCCTCGAGCGGTGATTCTTTGGAGCGCCACCCGGTGGCCGGCGCGCTCCCGCGGCCTAGACTTCGTCGGCCGACTCGGCCGGGGCCGGCTCGGGCGGGGCTGGCTCGCCGACCCGGCGGATGACGATCTGGTCCTCTTCGATCGTGACCTCGACCGGCCGGTGGCCGGCCCAGTGCTCGGCGTAGACCTTGTCGTCGACGACCGCGGCGTCGAGCCACAGGCCGTAGCCCTCCTCGCCGTGGTCGAAGGTCCCCTCGAGCGGACCGCCGGCCGTGCGGGTCCGCCGCCCGCGCCCGCCCCGTCGACCCCGGCGCCGGCGGGCGACCTCGGCGCTCGACTCCTCGGCGGTGCCGTCGGCCGCGGCGGCTGCGGCGGCCTCGGCGGCCTCGGCCTCGGCTTGGGCGGCCGCCTCGGCCTCGGTCGCGCGCACCGCCTCGGCGGCCTCGAGCTCGGCGGCGATGGCCGCGTCGTCCTCGGCCCGCAGGTCGATCTCGTCCTCGAAGTAGAGCTCGCCGGACCCGGCCTCGGCCGGGTCGCCGTCGCCGGTCAGACCGTTCTCGCGCTTGAAGACCGCGATCTGCTGGACGCTCACCTCGAGCTGATGGGCGACCCAGGCGTCGGTGCGACCCTGGCGGGTCCAGGCGCGGATCTGGTTGAGGTGGGGTCGGAGTGACTTACGGGCCACAGGCGGCCCGGACACTAGCGGAAAGCGTCTGCCCACCCTCTCCGCTTGCAATCTGGGGCGCCAACAGGCTTAATGGATGTCCACGGTGCGGCAAACGGAGGTGCGGGGTGCTGGTCCTGACGCGAAAGTCGAACCAGAGCATCATGATCGGGGACGAGATCGAGATATCGGTGCTTTCCGTCATGGGCGACAAGGTGCGAATCGGCATCCAGGCGCCGCGCGAGGTCCCGGTGTTCCGGCGGGAGGTCTACCTCGAGATCCAGCGGGAGAACGCCGAGCAGCTGAGCGGCGAGGCGCCGCAGCCGCTCGAGCCCCGCTGAGTGCGTCCCGGTCCGCCGGGGCGGCGCCCGCCCGCGGGGCGGTCGGTCGGTGTCAGCCCATGACCACGTAGAGGGCCTTGAACATCGCGACGGTGACGATCACGGCCGTCGCGATCAGCGTCAGCGAGAGCAGCAGGAAGCGGAACGAGCTCCGCTTCGTCTCGCGCTCGAGGCGCCGGTCGCGGGCCCGCTGGGCCGCCGCCCGGCGCAGGGACTCCCGCCGGTCGCGATCCTGGTGGATCTCCTCTACGAACGCGCGCTCGAGCTGAGCGAGGCTTTGACGCATCCTCATCGCTCGGAGAGCCTAGCCGACTTTGGCTCCATAATCAGCCCGGCGGGTTGTGCCGGAATCGGGCGCGGCTACCCCTAGAATCAAGCGGATGGCACGGGCCGACCTGTTCATCGTGTGCAAGAACCCGGAGTGTGGGGCCGAGGTGAGCCCGTACATCACCGAATGCCCGTACTGCGGCGCCCGGCTGCGCAAGCGGGCGCCGAAGCTCGACCGCGGCCGCCCGCGGGAGCGCCGCGGGCCCGGCCGGATCGCCGCCCCGTCGCTCGGCCGGCTCCGCCGCAACGAGATCCCCGGGATCCGGGCCGAGGCGCCCCCGTACGTGACCGGGGTGATCGTGCTCGCGACCTGCCTGGTCTGGATCCTCACCCGCGGCGGGTACCTCAGCGCCCCCGACCTGGTCGTCGGCGGCCCGCTCGACGGGGAGTGGTGGCGGGTGATCACCGCGCAGTTCACCTACTTCTACACGACCGGTTCCTCGCTGACCGGCACCGGCATCTACCAGTTCGTCACGCTGGCCGCGATCGCCGTGTTCGGCTGGCTCTTGGAGCGCCGTCACGGCGGCTGGATCGTCGCGCTCCTCTTCGCCCTCGGCGGGGCCGGCGGGGCGGCCGCGGCCAGCGCCCTCGACGCGCAGGCGGTCGTCGCCGGAGCCAACGGCGCCGCCCTCGCCCTCCTCTGCGCCTGGGCCGTCCCCGACCTGCTGGCCCGCCGGCGCGGCGAGGACTACGAGGGCGACCTGCTGGGCGCCGGGGCGTTCGCCCTCGTCCTGCTCGCCATGCCCGTCGCCCGGCCGGAGGCGAACGCGATCGCCGGCGGGGTCGGCGTGCTCGTCGGCTACCTCTCCGGGCTCGCCCTGGTCCGCCTCGCCCCCCGGCGCTGAGGCCCGGCCGGGGCGCTGCCTCGGGCCGCCTACTGCCTACCGGACGGTGATCTGGCCGGCGGGTCCGGCGAGCAGGCGCCCGACGACCGCGCCGCGCGCCGCGGCGGCCCGGTCGGCCGGGACGGCCGCGAGCAGTCCCCCGGAGGTCATGGCGTCGCAGACCAGCCAGCGGCGGGACTCGTCGACGCCGTCGGCGAAGCGGGCGTGGGTCTCGGCGTAGGCGCGATTGCGCCGGGTGCCGCCGGCGACGACGTCCGCCCCGCCGGCGAGCAGCTCGAGCACCCCGGGGATGGCCGGGACGGCCGCCGCGTCGACCTCGGCGGCGACCCCGCTCGCCCGGGCCAGCTCGTGGAGGTGGCCGAGCAGGCCGAAGCCGGTGACGTCGGTCAGGGCGTGGGCGCCGGCGTCCCGGGCGGCCAGGGCGGCCTCTCCGTTGAGCTCGCACATCACGGCGGTCGCCCGGGCGATCAGGCCGTCGCCGGCCAGGCCGCGCTTGGCCGCGGTGGCGACGACGCCGGCCCCGAGCGGCTTCGAGAGGACGAGCAGGTCGCCGGGCTGCCCGCCGGCGTTGGTGAGGATCTCGTCCGGGTGGACGATCCCGGTCACCGCGAGGCCGAACTTCGGCTCGGGATCGTCGATCGAGTGGCCGCCGGCGATGCTCGCCCCGGCCGCGCGGACGGCGTCGTGGGCGCCGCGCATGATCCGCTCGAGGACCTCGCCGCCGAGCGCCTCGAGCGGGAAGGCGACGAGGTTGAGGGCCATCAGCGGCCGGCCGCCCATCGCGTAGACGTCCGAGAGGGCGTTGGTCGCGGCGATCCGGCCGAAGTCGTACGGGTCGTCGACGATCGGCGTGAAGAAGTCGACGGTCTGGACGACGGCCAGGTCGTCGGTCAGGCGGTAGACGGCCGCGTCGTCGGCGTTCGCCGAGCCGACCAGGACGTCGGGATCCTCGATCGGCGGCAGGCCGCGGAGGATCGGATGGAGGGCGCTCGCCGGGAGCTTGCAGCCGCAGCCGGCGCCGTGGGATAGCGAGGTTAGGCGGATGGTCACCCCCGTATGATGGACCGGCGTGGACCAGCGTGCCTATACCGCAGAGGAAGTCGACGCCGCCGTCCGGCGTCTCCAGGACCCGGCCCGCTTCAGCCACGCCTCGGAGGTCGTCACCCACGCGGCCCCGAGCCTGGCCGGCGTGCTCGACGCCGCCCTCGCCGAGGGCGGCTGGTTCGGCCCGGCCCACGACGACCAGGTCCGCCGGGCGGCGGCGCCGGCCGACCTGGGCGAGCGCTGCGAGGCGGTCGACACGCTCGTCGCCGAGCAGACCCGGGTCGGCATGCTCGTCGGCGTGGCCGTCGGCTTCGAGCTCGCCCGGGAGCTCGAGGGCGGAGCCGAGCGGAGCCCGGACGACCGGAGCTGAGATGACCCACGCCGTCGTCCTGATCGAAGCCGAGCGGGATGCCCTCCAGACCCTCGGCGGGGCCCTGGCCGAGCTCGACGGCGTGGCCGAGGCCTACTCGGTGACCGGCGAGTGGGACTTCGTGGTGATCGTCCGGGTCCCCCGCCACGAGCAGCTCGCCGACATCGTGACCGGGAGCATCGGGCAGCTACCCGGCGTCTCGCGGACCCAGACGATGGTCGCCTTCGAGGTCTTCTCGAAACACGACCTCGACGCGCTGTTCTCGATCGGGGAGTAGGCGCCGGTTCGCTCGCCGGCGGTCAGAGCGCAGTTCGGGCCGACCCTCCCCGAGCTGCTCGCCCCGCGCTGGCAGCGGGCCTCCGGGGGAGCGCGGCGCCGGGTGGTGGCCGCGGCGGTCGGGCTCGCGCTCGTCGCGGCGGCGGTCGCCGTCCTCTATCCCCGCGACGGCTGGGTGCTCTTCCACGGCCGGACGGTCAGCTTCAACCTCCGCTATGCGCGGACCCTCCACCGGGTCCCGGCGCCGCCGGCCCCCGCCTACGCCCGGATCGAGCAGCGCAGCGCCGCCGGGGCGCTCCTGCGCTGGTTCGAGGTCGATCCGCTGCGCCTCCCCGCCTTCCGCGGCGAGATCAGCGGGGCCCTCCCGGTCTACGCGACCAACTACATCGCCGGCCTCCGGGCGCGGACGCCGGGCTTCGTCCTCCAGACCGAGACCAAGACCCGCGTGAACCTCAATCCCGGCTACACCTTCACCTACGCGGCGACGCTCGGCGGAGGCCGGCGGGTCTTCGGCCGGGTGGTCATGCTCCTGCCCGCCCTCTCGGGGACCCGCGACGGGGTCGTCCTGACCATGGGGACGGTGCCGAGCGCGCTCGTCCCCGGGCCGGACCAGGTGGCCGCGAACGACGTGCTCCAGGTCCCGCTGCGGAGCTTCCGCTTCGGGACGTAGTCCCCGGGCCTACGGGGCGGGCGGACCCGACTCGAGGACGACGGTCCCGCCGGGGACGGCGGCGCCGGAGGTGCCCGTCGCCGGCGGCGCCGCGGCCTGCGGGGCGGGCGCGGCCGCCGCCGGGAGCGGCTCGGCGCTCACCGGCGGGGCCGGCGCGGTCGGCGCGCTCGGCGGAGGGGTCGGCGCGGTCGGCGGGGCCGGCGGGGTGGCGCCGCTCTGGATGATCACCTGAACCGGAGCCGCCGCGGCGGGGCCCGCCGGGTCCGCCGGGGAGCCGGTCGGCTGGGGCGGGAGCACCGAGGAGCTCGAGATCTGCTGGACGGTCGGCGCCGGGGCCGGCGGGGTCGGGGTGGCGGCCACCGGGATGGCGACGACCGTCGCGGCCGGCAGGTCGGCCACCGGCTTGGGCGCGGGCTTGACCCTGGCCGGGGCCGCCGGGAGCGCGCGGAGGTGCACGGTGGTGGTCGGCTGGGGGACGGAGGTGGCGACGGCCGGGACGAGTGGGCGCACCGGGCGCAGCTGGGCGACCGCCGCCGCCGCGGCGATGTGGTGATGGGGGGCCTGACGGGTCTCGACGGCGGCTCCGGCGGTGACCAGCGCGGCGGCGGCCAGCCCGGCCACCGCCTTGGCGGCCAGGGTCCCGCCGACCGCGGCGCCGGCGAACCCCCCGCTGGCGGCGCCGATCCCGCCCGCCGCGGCCGCCCCGCCGGCCGCGGTCGCGGCCCCGGCCGCGGCGCCCCCCGAGGCGGCGGCGCTGCCGCCGCTCGCCCCGCCGGCGCCGGCCGAGAGCCCGAGCTTGGCCAGGGCGATCTTCTTCAGGAGCAGGATCGGCCCGACCGGGAGCGCGGCGGCGAGGACCCGGTTGTTCGCCCGCAGGTGGACGCGGAACTCGCGGCAGCGCTGGCAGTCCTTGACGTGTCGGCGAAGCGGGGCGGTGGTCGAGCTGATGCCCTCGGCGATCGCCGCGAGCTCGAGCCGGACCTCGGCACAGGTCAGCTTGCGCGCCTCGGCCGCTTCGCCGAGGGCGACCCGGGCGCGGACGAGGAGCGACTTGACCCCGGGGACCGTGGTCTCCATCGCCTCGGCGATCTGCTCGTAGGAGAGGGCGTCCATCTCGCGCAGGAGGAGCGCCGTCCGCTGGGTCTCGGGCAGGCGCCGGATGTCGGCCATCAGGAGGCGGAAGTCCTCGCGGCCGGCCGCCTTCTCGACGGTCGACTGCCCGGCGTCGGCGAAGTGGACGTCCATCGAGTCGACGCCGACCGCCGTCTGGCGGCGGAGGTGGTTGAGGCAGCGGTTGCGGGCGATCCGGTAGAGCCAGGGGCGGAGGTTGATCTCGCGGTCGTCGGCGAGGATCGCGTTGAAGGCGGCGGCGAACACCTCCTGGAGGACGTCCTCGGCGTCCTCGCGGGAGGCGAGCATGTGGCGGGAGAAGGCGAGCAGGCGGGCCTGGTAGCGGGAGACGATGGCCTCGAAGGCGGCCTGCTGACCGCGCCGGACGAGGGCGACCAGCCGCTCGTCGGGGGCGAGCCGGAGCAGGGGCGACGGCCCGCGGAGTCCGGGGAGCGGGAGCGAGCTCGTCTTCAGTACCGATGACTCCATCTGGTTACCCGTTCGGCATACCTCCTGGGACACCGTAGCAACGCCCGAGTTGCGCTCGACGCGGTTACTGCCCGGGCGCGGGGCGCCGGCCGGCCCGATGCCTCGCGGTTGGCTGGCCAGGGCCCGCCGGACGCGCAAGAATGCGCGGGCGCCCGGGTGGCGGAAGGGTATACGCGGCCGACTTAAAATCGGCTGTCCGTGAGGGCATGTGGGTTCGAATCCCACCCCGGGCATGGCCGCTCGGCGGCCTGCCCCGAGCCCGATCGCGTAGGCTCGGGCAATGTCAGGTCTCGTCTCGGAGGAGGAGCTCGAAGCCGCCATCGCCCGGGTGCTCGAGCTCCCCGAGGGGCTGGCCGTGGGCGAGCGCTTCGCCTACGTCGGCGACTGCCGGCCCGGGTTCTACAAGAGCAAGCTGCTCCCCCGGGGGAAGGGGCTCGACTTCGAGATCCTCGTCGCCCAGACGATGATCGATGTCGACCTCGGCGCCGGGCCGCCGCCCGCCGACCTGGCCCGGCTCGCCCAGATCGTCGCCCACGCCCGGCTCGTCCTCGCCGGGAGCCGGCTGCCCCAGGGCCCGTACGGCGACCTCTTCTACCGCGTGCTGATCGGCTTCGGCGCGGCGCTCGACCAGATCGGGGTCAAGGAGCACGGCGCCGCCCCGAGCTTCGACGACACCGAGCGGATCGGGCCGCCGATCATCCGGATGTTCCTCAACCAGGTCGGCCACCGCTTCGCCGAGGCGCTCCGCGGGACCGAGCCCCACACGTGCGAGGGCGAGCTCGTGGCGACGATCGCGAGCCTCCGGGCCGACCTCGGCCGCGAGCCGCCGCTCGTCGCCGCCCTGGTCAAGAAGACGCCGATGGTGATCACCGTCCACAAGCCGGTGCCCGGCTGGGCCGGGAGCTTCACGGTCAAGGACTTCATGGACGCCACGCTCGACCCGGTCCTCTCCGAGTCGCTCGCCTCGGTGGGCCCGCTCTGAGCGGCTCCGGTACCCCGTTGACCCCTTGAAAGGCGCTTGCTAGCGTCGCCGGTCAACCACGTCCGGTTCCCCGGTCATGGTTACCGCCAGGGAGGGGTCGGCGTTGCGCGATACGAGGATCTTCGGGAGGACGGTGGCGGTCGGCGCCGCGATCCTCGTCGTGGTGATCGTCGCCGTCCTCCTCCTCGGCGTCGGGGCCAGCCACTACCGCGTCCACGCGATCTTCGGGAACGCGAGCCAGCTCGTCAAGGGCAACCTCGTGCAGGTGGCCGGGGTCCCGGTCGGCAAGGTCTCCGGCCTGCGGCTGACCCCCGACGGGCAGGCCGATGTGACGCTGGAGATCGACGACGGGTCCTACGCCCCGCTGCGGGCGGGGACGATCGCCACGGTCCGCGAGGCGTCGCTCTCGGGGATCGCCAACCGCTACGTCGACCTGCGCCTGCCCGGGGCCGGGACGGCGAACATCGGCGACGGCGGGCGGATCGACGAGGCGCAGACGAGCAGCGCCGTCGACCTCGATCAGCTCTTCGACACCTTCGATCCGACGACCCGCCAGGACCTGAGCGGGGTCATCCGCGGCCTGTCGACGATCTACGGCGGGCGGAGCGCGGCCCTCTCGCGCGGCTACCTCTACCTGAGCCCGGCCCTGGCCGCCTCGAGCGACCTGTTCGCCGAGCTCGACCGGGACACGCCGCTCCTCACGCGCTTCGTGGTGGCCAGCTCGAAGCTCGTCACCGATCTGGCCGCCCGGCGCGACCACCTCGCCGGGGCGGTCGATCACCTGGCGACCACGACGACGGCGATCGCCAGCCAGCGCGTGGCCCTGGCCGACGCGATCCACCAGCTGCCGGAGTTCCTGCGCCGGGCGGACACGACGTTCGTGAACCTGCGGGCGACCCTCGACGACCTGACCAAATTGGTCGACGACGCGAAGCCGGTGGCCAGGCAGCTCCGTCCGTTCCTCCACGTCCTGCGGCCGCTGGCCCGCGACGCCCGTCCGACGCTGCGGATCCTCCAGCAGCTGATCGAGAACCCGCGGACGCCGAACAGCGACCTCCTCTCGCTCGTGCGCTCGACCGTCCCGGTCCGGGCGGTCGGCGTCGGGCCGACCACGGCCAACGGCGCGAGCCGCCCGGGTGCGCTGCCGGCGAGCACCGACGCGCTCGGCACGGCGACGCCCGAGCTCGGCTTCGCCCGTCCGTACTCGCCTGACCTGACGGCCTGGTTCAACAGCTTCGCCCACTCCGGGGTCTACGACGCGCTCGGGGGCGCCAGCCGGGTGGCGATCTCGGCCAACCCGCTGGCCCTGGTCAACGGACTGCTCACGCCGATTCCGCCGCAGCTGCGCCAGTCGGCCCTGCTCGGAACGCTCACCACCGGGCAGCGCAACCGCTGTCCGGGGGCGGCCGAGCACCCGAGCGCCGACGGGTCGAACCCCTACCACCCGCCGGGGTTCGCGTGCGATCCGACCCAGGTGCTCCCGGGCCCATGAGGCGCGCGACCGCGGTCGGCGGGGCTCTCGCCGCCCTGGCCTTCCTCGTCTTCGCGCTCGGCGCCGGCACCGGGGGCGGCGGGGGTCGGGGCGGCGACTCGAGCTACTGGGTGGAGCTCGACAACGCCTTCGGGCTCGTCCAGGGCGGCGACATGAAGGTGGCCGGGGTCCGGGCGGGGACGATCACGGCGATCGACCTCGACCGCCGGACCCTCCACGCCATCGTCCACTTCCACGTGACCGAGACCGGCTTCGGGTCGCTCCGGGCCGACGTCTCCTGCGCGACCCGGCCGCAGTCGCTGATCGGCGAGTACTACCTCGACTGCGAGCCGGGCACGTCGCCGACCGTGCTCCCGCCGGGGAGCGTCATCCCGGTGTCGCGGACGGCGACGACGGTCGCCCCCGACCTGGTGACCGACATCTTCCGGCTCCCCTACCGCCAGCGCCTTCAGATCATCATCAGCGAGCTCGGGGCCGGGGCGGCGGGCAACGCCACGCACCTGCGGGCGGCGATCCGCCGGGCGAGCCCGGCGTTGCGCGAGACCGACCAGGTGCTGGCCATCCTCGCCCGCCAGAACCAGACCCTGGCCGCCCTGGCGCGCGACGGCGACCAGGTTCTCGGAGCGCTCGCGGCCAACCGCCGGGACGTCGCCCGCTTCGTCGACTCGGCCGGGCGGACGGCGGCGGTGGCCGCCGCCCATCAGGCGGCGCTGGCCGCCGGGATCCGCCGGCTCCCGGGCTTCCTGGCGGCGCTCGAGCCGGCGATGTCGTCGCTCGGGGACGTGGCCGCGAACGCGACGCCCGCCCTGCGCAACCTCGACGCGTCGGCCGGCCAGCTGAAGGCGTTCCTCGACCGGCTCGGCCCGTTCGCGACCGCCTCCCGCCCGGCCTTCCGGGCGCTCGGCCGGGCGTCGGTGACCGGGCGGGCGGCGCTGATCGCCGCGGCGCCGACGGTCAGCCAGCTCAACCAGTTCGCCGGGGCCACGCCCGAGCTGGCCAAGAACCTCGACATCGTCCTCCAGCATCTCGACGACCGGTCGTTCGCGGTCGAGAAGGATCCGCGCAGCCCGGGCGGCCAGGGCTACACCGGCCTCGAGGCGCTCCTCAACTACGTCTTCTACCAGGCGACGTCGACCACCCTGTTCGACGCGAACAACCACCTGCTGAACATCGACCTCCTCGCCAGCCTGACCTGCTCGCCCTATCCGGACCCGCAGGTGGTGGCGGCGGCGGTGAAGAACCCCGGCTCGAATCCGATCAGCGCCTGCCGCTCGTGGCTCGGTCCCTCGCAGCCGGGGATCACCACGCCCGACCCGACGGCCAGCCCGGGTGCGGCGCCCCGGTCGACCGGGCGCGAGCCGCCGGCGGCGGCGGCGCCCCCGGCGGCGAGCACCCCGACCGCGACGGGGCAGCCGAGCGGTGGCGCCCCCGTGGCGCCGTCCGGCGGGTCCGGGGCCGGCGCCGGAGCCCCGGCCCCGCCGGCCGGGCTGCCTCCGCTCGACCAGCTGGTCGGCAACCTGGTGCAGAGCCTGCCGAACCTCCTCCCGAGCACGGTCGGCGGCCTCCTCGGCCAGCCGGCCGGCGGGCAGCGCTCGGCCCAGCGGTCGCAGAAGCAGCTCCTCGACTACCTGCTGGCGCCGTGAGCACCCCGCGGCGAGGACCGAGGCGCCGGGACGGGCGCTTGACGCCGTTCGCGGTCGGGATCGTGATGATCGTCGCCGTCGCGGTGGCCGGGTACCTGGCCTTCACGAAGTCGATCCCCTTCCGCCATCAGTTCACGATCCACGCGGCGTTCCGGAGCGCGAACAACATCCAGCCGAGCGCGCCGGTCCGGATCGCCGGGGTCGGCGTCGGCCAGGTGACCGGCGTCCACCACATCGGGGGCGGCGGCCAGGGGGCGATCGTCGACCTGAGGATCGACGGGAGCGGGCTGCCGCTCCACCGCGACGCGTCGCTGACCATCAGGCCGCGGATCTTCCTCGAGGGCAACTTCTTCGTCGACCTCCATCCGGGCTCGCCGTCGGCGCCGGTGCTCCACGACGGGGACACCGTCCCGGTCCAGCAGACGGCGGCCCCGGTCCAGCTCGACCAGGTCCTGGCCACGCTGAACACGAGCACCCGCAGCGACCTCAAGGTCCTCCTCCACGAGCTGTCGATCGCCCTGAGCGGGCGGGGGGGCGCCGGGTTCAACCGGTCGATCCCGTTCTGGGGGCCGGCGTACCAGGGGACGGCCCTGGTCACCGACGCCCTCCAGGGCACGGCGCCCCACGACCTCTCGCAGCTGATCGCGTCGATGGGCACGGTGGCGGCGGCGGCGGACGCCGATCCCCAGGCCCTGGCGGACCTGGTGACCAACCTCGACCGGACGGCGGCCCCGCTGGCCCAGCAGGACGCGGCGCTGGCCGCCGCCATCGGCGAGCTCCCCCGGACGCTACGGGCGGGGATCCCGGCCCTGGCCGCGCTCGAGGCCTCGTTTCCGTCGGTCCGCCGGCTCGTGGCCGAGCTGCGCCCGGCGGTGCGCTCGACCCTGCCGGTGCTCGTGGCGGGCATTCCCTGGGCCCGGCAGGTGCGCCGCCTGGTCTCGAAGCCCGAGCTCCGCGGCCTGGTCGGCGAGCTGCGCCCGACGGTGGCCGCCCTGACCCGCCTGAACCTCGAGAGCGTGGCGCTGCTCGAGCAGGTCCGGGCGGCCTCGTCCTGCCAGAACTCGGTGATCCTCCCGTGGTCGCAGCAGACGATCGACGACGCCCAGTTCCCGGCGGCCGGGCCGGTCTTCCAGGAGTTCCCGAAGAGCCTGGTGGGCCTGGGCGGCGACAGCCGCAGCGGCGACGCCAACGGCATCTGGTTCCGGGTCCTCGCCGGCCTCGGGAACGTCGCGTTCCCGTCGGGGGCGGGCCAGCTCACCCTGGCCAACCTGCCGATCGCCGGTGGGAATCCGGTGAAGCCGGCGGGCAAGCCGGTGTTCAACGAGGCGGTCCCCTGCGAGACCCAGCAGGCGCCGAACCTCGCCTCGACGCCGGGCGTGGCCCCGGCCGGGCAGATCAGCGCCGCGGCCCAGCCGCTGAACGCCGCCGGGCGCAAGCTGTACGACCGCTCGGCGAAGCTCACCCTCCAGATGGCCGCTCGCCAGCTGAAGGTCGAGCACCTGGGTGGGGTGCTGCGGGTCGGGAGCACGCCGATCGACCGGAGCCTGGTGCCACAGCTCGGAACGCTCGGGCGGATCCCCGGGGCCGGGCGATGAGGCGGGCGATCCGCAAGTACGCGCGCGACTCGGCGGCGATCGTCGTGCTCGTGGCGATCGCCGTGGTGGTCGGGGTCTACGTCCTCCACGAGGAGCGGCTCCGCTTCCCGCTGTTCCAGTCGTCGCCGTTCACCCTGCGCGCCGAGTTCTCGACCGCCCAGGCGGTGACGCCGGGACAGGGCCAGACCGTGCGGGTCTCGGGGGTGCGGATCGGCGACATCAGCGGCGTCGCGCTGAAGGGCGACCGGGCGGTCGTCTCGATGGCCGTCGACCCGCAGTTCAAGGGGCTCGTCCACACCGACGCGACGGCGCTGCTGCGGCCGAAGACCGGGCTCAAGGACATGTTCGTCGAGATCGACCCGGGGACCCGGCGGGCCCCGGCGGCCGGGGCCGGGTTCACGATCCCGCTCGCCAACACCCTCCCCGACGTCAACCCGGACGAGATCCTGGCGGCGCTCGACCAGGACACCCGCGACTACCTCCAGCTCCTCGTGCAGGGAGCGGGCGAGGGGCTGCGGGGCGGCGGGCCGACGCTCCAGGACGTCTTCGCCCGCTTCGGGCCGACGCACCGGGACCTGGCGAAGGTGACGACGCTGGTCGGCCGCCGCCACCGGAACCTCGCCCACCTGATCCACTCGCTGAGCCTCCTCGACCAGGAGCTGGCGACCCGGGGGCCGCAGATCCGGACCCTGGTGAGCGCGGCCTCGCAGACGTTCGGGGCGATCGCCTCCGAGCAGGCCAACCTCGGGGCGGCCGTCCACGCCCTGCCGGGGGCCCTGCACCAGACGACGGTGGCGCTCGGCAAGGTCCGGGCGTTCGCCGACGTCCTCCACCCGACGGCGGTCGCCCTGGGCCCGGTCGCGACGTCGCTGACCGCGGCCAACGGGGCGCTGGCCCCGTTCCTGCGGGAGACCACGCCGATCGTGGCCGGCGAGATCCGCCCGTTCGTGCGCAGCGCGCGCCCGGTCGTCCGCCAGCTCACCCCGGCGGCCCAGGCGCTCGCGCTGGCGGTGCCGGACCTGACCGGGGTCTTCACGGTGCTCAACCACCTGTTCAACCTGCTGGCCTTCAACCCCGACGGCGGGGCCCGGTACGACGCGTCGAAGGACGGGACGTATCTCTTCTGGCTGGCCTGGCTCGGCCACAACGGGGACGCGGTGTTCGCGAGCGCCGACGCGAACGGGCCGTTCCGGGCGCTGACCCAGACGACGACCTGCACGACCCTGAAGGCCCTCGTCGCCGAGCAGCCGCTCCTGCCCTTCCTCGGCAACCTGGCCGGCGTCCTCTCCAATCCGGCTCTGTGCGGGGCGTGACCTGATGCAGAGAGAGGCGCCGACCCTCGGCCGCCTGCTGACGATCGCGGCGTTCGCGCTGTCGTGCTTCGGCCTCCTGCTCTACCTGTGGGTCTCCTTCGGCGGGGCGATCCCCCTGAAGCCGAAGGGCTACCGCTTCCGGGCGTCCTTCCCGCAGGCGGTGCAGCTGGCCGAGCAGGCCGACGTCCGGGTGGCGGGGATCAGCATCGGCAAGGTGGTGGCCGAGGGGCTCGACCCGGCGGGGAACCGGACGGTGGCGACGATCGAGGTCGATCCGCAGTTCGCGCCGATCCACGTCGACGCGAAG
The DNA here is from genome assembly GCA_963733245.1 of uncultured Solirubrobacterales bacterium. Taxonomy (GTDB): domain Bacteria; phylum Actinomycetota; class Thermoleophilia; order Solirubrobacterales; family Solirubrobacteraceae; genus Palsa-513. The sequence goes on from CAVTCI010000017.1 coordinate 397,138, forward strand.
GCGATCCTCCGCCAGAAGACGCTGCTCGGCGAGACCTACATCGAGATGACGCCGGGGACGGCCGGGAGCCCGACGATCCGCGAGGGCGGGATGCTCGCCGACGGCCGGATCGGCCGGGCGGTCACGCTCGACCAGGTGGTCCAGGCGTTCGACCCGGTCACCCGCCAGGCGTTCCGCAACTGGCAGCGCGATCTGGCCGCCGGATCCGCGGGCCGGGGGGCGAGCCTGAACGACGCCCTCGGCAACCTGCCGGGCTTCGTCACCGGAGCCGGGGACGTGCTCGACGTGTTGAACGCCCAGTCGGCGGCGGTGAGCCGGCTCGTCCGGAACGCGGGAGTCGTGTTCGCCGCGATCAGCCAGGACCGCAACCAGCTCCACAACCTGGTCGTCGGAGCGGACGCGACGTTCGCGGCGACGGCTTCCGAGCAGGCGGCGCTGGCCCAGGCGATCGGCGTCCTGCCGACCTTCCTCGACGAGACGAAGGCGACGCTGGCCAAGCTCCAGACCTTCGCGGGGAACACCCACCCCCTGATCCGCGACCTGCGCCCGGCGGCCCGCGACCTGGCGCCGACCCTCCACGACGTCCGGGTGCTGGCCCCGGACCTCCGGCGGACCTTCCAGAAGCTCGACCCGCTGATCCGGGCGTCGAAGACCGGCCTGCCGGCCCTGCGCGACATCCTCGTGGCGGTCAAGCCGCTCCTCGGCAACCTCGACCCGTTCCTCGAGCAGCTGAACCCGATTCTCCAGTGGCTCGAGTACAACCAGTACGGGGTGGGCGACTTCCTCTCCCGGGGCGAGGAGACGCTGGCGGCGACGATCACGCCGCAGACCTCCCAGGAGGTCGGCCACTACCTGCGCCAGTACAGCCCGCTCGGGCCCGAGCAGCTGGCGATCTACCCGGTCCGCTACCCGACCGATCGGGGCAACGCCTACCAGTCGGGGACCGGCCTGGCCGACTCGCCGCAGTCGGCCAAGCACCTGATCTTCCCGAACTTCGACTGCACCCCGTCGGGGGGCGACGCGCTGCCGAACGAGAGCGTCAACCCGCTGCTCGGGAGTCCCGGGTGCTTCGTGGCGACGCCGCCGGCGTTCGCCGGGAATGCGCTGGCCTTCCCCCACGTCAACCCGGGCAACTACCGCCCGTAGGGATGGAGCCGGCCGAATCCTTCCACGGGGGCCGGCTGATCGCCCGGCGGCTGGCGGCGGCCGGGGTCGGCCAGCTGTTCACGCTCTCGGGCGGCCACCTGTTCTCCATCTACGACGGGGCGCGGGCGGAGGGGATCGCCCTGATCGACGTCCGCCACGAGGCGACCGCGGCGTTCGCGGCCGAGGGCTGGGCGAAGGTGACGCGTACGCCGGGGGTGGCGGCGTTGACCGCGGGTCCGGGGGTGACCAATGGGATCACCGCCCTGGCCGCGGCCCAGCTGAACAACTCGCCGATGGTCGTGCTCGGCGGGCGGGCGCCGGCGGCGCGGTGGGGTCAGGGCTCGCTCCAGGAGCTCGATCACCTCCCGCTGGTGCGCCCGGTGACCAAGCTGGCGGCGACGGCCGCGAGCACGGCGGAGATCCCGGGACTGGTGGACGCGGCGCTGGCGGCGGCGCTGGCCCCGCCGTCGGGTCCGGTGTTCGTCGACTTCCCTCTCGACCAGGTGTTCATGGAGGCGGTCGAGCCGCCGCCGGCCCGGGCGACCGACCCGGGGCCGGCGGCCGGGCCGGACGGGGAGGCGCTCGAGCGGGCGGTGGGACTGCTCCGGGGCGCCGAGCGTCCGGTGGTCATGGCCGGGACGAACCTCTACTGGGGCCACGGGGAGGAGGCGCTGGCCCGGCTGGCCGCGGAGCTCCGGATCCCCGTGTTCCTCAACGGGCTCGGGCGGGGGTGCCTGGCCGCCGACCACGAGCTGTTCTTCTCGCGGGTGCGGCGTCAGGCGCTGGGGGAGGCCGACGTGGCTTTGGTCATCGGCGTGCCGATGGACTTCCGCCTCGGCTTCGGGGCGGTGTTCGGCGCCCAGACGGAGATCGTGGTGGTCGACCGGACCGAGCAGGCGCGGGCCCACCCGCGCCGGGTGGCGGCCGCGCTCTACGGTCCGCTGGCCGGGACGCTGGCCGCGCTGGCCGGGTGCGGGCCGGGGCGGAGCGATCGGCGGGGGTGGATCGATGGGCTCCGGGCGGCGGAGACGGCCGCTCGGGAGGGCGAGGGGGCCGAGCTCGGGGACGACCGGGCGCCGCTTCACCCGATGCGGATCTACGGCGAGCTCGGCCGGCTGCTCGAGCGCAACGCGATCGTGGTCGGCGACGGCGGGGACTTCGTCTCCTACGCCGGCCGGCTGATCGAGTCCTACGAGCCGGGGTGCTGGCTCGACTCGGGTCCGTTCGGCTGCCTGGGGAGCGGACTCGGCTACGCGCTGGCGGCCAAGCTGGCCCGCCCGGATCGCCAGGTCGTGCTGCTGGTGGGCGACGGGGCCTTCGGCTTCGCCGGGATGGAGCTCGACACGCTCGCCCGCCACGGGGTGGCCGTGGTCGTCGTGGTCGGCAACAACGGGATCTGGGGGCTCGAGAAGCACCCGATGGAGTGGCTCTACGGCTACAGCGTGGCGGCCGATCTGCGACCGGGCACCCGCTACGACCTGGTGGCCGAGGCGCTCGGCTGCCACGGTGAGCTGGTCGAGCGCCCGGCGGAGCTGCGCCCGGCCCTGGAGCGGGCGTTCGGGTCGGGGCGGCCGGCGCTCGTCAACGTCCTGACCGATCCGGCGGTCGCCTACCCGCGCCGGTCGAATCTGGCGTGACCGGTCAGTTGGCGCCGAAGTCCTCGGTGTAGGTCGCGCCGCGTCCGGAGCCGACCCGGACGGGCATCCCGGTGGCGACGCCGATGCCGGTGTCGCGGTAGGCCGGGCTGAGGATGTTGGCCCGGTGGCCGGGGGAGTGCATCCAGAGGCTGACGACCACGGCGGGGGTGGCGGGGCCGCCGGCGGCGGCGATGTTCTCGGCGATGGCGAACGCGCCGCCGGGATGGACGTATCCGGCCCGGCGGATCCGGCTGAGCGGACCGACGCCGGAGGGGCTGACGTGGTCGAAGTAGCCCCGGACGACCATGTCTCGAGAATGGGCGGCGGCCGCGGCCGTGAGGGCGGCCTGGGCGTGGAGGCGGGGAAGGCCGTGGAGGGCGCGTTGCTGGTTGACCAGGCAGAGGGTCGCCGCGGCGACGCGGTCGAGGTTGCCGGACGTCGGGACGAGGTGGGCGTCGGGGCAGGCGGCGGCGGTCGAGGTGGCGGCGGCGAGGAGGAGCCCGGCCAGGTGGGCGATCAGGGCGAGTCGGCGGACGACGCTGGGCATCGTCGTGGGCATCGGCGGGGTCCGGCGCCGGGTGCATCGGGGGTCCGCGGAGCGGACGGATGGATCAATGGACGGCGGGCCGGGGTGGGGCCGGGGTGGGGCCGAACCCGGCCCGGTCGAGGGCGACGCCGCGGAGGATGTCGTGCTCGGAGGTCTCGAAGCCGGGGAGGCCGAACGCCTCGAGCACCTCGATCAGGATCGCCACCCCGGCGACGATGGTCGGGGCCCGGTCGGGGTGGAGGCCGGGGACCGAGCGCAGCTCGGCGAGGGGGAGGCCGGCGAGGCGGGCGAGGAGCAGTCGGCAGGTGGTCAGGTCGAGGCGGTAGCCGTGGACGCGGGACGAGTCGTAGGGCTCGAGGCCCTGGTCGATGGCGGCGAGGGAGGTGGCGGTTCCGGCGACGGCGATGGCCACGAACGGGCGGGGGAGGCGCCGCTCGACCAGGGGTACGTGCCGCTCGATCAGGGCGCGGACGTCGGTGCGGAGCGCCCGCAGCTGATCGGGGGTCGGCGGGTCGCCGGCGAGGTGCCGCTCGGTCTGGCGGACGACGCCGGCCTGGAGGGAGACGTGGAAGGCGGCAGACCGGCCGCGGCCACGAATCAACTCGGTCGAGCCGCCGCCGACGTCGATCACCAGGGTGGGCGCCGGCGGGTCGGGATCGCGGTCGCAGGTGGCCCCGAGGAAGGTGAGCTGGGCCTCCTGGTCGCCGGCGAGCAGGCGGGCGTCGAGGTCGTAGCGGTAGGCGACGAGGGAGACGAACTCGGGGCCGTTGGCGGCGTCGCGGACGGCGCTGGTGAGGACGGCGGTCGCCGGGCCGACCTGGTCGCCGGCGATCAGCCGGGCGTAGTCGTCGAGCGCGGCGCAGACCCGGTCGATCGCGGCGGGCTTGAGCCGGCCGTCGGTATCGACCCCCTCGCCGAGACGGGTCACCCGAGACTCGCGCCGCCGCTCGTCGATGCGACCGTCGGGTCCGACGTCGGCGATCAGGAGGCGGGTCGAGTTGGTGCCGATGTCGACCACGGCGACGCGGAGGTGGTCGGCGGGGGGAGCTTGGGAGTCGGCCATCGCCCGGGGATCTTCCCGCCTGGCGGGCGGCGAGCCGGGGACGGCGGAATTCTTGCCTGCGCGGGTGTCCGGGCGGGCGGCGGTTGCTACTCTGTCAGGAGACGCCGCGGGGTGGAGCAGTCTGGTAGCTCGTCGGGCTCATAACCCGAAGGTCGCGGGTTCGAATCCCGCCCCCGCTATGAGGCCCAATCGACCGTTGAAGAGCCGACGAGGCCGTCCGAAAGGGCGGCCTCCTCGCGTTCTGGGGCCTGGGGATCGCCCGGGCAACGGGCGAAAGTCGAGGTCGTGCTGCTGGGAAGCGACTCCATCGAGACGCTCGAGCGGACTCACTCGAGCTACTTCGGGCTTTCCGCATCGACCAAGTGGTCGCTCGCGAGCTCGCCGCACTCGGCTTGCCCTAGGAGGCGAGCGCCGACGGCCGGCGCCCACCGTTGAAACGCGCGCTACTGGGAGCTCTGGATGGTGGAGGCCGCCGCCGGCGCGCCTTGCCGGACGGGAGTAGCCTCAACCCATGGCCGCAGCTCAGGAGGCCCGCCGCGGACGCCGGGCCTTCGGGCTGACCGTGACCGCGTTCCTCTGGTCGGTCGGCCTGGTCGCCGCCGCGCTCCTCGTGCCCGTCTACTCCGGTACCGAGGCGACGGGCCCTCCGGGGCTGGCGGGCTCGACGACCACCACCAGCTCGACCCTCGTCGGCGGCAGTGGGAGGGGAGTGCTCCTCGTCGTGTCGATCCCGGTGCTCGTCACCGTGTTCGTCTGGCTCGCCCTGCACGACAAGTGCACCCACGGCCGTCAGGGCAGCGGCTATGTCGCCTGGGTCCTCATCGGGCTGCTCTGGGCGTTCTGCGTGCTCGGCGCGCTCACGATCGGGATCTTCGTCCTGCCGGTCGCGCTCCTCCTCGCCCTGGCGGCGAGCCTCACCCCCTCCGGCGCCGCCCCGGGCTCGGCGGCCTGAGCGCGCCGATCCGCCGCCCTACCCGGCGGCGCCCCCCGCGACCGCCGCATCGGCGGCGGCGGCGAACCGGTCTCGCTCGTCCGCTCCAGGGCGCGACGATGCGACGCGTCGACCACCAGGTCCACACCGTTTCACGCCCGTGCTGAGATCCACGCCACGCCGCGGCCGGGTCGCCACTCTGTGTCCCGTAGTCCCGGTCTCGGCCCGGTCACCGGGAGACGCCGTCCTCCCGCCCGGGCGAGCAAGCCTATTCTCGACCCCCGGCCGCCAGCGCCCGGTCGGGGGCGAGGTGGATGTCCCTGACCGGGACGGGAACGGGACTCGATCCCGGGGAGGGGTCCGGCTTGGGCCGGGAGGCCTTCCACCGGAGGGCGGGCTGCTCGACCAGTCGCCAGGAGACGGCCGCGAGGCCGAGGATGATCGGGAACCCGGCGACGACGAGGAAGACGAACGTCCGATGAAAGCGACCGGGGCTCGGAGCGTGGTAGGAGAGCTCGGTGAGGACGCCGAGCTGGTAGAGGTAGAAGCCGTAGGAGCGGGCGCCGAGCCAGCGGAGCGGGGCGTTGTCGAGGAAGCGCCAGCAACCGGCCCCGGCGCGCTGGAGGAGAACCGGAGCGCCGACGACCAGGAGGGCCGCGACCGCGGCGATCAGCGAGGTCGACCGCACGAAGTCGAGGCCGCCGAGGGTCAGGAGGGGCGATCCGGCGTACTGCATCCAGACCAGGGCGATCGGGCCGAGGGCAAACGCGGCCAGGCCGACCCGGCGGCCGGCGCGAGTCCCCAGCCATCGCCACGTCCCGCCGAGCTCGGCCGCGGCGAGCACGACGCCGAGGAGGAGCAGGTGGGCCTGGGCGCCGAACGTCCACGCCTGCTCCTGGGTCCCCCGCGGAAACACGGCGAAGCAGATCCCCGCGCCGACGAGGGCGGCGCCCCCGACGAGCCAGAGGCGGGTCGACCGGCGCCGGGGGAGCCCGCGGACGAGGCGCGTCAGCAGGAAGAGGAGGCCGGCGACGACGGGGACCGTCAGGTAGTAGCGGATCTCGATGTCGAGGGTCCACGCCTGACCGAGGTCGAAGCGGATCGGGCTGTTGGCCCAGTCCTCCGAGAATCCGAGCAGGCGCGGCGCGTCGGCCCAGCTGCGTCCCTGAGCCCCGGCGACGACGATCACCAGCGCCAGCGCGGCCCAGTAGGCGGGGACGATGCGCAGGGCGCGGTTGCGCAGGTAGGCGAGCACCGGCGGCAGCGCCCGGGAGTCGGCGAACGCGGCGAGGAAGGGTCGCGAGATGAGGTAGCCGGAGAGCACGAAGAACACCCCGACGCTGTTCGCGGCCGCCCCGATCACGCCGCCGGCGAGTGGCCCGAAGGGAACCGGCCACCCCTGGGTGAGATCGCCGAAGTGCCCGGCGGCGAACAGCGACACGGTTCCCGCGTGATAGACGGCCACGCCGAAGGCCGCCAATCCGCGGAGCGGGTCGCCCGCGAGGAATCGTCCGGCCGGCCGCGGGTCCATGTCGGGTGAGAGCCTAGCCCCCGCGTACCTGCTTGGCTTCACGCGCATGCGTCGTCCCGCCCACTCGCCCCGCCAGCCAGAGCTCCCCGATCGGCTCGAGGCGGCCGCGATCAGCGCCCTGGCGCACGACTCCGGCCACCTCGAGGTGGCGCTCACCGACGCGGATCTCCCCGACCAGGACGCCCGCGGCGTCTCGCTCCACTCCGTCCGGCTGACCGGAGTCGACCTGTCCGGGTCGCGGCTCGACCGGCTCACGGCGGTCGACGTCGAGTTCGACCGTTGCAACCTGGCCAACCTCAACGGCCGGGGAGTCGAGGTGACCCGCCTCTCGATCGTCGCGAGTCGCCTGACCGGCCTCCGCTTCTCCGAGGCCACCCTCCGGGATGTGACGATCCGGGACTCCCGGGTCGACCTCGCCTCGTTCGGCTTCTCGAGGCTCGAGCGGGTCACCTTCGAAGATTGCCTCCTCACCCAGACCGACTTCCTCGACGCCCAGCTCGAGTCGGTCCGCTTCACCGGCTGCGACCTCACGCGGGCGGACTTTCGCGGCGCTCGCCTCCGGCACTGCGAGTTGCGTCGCTGCGACCTCACCGACCTCCAGGGGGTCGAGGGCCTGCGCGGGGCGGCGATGGAGTGGTCGGCCATCGTCGGGATGGCCGGCGTCTTCGCCGCCGCCGTCGGCGTCGAGGTCCTCGATCCCGACTGACCGGGCGCCGCCGCCCGACGGTCCTCGAGCCTGCGGCGCCGGGGCCGGCCGCGAGGCCGGCCCCGCCGAGCCGACCGGCTCAGTGCACGGTGTGCGGATCGACGTAGACGTCGTCGATCTGGGAGCTTCCCGCCAGCTGGCTGAACCGGAGGGCGACCGACGTCGACCCGCCGGCGAGCATCGATCCGATCGAGGCGAGGGTCGGGAGGGGCGGGGTCGGGGCCCAGTTCCGACCGGGGATGACCGCCCCGACCGGGAGGGTCAGCTGGCCGTACGGGCTCTGGTAGACGACCGAGACGCCGATGACCGACCCGGGGCGGTCGCTCCGGGCGAAGAAGCGGAAGGTCGGATAGGCGGCGTTCACGCACGTCGTCGGCGACTGCGCCGCGTCCCCGGTCGAGAGTCCGAGCGACGACGCTCCGACCGTTCCGGTCACTCCGGCCGGCTCGCTCCCGGGGACCGCTCCGGCGGTGCCGCTCAACGACCAGTCGGTCAACGAGCCCTCGAAGTTGCCTCCGGGAGCCAGCTTGTAGTAGCCGGAATCGCCGAAGGACAGGAAGGGTTGGCTCAACGACGAGCCGTCGCAGGCGGTGGGTCCGTCGCCGGGCGCCGCGGCGGCGGCCGGGACGTGGAGGGCGCCGAGCGCGAGCGCGCTGAGCGACGCCGCGCGGGCGACGGCGCGGAGGCGTCGGCGGACGGACACGTGGTTGGGGACGTGCATGTGGGCTCCTTGAACGGACGAGAGAGGACGGATTTCGGAATGCCTTCCGCCGGCCAGCGCCCGGTCGAGCATCCGGGCTCTTGGCCTCCCCCCAAGGGACTTCGACAGCAGCAGGCGCTGGTTTCATCGTCGAGCCGGCGCCCAATCCTGAACGCTGCCTAAATCGGCCGACGTTCGTTCTAGGCGGCGACACACCCCCCCAGCTCACATGGCCGCCCGGGGACGGCGGGAGCCGGACGGTCAGCCGGAGCGCGGGCCGCCGAAGCGCGGGAGTCCGTCGTCGGGGATCGGCTCCCACGACGGGGCGGAGTCGACCCACTGGCGCCACTGCGGGCGGATGCCCGGATCGGCGTCGAGCGCGCCGAGGCGGATGGCGACCTGCTCGCCGCCGAGCGGGTCGCCACTGAACAGGTGCGACCCGCACCGGCGGCAGAACACCTTCGGGTTGCTCTCCGGCGTCGGCTGGAAGGTCTCGAGCCGCTCCGCCCCAGAGAGGAGGCGGAAGCCGCTGCGGGGAACCCGGGCGCTGGCCGAGACGGCCGTCCCCGTCCGGCGCTGGCAGTGGGTGCAGTGGCAGTACCCGGCCGTCGTGAACGGCGCGGTCACCTCGAAGCGGACCTCGCCGCACAGGCAGCCGCCGCCGAGCGGGGTCGCGGGGGACGGTGGCGGGGCGGGGGTCGACATCTCGCCTGCCCAGCCTATCGGCGGGCCGGGCGTCGGTCGACCGGCCGATCGCGCGATGATGTCCCGATGGACCTGCTCGGCATCGTCGACCGGACCTGGCCGATCCTCAACCGCTTGGTCGGCGGCCACGTCGCCGTCTACCGGGCGACCGGCGGCCTCGTCGGCCACCGGCTGCCCGGGAGCCCGCCGATGCTCCTGCTCGACCACCGGGGAGCGAAGACGGGAAAGATGCGGACGACGCCCCTGGTCTACGTCCTCGACGGCGAGGACGTCGTGATCGTCGCCTCCAAGGGCGGTCATCCCCGCGACCCGGCCTGGTTGCACAACCTCGTCGCCCATCCGGAGGTGACGATCCAGGTCGGCCGCGACCGCCGGCCGGTCCGCGCTCGGGTGGCGACCCCGGCCGAGCGGAAGCGCCTCTGGCCCAAGGCGCTCGACGTCTATCCCGGATATCGCGGCTACCAGGCGCGGACGAGCCGGGAGATCCCGCTCGTCGTCCTCGAGCCGCGTCGCGCCTGACCGAATGCGGGCATTCGGTCGATGACGGCGCTCGAGGCGACGAACGGGTTCATCCGCGAGGCGTCCCGGATCATGGATCTCGGCTCGCACGTCGAGCGCCTGCTCCTCTCGGCCGAGGCCGAGCACGTCGTCACCCTGCCGATCGAGCTCGACGACGGCGAGCTCGGCGTGTTCACCGGCTACCGAATCCAGCACAACTCGGCCCGCGGGCCGATGAAGGGCGGCCTGCGCTACCACCCGACCGTCGACGCCGACGACGTCCGGGCCCTCGCCTCGCTGATGACCTGGAAGACGGCGCTGGTCAACATCCCCTTCGGCGGCGCGAAGGGCGGGATCGCCTGCGATCCGAAGGAGCTCTCCCAGGGCGAGCTCGAGCGGCTCACCCGCAAGCTGGTCCAGCGGGTCGGCGCGAACATCGGGCCCCAGCGCGACATTCCGGCCCCCGACGTCAACACCAACGCCCAGGTGATGGCCTGGATCATGGACGAGTACTCCCGGGCCAACGGCTACTCGCCGGCCGTGGTCACCGGCAAGCCGCTCGAGCTGCTCGGCAGCGAGGGACGGGAGGCGGCGACCGGGCGCGGCGTGGTCACGGTGACCAAGGCCTACCTCGAGGACATCGGCCGGTCGCTCGACGGGGCGACCCTGGCCATCCAGGGCTTCGGCAACGTCGGCTCCCACGCCGCCCGGATCGCCCACGAGCAGGGGGCGAGGGTGGTCGCGGTGAGCGACGTCGCCGCCGGCCTGGCCTGCCCGGCGGGACTCGACGTGCCGGCGCTGTTCGATCAGTTCGCCCGCACCCGGCGATCGCTGGCCGAGTACGAGGCAGACGGCGTCGAGCGGGTGAGCCACGAGGCCGTCCTCACCGCCGCCGCCGACGTCCTCATCCCGGCCGCCCTCGGAGGGGCGCTGACCGGGGACATCGCCCGGGAGCTCCGGGCCGGGGTCGTCGTCGAGGCGGCCAACGCCCCGACCGTCCCGGAGGCCGAGGAGATCCTCACCGGCCGGGGGATCCCCGTCATCCCCGACATCCTGGCCAACGCCGGCGGGGTGACGGTCAGCTACTTCGAGTGGGCGCAGAACGTCCAGCGCTTCCGCTGGACCGAGGCCGAGGTCAACGAGCGCCTCGAGGCGATCATGACCGCCGCCTACCGGACGGTCCGCGATCTCGTCGCGAGCCGAGAGGTCAGCTGGCGCACGGCCGCCTACATCGTCGCCCTCGGCCGGGTGGCCCGCGCCACCGTCCTGCGGGGGATCTGAGCGCGATGGCCGAGCTGCTCGACGCCGCCGCGGTCCGGGCGGTCCCCTGCCTCTCGGCCCTGACCCCCGAGGAGGCGGCCGAGTCGGCGAGACAGCTCCAAAAGAGAACCCTCGCGCCCGGCGAGGTGCTCTTCCGCGAGGGCGACCCGGGTGACTCGATGTACGTCCTGGTCAGCGGCCAGGTCGAGGTCCGGGGGGCGGGGCTCGACGGACCCCACGACCTGGCGACCCTGAGCCCGGGGACGCTGCTCGGCGAGTTCGCCCTGATGGCCGACGCCCGCCGCTTCCGGAGCGTCGTCGCCCTCACCGCGGCCGAGGTCTGGGAGCTGCGGCGAGACCGGTTCGAGGCGGCGCTGAACGGCGGCGAGATCTGGGCGACCCGGTTCCTCCAGGCCGCGGCCCGCGAGCTCGCCCGGCGGATGCTCGCCGTCGATCACGAGCTGGTCGCCCTGATGGAGGCGGGGAGTCATCGGGAGGCGCCGGTCGCCCGCGTGCGCGAGCTCGAGCGGCTCCGGCGCAAGCTCTCCGGCGAGTGGACCTTCTAACCGGTGATCGCCGGCGCCGTCACGGTGGCGATCAGCGGCTGCCCGCACTGCCAGCAGTACGCCGCTCCCCGGCTGTGGAGGGCGCCGCACGACGAGCAGGACCCGGCGGCGCCGTTCTGCTCCATCCGCAGCACCCGCTCGACCTCGGCCAACTCGGCGTCGACCGCCTGGAGGGCGGCCGCCCGCTGGACGAGCACGTCGACCCGGATGTGGTCGCGGATCGCCATCTCGTAGACGAGGCCGCCGAGGTCCCATTGGAGCTCGGCGGCCCGGGCGGCCAGCTTCTCCCGGCGCGGCCCGAGGTCGATGGACTGCGCCTCGGTCCGGGGCGGGAGCCCGGCCGGCCCGGCCTCGGTCGCACCCGTCCCCCCCACCGATCCGCGGGCGCCCGCGAGGGCGCGAAGCCTGTCGACGAGCGCCATCTCAGAAGAAGTTGCCGGTGAACTTGCCGTTCTGATACCCCGGGCCGGTGCCCGGGGTCCCGACGTGCACCACCGGCGGGGTCGGCTTCTTCTGGACCGGCGCCGCCGCCCCCGCCTTCTTGGGGGCCTTCGCGGCGGCGGCGGCGGCGGTCGACCCGGCCGCGCCACCCGCGGTAGGCGCGGCGGTGGCCGGCCCGCCGGCCGCCGCGCTCGGCGCGGCTCCGCCGCCCGCGGAGATGACGGTCACCGTCTGGCCGGCCGGGGTCTTGACCGTCCCGCTCGTGTCCGTCCGGCCCTGGGAGCCGATGAACACCCCGATCCCCATGGCGAGCACGAGCGTGCCGATGCCGGCGATCAGCGCCGCGTTGGCCGACCACCGGCTCGGCTGGGGACCGGGGCTGGCCGGGGCGGGCGCCGCCCTCGGCGCCGGGAGGCGGCTGGCTCCGCGGGACTGACCGCACTCGACGCAGTAGCGCTGGTCGGTCGCGAGATGGGCGCCGCAGGCGGCGCACGAGTCGGCGGCGATGCTCAGCGGCGCCGGGACCGCGGCCGGGGCGTCGACGACCGGCAGCTCGATCGTGGCCTCGGACGGGGCGGTGGACGGGGTCGATTCCATAGGGGCGAATGCCCCGCCGGGCCGCGAGGCGAGGCGAAGTATCGGGCGCCGGCGTCGTCGGGATGTGAACTCCCGGTTATCGAGCCCACTCCCCGGGGTCGCGTCCGGGATCTTCACACGACGGGCGTCGACCGGCGGGAGACTGCGCGCGTGGTGACGACTCGATCGGGGGCCGGGGGCGCCTGCTGGGCCTGCGCCGAGTGCGCCGCGCCGCTCGCCCGCGATCAGCGCTACTGCGTCGACTGCGGCGCCCGCCGCGGCCCGCTCCCGCCGGACCTCATCCCGCGCCTGCGCGCCGGCGGGGGCACCGCCCCGGCCATCCGGCCACCGCGCACCACCGGCCTGGCCATGCCGACCCCGGGCGTCGCCTCGCTCGCGGCGATGTGCGTCCTCGCCTTCGGGGTCGCCGTCGGACGGGCCGCGACCCCCGACCGGCGCCCGGCCGGGCCCGGGTCGAACCCGGCGCTCCTCGCCGCCGTCGGCGTCGGCGTCGGCACGCGGCCGGCGACCGCCGGGCCGGCGCCGGTCGCCCCGACCCGGCCGCCACCCCTGCCGACCCCGACGCCGACGCCGACCCCGACGCCGACGCCGACGCCGACGCCGGCGCCCGTCACGGCCACTCCGACCCCAGCACCGACGAAACCAACAACCCCGACGCCGACCCCGGTGGCCCTCCCGGCGGTGAAGCACGTCTTCCTGATCGTGCTCACCGACCACGGTGTCGACGCCGCCTTCGGACCGGGCTCGCCGGCGCCCTTCCTGGCCACGACGTTGCGCGGCGAGGGCGAGCTCCTGCCCAACTACTACGCCGTGACGGCGGGCGAGCTGGCCAACGCGATCGCCCTGATCAGCGGCCAGGGTCCGACCGGGCAGACGGCCGTCGACTGCCCGCAGTATCTCGACCTCGCCGCTCCGACCGTCGGCGCCCAGGGCCAGGCGCTCGGGAACGGCTGCGTCTACCCGGCCGCGTCGAAGACGCTCGCCGACGAGCTGGCGGCGGGCGGGCAGGTCTGGCGGGCCTACGTCGAGGACAGCGGCAACGGCCCCGGCCAGCCGACGACCTGCCGCCACCCGCCGGTCGGCGCCGCCGATCCAGCCCAGGCGCCGAGCCCGGGTGACGGGTACGTGACGTGGCGCAACCCGTTCGTCTACTTCCACAGCCTGATCGACGGCCCGGCCTGCGCGGCCGCAGACGTCGGCCTCGACCAGCTGGGGCCCGACCTCCAGACGCCGAGCAAGGCGCCGACCTTCGCCTACGTCGTCCCCAACCGCTGCCACGACGCCACCGAGGTCCCGTGCGCGCCCGGCCAGCCGGCCGGCCTGGCCGCGGCCGACGCCTTCCTCCACACCGTGGTGCCCGAGATCACGAGCTCGCCGGCCTACCAGGACGGCGGGCTGATCGCCATCACCTTCGACCAGGCGCCCCAGTCCGGCCCGGGCGCCGACGCGAGCTCATGCTGCCTGACGCCGGGCTACCCGAACCTCGCCGGCGCCCCGGCGCCGCCGGCCACCACCCCGGCGCCGCCGGCCCCGACCGGCCCGAGCCCGAGCCCGAGCCCGAGCCCGAGTCCGGCACCGAGCCCGGCGGCGGCGCCGACCACCATCACGGCGCCCTACGCCCTCCCGGCGCCGGCGTCCCCCGGGATGCTCGCGCCGGCCACCCCGTCGACCTTCCCGGCGGCCACCGGCGTCAAGCCGGCCGGCGGTGGCGGGCGGGTCGGGCTGCTCCTGATCTCGCCGTTCGTCAAGCCGGGGAGCGTCGACGCGGCCGCCTACGACCACTTCTCGCTCCTGGCGAGCATCCAGGATCTCTTCTCCCTGCCGAACATCGGCTACGCCGGCCTGCCCGGGCTCCCGGTCTTCGACGCCGCCGTGTACAACGGCCGGCACTGACCGGGCGGGAGCCTCGCCCGCCCGGCCGCGCGCCGGCGGGGCCCTAACCGAGCGTCTTGGCCGTGGCGATACCGGCCTGGAGGACGACGTGGGGAACCGGGGAGAAGTCGAGCGGGAGCCCGAACTTCTGCCCGGTGGTCAGGGCGTAGGAGATGAGCTTGTAGAGGTTCGTGTGCTGGGCGGACGACCTCGGGACGATCACGTAGCTGAACGTCGAGAGGGGGTAGGCGTCCTTGTACCTGGCCGGCGGGTTGACGATGTGGAGCTCGTTGTTGGCCGGGACGGACTTGACCTGCGAGGCGGCCGACTTGATGTTCGCGAGGTTCGGCAGCTCGAACTTGCCGGCGGCGTTCTGGAGCGCGGCGGCGCCGAGGCGGTGGGCGATGATGTAGGAGGCCGAGATGTAGCCGATCGCCCCGTTGGTCGAACTGACGAGGGCGGTGATGCCGTCGTTCCCCTTGCCGCCGACCCCGGTCGGGAAGCTGACCGCGGTGGCGAAGCCGATCCGGCTCCTCCAGGTCTGGCTGACCCGGGAGAGATAGTCGGTGAACGCGTAGGTGTCGCCCGAGCCGTCGCTGCGGAAGGCGGGCGTGATGGCGAGCGCGGGGAGCGCGACCCGGGGGTTGAGCTTCTTGAGCGCCGGGTCGTTCCACGTCTTGATCTGACCGAGGTAGATCGAGGCGAGGACCGGCCCGGAGAGCCGGAGATGGGGGACGCCGTTCAGGTGAAAGGCGATCCCGGTGGCGGTGAGCGCCCAGGGGATCTGGACGCATCCGTTGCATCCGCTGGCCTGGGTCGGGGAGAGCGGTGCGTCGGAGGCGCCGAAGTCGACGGTCCGCGCCGAGATCTGGGCGATGCCGGCTCCGGAGCCGACCGCCCCGTAGGTGACGCCGATGCCGGTGAGGTTCCCGAAGTCGGTGGTCCACTGGCTCATCAGCGGGGCGATCAGCGTCGAGCCGGCGCCGGTGAGCGTGCCGGCGGCCTGGGCGGTCGCCGCCAGCCCGCCGAGCATGCCGACGACGCCGACCAGTGCCGCAAGGCCGGATAGCCTGTATTGCTTCACTTGTATTCCTCCCTGTTATGTCCGCGCATGCGTTGGATTGGTGCGCGCCCAAATGCCCCGAGGGGGCTGCGATGGGGAGCATCATCGACGGCCCGGGCGGCAGTGTGTCGATCTTGTGAATCGCCGTAAAGGTGTGAACGGAGTGTTAAAAGAAATAGCCGAGCCCACCGGAGTTGTAACCACCCTGTAAACACGACTGACGGGCGATCACCCCCTGCTAGGGTCGGCGCGGTGAGGGGGCCAGGACGGATGATGCGCGGGCGGAGCCGGGGTGCGGCGGTCGGCGACCGCGTCCTCTTCGGCGTGTGCGTGGCCGCTGCCCTGGTGACGATCGCGGTGATCGTCGAGATCGGCTACCAGGTGGCCAGCGGGGCGAGCCCGTCGATCTCGCGGTTCGGCCTCGGGTTCGTCGGCGGTCCGGACTGGCGGCCGAACTTCGGCGTCTTCGGCGCGGCGACGTTCCTCTTCGGGACCGCCGTCACCTCGTTGCTGGCCGTGCTCCTGGCCACGCCGATCGGGATCGCGATCGGCCTGTACCTGACGATGCTCGCCCCGCGGCCGGTCCGGACCGTGGTCGGGCCGCTCGTCGAGATGCTGGCCGCCGTCCCGAGCGTCATCCTCGGCTTCTGGGGCATCCTCGTGCTCGGGCCGTTCCTGATCCGGCACGTCGAGCCGTGGCTCCACGGCTGGTTCGGCTTCGTCCCGCTGTTCGGGCCGGCCGAGACGACGGGCACCGGCCTCTTCGCCGCGGTCATCGTCCTGACCATCATGGTCGTCCCGATCGTCGCCTCGATCAGCCGCGACCTCTTCCTCACCGTCCCGCGCGAGCTCCAGGACGGGGCGGCGGCCCTGGGCGCGACCCGCTGGGAGACGGTCCGCGGGGTCATCCTCCCGGTCACCGCGTCCGGGGTGGCCGCGGCGGCGTTCCTCGGCCTCGGCCGGGCGCTCGGCGAGGCGATCGCCGTCACCCAGGTCATCGGCGGGGGCAGCCTGATCCACGCGTCGCTCTTCCAGACGGGGGACACGCTGGCCAGCCGGATCGCCGAGCAGTTCCAGTCGGCCGAGACCTCGCTCCACAAGGCCTCGCTCTTCTACCTGGCCCTGATCATCCTCGTGATCGGACTGGTCACGAACCTCCTCGCCCAGGCGATCTCGCGGCGCTTCGGTCCGGCCCGCCTCCTCGCCGGATGAGCGCGTTCCCCGTCGCCCACGGCCGCCCCCTCACGGCGTCGGGGAACCTGAGGCGCCGCCAGCGGGTCAGCCGGCTGGCCGAAGGGACGGCGACGGCGGCGGCCGTGCTCGCCGTCGGCCTGCTCGGCGTCCTCCTCTGGTCGGTGGTGTCACGCGGGGCCAGCGTGCTCAGCCTTGACTTCCTGACCTCGGAGCGGACGGGGATCGCCCCCGAGATCGTCGGGACGGGGCTGATCGTGGGGGCGGCGACCCTCATGGCGATGCCGGTCGGCGTGCTCGTGGCCCTGTTCACCACCGAGTTCGCCGCGCCGCGCGCGACCCGGGCGGTCCGGCTCGCCCTCGACCTCCTCAACGGCCTGCCGTCGATCGTGGTCGGGCTGTTCGTCTTCGGCCTGCTCGTGGTCGGCCACGGCCAGACGGGCTTCGCCGGGTCGGTCGCCCTCGCGGTCATCATGCTGCCGCTGATCGCGCGCTCGAGCGAGGAGGTGCTCGCCCTCGTGCCCCGGAGCATCAGCGAGGCGGCGGACGCGCTCGGGGTCAGCCGCTGGCGGACGGTGCTCGGCGTCATGCTCCCGACCGCCCTCGGCGGCATCATCACGGGCACGGTCCTCGCCGTGGCCCGGGCCGCCGGGGAGACGGCCCCGCTCTTCCTGGTCGACTCGATCTACGACCCCCAGAGGACCGGCCTCAACCTGTTCGGCCCGGTCCCGAACATCCCCGTCTCGATCTTCCAGGCGTCGGAGGCGGCCGACCCGAACGGGTTCGCCCGGGCCTGGGGCGAGGCGTTCGTGCTCCTCGTGTTCATCCTCGTCTCCGGCCTGGCGGGGCGGATCCTCTTCGCCCGCAGCCAGGCCAGGCTCAGCCGGTGAGCGCGGCGGAGGCGACCGGGCGGCCCCGCCCGCGGGTGCGCATCGGCACCCCGACGGCCGCGCCCGCGCCGGCCGGCGGCGCCCGGGGCGCGAGCGCGCACGGCGAGGTCGTCTTCGACGTGCGCGACCTGTCGGTCTCCTACGCCGGGAAGGTCGCCCTGGCCGGAGTCGACCTCGAGATCTACCGGAACCTGGTCACCGCGGTCATCGGCCCGTCGGGCTGCGGGAAGTCGACCTTCCTGCGGAGCCTCAACCGGATGAACGACTCGGTCCCGGGGATCGCGATCGGCGGTCGGATCCTCTACCACGGGCACGACCTGCACGGGAGCGGGGTCGACCGGGTCGAGGTGCGCCGCCGGATCGGGATGGTCTTCCAGAAGCCGAACCCGTTCCCGAAGTCGATCTACGACAACGTGGCCTGGGCCCCGCGGAACCTGGGCATGAAGGCCGGGCTCGACGAGCGGGTCGAGCGGGCGCTCCGGTCGGCGGCGCTCTGGGAGGAGGTCAGGGACCGGCTGCGCGAGAGCGCCCTCGGCCTGTCCGGCGGCCAGCAGCAGCGGCTGTGCATCGCGCGGGCCCTGGCGATCGAGCCGGACGTCCTCCTCCTCGACGAGCCGGCGTCCGCGCTCGACCCGATCGCGACGGCGTCGATCGAGGCGCTGATGAAGGACCTGAAGGACCGTTACACGATCGTGATCGTCACGCACAACATGCAGCAGGCGGCGCGCGTCGCCGACCGGACCGCCTTCTTCAGCCTCGACGTGCGGGACGGGGTGCGGTCGGGGGCGCTCGTCGAGTACGACGAGACGGCGACGATCTTCACGCGCCCGGCCGACACCCGGACCCAGGACTACGTGACCGGCAGGTTCGGTTGAGTCAGTCGATGATCGGGAGCCGGCTACTGGCTCCGGAAAGCTCGAACAGTCGGCGGGCCTGGGGTCCGGCGCCGGCGATGGCGATCCGGCCGCCGTCGGCGGCGGCCCGGTCGGCGGCGCGGATCAGGGTGCGCAGGCCGGAGGAGTCGATGAACGGGACGGCGGCGAGGTCGAGCAGGATCTGGGGGGCGCTCCCGGCCTCGGCCTGGTCGAGGGCGGCGTCGAGCAGGGGGGCGGTGGCGAGGTCGAGCTCGCCGGTGAGCACGAGCCGAAGGGACTCTTCGGTCTCGACGAGGACGATGTCGAAGAAAGGCTGCATGGATCCCGAGGCGCGCCGCAACACATGTCCGGGTTGACGCACGACCGTCGTCTTCCGTCCGCGGGCCGAGTGTAGCGCCCGGACCGACGGGTCGGCAAGCGCCCGGGGTGCCCTGTGGTGGGCCCGGTCGATGACCATCGCGAGCCCGGTACGCGCCGTCGCCGCCCTGGTCGCGTGCCTCGGGCTGGCCGGGTGCGGGGCGAGCGCCGCCGGCGCGGGCACCCGGCTCCGGGGCTCCGGGCGGCGCCCGCCGCCGCCGCCTCCGCTCCGCCGCCGCCGGCGACGCGGGTTCCCCGGCCGCCGACGCCTGGGATCCGATCCCGTTCGGGGCGCGGCGCAAGGCGGAGAGGCTCGCCGACGCCGAGCGCCACTACCACCTCCGCACCTACCGGCTGATCCACCCGCGGGTGATCGTCGTCCACTTCACCCAGACGCCGGACTTCAGCTCGACGTTCAATACGTTCGCCCGGGACGTGCCCGGCACCGGACTCCACGAGCTCCCGGGGACGTGCGCCCACTTCGTGGTCGACGCGGGCGGGACGATCCACCAGCTCGTCTCGACGCAGTTCGTGTGTCGACACACGGTCGGGCTCAACTGGACGGCGATCGGGATCGAGCACGTCGGCTACAGCGACGCGCAGATCCTGGGGGACGCCCGCGAGATGCGGGCGAGCCTGGCGCTGACCCACTGGCTGAGCTGCCGCTTCGGGATCGCCGTCCGCGACGTGATCGGGCCCAACGGGTCGGCGGAGGAATCGGCGAGGAGCGGCGGATCGCCGGGCGGCCAGGCCGGCGGCGGTCACGGTCGGGCCGCCGAGGCCGGCGGGCAGGGAGGTGGAGGCTCTCTAGGTATCCGCCGGCCGGTCGGCGGCCGCCTCGCGCCGGCGCCGCTCGAGCCGGCGGCCCTCGGCCTCCTCGCGGAGTCTCGCCTGCTGGCCGGCGAGGATCTCGGCCTGCCGGGCGCGCCGCTCCTGGGGCGTCTCGGCCGCCACCGGCGGTTGCTGGGATACGTCGACCTTCTTGCGCGTGCCTGCCATCGCCACTCCCTCCGGCGGCGCCGACTCGCGCGTCGCCGTGTCCCCTCCGGATCGGTCGCGGGGTGGAGGAGGGGAGGAAGATCCGCCGGGCGACTCTGCCCCCCGAGCATAGCGGGCCAGGTCGGGTGGACCCGCGGGCCGGGCCGCCGCCGGCTCAGGCCGGCGGGGCCGGCCGCTTGCCCGACCCGGGTCCGGCGGAGACCATGACGCGGCCGCGGCGCCCCCGCCGCCGGCGCCCGCGGCGACCCCGTCCGGGACCCCGGCGCCCGGGCGCCCGCCCCCGGCGGGTGAGGGCGGCGGCGCCGGCGACGGCGAGGAGCCCGGCCAGCACCCAGGCCTCGGTCGGCAGCCCGCCCGGGCCGGCCCGGGCGTGGGCCGGCGGGGCGTGGCGGCGGAGCGCGGCGGGCGAGCGCGTGGCGTAGGCGATCCCCGGCTCGGCCCCGACCTGCTCCCAGACGACGATCGGGTGGTCGCCGGCCGGGTCGATGGCCGCCCGGGGACCGACGATCGGCCCGGGCCCGGCGACCACGCCGGGGGCCCCGAAGACGGCGATCCCCGGCGCCTCGGCCACCCCGCGGGCGGCCACGACCTGCTCGTGCTGGACGTCGAAGCCGCCGGCCAGGCGCGGCAGGGTCGTCCACACCGCCAGGGCCTCGTCGTGGGAGCCGGTGGCCAGGTCGGACAGGACGGAATCGCTCGCCGGGTCGGAGAGCAGGCTGGTGGGATGGGGGCCGAAGAGGCTGACCGTGGCGGCTCGCACGACCAGGCGGCCGCGGGCCATCCCGGTCCAGGCGACCATCACGCCCTCGTTGGCCAACCGGACCAGCCGCAGCGACCCGTCGGGCAGGCGCAGGCCGGGCGGGTCGGCGAACTGCTCGAGCCGGCGCGGTGCCCCGAAGTGGACCCCCGGGCGCGAGGCGTCGACGTAGACCCGGGTCTGGGTCGCCCCGCCGGTCGTCGTGTCGGCGGTCCAGGCGACGATGCCCCGGTTGTCGTCGCTGATCAGCGCCTGGAGATGGGGGCCCGGCGGGGTGGCGGCGATGCGCTCGGCTTGGTCGAGGATGCCCTCGACGCGGAGCACCCGGCGGTAGATGGACCCGCCCTGGGCCCAGACGACGAGGGCGTCACCGCGATAGTCGAGCCCGACCGCCAGGGCGCTGACCCCGCCGGCGCGGTCCGAGATGGCCCGGGCCGGCGAGAGGCCGGGGGCCGCCCGGCGTTGGAGGCGGAGCTCGACCCGGCCCGTCCGGGCGTTGACCGTGGCCAGGGCGAGGTCGCCGAGGTAGCTGTTGGCGGTGGCGATCGGCGCCGGGAGGGCGCCGAGCTTGGTCGGACGGCCGAACCCGGCGTCCGCCCGCCCCTCGAGCAGGCCGGTCACCCCGGAGGTGAGGCCGGTGGCGACCATGATCCGGCCGTCGCCGATCCCGCTCGTCGCCGACAGGCTGCCGCGGGGACCGGCCGACGAGGGGGCGACGGGGAGCGCGCCCGCCGGGCCGACCACGCCGTCCGGGCCGATCGGCGCGAACCCGATTCCGGAGCCGGCGCGCGGGCCCGCGCCGGGGCAGGCCGCCGGGTCGCCGTTCCACAGGATCGCGCCGGGGCCGGCCCTGGTGAACGGGTCGCTGCTCGGAAAGACGACCCGCGGCAGGGTCGCGGCGGCGCAGTGGGTCAGGAGGACCGGCGTCGACCAGCCGGCGGCCCCGCCGGGCAGCCCGAGCCCGGCCAGGGCGAGGCTCCCGCCCAGCCCGACCAGCCGCCGCCATCCGCGCCCCGCCCTCAGCCTCGACATGCCCAGTGCCCGCACCGAATGGCCGCGAGCCTAGTTGGAGGCGCCGGGCCGTGTCGTGCGGTGAGGCCCGCCGCGGGCGCGGACGGCGGACGATCGCTAGGGTCACGGCCGATGTCCGCCCGCGAGTCGATCAGCCCGGTCGAGGCCGAGAAGCGCGCGGCCGCCCGGGCCGCCGCCGAGCTCGTCCCCGACGGCGCCCGGGTCGGCCTCGGCACCGGCTCGACGGTCGCCCACCTCCTGGCCGCGCTCGCCGCGCGCCGCCTCGACATCACCTGTGTCGCGACCTCGGTGGCCACCGAGCGGGCGGCGGCCGAGCTCGGCCTGCGGGTGGTCGCCTTCGACGCCCTCGATCGACTCGACATCGCGATCGACGGCACCGATCAGGTCGACCCGGCCGGCTGGCTGATCAAGGGCGGCGGCGGAGCCCACACGCGCGAGAAGATCGTCGCCGCCGCGGCCGAGCGGTTCGTGGTCATCGCCCAGGCGGAGAAGGTGGTCGACGCCCTGTGCGCGCCGGTGCCGCTCGAGCTCCTGGCCTACGGCCTGGCGGCCACGCTCCGGGAGCTCGGCCCGGTGACGCTCCGCGAGGCTCCGCGGAGCCCGGACGGGGGCGTGATCGCCGACTACCGCGGGTCCGTCGACGACCCGCTCGCCCTCGCCGCCTGGCTCGCCGGGACGCCGGGCGTCGTCGACCACGGCCTCTTCCCGCCGTCCCTGGTCAGCGAGGTCCTCGTCGGCCGGACGCGGCCCTCCGGCGAGCTCGTCGTCGAGCGGGTCTGACCGGCGAGGGTCAGGCCACCGGCCGCAGGTGCTGGAACGGGCGCCCGTCGCGGAGCTCGCGTACCACCGCTTCGACGAGCCCCTCGTCGGCGGCGACGCGCCCGTCGGTGACGGCGTCGACGATCCCGCGCTTGCGCTGGATCAGCCGGGCCATGGTCTCGTCGATGGTGTCGGCGGCCAGCAGGTAGTAGGCGCTGACCGCGTCGCGCTGGCCGATCCGGTGGCAGCGATCCTCGGCCTGGTCGTGCATGGCCGGGGTCCACTCGAGCTCGAGGAAGGCGACGTTCGACGCCCGGGTCAGGGTGATGCCCTGGGCCGCGACCCGGGTGGCGCAGACGATCAGCTGCGGGCCGTCCGGTCGCTGGAAGGCGGCGATCGCCGCCTCCCGGGCGGCGGCCTGGTCGCGGCCGAGGAGGTGCGCCGCCGCGGGGAAGCGCTCGAGCACCGCCTCCTGGACCTCGACGTGGCGGGCGAAGACGACGAGCGCCTCGCCCGAGGCGATGAAGTCGTGGATCCAGGTCAGCGCCGCGTGGAGCTTGCCTCGGGCGGCGAGCCGCTGGAGGGTCCCGAGCTGGGCCAGCCGCTCGGCCCGGAGGGTGGAGGCGATCTTGGCGTTGAGCACCGAGAGGTCGAGCGGCTGCTCGCGTAGCCAGGCGATCACGTCGTGCTCGGCCAGGCGGTACTCCGGCTCGTTCGAGAGGGCGATCGGCACGACCACCTGGCGCTTGGCCGGGAGCTGGGGCAGGACCTCGCGCTTCAGGCGCCGGACGAAGCACCGCCGGCGCAGGTGCCAGTGGAGGCGCTCCTCGCTGCGGTCGCCCTGGAACTGCCGGGAGAAGCGTGCGCCCGACCCGAAGTCGCCGAGCCGGCCGATCACCCGCAGCTGGGCGATCAGCTCGTCGGCGTGGTTGAGGACGGGCGTCCCGGTCAGCGCCAGGCGCAGGCCGTCTCCGGCGACGCTCGAGGCCAGCTTGCGGACCGCCTGGGTGCGCTTGGCCTGCGGGTTCTTGCAGTAGTGGGACTCGTCGATCACCACGGCCCGCGGCCCCCGCCGAGCCAGGGCGTCCCGGTGGGCGGCGACGATCTCGTAGTTGACGATGACGACGTCGGCGGCCGGGGGGGCGCCGCCCCGCCCGGTGACGAGCGCGACCGACCGGTGGGGGAGCCACCGCTGGGTCTCCCGCTCCCAGTTGAGCTTCAGCGAGGCCGGGCAGACGACCACCGCGGGGAAGGCGTCGTCGGCCTCGAGCGCGGCCAGGGCCTCGACCGTCTTGCCGAGCCCCTGCTCGTCGGCCAGGAAGGCCCGGCGGGCGGCCAGGACGTAGCGGACGCCGGCCCACTGGAAGGGCTGGAGCTCGCCGCCGAGGACGGCGGCGACCGCCGGGATCGGGGGTGCGCTCGTCGCGCGCGAGCTCCGGACGGCGGCCGCCGCCTGCTCGTGCTCCTCGCGCAGGCGGTCGAGGACCTCGCCGGCCGGGGCGGTCACGGCGACCTCGTGCCGGGCGAGGAACGCGTCGAGGGTCGGGGCGATCCACGCGTCCGGGGCCAGCCGCCCGGCGGCCGTCCCCGGCATGGCGGCGAAGGCGGCCCCGACCTCGGGGTCCCACATCACCTCCAGGCGCAGCCGGAGTCCGTCGACCCCATCGGCCAGGACCAGGCGGGCCGGGGGCGGGACGTCACCGACCTCGACGGCCGCCAGGCAGCGCTCGGCCGCGGCGTCGAGCCGGGCCGAGCGCTGCTCGCGCAGCTCGGCGGCCGCCTCCGCGGTGATCGCCACCAGCCGGCGCCCGTCCGGGTCCTCGATCGAGCCCCGGGCCAGCGCCTCCGGCAACCGGCCGGCCCGGGTCTCCAGCACGAGCCAGCCGCGCCCGTCGTGGCGGGCGGTGGTCACCCGCCCGACCCAGCGCCGCTCGATCCCGGAGAGCCAGGCGTCGACCCCGGCGCTCGTGGTCAGCTCGGGAAAGCGGTCGAGCACCTCGGCGACGTAGACGCCCGACCAGTCGTCGGCCGGCGCCGACCACTCGCGGGCGTCCCAGTCGAAGCGCCGGTGGGGGATCCCGCGGACCGCGGCGACGACGTGCGGGTCGTAGGGGAACGACAGGACGATCACGATCTCGCCGTCGCCCTGCCGGCGCAGGGCGACGTTCGGGCGTCCGGGAACGAGCTCCATCGGCGCCGTACGGTACCTCGCCGGGTCGGCGCGATCGCCGCCGGGGGCGCTCCGGCGGGAAGGCGGACCGGTGACGGATATTCTGGGTCGGGTGCAACGCCAACTCGCGCCGGGTGATGTGTTTGCCGGCTACCGGATCGAGGCGCTCGCGGGGCGTGGGGGGATGGGGCTGGTGTATCGGGCGCGGCAGGTGCGTCCGGAGCGGGCGGTGGCGGTGAAGGTGATCATGCCGGAGTTGGCGGGTGATCGGGATTTTCGGGCGCGGTTTGAGTTGGAGGCGTCGCTGGCGGCGCAGATCGAGCATCCGAATGTGATCCCGATCTATGAGGTGGGGGATGTCGAGGGGATGTTGTACATCGTGATGCGGTTCGTGGAGAGCACGGATCTGCGGGTGTTGCTGCGCAGTCATCAGCGGTTGGGGGCGGTGCATGCGGCGCGGTTGGTGAGTCAGATCGCGGCGGCGCTCGATGCGGCGCACGCGCGGGGGATGGTGCATCGGGATGTCAAGCCGGCGAACGTGCTGGTGACCGGTGCGCATCCGGATGAGCATCTCTACCTGACCGACTTCGGCCTGACCAAGCGCGTGACCGACGTCGGCGGCGGCATGACGGCGACCGGCGGCTTCGTCGGGACCCTCGACTACATGGCGCCCGAGCAGGTCAGCGGCGATCCGGTCGACGGGCGCGGCGACGTCTACGCCCTCGGCTGCGTCCTCTACGAGCTCCTCACCGGGTCCGTCCCGTTCCCCCGCGGCCAGGAGGTGGCGAAGATGTTCGCCCACCTGAGCACGCCGCCGCCGGTGCCGAGCGCGGCCGTCCCCGGCGTGCCGGCCGAGCTCGACGCGGTGGTCGCGCGGGCGATGGCCAAGGACCCGGCCGACCGCTTCCCGTCGGCCGGGGAGCTCGCCCGGGCCGCGATCGCCGCCGCCGGCGGGCTCACGCCCAGCGCGGTCGGCGCGGCGCCCCTCTCCCGCCCGAGCGCGGTCGGCATCGGCGGCGTCACCACCGCCTCCCCGCGCCCGGAACCGGACGGGCCCCTGCCCCTGCCGCCGCTCGTCGCCCAGGTCGCCGGCCGCCGGTTCGTCGGGCGGGATGAGATCCTCGCCGCCCTCCGCGCCCGGTGGGAGGAGGCCGCCGCCGGGGAGCGGATCGTGTTCGTCACCGGCGACGCGGGCATGGGCAAGACGGCGATCGCCGCCCATTTCGCCGAGGAGGTCCACGCCGCCGGGTCCGCCGTGCTCTACGGCCGCTGCGACGAGGAGCCGGTCTCCTCCTACCAGCCGTTCGTGGAAGCGCTCAGCCAGTACCTCGACCACGCGAGCGTGGACGCGCTGATCGCCGACCTGCCGGTCGAGGCGACCGAGCTCGGGCGGCTGATCCCCCGCCTGAGCCCTCGGTCGGACGGGCTGACCGTCGGCGCCGGGTCGGCGGGGCCCGACGATCGCTTCCGCCTGTTCGAGGCGATCTGCGCGGTGCTGCGCCGGCTGGCCGAGACCCGGCCGGTGCTCCTGCTCATCGACGACCTCCACTGGGCCGACAAGGCCACGCTGTCGCTGCTCCGCCACGTGATGCGCTCGCTCACCCGGTCGCGGCTGACCGTGGTCGGGATGTTTCGCGAGCTCGAGTCCGGCGAGGAGTTCGCCGGCCTGCTGACCCACCTCCGGCGCGAGGGCGGCTTCGACCAGCTCGAGCTGTCCGGCTTCGACGCCGACGAGCTGGTCCGCCTCCTCGCCGTCGACACGCCGAACGTGCCGCGGGCGCGGTTCGTGCGCAACCTGATCGCCTACACCGGCGGCAACCCCTTCTACATCGACCAGATCATCCGCAGCCTGGGCGGCGCGGCGGCGGCGGTGGCCCTCACCGGGCGCGAGCTCCAGGCCCTGGGGGTGCCGCCGGGGATCAAGGAGCTCATCCTCCGCCGGCTGGCCCGGCTGGGGAAGCCGGCCCTCGACCTGCTCGCCGTCGCCGCCGTCGCCGGCCCACGCTTCCGCCTCGGCGTGCTCGAGGCCGTCCTCGGGGCGGACGTCGAGGCGCTGCTCGAGACGCTCGACGAGCTGATCGGGGTGAGCGTCGTCTCCGAGGTGCCCGGGGAGATCGATCTCTTCGCCTTCACCCACAACCTCGTCCGCGAGACCCAGTACGAGCAGCTGAGCGCGAGCCGCCGGGTTCGCCTCCACGCGGCCATCGGCCGGACGCTCGAGGCCGGCGGGACGAGCCCGCCGGCCGAGCTCGCCCATCACTTCTTCGAGGCGCGCCAGGTGGTCGGGCCCGAGCCGTCGATCGCCTACTCGCTCGAGGCGGCTCGCCAGGCGTCGAAGTCGCTGGCCCACGAGGAGGCGGTCGAGCACTACGAGCGCGCCCTGACGGCGATGGAGGCGGCGGCGGCCGACCGGGACCGGCGCTACGGAGTCCTGCTCGAGCTGGGCGACGCGCACGAGCGGCTGCACGACATCGTCCTGGCCCGCGACTGCTACCTCAAGGCGGCCGGGATCGCCCGCGAGCTGGACGCGCCGGAGCTCCTCGCCCGGGCGGCGGTCGGCTTCGCCAAGTGGCAGCGCTACGGCGTCGTCGATCGCGAGGCGATCGACCTGCTCGACGAGGCGCTCGCCCGGCTCCCGCCGGCGGCCGAGGTCCTCCGCGCGCAGACGCTCGGCCTCCTGGCGAGTCGCCTCGACCCGCTCGCCGCCCAGGACCGGCGCGAGGCGCTCCTCGACGAGGCGCTGGGCATCGCCCGCGACCTGGAGGACGTGAGAACGCTCGACACGATCCTCCAGATGTCGGGGCCGGTGATCCTGTGCCGCCCGGAGAGCCTCGAGCGGCGGCTGGAGCTGGCCGACGAGGCGCTCGCCCTTCAGGGCCGCGCGCGCAACCGGGAGAGCCTCGCCCGCGCCCACATGCACCGCTTCCTCGCCCTCTTCGAGCTCGGCCGGACCGCGGAGGCCGGCGCCGCCCTCGACGCCTACGCCGACGCGCTCCCCGGGCTGCGCCAGCCGTGGTTCGAGTGGTCGCTGCTCGTCTTCCAGGCGATGCTCCGGATCCTCGACTGCCGCCTCGAGCAGGCGGAGGCCCTCCGCGCCCGGGCGCGGACCCTCGAGGAGGCGAGCGACCCCGACGCGATCGAGTCGCCGGCGCTCCAGGGGTTCCTGATCGCCCACGGGACCGGTCGCTTCGAGGCGGCGGACGAGGAGGCCCTCCGCCGCTGCGCCACCCGTTACCCGGATCAGCCGCTCTGGATCGCCGTCCTCGCCCGGCTCCTCGCCGGGCTCGGCCGCGACGAGGAGGCGCGGGAGCAGTTCGCCCGGTGCGCCGGCGTCGAGTTCGCCGACGCGCCCCCGATGCAGGACCGCATCCCCACCCTGGTCCTGCTCGCCGAGTGCGCCCACCTGCTCGGAGACGGCGACCGGGCGGCCGTCCTCCACGATCTGCTCGCTCCCTACGCCGCGCGAACCGCGATCATGGAGACCGGCTGGGCGGCCTGGGGGTCGGTGTCCCGGGCGCTCGGGCTGGTCCTCCACACGATGGGCGCTCCCGCCGACCAGGTGGCCGCCGCACTCGAGCGCGGAATGCGCGACGACCGAGATCGCGGGGCGGTCCTCTGGTTCATCCGCGGGGCGCTCGCCTACCGCGCCGTTTTGGCCGATGCGCTGGAGCGCTCGCCCGGGGCGCGCGCGCTCGTCGAGGAGGCCGCGGTCCTGGCCGCCGCGCTCGAGCCGTCCGTCAGCGCCACATTCCCATCGCCTGCTCCATGACGTCCACCGACTTCTGGGCATGGGCGACCACGGCCGGGCGGGGGTTCGGCCGCGACTGCTCGAGCTCGAGGACCCGCTTGGCCCGCCTGTGGGCCTCGGCGAGCGGCTCGTGGACCGCGCCCTTGGCGTACTCCGTCGCCTCGTTCTCGTCCTCGATGGCGCTCAGGCCATCCTCCCAGGATGCGCTCGAATCTTGTGCTGACATCGCTTCCTTCCGCTGGCTCGGAGTTTGTGCGTGTTCATCATACGCGCGCGGTGCCGGCTCGGCCCGGCGCGCGACCCCCCCGCGCGGTAGCGTGGACGGTCATGGCCCGGGCTGACGGCGACGTGGATCTGCTGCTCGTCGGCGAGCGGGCGGCCCTCGGACCGCTGCGCTCCGACCTGGCCCGGACCTACGCCCGCTGGTGGAACGACATCGAGGTTCGGCGGGGCCTCTCCACGCTCGACGTGTGGACCGACGCCGCCGCCGCGAAGTGGGTCGCCGAGGCGGGGGGCCCGATCACCGAAAAGGATCCCCACGCGTCGCACTTCACCATCTACGCGGCGGACGATCTCGAGCCGGTGGGGACCCTGGCGCTGATGAAGATCGACCACCGCAACCGGCGCGCGGACTTCGGCATCCTCCTGGGCACCCGGCGGGGGGAGGGGATCGGGACCGACGCGACCCGGCTGGCCCTGCGCTGGGCCTTCGAGGTGGTCGGCCTCGAGAACGTGATCCTCACCGTGCTCCCGTCGAACCCGGCCGGGATCGCCGCCTACGAGAAGGCCGGCTTCCGGATGGTCGGCCGCCGGCGGCGGGCGGCGGCGACGGTGGACGGCTGCCAGGACGAGATCCTCATGGATGCCGTGCCGGGCGACCTGCCGACGGATGGGTGAGGAGGCGCCGCCCGGCCTCGTCCGCGATCTCGAGCGAGCGGCGGAGCTCGAGCACGCCGTCCTGCTCCAATACCTGTTCGCCGCCGCGTCGCTCAAGCGCCGGCCGGACGAGGGGGTCGACGTCCTCGAGCTCGAGCGGATCCGCGACTGGGAGCGCACCCTGCTCTCGATCGCCCGGGAGGAGATGGCGCACCTCGCCGCGGTCAGCAACCTCCTGATCGCCGTCGGCGGGGCCCCCTGGCTCGTGCGTCCCGGCCTCCCGGGGGGGCGCCTCGCGGCGGGCGAGCCGGCGCTCGTCCTCGAGCGCTTCGGCCGCCGGAGCCTGGCCCGCTTCATCGCCCTCGAGCGGGAGGAGTCGGGCGCCGAGACGATCTCCGGTCACTACACGGCGATCAAGCGGGAGATCGCGGCGGCCGGCCGCGGAGTCATCCGGGCGAGGCCGGTCGACCGGGTCGACGGCTGGGGGGTCAGCGGCGACACCCGCTTCCCCCCGGTCACCGACTCGGACTCGGCGCTCGCCCTGATCGACGCGATCGCCGGCCAGGGAGCCGCTGGGAGCGCGTCCCACCTCGGCCGGCTGCTCGCGATCGAGGCGGAGCTCGGCGCCCGGGCGGAGGGCTTCGATCCGGCCCGGGCGGTGGCCGATCCGCCGGCGCCGATCTCCGAGCCGGCGAGCGCGACCGTCGCCCGGGCGCTGGCCGCCGCCTACCAGGCGACGATGCGCCTCCTCGCCGTGTACTACGACCTCGTCGAGCGCGGGTCGGGCGACGCGCCCCAGGTCCGGCGGGTCGCCACCGGCCTGATGAGCGGCGTCCTGCGTCCGCTCGCGGAGCTGGTCACCGAGCTCCCGGTGGGGGAGGCGGCGCCCGGCCGGTCGTGCGGGCCGGAGTTCGGCTGGGACCCGGGGATCGCCCTCGACCCCGATCCGCGCCCGGCGCTGGCGGCGCTGCTCAGCGGCGCCGGGGCCGAGCTCGGCGCGCTGGCCGGCGACGGCGGGCCGCCCCGGGCCGTCCTGGTCGCCGAGAACCTCCGCCTCGCCGCGGGCCTGGTGGCGTGACCGTCGAGCTCGCCTTCTCCGGCTGGTTCGAGTGCCGGCTGGCCACCGACCCCGATCCGGCCGACGAGCCGCGCGGGGTCAGCGGGACGACGTTCGCCTGTCCGGGCGAGCCCGACCTCGACCGGGTCATCCGCTTCCAGCCGGGTCCGACCAACCGGTCGCCCGGCCCGGCGGTCGGCGTACGGGTCAGCGAGGTGACCCGCGACCGGCGGCCGGTCGACCATCCGCTGCGCCGGGCGGCCGTCGAGCTCGTCGGGGAGCCGCGCTTCGAGGGGCGCAACCGGCTGCTGGGCATCCCGGGCACCGAGGTGATCGATCCGCTGGAGATCGTCGTGACGGCGGACGGCGCGCGGGTCGGGCGCCGCGACTGGCGCGACGCCGCCGACGGCGGCCTCCTCGAAGTCGATCCGCGGGCGCTGGCCCGGCGGGCGGGCCGGGGGATCGAGCGCGGCGAGGCGGTGACCGCGGCGATCGCCGCAGCGACCGGGATCGACGACTTCCTGGCCCACCGGCAGGCCCGAGCCGCGGCGATCGACCGCGAGCTTGCCGCCGGCGGCGATCCGGTCCGGGCGGCGGGGCTGCGCCGGCGGCGGGCGGCCCTGGCGTCGATCGTCCGGATGCGCGTCTCCTACGCGATCGACCTCGGGGCCCGGGGGGGCGCCGGCGACGTCGAGGGGTCGCTGCCCGTCGACCTCGAGGCGCCGTGGCCGCTGCGGCTGTGGCTGGGCGCCTGGGACGCCGATGCGCTCTGCGGGTTCGTCTCGGGAACGCTCGGGCTGCCCGAGGCCTAAGCCGGCGCACCGGGGTCCGCCGGGGCGTGGGGCGAGCCCGGCATCCCCTGGCGGAGGGTCTCGGCGTCGACCCAGCCGCGGAGCGACTTGTTCTGGGCCGAGAGGTCGGGGAGCGGCCCGAGCCGCCGGAGGTCGGGGGCCCCCCCGCCGAGCGGCCAGTGGCCCTGCCAGAGGTAGCCGGTGCCGGGCAACTGCCAGGTGATGTAGCCGCCCTCGAGCACCTCGAAGGGGGTCTTGATGCTGCCGGTGTGCGAGCAGGCGTCGGTCGAGTGGGGGTCGTAGTAGGCGGGGGTGAGGAAGTCGGACACGCGCACTCCGTCGATCGTGTAGGAGTGGTTCGACTCCTGGCAGGGGTCGCAGACCTCGACGAGGAAATGGACCTCCGTCCCGTCGTTGGGGGCGCGGCCGGGGACGAGGCGCTCGCCGAGCGGGTCGACCAGCATCTCGAGCAGCTCGTGGCTGGCCCCGAGCGACCAGTCGGGGGCGTATTCGATGGTCGAGAAGGGGAGGCCGTCGTGGTCGAGGTGGAACCCGGACTGCTGGCCCTCGACGTGGCGGGTCACCGTGATGGTCCAGGCGCCGGACGGGGGCTCCTGCCCCGGGACGACGGCGATGACCCGAGCCGCGACGTCCCATCGCGGCCCGAAGTCACGGTCGATCTGCTGCTGGAGTGCGGCGGCGACCGGCTCCATCTCGGCGAGCGCGAGCTCCGGCACGTCCGAGACGATCGCGATCAGCGCTACGGGCATGATGGGCCTCCAGGTTGGGCGTCACATGTTGGCGCGCCGCCGGGGCATCCGTCAACCTGCCGTACGCTGTCGGGGTGGACCGCTCGCCCGTCGCCCTGATCGAGTTCCCGGCCGACGACCCGGAGCGGGCCCTGCGCTTCTGGGGCGGCCTGCTCGGGGCGGCGCTCGAGCCGCGGGGCGCGGGCGAGGGCGAGGGATGGCAGCTGCGCTCGGCCGCGCCCGCGGTCGGGGTGCACGAGCGGGGACGCGGGCCGGGCGACTCGTTCTCGCTGCCCTACTTCGCGGTCGCGGACCTCCCGTCCGCGCTCGCCCGGGTCGCCGAGCTCGGGGGGAGCGTCGTCCATCCCGGGGAGGCCTGGGCGGTCTGCCGCGACTCGGAGGGGACGCCCTTCGGCCTGGCCGCGGCGGCGGGGCCGCTCACCGGGGAAGCTCGATCTCCCGCTTGAGGATCTTCCCGGTCGGCCCCTTGGGGAGGTCGTCGACGAACCAGACGCGCCGGGGGTACTTGTAGGCGGCCACCCGCTCGCGGACGAACTCCCGGAGCTCCTGCGCG
This sequence comes from uncultured Solirubrobacterales bacterium, assembly GCA_963733245.1. Taxonomy (GTDB): domain Bacteria; phylum Actinomycetota; class Thermoleophilia; order Solirubrobacterales; family Solirubrobacteraceae; genus Palsa-513. Next base: position 429,226 of record CAVTCI010000017.1, read on the forward strand.
GTGGCCTCGGCGCCGGCGCGGAGCGCCACCGCGGCGCCGATCTCCTCGCCCCATTCGTCGTCGGGGACTCCGACCACGGCCGCCTCGCGGACCGCCGGGTGCTCGTAGAGCACCTCCTCGACCTCCCGGGGATAGACGTTGTAGCCGCCGCGGATGATCATGTCCTTCTTGCGGTCGACGATGAAGTAGTAGCCGTCGGCGTCGACGATCGCCATGTCGCCCGTGCGGAACCAGCCGTCGGCGTCGATCGCCGCGGCGGTGGCCTCGGGGTTGCGCCAGTAGCCCTTCATCACGTTGTGGCCGCGGATCAGGATCTCGCCGACCTCGCCCACCGGTAGCTCGGCCCCGTCCTCGCCGACCACGGTCATCTCGACGCCGGCGATCGGCGTCCCGATCGAGCCGGCCTTGCGCTCGCGGTCGGGGTGGTTGAACGAGGCGATCGGGGAGGTCTCGGAGAGGCCGTAGCCCTCGAGGATCTTGCAGCCGAAGGCGGCCTCGAAGCCGCGCATCAGCTCGACCGGGAGGGCGGCGCCGCCGGAGGCGCAGACGCTGAGCGCCGAGGTGTCGTAGTCGGCGTGGTCGGGGACGTTGAGGATCGCCGAGTACATGGTGGGGACCCCCTCGAACACGTTGACCCGGTCGCGCTGGATGATCTCGAGCGCCTTGACCGGCTCGAAGCGGGGGATCAAGGTGAGGCAGCCGCCCGCGGCGATCGAGGCGTTCATGGCGCAGGTCTGGCCGAAGGAGTGGAAGAGCGGGAGGGCGCCGAGCAGGACCGCGTCGCCGCCGAGGGAGAACAGGCCGGCGGCGAGCTCGGCGTTCCGGGCCAGGTTCGCGTGGGTCAGCTCGGCGCCCTTGGGCGTCCCGGTCGTTCCCGAGGTGTAGAGGATCACGGCGGTGTCCGCGGGCTCGACCGCGGCCACGCCGTCGTGGGGCGCGGCGGCGAGGGCCAGCTGCTCGAACTCCCCGGGCTTGACCAGCGTGCAGGTGGCGCCGGCCTCGGCCGCCCCGGCCTCGGCGTCCTCGGCGAACCCGTGCCAGGCAAAGATCGTCTTGGCCTGCGAGTCGCCGAGGTAGAAGGCGACCTCGCGCCGCTTGAGCAGGACGTTCATGGGGACGACGATCGCCCCGAGGCGGAGGATCCCGTAGTAGACGACCGGGAAGTAGGGCACGTTCGGCAGCATCAGGCCGACCCGGTCACCCGGCTCGACGCCGGCCGCCTCGAGCAGGCCGGCGATCCGGGCGCTGGCCGCCTCGAAGGCTGCGTAGGTCACGGCCACGTCGTCGAGGCGGAGGGCCACGGCGTCGCCGGCCTGCTCGGCCGCCGCGGCCAGGATGTTCGCGAGGTTGCTCATCTTCTCGCGGCCACCCTACACATTCCGCCCGGTAAGCTGATTGCACAAGCAACCAACCTTGGGAGACCTGGATGAAAGCCACATGGAACGGCGCCGTCCTCGCCGAGAGCGACCAGACGGTCGTCGTCGAGGGCAATCACTACTTCCCGGCCGACTCGCTGCGCGGCGAGTACTTCCGCGAGTCGGAGACCCACACGCGCTGCCCGTGGAAGGGGACGGCCAGCTACAAGACGGTCGAGGTCTCGGGCGAGGCCAACCCGGACGCCGCCTGGTACTACCCCGAGCCCAAGGAGGCGGCGGCCGAGATCAAGGACCACTACGCCTTCTGGAAGGGCGTCGAGGTCGGCTAGTGGTTCGTCCGGTAAGTTCGTGTGCCATTCGGCGAGGTCCGGGGGCCGCGTGGCCAGGACGCAGAAGCGGCGGCATAATGGACGTATTCCGAGCTTCGAGGACGCCGCCACGCGGTCATCCGGGCCCGCCCAATGGTGCAGGAATTTGCTGGACGGACCATTAGGGCCCGAAGAGGTCGAGCACCCCGGTCGTGCGATGGTCGTTCGCGTTGCCCTCGGGCAGCGCGACGCGGCCGTCGCCGACCACCGGGCTGTTCCAGTGCCCGGGTCCGGCGTCGAGGCTGGCCAGGAGGCGTCCGGTCGCCGGGCGGTAGACGTCGAGCTTCCCGGCGTCGACGTCGTAGACCCAGAGCAGGCCGCCGGCGACGATCGGGCTCGACCCGTGGCCGGGCGCGCTCCAGCGCAGCCGGAGCCGGCGCCCGCTCAGAACGTAGGCGGCGGTCCCGCCGCCGTTGGCCACGAACACCGTCCGGTGCCAGACGGCCGGGGCGCTGAACAGCTGGGCGCCCCCGGGGCCCCGGAGCTGCTGGAGCTCGCCGCCGGTCCGGAACGGGCGGGGGGTCGGGCGTCCGTCGAGGCGGGCGAGGTCGAGCAGCCGGAGGATCCCGTCCTTGCCGCCGGCCACGACCAGGCCCCCGGGGAGGAGCGCGGGGGCGCTCGAGCCGAGATCGGTGTCGCCCGCGTTGAGGGCCGCCTGGTTGGTCGGCGTGTAGGCCTGGCGCAGGCGCAGCGAGGCCGCGTCGAGCTCGAGCACGCTGTCGCCGAAGCTCGTGTGCCCGTCGTAGGGGCCGTTCCCGGTCGCCACGAGCAGGCGCCGGCCGCCCGGCTCGACGACGGCGCCGCCGCGGGCGAGGATCGCCGAGTCGCTCGCCGCGCAGCTCGAGGGGACGATCAGGCGCCGGCGGTCGGCGCAGAGGGTGTTGAACACGCGGAGGATCCGGCCGTTCGACCGGGCGATGCTCACCACGTGCCCCTGGTAGGGCGGCTGGTCGCCGAGGTAGCCGCCGGTGACCGCGATCACCGCACGACCGGCGAGGTTGAGGGCGCCGCCGAGCTTCTCGCGCGTCGGGTCCCGGGTGACCGCCACCGGCCAGCCGGCCTGCTCGCGCCCGTCGCCGAGGGCCAGCTTGTGGATCAGCCCGTCGGGCGAGGCGGCGTAGACGAAGCGCCGGTCCGGATCGGCCACCGGGCTCGCGTTGGTGATCTGGGCGCTGCCCTCGTAGGCCCGGATCGCCACCGGGGTGAACGTCCAGAGGATGGTCCCCGAGCCGGCGTCGACGGCCAGCGTCCGGCCGTAGGTGGTGGTCGCCACGAAGACGTCGTGCGGCGCTCCGGCGACCCGGACCCCGTGGAGGTAGATCGGCGAGGAGTCGACCGTCCCGGGGAGCCTGACCTGCCGGCGGCCGAGGCTCCCGAGGTCGGCCGCGCCGATCCCGCTGGCGGCGTCGGTGGCGTCGGAGCGCGCCGGGTCGCGACCGAACTCCGGCCAGTCGGCGGCCGCCGCCGCCGGCGTGCTGGCCGCCCGGTGGCCGAGCGGCGGGCCGAGCGGCACGCCGGCCGTGCTCGCGGCACCGCACGCTCCGAGGGCCATCGCGGAGACGGCCAGGGCGAGGAGCGGTGGATGGGCGCGGCGCACGAGGGTCGAGGACCATACCGATAGGCTGGGCGCGATGAGCGAGTTCGACGTCGTCGTCCTCGGCGCGGGGCCAGCCGGCGAGGTGTGCGCGGGCCGCCTGGCCGACGCCGGCCTCGAGGTCGCCCTCCTCGAGCGGGAGCGCGTCGGCGGCGAGTGCGCCTACTACGCCTGCATGCCCTCGAAGGCGCTCCTGCGCCCGGCCGAGCTCCTCGCCGAGGTCGCCCGCGTCCCCGGCGCCCGCGAGGCCGCGGAAGGGAAGCTCGACCCGGCGGTCGTCCTCGCCCGGCGCGACGAGGTCATCCACGACCTCAAGGACGACGGTCAGCTCGCCTGGCTCGAGCAGCGCGGGATCACCCTGCGGCGCGGCCACGGGCGGCTGGCCGGGGAGCGGCGGGTCGAGGTCGACGGCGAGGTGCTCGACGCCCGCCTCGCCGTCGTGGTGGCCACCGGGAGCGGCGCCGCCTTCCCCCCGATCCACGGGTTGCGCGAGGCCGAGCCGTGGACCAACCGCGAGGCGACGACGGCCGGCGAGGTGCCCGAGAGCCTCCTGGTGATCGGCGGTGGGGTGGTCGGCGTCGAGCTCGCGCAGGCGTGGGCGAGCCTGGGCGCGCGGGTCGCGCTGATCGAGTCCCTCCCCCGGCTGCTCGCTCGGGAGGAGCCGTTCGCCGGCGAGCAGGTCGCCGACGCGCTCCGCGAGCGGGGGGTCGACGTCCGCGTGGAGGCGACGGTCACCGGCGTCGAGCGGACCGGCGACGGGTTTCGCCTGACCCTGGAGGGCGGGGACTCCCTCGCCGGCCAGCGGCTCCTGGTGGCGGTCGGCCGGCGGCCCCTCACCGACGACCTCGGGCTCGAGCGGCTCGGTCTCGAGCCGGGCCGGCCGATCCGTGTCGACGACCAGATGCGCGTCCCCGGCCACCCCTGGCTCTACGCGATCGGCGACGTCAACGGCCGGGCCCTGCTCACCCACATGGGCAAGTACCAGGCCCGGATCGCCGCCGACACGATCCTCGGTCGGGAGGCGCGGGCGACCGAGGACGGCCCCGGCGCCCCGCGTGTGGTCTTCACCGATCCCCAGGTCGCCGCGGTCGGCCTGACCCTGGCCGGGGCGATCGAGCAGGGGATCGAGGCGCGGGCGGTCGACCAGGCGATGGCCGCGAGCGCCGGCGCCAGCTTCTACGGGCGCGGCGCGCCCGGCACGGCGCGGATCGTCATCGACGAGGTCGAGCAGGTGCTCGTCGGAGCGACGTTCACCGGTCCGGGCGTCGCCGAGTTCCTCCACGCCGCGACGATCGCCGTCGTCGGGCGGGTGCCGCTCGAGCGCCTCGGCCACGCCGTGCCGTCCTTCCCGACGCGGAGCGAGGTCTGGCTCAAGCTGCTCGAGAAGTACGGGCTCTAGCTGGTCGCCGCGGGCTCGGCCGACCGGGCCGCGTGGAGGCGCATGAGCTCGGCCTGCGCGTCGTGCTCGGCGTTCCCGTCCCAGGCCCGGCGCTCCCAGGTCCCGTCGGCGGCGAGGTCCCAGGCGTTGCGGGTGTCGGCGAAGTACAGGTCGAGCGCCTCGAGGATCTCGGCGCGGAGGTCGTCGCTCTCGATCGGCACGGCCAGCTCGACCCTGGTGTCGAGGTTGCGGGGCATCAGGTCGGCGGAGGCGATGTAGACCGGGCAGGCGCCGCCGCGCTCGAAGGTGTAGACCCGCGAGTGCTCGAGGAAGCGGCCGACGAGCGAGACGACGGAGATGTTCTCGGACACCCCGGGGATCCCCGGGCGCAGGCAGCAGATGCCCCGGACGTTGAGCTCGACCCGGACGCCGGCCTGCGAGGCTCGGTAGAGGGCGGCGATGCAGCGCTGGTCGACCAGCGAGTTGAGCTTCATCCGGATTCGCGCCGGCGTCCCCGGCGAGTGGGCGTCGATCGTCCGTTCGATCTGGTGCATGATCCCCTCGCGGAGGTGGGTCGGGGCGACGAGGACCTTGCGGTAGCTCGACGGGCGTCCGAAGCCGGTCAGGTAGTTGAACAGCTCGGCGACGTCGCGGCCGATCTCCGGGTCGGTGGTGAAGAGCCCGAAGTCGGTGTAGAGGCGGGCGGTCGCCGAATGGTAGTTCCCCGTCCCGATGTGGACGTAGTTGCGCACCCCGTCGCCCTCGCGCCGGACGACGAGCACGCACTTGGCGTGGGTCTTCAGCGCCGGGTGGCCGTAGACCACGTGGACGCCGGCCTGCTCGAGCGCCTTCGCCCACTCGATGTTCGTCCGCTCGTCGAAGCGCGCCTGGAGCTCGACGAGGCAGACGGCCTGCTTGCCCCGTTCGGCCGCCCGGATCAATGCCGGGACGAGCGGGGAGTCGTCGCTCGTGCGGTAGACGGTCTGCTTGATCGCCAGGACGTTCGGATCGGCGACCGCCTGCTCGACGAAGCGCTCGACCGAGTTGGTGAACGAGTCGTAGGGGTGATGGACGAGGATGTCGCCCTCGCGCATCGCCGTCATCACGTCGGCCCGGCCGTCGTCGTCGGCGCGGAAGCGCGGGTGGATCGACGGCGCCCAGGGCGGATCGCGCAGCTCGCCGTGGCCGGGCAGCTTGACGATCTCCCACAGGCCAGTCAGGTCGAGCGGGCCGTCCACCGGGTAGACGTCGTCGGCGCAGACGCCCATCGCCTTGGTCAGCTCGTCGAGCAGGGCAGCCGACATCCCGGCGCCGATCTCGACGCGGACGACCTCGCCGAAGCGCCGGCGCCGGAGCTCGTCCTCGACGGCGCGCAGGAGGTCCTCGGCCTCGTCGGAGACGCTGAGGTCGGCGTCGCGGGAGACGCGGAAGACGCCGTGCTCGACGATGTCCATGCCCTGGAAGAGCGAGTCGAGGTTGTGGGCGATGATGTCCTCGAGCATCACGAACGTGTTCGTCTGGCCGACCGCTACGAAACGGGGGAGGATCTCGATCGGGACCTTCACGCGGGCGAACGTGGTGTGCCCGCTCCCCGGGTCGCGGACGATCACCCCGAGGCTCAGCGAGAGGTTGGAGATGTACGGGAAGGGCTGACCCGGACCGACGGCGAGCGGGGTCAGCGCCGGGAAGATGACCCGGCGGAAGCGCTCGCGCAGGAGCTCGCGCTCCGCCTCGTCGACGTCGGCCACCCGGGTCACTCGGATGCCGTGCTCGGAGAGGGCCGGGAGCAGCTCGCACTTGACGCAGGCGGTCAGCCGCTGCCCGAGCTCGAGCACGCGCTCGCGGATCCCCTCGAGGGTCTCCGGGGCGGTGAAGCCGTTGATCCCGGGCTTCTCGACGCCGGCCTCGATCTGGTCCTTCAGGCCGGCGACGCGGACCATGAAGAACTCGTCGAGGTTCGACGAGTAGATCGCCGCGAACTTGACCCGCTCGAGCAGGGGGAGGGAGTCGTCCTCGGCCAGCTCGAGCACACGCTCGTTGAACTCGAGCCACGACAGCTCGCGGTTTATGTACAGGCTCGGGTCGGCCAGGTTCGCCGCCGTGCCGGTCTCGGCCGCCAAGCCGGTGGCCTCGGTCATTCCGATGATTGAATCACGCCCTGGGTCGGCGAGCCGACCGATAGGCTCCGGGGGCATGCCGCGCCAACTCTGGCTGCTCCGCCACGGCGACGCCGAGGACCCGGCCGCGGGTCCCGACGCCGTCCGCCCGCTGACCGAGAAGGGAACCCGCCAGGCGCGGGCCGCCGGTCGCGCGCTCGCCCGCCTCGGCCTCGAGTTCGAGGCCGTCTACGCGAGCCCGCGCAAGCGCGCCCTCGAGACGGCCTTCCTCGCCGCCCGCGAGCTCGGCCTCCCGGCCCGCATCCACCAGCCGCTCCAGGGCGGCTTCACCCGCGCCGACGCCGAGGAGCTCCTGGCCGGGACCGGGGCCGACGCCCGCCTGCTCCTCGTCGGTCACGAGCCCGACTTCTCCCAGCTCGTCCGGGACTTCACCGGCGGGCGGATCGACCTCAAGAAGGGCGGCATCGCCGCGCTCCGCGACCCGCCGTGCGAGCTGGTCGCGCTGTTACGCCCGCGCGAGATCGAAGCGCTCGCCGGTCCCGGGTAGCCCGGGCCCGGCCGCGGAGGTCCGCCCGCCGGCGACCGGCTCGGCGGCGAAGCGATAGCCGATGCCGAAGTGGGTGTGGATGTAGCGCCAGCCGGGCGAGGCGCGTTCGAGCTTCTGGCGCACCTTGCGCACGAAGACGTCGACCGACCGGTCCCCGCGGACCATCGAGTAGCCCCATAGCCGCTGATAGATGAACTCGCGCTCGAGCACCCGCCCGTCGGACCCGGCGAGGAGCTCGATCAGCTCGAACTCGCGCCGCGTCAGGTCGACGCCCTGGCCGGCCACGAAGGCCTGGTACTGGTCGCTGCGGATCTCGACCTCTCCGGCGAGGATCGGCTGGTGGTTGCGCGGGGCCGTCGTCCGCCGCCGGCGGCGGACGACGGCCTCGATGCGGGCGATCAGCTCCTCGGGATGGCAGGGCTTCGAGAGCCAGTCATCGGCGCCGAGGCGCAGGCCGCGAACCCGCTGGGCGACGGTGGACGAGCCGGTGCAGACGACGATGCCGAGCTCGGGCAGCGCCCCGCACAGGCGGTCGAGCCAGTCCCAGCAGTGGGGGCCGAGCACGGCGAGGTCGACGACCACGGCGTTCAGGCGCATCGCGGCGATCGCGTCGGGGGTGACCGTCGAGGCGAGCACGCGCTGCTCCCAGCCGGCCCGCTCGAGCCGCTTGCCGAGGACGGCCAGGAACCCGGAATCCCGGTCGAGGACGGCGATCCGAAGCCCCGGCGGCGCGGCCAGCGCCCCCAGCGCCTCGGCCCCCACGGTGGCGGAAGGGTGGTCCGTCATCTCGGCGAGAGTCTAGCTCCCCGGCGGACGCACGCCGGGGCGGGCAATCGAGGTCACGCGATCTTCACATCGCGCCGGAGTCAGCGGCGGGCGTGGGGGTGCGAGGAGTCGGAGAACTCCCGGAAGAGGCCGGTGACCACGAACGCCGTCTGCTCGCCGATGTCGACCGCGTTGTCGCCGATCCGCTCGATGCACCGGGCGATCAGGATGATCGTCATCGCCCACTCGCGGACGTCGGCGTCGTCGCCGATCTCGATCGCCCGGCGGAAGATGTCGCGCTGGATCGCGTTCACCTCCTGGTCCTGGCGCACGAGGTCCTCGGCCAGCCGGACGTCCCGGCCGGCGAAGGCCACCTTCGCCTGGACGACCTCGGCCCGGGCGAGCGCGCCCATGCGCAGCACCATCTCGAGGATCCGGGGCTCGGTCGGGGGCTCGTTGCCCGACAGTGGGATGAGCTTGCAGATGTTCACGCACTGGTCGCCCATGCGCTCGATGTGCTTGATGACGTGCAGGAGGGCCGCGACCAGCCGGAGGTCGCCGGCCACCGGGGCCTGGCGGGCGAGCAGCGAGAGGATGCCCTGGTGGACCTCCAGGTAGCGCCCGTCGATGCGATCGTCGTCGACGATGACCAGCGAGGCGAGCTCGATGTCCTGGTGGCAGAGCGCCTCGATCGTGCGGTCGAGCTGGTCGACGAGGAGGTCGACCCCGGCGAGCGTCTGCCCCTCGAGCTGCTGGAGCTCCCCCTGGAAGTGCGGTCGGCCGGGGTGGCTATCCGAACTTGCCCGTGACATATTCCTCCGTCCGCGAGTCATCCGGATTGGTGAAGATCTTCTGCGTCGGGCCGACCTCGACCATCTCGCCGGCGAGCATGAACGCGGTGCGGTCGGCCACGCGCCCGGCCTGCTGCATGTTGTGGGTGACGATCACGATGGTCACCCGGAGCTTCAGCTCCTCGATCAGATCCTCGATCTTGAGGGTGGCGATCGGATCGAGCGCCGAGCACGGCTCGTCCATCAGGAGGACCTCGGGCTCGACGGCGAGTGAGCGGGCGATGCACAGGCGCTGCTGCTGGCCGCCCGAGAGCCCGACCCCCGGCTGGCCGAGCCGGTCCTTGACCTCGTCCCAGAGCCCGGCGCCACGCAGGGCGGACTGGACCCGGCCGTCGAGGTCGCCCCGGCTGGTCCCCGACAGACGCAGGCCGGCCGCGACGTTGTCGAAGATCGACATCGTCGGGAAGGGGTTCGGCTTCTGGAAGATCATGCCGATCGCCCGGCGCACGGCGACGACGTCGACGGACGGCGCGTAGACGTCGACGTCGTCGAGGAGGACCCGCCCCTCGGCGTGGGCGCCGGGGATCTCCTCGTGCATCCGGTTGATGCAGCGGACGAGGGTCGACTTGCCGCACCCCGACGGCCCGATGATCGCCGTCACCTGGTTGGCGTGGAATTCGAGGTCGACGCCCTTGACCTGCTCGGCCTTGCCGTAGAAGGCGCGCAGGCCCTCGAGGCGGACGGCGTGGGCCGCCTTGGCCTGCGGGCGCTGGTCCGCCGCGGCGCTCGCCGCAGCCGGCGGGACCGCCTGCCGGGCGTCCGCGGGGCGACGACCCGTCGCGCCGCGGGTCGGCGAACTCGATGCGTCGGGGTTCATGCGACTCGGCTCCTTCGCGATATCAGACGGGCGGCGAGGTTGAGGATCAGGATCATTACCACCAAGGTCAACGCGGCGCCCCACGCCCGATCGATCACGGCCGTGGTCGGGGAGATGATGTCGTTGTAGATCTGGAGGGGGAGGGCGTTCATCTGGGAGCCCAGGGCGTAGGAGGTCCGGTTGGCGCCGCCGATCGTGAAGAGGAGCGGCGCCGTCTCGCCGGCCGCCCGGGCGATGGCCAGGAGCACGCCGGTGACCATCCCGGGGAGCGCCGTCGGGAGCACGACGCGGAGGATCACCCGCCAGCGGGGGGCGCCCAGGGCCAGCGCCGCCTCGCGCAGCGCGTTCGGCACGAGCAGGAGGATGACCTCGGCCGAGCGGATGACCACGGGCAGCATGAGCAGGGACAGGGCGAGCGAGCCCTTGTAGCCGGCCAGGCCGCGGCCGACGACGTTGGTGATCACGAGCGTTATGTAGATGAAGAGCCCGAAGACGATCGACGGCACGCCGGTCAGCACGTCGACGAAGAAGCGCACGAGGTTGGCGAACGGGTGGGTGCGGCCGTATTCGACCAGCCAGACGGCGACCCCCACGCCGATCGGGATGGCGATGACCGAGCCGAGAGCGACGATCTCGAGCGTGCCGAGGATCGCGCTCTTGATCCCGCCGATCGAGACGTTGCGGAAGAAGCTGGCCCCGGTCGGGTCGGTCGAGAAGAAGGTCCAGCTCCACGACCCGAGCCCCTTCTGGAGCAGGTAGTAGACGATCAGGACGAGGGGGACGAGGGCGAGCACGGTCAGCCCGGCGATCGTCGCCCGGGCGATCCGGTCGCGCCGGCGGCGGGCCGGGCTCGGCGCGAAGGCGGCGAGCAGGTTGGGCGCCGGGTCGGTCATGCCCCCACCGCCACCGTCGCGCCGACCCCCGAGGAGGGCTCGGCCGGGACGACCCGGGTGGTCCGGGCCGCCCGCATGACGAAGTAGCGGGCGATGCCGTTGACCACGAGCGTGAGGACGAAGAGGACGAGGCCGGCGGCGAAGAGCGCGGAGCGGTGGAGGCCGGTGGCCTCGCCGAACTCGTTGGCGATCACCGCGGCCAGGGTGTAGCCCTGGCCGAAGAGGTTGTGGCCGAGCACGGGCGAGTCGCCGATCAGGATCGTCACGGCGATCGTCTCGCCGATCGCCCGCCCGAGGCCGAGCATCGCGCCGCCGACGATGCCCGAGCGGCAGTAGGGGATCACGGCGATGCGGATCATCTCCCAACGGGTCGCGCCGAGCCCGAGCGCGGCCTCCTTCTGGTCGGCCGGGACCGTCGCCATCACCTCGCGCGAGATCGCGCTGACGATCGGCAGGATCATGATCGCCAGGACCAGGCCGCTGACGAACTGGTTGGGAATCGTGACGGTGCCGCCGCCGACGTAGGGGATGAACGACAGCTGGCCGGCCACCCACTTCTCGGCCGGGAAGAGCTTGGGGGCGAGGAAGAAGATGCCCCAGAGTCCGTAGACGACCGACGGCACGGCGGCGAGCAGCTCGATCAGGATCGTGACCGGCGTGCGGATCCGCCGGGGGCAGAGCTCGGTGATGAAGAGCGCGGTGGCCACGGCGACCGGGACTCCGATGATCAGGGCGAGGAACGAGGTGACGAGCGTCCCCACCAGCAGCGGGAGGGCGCCGAAGTGGTCGAGGTTGACGTTCCAGTCGTTGCCGAACGTGAAGCCGAGCACGCCGAACTTCGAGAGCGCCGGGTGCGACTCGGCGACCAGGCGGACGAAGAAGAAGACGATCAGCGCGAGGATCAGCGCGGCCAGGGTGGTCAGGCCGTATCTGAGCGCGCGGTCGGGCAGGCGCGCCAACGGCGACCGCTCGAGCAGCGAGCGGTCGCCGTGGGGGGGTGGTCCGTCGGGCACGAGGGGCTAGGGCCGCGTGCCGGAGCCTACGACGCGCTGACGGCGGTGCCGTTGCACAGGAGCCCGGACGCCGCGGCCTTGGCCCTGGTGAGGATCGCCGCCGGCAGCGCCGCGTAGTCCGCCGCGCTGAGGACCGACTGCCCGGCTCCGAGCCCGTAGGCCAGGAACTTGACGACGCCCTTGGCCGCCGCCGGCGAGCTCCCGGCCTTGCAGAGGTCCTGGTTCACGACGATGAACGTCTGCGAGGTGATCGGGTAGGCCTGGGCCCCGGCCGGGTTGCTGATCGCGAAGCCGAGGTTGGCCGGGACCTTCACGCCCTGGGCGGCGGCGGTGGCCGAGGGGAGGCTGGGGGCGACGTAGTTGCCGGCCTTGTTCTTGATCGACGCATAGGTGAAGTTGTGGAGCAGGGCGTAGGCCTGCTCGACGTAGCCGATCGCCCCCGGCGTCTGCTGGACGGCTCCGGCCACGCCGGCGTTGCCCTTGGCTCCGGTGCCGCCCGGCCAGTTGACGTCCTTGCCCGAGCCGACCTTGGTCATGAACTCGGGGTCGACGGCGGCGAGGAAGCCGGTGAAGCCGGCGGTGGTGCCCGAGGAGTCCGAGCGGTGGATGGTGGTGATCGGCGTGCTCGGCAGGGTCACGCCCGGGTTGAGCGCCTTGATCTCGGGGTCGCTCCAGGTCTTCACCTTGCCGAGGTAGATGTCGGCCAGGGTCTTGCCGTCGAGCTTCAGGCCGGTCTTGACGCCCGGGAGGTTATAGGAGGCGGTGATCGCGCCGAGGAACATCGGGATCTCCACCGCGGGGCTCCCGTTCTTGGCGATCGCGGCCTGGTCGGCCGGCTTGAGCGGCGGATCGCTGGCCCCGAAGTTGGCGGTCTTGGTCTCGAGCGCGGTGAGCCCGGCACCCGAGCCGACGGCCTGGTAGTTGACGGCGACGCCGGACGGTCCGCCCTGGGCGCCCCACTGGGAGTAGACCGGGGCGGCGAACGTCGAGCCGGCGCCGTTGATGGTCGTGCTCCCCGAGGTGCTCGCCGTCGAGCTCGAGGTGGAGCTGCTCGAGCTCGAGCTGCCGCACGCGGCGAGGCCGAGCGAGAGCAGGGCGGTCGCCGACAGCGCGACCAGATTGCGTGGCTTCACGTGGACTCCTTGTTTGTCATGACCTGGCCGCGATCGCTCGCCGGGCGCTCGACCCGGCCGCGCGGCTGGGCGCGGACTAGAGTCTGTCGCCGGAGCCAGTCTGCACGGGGGCGGCCACCCGGTTGTCAAGATTTCGTGAAGGCTGCGGCTGGAAACGGTAGCCGAACCCGGGGTGGGTGTGGATGTAGCTCTGGTCCGGCATCGCCGCGTCGAGCTTCGAGCGGAGCTTGCTGACGTAGACGTCGACCGAGCGGTCGCCCGGTCGGAGCTCGGCGCCCCAGACGGCGCGGTAGAGCTCGTCGCGGCGGAGGATCCCGCCGGCGCGCCGGGCCAGGGCCACGAGGAGCTGGAACTCCCGCACCGACAGGGTCAGTACGTCCCCGCCGGTCCGCACGAGGCCCTCGCCGAGCCGGATCTCGAGCTCGCCCGCCTGAAGCACGTCGATGTCCTCCATCGGGGCCAAGGCTCCCGGGCGGACCGGGCCGGCGTGTTATCAAACGGTGATCGACTCGTGAACAAGGCGTGAGAGCCGCGCCGCGCCGGCGGCCCGGACGTCAGGCTGGCGCGATGGCGCTCCTCCTCGGACGATCGACCGACGACGGCCTGCTCACGCTGATCGAGGAGTCCGGACACAACGCACAGCGCGCGTGTGTCCTCCTCCGGGACCTGCTGACCGATTATCCGGAGCAGGCGAGCCTCGCCGGGGACATCCTGCGGTGTGAGCACGAGGGCGATCGCATCACCCACGATGTGATCCACCGGATCGGCGGGACGCGGCGGATGCGGGCGCCGTTCGACGCCGGCGACGGCTACGCCCTGGCCACGGCGCTCGACGACATCGTCGACTACGCCGAGCAGGTGGCCGACACGCTCGGCATCTACGCCGTCGAGGCGACGATGGAGTCGGCGGTCGAGCTGGCCGACGTGCTCGTCGGAGCGGCCGAGCAGGTCGCCCGGGCGCTGCGCTGCCTGCGCACCGGCGGCGAACCGGCCACCCATCTCGTCGAGGTCCATCGCCTCGAGAACGAGGGCGATCGGATCCGCCGCGACGCCGTCGCCTCGCTTTTCGTGAGCGGGATCGATCCGATGGTGGTCATCCGCTGGCGCGACATCTTCGAGTCGCTCGAGGCGGCGGTCGACGCCTGCGAGACGGTCGCCCACCTGCTCGAGGGGATTTCCCTCAAGCAGCGCCGGCGCCGGCGCTAGCGGCTAGCCGGCCAGGTCGTCGTAGGTGATCGCCGTGCGCCCGGCCGAGCGGCGCAGGAGCGACTCGAGCGCCAGCATGCGGGCGGTGGCCGAGAGGTCGCTCGGATGCAGGTCGAGGCGGAGCGTGCGGCCGGCGGTCCGGCCGCCGAGCCGCAGGAGCGCCGGCGAGAGGACGCGCACGGGCGGTCCGAGCCGGCGCCGGTCGTCGCGACCGTGGATTCGCATCAACCCGGCCCACCAGTCGAAGCGGGCGCCGAGGATCTCGCGCAGCGCGGCGGTGTAGGCGTAGGCCGGGGCGACGAACCCGCGGGGCTCGACGCCGGCCAGCTTGAGCACCCGCCGGCCGGCGTCGACCGCCCGGCGGGTGTCGTCGCGGTCGAGCCCGACGAACTCCGCCTCGTGGCCGTGGACCCGGGCCCACGCGTCGCGCGGCCAGCCGGCCCGGCCGGGGCCGCGGTGGCGGAAGCCGTGCTGGGCGACGGCGTCGCCGGCGAGCGCGCATTCGCGCAGCCAGCTCGCCATCTCGGGGCGGCGGTCGGACAGTGGGTGGAGGTCGCGGGCGGGGATGACGAGCAGCGTCACCCGCTCGACGCCGTGGTCGGCGAGCCAGTCGCGGATCAGGGCGCAGTGTTCGTAGGTGGCCGGCTCGACGTCGTGGAGGGCCACGGCGAGCGTCCGGGGCGCCCGGCGGCCCCGGGTTGGGCGGGGGCGGCCGGGGGCGGCCGGTGCGAGCGAGATCCCCATCCCGGTCAGATTCGCCCGGGACCGCCGGGTGAGTGTGACGAGGCGGTGAACTCCCGTGCGGGCTTATCAGGATCTTGACGTGGGGCGGCGCGACCCGTGATGGACTCCGACTCGCGAGCCTGACCACCTCGCCAGCGAGCTCTCGCCGATCACGGCGATTCCTCACGGATCGCCCCGAGAGCCCTCCCCACCCACGCCCCGGGCTGCGCGCCCGGGGCGCTAGGGAGGGGCCCGCTCAGGCGCGGGCGGTCTTCGGTCCGCTCGAGAACCAGACGAAGGCGAAGCAGGCGAGCGCGACCAGGAGGGCGGCGATGCCGTGCTTGTTGTGGTGGTAGTTGCCGTTCGAGGCGTAACCGGGGAAGAACGACGGGAGCGACTTCGCCGGCTCGGCGAAGTAGACGCCGGCGATCACCAGGAGCACGACCCCGGCCGCGGCGGCGAGGATGGCGAGCATGCGGGAGTTGGTCATCGGCGGCAGTCTAGGGCGCTACATCTTCACACGGCATTAAGGCCCGATCCGCATCATCCGGGGCGCAGCGATCCACAACCCCCAGCCGGGAGAAGAGGAGGCCGCCATGCCCCGCATCATCGTCGAGGCGCTGCCCGCCGACACCGAGGAGCCGGTCATGATGATGGCCGAGCGCGTCGGCCCGACCGATCTGGAGAGCGAGCACTTCACCAGCCAGCTGGTCGAGCGCCTCGGCTGGGCGATCGCCGATGCCAAGGCGGTCGAGCTCCGGCAGGCCGACCCGCGGCCGGCCTGAGGCGCTCAGTCGAGCAGCAGCTCGAGCGCGGCGGCCGTCGCCGGCGACGGCGCCTGGGGGATGCCCATGCGCAGCAGGAAGCGCGGATTGGCCTGGGTCAGGTGCCAGGCCTGGACCGAGGACGCCCCGGCCCGGAGGGCGAGCTCGAACCCGAGGCGCAGGGTGTGGCCCCGGGTGCCGGGGTGGGCGTCCGAGGCGATCGCGTAGCTCAGGCCGTTGCGGAGGAGGTGGACCGCCGTCTCCTGGGCTCGGAGGCCGTGGTTGCCGAGCAGCGAGCAGACGTTGATCTGGAGGACGGCTCCGGCACCGAGCTGGGCGCGCAGGAGGTCGAGCCCCCCGTCTGCGAGCAGGTTCCCTGCTCGCTCGGGGTGGGCGATGACCAGGCCGTAGCCGCGAGCGCGCAGGCCGGCGCACACGCCGACGAACGTCTCGTCGACGCCGGAGAACGGAGTCTCGAGCAGGAGCCATCGGCTCCCGGCCGGGCCTTGGGCGAGGACGGCCAGCTCGGCGTCGGTCAGGTCGAGGGCGATCGACGGATGGAGCTCGCCCCCGGCATGGAGCCGGACGCCGAGGCGCTGCTCGTCGATCAGGCGCTGGAGCGCGGCCACGCGCCCGGGGATGCTCGCCACGTCGAGCTTCCAGGCGGGGCTGATGTGCGGGGTGACGGTGACCTCGCGGACGCCCTCCTGGGCGAGCCGGCGGGCGTAGGTCAGCGCGTCGCGCTCGTCCTTGGCTCCGTCGTCCACCCCGGGGAGCAGGTGCAGGTGCAGGTCCACGTAGGACATGACGGTCGTTCCTTTCCGGCGGATCTTCGCTGTCCGCCACCACTTGGGTTCGTCTGTTCACGTTCGACCGTAGCAGGAGCGATGGCCGCGACGGCGGGGAATCGGCGGACTCGTCACCAGCGGGTAACAATGTCCACGGGCGATGACTGACGAGCCAGCCGAGGAGACCGGACCCCGGCGCCATTGGCGCGAGCTCGGCCTCGCCCGCCAGATCTCGGCCGCCGCCGCCCGGCGGGCGCGGGTCAAGGCGACCGGGCTGACCGTCCTCGTGGTCGCCGTGATCCTCCTCTTCGAGAGCCGCTACCCGCTGCTCGGCGAGCGGGAGAGCGACGGCCGGGCGACCCTCCGGGTCTTCGACGCCCCGATCCGCGGCATCGTGGCGATCGTGGTGGTCGCGCTCGGCTGGGCGCTCGCCCGGGACGTGGGCCGGGCGCTCGGGCCGGTCCTGCTCCGTCGCATGGACCCGGCCGGAGCCGGGACGGTCGGGTTCCTGATCCGGCTGGTCACGGTCGCCGCGACCGCGATCGTCGCGGCCGGGTTCGCCGGGATCGACCTTCGCGCCCTCCTGGTCGGCGGGGCGTTCACCGCGGTGGTCGTCGGGCTCGCGGCCCAGCAGACGCTCGGCAACCTGATCGCCGGCACCGTCCTCCTGACCGCGCGGCCGTTCCGCGTCGGCGAGCGGGTGCGCCTCCAGGGCGCGCCGGGTCGGGTCGAGGGCGTGGTGAGCTCGCTCGGCCTGCTCTACACGACGTTCGCCGACGGCGACGACAACGTGATGGTCCCCAACAGCGTCGTCCTCGGCTCGGCCATCGCCTCGCTGCGCGAGCCGGCGGCGGTCAACCTGCGGGCCCGCCTGCCCGCCGGGGTCACGCCCGTCGACCTCGAGCGGTCGATCGGGGCGGCGCTGGCCACGCCGCTCCGCTCGGGCCCGCGGGTCAGCCTGGTAGAGCTGGACGGGGAGGAGGTGGTGGTCGAGATCGCCGCCACGCCGCGGGCCGAGGCCGACGGGACCAGGCTGGCCGCCGAGCTCCTCGAGGTCGTCTCGCGCGAGGCGGCGGCGGACGACCCGGCGGCCGGGTCCGAGCCTCAGTCGGGAGCGATCACGCGGTAGCGGGCGTAGAGGAGGCCCGCGTGCTCGAGCAGCCAGGCCAGCGCGAGGTCGGTCCGGGCGGCCGGGCCCTCGACGATGGTCAGCGGATCGGGACCGCCGAGGAGGAGCGGCGAGATGGTGAGGAAGAGCTCGTCGACCAGGCCGCCCGCGAGGAGCTCGCCGTTGAGCGTCGGGCCACCCTCGCAGACGATGGACCGCACGCCGAGGTCCCGGCGGACCGCCGCGAGCTGCTCGGCGAGGGAGCCGCCCCGCAGGTAGGAGACGCGGGCCGCGGACGGGGGGATCTCGCCGCTCGACGGGGTCAGCACGACGACGCGGGAATCGGGATCGGCCAGGAGCGGGAGCCGCGGATCGAAGTCGAGGCTCCGGCTGGCGGTCACCGCCAGCGGCTGGGCCGGCTGGCCCCGGGCCTCGCGGAGCGCCGCGAGCTCCGGGTCGCGGATGAGCGGTCCGTACCGCTCGTCGCGGATCGTCGAGGCCCCGACCATCACGGCGTCGGCCTGGGCGCGGAGCCGGTGGAAAATCTCGCGGTCGCCGGGGCTGCCGAGGCCGCGGGTGCGCCCGTCGACGGCCCCTCGACCGTCGACCGAGGCGATCATGTTGAGCGCCACGTGCGGGCGCCCGAGCGGCGCCCGCAGCTCCGGCCGCAGGCCGTCCAGGAGCCCGGCCGCGTCGACCGGCTCCCCGGCCGGGAGGAGCCGGTGGAAGAGCGTCGGCGGGACTAGTCGCCGGTCTTCGGGTCGAGCTTCAGCGCCGCCGAGTTGATGCAATAGCGCAGCCCGGTCGGGTTGGGGCCGTCGTCGAAGACGTGGCCGAGATGTCCGTCGCAGCTAGCGCAGAGCACCTCGGTCCGGCGCATGAAGAGGGATCGGTCGGTCTCGGTCTTGACGTTCTCGCCCTCCGCCGGCTCGTAGAAGCTCGGCCAGCCGGTGCCCGAGTCGAACTTCGCGTCCGAGTGGAAGAGCTCGGTTCCGCAGCCGGCGCAACGGTAGACCCCGGCCTCCTTGGCGGCGTTGTACTCGCCGGTGAAGGCCCGTTCGGTGCCCTTCTTGCGCAGCACCTCGAACTGCTCGGGAGTGAGCTCCTCGCGCCACTCCTGATCTGACTTGCTCACCTTGTCGGGCATGGTCTAAGCCTAGCGCGCGCCCGACCGGGGCCAATAGGATCCGCCCCGGTGGACGAGCCGGTCTTCGAGAGCGCCGGACGGCGGTTCGTGCCGACGGTGCACGCCCGGGGGCCGTGGGCCGCGGGCGCGCTCCACGGGGGTGCCCCGGCCGGACTGCTCGCCCGGGCGATCGAGCGCTTCGAGCCGGCCGGGAACCTCGCGGTCGCCCGCCTCTCCTACGAGTTCCTGCGCCCGGTGCCGGTCGCCCCCCTCGAGCTCGACCTGACCATGCTCCGACCCGGCCGCCGGGTGCAGCTCGTCGGCGCGGCCCTGCGGGCCGGCGGGGTCGAGGTCTGCCGCGTCACGGCGCTCCGGGTCGCCCGCGTCCCGGACGACCCGGCGCTCGCCGCCGGGCCCGCCCCGCTCGACGTCGACCGGCCGGCGGCGCTCTCGCGGACGCCGTTCGTGCTGGGTGCCGGACCGGGACCGAGCTTCGCCGGCACGGCGATCGAGATGCGCTTCGCCCGGGGGCGGCCGGCCGCCGGACCGGTCGCCGTCTGGCTGCGCCTGCGGCGTCCGATCGTCGACGACGAGCCGCCCACGCCCCTGATGCGGGTGGCGGCGGCCGCCGACTTCGGGAACGGCGTCAGCGCCGAGCTCGACTTCGCCCGCACGACGTTCGTCAATCCCGACCTGGTCATCCATCTCCGGCGCCTCCCGGACGGCGACTGGGTGCTGCTCGATGCCCGCACCGAGATCGAGCCGGGGGCCGGGGCGCTCGCCCTCAGCGGCCTCCACGACGAGCGGGGACCGGTCGGGGTGGCCGCCCAGTCGCTCCTCGTCCGGGAGCGCTGAGCGCCCGGCCCGGCGATCCCGCGCAGAACTGCTACCGTCGTGCGCGAAATCTGCCGGACAGCCGGCGCAAAGGGCAGTGCGAGCGCTCGCAGTCGAAGCTTTCTTGAAGCATCCTCCGCGTCGCTAGCAAGGACAAAGACAGTGGAGGGACGTATGCCTACGGGCACCGTGAAGTGGTTCAGCGATGACAAGGGATTCGGCTTCATCACGCCGGATGACGGCGAGAAGGATCTCTTCGTCCATCACACCGGGATCGTCGGCGAGGGTTACCGCTCGCTGCAGGAGGGCGCCAAGGTCTCCTACGACGCCGAAGCCGGTGACAAGGGGCCCAAGGCCGTCAACGTCGTCGCCATCTGAGCGACCGAGCTGACGCAAGGGGGTGCGACCGGAGCCCGCGGAATACGCGGGCTCCGTTGCGTCGTGCCCGGCCAGGCGGAGCCCGCGGGATACGCGGGCTCGGTGGCGTCGTGCCCGGCCAGGCGGAGCCCGCGGGATGCGCGGGCTCCGTGGCGTCGTGCCCGGCCAGGGGGTGCGACCGGAGCCCGCCGGGTACGCGGGCTCCGTGGCGTTGTGCCTGCAAGCGGGCCGTCGCGCTCGGCCCGGCCAGTATCCTCGGGGCAGCCCGGCTCGCGGCCGACCGGCGCGGCTCGCCCCGGGGGAACCGTCGCCGCGCCCTCCGACATTGTCCAGCCAGCGGATAACAGCCAGCTCCACCGGCTCGGTCCTCGGCCCCGACGCGGCGACCGCGGGGCGGCGCGCTCCGGCCCGACCGCTCGACGCCGAGGCGCGCGGCGGGCACGAGCGGGCCGCCCTGGCCACGGCGGCCGGGACGGTGGCCCTCGTCCTCATGATGCTCGGGAGCCTCGGCTACGTGGCGGTCGTCGCCTCCCGGGCGTCGATCCTCTCGCCCGGGAGCTTCAAGGCCTTCCCGGGCTGGATGGCCGGTCCGCTCGCGCCCCTGGCCACGGCCTATCACCCGGGCGACGCCGCCCGCAAGATGCTCCTGACCGCCCTGGTCGGGGGGATGTACGTCTGCTACCTCGTGGTCCTCGCCTGCTCGTCGCGGCTGCGGGCGCGCTGGGCGATCGCCGCGGTCGTCGTCCTCGAGCTGATCTTCTTCCTCTCGCCGCCCCTCTCGCTCACCGACGTCTTCAACTACATCAACTACGGGCGGATGCAGGTCCTCTACGGGCTGAACCCGTACGCGACGATCCCGGCGCTCGGGCCCCACCTCGACCTCAGCTACCAGCTCAGCAACTGGCATTCCCTGCTGAGCCCGTACGGGCCGGTCTTCACCCTCTTCAGCTTCGCCCTCGTCCCGCTCGGGATCGGCGCCTCGTTCTGGGTGCTCAAGGGCACGCTGCTGCTCGCCAGCCTCGGCTCCCTCTGGCTGGTCTGGCGCTGCGCCGAGCTCCTCGGCCGCGACCCGCTCCGGGCGGTCCTCTTCGTCGGCCTCAACCCGCTCGTCCTGGTCTGGGGCCTCGGCGGCGACCACAACGACTTCATCCTCGTCTTCCTCGTCATGCTCGCCGTCTATCTCCTGCTCGACGCGCGCACCCGGCGTCCGGCCGCCGCGGCCACCGAGCCCGGGCCGGGGCGGGAGGTCGGGGCCGGGTTCCTGCTCATGGCCGCGGTCGCCGTCAAGGCTTCGGCCGGGATGCTCCTCCCGATCTTCCTCCTCGGCGCTCCCCGCCGCCTGCGGCTCCTCGCCGGAATGGCGCTCGGCGGGGTGGTCCTCGGCGGGGTGGCGGTCTACGCGTTCGGGGCGCGCGTGCCGAACCTCGCCCAGCAGAGCACGCTGATCACCCTGGTCGGCTTACCCAACGTGATCGGCTACCTCCTCGGCTACGGCGGCGTCACCGACACGATGAAGGCGATCCTCGACGCGATCCTCGTCGGCGCGGTCGTCGCGGCCGCCGTCTGGGCGGCGCGCACTCGCGATTGGATCGTCCCGGCCGGCTACGCGACGGTCGCCCTCCTGCTCACCCTGACCTGGGAGCTCCCGTGGTACGTGCTGTGGCTGCTCCCGTTCGCCGCGCTCGCCCGCGGGCGGGCGCTCCGCGTCGCGGCCCTGGTCATCAGCCTCTACCTGATGCTCGCCTGGATGCCCCTGATGACCGACCTCATCCACTCGGTCGGCTTCAAGCCGAGCCTGACCCTGCTCGGCAAGATGCGCCAGGTGAAGACCCTGACCCTCCTCCACTGAGGGCCGTCTAGTGGTCGGCTACGTAGCCGCCTTCCGGCTCGATCGGCAGGCCCGTGGCCACCCAGGCCATCAGCCCGCCGGTCAGCGTGTAGGCGTCGTAGCCGTCGGCCCGGAACGCCTGGGCGGCCATCGCCGAGCGGGCGCCGAGCCGGCACTGGAAGACCACCGGCCGGTCGCGCTCGATCGTCGCCGCCTGGGAGGCGAGCCGCTCGAGCTCGATGTGGCGAGTCCCGGCGATGTAGCCGGCCTCCCGCTCGTAGCCCTCACGGACGTCGATGAACTGGGCGCCGCGGGCCAGGAGCTCGGCGGCGATCTCCGGAGGTATCTCGATCTGGGCGGAGTCGGCGGAGCTCACCCGCCTCAGGTTAACGGCTGAGGCCGGCGGTTGCGATCATGGTCGGATGGCGCCACGGGTCTCCAGATCGATCGCCGTCGCCGCGGCGCTCGCCGGCTGCGGCGGTGGCTCCCACCCTCCGGCCCCCGCTGGGGACGTGCCGGTGATCCGGGCCTGGTCGCAGGCGCTCGCCCGGGGCGACGTCGGGGCGGCCTCCGACTATTTCGCCACCCCGAGCCGCGTCCAGATCGCGCCGGGGCAGCCGGTCGCCGTCGTGCGGACCGCGGGCGACGCCCGTGCGGTCAACCGGGCGCTCCCGTGCGGCGCGAAGCTCCTCGACGCCCGGCGGGTCGGCGGCTACGTCGATGCCCTCTTCCTCCTGATGCGCCGCCCCGGGGCCGACTGCGGGGCCGGGGTCGGGGGCACGGCCAGGGTCGCCTTCGTCATCCGCACCGGGAAGATCGCCGTCTGGCGCCGGATCGCCGACGAGCCGGGCGACGCCGCGCGCGCCGCTCCCGGCTTCCGGGCGCCCGCCCAGCCGGCGCCGTCCCTGCCCTCCACCGCCCGCACCGTCTGACGGGACGGGCGCCGGGGGACGGTGCATTAGCATCAGGTGCCGGATGGAGACGCTCGCCGACGCCTACCGGCTGCCCGCGGAGATCACCGACTTCCGCGAGGCGATCAGCCAGATCTGCGTCGCCCGCGTCGCCCCCCGGGCGGCGGAGATCGACGAGCGGGCCGAGTATCCGTGGGACGTGCGCGAGCTGTTCGCCGAGCACGACATCCTCGGCCTGCCCTTCTCGGTCGAGCACGGGGGGACGGGCACGGGGACGCTGATGCTCAACGTGGCGATCGAGGAGATCGCCAAGTCGTGCGCCTCGAGCGCGCTGATCCTGATGGTCCACGAGCTCGGCACCCTGCCGATCCAGCTGTTCGGGACCGAGGAGCAGAAGCAGCGCTTCCTCCCCCGCTGCGCGTCGGGCGAGTGGTCGCCGGCCTTCGCCCTCTCCGAGCCCGAGGCCGGCTCGGATCCGGGCGGGATGGCGACGAGCGCCGTGCGCAGCGGCGAGGACTGGGTGATCAACGGGACGAAGAACTGGATCACCAACCTCGGGGTGGCCGACTTCTACGTGGTCTTCGCCGTGACCGACCGGGCCAACCGCCGGATCACCGCCTTCATCGTCGAGGCCGACCGGCCGGGCTTCAGCGTCGGCAAGCTCGAGCACAAGCTGGGCATCCGGGGGTCGCCGACCGGCCAGCCGATCTTCGAGGACGTCCGCGTCGGCCCGGAGAACGTGCTCGGCGAGATCGGCAAGGGGCTGACCGTGGCGTTGACCGCGCTCGAGCGGACGCGCCTCGGCGCCGCCGCCCAGGCGGTCGGCATCGCCCAGGGCGCGACCGACTACGCCGTCGCATACGCGCGCGAGCGGCGCCAGTTCGGGCGGGCGATCAACGAGTTCCAGGCGATCCAGCTCAAGCTGGCCGACATGGAGCTGCGCACGGCGGCCGGGCGCGAGCTCCTCTACCGGGCCTGCGCGATGGTCGACCGCCAGGAGCCGGGCGCCGGGAAGTACGCCTCGATGGCCAAGGTCTTCTGCTCGGACACGGCGATGTACGTCACCCTCGAGGCGATCCAGGTCCTCGGGGGGTACGGCTACGTCAAGGAGTATCCGGTCGAGCGGATGATGCGCGACGCCAAGATCACCCAGATCTACGAGGGCACCAACGAGATCCAGCGCCTCGTGATCGCCCGGAGCCTCCGCTAGGCCGATGCCCGCGCCGCCGCCGCTGTCCAAGGTCCTCCGCGCCGCGGTCGCCGCCCTCTGCGTCGGGCTGACCCTCGTCTGGTTGCTCGAGGGCCCGAGCCCGTCGGGCCCGATCCGCCTGCTCGAGTTCCTCGCCACCCTGGTCGCCGGGGTCGCCGTGATGGGGGTGGTCGTCGCGCTGGTCTCCTCCCGGCTCGGCGACTGGCGCAATCCGGCCTCCGAGGAGGAGTTCGAGCTCCTCGTCCAGCACTCCGAGCGCCTCGCCCACGACGGCCTGGCCGCCGACCCGGACGAGGTCGAGTTCATGGAGCTCGACCCACTCTCGGACGACGACTTCGCCGAGCTGGTGCGCGACGCCCTCGACGAGCTGCCCGACCTCCTGCAGAACGCGCTCAAGCACGTCCCGGTGGTGATCTCAGACCACGGGCGCCGTGTCCGCGCCTATGGCCTCTACCAGGGCGACGGGGCCCACCGCGACGACCACCCCGACCGGATCGTGATCTTCCGCGACACCCTCCGGCGCGACTTCGGCGCCGACCCGGAGGCCCTTCGCGACCAGGTGACCCGGACCGTGCGCCACGAGCTGGCCCACCACGTCGGCTTCGACGAGATGGGCGTCAAGGGGCTCGGGCTCTGATCACCGGGGCCCACGCGGTCGTGTTCACCGAGGACGCCCCGGCGCTCCGGGCCTTCCTCGCTGAGGTCCTCGACCTCCCGGCGGTCGACGCCGGCGGCGGCTGGCTGATCTTCGGCCTGCCGGCGGCCGAGCTCGCGGCCCACCCGGCGCCCACCGCTGGGCGCCACGAGCTCTACCTGACCTGCGACGACGTCCAGGCCACCGTGGCCGAGCTCGAGGCCAGGGGCGCCGAGCTCACCGGACCGGTCCGCGACGAGGGATGGGGGCTCGTGACGGCGATCGCGCTCCCCGGCGGCGGTGAGCTCGGCCTCTACCAGCCCCGCCATCCGGCTCCGCCGAGCGCCGGCTGACCGATCAGCGCGGGAGGGCGGTCGGGGAGCAGGCGGGGGAACGTCGGCCCGGTCAGCGCGGGAGGGCGGTCGGGGAGCAGGCGGGGGGACGTCGGCCGGTCAGCGCGGCAGGACGGTCGGGGAGCAGGCGGGGGACGTCGGCCGATCAGCGGATGAGGGCGGTCAGGGCGCCGAGCAGGCGGGTGAGCCGGCGGGGGACGTGGGCGGCGCCCGTCGCGACGCTGACCGAACGGCCGTTCCGGGTCACCGTCTCGGTCCCGCCGTCCATGACGACGAGGTTCGGCGGGGGCACGTAGGACGGGCGCAACCCGCCGAGGGGGGCCGCGCGGATCGCCGCCCGCAGCCGGGCCAGCTGGCCGGCGGTCAGGCGGAAGGTGAGGGTCGAGGCGGCGACGCGCCGCTCGCGCGCGCGGCCGGCGACGTCGACCTCGAGGCTGCGCGCCGTTCCGGCGAAGATCGCGTCCTGGGAGAAGGTGATCAGGCGGGCGCTGGCCTGACTCGGCCCGGCGGCGGCGAGCGACACGACGACCGATACGGCGATGGCGAGCGGTCCCCGGCGGATGCGGGCCATCATGTCAGACGAGCCGGGGCGGGGGTCCCGCCACCCTAGAATCGATGGCCCGCCCCGATCAAGGAGACCCCTGCATGCCCGAAGCAGTCATCGTCGACGCCGTCAGGACGCCCATCGGCCGGGCCTTCAAGGGCTCGCTCAAGGACGTCCGGGCCGAGGATCTCGCCGCGGTGGCCCTCCGCGGTTTGCTCGAGCGCACCCCCGACCTCGACTCGGCCGAGATCGTCGACGTGATGATGGGCGCGGCCTTCGGCGCCGGCGAGCAGGGCTACAACATCGGCCGCAACGCCGCCCTCCTCGCCGGCATCGACGTCCACGTCCCCGGGTGCACGGTGAACCGCTTCTGCGCCTCCTCGCTCCAGACCATCCGCATGGCCTTCCACGCGATCCGGGCCGGCGAGGGCGACATCTACGTGGCCGCCGGCGTCGAGGCCGTGTCCCGCGCCGCCGGTGGCCCGGACTTCCAGTTCCATCCCCGCCTCGACGGCTCGGACGGGGCGATCTGCAACGTCTACATCCCGATGGGCCTGACCGCCGAGAACGTCGCCGAGCGCTACGGGGTGACCCGGGAGGCCCAGGACGCCTGGGCCCTGATCTCCCAGACCCGCGCGGTCGCCGCCCGCGACTCCGGCCACTTCGATCGGGAGATCGTCCCCGTGACCACGCCCGACGGCACGGTGGTGACCCGCGACGACGGACCCCGTCCGGGGACGACGATCGAGAAGCTGGCCGAGCTCAAGCCGGTCTTCAAGCCGGACGGGACGGTCACCGCCGGCAACGCCTGCCCCCTCAACGACGGGGCCGCCGCCGTGCTCGTGATGAGCGAGACCCGGGCCGCCGAGCTCGGCTTCACCCCCCGCGCCCGGATCCTCGCCTCGACGGTCGCCGCGGTCGAGCCCGAGTTCATGGGCATCGGGCCGATCCCGGCCATCCAGGCCCTCCTCGCCCGGACCGGCATGACGATCGACGAGATCGACGTCGTCGAGATCAACGAGGCCTTCGCCGCCCAGATCGTCCCCTGCATGGCCGAGCTCGGCATCCCCGCGGAGAAGCTCAACCCGTTCGGCGGGGCGATCGCCCTCGGCCATCCGTTCGGGATGACCGGCGCCCGCATCATGACCACCCTGCTCAACGACCTCGAGACGACCGGCGGCCGCTACGGCATCGAGTCGATGTGCGTCGCCGGGGGGATGGGCCAGGCGATGCTGGTCGAACGGCTCGGCTGAGCGACGGTCTACGCCCGGACCGGGCCGGCCAGGACGAGCGCGAACTGCTCGTCGTCGTCGGTCAGCCAGTCGGCCAGGACGAGGCCGGCGGCCGCGAGATCGGCGTCGAGGCGGGCGCGGGTGAACTTGGCGCTGATCTCCGTCCGGAGCTCCTCGCCCTCGGAGAACTCGATCTCCAGATCGAGCGCCCCGATCGCCACGTTCTGCTGCTCGGTCGCCCGCAGGCGCATCTCGATCCACTCGTTGCGGCGGTCGAACAGGGCCACGTGACGGAACAGCTCGGGATCGAAATCGGCGTCCAGCTCGCGGTTGAGGACATGGAGCAGGTTCAGGTTGAACTCGGCCGTCACCCCCTGCGCGTCGTCGTAGGCCGCCTCGAGGACGAGGGGGTCCTTGACCAGGTCGATGCCCACCAAGAGGTGGTCGTCCGGCCCGAGCAGGGCGGCCACGCCCCGCAGGAAGCGGCGCCGGCTGCCCGGAGCGAAGTTGCCGACCGTCCCGCCGAGGAAGGCGACGATCCGCGGTCCGGCGGCCGCGGGGACCCGATCGAGGTGGCGCTCGAAGTCGCCGATCACCCCGTGCACCCGCAGGCCCGGGTACTCGTCGACGAGCTCCTGGGCGCAGTCGCGGACGACCGTCTCGGTCACGTCGAGGGGGACGTAGCGGGCGAGCGTCCCGGCTCGGTCCATCGCGTCGAGCAGGACCCGCGTCTTGATCGCCATGCCCGACCCGAGCTCGACCAGCTCGACCGCGCCGTTGGCCGCGACGATCTGGGCGGCGTACCGCTCGAGGATCGAGCGCTCGGTCCGGGTCTGGTAGTACTCGGGCAGCTCGCAGATCCGGTCGAACAGCTCGGCTCCCCGCTCGTCGTAGTTGTGCTTCGGCGGGAGCTCCTTGAACGGCTTGGTCAGGCCGTCGAGGACGTCGTCGGCCAGCGAGCGGTCCTCGTCGGCCCAGCAGTCGATGCGGATCGCGTCGCTCGCGCCGAGCGTCGGCTCGATCACGCGTCGGCCGCCAGGCGCAGGCCGGCGAAGATCTGCCGGCGGTGGGGGTAGTCCCAGTTGCGGAAGGTCGGGGAGATCACGGCCGTGCTCGTCGCGAACGAACCGCCCCGCAGGACGCGGTGGTCGGGCCCGAAGAAGACCTCCGAGTACTCGCGGTAGGGCCGGGCCACGAAGCCGGGGTAGCCGTCGAACGGGCTCGCCGTCCACTCCCAGACGTCGCCGATCATGTCGAGCGCCCCGCACGGGGCCGCCCCGTCGGGGAAGGCGCCGACCGCCGTCGTCCCGGTGACGCCCGACTCGAGCAGGTTCGCCGCGCCCGTCGTCCCGCTGGCCTTGGCCTCGCCGTCCCAGGTGGCGGCGGCCTCCCACTCGACCTCGGTCGGCAGCCGCAGCCCCCGCGAGCGGGCGAAGGCGTCGGCCTCGTACCAGGCGACGTGGACGACCGGACGGTCGGGGTCGAGCGCCGAGCCCCCGTCGGCCAGCCGCCACTCGAGCTCGTCGCTCAGCCAGTTGAGCGGACGCTCGATCCGCTCGGCGCACCGCCAGGCCCACCCGGCCGCCGTCCACCACTCGCGGCGCTCGTAGCCGCCGTCGCTCACGAACAGCAGCCAGTCGCCGTTGGTCACGGGCACCCGCCCGATCCGAAACGGCCGCACCGGGACCGGATGGACCGGCCGCTCGTTGTCGTAGCTGAAGCCGTCCTTGGGCTCGGCGCCCAGCGGAAAGGACCCCCCGGCCACCGGGACCAGGTCGAGCCCGCTCGAGGCCGCCGGCCGCCCCGGCTCCTCGGCGCCCGGCCGCGCGATCCGGGCCAGGTTGAGCGTCTGGAGCATGGTCTCGTTGTGCTGGCTCTCGTGGCGGGCGACCAGCTCGTGGAGGTAGCCGTCGCCGACGGGAAGCTCGCGCACCCGGCCCCGGACCTCGTCGAGGAAGTCCTCGGCCTCCGCCCGATGCAGGTAGGGGAGTGCGCCCCGATCGGCCCGAGGGGTCTCGAACGCGTCGTAGACCTCCATCAGCTCCGGCCGCAGCAGCGGCAGGCCGCCGTGCCGGTGGCCGAGCCAGAGATCCTCGAACGCGGCGATGTGGCCGAGGTCCCAGACGAGCGGGCTCATCAGCGGCGAGTGGACCCGCTCGAGGTCCACCTCGTCGATCCCCGCGACCAGGCGGTGCGTACGCTCGCGGGCGGATTCCAGCCCGGTGGTTTCGAGTTGTGCCATGTCAGCTGCTGCCTGCCCCGTCCCGCCCGGGACCTCCCCGTTGCCTGTCGGGACTGTATTGCGCACCCGATCGGCGATCGGATCTCTCGTACCCCGGTTTGCCGGATGTTCACACACGAGAAGGCTCGCCGGGTGAGCGAGCGAGGCTCAGGCGAGGAGGCCGGCGGTGGCCCGGAGAGCCTCTTCGTAGATGCGGTCCCGGAGCATCGCGTGGCGGATCCCCTCGCCGAGGATGCCCCCCTCCCCGCGGGAGGCGCCGAGCAGGGTCCACTCCTGCCGTCGGCCGTCCGGGCCGACCCGGACGGCGTGGAGTCCGCCGCGGCCCCGGTCGAG
Source organism: uncultured Solirubrobacterales bacterium (assembly GCA_963733245.1). Taxonomy (GTDB): domain Bacteria; phylum Actinomycetota; class Thermoleophilia; order Solirubrobacterales; family Solirubrobacteraceae; genus Palsa-513. The sequence goes on from CAVTCI010000017.1 coordinate 458,292, forward strand.
CGAGAGCGAGGTCCCGCCCCGGAGCTCGACGGTGATCCCCGACAGGCCGGGTACGTCCTGGGGGACGATCTCGAGCCGGATCGCCACCGAGCCGGTCGGCCCGCGGACCTCGCCGTGGGCGCGGCCGTCGCCGGTGCGCTCGAGCGGGGCCGGGTCCCAGCCGAGACGCGAGGCGAGCCAGCCACTGAGCAGGAGGGCGCCGGCGCCCGAGGACGCGTGGTGGCGGACCTCGAGCCCCGAGATCTCCGGGAGCCGAGCCCGCATGGCCGGGGGATCGAAGGTGGCCGCGACGCGCTCGCGCCACGGGGCCGAGCGGATCCAGGCGAGGTCCACGACCTCGCGGCCGTCGGCCAGGAGGCCGCGGGCGCGCCGCAGGGCGTCGCCGACGTCCGGGTCGGCGCTCACGTCGAGCAGCACGATCGGGGCGATGCGCCGGAGGGCGGCGACCGCGTCCCAGTGGCCGTGCGGGGCCCAGACCATCGTGTGGATGTCGGTCACCACCAGGGGGTCGACGATCGAGTCGATGTAGGGGACGTGCTGGGGGCCGATGTCGACGATCACCGTCTCGCGCGTCAGCGCGAACGACCCCGGCTCGGGACTCGCGGTCGCGGCGACGCTGGCCACCGCGTCGAGGGTCGTCCGTCCCCGGCTGACCGTGCAGACGATGGTGCGCGACGGGTGGTGGCGCCCGACCGCGCGCAGGCGGTTGGCGATCTCGCCGCTCCACTCCTTCTCTACGACGCACACCAGGTTGAGGACCCGGGCCGGGACGTAGAGGCTGCTCTCGGCGTGGCGCTCGACGAGCAGCCGGCGGAGCGCCGCCTCGATCGCGGCCGGCGTCGTGTCCTCCTCGGCCCAGACGGTGTCGTTGACCGCCGGGCTCATGGCCGCCGATGGCTCAGATCGCGCGCCATCGGTGGCCCTCGAGGAGCACCTGGTCGGCCTCGACCGGCCCCTGACCACCGGCCGGGTACTTGGGCAGCTCGACCGGGTGCCCGGCCCAGCGGGCGAGGATCGGGTCGCAGATCCGCCACTGGGCCTCGACCTCGTCGTTGCGGGTGAAGAGGGTCGCGTCGCCGCGCATGGCGTCGAGGATCAACCGCTCGTAGGCCTCGGGCGACTGGGAGATGAACGCCGTCCCGTAGAGGAACTCCATGTTCACCGGCCGGATGCTCATCCGGGTGCCCGGGATCTTCGCCCCCAGCGAGAGGGAGACGCCCTCGTTCGGCTGCATGGTCAGGACGAGCACGTTCGGCGGGACCTCCTGGCCGCCGAAGGCCATGTGGGGCACCGGCTTGAGGATGACCGCGATCTCGGTGACCCGCCGGGCGAGGCGCTTGCCGGTCCGCAGGTAGAAGGGCACCCCGGCCCAGCGCCAGTTGTCGACCTCGAGGCGCAGCGCGACGTAGGTCTCGGTCGCCGAGGCCGGCGGCACCCCCGGCTCGTCGAGATAGCTCCGCGCCTCGACGCCGCCGACGACGCCGCGGTCGTACTGGGCGCGGACGGCCATGTCGTCGATCTCCGCGGGGGTCTTGATCGCATGGAGGACCTTGACCTTCTCGTCGCGCACCTCGTCGGCCGAGAAGACGACCGGCGGCTCCATGCAGAGGAGGGTCAGGAGCTGGAGCATGTGGTTCTGGACGAGGTCGCGCAGGGCGCCGGCGGTGTCGTAGTAGCCGGCCCGGGTCCCGATGCCGATCTCCTCGGCCGCGGTGATCTGGACGTGGTCGATGTAGTTGCGATTCCAGAGCGGCTCGAACATGCCGTTGGCGAAGCGAATCGCCAGCATGTTCTGGACGGTCTCCTTGCCCAGGTAGTGGTCGATCCGGAAGACCTGGGCCTCCTCGAAGACCTCGAGCACCTGGAGGTTGAGCTCGCGCGCCTCGGCCAGCGAGGTCCCGAACGGCTTCTCGATGACGATTCGCACCGGGGCCGTGTCCGAATGGTTGAGCCCCCGATCGCCGAGCTCCCGGACGATCACCGGGAAGAAGGCCGGGGCCGTCGAGACGTAGAAGCAGCGGGCCATCGGCTCGCCGGCCTCCTTGTCGAGGGCGTCGAGGGTGACCTCGAGCCCCTCGTAGACGGTCGGATCGTCGAAGGTCCCGGCGATGTAGCGGACCCCGGCGAGCAGCCCCTCGAGCACCGCCTCGTCCGGCGGGCGCCGGGAGTACTCGCGGATCGCCTCGGCGGCCAGCTCGCGGAACTCCTCGTTGTACATCGCCGACCGGGAGGTCCCGATCAGGTTGAAGCGCTCGGGGAGGGCGCCCTCGTGGGCGAGGTTGTAGATCGCCGGGAGGAGCTTGCGCTTGGCCAGGTCGCCGGTGGCCCCGAAGATGACCAGGTTGGTCGCCGGTACCGGGAGCCGCTCGAGGCCGGCGGAGAGGGGGTTCTCGCTCATACGGGGGCCGCCTCTCCGGAGTGGTGGGCGAGCTCGGTCCGGGCCAGGAGCGCCGCCCCGCGCACCCCGGCCGCCGGGCCCGAGTGGGCGATGCGGATCTCGGTGCGGGTGCCGACCCCGGGGAGGATGTAGCCGGCGGCCGCCTCCCGCGCCGGCCCGAGGAGGAGCTCGCCGGCGGCGGAGACGCCGCCGCCGACGGCGACGACGTCCGGGTCGAAGGTGTTGATCGCGTTGGCGATGCCGATCCCCAGCCGGCGTCCGAGGCGGGCGACGACGGCGATCGCCACGTCATCGCCGGCCTGCGCCGCGGCCACCGCGTCGGGGCCGGTCGCCTCGGATCCGTGGCGGCCGAGCGCCGACTCGGGGTGGCGGAGGGCGGCTTCCCGGGCGAGATCGTCGAGGACGTGGCCGGCGGCCATCGCCTCGAGCGAGCCCGGCTTGGGAAAGCCAGGGGTCACCGGGGCGTCGGGGTCGACGGCGATCAGCGTGTGGCCGAGCTCGGCCGCCGCCCCGGTCGTCCCCCGGTAGACCCGGCCGCCGATCACGATGCCGCCGCCGACGCCGGTCCCGACCGTGAGCATCACGAGGTTGGGCGCGGCGAGCGTGCCCGTGTCGTCGTGGGCCTCGGCCAGGGCGGCGAGGGTCGCGTCGTTGTCGACGAACACCGGCACCCCGAGGCGGGCGGACAGCTCCTCACGGAGGGGGACGTCCTCGAGCGGGATGTTCACACTCGAGCGGACGCGTCCGGTGGCGAACTCGACCACCGACGGGATGCCCACGCCGACCGCGGCGATCTCCCGGTCGGCGGCCGCCGTCCGCACGAGCCGGACGATCTCGGCCATCAGCTCCTCGGGCCCCTCGCAGTCGGTCGGGGCGAGCAACGCCTCCTCGCCGAGCGCGGCCACCGCCACCTTGGTGCCGCCGACGTCGACGCCGATCACCAGGCCGCTCATCGCGACACGGCCGGAGCGAGGCGGGGCTCGGGCCACGGCCGCCTGGTCGTCGACGGGTGCACAGGCGCAAACTATCACCAGCCCGAGGGGTCGTCGGACCGTTCTGCTGGCACGCCGCATCCACGCCCGATAGGCTGGCCGGCGACCGACTCACCACGAGCTGTCGGCGCCGGGCGATCGCCGCGGCAGGCTGACGCCATCCGGCGTCGCGACCCGCTTGGGCGAGCCGGTCAGGCGCCCGCAAACCACCGGGGACGATTGGATGAGCATTCCAGACAGAAGCAGCAGCCTCAGCGGCATCGGCACCGACCGCAACCTCGCCCTCGAGCTGGTCCGGGTGACCGAGGCCGCCGCGCTCGGCTGCGCCCGCCTCGTCGGGCGCGGTCACAAGGAGGACGCCGACCAGGCGGCGGTCGACGGGATGCGCCACGCCCTGCGCTCGGTCGCCATGGACGGCGTCGTGGTGATCGGGGAGGGCGAGAAGGACGAGGCGCCGATGCTCTACAACGGCGAGCACATCGGTGACGGCTCGCCCCCGGCGGTCGACATCGCCGTCGACCCGCTCGAGGGGACGACGCTCGCCGCGCGCGGCATGCCCAACGCCCTGGCCGTGATCGCCCTGTCCCCCCGGGGCACGATGTTCGACCCGGGTCCGGTCTTCTACATGCACAAGATCGCCGGCGCCGCGGCGATCAAGGACCTGCTCGATCTCGACCGGCCGCTCGGTGAGACGCTTCACCTGATCGCCAAGCGCAAGGGCACCGACATCGGTGACGTGATGGTGGTCATGCTCGACCGTCCCCGTCACGACGAGTCGGTCAAGGCGGTCCGCGAGGCCGGTGCCCGCGTCCGCTTCATCACCGACGGCGACGTCGCCGGCGCGCTCCTGGCGGTCACCGACGACGCCCCGGTCGACCTCCTCTGGGGGTACGGCGGCACGCCGGAGGGCGTCCTCTCGGCGGCGGCGATCAAGTGCATCGGCGGCGGCATGCTCGGCCGCCTCTGGCCCCGCAACGACGAGGAGCGCCAGGCGGCGGTCGACGCCGGCTACGAGGTCGACCGGGTCCTCTCCCACGACGACCTGATCACCGGCAACGACGCCTTCTTCTCGGCCACCGGGGTGACCGACGGCGACGTCCTCCAGGGGGTCCGTCTCCTGAGCAGCGGCTCGGCGACCACCGAGTCGCTCGTCATGCGCTCGCGCTCGGGCACCGTCCGCCGCATCAAGGCGACCCACGACCGGCAGAAGATGGCCGAGCTGCGCGAGGGCTAGCGGACGCGTCCACTGGCCGGTCGCACCGGCCCGGGTCAGCAGCGGCGGCGTCGGGGAGCGGGCTCTCGCTCGCCCCCCCGGTAGTCTCGCCTGGAGGATGCGAGCGGTGTTCAGCTTCCCGAACCCGGTGAACGAGAAGGCGGCCCGCGTCGTCGCCGGCGGGGTCGTGCTCCTCGCCGCGGTGACCCTGGCGACCTCCTGGTACTGGCTGCTCGTCCCGCTCGCCTACGGCTTCGTCGCCCGCGCCCTCACCGGACCGACGCTCAGCCCGCTCGGCCGGCTGGCGAGCGTCGTGGTCGCCCCGCGGCTCGGCCCGGCCAAACCGGTCCCGGGGCCGCCGAAGCGCTTCGCCCAGGGCCTGGGCGCCACGATGACCGTCGCGGCGGCCGTCGCGGCGCTCGCCCTCGGGTGGTCGACCGTCGCGGACGGGCTGCTCGTGGCGATGATCCTCGCCGCCGGCCTCGAGGCCTTCCTGGCGATCTGCCTCGGCTGCCACGTCTTCTCCCTCTTGATGCGGCTCGGCGTCATTCCCGACGCGGTCTGCGTCGACTGCGCGAACATCCGGACGCGCCCCGACCTCGGTCGGGTCCCGCCCGGGCACCGGTAGGCCGCCGGGGCTCAGCCGGTGGGCGGGATCGCGGTCGGGTCCCGCCCGCGCGCCGGTAGGCCGCCGGGGCCGGGCCGGCGGGCGGGATCGCGGTCGAGCCATGCCCGCGCACCGGCGGCGCTCCGCGTCCCTGGCGACCTGCTGAGGGCGGCCACCGGCCATCAGCATCCGCCTCGGGGCGCCGGCCACATCGGCGTCGCCGGCGCCGGCCGGCTGGGGCGCCCGCCGCCCCGCCGCAAGCCGCTGTCGCCCGCCGCTCGGATACAGTTGCCGGGGATGGGGCCGCCGGGATGCTTCGCGGGCCCACTCCGCCGTCCGTTGCGCTTCTGACCACCAGAGACAGGCGAAACTTCGTGCCCCTCACATCCGATACCGAGCAGCTGTCGATCGAGACGATCCGCACGTTGGCGATGGACGCGATCCAGAAGGCCAACTCCGGGCATCCCGGCCTTCCGATGGCGATGGCCCCGGCCGCCTTCGTCCTCTTCCGCAAGATCATGCGCCACGACCCGACCGATCCGGCCTGGCCCGATCGCGACCGCTTCGTCCTGAGCGCCGGTCACGGCTCGATGCTCCTCTACGCCGTCCTCCACCTGACCGGCTACGACCTCCCGATCGAGCAGCTCGAGCGGTTCCGCCAGTGGGAGTCGAAGACGCCCGGCCACCCCGAGCTCGACCGGACCAACGTCACCCCCGGAGTCGAGCTGACCACCGGCCCCCTCGGCCAGGGGTTCGCCAACGGCGTCGGGATGGCCATGGCCGAGCGCTTCCTCCGCGAGCACTACGGCGCCCAGGTCATCGACCATCGCATCTACGCGATCTGCTCCGACGGCGACCTGATGGAGGGCATCGCCTCCGAGGCCGCCTCCCTCGCCGGCCAGCTCGGCCTCGGCCGGATCGTCTACCTCTACGACGACAACGACATCTCCCTCGACGGGCCGACCTCCCTGAGCTTCGATCGCGAGAACGTCGACCAGCGCTTCGAGGCCTACGGCTGGCACGTCCAGGACGTCCACGACGCCAACGACGTCGTCGCGCTGGAGACGGCGATCAAGCATGCCCAGAAGGTCGAGGACAAGCCGTCGCTGATCCGGGTCAAGTCGATCATCGGCTACCCGTCGCCCAACAAGGCGGGCACGAGCAAGGCCCACGGCGCCGCCCTCGGCGACGACGAGGTCGCCCTGACCAAGAAGCTCATGGGTTGGGACCCGGACCAGAAGTTCTTCGTCCCCGACGGGGTGTACCAGACGTTCGGCATGGCCGAGGAGGGCGCCCGGCTCCACGACGAGTGGAACGAGCGCTTCGAGGCCTGGCGGGCCAAGCATCCCGACCTGGCCGACGAGTGGGACCTCGCCTGGGAGGGCCGGCCCCTCCCCGGGCTCGCCGACGCGCTCCCCACCGACTGGGAGAAGGACAAGCTCTCGACCCGGGTCGCCGGCGGCAAGACGATGGCCGCCTTCGAGCCGTTCACGCCGACGATGGTCGGCGGGGCGGCCGACCTGACCAGCTCGACGATGACGATCTGGCCCGACGCCGAGCGCTTCACGACCGAGCACGCCGGGCGCAACGTGTTCTTCGGCGTCCGCGAGCACGGGATGGGCGCCGCGGTCAACGGGATGGCCGCCCACGGGGGCATCGTCCGGCCCTACGGGTCGACCTTCCTCCAGTTCGCCGACTACATGCGCCCGTCGATTCGGTTGTCGGCGTTGATGGGGCTGAAGGTCGCCTGGGTGTTCACCCACGACTCGATCGCCCTCGGCGAGGACGGCCCGACCCACCAGCCGATCGAGCACTTCGCCGCCCTCCGGGCGATCCCCGGGCTCGTCTTCCTCCGCCCGGGCGACGCCGCCGAGACCGCCGAGGCCTGGCGGGTCATCCTCGAGGATCTCGAGGGGCCGGCGGCGATGGCGCTCTCGCGGCAGGACCTCCCCGTCCTCGACCGCTCTCCCGGCAGCGGCTACGCCTCGGCCGACGGGCTGGCCCGCGGCGCCTACGTCCTCGCCGAGACCGCCTCCGGCGACGCCGAGGCGACGATCGTCGCCACCGGCAGCGAGGTCTGGGTCGCCCTCGCCGCCCGCGACGAGCTCGACTTCCCCGTGCGCGTCGTCTCGATGCCCTCATGGGAGCTCTTCGAGCAGCAGGACGACGACTACCGCGAATCGGTCCTCCCCGAGGATCTCCCGACCCTCGCGGTCGAGGCCGGGATCGCCATGGGCTGGGAGCGCTACGCCGACGACGTCGTCTCGATCGAGCGCTTCGGCGCCTCGGCCCCGGGTGGGGTCCTGCTCGAGAAGTTCGGCTTCACCCCGGCCAACGTCGCCGCCCACGTCCGCCGCCTGCTCGAAGACGAGTAACCGGCCGGAAGGAATCGCGCTCGCCGGCGTCCTCTGGGGGAAACCACCAACGGGAGGTACGACATGCGCAGGTTGCTCTTGGCCGTCGTCGGAGCGGTGCTCCTGACCGGGGCGCTCGCCGCCTCGTCGCTCGGCGCCGCGAAGTCCGTCGAGGTCGGCGACAACTACTTCGTCCGCGACGCCGGTCACGCGACGGTCACCGTCAAGAAGGGGCAGAGCCTGACCTGGCACTGGACGGGCAAGAACCCGCACAACGTGACCGTCAAGGCCGGGCCCCAGAAGTTCGCCTCGGCCACCCAGAAGAGCGGGAGCTTCAGCCACAAGTTCACCAAGGCCGGGACCTACAGCATCATCTGCACGATCCACGTCGGCCAGGGCATGACGATGAAGGTCGTCGTCAAGTAGGTCGGGTCGGTTCGGTTCGGGTCGGGTCGGTTCGGGTCGGGTCGGGTCGGTCGGTTCGGGTCGGTTCGGTTCGGCGGGCGGCGGGGCGGAGTGGTCGGAGTGCCGGCCCCGCCCCGCCGTGACCTCGGGCGTCGGGGCGGTCAGCCGCCGGGGTGGCGGCCCGGGGCCGGGCGGGTGAGGTCGAGGCGGGCGAGCGAGCGGAGGAACGCGCGGGTGATGAGCACGTGGATCCGCGACTGGGTCGCTCCGTAGAACCGGCGGCCGAAGACTCGGGCGATCGACGGGCGGAACGCGGTCACCGCGACCTCGATGTGCACCCGCCCGTCGGCGCCGTCGACCCGGCGGAGCCCGAGCGCGAGGGCTCCGGCCCCGCGCCGGCCGGCCGGGTCGAGGAGGAGGCCCCCGCGGATGGCCCAGCGCACGCCGGCCCGGTCCCCGTCGACGGCGTACTCGGGCGGGGCGAAGGCGAGGAGGACGAGCGGTCGCCCGAGGAGGACGATCTGCCGCTCGGCCGGGGTGTAGCGGACCCGGATCAGGCCGAGGGACACCCGGCCGAGGTAACGCCAGTAGTTGCGGGCCAGGCGCTCGAGCCCGGCCGGGGAGAAGAGGGCCCGGACCTGGTCGGGGGCCAGCGTCAGGTCGGCCGCCTGGAGCGACCGGACGGCCCCGGTCGCATCGACGGTCGGTCGGCCCTCCGGATCGAGCAACCGCACGGACGGTCTCACGGCCACAGCCGCTCGATCTCGACCTCGCCGCCGGCGGGGATCTCGCCGCGGCCGGCCGGGACGAGCCCGAGCCCGTCGAAGCCGATCAGCGAGGACGGCAGGTGCGAGCCCGGCGGACCGCTCGGCTCGGCCGAGAGGCCCAGGCCGGGGACGCTCCGCAGCCGCACGCGGACCGCCTCGGTGCGACCGGGATGGCGGGGGACCGAGCGCGAGAGCCGGGCCCGCTCGCGGGCGACCGAGCCGCCCGCGCCGGCGAGGGCGGCGAGCAGGGGCCGCCCGAGGAGCATGAAGACGACCGTCGCCGCCACCGGGCTACCCGGCAGCCCGAGGGCGAGGACGCCGTCCCGCTGGCCGAACCAGGTCGGGCGGCCGGGGCGGACGGCGACGCCCCAGAACACCTCCTCGACGCCGAGCCCGGCGAACGCGGCCTTGACGTGGTCGTGTGGGCCGACCGAGACGCCGCCGGTGACGACCACCAGGTCGGCTTCGCCGAGGGCGCGCTCGAGCCCGCGGCGGATCGTCGCCGGGTCGTCGGCGAGCCGCTCCCGGCGGACGACGGTCGCCTCGGCCTGGCGGACGAGCCCGGCCAGGGCGATCGTGTTCGAATCGTGGATCTCGCCCGGCTCGAGCCGGGTCCCCGGGTCGCGGAGCTCGTCGCCCGTCCCGAGCAGGGCGACCCGCGGGCGGCGGTGGCAGCCGAGCTCGCCGTGCCCGGCCCCGATCGCCGCGGCCAGCTCGATCCCGCCAAGCCGCGTCCCGGCCGGGAGGACGAGCTGGCCGGGGCGGGCGTCCTCGCCGATCGGACGGACGTTCCACCCGGAGGCGACCGGGTCGGCGACGCTCAGGCGATCTCCGTCCCGGGTCGCCCGCTCGAAGGGGACGACCGCCTCGGCTCCGGCGGGGAGGACCCCGCCGGTCGCGATCCGGACGGTCGTCTCCCGATCGACCCGGGCCGGGGACGGGGCGCCGGCCCGCGACTCCCCGATCACCCGGAGCGTCCGTCCGGGCGGCCCGGCGGTGACCGCGTAGCCGTCCATCGCGCTGCTGCGGTCGGCCGGGGCGTCGACCCGTCCGCGGAGCTCCGCGGCCAGCACCCGGCCGGCGGCCTCGGCGATCGGTACGGCCTCGACCGGGAGCGGGGCGCTGGCCGCGAGCACGAGCTCGCGCGCCCGTTCGAGGGGGATCGCCATGGACGCCTAATCATCCTCTCGGGCCCGGGCCCGGGCCCGGGCGCGGGGGCGCCGGTCGGTCAGGAACCGGCCGGGAGGCCGATCGCCAGGGCGCCGATCCGGACGGTGTCGCTGACGCCGAGGGCCTGGGCGACGGCCATCGTCAGATCGAAGGCGGCCCCGTTGGCGTAGGGCCCGCGGTCGACGACCGGGACCGAGATCGTCTGGCCGCCGTAGAGGATGTCGACCATCGTCCCGCAGGGAAGCTTCTGGTGGGCGACGCCGACGAGCTCGGGGGTGAGGATCTCGCCGCAGGCCGTCCGCGTCCCGTAGGAGCCCGGGCCGAAGTAGGTGGCGATCACCGACCGGTAGACCTCGATGGCGGCGATCGGGTCGGTGGTCGCCGGCCGGGCGGCGACCGAGGCTCGGAGGAGGAAGCGGCCGATGTGGAGCGGCCGCCAGGAGAAGGCGAAGTTCCCGGCCGGATCGGACCGCGCCCGGGCGACGGCCAGCCAGCCGCGGTGGGCGTCGAACACGTCGAGCACGACGCCGGCGGCGGCCCGGACGTGGGCGAGGTGGCCGCGGATCAGGGCGAGGCTGCGGACTATCGCTCCGCTCGGGGGGCTCAGCAGGCTCGCGGCGCCCGGCGGAGGGGGTCGCCGGGGCGGTTCCCCCGACGGACGCCGGCTGGACGGCGGGATCGCCGCCGGGCGCGAGCGCTCCGCCGGACGGGCTCTTGCCGAGGGCCGCGGCCGGGGTGGCGAGGACCGCGGCCAGGCAGGCGGCGACCCAGCGAATGGAGAAGTGAGCGCGAGTCATCGATTTCGTTCGGCGGTCGCCGCCTACGGGGTGAGCTGACGGGCTCGCGCGAGTGCGCTACGGTCCCGATTCGAACCGATTCGCCCCAGCGGACCGGGGTCCGCAGTGGTTCCCCCGCCCTCCCGGCGCGGACGCTCGAGAGGTTCGGCTGGCGCGGAGCAGTATACGTAATCCAGGCCGGCCCGGGGGGATGCTTTTACCCGGGCAGGCGGCGGAGAACCGAGCGGAGCAGGAGGCGGCCGACGTCGAGGCCGACGTGGACGATGTCGCCGGCGCCGTGGACGACCGAGCCGACCAGGTCGGCGCGCGTCGGGGGCGCGACGGTACCGTGGGCGGTCCCCGCCTCGAAGCCCTGGGCGGCGGCGGCGACGGCGACCGGCGGCGGCTCGGGCCGGCTCGGGCCGGCGGCCGGGGCGGATGACGGACCGCCGGCGGCCGGCCGGCGCGCCCGGCTCGGCTCGGCCGCCCGGCTGGGCCGGCGGGCGGCGGCCCGGACGGAGGGCGTCGAGGCGGCGGACCGGGGCGTGCGCTTGGGGCTCCGGCGCTGGGGGCGGGTGGTCGGGAGGCCGGCCAGGACGCCGCCGCCGGTGTCCGGGTCGTCGGGCTTCTTCATTCGCCCATCATCGCGCACCGGCGCCGGGGACGCCAGGCCAAGCCCGCCGAAGATCAAGTGAAGAGATTGAAACATCGGGCGATCTGCTGCGTATTGATGGAGGACGGCCGGGCGCGGACCCGGAGCCGGACCCGGCCTCGACCCATTGACTTCACAAAGTAAAGCGCCTACGATTTGAGAACATACGTTTGAGCTGTAGCGTGCGGCCTAGGTGCCGGCCTTGCCGTGCTCAGGCGATGCTGAGCGGCCACCTCAGTCGGACCGTCCCGAGGCAAGGGAAGCCCGGCTGCGCGACGGAAACGGAATGACATGTCAGTAGCGGAACTTCAGGAGCTCGAGGAGGTCAAGGGTCTGATCACGCGTGGTCAGCAGGTTGGCGTGCTCACGTATGCCGAGATCCAGGGGGCGGTGTCGGAGCTCGACTTGGACGAGGCGGATCTCGAGGAGTTGCACGGGTTCTTCGAGCGGTCGGAGATCGAGCTGGTCGAGGAGATCGATCCGGCGACGGCGGCCGGGAGCGAGGTCGAGCGGGCGCCGGACAAGCGCGGCCGGCGCAAGGCGAAGACCGCCCTCGACCTGAAGCCGGACATGACGACCGACTCGCTGCAGCTGTTCCTCAAGGACATCGGCAAGGTCCGGCTGCTGACGGCGCAGGAGGAGGTCGATCTGGCGAAGCGGATCGAGCGGGGGGATCTCGACGCGAAGCAGAAGATGGTCGAGTCGAACCTGCGTCTCGTCGTGTCGATCGCCAAGAACTATCGCAATCAGGGGTTGCCGTTCCTCGACCTGATCCAGGAGGGGACGCTGGGCCTGGTTCGGGCGGCGGAGAAGTTCGACTATCGCAAGGGGTTCAAGTTCTCGACTTATGCGACGTGGTGGATTCGTCAGGCGATCGCCCGGGCGCTGGCCGACAAGGCGCGGACGATCCGGATCCCGGTTCATGTGGTGGAGAAGCTGAACAAGATCGGTCGGGCGGAGCGCAAGCTGGTGACCGAGCTGGGGCGGGAGCCGACGCCGGAGGAGATCGCCGCGGTCACCGGCATCGACCCCGAGGAGGTCGACTCGATCAAGCGGTCGGCCCAGGCCCCGGTGTCCCTCGAGAAGCCGGTGGGCGACGAGGAGGAGTCGGAGTTCGGGCAGTTCATCGCCGACGAGCGGGCCGAGTCGCCGTACGAGCGGGCGGCGGAGATCCTCACCAAGGAGGCGCTGCGCGAGGCGCTTGAGAACTTGAGCTACCGGGAGCGGCGGGTGCTGGAGCTCCGCTACGGCTTGGGGGGTGAGCATCCGCGGACGCTGGATGAGGTCGGGCGGACGTTCAACGTGACGCGGGAGCGGATCCGTCAGATCGAGAACCAGTCGCTGAAGAAGCTCCAGAGCCTGGCCGAGGCGCAGAAGCTCCGCGACGTGGCGTAGGTCGGCTCTGCCGGGTCGCACGTCGCCGGTGAGTCGGCGCCAGCCGGGCGACGACCGAGGTGGGCGCGCGTGAGGACGGTGGTTCGGGTCGTCGAGCTCGTCCGCGCCGCGATCGCCTACGGGCTGATGCCGGTGCTGCTCCCGGCCCGGCGGCGCGAGCTTCCCGGGCCCGTCCGCCTGCGCCGGGCGCTCGAGGAGCTCGGCGGGACGTGGGTCAAGCTCGGCCAGACCCTGGCCCTCCGGTTCGACCTCCTCCCGCCGGCCTACTGCCACGAGCTGTTCGGCCTGCTCAACGAGGTCCGGCCGTTCGCCTACGCCGAGGTCGAGCGGATCATCGCCGCGGAGCTCGGCCGGAGCGTGGAGGAGGCGTTCGCCTCCTTCGAGCGGGAGCCGTTCGGGGCCGCGTCGATCGGGCAGGTCCACGGCGCGGTCCTCCACACGGGCGAGCGGGTGGCCGTGAAGGTCCAGCGCCCGGGGGTCCGGCAGCTGTTCGCGACCGACATCGCCCTGATGTACCGGGTCGCCGGCCTGATCGACCTCACCCACGCGATCGGGGGGACGCGGACCCGCGACGTGATCGACGAGTTCGCGCGCTGGACGGGAGACGAGCTCGACTACGCGGTCGAGGCGCGGAACGCGGCGACGATGCGGGCCCACGCCCGCGACGCCGAGACCGAGCACAACCCGGAGGTCCACCGCGAGCTGACGACCCGCCGGGTGCTGACCGCCGAGCGGCTCGAGGGGATCCTCCTGGTCGACGTGATCCGCGAGCTCCGGGCCGACCGGGCAGCCGCCGTCCGGCGGCTCGGGGAGGCGGGCTACGACCTCGACGCGGCGGCGTCGAACATCGTCTGGAACTTCCTCAACCAGGTCTACGCGGTCGGCATCTTCCACGGCGACCTCCACCCGGCCAACCTCCTCCTGCTCCCGGGGAACCGGATCGGCTACGTCGACTTCGGGATCATCGGCCGCCTCTCCCCGGAGGTGCGCGAGTCGCTGGTCCGGTACTCGGGGCGACTGTTCTCCGGCGACGTCGACGCGGCGATCAGCGAGTTCCTCCGGTGGGTGCAGCCGTCCCCGGCGACGAAGATCTCGGCGGCGACCGCGGCGATCGTCCGGCGGACCGAGCGCTTCGTCCGCGACCTCGAGCGCGCGGAGTCGGGCAAGCGCCAGATCATGGCCGCCTACCAGGTCGACCTCCTGGAGGCGACCCGGGCGCACCGGATGGCCATCGATCCGGCGGTCGTCCTCTACATGAAGGTGGTGCTGACGATCGACGCGGTGACCTCCGAGCTCTCGCCGGCGCTCGACCTCCAGGCCCTCCACCTGCGCTTCGTCCGCGACCTGGTGATCGAGGGCATCGAGCAGGCCGCGCCGGCCGGCGCGGCCGGGTGATCGGCGGCCGGGGGAGGCCGTCGGCCAGTCGCCCGCCGGGCCCTCAAGTCGGGGGGGTCGGCCGCCGATATGGCCAACACCATGTTCAACATCGATCTCGCACTCAAAGAAGTGGTCGCCCTCGAAGGCTCAGACCTCCACCTCAAGGTCGGGGCGCCGCCCCTGGCGCGCGTCGACGGCGAGCTCGGCCCCCTGGCCGAGGGCGCCCACATGCTGACCGCGGCCGACGCCGAGACGGCGCTCCATTCGATCCTCCACGACGATCATCGGCTGGCCGAGTTCGCCGAGGAGAACGAGGTCGACTTCTCCTACGAGATCGAGGGGGTCGCCCGCTTCCGGGTCAACGCCTTCCGCCAGCGGGGACTGATCTCCCTGGTGGCCCGGGCCATCCCCCACGCGGTGCGGACGATCGAGCAGCTCGCCCTCCCGCCGGTGATCTCCGAGCTCGCCAACGAGCAGCGGGGGATCATCCTCCTGACCGGGACCACCGGGTCGGGCAAGTCGACGACCCTGGCGGCGATGATCGACCAGATCAACGAGACCCGGTCGTGCCACATCGTGACGATCGAGGACCCGATCGAGTTCCTCCACCAGGACAAGCGCTCGGTGATCAACCAGCGCGAGGTCGGGGCCGACACCCGCTCGTTCAAGCGCGCCCTCCGGCGGGTCCTGCGCCAGGACCCGGACGTGATCCTGGTCGGGGAGATGCGCGACGAGGAGACCGTCCAGACGGCCCTCTCAGCCGCCGAGACCGGCCACCTGGTGCTCTCGACCGTCCACACGGTCGACGCCAGCGAGTCGATCAACCGGATGCTCGACTTCTTCCCGCCCCACCAGCACGCCCAGGTCCGGTCGATGATCGCCGGGACGCTCAAGGGCGTCGTCTCCCAGCGGCTGGTCCCCGGGGCCGACGGCGGCCGGATCGCGGCCTGCGAGGTGCTCCGCATGACCGGGCGGGTTCGCGACCTGATCGTCGATCCCCGCCAGAACGGCTCGCTCGGCGAGGTCATCGCCGAGGGGAGCTACTACGGGATGCAGACGTTCGACCAGGCCCTGTTCGCCCACGTCAAGAACGGCCTCGTGACCGTCGAGGACGCGATGCGGGCGGCGTCGAGCCCGCACGACTTCAAGCTCCTCCTGGCCGCGGACGGACGGCGGGGCACGACGATGGAGGATCTCTCTCCGTCGCTTCGCTAGCTCGCACCGACTTCGCTCAGTTTCGGAGCGGCCTCCGGTGCGCCGCATGGGTTCGGGCTGACGGGCCGCCCGTTGCTCGGCCAGCGTGGTCAGTGTGAGGCGTTGAGGAGCAGGCCGTCGACCAGGGCCTCGAGGCCGGGGCCATAGGTGTCGCGCTCGCGGGCGGCGGCCCACTCGTCGGCGAGGGCGGCGAGGGTCGGGTAGTCGTCGGGGTCGGCGGCGCGGAGGACCTCGAGGACGCGGGGTGGGCGTCCGCTCGTCGAGAGGCGGTCGAGGCCGCGGCGGAGGATCACGGTTCCGACGGTGAACTGCCAGAGCGCCCGGTAGGCGTCGGTGGCCTCGGCCGGGGTCAGGCCGCCGGCGACCAGGCCGGCGACGATCTCCTCCATCAGCCAGAGGATCGACGGGGCGATCAGGTCGCCCTTGGCGAGGACGTCGACGACCCACGGGTGCTCGAGCAGGGCGGCGTGGAGGAGCCGGCAGGCGGCGAGGAGGCGCTCGCGCGGGTCGGCGGGCAGCGGCGGCCGGGGGATGGCGGCGGCGAGCTCGTCGAGGACGAGGATCAGGAGCTCGTCCTTGTCGCGGACGTGGCGGTAGACGGCCATCGTCGAGCTGCCGAGCGCTTCGGCCACGCGGCGCATGGTCAGGGCCTCGGGTCCGTCGCTCCCGATGATCCGGCGGGCGGCCGCGACCACCGCCGGGCGGGAGAGCTGGGCGGGGCGGCCGGGCCCCGCGGCCCCTGCGCGCCCCTCGGCCCGCGCGTGCGCATCCTCGCCGGCGTCGATGCCGGTGCTCGGCCGCGGGCCGGTAGGTCCCGAAGCTCCAGAGATTGCCCTCGGGGTCGCGGGCCGCGTAGTCGCGCGAGCCGTAGTCGGTGTCGCCGAGATCGCGGACGATCTCCGCTCCGGCGGCCCGAGCCCGCGCGCAGTGGGCGTCCGGGTCGTCGACGGCGACGTAGAGCCAGCCCTGGCCGACGTGGCTGCCGTACTGATCGTCCTTCTCGGAGCCGAGCATCAGGATGCTCGGGCCGAAGCTCAGCTCCGCGTGGGCGATCGTCCCGTTCTCCCCGGGATGGACCGCCAGCTCCTGGAATCCGAACGCCGTCTTCAGCCAGTCGATCGCCGCCGGAGCATCGCGATAGCGCAGCGCCGGGTACAGGGTCGGTGCTTCCCGAGCCATGGTCAGCTCCTCTCGTGCCAGGATTGTGTACGCGTACGCAAAGTAGCGCGGGGGAGGGGCGGCCGTCAAGGGACGCCGGCGTCCGGTGCGGGGAGGGCGGGCGTCAAGGGCCGCCGGCGCCTGCCTCAATAGATCTCGGGCACGAAGGTCTGATCGGTGATCGGCGGGCGGACGTAGTGCTCGTCGGCCTGGCGCTTGGGGAGCTCGAGCGGCGGGGGGATGACGTCGACGTAGGGGATCATCGACAGGAGGTGGGCGATGCAGTTCAGGCGGGCGCGGCGCTTGTCGTTGGCGTCGACGACGTACCAGGGCGCCTGCTTGATGTCCGTGTGGGCGAACATGTCGTCCTTGGCGCGGGAGTACTCGACCCAGCGCGCGCGGGACTCGAGGTCCATCGGGCTGAGCTTCCAGCGCCGCATCGGGTCGCTGACCCGGGCCCGAAAGCGTCGCTCCTGTTCTTCGTCGGAGACCGAGAACCAGTACTTGATGAGGATGATCCCGGACCGAACGAGCATCCGCTCGAACTCGGGACACGAGCGCATGAACTCCTGGTACTCCTCCTCGGTGCAGAAGCCCATCACCCGCTCGACCCCGGCTCGGTTGTACCAGGAGCGGTCGAACAGGACGACCTCACCCGCCGCCGGGAGATGGGCGACGTAGCGCTGGAAGTACCACTGCGTCCGCTCGCGCTCGGTCGGCGTCGCCAGGGCGGCGATCCGCCAGGCGCGCGGGCTCGTCCGTTCGGTGATCCGCTTGATCACGCCGCCCTTGCCGGCGGCGTCCCGCCCTTCGAAGACGACGACGACCTTGAGGCCCTCGGCCTTGATGTACTCCTGGAGGAGGACAAGCTCGCGCTGGAGCCGCTCGAGCTCTCTCTCGGCGGTCCGCCGGTCGAGCTTCGGCCGAGGATCCGGCTCGCGATCGTCTGACTTGGCCATCGGTGCCGAAGGAGTGTCCTCCGCCGGCGCCCATCACGCAAGCGAGGCGAATGCGGCGCCCCGGGGCGACCGGCGCCCCGAGCCGTGCCCCGCACGGGGTGCGCGGCGGGCCGGCCACCGACCGCCCGGCCGCGGCGAACACTTCATTTGGTAAAGTCTTAGGCGAGATGGCGTTCGACGAGACCTGCCCGGTCTGCCGTACCGCCGAGATCGTCTGCGGAAAGTGGACGCTTCTCCTGGTGCGGGATCTGGCCGAAGGACGCACCCGATTCTGCGAGCTGGAGCGCTCGCTCGCCGGGATCAGCCCGCGCACCCTCTCCCTCCGCCTCCGCGGCCTCGAAGAGGAGGGCATCGTCGAGCGCCACACCTACCCCGAGGTCCCCCCGCGGGTCGAGTACGCCCTGACCGAGAAGGGCCGAGCCCTCCTCCCCCTGATCGACGACATGCGCTCCTACGGAAGCCGCTGGCTCGCCGGCGACGACGACTGCCCGGCCCCGGCCACGCCGCACCCCGCCGTAGCCGCCTGACCCCGACCGGGCCGATCGACGGCCCGACCCGAGCACGCGGCACCCTCCGAGAACCGCCCCCGCCCCCTCCCGCGAGCGGCGGCCGGGCGGGGAGCCGGCCCGAGCCTGTGCCCCGAACCGGGTGCGCAGCCAGTCAGCCGGCGACCCGCCCGGACGCAAGCGAGCCTGCCACGAGCAGGATCCGACCCCCGGCACGCGAAATCGACAGGCGATGCCCTCTCCCGCGCTTCACGCCTGCCTGCTCACCTTCGCCGAGCAGGCGGCGGTCGTCCTCGCCGCGGCGAGCGACGCCGGGTCCGAGGTCCGGTTCGACGTGATCGAGGAGGGCGGCCGGGGCATGCGCCCGCCCCTCTACTGCTACCGGGCCCTGACCGGCGAGTTCATCGACCGCCACCGGGACGCCGTCCGCCGGGTCCCGGCCTACGCCCCGGCGATCGACGCCCTGGTCGGCCTCGACGGCCTCGGCGCCTACCTCGACGCCCGCGGCGTCGCCCGCCCGCCCGGCGGCGCGCGGACCCTGGCCGAGGCGGCGCTCCGCCGGTTCCTCGAGCGGGTGTTCGACGGCGGGACGTTCGCGATCACCCCCGAGCGGTTCGACCCGGCCTACCGCGAGCTCGAGCAGGCGGCCGTCGACGGCCGGGCCGAGACGGTGGTCGTCGCCCTCCTCCGCGGCCTGACCACCGAGGCCGAGCAGGTCCCCTTCGGCGACGGGGCCCTCCTCGCCCCGGTCGAGTGCCTCGAGGACCTCCCGCCCGACCCGGCCTGGTCGGCCGACGAGTCGCCGTCCGTCGTCGTGGCCATCGCCCCCGGCGACGAGCCCGACGGGATCGAGCGGACGCTCGAGCGCCTCTACGACATCCAGACGGCGATGCGCCTCTTCGCCCCGGGCATCGGCTTCTCCCCGCTCGTCTGGATGCGCAGCGGCGGCTCGTCCTGGCGGCCGCTGATCGGCCCGGTCCGCGGCCGGGCCGGCGGGGCCGTCGTGATCGCCGCCGACCAGGAGGACGAGCTCCGGGCCTTCTGCAACCTCGTGGCCCGCCGCCGGCCGATCCAGGGCGAGCTCGCCTGGGCGCTCGAGCGCTTCGAGCTCGGCTGCGAGCGGGACACGGCCCTCGTCGCCCTGACCGACCACCTCCTCGCCCTCCGCGCCCTGCTCGAGCCCGAGGGCCCCGACAGCGAGCTCATGCCCATCCGCCTGGCCGTGCTCTGCGCCGTGGCCACCGAGCGGGACGCCCTGGCCCTCCGGGTCGCCCGGGCGGTCTCCCTCGAGCAGGCGATCATCGAGGGCCTGGAGCCGATCCCGGTCGGCGCCGTCGAGCTCGCCCGCGAGATCGAGGGCCACCTCCGCGCCCTGCTCCGCGACGTCATCTGCGGGCACCTCGCGCTCGACCTGGCCGAGTTGGCCGACGAGCTGATCGGCGGCGGCCACGAGCCGGCCGGCGAGACGGCTCCAAATGATCGTCCGGCGGCCCGGCCCGGCTTCGCGCCCTACGCGCCCGTCTCGACCCCCGGCCGGGGCGAGCTCTTCCCCTGATCGAACAGGTGGGCGGCCACCCGGGCCAGGCCCCGGAGGTCGTGGACCGACCCGTCGAGCTCGGGGACCCTGACGAACGGCGCCCCGCCGAGCGCCCCCTCGAGCCGGGCGAGCCCCCGGCGGTCGCGGGCCGCGAGGAGCTCGTGATCGCGCAGCCCGGCGAGGACCCGGTCGGCCAGCCGCGCGCCGAGGCGCCCCGCGAGTCGCTCGGCGAGGTCGGCCGGCCCGCCCGGGCCGGCGTGCATCCGGTTGACGATCACCGCCCCGACCCCCATCCCCGCCCCGGCGAGCTCTCCGGCGAAGGCGATCGCCTCGTCGACCGGCTCGGCCTCCGGCGAGCTGACCAGGACCACGGCGGTCGCCGGGTCGCGGAGGAGGGCGGCCACCCCGGCCGCCCGCTCGCCGAAGCCGTCGGCCAGGCCGCCGAGGGCGGCGAAGAACGTCCGGATCTCGACCAGGAGGTCGACGCCGGTCAGGCGGCGGAGCACCGCGAAGGCCGTGGCCGTCCCCCGGCCGACCAGGCGGGCGGCCAACCCGGTCGGGGCGCGCACGACCCGGGCCGTCCGGCCGTCGAAGAACTGGGTCAGCCGCGCCGGGGCGTTGACGAAGTCGAGCGCGTTCCGCGACGGCGGCGTGTCCAGGACGATCACGTCGAACCCGCCCTCCCGGTCGAGCTCGTAGAGCTTGGCGATCGCCGTGAACTCCTGCGACCCGGCGACCGCGCTCGACAGCTCCCGGTAGATCCCGTTGGCCAGGATCTCCTCGCGCGTCCGCTCGTCCGGAGCGAGCCGCCCGATCAGCTCGTCGAAGGTCCGCTTCGGGTCGAGCATCATCGCCCAGAGCTCGCCCCGCGCATCGATCCCCGCGCCGGCCAGGCGCCGCGGCGAGACCCGCCGCGGCTCGTTGCCGAGCTCCGCCAGCCCGAGCGCCCCGGCCAGCCGGCGCGCCGGGTCGATCGTCACCACGGCGACCCGGCGCCCGTCGACGGCCAGTCGCAGGGCGATCGCCGCCGCCACCGTCGTCTTGCCGGCCCCACCGGCCCCCACGCAGATGCAGATCCGCCGGCCGGCGAGGACCGGGCCGAGGCTCACGTCCCCGGCTCCAGCCGCTCGCCGAGGCCGGCGAGGTCGGCCGGACCGAGCTCGCCGGCGTAGACGAACGGCAGCTCGACCGGCGCCTCGCCCAGCGCCCGGCGGAGCCGTCCGACCTGTGCTCTTTCGGAGCGGCCCCGGTCGTAGTCGGCGACCGCGAGCTCGACGGCCCGGCGCTCGGCCGGGGACGTATCGGCGGCGAGCACCGCCCGCAGCGCAACCAGGTCGCGGGGGGCGAAGCGCCGCGGGTGCAGGCCGTTGACCACGACCCGGTCCGGCGCGAGCCCGAGCTCGGCGGCCAGCCGCGCTCCCGTCTCGAGCGTCTCGGTGACCGCCGCCTCCTCCGGGCGGCTGACCACGACCACCCCGGTCAGCCGCCGGTCGACCAGGGTGGCGTGGATCCGCCTCCCCTGGTGGGCGATCGGGCCGACCCGGGCGGCTTGGGCGAACGTCCGCGGCGCGGCGAGCAGGGCCACGGCGTGGCCGCTGGCCGGGGCATCGAGGATCACCAGGTCGTAGGGGCGGGCCCCGGCCGCCCGCCGGCGGGGCTGGGCGAGCTCCCAGACCTTGCCGATGCACAGGAGCTCGCTCAGGCCGGGCGTCGCCGCCGTCAGGAGGCCGAACGTCCGGCTCCCCCCGAGCAGGCTGGCCAGCGGCCGGGCCGGCAGCTGGTCGACCAGGTACTCCTCGAGCGCCGCCCGCGGGTCGATCGAGATCGTGAACAGCCCGGGGGCCAGCTCGTGCTCGCCCGGGGCCACCGGGCCGGCCCCGAACATCCGGCGGGCGTCGCCCCGGCCGCCGATCTCGGCCACGATCGTCCGGCGCCCGCGCCCGGCCGCCCGCAGGCCGAGGGCCGCCGCCACCGTCGACTTGCCGGACCCGCCCTTTCCGGTCACGATGGCGAGGCGCTTGTCGAGCAGGTCGATCCCGGTCATCGGCCGGCGATGGTACGCGCTGGAAGGAATCGCCCCGGCGCGTGCGAATAACGGCCCGTACTCACTCTTTCCGGCAAGGAGCCTCTCCGGTGGACGGCAAGGCCAAGGTCATCGCATTCGCCAATCAGAAGGGCGGCGTGGCCAAGACGACGACGACCCTGAACCTCGCCGCGGCCTTCGCCGAGGAGGGTCATCGGGTCCTCTGCGTCGACATGGACCCCCAGGGCAACCTGACCATGTCCCAGGGCATCGACCCCGACACGCTCGAGCTGTCGATGTACGACGTGCTCGTCCACCACACCTCGATCCGCGAGGTCATCCGCAAGCGCGAGGTCGACATCGCCTGCGCCTCGATCGACCTCGCCGGGGCCGAGATCGCCATGTCGACCCAGATCGGCCGCGAGCGCTCCCTCCAGAAGGCGTTCAAGCCGATCCTCGAGGACTACGACTTCATCTGCATCGACACCCCGCCGAGCCTCGGGCTGCTCACGATCAACGCCCTCACGGCGGCCGACAAGGTGATCGTCCCCGTCCAGTGCGAGTATCTGTCGATGCGGGGGCTGATCCAGCTCCAGAACACCCTGGCCATGATCCGCGAGAACCTCAACCCAGACATCGACATCGAAGGCATCCTGCCGACCCTGGTCGACTCGCGCACGATCCACGCCAAGGAGGCGATCGAGATCCTCGAGGAGAACTTCGGCGATCGGGTCTTCGCCTCGCGGATCCGCAAGACCATCCGCTTCGCCGAGGCGCCGGTCAAGGGGATGTCGGTCCTGAAGTACGAGCCGGATGGTCTGGCCGCAGAGTCCTACAGAGCGCTGGCGAGGGAGGTCCTCCATGGCAGGAAATAAGCGAGCGAGCATGCGGGAAGGTCCGCTGGCCGCCCTGTTCCGCAAGACGGACGAGCTCCCCGGACCCGGGGCCGGGGCCGGGGCCGCCGAACCCGCCGCGCCCCAGGCCCCGCCGCCCCACCCGCGCGAAACCGGGCTCCCCCACCCGGCGCTGGCCGCCAGCCAGCCGGCGACCGAGGCCGCCCGCACCCCGGTGACGCCCCAGGACCGGCTCCGCCACGCCTTCTCCTCGGAGATTCCCGAGAACATCCTCGACCCGGCCCCGGTCCCCCCGGAGGTCGAGGAGTTCGACGACGTCTACGCCCGCGACGACCGGGACGTCTACGCCCGGGCCGACCTCGAGGCCCGGGTCGCCCAGGCCCGCGCGGTCGGCCAGCCCGTGCTCCGGGTGGTCGGCGTCGGCGGCGCCGGGGTCAACGCGGTCAACCGGATGGTCGAAGCCGAGGTCAACGGCGTCGAGTTCATCGCCATCAACACCGACCTCCAGTCGCTCCAGCAGTCGACCGCCGACGTCACCCTCCACATCGGCGCCCAGATCACCCGCGGGCTCGGCTCGGGGGCGAACACCGACCTCGGCCGCCGCTCGGCGATGGAGGAGTACGACCGGATCAAGGCGCTGCTGAAGGGCTCGGACATGATCTTCATCGCCGCCGGGGCCGGCGGCGGGACCGGCACCGGCGCGGCCCCGATCGTCGCCCGGATCGCCCGGGAGATCGGCGCGCTCACCGTCGGCATCATCACCAAGCCGTTCGGCTTCGAGGGCACCCGCCGGTCCGAGCAGGCCGAGCAGGGCGTCGAGGCCCTGGCCGCCGAGGTCGACACCCTGATCGTCGTCCCGAACAACCGCCTCCTCTCCGTGCTCGACAAGAAGACCTCGATGGTCGAGGCCTTCCGCGTCGCCGACGACGTCCTCCGTCAGGGCGTCCAGGGGGTCTCGGACCTGGTCACCCTGCCCGGGCTGATCAACCTCGACTTCGCCGACGTCCGGACCGTCATGTCCGACGCCGGCAACGCCCTGCTCGGGATCGGCATGGGACACGGCGAGAACCGGGCCGTCGAGGCGGCGATCGCCGCGGTCTCCTCGCCGCTGCTCGAGACCTCGATGGACGGGGCCCACTCGATCCTCCTGTCGATCACCGGCGGCGACGACCTCTCCCTCTGGGAGGTCAACGAGGCGGCCAAGGCGGTCAGCGAGGCGGCCCACCCGGAGGCGAACATCATCTTCGGCGCGATGGTCGACCACAACCTCGAGGATCAGGTCTGGGTGACCGTGGTCGCGACCGGCTTCTCCGATCGGGCCCCCGTCCCGCGCCGGCGCCTCGAGGAGCCGGCCGGCGAGCCGCGCGTCCAGCGGCGGACCCCGCCGCCGGAGCGGTCGCGGGCGTCGTCCGAGCGTCGCGGCGGCGGCCTCTCGGTCGCCGAGCTCGACGTCCCCGAGTTCATCCCCCGTCGCTGACCGACGCGGGGCCGCAGGCGGCGGGCGGAGCGGGCCGGTCCGGAGCTTCGGTCTCGGCGCCGGGCCTCTCGACGCCATGCGGTCCCGGTCCCGGTCGCCCCGGTCTGTTCCCGCGGATCTCCGACTCCGCGGACCGTCGCCCCCGGCGCGGCTCGCCCGGCGCGGCGGTGGTGAGGCGCGCGGCTGTGCTATCGAGCAGGGTTCATGATCGGCTCTGAGAACGGCGTCGTCGCCGCCGGGCACCCACTGACCGCCGGAGTCGGCGCCGGCGTCCTGCGCGACGGCGGCAACGCGGTCGACGCGGCCGTGGCCGCGATGCTCGCCTCGTTCGTCGCCGAGCCGCTCCTCACCGGGCTCGGGGGCGGCGGCTACATGCTCGTCGCCGGGGCCGGCGTCGACCCGGCCCTGCTCGACTTCTTCGTCGAGGCGCCCGGCCGGGAGAGCGGACCCGAGCCGGCCACCTCGATGGGCCCCTACGACGTCGACTTCGGCGACGCCGTCCAGACCTTCCACGTCGGGGCCGCCTCCTGCGGCGCCTACGGGGCTCCGGCCGGCGCCTGCGCCGCCAGCGCCCGCTACGGCACCCGCCCGCTCGCCGAGCTCGCTGCCCCGGCCGTCCGCCTCGCCCGCGAGGGGGTGGCGTTGAACTTCGAGCAGGCCCATGTCCTGCGGATCCTCGAGCATCTCGTCGCCTCGACGCCCGAGGGCGCGGCCCTCTTCGTCCCCGGCGGGCGGCGGCTCGGCGAGGGCGACGTGGTCCGCAACCCCGACCTCGCCGACGCCCTCGAGCGGCTCGGACGCGACGGAGCCGAGCCGTTCTACCGGGGCGACCTCGCCGTCGCGGTCGCCGACTGGATCGCCGCCCGCGGCGGCACCCTCGGCCGGGCGGACCTCGCCGCCTACCGGGCGATCTTCCGCGCCCCGGTCCGGGTCGGCTACCGCGGCCGCCACGTCCTGACCAACCCGCCGCCGTCGGCCGGCGGCGCCCTCCTCGCCTACTCCCTCTCCCTCCTCGACCGGGCCCCGTCGCCGCCGAGCGCCCGGCAGATCGTCGCGGCGATGGCCTGCGCCCAGGACGAGCGGACCCCCGAGTTCGTCGAGGGCCTGATCGAGGACGGCTTCCTCGACCGCTTCCTGGCCACCCGGCTCGGCTCGACCACCCACATCTCCGTGCTCGACCGGGACGGCCTCGCCTGTAGCGTGACGACCACCCTCGGCCAGGGCTCGGCGATGGTCGTCCCCGGGACGGGGATCCACGTCAACAACATCATGGGCGAGGCCGACCTCAACCCGCTCGGCTTCCACCGCCACCCCCCGGGAAGGCGGATGCCGAGCATGATGGCTCCGAGCGTCGTCATGGACGGCGACCGGGTCGAGCTCGTCCTCGGGAGCGCCGGATCCAACCGGATCCGCTCGGCCCTGCTCCAGACGATCGTCGGCGTGCTCGACCACGGGCTCCCGGCCGACGCCGCCGTCCGGGCGCCGCGCATGCACTTCGAGGACGGGCGGGTCTACGTCGAGCCGGGGATCGACGCCGCCGCCCTCGAGGCGGATGGCTACGCGGTCACGAGCTTCCGCGGGCCGAACCTCTTCTTCGGCGGCGTCCAGGCCGTCGAGCGCCTGGGCTCGACGATCGTCGGGGCCGGCGATCCGCGCCGGGGCGGCGTGGCCGTCGCCGCGTGACCCGGGTCGGGCGGCTCCTCGCCGCCGTCGTCCTCCTCGGCAGCGGCGGCGGCGGCCTGGCCGGGTGCGGCGGGGCGTCGGCCGACCTCTTCGCCGTGACCCGGAGCGGCACGGTGCCCGGGGCCGACTTCGCCATGATCGTCCGCGACGACGGCAGCGTGACCTGCAACGGCCACCGGCGGCCGCTTCCCGACGCGCTCCTCATCACCTCGCGCGGCATCGCCGACGACATCCAGGACCCGGCCACCGCCGGGACGGCGCTCCCGTCCGGGCCCCGACCGGTCTTCACCTACGTCGTCCTCGCCCCGGCCGGCCACGTGAGCTTCTCCGACAGCTCGCCCCGCCAGCCGGCCGTCTTCTACAAGCTGGCGCAGCTGACCACCGAGGTCGCCCGCCAGGTGTGCCACCTCCCACGGTGAGACGCACTAAGATCACCCGGCGGCGGAACGGAGTGCGCCGCCACGGCCGTGCCCAACCGGCGCATAACGGATGATGTCAACGCGGGGGTATCAAGATGTCGAGGTCTAGCCGACGGAGTGTCTGGATGACGGGGGTGCTCGCCGTCCTCGCCGTGATGCTCGGCTCGGCTCCGGCGACCCTGGCCGACAGCTCGGTCCTCTCGACCGGCCACCCCGACCTGATCGTCGCCCAGGCGATCAGCTCCAAGCAGGTGCTCGCCTGCTTCGACCAGATCCTCGCCCCGCCCTTCTCGTTCACCGACGCGAGCTTCTTCCTCCAGGGCTACACCGAGGGCCGCAAGTCCGGGGCCCCGGGCCTGACCCTCTCGACGCGGACCTCGACCGGCAACGGCTTCTGCGTCGTCGGCCTGTTCACCGGCCCCGGCGACGTCCGCAGCTACTCGCGGTTGAACGTCCTGGCCAACGCCGTCAACGCCTCGATCCCCGGCGGCGTCGGCGCCGGCAACGTCCAGGGCTCGGCCGCCCTGACCGGCTCGGACCTCCCCTACGCGACCGGGGTCGCCCTCCGCCCGCAGCTGACCGGGGCCACGGCGAGCGCGGCGAACAAGGGCGTCCTCTTCACCTTCAACGAGCCGCTCACCGCCGCGGCCGGGACGAACAGCTTCGGCTTCTACACGTCGGCCGACGCCGCCTTCCACGCCGGGACGGTGACCGGCTTCACCCCGGGCAGCGCCGTGGCCGTCGGCTTCAGCGACGCCGACGTCGCCCTCTTCGCCCAGGCCACCCGCTTCGTCGTCAAGGAGGCCGCCGTGACCGACGCCTCCGGCCAGATGAACCCGGTCGGGACGGTCGGCGCCGGGACGGGGGCCACCAAGCGGATCGACCTCGCGCCCACCACCGGGCCGGTCGCCGCCTCCGGACCCCTGACCTACCACTTCGACTTCACCGCGGCGATCCCGAACACCGCGGTCGTCTGCCCGTCGAAGTTCGCCCTCTACGACGCGACCGGCGTCCGCTACAGCCCGGCGGCCGCGAGTCCGGTCACCATCTCGGCAAGCGCGACCAGCGTCACCCTGACCTTCGCGCCGGACACGCCGATCGGCGATCCGGCGGCGATCACCCTGGCCACCGTCTCGGCCGGCGCCCTCGACGGGGCGAGCTGCGCCACCGCGGCGACCCCGCTCAACAGCGACGGCGCCATCGGCCTCCCGGTGGCCAGCGGCAACCCCGGGACGACGAGCGGGCCCGACCTGACCAGCTTCACGCTCAACCGGTCGACCGGGAGCGTCGCCTTCGTCTTCGACGCCCCGGTCTCCACCACGGCGATCGTCCCGTCCGCCTTCCACCTCGTCGACCAGTCGGCCGCCCTCGGCTCGCCCCCCAACCAGGGCGGCTGCCTCCTCGGGCCGCCGGCCTCCGGGCCCCAGTTCAGCGTGAGCCCGGCCAACACGGTCAACGTGACCTTCGCCGGGACCACGTGCAGCCTGCTCAACCTGCTCCCCGGGCCCCCCGACCTGGCGGCGGTGAGCGCGGCCGTCGGCGTGACGGTCGACGAGGGTGCCGTGGCCGACGCGACGACCGGGGTGGTCAGCCCGCTCTCGTCGTTCGGCGTCACCGCCGGGACCAAGCCGGGACCCACCGGGCCGACCACACCGCCCGCCGGGGTGGTCCCGCCGGTGACCACGCCGAAGCCCCCGGCGACCACGACGAAGCCGCCGACGGCGAAGAAGTGCACCCGGGTGGTCACCATCCACCTCCGCTCCTCGGTCTCGGGGAACCTCCGCTCGGCGACGGCGACGATCAACGGCAAGAAGGCCACGGTCTCCAAGAAGCTGACGATCACCGTCACCTTCGCCAAGTACGTCGGCGTCAAGAAGGTCGTCGTCAAGATCAAGGGCAAGCTGCGCGGCGGCAAGTCGATCACCCGGACGAAGACCTACACCAACAAGTGCTGAGGGCCGCCGGCCGGGGCCGCCGGCCGGCGCCGGGGCCGGGCGGCCGGGCGCCCGCCGGCGCCGCGGTGGGTCAGCCGAAGCGGACCTTGCCGTTCGACCGGGCCCGGGCCTGGGCCCGGTCGACGAACTCGAGCCGCTTGAGGGCGGCGCGGAAGAGGCGGGCGACGAGGCGCAGGCGGGCGCTCTCGGTGCGGAGCTCCAGGAGGCCCTGCTTGGCGTCGAGCCCGAAGTCGACGGTCGCCGCCATCTCGTAGGCGGTCATCGTCTCGATCCGCTCGCCGTCCGGGCGGGCGTCGGTCGCCTCGGCGACGAGCGCCGCATAGGCCTCGCGGGCCACGCGCGCCGACTCGGGGTCGGGCTCGGTGCCGCGGTCCTCGAGGAACTCGATCGTCCCGGCCGGGTAGGGGAGGTCGTCCTGGCGCTCGATCAGCCGGAACGGACGCGTCCCCCGGGTGAGGATGTTCATCCGGCCGTCGTCCATCCGCTCGAGCACCCGGTCGATCGCGCAGGCGCAGCCGACCGGCTTCAGCTCGTCGTCGGCCAGCCAGATGATCCCGAACTCCCGGTCCCGGTCGAGGCACTCGGCGATCATCGTCTTGTAGCGGGCCTCGAAGACGTGGAGCGGGACGTACTCGCTCGGGAGGGCGACCAGGCCGAGCGGGAAGAGCGGGAAGCTTCGCTGGACACGGTCGGGCATGCCATCCAGTCTAGGCCCGCGGCGGCGGCCTTCTTCGTCACCGTCGCCCTCGTTCTGACTCAGGGGCGGCGGGCGGTGAGCAGGAGGTTGTAGAAGATCCGCGCCGGGAGCCG
Source organism: uncultured Solirubrobacterales bacterium (assembly GCA_963733245.1). Lineage (GTDB taxonomy): Bacteria > Actinomycetota > Thermoleophilia > Solirubrobacterales > Solirubrobacteraceae > Palsa-513. Next base: position 486,994 of record CAVTCI010000017.1, read on the forward strand.
CGGCTCGAGCAGCCGGGTGTCGAGTCGCTGGAGGGCGAGGTAGCCGCGGAAGGCGTACTGGCGCCAGGCCCAGGGGATGTCCTCGGGGGCGGCCGTCGACTCGAGCACCCGGTTGGTCCAGCCGAACCAGTTGGCCAGGAGCTCCTCGCCGCTCACCCGGACCCCGACGAGCCCGGCGCGGGCGGCGAAGTCGGCGAGCTCGACCGGGGCGAACGCGTGGATGTCGACCTCGGGCTCGAGCGCGTGGTCGGCGGCGTGGTCGTCGCCGTTGGCCGCGATCGGGGCGACCGGGGCGGCGCCGATCGCCCGGCGCCAGAGCGGCGCGGCGGCGGCCGCCGCCCGCTTGGGGATGCGGGCCAGGCGGTCGCCGTAGCGCGACGGCTCGCCGGCGAAGACGAGCGTCCCGCCCGGGCGCAGGACGCGGTGGAACTCGGCGAACGCCCGGTCGAGGTCGGGCAGGTGGTGGAGCACGGCGTGGCCGAGCACGAGGTCGAAGGTCGCGGCGGCGAAGGGGAGGGCCTCGGCGTCGGTGGCCACCGTCTCGACCGTGAGGCCGAGACGGTCGGCGTTGGCCCGGAGGGTGCCGAGCATCCCGGGCGAGATGTCGGTCGCCACCGCCGCGCCGATCACCCCCCGCTGGAGCAGGTTGAGCGAGAAGTACCCGGTCCCGGCGCCGATCTCGAGCGCCCGGGCGTAGCGCCCGGCCGGACCGCCGAGCGCCTTCTCGAGCTTGCCGATCGTCTGGGACTGGCCGAGCTCGCCGAAGTCGATTCCCCACTTCGTGTCGTAGCCGTCGGCCGCGACGTCGTGGTAGCGGGTGTTGAAGTCGCGGATCTCGGCCGGCGATCGAGCGCTCATTCGGCGGCGAACCTTAGTCCCCCGGCACTACACTCGCCCGGGCGTGAGCGCGCCCCATCATCTCCAGCGCGACCAGCCGCCGGGCGTCCCGCCGCTCGCCCTCACCGGGGAGCGCACCCTGCCCGACGTGCCGGCCGAGAACTACTGGTACCGCCGGCATCTGGCCGTCTACGAGTGGGTGGCCGAGCAGGTCCGGGGGCTGCGGGTCATCGACATGGCGTGCGGCGAGGGCTACGGCTCGGCCGTCCTCGCCGGCCGGGCCGCCGCGGTGGTCGGGGTCGACGCCAACCCCGAGGCGTTCGAGCACGCCCGGCTCCGCTACACGGGCGGGAACCTCAGCTTCGAGCGCGGGCTGATCGAGACGTTCGCCGCCCCCTGCGAAGCGGTCGTCTTCCTCCAGACGATCGAGCACGTCGAGGATCCCGGGGCCGTGCTCGAGCGCTTCCGCGACCTCGTCGGGCCGGGGGGCGTCGTCTTCGTCACGACGCCGAACCTGTTGACGATCGCCCCCCCGGGGGCGGCGAAGTCCGGCAACCCGTGGCACCTGCGCGAGTACCGGGCGGCCGAGTTCGCCGCGCTCTGCCGGGGCGTGTTCCCGACGGTCGAGCTCTACGGCCTCTTCCACGCCGGCAAGCTCCGCGTCCACGCCGCGGCGCTCGCGCTCGGCTGGGACGCCGTCCACCGCCGCCTCGGCCTGACCGACCGCTTCTACGACCGCTTCACCCCGGCGATCTCGGTCCGCGACTTCCGCCTGCGTCCGGCGGCCGAGGCGCCCCTCGACCGGGCCCTCGACTTCCTCGCCGTGCTCCGCCCGTGAACGGCGAGCTGGCCATCGTCCTCCACACCCACATGCCCTACGTCGAGGGCTTCGGCGTCTGGCCGTTCGGGGAGGAGTGGCTCTGGGAGGCGATCGCCGGCTCCTACCTGCCCCTGCTCGACCTGCTCGACGCCGGCGCGCCGGTCACCGTCTCGCTCACGCCGGTGCTCGCCGACCAGCTCGAGGCCCCCGGGGTGCCCGACCGCTTCCGGGCCTTCCTCACCGACGTGCGCCGGGAGACCCACCGGCTCGACGCCGCCGAGCTCGCCGCCGCCGGCGAGCCGGAGCTGGCCCGGGAGATCGAGCGGGCCGCCGGGGACTACGAGTGGGCGCTCGCTCGCTTCGCGTCGATCGGCGGCGATCTGCTCGGCGCCCTCGCCCCCTACGCGGCGTGGACGTCGGCTGCGACCCACGGCCTCCTGCCCCTGTGCGCGACCGAGGCCGGCGTCCGCCTCCAGGTCGCGGCCGGCGTCGCCGCCCACCGCGCCCGGTTCGGGGGACGCTGGGGCGGGGGCTTCTGGCTGCCCGAGTGCGCCTACGCCCCCTGGCTTCACCCGGTGCTCGCCGCGGCCGGCGTCGAGGCGTGCTGCGTCGACCTGACCGGCCACCTCGGCCGCGGGGCCGCGGCGCACCTGCGGCCCCTGCGCCCGCCCGGCGGCCCGGTCCTCGTCCCGATCGACCGGGCGACGATCGAGCTCGCCTGGGACGAGGCCGGCTACCCGGCGGCCGGCGCCTACCGCGACCACCACCGCTACACGACCTATCGCCACCGGGCCTGGGCGAACGACGGCGGTCCCTACGACCCCGACCGGGCGCTCGCCCAGGCCCGGGCCGACGCCGTCGACTTCGTCCGCCGCACCCGCGAGCGCCTGCGCCCGTCGGGTGGGCTCTGCGTCTGCGCGATGGACACCGAGTTCCTCGGCCACTGGTGGTACGAGGGGATCGCCTGGCTCACCGCCGTCGTCGCCGAGGCCGCCGCCCAGGGGCTGGGACTCGTCCGCCTCGACGAGGCGCTCGTCCGGCACCCGCCCGTCCCGTGCGGGGCCGACGAGCTTCCGGTGAGCTCGTGGGGGGCCGGGGGCGACCTGTCGACCTGGAGCGGGCCGGCCGTGGCCGACCTGGCCTTCGCCGCGCGCGCGGCCGAGCTGCGGGTGCTCGGGGCCGGTCCGGCGGCCGGCGACGCCGCGGCCCGGGAGCTGCTCGGCGTCCAGGCCAGCGACTGGGCCTTCCTGATGACCCGGGCCTGGGCCGGCGACTACCCGCTCGAGCGGGTCGCCGGCCACGCGGCGGCGCTCGCCCGGGCGCTGGCCGGCGAGCCGGGGGCCGGGCCGGGCAACCTCGCCGTCCACGCCCGGATCGCGCCCCTGCTCGAGCCGTGAGATGCCTGATCCTCTGCTGGGAGTACCCGCCGATCGTCGAGGGCGGCCTCGGCCGCCACGTCGGGCGGCTCGCCCCGGGGCTCGCCGCCCGGGGAGTCGAGGTCCACGTCCTGACCCGGGGGCCGGCGGGGACCGCCGTGGTCGACGGCGTCTTCGTCCACCGGGTAGCCGAGCCGCCCCGCCCCGGCCACGTCGGGCGGTTCGTGGCCTGGGTGGAGCGGCTGAACGACCACCTGCTGGCGGCCGGGGTCCGCCTGGCCCGCGACCTCGACCTCGACCTCGTCCACGGGCACGACTGGCTCGTCGCCCGGGCGGCCGATCGCCTGGCCACGCGCCTCGGGTGCCCGCTGGCGATGACCATCCACGCGACCGAGCACGGCCGCCACCGGGGCTGGGTCGCCGCCGGGCCCCAGGCCCACATCCACGCCGTCGAGCGCCGGGCGGTCGACCGGGCCGACCGGCTGATCGTCTGCTCGGACTACATGAGCGGCCACCTGGTCGACGTGTTCGGCGTCGAGGAGGATCGGGTCGAGGTGATCGTCAACGGCGTCGAGGCGCCCCGGACGCCGCCCGACCGGGAGCCGCGCCCGGGCGAGAAGCGCGTCCTCCTCGCCGGGCGCCTGGTCTACGAGAAGGGCTTCCAGCTGGCGATCGACGCGCTGCCCGGGCTGCTGCGCGCGGTCGGTCCGGTGCGCCTCCTGATCGCCGGGGCCGGCCGGCACGAGCCCGAGCTCCGGGCGCAGGTCGCGCGCCCTGGGGCTGGACGGCCGGGTCGACTTCCTCGGCTGGGTCGGGCCGGCCGCGGTCGAGCGGCTCTACGCCGCCGCCGACGTGTGCGTCGTACCGTCGATCTACGAGCCGTTCGGCCTCGTCGCGCTCGAGGCGATGGCCCACGGGTGCCCGTGCGTGGCGGCCGACACCGGCGGCCTGCGCGAGGTCGTCCCCCACGGGGAGGCGGGCCTCCGGTTCACCGCCGGTGACCCGGACGCGCTCGGGGCGATGGTCGGGCTCGTCCTCGGCGACCGCGCCCTGCGCGAGCGCCTGGTCGCCGGGGCCGCGATCCACGCGGCCAGGTTCGACTGGGCGGTCGTCGCCGGGCGGACGGCCGCCGTCTACGACGCGCTCGTCCGCGCCCGGCGGCCGGCGGTGCTCGGTTCGGGACAATAGGCGCGATGGAGCTCGAATCCTTCGCCGGCCTGGCCGGCCGGCCCCGGCCGCCGCTCGACGAGCTGGCGCTGGCGCTGGCCGCCGAGTTCGTCGCAGTCGACGCGCCGGCGGCGTTCGCCAGCCTCGATCGGCTCGGGGCGGAGATCGCGGTGGCCTCCGACCGCGACGGCGATCCCGAGATCGAGGCGGCCGCCGTCCGCGGGGTGCTCGGGGCCCGGCACGGCTTCGTCGGCGACCGCGACGACTACGACCATCCGGACAACTCGATGCTCGACCGGGTCCTCGCCCGGAGGACCGGCCTGCCGATCCTCCTGTCGGTCGTCTACGTCGAGGCGGCGCGCCGGGCGGGGATCGAGCTGGCCGGGGTCGGCCTGCCCGGCCACTACGTGGTCGGCCACTTCGGCGGGATGCCGCCGATCCTCCTCGACCCGTTCGACGGCGGCACCGTGCTCGAGGTCCCCGGGTCGGCCGACGTCGTCCCCTGGACCGCCCACCAGACCGCCCTGCGCATGCTCAACAACCTCGTCGGCTCCTACCAGCGCCGTCACGACCTGACGCGGGCGATCCGCGCCGCCGAGCTCCGCCTCGAGCTCCCGCTCCCGGAGCGGGAGGTCGCGGCGTTCGAGGCCCAGCTCCACTCGATCCGGGCCCTGCTCAACTGATGGCCGAGCTCGCCGACTACGTCGAGTGCCGCCGGTGCGGACGCCCGTACCCGGAGCGGATCTTCACCAACAGCCGCATGGCCAGCTTCATGCACCCGCTCCCGATCTGCCCGGCCTGCGCCGATCTCGAGGCCTGGCGCGGCTTCGCCGGATGGCCGCCGGTCCCGCCGCACGAGTGGCCGGTCGACCCGGACGAGCTCGGACGGGAGTACGCCCTCCTGATCCGCTGCACCCGCCGGGGAGAGCTGCCGGAGATGCGCGTCGAGGAGCTCGAGGACGAATGAGGATCGCCCTGGGCGGCGAGCTGCTCGCCGATGTCCGCAAGTACCTCTCGACCACCTACATCGCCGGGGCCGAGCTCGACCGCGACATGGAGATCGTCGACGCCAACATCCCGACCGACGCCGGCGAGTACCGGGCGGCCTGGGCGCTGCTGCGGCTGATCGACGGCGAGGAGCTCCGCCAGGGCGGCGGGGAGATCGCGCTCGAGATCGAGGACGCCGGCCTCGAGGACCTGCTCCTCGACACCCTGGCCGAGCTCCAGCGCCGCGGCCGCTAGGCCGCCGGGGAGGCGGGCGGCGGCTCGGTCCCGACCCGGAGCTTCCAGAACTCCTGGGCGATGATCTGGATGGCGCCGGCCACCGGGATGGCGATCAGGGCCCCGAGGATGCCGAGGAGCTGGGCGCCCATGAGGACGGCGACGACGGTGAGCAGGCCGCTCACGTTGACCGTGCGGCGGTAGACGACCGGGACGAGGACGCTGCTCTCGATCTGCTGGTAGACGAGCTGGACGATCGCCCAGACGATCGTCGCGGTCGGGAAGTCGGTGAACAGGGTGACCAGGCCGACGATGATCGCCCCGATCGTCGCCCCGACCAGGGGGATCAGATCGAAGAAGGCCATCAGCACGGCGAGCGGGACGGCGAACGGGACCCCGAGGACCAGCAGGGTGATGAGCGAGACGACGCCGGCGATCACGCTGATGGCCAGGTTCCCGGAGACGTAGCCGGCGACCGAGCGGTAGATGTCGGGGGCGATCACGCCGAGCCGGACGGCGTGGGCCGGCCGGAAGACCCGCAGCCCGGCGTTGAACAATCGCTCGCCGTCGAGGAGCAGGAAGAACGCGATCGTCAGCACGGTGATCAGCTGGAAGACGGCGCTGAAGACGCCGACCGTCACGTTGCTGAGGGCGCCGGCCGACTGGCCGAGCTGCTGGGGCAGGTTGGCCGCCTCGGCCTGGATCTTCTGGGTGATGTGGTAGCGGTTGTCGTACTGGCGGACGGTCCGGTTCTGGCGGAGCTTGGCGACGTAGCTGGGCGCGTCGTTGGCGATCGACTTGACCCCGGACACGAGCGGCGGGACGAGGAGCGTCCCGATGCCGACGATGGCCGCGGCGATCGCCAGGTAGACGATGAGGATCGACAGCGGGCGCGGGATCCGCGCCCGGTTCAGGAGCCCGACCGCCGGGCCGAGGGCCATGGCGACGAAGGTCGCGATCGCCACCAGCCAGACCACGCTCCGGACGAGGTAGAGGACGTAGAGCAGGGCGGACAGCGCCGCGACGGTGGTGAAGATCCGCGCGACCTGCTGGGTGGAGGGACCCGTCCCGGCCATCCCGGGACCGTATGCCCGCCGCCGGACGATTCGCCGCGGACGCTCAGGCGCGGTTGAGCGAGCCCTGGGCGGCCAGCCGGGCGCGCTGGCCGGCGGGCATCTCGACGTCACGGGGGACGAGCAGGAAGACGCGGTCGCCGAGCCGCTCCATCGACCCGTCGCGGCCGTAGGTGAGCCCGCTGGCGAATCCGATCAGCCGCTTGGCCAGGTCGGTCTCCACGCCCTGGAGGTCGAGCACCACCGGTCCGCCCGCCTTGAAGCGGTCGGCGAGCGGCTGGGCGTCGTTGAACGACCGGGGGAGGATCCGGTGGACCGCCACGTCCCGGGACGGTGGCGACGCCGGGGGAGGGGGCGGGGCGAGCGGCGGCGGCGCGGCCTCGGCGAGCCGGGCGGGCGGCGGCGGGGCGGGCGCCGGCGCGGGGGCCTGGGCGTACTCGGGCGGCGGCGGCGCGTAGGCCTCGGGTGCGCCCAGGCGACGCACGACGATCTGCTCGGCCCCGGCCGGCTGGTAGCCGTCGGTCGGCTCCACGGCCGCGGGCGGCTCCGGTGGTGCCGGCTCGGGCTGGGGCTCGAACCGCACGAGGTAGTCGGGCGTGGTGCCCTCCGAGTCGTCGACGAGGCCGGAGAAGACCAGGGCCCGACGCCATGAGTCGCGAATCGCCATCGGCTAGAGAATTTCGCGCTCGGGACGCGTTCTCCTCCGGCGCCGCGGCGGCCGAGCGAGGGTTCGCATGCCGGCTGACCCTAGGTCATCGCGCCGGGGCGAGGATCCAGACGCCGAGCGGCTCGCCGGCGAACCCGACCCGGGAGAAGGAGCTGACGTAGTAGGTCCGGCCGCCGAGGGTGAGCGGGCCCGAGCTCGGGAGGGGGAGGAGGCGGAGCGCCGCGAGCGAGCTCTTGGCGTGCCCCGCGGTCCCGCGGACGACGATCTCGGCGCCGGTGAAGCGGTGAAAGAGCTTGATCAGCCCGATCACGTCCTGGATCGACACCTCGATCCGCCCGAGGTAGGTCCCGTCCGGGGCGCGCAGCGGGTGGGGCTGGCCGGAGATCACGAACGGCAGGCCGTCGTCGATCAGGGTCCGCCGGCCGCGGGTGATCCGGTCGCGGACGATGTGGTCGACCACGATGCTGTTGAGCGCCCGCACGGCCCGGGGGAGGTCGCCGGTCTCCAACCCGGAGATCAGGCCGGGGAGCCGGCTGACCAGGCGGACGGCGGCCGAGTTCGGCGATCCGAAGGTCTCCTCGTAGTAGAGGCGCGCGGCGACCCCGGCCAGCGTGTCGGCCCGCGCCTGGGCGAGCGCCGCCGGCGACGCCACCCGGGCGTCGACCGCCCGGCCGGCGCCCCGCCCGGCGAGGAGTCCGGCGAGGGCGACGAGGAGCAGGGCGAGGAGGACCAAGAGCAGGATGGTCGGGCGGCGGAGGGACATCTCGCCGACATTGTCTTGCCCGGCGGCCGGCCGGCCGAGCGCGCTTAATCCCCTGCCCATGCGGCCTAAGCCGATGCCAACAGACCACCGGCCCGGGTTCAGGTTCCCTTCAAGTTCGACTGGAAGACTCCGGCGCCGGATGCGGTCCGGGGCCTTGACCCGCGCTGTGCCCGCGATCGCGATGAAGCTGGGCCACCGGACATCCGCCGCCGCACTCGTCGCCGTCGCCGTCGCCCTCGCCGGGTGCGGCGGCGGCGGCCGTCCCCGGGCCAGGGTCGCCACCGTCCCGGCCGTCCCGCCCCTCGTCGACGCGAGCAACGTCTACGCGGGCGACGCCGTCGGCCGGATCAGCCCGGTCGCCCGGCTCGACCCGGCCCTGGTCTACGTGCCGAACAGCCTCTCGAACACGGTCGACGTGATCGACCAGAAGACGTTCAAGATCATCCGCCGCTTCCGGGTCGGCCGCCGCCCCCAGCACGTGACCCCGTCCTACGACCTGAAGACGCTCTACGTCGACAGCGACCTCGGCAACAGCCTCCAGGCGATCGACCCGGCGACCGGCCGCCCGATCGGCGGCGCGATCCCGGTGGCCGACCCGTACAACCTCTACTTCACCCCGGACGGGCGGTACGCGATCACCGTGGCCGAGCTGCGCCTGCGCCTCGACTTCCGCGACCCCCACACGATGGCCCTCGTCCACAGCCTCCCCGTCCCTAGCTGCCCCGGCGTCGACCACGCCGACTTCTCGGCCGACGGGCGCTACATGTACGTCAGCTGCGAGTACCTCGGCGCGATGATCGAGATCGACCTGACCCAGCAACGGGTGATCCGGACGCTCAACCTCCGCCCGAAGCCGGCGAGCCCGCAGGACGTCAAGCTCTCGCCCGACGGAACCCTGCTCTACGTGGCCGACCAGGATCGGGGCGGCGTCTGGGAGATCGATCCGGTCAGCTTCCGGGTGACCGGGTTCCTGAAGACCGGCAGGGGCGCGCACGGCCTCTACCCGAGCCGGAGCGCGCGTCTCCTCTACGTGACCAACCGGATCGCCGGGACGATCTCCGTCGTCGACTTCAAGACCCGCCAGATCGTCGGGACCTGGAACCTCGGACAGTCGAGCCCGGACATGGGCGGCGTCTCGGCCGACGGCCGGACCCTCTGGCTGAGCGGTCGCTTCAACTCGGAGGTCTACGCAATCGACACGCTGACCGGTCGCCTGCGGGCTCGGATCCCCGTCGGCAACGGGCCCCACGGGCTGAGCGTCTGGCCCCAGCCCGGCCGCTACTCGCTCGGCCACACGGGGATCCTCCGCTGACCGCCGGCCGGGCGCTTGTCGTCGTCGTGGCCGCCGGGTGGTGGCTGGCGGCGTGCGGCGCCGCGCAGACCGCGTCCGTCGCCCCGCCGCCAGTCCCGCCACCGGCGGCGACCGGCCCGCCGGTGGCCAGCCGGCCGCGCCCACGGCCGGCGCGGCCGGCGCGGCGGCTCGCGCCCGTCCTCCTCCCGGCCGCCCGCGCCGCCGGCCTCCACGGCTTCCGCCCGGCGGTGAGCGTCGGCGGGCAGCCGGCGGCGGCGATCGCCCGGATCGCCGCGCCCGACGGGTCGGAGGTGACGTTGCTGCGCTTCGACCAGGGCCGCGTCCACCTCGTGCTCCACGCCGGGTCGCAGGACCCCGGGGGCACCGGCTGGCCCCACGGGGCGGCGATCGGGAGCGGCGAGGCCCACAAGCTGATCGCGGCCTTCAACGGCGGCTTCCGCTTCGCGACCGGGGCCGGCGGCTTCCGCGAGGGGGGGCGGGTCGGCTATCCGCTGCGGACGGGTGCCGGGTCGATCGTCACCTACGGCGACGGGCGCACCGAGATCGGGGCCTGGCGATCCGACGTCCCGGCGGCGGGCGCGCGGATCGCCTCGGTCCGCCAGAACCTGACGCTGCTCGTCGACCACGGGGCGGTGGCCGCCAACCTCGGATGCCGGATCTGCTGGGGCGCCACCCTCGGCGGCGGCGACGCCGTGGCCCGGGCCGCTCTGGCGGTGACCGCGGACGGGTCGCTCCTGTGGGCGGCCGGCGAGAAGCTGCCGGTTGCCTCCCTGGCCGAGGCCCTGGTCGCGAACGGAGCTCAGAACGCGGTCGAGCTCGACATCAATCCGTCCTGGGTGGCCGGCTACCTCTACGCCCACCGGGCCGGCCAGGCGACGGCGGTGCCGGTGGTGGCCGGGCAGTTCGGGGTCAGTGGGGCCTTCCTTGCGCCCTACACCCGCGACTTCTTCTCAGTGGTCAGCGCCGGCTGACCACCGCGGTGAACGAGCGGGTGCTAGTGGTCCGTCCAGCAAGTTCCTGCACCATTGGGCGGGCCCGGATGACCGCGTGGCGGCGTCCTCGAAGCTCGGAATACGTCCAGTATGCCGCCGCTTCTGCGTCCTGGCCACGCGGCCCCCGGACCTCGCCGAATGGCACACGAACTTACCGGACGAACCACTAGGCGGCGGCGCGGCGGCCGGGCTGGCTCGCCTGGCCCTCGAGGACCCGGCGGTAGCCGTCGGCCAACCGACCGAGGGCGACGTCCCAGGTCCGCTCGCGGACCGCGGCCAGGGCGTTGCGGGCGAGTCGGGCGCGGGTAAGGGGGCTGGCGGCGAGAGCGAGCACCGCCTCGGCGAGGGCCTCGGCGCTCGGCGGGCAGAGGAGTCCGGTCTCGCCGTCGCGAATCAGCCCGGTCGGTCCGCCGACGGCGACCGCGACGGTCGGGAGTCCACTGGCCTGCGCCTCGAGGAGAACCTGGCCGAACGTGTCGGTCCGGCTCCCAAAGAGGAACATGTCGGCACTCGCGTACACCTGTGCGAGCTCATCCCCTTCCAGCCACCCGAGGAACGTCGCCCGATCGCCGAGCCGGTCGCGCAGGTAGCCCTCCTCGGGGCCGCCGCCGGCCAGGACGAGGTGCAGGCGCGGATCCTCGACGCGGGCGGCGAGGAAGGCGTCGGCCAGGAGCTCGGCCCCCTTCTCCCTGGTCAGCCGCCCGGCGTAGAGGACGTTGAGCTCGCCGGGGAGGAGGCCGGCCGTCCGCCGGGCCGGGTCGAAGCGGCGGACGTCGACCCCGCGATCCCAGCGGGCGATCCGCCCGGACGCGATCCCCAGGCCGACGAGGCGATCGTCGGAGGCGGCGCTCGGTGAGAGCACGACCTCGCAGGCGCCGTAGAACGCTCCCAGAGCCATGCCGGTCATCAGCTCGAGCACCGGGTTTTCGGAGCGGAGGCCGGCATAGGCGGCCAGGTCCGTGTGGTAGCTGCCGATCACCGGCAGCTCCATCACCCGGGCGAGGGTCAGAGCGGCGAGACCCGACGGGCCGGGCGAGCAGAGGTGGACGAGGTCGTAGCGGCCCTCGGCCAGGGCCTCGGTCACAGCCGGGAGGCTCGGGACGCCGACCTTCAGGTCCGGGTAGTAGGGGATCTCCACCTCGGCGACGGCCGGGAGCCGGCGGTCGACGTGGGCGTCGGTGCCGATCACCTCGACCTCGAAGCCCGGGACCCCGCGGTCGCGGATCTCGTCGAGCGTGTGGGTGACGCCGTGCATCCCGCCGAGGCCGTCGGCGACCAGGGCGACCCGCGGCCGGTCGCCCTCGCGCGTGACGAGCTTGGCCTTCTCGCGGCCGAGAAAGGCCTGGGCGGCGGCGTAGGGGATGGCCGGGATGCAGGCGTCGAAGAGGCTGAACGCCGCCACCGGGAGGTTGAGCTCGGCTCCGGGGGCGGTCATCCCGACGACCGTCTCGACCGTGGCCGCGAGCTTGCGCTCGTGGATCCGGCGGGCCCGGCGGGCGAGGTCGGCGTGGCTGAAGCGCTCGTCCTGGAAGACGGCGAGGAGCTCCCGCTCGCTCGAGAGGTCGAGCTCGACCCCGGCGAGCCAGGCCCGGAGGAGGCCGCGGGCGTCCTCGGGACCGAGATCTCCGGCCGGCGCCCCGCTTCGGGCGTCGCCCTCGCGGAGGAGGCGCTCGACGATCGTCAGGACCTTGCCGGGGTCGCTGCCCGCCTGGCCGTCGCCGCGACCGAGGGCGCGGATGGCCAGGGCCATCGCCGCGTGGGTCCACTTGGCCGCGCTCCCCTGCTCGCCGTGCCCGCTCGCCCGGCCGCGGCGCAGGAGGGCGAGGAACTCGGTCGGGTCGGCCGCCGCGGGGGTCTCGGTCCACGTCCGGCCGATGTCGACCCCGGCGTGGTCGTCGGTCCCGCCGATGCCGGTCCCCCCGTGGGTCTCGATGTAGACGAAGGCCGGGAGGTTGAGCTCCTTGGCCCGGGCCCCGTTGCGGGTCTCCCAGATCGGGAAGAGCTCGGCCAGGCGGCGGCGGTGACGGGGGGTGAGGGGGGCCTCGACCGCGTAGAACGGGTGGGCGAGGGCGCAGGCGATCTCGTGCTCGTCGAGGTAGGCGGCGCACGCCTCGACGTTGCCGTTGTTCGCCTGGAGCCAGCCGTGGTCGTCGGGGGTGATCCCGTAGCAGAGGACGTGGACCGCCTGGGGCTCGTCCTCGAAGTGAACGGTCAGCTCCTCGGAGATGAACGTGTCATCGAGGTGGTCGAGCTCGAGCGCCCCGCTGATCGTGTCGTGATCGGTGATGGTGACGAAGTCCATGCCCCGGCGCTTGGCCAGGTCGTAGACCTCCCGGGGCGGGGTGGCGCACTCGGGGAGGCCGAGCGACCGCTGGACTCCGAGCTTCGAGTACTGCGAGGCGGTCGAGTGGACGTGCAGGTCGGCTCTGCTGGGCCTGGCGGTCATCGTTGTCCCCCATCACTCGTCTATTCGTGTGTCACCAGGATTCCGCTGCAAAGCCGGGGGTTCGTGAACAAGGCGGGCCCAGGCGGTGACGTTTCGGTGAAGACCGGGGGTGCGGCCGGCCGGCAGGACGACCATGCCACGATGCCGATCGCCATCTCCGCGGCCGCCGACCAGGTCGTGCTCGAGCACGGCCTGATCCGGGTCGAGATCGTCCTGCGGCCGTTCGCGGTGACCGTCCGCCGCGGCCGCAGGCGTCTCTTTCGCAAAGTGGGCTTCTGGGTCGCCGACGGGCGGGTCCACGACCTCTTCGTCCAGCTGACCGAGGGGGTGATCGCCCACGAGGATCTCGCCCTCCCCGAGCAGGCGGTGCGGGCGAAGCTGATCGGCCGCCGGCCGGACGGGGTGAGCCTGGTGCTGCGGATGCGCGGCGGGCGCCAGGCCCGGTTGGGGGTCAGCCTGGTCGGGGCCGACCATCTGGTCGTCGAGCTCGAGCCGGACGGCGAGCCGCTGCGGCTGGCCGCCGACTGGGACACCCGGGCCCGGGAGCACTTCGTCGGGCTGGGGGCCCGGCACGCCGTCTCCTTCGACCAGGCCGGGCGGAGCGTCCAGCTCGGAGCCGACCGGCGCTACACCGGCCCCGACTGCCCGCCGGAGTTCCTCGCCCAGGGCGGGATCCCCCAGGGGGACTGCGCGCCGGTGCCGTTCGTCAACTCGAGCCGCGGCTACGCCGTCTGGGCCGAGACCGACGCCAACGGGACCCGCTTCGAGCTCGGCGCCGAGCGGGTGACCGTGTCGACCCGGTCGCTGGCCGGGCCGCTCCGCCTCCATCTCCTCTGCTCGCCGACCCCGGCCGGACGCCTGCGGGCCTACTGCCGCCTGACCGGGTTCGCCCCGGTCCTCCCGGAATGGGGCTACGGGTTCTGGAAGAGCCGCGACTTCCACGAGCACCGCGACGACGTCTACGACGACTACCACGGCCACCGCCGGCACCGGATCCCCCTCGACGCGATCGTCCTCGACTCGCCGTGGGAGACGCAGTACAACACCTGGGAGTTCAATCCCCACCAGTTCCCCGACGCGGCGGGGATGGTGGCCGAGCTCCGGGCGGACGGGGTGCGGACGGTGGTCTGGACGACCCCGTGGACGAACCTCGACTCGCGCGACGGGCAGATCCCGCCGCAGGCCGAGTCGGAGCGGCTCCACCGGGAGCCGGCCCCGAACTACGGGCCGGCGGCGGTGGCCGGGCACTTCGTCCGCGGGGCCGATGGGGAGCCGTTCGTCGCCCAGTGGTGGATGGGGACCGGGTCGCCGATCGACTTCACCAACCCGGCGGCCGAGCGGTGGTGGCGGGAGCAGGCGAAAGAGGTCCTCCGCCTGGGGGTGGAGGGGATCAAGGCCGACGACGGAGAGGGCTACTACCTGCCGGACGACGTCCGCTTCGCCGACGGGCGGACCGGGGCCGAGGCGGCGTGGGCGTCGGGCGGGATGTACCGGCGCTCGATGCAGCGGGCGCTGGACGAGGTCCATCCGGGGACCGGCATCCTCTTCGGGCGGTGCGGCTGGAGCGGCCAGCAGGCGACCGGGCTGACCTGGGGTGGGGATCAGGCGTCTGACTGGTGGTCGCTGCGGGTCCTCGTGGTGGCGACCCTGGCGGCGGCGGCGAGCGGGATCTCCAACTGGTCACACGACGTCGGCGGCTACCTCGGTCACCGGATGGTCGACCGCTGCCCGCCGGAGCTCCTGGTCCGGTGGGCCCAGTTCGGGTGCTTCACCCCCCTGATGCACGCCCACGGGACCAAGCCGCAGGAGCCGTGGACCTACGAGCCACGGGTGCTCGACATCTACCGGGCCTACGCGGTGCTGCACGAGCGGCTGGTCCCGTACGTCCGGGCGGCGGCGGCGACCGCGGCGCGGACGGGGCTGCCGATCATCCGGCCGCTCTGCCTGACCGACCCCGACGACGAACGGGCGTGGACGATCAGCGACGCCTACGGGTACGGCCCGGCGCTCTGGGTAGCTCCGGTCCTCGACGACGAGGCGCGGGAGCGGGAGGTCGCGCTCCCGCGCGGCTCGTGGATCGAGGCCTGGTCGGGAGACCGGGTCCGGGGCGGGGGCGAGGCGATCGTCCCGGCCCCGCTCGACGGGATTCCGGTCTGGGTGCGGTCGGGGTCGATCGTCGTGACCTACCCGGCCGACCACGTCGCCGCCGGGCTCGGGGACGTGGTCGAGCGGGAGCGGCCGCTGGAGGCGACCCTCTGGGGCGAGCCGGTGACCGGGCAGGCGGGGGTGCGGTTGGCCGACGGAACCCGGGTTCGGTGGCGGCGGGGACGCTGGTCGGTCGACGCCGACCGGGAGGTCGCGTTCGTCGAGCGGGGGTGACCGGCCGCTCGCCTGCTAGGCCGGCTGGGCCTCGATCGCCGCCTCGCGCGTCCGCGGCTGGATCGCCTGGTCGATGGCCGCCGGGCGCGCCCGGGGCGGGCGCAGGACGACGATGGCGACCAGCACGCCGACGCTGACCACGGCGGCCGCGATCGTGAAGGCCAGGTGGTAGCCGCCGGTGAGGGCGCTGGCCAGGGGCGCGCCGTGCGCGGTGAGCGAGTGGGTGTGGTTGGTGGCGATCGTGCTGAGCACGGCGAGGCCGAGCGCGGCGGAGACCTGCATCGAGACGTTGACGATCCCGGAGCCGAGGCCGGCGTCGCGGGGCGGGACGTCGGCCATGGCGATCGTCAGGAGCGGCATGAACGAGCTCCCGGCGCCGAGCCCGAGCAGGAAGTAGGCGAAGAACACCGTGGGGAAGTAGCTGGCGTGGACCCCGGCCGTGGAGAGGAGGACGAGGGCGGCGGCGCAGGAGAGCAACCCGGGGACGAGCGTCCGCACCGCCCCGACGCGGGCGACGATGCGGGCGGTGACGCCGAGCGAGAGGACGGCTACGGTGAGCGTCATCGGGAGGAAGGCCAGACCGGTGGCCACGGCGCCGTAGTGGAGGACCTGCTGGAGGTAGAGGGCGCCGAGGAAGAACGTGGTGAACATCCCGGTGACCAGGAAGCCCCGGACGGCGCTCGAGCCGATCAGCCCGCGGAGGCGGAGGATGCGGAGCGGCATGATCGGGTTGGCGACCGTCGCCTCGACGCGGAGGAAGGCCGCGAGCAGGGCGAGCGCGGTCGCGCCGAACACGAGCGTGTGGGACGAGCTCCAGCCGTAGCGGGGGACCTCGACGATCGCGTAGACGCCGACCATCAGGGCGACGGTGACGAGGATCGAGCCGAGGACGTCGACGCCGCCGCGGAGGCCGATGCCCTCGTTCTCCTGGATCAGCCGCCTGCCGAGGAGGAGGGTGGCCGCGCCGATCGGGAGGTTGATGAAGAAGATCCAGTGCCAGTTGATCGCCTGGGTGAGGATCCCGCCGGCGAGGAGGCCGATCGAGCCGCCGCTGACCACGACGAACATGTAGGCGCCCATCGCCTTGGCCCGCTCGAGCGGGTGGGGAAACTCGGTGACGATGATGGCGAGGATGACCGAGACCGAGAGGGCGCCGCCGGCGCCCTGGACGAAGCGGGCGGCGATGAGCACGGCCTGATCCTGGGCCAGCCCGCAGACGGCCGAGGCGAGCGTGAAGAGGAGGACACCGCTCAGGAAGACGCGCTTGCGGCCGATCAGGTCGCCGAGCCGGCCGGCCATGAGGAGGAAGCTGCCGAAGGAGATGAGGTAGGCGTTGATCACCCAGGTCAGAGACGACTGGGTGAAGCGGAGGTCGTGCTGGATCAGGGGAAGGGCGACGTTGACGACGGTCGTGTCGAGGACGCTCATCAGCTGCCCGAGACAGACGACGACGAGGGCGATCCAGCGGCGGCGGTCGACGGGGGACTGGGCGGCGGGGACGGCGGCGAAAGAAGGCAAACCGATGACTCCTACGGTGATGGGGATCAACTATGCGGCAGGTGGTTTCCCTGCTGCATGGATCATCACTGTACCAAAGACGATCATTCCGACCCAGATCGTCTTTCCGGGCGCTACGATAGGTATATGTCCAACGTTGGCGGCCCATCCGGTCCGATGGCGGCCCTCCTGACTCGCCTCGCGAAGCTCGTCTATCGGCGTAGCCCGGAGGAGGTGCTCGGGATGACGCTCCGCCACTTCGTGACCCTGAGCTACCTTCGCGAGCATCCGCGGCTGCCCCAGCAGGACCTCGACGACGTCCTGTGCATCGGGGCGAACAACCTCGTGCTCCTGCTCAACGAGCTGGAGGCCGCCGATCTGGTCGAGCGCCGGCGGGACCCGATCGACCGGCGCCGCCACCTCGTCGGCCTGACCCCGACCGGGGAGGCGGCCCTCGTCCGGGCGGAGGAGGCCCAGGAGAAGATCGAGGACGAGATCTTCGCGACCTTGACCCGATCCGAGCGGGCGAGCCTCCACCACCTGCTCGCGCGCGCCCTGGCGGCCGGCGAGCCAAGCGTGACGGCGGCGGCGGCCGGGGCGGAGGCGGCGGGGGTTGCGGGTCTGGTCGACGCCGGGGCCGCCTAGGCGCGGGCGCCTGCTCGGAGCACGACCCCGGAAGCAGCGGGCGCTGCAACCGACCGGACAAGCTGATTTCCTACGTGATGGTGGGCAGCCAGGCCCGACACCACTTCTGTCGCCGGAGTACCCCGCACCGGAGATTCGCCGGGGTATCGACCCGGGGTGAGCGGTTCCTGGCGACCTTGCTCCTGACGCTCAGCGCCGGAGCGGCCGGGCCGACGATCGCCGGCGCCGAGGTCGGCGCCGGGCCCTATCCGACCTCACAGGCGGTCGCCGCCGACGCTCAGTTCCTCGAGTACGCGCCGCCGCCGGCCCAACCCGGTGTGGTCTGCCTGGTCGATTCGGGGGTCGATCCGAATCCGGACACCACGGCGGCGCTGGTTGGGGCCGAGGCCGAGGGGGCCAACTGGGGAACGGGGGATGGCCTCGCGCAGACGCTACCCCTCGTCGAGGGTCATCCGGCCGGGCACGGCACCGAGATGGCGATGCTGATGGCGGCACCCGAGAACGGCTGGGGCATGGTCGGGATCGCGCCGACGTCGGTCCGTGTCTACTCGATCCGGGTGGTGCCGCCGGGGGAGACCGGGTTTCCGTTTTCTGCGTACAGCTTCGGAATCAAGTCGGTGCCTCGCAGCTCACGCTTACGACGCAGCCTGCGCCACGGTCGTAAATCTCTCGCTTGGCGGCAGTAACATCTCCGGCGAGCTGACGACATCGCGCGAACTGCGGACTCCGTTGAGACGGCGAATTTCCACGGGATCGATGTCGTGAGCAGCGCCGGGTAACGGGGGCGCGACACGGTCCTATTACCCCGCGGCGTATCCATCGGTATTAGCCGTCGGGGCTAGCGACGCGGGACCCGGGAGTCTTGGCGCCCTGTGCAGCTTCTCGAACGGAGCAAGTTCGGGCCTCGTAGGCGCCGGGCTGCAACAGCGCGGCGGGAGGCGTGGACGAGGCTTTCGAGGACGACGGCACACCCGCGTTCGGATTCGGGACAAGCCAGGCCGCGGCGATCGATCATCGGCGACCCTCGCAGCGATGCGCGCCTACGAGCCTTCCCTCACCGCCACGCAGGCCGAGACGTGCCTGAGAGCAACGAGCGGAGTGGCGGGAACATGGACGTGGCCGCTGCATTCAGCGCCTGTGGTCTGCGGCGGATGGTCGAGGCCGGGCTAGCGGCGATTCCGTCCACGCCGAGCGCTCGCCGGATACCACGGCCAGCTGACGGTCACGCGTCCGGTAGCCGCACGCCCAAGCCGGCATCCGACGCAAGGCCTCGTGGGCTCACGCTCCTCGCCTCGGTTTGTGCACGTTCGCGGGGGACTGAGGGTAGATGTCCTAAACCGGCCGACCGGGCGGCTACTGAGGTAAGAGTTCTTGCGTAGGCAGGGACACCGCGTGGTCGTCCTCGCTCAGCTACGCGCGACGGCAGCAAGCATGACGTTCAGGGTTCGAACGGCAACGGCGATTCAAGCCCGGTTCGTAACGCGGGCGGCCCGGGCCTGTGTCGCCGTGGATAACGCGGCAGATCGCTTGAGGGAGACCATGAAGGCGCCGGAGGCTGGCATTGTGCGATACCGTCGTGTTTTGCCGCGTTAGTGTGTGGCGTTCAGGTTGCGCAGGCCGGCACGTTCGAGGTCGGGGCGTGCACGGCCGCGCCCAGTAACGGTTAACAACTCGTGGCGAGAATTCTTCGACACTGATCCGATGTATCAGACCGACGCCAGCTGCACAATGACCGGAGTCCGCTGGTCGGCGGCCGTCGCTCGGACACTGTCGGGGCTTTCGGCTGCGGAATGTTCGGGCATTCGACGCTGACGCGGCCCCGATATATCGATGGCTGGCTGGACGTTCATCGCGCCCCAAGGAACGACGATTCAGCGAGACGATCCTCACACGGGATCTGTACAAGCCAACGACAATCGCCTGGGATCCTGTTCATCGCCGACCAGGCCGGCACCCGAGTGCCCGGCGCAGGATTGCACGATTGACCCGTTGCTCGTGTACCAGTGCGAGATCGCGGGAACGCTCGAGTCTGCACGGTAACCTGCGCGCGACGTCACTATCGGTAGGAGCTGTTGTGCGCTGCGGCTGTGTGAGCGGGGTGTCGTACCACAGACGTCCGAGCCGACCTAGACTCAGCGATCGTTACGATCGACGCCCCGACCCCGCCGACAGCCCCAACGGCCACCGGAATCCTCACCCAGCCAGCCTGGCACTCGGGCACCGCTGGCCTTGCCGTCTCGAGCGCGGACCCCGTCGGAATCAGCCAGGTCCAGGTCAAGCGCGCCGACGGCATGGTGCTCGCCACCGCGACCCTGCCCTGCGACTACACGTTCCCGGTGCCCTGCCGGCAGGCCAGCGCTGTCCCGCTCTCGATCGACACGACCGACCTTCCCGACGGCGTCGATACGCTGACGCTCGTGGCGACCGACGCGGCGCAGAACACGGCGACGTCGCTGGTCACGGTGATGATCGCCAACCACCCTCCCTCTCCGCCGCGGCTCACCGGCGCGCCCGCAGGCCGGTCACGCCAACCGTCCGCGACGATCACCGCGCAGGTAGCCGCCGGAGTCGTGCCGATAACCGCCGTCGACTGGATGTTGTGCGGATCGACCGGCTGCGGGGCGGTGACGGCCGTGGCCGTTCGCCCCGGAGCGCCGAGTCCGAGCTTCAAGGTGACCGTCCCCCGGGACGGGGATTACACCGTCGCGGCCTACGCCACCGACGCCGCCGGCCGCCGGTCGGCCACGGCGACCGAGCCGTTCGATGTCGACCGGACGCTCCCGGCCACCGCTGGATCCGGCTCGCCGAATTCCGGGACAGGCGGCCCGGCGTCCGGGGCTCTGCCGGTTCTCCCAGCCGGTTCCGGCGGTCGCCTCCGGCTCCCGGCTTTGGTGGGGCGGGCCGGGGTCCGGCTCCGGCTGACCCTGCGGCGCCGACCCCACGACCGGGTCGAGTTCGATCTCCGCTCCAGTCCGGCTCGCCCCGGCCGGGTTCGCGTCGACATGGCATTCGCCGGTCATCGGCCCAGGATCCGCCGCCTGACCCTCCATCGCGGCGTCGGCTCGCTCGTCACCCCGGTTCCGGCCGGCGCGACCACGCTCACCCTCACGCTCGCCGGGCTCGGCGCCGGCGGTACCGACCGAGTTCGACTCGCCCCGGTCCGCCCACCGTCCTGACACGCCGGAAGACCCTCGACGCCTGGTTCGCCGGCGCGCTCGACGCCGCCACCGCCGCCGCTCGTCGGTGATCCCCGACCTCGAGCCCCGGGCGTACGATGCCGGCCCGGCTCCTCCCGTGAAACCCCCGAGCATCCACCCCGTCTTGCCCGCGCTCGCCGCCGTCCTTCGCCGTCGCCGTCGCCGTCGCCGGTGCACCGACCCCTGCCTCGCATGCCGCCCCGGCACCCCCGGTCGCGAGTCCCACCCCCGCCTCCGCCCCCAGCCCGGCTCCCCGCCAGCGGGCGCAGCTCGCCCGGGCCCGCGCCCGCTGGGGCGCCCAACACCTCCAGAGCTACCGCTTCCGCCTGCGGATCACCTGCGACTGCCCCCCCGCCTCCGATCGGCCCGTCGAGATCACCGTCCGCGACGGCCGCCCCCAGGACGCCCGGTACTTCCCCGGGCAACTCCAGACCTTCCCCCAGATGTTCCGGCTGATCGACCAGATCCTCGCCGATCCGAACACCGAGGGAGCGTCCATCCGCTACGACCCCCACCGCGGTTTCCCTCGGGCCGCCCGGATCGACGCGATCAGCTGGACAGTCGATCGCTTCCAGCCGCTCCCCGCGCACTAGTCTTCCGCCACATGCCGACCTTCGACGAGCTCGACCGCCTCACCTCCGAGGAGCTCCACGATCGAGCCGTCGACCTCGCCAAGCATCGCCTCGACGTCCGCTTCTTCTGGAAGCTCCTCGAGTCGATCCCCGAGGCCCGGGCGATCGGCGGCCAGGTCGGCGAGATGGAGGCCGACCTCCAGCACGCCTCGAGTTGGCTCAACGACTTCCGCAAGACCGGAGGCCGGCTCAACGAGGCCCTCCGGCCGTTCTACATCGACTACATCCTCGAACACGACGCCGGCCAGCCGCCGGCCTGAGATCCGCTACTCGTAGCGCATCGCCCGCGGCGCCTCGCGCATGCGCAGCACCTTCGCCGGCACACCCCCGACCACCGCGTTGTCCGGCACATTCTTCGTGACGATCGAGTTCGTCCCGATCACGCAGTTCTCCCCCACCTTGACCCCGCGCAGGATGCACGCCCCGTAGCCGATCCAGCAGTTGTGTCCGACCTCGACCGGCCGCTTGTAGATGCCCTGCGCCCGGATCGGCCGCTCCACATCGACGACCCCGTGGTCGAAGTCGAGCATCATCACCTTGTCGGCGATGATGCACTCCCGGCCGATCTTGATCCGCCGAAAGCAGGTGATCGTGCACTCCTGGCCGAGCACGCTCTTCGCCCCGATCTCGACCACCCCCTCGTGGACGCGCACCTTCGTGTCGGTGCCCAGCCACGACCACCGCCCGAGGACGAGCCGGGCTCCCGGTGCGACCTCGAGGTGGACGCCCGGGCAGATAAAGGCGATCCCGTCGAGCACGAGCCGGTCGCCCAGGCGGAGCTTCGCCCAGGCCAGGCGACCCAGGAGGATCGCGTAGCGGTGGTTGAGCATCCGGTGGGCCCGCATGAACCGCCAGAGCTCCCGCGGCCCGCCCCGCAGTGGCGGCGGTGGCCGGTGCACGATGGTCGCCGGTCGCCGGACCGGCGCTTCGGCGAGCCGCTGCTCTGTCGCCGACCTGTCGCGCTGCTCCATCGCCGCCGTATCGTAATCAGTGGCGCCGGCCTCCGGTGCGATGATTGCGCCCCGGATGGCCTCAGACACCCTCGCCCAACGTCTCCTCGACGGCGATCGCCGCGCTCTCGCTCGCGCGATCACCCTCGTCCAGAATGACGACCCCGACGGTTGGACGCTCGTCCGCGACGTCTATCCCCACACCGGCCGGGCGGCCATCTTCGGGATCACCGGTCCCCCCGGAAGCGGCAAGTCGACGCTCATCGGCGCCGTCGTCGCCCGCCGCCGCGAGGCCGGCCGCCGGGTCGCCGTCCTCTCGATCGACCCGTCCTCCCCGTTCAGCGGCGGCGCCGTCCTCGGCGATCGGATCCGACTGACCGACCACTTCCTCGATCCCGGCGTCTTCATCCGCTCCATGGCCAGTCGCGGTGCCCTCGGCGGCCTCTCCGAGGCCGCCCTCCAGACGGCGCTCCTGATGGACGCCGCCGGCAACGACGACGTCTTCGTCGAGACGGTCGGCGTCGGCCAGGCCGAGGTCGACATCATCGACCACGCCGACACCGTCGTCCTCGTCCTCATCCCCGGCTCCGGCGACTCGATCCAGGCCCTCAAGGCCGGGGTGATGGAGATCCCCGACGTGATCGTCGTCAACAAGTCAGACCATCCCCTCGCCGACACCATGGTCCGGGAGATCCGCGGCGTCCTCTCCCTCGCCCCCCAGCACGGCTGGCGCGTGCCCATCGTCCAGACCGAGGCACTGACCGGCGCCGGGGTCCCCACCCTGATCGCCAAGCTCGACGAGCACCGGGCCTGGATCGAGGCCGAGGGCACCCTCAGCGACCGTCGCCGCCGGAACCTCCGGGCCGAGGTCATCGCCCTCGCCGCCTCCCGTCTCCGACGCGCGCTCGAAGCCCGCCTCCACGAGGACGCCGACTTCCAGCAGATGCTCGACGACGTCGTCACCCGCCGGCTCGATCCGGCGAGCGCGGCCAAGCTGATCGTCGACGGGATCGCCTAGCTAGTGGTCCGTCCAGCAAGTTCCTGCACCATTGGGCGGGCCCGGATGACCGCGTGACGGCGTCCTCGAAGCTCGGAATACGTCCAGTATGCCGCCGCTTCTGCGTCCTGGCCACGCGGCCCCCGGACCTCGCCGAATGGCACACGAACTTACCGGACGAACCACTAGATCGCCGTCAGAAGAGCGACGTCGCCACCCGCGCGCTACCCGCTGGGGATCCCGATCCAGGCGGGTCGGGGAGGGACCCATGACCGAGCTCCCGCACGTCCGGACGGGCCGCCGGCCGCGCCGCCGCCGCCGCGCCAACCTCGACCCGTCCCGCGCCAGCTGTCGTACCGCCGCTCCGGCAGCGACCTCGGCTTCGACAGCGAACCAGTCATCCCGCGCCGTCCTCGCCGAAGGCGATCGCCGAAGCCGGAGAGTGGTGTGACGCGGGGGTCACCGACCGTGTCTCGACGACGTCGCGGTCCTACCGCCGGGCCGGCTCGGTGACGCGGCCCGGTCGGCCGAGCAGACCGTTCGGCAGGAGGCGTCCGATCGCCGCGCAGGTCAGCCCCACGCCCAGTGAGATCGCGCCCAAGGCGAAGTACGCCGACCCGCCGAGGCCGGAGAAGAGCACGGTGCCGATCGCCGGCCCGACCACGAACCCGATGTCGGAGATCGCGCCGAAGAACCCGAACGCACGCGCCTCGCCGCCGCAGAGCTCACTCAGGCCCCGGCGACCCACGACGTAGACCAGCGGTTGAACTGCCATGAAGCCGGTGAACGCGAGACCGAGCGAGAAGATCTGGCCGGAGTTGCCGATCACCGTTAGGCAGAGCGCCATGAGGACGAAGGCGAGGCCGGCGAACGCGACGGGCCGTACCTTCTCGACCAGGCGACCGCCTAGACCCGAGACCACGGCGAAGACGATCAGTCCGCACGAGAACAGCAGCGACGTATCGGCCAGTCCGCCGCCGAGCCGGGTTTTGATGGTGATCGGCAACAGCGGCTCGAGTGCCGCATAGAGCCCGTTGTTCACGAGATCGATCGCGCCGAACGTGGCGATCGGGACGAGCATGGAGCGCAGCGCCCGCGCGTTCTGCCCGCGGAGCGCCCCGGCGGCCGCCTCCTCCTCGCGCGGTCCCGCGTCCGGCGAGCCGTCGTCGACGCGGAGGAGCGAGGCGACCACCACCGCGTTGCCGGCGGTCGCTCCCGCCGCAATCATGAAGATCGCGCGGAACCCGAGGAAGCCTCCCGCAACGCCGACGAGCGCCGGTCCGGCCGCCATCCCCGCGACCGCCGCCGACGCGAACCAGCCCATCAGGCGCGCCGGCGAGATCCCCCGCTCGGTCGCGATGACGGCGGCAAGGCGGTAGAGCGCGGGAGTGAGGATGCCCTCGCCGACTCCCCACACGAGTCGCCAGACGACGAGGTCGGTACCGGTGGCCGACGACGCGACGCCGAAGATGGCGACGCTCGCCACCAGCAGGGCGGCGACTGCCGTCCGCCGGGCGCCGAACCGGTCGACGAGATATCCGCCCAGCAGCTGGCAGATCGACTTCGCCAGGGCGAACGCGGTGAACGAGAATCCGATGACCGCCAGCGACGTCCGCAGCTCCGTCCGCAGGACCGGGACGAGGGGAATGAGGGCGGTGTAGGCCACGTTGACGCCGCCCGCCGTCGCTAGGAGCGCCACCACCGTCCGCCGGTTGCCCGGCCGCGTCACCGATCGAGCCCCAGATGCTTGCGCAGGCCGTCGCCCATCGCCCCCAGCCGGCGCTCGAGCTCGCGATTGCGGCCCGTGTTCTCCGTTAGGTACACGAGTGTCCACAGCTCCGTGGCCCGGAAGCCGTGCCGCTCCTTGAACGTCGCGTTGCCGCGCCCGACCTCGAGTATCCGGCAGCCCGTCCTGATCGCATAGCCGAGTGACTCGTACATGAGGAACGCATACGTCCCGAACTCCGCCAGGTTCGCGTAGTCGATGCCCCCGGCCCAGAGGTAGAGCATCTCGCGGTAGGCGAAACAGAGGAAGGCGCCGAGCCATCGACCGTCGCGTTCGGCCACCAGCAGCGTTGCCGCCGGGACCGCGCTGAGCGCCTCGAACGTCGGGAGGTCGTACAGGTCGCCGCTGTGCCGCTCGGCGGTCGCACTCGCCAGGCGCTGAAACTCCGCAAGATGGGGCCGCATCTCGGGACCGTGCAGCTCGAGGAGAGTCACGCCGCGCTCCCGGGCGCGGCGCCATTGGCGGCGGAACTCCCGACGGACGTGCCCGTCGAGGCCGGCCAGATGTTCGTCGACGGTGGCGCCAACGGGGGCCCGGAAGGCCAGGTCGAGGACGAAGGCCGCTGCCGGCCGACGCTGCTCGGTCCACCGCCGGACCTCCTCACCCTCGATGTTCACGAACACGAGCGCTTCCGCGCCCCAGTCGTGCACCCGCTCCAAGCCCCGGTCGATCGCCGCGCCGATCGCCGGCGGGTCGGCGAGACCGCCGCCGTAGATCGAGTACACACTGGGCGAGAAGACGACCGGGCCGCGCCACACGCTGTCGACGCCGGCCTCCGTCTCGTATCCGCGCCAGAACGGCGACGACTCGACGCAATAGAATGGCGTCAGGTTCGATCCGTCGGTCGGGCGCAGGTACGCCGTGGCGCTCGCAGGTTCGATCGTCGTCCGCTCCCATGCGGTCAACCACTCACCGGTCTGGAAGACGTGCGCTGGAGGCGTCGCGTCCGCCGGGGGGCAGGCCGCCGTTCCCTCCCAGCGCGATCGCCGGCGGCCGTTTCTGGCGCTCGCCGGCGCGACCCGGTCGGGCCGCGATGCCACCGGCTCGTGGTCGATCCGCAGGCCGGACTCCACCGCGTCCAGCCGGCGCAGGCATTCGGCGCCGTCGACGCCCTCGACGACGGCGAACCCGAGGCGCGAAAGGAAGCCCGCCGGCGGCAGGCGCAGGACGTCGCCGGGCTGCGCCTCCCACGCCACCCGCTTGAGCCACGGCAGGTGGTCAAGCGCCGGATCGATCGCGCCCTGGCGGAAACGCATGTCCGCGCGCGGATAGAAGAACCGCACGGCGGCCGCGCCGTGGCGCTCGGGGTCGATTCGCGGGCGAATACCGGCCGCGACATCCGCGGCCGCCCCAGCGAGGTCGGCGCCGAGAGCGAGGTAGCCGAGCCACGGAATCATGTCCCCGCCGAGCCGTGGATTGACCTCGACGATCCGCGGGCCGCCGGCCGTGAGCCGCAGCTCCGTGTGCGTCACGCCGAACGTCATGCCGAGTGCTTGTTGGGCCGCCGTGACGGCCTCGACGACCGCCCCGGCATCCGGCGGGTCCTCGGTCCCGCTGACCACGTGTCCGACCTCCTCGAAGTACGGATCGAACGCGAGCTGCTTGCGGGCGATCGTGACGACCTTCACCGATCCGTCGAAGATCACGCTGTCGACGCTGACCTCCGGCCCGTCGAGATACTCCTCGACCAGCACGCCATCCGGCTGCGGGTAGCCGGGCAGGTGGACGGACCGGGCGGTGGCGTAGGCCTCGGCGAGGCCCGCCGGACC
Source organism: uncultured Solirubrobacterales bacterium (assembly GCA_963733245.1). Classification (GTDB taxonomy): domain Bacteria; phylum Actinomycetota; class Thermoleophilia; order Solirubrobacterales; family Solirubrobacteraceae; genus Palsa-513. The sequence continues at coordinate 513,520 of CAVTCI010000017.1, forward strand.
GTCGACCTTCACCACGCCCAGGCTGCCCGCGAGCGCTCGCGGCTTGACGACGACCGGGTACCCGAGCGCCGCCGCGGCTGGCGTCGCCTCGGCCAGCGAGGACACCAGTGCATAGCGCGCCGACGGGGCTCCAGCCTGCTCGAGCGTTCGCCGCATGGCGAGCTTGTCGCGACAGCGGGCCACCGACTCCGGCGGGCTGTGGGCCAAGCCGAACTCGGCGGCGACCGCCGCCGCCGCCGGGACCGTCCCCTCCTCGTAGGTCAGGACGCCATCGAGCCGGTGGTGGATCGCGAGCGTCCGCGCCCGGTCGATGACCGCCTCGGGCTCATCGAGCGCGGCAAGCGCATGATCGGCTACGTACGGACGCTGCCATGTCGGCGGGTCCGCCTGCAGAAGGACGAGCCGGTAGCGGCGCGCCGCGGCGGCCAGGATGTACTCCCGGTAGATCGCCGCACCGCTCCCAAGCACGAGAATCGTCTTCACCTCGGGGTTCGCCTCCCGGACCGTTCCACTAATCACGCCTCAGGGGACACGACATGCACCGTGGCCCACCCCGGCCCCGGGAGAGCTCGGCGCCCGGTATCTCGAGGACCTCGATCCCGGCGCTGCGCAGGAGCGCGTTCGATCGCACGTTGCGCTCGTAGGCGACCACCACGCCCGGCGCGACGGCGAGGACGTTGTTGCCGTCGTCCCACTGCTCGCGTGCGGATCCGCAGTCGCCCACGCCGGTCTCGATGAGGCGCACGGCGGGAAGGTCGAGGGCTCGACCGAGGGCCTGGCCGACGTCCTCGGCGCCGGTCACGCGCAGGTCGCTCCGGCGGCCGGGGCTCAGGCGGTAGACGCGCAGCGACTCGCGCAGTGTCCCGTACAGAACGAAGGCGTCGCGGTCGACCATGCCGAGCACCGTGTCGAGGTGCATGGTCGCCCGGGCCTTCGGCAGACAGACGGCGATCAGCTCGCGGGCGACCCCGGCGGCGAACAGGCGCCGGGCGAGGAGCTCTACTGAGGCCGCGGTCGTTCGCTCCCCTACGCCGACGACCACCCGGCCGCGCCCGACCACGAGGATGTCGCCACCTTCGATCGGTGCCGGGGCGACGTACCCGTCGGCCCAGACCGACGTCGCGGGAGAGCTCCGGAGCGCGTACTGGCGGATCACCGCCTCGGCGTGCACGGCCTCGCGCCGGCGAGCCGCCTTCGCCATCCGACCGACGCCGATGCGATCGTAGATCCAGCTCGACGTGTCGCGGACGAACACCTGGTTGGGCAGCGGCTCGAGCAGGAACGACTCCCGGCGCTCGGCCGCGACGAGGCCGGCACCAGCGAACGGCAGCTCCCACGCCCCGATCCCGGCGATCAGCCTCGCGGTCAGCTCGGGCGAGGGCAGGCTCGCGAGCCACTCCCGCAGCGCCGGACGCAGCGCAGGTCCGACGATCGACTCGTCGAGGCTCTCGTCGAGGACGTGGCCGCGCAGCTCGCCATCGTCCAAGGCCTGCGAGAGCAGTTCGTCCAGGTAGAGGACGCCGGCGCCGCGCCGGCGCAAGACGCCAACGAAGGCATCATGCTCCTCCCGGGCCCGCCCGGCCCACGGCAGCTCGTCGAACAGGAGCTCGCGCTTGTTCTCGGGCGTCAGCCGGTCGAGTTCGGCGCCCGGGCGGTGCACGAGCACCCACCGGAGCCGGCCGACCTCGGACCCGACGTAGCACCGCACGCCGTCCGGCGGGAGCGATGCGAACCGGCGGCGCCGAGGTGACGCCACCGCTTCGAGCAGGCTCTCCGACCCTGCCGGGGCCAGCGCGGACCGGCTCACGACGCCGACCCCGGCTGCGGAATGTGCACGATCTCGAGTTTCAACCCGTCCGGATCGAAGAAGAAGACCGCGAAGTACCCCGGGGTATATCCGTACTCGCGCGGCCCGGACTCGATCTCGGCGCCCAGCGCGGCGAGCCAGCGCGCTCGCTCGGTCACGGCGTCTCGCGACGTCGCGCGAAACGCGAGATGGTGGAGTCCGACGTCGTAGCGATCCGGCCCCCCCGGTCGACCGGCCGCGGCCGGTCTCGCGCGCAGTCCGACCTGCGCGCCGTCCCGGGCCGCCAGGTAGACGACGCGCTCACCGCGCTCCCCGACGATCACACCGTGCCGGCGCCAGCCGAGCGGCTCGAGCAGACCGCAGTAGAAGTCGAGACTGCGCTCGAGGTCGCCGACCACGATGTCGATGTGGGCGATCGCCCCGGTCAACGGGCCGCGCGAGAGTGGAAGGGACACCGGGAGAGCAACGGCGTGTTCTCGTCCGGGAGCACATACTGCTTCCACTCCCGCATGTCGGGATCGCCGTAGGCCATGTGCTCGAGGTCCGGGTGGGGCTCGATGGGATCCCACGCCCGAACTCGCGACCAGATTCTCTGCCGGGCGCGCTGGCCGGCCAACGAGCCGCTCTCGACCCCGTAGAAGACACGCCGAGGCTGGAAGCAGACCAGGTAGTAGGACCCCATCCGACGGCTGAGGCGCGCCCGGTATGCGGGACTACACGGGAAGGCGAACATCGGGTCGCCCGCGAAGCAGTACTCCCAGTGCGGGTCCGACGGATCGGTGGGGACGTCTTCGGGCCACGGATCCACGTCGCGCTCGTGGAGCCACCCGAGCAGTTCCCAGAAGCGCCACTCGTCGTCGGCGAGCGTGCGGTCGCGACCGTCGGGCTGGTGGAACACGATAAACACGCTGCGCTGCTTCGGGTGGGCCCGCGAGTAGGCCACGAATTGGCGCAGGACAGCTGGCAGGTGGTCGCGGTCCCCGTCGCGGACGTAGGAGAACCGCATGCGGTCGCGTTCCTCGGCCTTGGTCCCGAAGTAACACGGGTAGTCCGGCGCGAGGATCACTTCGCGATAGCGCTCGTACGCGTCCCGGGCCCAGGCCGGGGTCGCGCTCGCGTCGCGCAGGTCGTCGCCGTCGAGCAGGCGTGGCGGAATGGGGCTCATCGAGCGTCTCCTCAATGGGTGGGCGTTGGAGCCGCGGTGCGGGGGCCGGTCGCCCGCCTCCGCACCGGGCTACCCAGCTTCAGACGAGTGGCTTGACCGCCTCGATGAGAAGGTGGTAGCCAAGCCGGTTGAACGGCTCCGAATCGCCAATGAGATCCTCGAGCGCACAGATCGACGAATACGTCTTCGAATCTCCGAGGATCGCGTCGGCGATCCAAACGGCGATCGTGCTGTTGCCACGCAGCGAGACGATGTTCAGTCCGGCGAGCGCCGTCAGGCGGTGGAGGTCATCCGGCGAGAAGCTGTGCCATGGCGCGGTCAGCACCTCTCCGTCCTCGGTCTCGGTGAAGATGAGCTGCTTGTTCTCGACATCGGTGATGTCGATCGACGCGAAGCGGTCCACCCGTGACATGCGTTCGAACAGCGCGTTCTTGACCCCGAGCACGAAACAGCCGCCCGGCTTGAGCACCCGCGCCACCTCGAGAAACACCTGCTGGCGATCCTCGACCGGTACGTGCATCAGCGCGAGCATGCTGGTGACGGCGTCGAATGTGTCGTCCGCGAACGGCAGGTGTGCCATGTCTCCCTCGCGCGCCGACACAACCTGACCGTGATCGGCCGCGTTGGCCTGCATCCGCGCGAGCATCGCCGGCGAGATGTCGAAGCCGGTCACGGCGGCGCCGTGCTCCGCCATCGGCACGGTGAAGCGCCCCGTCCCGCAGCCGAGGTCGAGCACGACGTCAGTCGGGTGGACCCGGCCGAGCAGGTAGCTCATCTCGCCCTCGGTGAAGCGGTGGTCGAGAGGCGTGCGGCCCGGGATCCGGCGGTCGTACTCGTTGGCGATGCGCTCGTAGACGCCGCGCACGCCCTCCTTGTGAGCCGATCCGTTCGTGGCGAATCGAGGGGCGGTGGTGCTCATGGATTCTCCTTGGGCGGTGGTGTCACGACATTCGTGTGAGAGGCCTTCCCTTCCCTTCCCGTCCCGAGGGTGCCCAGGACGCAGGTCGCACAAACCAACGAATCAGGGTCGTCGGTGACGAGTCACCGTTTGGCAACGGCTTTGAGTAGCCTTGGGGACCATGGAACCCGGCCGCCGGCAGCCCGCTCCGCCCCCGCTCCGCCTGGTTCAGCAGTTCGTCAACACGCGCGACGTCATGGAGGACACCGACGCCATCGGGTCAGCCGCGCTGCTGCGGGCGTGGGCGGCTGATCGCGGCCTACTGGGCGCCGACGAGGCCATCGCCGGCGACGATGCTCGCCGGGCGCTGGAGGTTCGCGAGGCGTTGCGGACGCTGCTCGCGGCGAACAACTCGTCGGCCGGCCCCGATGGCGACCTTGTGCCGCTGCGCGCGGCGGCGCGGGCCGCCGGCCTGACGCTGGTCTTCGAGTCCCCGGCGGCACCGCGCCTCGTGGCGCAGGCCGGCGGCATCGACGGCGTCCTCGGCGCGATCCTCATCGCGGTCTACGACGGAGCCCGCTCGGGAGCGTGGGTCCGCCTGAAGGCGTGTCGCGAACCGACGTGCCAGTGGGCGTTCTACGACCACTCGCGCAACGTCCGCAGCCACTGGTGCACGATGACGATGTGCGGCGGCCGGGCCAAGGCTCGCGCGTACCGCGAGCGCCAGCGCACCGGTGCGCCGGCGACCGGGCGCCCCGGTCGGTGAGTTGACCGCCGCAGCCGCAGGCGGGGGTCGTCGACGGCGCCGGCCGCAGATCGCGACGCTGTCCCTCTCGCCTGATTAGCCCCGCGCCGACGCTTCGACTGGAGATGTCAGTTCTCCCCCGATCCGGACCACCCCGACCCCGGCCCCCACCCGGCCCGCAGCTCAACCCGCACGACGAACCGCAGCCCCGACCAGGTCTCGTCGATCGCGCACACCTTGTTGTCGACCAGCCCGTCGGGCAGGAGCAGCTGACGCAGGAGGTTCTCGCCGACGTCGGTCGGCACGCCCGAGCTTCGCTTCGGCCAGGCGATCCACAGGGATCCGGCCGGGGCGAGCGCCGCCTCGACCCGCCGGACGCGGCGGCGCAACTCAGTCTCCGTCCGCACGAACCAGACGATCAGATCGACCGCCGGGGCCAGGCGTCGGAACGGCGTGATCCCCACGAGGCGGAAATCCGCCGGCCCCCCGAGGACGGCGACGCGCTGGCCCGGCTTCACGCCGAGCTTCTGTTCGAGCGGGGTGTTGGAATATCCGGCCATGGATCCGGACGCAGCGGCCGGACGACCGCTCCGCGTCGAGCCCGGGTGTCATGATCTGGCGCAGCCCGAGTCGTCGTATTCTCAAGCATCTGGGCCGAATCGGACGACGCGGCCGATCGGACGAACAGGAGGTCCCCGTGACCGGAGCATCCGAAGACGCATGACCGCAGTCCGGGAAGCTCAGCCGCCGCTCGCTGGTCGCCAGCTCGGCCGGAGTCGCGCCGACCGTCGCCGTGACCGCAGTCGCGCCGGCCGCCGCCGTCGCCGCGGCCCACGACGCACCGGCTGCCCCGTGGGCCCGCCGACGACCCGGTCCCCGCCCATCCCGTCGTCGCCTCCATGCGCGATGCGGCCCGCGGTGAGGTCACCGTCGTCTCGGACGCGGCCGAGCGGATCCGCCGTCAAGGCGTCGAAGGTCCACCCGGTCGCGATCCAGCCGCCGATCTCGATGCTGACCGGCTCCTCCCCGGTGATCGGCGTCTGGGCCACGACGAGCCGCAGCCGGATCCAGATCCCCGGAGCCGTCTCGCCGACCCACACCACGTTCACCGGCACCCGCCAGGCCGGCCTCGTCGTCGTCCAGGCCGATCCCGACCTCCACGACCTCCAGATCGAGATCTGCCCGTCGGGCGCCGAGCCCGGCAAGGGCGAGCACCAGCACATCCTCGAGCGGCCGGGCAACGGCCAGACGATGTACGCGGCCGTCTTCCCCGGACGCCGCCAAGGCAGCTACACGCTGCTCACGCACGACAACGTCCGCACGGGCGACGTGCTTATCCCGGGCGGTAGCGTCACGACGGTGGCTTGGCGAGGGAGCTGACCGCGCGTCCCCCGGCCATGACCGGCGAGGCGGCCTTCTTCGACCTCGACCGGACCCTGATCGAGGGATCCTCGGGGATCCACTTCATCCGCGCCGCCTACCGCGCCGGCCTCGTCTCCCGCCGGCGCCTCGCCCGGGATGTCCTGATCAACCTCCGCTTCCGTCTCCGCGGCTCGACCGACGCCCAGGCCGAGGTCGTCCGCCGGCGCGTCGGCGCCATGATCGAAGGACTCCCGGTCCGCGCCCTCCATCGCCTCAGCCACCACGTCCTCGCCGGCGTCCTCCCCAACCTCTATCCCCAGATGCTCGCCCTCGCCCACGAGCACCAGGACGCCGGCCGGCGGATCTACGTCTGCACCGCCGCCTCCCAGGAGATGGCCGACCTGATGGCCCTCGTCCTCGGCTTCGACGGCTCGCTCGGCTCCCGCTCGGAGGTCGTCGACGGCGTCTACACCGGCCGCCCGGCCGGGCCGTTCGCCTACGGGGCCGGCAAGGCCACCCTGATCGCCGAGCTCGCCGCCGCCGAGGGGATCTCGCTCGCCCACTCCTACGCCTACTCCGACTCGGCCTCCGACCTCCCGATGCTCCGGGCGGTCGGCTTTCCCGTGGCCGTCAACCCCGACGCCGAGCTCGCCCGGATCGCCCGCGACGAGGCCTGGCCCGTCCTCCGCTTCGACCGGCTCGGCCGGGAGCGCCGGGCCGCCGCCCGGCTGGCCCTGGCCACCGCGGCCGGGCTCGGCGGCGGCCTGATCATCGGGGCCGCGGCCGGCGCCGGCCCGCTCAGCCGCCGGCGACGTCCCGGCGCAGGAAGACGAGGTAGGCGGCGAACGCGCAGGGGATCGCGTAGACCGCGCTGACCCACGCCGCCCGGATGATCGGCGACCAGTCGATCGGCTCGCGCAGGAAGCCCATCCACGCCTCGAACTGGTGGGGGAGGAGATACGGCCGGAAGAACTCGAGCCCCGGGACGATGTCGACCAGGTTGAGCATCAGCACGACCATCACCGTCCCGACCACCGCCCCCGCGCTGTTGCGGGTCGTCGTCGAAAGCAGCACCCCGATCGCCGCGATGGCCAGCATCGGGAGCAGGTAGACGCCGAAGCTCGCGTAGACCAGCTCGAGCGCCTTCCACGCCGAGATGTGGGTGCCCGACAGGCTGATCAGTCCGTTGAAGCCCGACTCGATCGATCCGGCCACCGTGGCCACCGTTCCCATCAGGAGCAGGGCGATCAGGGCGTAGGTCAACGCCGCGAGCATCTTGCCCGCGAAGATCTGGCCCCGGTCGAGCGACCGGGTGAGGATCGTCTTGAGCGTTCCGTTGTTGTCCTCCGCGGCGACGATGTCCCCGGCGACGAGGGCCGTCGCCAGCGGCAGGAGGAAGGCCGAGGCGAAGACGAGGATGACGAGCGGGACCGCCAACCCCGACTGGTGCACGTACCGGCCGAACGCCACGTCGTTCGGTCCGCCGTTGCGCAGCGCGATCGACACCACGAAGATCAGCGGCACCGCGGTGACGATCCCCAGCCCGAGGTAGGTCCGCTTCTGGGCGCGGAGCTTCAGCATCTCCCACCGGTAGACGGTCAGGACGCCCGGCCGGCTCATAGCGCGATCGCCTGCTCGGGCACGGCCTCGTCGCCTTCGGTGAGGCGGAAGAAGAGATCCTCGAGCGTCGCCTGCTCGCTGGCCAGGAGCTTCAGCCCGATGCCGGCCTCGGCCAGGGCGATCGACAGCTCGGCCACCGCCGGCTCCTCCGCCCGCAAGCGGATGTCGTCCTCGCCCCGCCGGACCTCGAGGATCCCCGGCTGCGCCCGGCTGACCCGGACGGCCCGTTCGTCGTCGGTCGTCCGCACCCGGTACTCGGTCGCCGCCGATCGCTTGAGCTCGGCCAGCTCGCCTTCGTAGGCGACCCGCCCCGCCCGGATGATGGCCACCCGGTTGCACAGCTCCTCGACCTCGGCGAGCTGGTGGCTCGAGAGCATCACCGTGATCCCCTCACCGGCCAGCCGGCGGATCAGCGCCCGCATGTCGCGCATCCCGGCCGGGTCGAGTCCGGTCGCCGGCTCGTCGAGGAGGAGCAGCCGCGGAGCCCGCAGGAGCGCCCCGGCGATCCCCAGCCGCTGGCGCATGCCGTGGGAGTAGCCGCCGACCTTGTCGCGGTCGCGCTTGTCGAGGTCGACGATCCGCAGCGCCTCGTCGATCCGTCCGGCCGCGTCGCCCCCGTCGAACGCCGCGAGCAGGTCGAGGTTGCGCCGCCCGGTCATGTACGGGTAGAAGCGGGGCGACTCGACGAAGCCGGCCACCCCGTCGAGGGCCCGGGCCCCCACGAGGAGCGGGTCGCGGCCGAAGAGCTCGACCCCGCCCTCGTCCGGGCGGATCAACCCGAGCAGCATCCGCAGCGACGTCGTCTTGCCCGCCCCGTTCGGCCCGAGGTAGCCGTAGATGTCCCCGGTGCTGACGTTCAGGTCGACGTGGTCCACCGCCACGAGCTCGCCGTACCGCTTGACGAGCCCGTGGGCGCGGACGGGGGGCGCCTCCCCGTCCGGCCCCGGTGGCGCGGCTGGGGTCACAGCCCGCGCGCCGCCGCCTCGGCCGCCGCGGGCGGCACGGAACCGAGGACGACGTAGGAGACGCCGGCGTGGTCGAACTTCAGGATCGTCCCGAGCGCCGTGGCGATCTCGGTGCCCGTCGCCCCGTTGATCGAGACCGTCGGCAGGCCGGAGGACGGCGCCGACGAGCTCGCCGGCCCGGCCGGCGCCTTCGTGTCACCCTGGCGCTCGATCACCACGATCGCCCCCAGGTGCTGGCCGTAGGTGACGACGGCGGCCGGCGTCTTCCCGTAGGAGACCAGCTTGACCCCGGTCTTCGGGAGCCCGGCCAGCGTGGCCGGGGCGTCGAGCTTGAACGGCAGGGCCGCGTTCCCGGCGAGCGGCGTCAGCTTGCCGTGGCCCGCGCCCTTCGTCCCCGCCTTGGCCGCCGCCGCCGGAGCCTTCGCCGACTGCCCGGTCAGCTCGACGACCTTCACCCCGGCCGGCGGGGTGACCGTGAGGTCGCCCGGAGCGACCGCCCCGAAGGAGACCTTGGTGGCGGTCAGCTCGATCACCGGCGAGGTGTTGCCCTGGGCGTAGACGGCGAACCGCAGCGGCGCCCCGTTGGCCGCGTCGAAGGCGACCTGGGCCGAGCCGAGGAGGCCGCCGGCGTGCTTGGGCGAGAAGGTCACCGTGTAGGCCGGCGCCCCGCCGACGTTGGTCGGGTCGGGCCCGGCGATGCCGACCTTGCCCATGAGCTGGTTGATCGCGTCGGTGATGGTCTGGAGCGTCGGCGGCTGGTGGGCCGGCTCCGGGCCGGACGCCGTGGACGCCGTGTGGGTCGGGAGGGTGCCGTGGTAGACGGTGTTGGTGGCGACGTCGTAGACCGAGAACGACCCGGGCGCGACCATGATCTCCGTGTCACCCCGGCTGGCCTGGAGCTCGAGGCGCAGATGCCCGTCGTTGCTCGCCCACAGCCGCCCGCTCGCCCCCTTCAGGAGCGGCGTGGCCGCCGGGAGGCTCGACGCGTCGATCAGGTTGTTGGTGAACTGGATGTCCGCGGTCACGCCGTCGATCTTCCCTCCGGACAGGGCGTCGTGGACGGCGGCGGCCAGCGACTTCGCCGCCGGGATGGGTCCGCCGCCACCGAGCGCGGCGACGGCGACGGCGCTGACCGAGCCGGCGAGCACGACGACGCCGGCGATCATCGCCAGGAGCTTGCGAGTGGGTAGACGACGCAGTGGGTTCACGGTGGGCCTTCCTGATCCGGGTGCTCAACCAGCGTAGGCCGAGCTTCTGAGAAACCCCTGACAGCCGGCAGCTCGATCGTGAAGCGAGCGCCGTCGACCCGGACCCGGCCGCCGTGCCGCGCCGCCGTGGCCGCCACGATCGACAGGCCGAGCCCCGAGCCCGGGCGGCCGGCCGCGGCGCCGCGCCAGAAGCGCTGGAAGGCGAGCTCGACCTGCGCCGGGTCGAGCCCCGGGCCCCGGTCGGTCACCGTGAGCAGCGCCGTCTCCCCGCGGCGGTCGACGCCGACCGCGATCGGCGCGCCGGCCGGCCCGTGGATGCGGGCGTTCTCGACCAGGTTGCGCAGCGCCCGCTCGAGCGCCCCCGGCTCGCCGTGGACCGCCGGGTCCTCCACCACCGTCACCTCGACGTCGTCCTCGTCGGCGCACACGGCGTCGACGATCGCGCCGAGGCGGACGAGCTCGACCGGGCGCGTCGCCCCGTCCTCCCGCTCGAGGGCCAGGAGGTCGTCGAGCAGGCGGGCGAGGCGGGCGACGTCGTCCTCGATGTCCCGGAGCGCCTCGACGTCGGCCCCGTGCTGGGCGACGTAGGCGGCGTTGCCGCGGAGCGAGGTCAGCGGCGTGCGGAGCTCGTGCGAGGCGTCGGCCAGGAAGCGCCGCTCCGTCGCCCGAGCCCGCTCGAGCGCGTCGAGCATCCGGTTGAGCGTCTGGGCCAGCTCGGCCAGCTCCCCGCCCGCCTGCCCGATCGGCAGCCGGCGCGACGGGTCCTTGGTGTCGGTGATCTCCCGGGCCCCGTCCGCCAGGCGGCGGAGCGGGCGCAGGCCCCGGTGGGTGAGGAGGGCGGCGCCCGCGGCGCCGAGGAACCCGGCGGCGAGGGCGCTGAACAGGACCAGGGCGCGGATCTTCCGGACGGTGTCCTCGATCTCGGTCGTACTCGATCCGACGAGCACCGCCCCACCACCCACCGGCCCGCCGGCATCGGCCAGCGGAGCGATGTACTCGCGGATCGGCTCGCCCGAGAGGCGGGCGTCCCGGTAGCTGGTCCGGCCCTGCCCGAGCGCGGCGGCGAGCGCGGCTCCCCCGGGCAGGACACGCCCGCCGAGCGAGGGCGACCGGGCGTAGATGCGGCCGTGCCGGTCCACCACCTCGACCGAGAGCTGCCGCCCCCCGAACGGCGCCTCGAGCGCCCCGGGGGCGGTCAGCACGGCCGGGGTCGACGCGGCGAGCCGCGCGGTCTCGGCGGCGCCGGTGCGCAACGTCGTGTCGAGCGAGTTGTGGAGCTGGTGGTCGACCAGCACCAGCACGCTGACTCCCAGCCCGGCGACCGCCCCCACCGTGGCCGCCGCCGCCGCCGCGATCAGCCGGGCGCGGAGAGTCGCCCGCCTCATCGTCCGAGCGTGAAGCCGACGCCCCGAACCGTGCGGATCAGCGGCGGCTCACCGAGCTTGCGCCGCAGGTAGCCGACGTACCGGTCGACGACGTTCTCGACCGCCGCCCCCCGCCAGACCTCCTCGATGGCCAGCTCGCGCGAGACGACGGCCCGGGCGTTGCGGAGCAGCAGCTCGAGCAGCTGGGCCTCCCGCGCGGTCAGCTCGATCGGCTGGCCCCGGCGGGTCGCGATGCGCGTCTCCGGGTCGAGGGCGAGATCCTCGTAGGCCAGCGCCTGGGCCCCGTGGCGGCGGGTCAGCGCCCGGACACGGGCGGCGAGCTCGGGGGCGGCGAACGGCTTGACCAGGTAGTCGTCGGCCCCGGCGTCGAGACCGGCCACCCGGTCGGCGATGGCGTCCCGCGCGGTCAGGAGGAGGATCGGCGCGACGATGCCCTTGGCCCGCAGGCGCCGGCAGACCGACAGCCCGTCCATGCCCGGCATGGCGACGTCGAGGACGACGAGGTCCGGCACCCGCCGCTCGACCTCGACCAGCGCCTGGGGGCCGTCGGCCACCGCGCGGACCTCGTTGCCCTCCGCCCCGAGCGTTCGTTCGAGCATCCGGCGGACCGGAGCGTCATCGTCGACGACGAGAACCAGCATCCGGCCGAGTGTACGGCCGCGTCCCGCCCCTCGCCGCCGCCGCCGCCGCCGGACCGCAGCCCAACCGCACGCGCCCGCCGCGCCGCGACCGGCCCGCCGCAAACGACCGGCCGGCAGATCCCGAACCAGATTGTGTGCGGATTGTCACACAATCCGCCCGCCGGTCGCGCTAGCGTCGGCCTGTGCCGACCACCCGCGAGAGGAGTGATTGAGATGAGCACACCGACGCCGCCCGGCGGAGCCGGCGGCCCCGCCGAGCCCGGGCAGCCCCAGGACGTCGCCAAGCCGATCGAGAAGTTCAAGGCCGACAAGGAGCAGCCGGAGAAGCTCAAGCCGGAGAAGGAGCACAAGCTCGAGATCAAGGAGCACAAGCTCGAGGGCAAGGAGAAGATCGAGAAGAACGAGATCAAGGAGCACAAGCTCGAGATCAAGGAGAAGGAGCACAAGCTCGAGGTCAAGGAGAAGGTCGAGAAGCTCGAGAAGGAGAAGCACGACGGCAAGGAGTTCAAGGCCGAGTTCGAGAAGCAGGCGAAGCACGAGAAGGAGATCAAGGTCGAGTTCGAGAAGAACCCGAAGCACGAGAAGGAGCTCGAGAAGCCGATCGTCGAGAAGGGCGGCAAGGAGATCGCCGAAGGCGACCCGGCCACCCACGCCGGCGATCCGGCCGCCGGGCTCGACCCGGCTACCCTGCTCGCCCACGCCGACGCCCTCGTCGCCGCGGGCCAGCAACTCCGGCACTTCATCGAGCAGAGCCAGCGGCCGGACCTCAGCGGCGGGGCGCTGAAGAACGAGGCCGATCTCCAGGGCAACCCCGAGGGAAGCGGCTAGCCATGGCGGGGCCGGGCTGGCTCGTGCTCTGCTCTGCGGCCGATGCCTCGGCCCTCTGGGTGTATGAGCGGCTACGGGCGCGCGAGCGCGCGCCCGTCGCCCTGCTCTTCGTCGAGGCGCTCGCCCACGGAGCCACCCGCTGGGAGCAGCGGATCGTCGCCGGGCGGGCGACGACCACCCTCTCGACCGGCGACGGCCGCCGGTTCCGCGGCGACGCCGTCGGCGCGGTGCTCAACCGGATGACGATGCCGCCCCTCCTCGTCCTCGATGCCGCCGACCCCGCCGACCGCGAGTACGCCCGCAGCGAGCTGAGCGCCTTCGCCGCGAGCTGGCTGCGGACGCTCTCGGCGAACGTGGTCAACGCGCCCGACCCCCACGGTCTCTGCGGCCGCTGGCGCTCGGCGCTCGAGTGGCGCGGCCTGGGCGCCCGCGCCGGCCTGACCTGCGAGCCGCTCCGGCTGGCCAGCGAAGGCCCGGACCGGCCGCGCCCGGGGGGCGTAGCGCAGGACGCGGCGGGGACGACGACCGTCCTCTGCGTCGACGGGCGCCTCCTCCACCCGGGGGTTCCGCCCGCCCTCCAACAGGCCGGTTCCCGTCTCAGCGGCCTGGCGCGAACCCGCGTCCTCGGCCTGCGCTTCGCCGGGGCGGATCCCGGGCGCGCCGGCTGGCGCTTCCTCGACGCCACTCCCTACCCCGATCTGTCGAGTGCCGGCGAGGCCGGGGTCGCCGCGCTCGAGCAGGCGCTCGTCCGATGATCCTGCTCTGCGGCATCCCCAGCGAGACCTCCCAAGCACGCCTGCGGGCCGCGCTCGACGAGCTCGGCGCCGACTACCGCTTCGTCAACCAGCGCCGCGTCCGGGCCTCGGAGATCGAGCTCGAGCACGACGGCCGGCGCGTCGGCGGGACGCTCCGCCACGACGGCTGGACCGTCGCGCTCGAGGACGTCACCGGGATCTACCTGCGCTTCATGGACGACCGCGTCCTCCCCGAGCTCGCCGGCGAGCCGGACGACTCACCCGCCCGGGCGGCCAGCCGCGCCTTCCACGACATCGTCGGCCAGTGGGCCGAGATCGCCGACGCCCGGGTCGTCAACCGCTACAGCGCGATGGGCTCGAACTTCTCCAAGCCCTACCAGGCCCAGCTCATCGCCGAGCACGGCTTCGCCGTCCCCGACACGCTGGTCACCAACGACCCGGACCTCGTCCGGGCCTTCCACGCCGAGCACGACCGGGTGATCTACAAGTCGATCAGCAGCGAGCGCTCGATCGTCGCCACCCTCGTCGACCGCGACCTCGACGGACGGCTCGAGGCGATCCGCTGGTGCCCGGTCCAGTTCCAGGCCTACGTCGAGGGCACCGACGTCCGCGTCCACACGATCGGCACCGAGGTCTTCGCCACGGCGATCACCACCGACGCCACCGACTACCGGTACGCCCAGCGGCAGACCGGTTCCCCGGCGACGATGGAGCCGTACGAGCTGCCCGACGAGCTCGCCGAGCGCTGCCTGCGCCTCGGCGCCGGGCTCGGCCTCGACCTCGCCGGCATCGACCTCCGCCTGACTCCCGAGGGCGAGGCCGTCTGCTTCGAGGTCAACCCGAGCCCGGTCTACTCCTACTACGAGTCGCACACCGGGCAGCCGATCGCCGCCGCCATCGCCCGCCACCTCGCCGGCGACGGCACCCGCCTACTGGTCGGCCAGCGTGCAGAAGAGGTCGCCGAGCTTGCCCTGCCCCGGGGTGGCCGTGACGTTGAGGTGAACCCGCTGTAGGTCGACGACCAAGCCGAGGAGCTGGAGGTCGAGCGGGCCGACCACGAGATCGAGGACGGGGCATGACTTTGCCGGGGTTGGTGCTGGAGCGGGGGTCGCCGGCGCGGCCATGGCAACGGGACTCGTCGGGGTGGCGGCCGTCGGGGCCGGGGTGGTCGCCGCCGCCTTCGCCGGGTGGAGGTAGGCGGTGAAGGCGAGAGCGTGCTGCGGCTGCCGCTTGACCCCGCGGTTGAGCGCGGCCACGGTCGCCGAGCGCACCGAGGCGATCTTCGCGTGGGCGAGGCGGCAGAAGAGCGACCCGAGCACGCCGCCCCCGGCGTTGCCGGTGATGTCGAGGGTGACCTTGTCGAGGTGCGCGGTCAGGCCGAGCAGGTTCAGGGTCAGCTCGTTGAGGAAGAGGTGGAGCACGCGGCAGCCGCCGCCGCCGACCGCCGCCGTCAGGGCGACGTTGTCCTTGATCACCGTCGTGTGCCCGAGGCTGTCGCTGAGGGTCGCCGTGAGCAGGCCGTTCGCCGTGGTCGTGCTCCCGGCCGAGGAGAACTTCAGCACCTCGACGCCGACGGCGAGCTTCGCCGTGTGCGCCGACGGCGTGGCCGCGCTCGGCGCCGCCCCGGCGCTCACGACGCCGGCGGCGAGGCCGGCGCTGGCCAGGGCGGCGAGCAACGGCAACCGGCGGCGGATCAGATGCGACATGGAGGCTCCTCGAGTTGGACGGCGGACCCCGCACCTACCCCCGCGGTCCCGACGAATAAACGCCCCGGCGTCCGGGTTTCCCCGGCGCCGGCCGCGGGTAGAGACCGAGCCTGACCGGCCCTCCGGGCCGCCCGCGACAACCCCCCGAAACGAGGCCCAGCGTGCTGACCATCATCCTGATCGTCCTGGTCGTACTCCTTCTGACCGGCGGGATCGGCTACGGTCGCCGCGGTCGGCGCCTGTAGCGCGAGCGAGGCGGGGCGGCGTTCGAGCGCCGCCCCGGAGCCGGACGGAAACCGCGGACGGCAACGCTTCGCTAGGCGGCGTGCGCCCGGGCGAGTTCGACCAGCAGTCGCACGCCGAAGCCCGAGCCGGCCTTCTCGGCGTAGGGGCGTCCGAGGTCCCAGGCCGTCCCCGCGATGTCGAGATGGGCCCACGGCGTGTCGCCGACGAAGCGCTTGAGGAACTCGGCCGCCGTGATCGATCCGGCCTTCCGGACCTCCGGGGCGTTGTCGATGTCGGCGTACTTGCCCTTGATCAGCTCGGCGTACTCCTCGTGGAGCGGGAGACGCCAGACGATCTCCCCGGTCGTCGCCCCGGCGGCCGCCACGGCGGCCGCCCATTCGTCGTCGTTGCTCACCAGGCCGGCGTGCGTCGATCCGAGGCTGACGATGATCGCCCCGGTCAGCGTCGCCAGGTCGACGACCCGCTCGGCCCCGCAGTTGATCGCGTGGGCCAGGCAATCCGACAGGACCAGGCGCCCCTCGGCGTCGGTGTTGTTGACCTCGATCGTCGTCCCGTTCATCGCCCGCACGATGTCGCCCGGCTTGACCGACCGCCCGCTCGGGAGGTTCTCGGTCGCCCCGATCACCGCCACCAGGCGGACCGGCAGGCCCAGGCGGGCGATCGCCCCGACCGCCTCGAGGACGGCCGCCCCGCCCGACATGT
Organism: uncultured Solirubrobacterales bacterium; assembly: GCA_963733245.1. Taxonomy (GTDB): domain Bacteria; phylum Actinomycetota; class Thermoleophilia; order Solirubrobacterales; family Solirubrobacteraceae; genus Palsa-513. The sequence goes on from CAVTCI010000017.1 coordinate 529,553, forward strand.
CGAACTTCATCTCGCTCATCGCCGCCCCCGGCTTCAGCGAGATCCCCCCACTGTCGAAGGTCACCGCCTTGCCGACGAAGCCGAGCACCGGCCCGCTCGCCGCCGGCCCGTCGTAGCGGAGGGTGATCAGGGCCGGCTCCTGCTCGGTGCCCTGGGCCACCGCGGCGAAGGCGCCCATCCCGCGGGCCTGGATCTGCATCCGGCCCTCCACCTCGACGGTCAGCCCGTCGAGCTCGGCGGCCAGGTCGGCGGCCCGGGCGGCCAGGTGGGTCGGCGTCATCTCGTTGCCCGGGGTGTTCTGGAGCACCCGCGCCGCGTTGACCGCCGCGGTGATCGTCGCCGCCCGGGCGACCGGCTCGCCGACGTCGTCGTGGGCGCTGACGATCAGCTCGGCCAGCGGCGGCGGCGGCCGGTCGTCCTCGTCCTCGGGCTCGGACCGGTACCGGTCGAAGCGGAACGCCGCCAGGCCGGTGCCCTCGACCAGGGCGCCGACCACCGCCTCGTCCACGTCGTGCGGCACCTCCCAGCACAGGACCCCGGCCGAGAGCCCAGCCGCCCGTTGGGCCGCGAGCGCCGCGACGACCCGGGCCCGCTCCGGAACAAATTCATCCCGCTGACCGAGACCGGCCAGGATCCAGCGCTTCCCGCCCGCGTGCGTCAGGCCGAGCTTTCGGTAGCCGCGCTTCGTCTCGCCGCTGTCGAGCAGCGACTGGAGCGCCTTCCCGGGGGTGTCGTGGGCGACGTCCTCGCCTTCGAAGACGCCGACGACGATCGTGTCGGCCGCGGTCTGGGCCGGCGGGAGCGTCGTCGCGGAGACGTTCATCGGCCCGAGCATACCGGCCGCCCCGTTCACCTAGGATTGCCGTGACCCCGACCCTGGAGATGCTCCTCAAATGCCCAAGACCGTGATCCTCGGCGCCGCCCGAACCCCGATCGGCAAGCTTGGCGGCGGTCTGGCGAGCCTCGACGCCACCGATCTCGGGGGCATCGCCATCGCGGCCGCCCTCGACCGGGCCGGGGTCGACCCCGAGCAGGTCGACCACGTCGTGATGGGGCAGGTGATCCAGGCCGGCCAGGGCCAGATCCCCTCCCGCCAGGCCCAGATCAAGGGCGGCATCCCCCGGGAGGTCTCCTCGGAGACGATCAACAAGGTCTGCGCCTCCGGCGTTCGCGCCGTCTCGATCCTCGACATGGCGATCCGCTCGGGCGAGGCCCGGGTCGGCGTCGGCGGCGGCATGGAGTCGATGTCGAACGCCCCCTACCTCCTCCCGGGCGCGCGGTTCGGCCTCCGGATGGGCGACGCGAAGGCGCTCGACTCGATGATCAGGGACGGGCTGACCAACCCGTTCTCCGGCAAGCACATGGCCCAGGAGGCGAGTGAGGTCTCGGCCGAGCTCGAGATGACCAGGGCCGACATGGATCGCTGGTCGCTGCGCTCGCACGAGCTGGCCATCCGGGCGACCGACGAGGGCCGCCTCCCCGAGGAGATGGTCACCGTCACGATCAAGGGACGCAAGGGTGACACCGAGGTCTCGGTCGACGAGTCACCCCGCCGGGACACCACCCTCGAGACGCTGGCCAAGCTCCCGCCGATCTTCACCAAGGACGGCTCCCACACCGCCGGCAACGCGCCCGGGGTCAACGACGGGGCCGGCGCGATCGTGCTCGCCGCCGACGACTGGGCCGCGGCCAACGGCAAGGAGATCCTCGCCGAGCTCATCGCCCAGGCCCAGGTCGCCGACGACTTCGCCTACCTCGCCCGGACCCCGGCCGGGGCCGCCCGCAAGGCGCTGGCCAAGGCCGGCCTCGAGCCCGGCGACATCGACCTCTGGGAGATCAACGAGGCCTTCGCCTCGGTCACCCTCAACTCGATCCGCCTGCTCGGAATCGACGAGGACCGGGTCAACGTCAACGGCGGTGCCGTCGCCCTCGGCCATCCGATCGGCGCCTCCGGCGCCCGGATCATCGCCACCCTCGTGCTGGAGTTGCGGCGGCGCGGCGGGGGGTTGGGCTGCGCGGCGATCTGCTCGGGCGGCGGGCAGGGCGACGCGGTGATCGTCCGGGTCGACGGGTAGGGGTTTTCAGGCGGCGTCCCCGTACTCGTCGTGGAGGTTCCACCACTGGTAGGGCGGGGTCTGCGGGGTGCCCTCCGGTGACTCCTCCCACTCCTCCTGGCGCCCGAGCGCGGTCAGGTCGAGGTAGCTCCAGGTGCCACCCATCGCCTCGTCGCCCCGGTTGTTGACGAAGTAGGTGCGGAACACCCGGTCTCCGTCGCGGAGGAAGGCGTTCGTCCCGTGCCACTCGTCGACCCCGAAGTCGGCGTCGAACTCGTCGGTGATGGTGAACCAGGGGATGTTGTTCCATCCCATGCGCGTCCGCCAGCGCTCGATGTCGGCCTGGGGCGCGCGCGACACGAACACCAGGGTGGTGTCGCGGGCGTTCAGGTGGGAGAGGTCGGCGACCTGGTCGGCGAGGAACGAGCAGCCCGGGCAGCCGCTCTCCGGCCAGGCGGCGACGCCCGGCTCGAAGAAGAAGCGGTAGACGATCAGCTGGCGGCGGCCGGCGAACAGGTCGAGCAGGGTCGCCGGGCCGTCGGGGCCCTCGAAGGCGTACTCCCTCTCCACGGCCGTCATCGGCATCCGCCGGCGCTCGGCGGCCAGGGCGTCGCGGGCCCGGGTCAGCTCCTTCTCCTTGACCAGCAGCGCCTCCCGCGCCGACTCCCACTCCGGGGCGGACACGATCGGTCGGGTGTTCATGGCGGGCCCTCCTCGATGCTCGTCGGTCGATGCGGACTTTCAGTCTGACGGCCTCGCCGAGCCGGCGCGCTCCGCGGCTCGGGCGAGTTGCGCGTCAGCCGATCTTCCGCCGGGTCGGCCGCCACCGACAGCTCGTCCGGTTCGTCACCCGCACGGCGTGTTACGTCCCGGCGTCGACCACCGTCACATTGTCGGTCAGCTACGCCGCGGCGCCCGGGCTCCTGGTTCCGGAGCTGCCCGGCGTGGAGGGGTCGTCCCGTTGGCTTCAGTTGAGAAGGTGCGCGTGAGAGGATGATCGAGTGACCACCGACATCCTCGCGACCCACCGGCTCGTCGAGGAGATCTTCGACGGGCACCGTGACCATGCCCGGGGCGACGACGCCGGGTATCGCGGCCTGCGCGGGCACGCGTACCGCGTTCTGAATCTCGCCCGAGCGGTTGCGCCTGACTCGCCCGACCGCGACGACAAGCTGGCCGTGGCCGCCGCCTTCCACGACCTCGACGCCTTCACGTCGCTCGACTATCTCGCCTCCTCGATCCGAGCCCAGGACGCGTGGTTGGAGAGCACGGGGCGCGGAGGCTGGAGGGACGAGCTCGGCGTGGTCGTCGCCGAGCACCACCGGCTGACGCCCTGCCGCGGCCCGTACGCCGGGCTGGCCGAGGCGTTCCGCCGTGCCGACCTCGCCGACTTGACCCAGGGCCTCGTCTGCTGGGGCATCCCGCGCTCGCACGTCCGGGCCGTGCGCGCCGCGTTCGACGTCGGTCCGTTCTTCACCCGGGTCGTCCCGAGCGCGATCGCGCGCCAGCTCCTCCACCATCCGCTCGACCCGATACCGATCCTGCGCGCCCGCCGGGCCCTCGCCCGCGCCGGGCACGCGAGCGGCTGACGGCGCCCGCCCCCTCGGGCTTCGCCCCCAACCCGCAAGCTCGCCCCTGACCGCACCGGCCGCCCTCCGCCCGATGATTCCCGCCGGCCGCGGCGGTCAAAGCAGCAAACGAAGAGGAGGAGAGCACGAATGGGAAGAATCGTCGTAACCGAGTTCGTCTCGCTGGACGGCGTCGTCGAGGCCCCCGGCGGAGGCGAGGGGTTCAAACACGCTGGCTGGACCTTCGAGGTCGATCGGGGAACCGAGGGCGACCGGTTCAAGCTTGACGAGACACTCGACACCGAGGCGCTGCTCCTCGGGCGCGTGACCTACGAGGGGTTCGCCGCCGCCTGGCCGTCGATCAAGAACGAGTTCGCCGACAAGCTCAACAACATGCCCAAGTACGTCGTCTCTTCGACCCTCCGCGATCCCGAATGGAACAACTCGACGGTGCTCGACGGCGACCTCGTCGAGGAGGTCTCGAAGCTCCGGGCGTCGGCCGGCGGGGACATCGTCGTGCACGGGAGCGCCCAGCTCGTCCAGGGGTTGCTCGACCACGACCTCGTCGACGAATTGCGCCTGATGGTGTTCCCGGTAATCCTCGGGAGCGGCAAGCGCCTATTCGGCGACACGACCGACAAGATCAGGTTGCGGCTGATGGACTCGAGGACGGTCGGCGACGGCATCGCGATCCTGATCTACCAGCTGGTCGGCGAACTTGCGCAGTCGGACGCCGAATAGGTGGCCGGCCGTGTTACGCCTCGATGGGACGGCCGACCCGCCACGGCCATTCGTCGTGGTCGGCGTCCAGCCAGCGCTGGGCGTCGGCGCGGCCGAGATCGATCATTTCGTCGACGAACTCCCGGCAGAGAAAGAGGTAGCTGTAGAGCTCGCCGTGCATCGGGTTCCGCGCGGCGTCGGTGATGCGGCCGAGCAGCGCGAGGTTCGGGGTGCGCAGGAGCGCGCGGAGGCTCTGGTAGCGACGCTTGTAGACCTCGACAGCGATGCGGCCGATGGTCAGGCGGTCGGACGGGACGACGAACATGTAGGGAACCTTGTGGCGGGTCCCGTCGCGCTCGGCGCCGTGCTGGATCGCCTCGTTGATCTCGGTCAGCCGGGCGACGTCGGTCGTGAGCTGGTCGGCGAGCACGCTGAGCAGCGACGACGCGCCGTCGAAGAGGTCGGGCCGGGTCGGCTTCGGCACCTCCTCGGGGATCACGGCCGAGTTGAGGCCGATCACGATGACGCGTTCAGCGCCGAGCTCGAGCGCCGGCTCGAGCGGGGCGTTCAGCCGCAGGCCGCCATCTCCGTACCAGCCGCGGTGGGACGCGGGCTCGGCGACCTCGACCGCCGGGAAGATCACCGGGATCGCCCCGGAGGCGAGGACGTGGACGTTGGTCAGCTTGGCCGCCACGTAGTCGATCGCCCGCTCCTGGTTGGTCGGCGGGGTCTCGCCGCCCTGGTGGAAGACCAGGCTGCGACCGGTCTCGTACGCCGTGGCGACGACGCCGACGGCGTGCAGCGGCGTCGCCTCGTCGGCGACGTTGACCGGGATCCGCGCGAAGTCGATGACCCGGTTGAGGGTCTTGCGGAGCGGCGCCGTGTCGAGCAGGCTGGGTGCGGCCTTCACCGGGAGACTCAGGAGAGTCCCGACGAAGCGGATCAGGAAGAGGAGTCCGGCGGGGGAGATGATCGAGCGCATCGCGCTGCGGTAATGGAGGCCACGCCAGACTTCCTCGCCCCGCGCCGCGGCCTCGCTCAGCGGCCGGTGGGCGTTGGCCGCGAGAAAGGCGGCATTGATCCCGCCGATGCTCGTCCCGACGATGATCTCGACCTGCTCGCCGCGCTCCTCGAGGACCGGCGCCAGCACCGAGAGCACGCCCATCTCGTAGGCGCCCCGCGCGCCCCCGCCGGCGAGCACGAGCGCGATCCGCCCTGGCGGGCGCTCGTTGCCTTCCCCGGCTTGGTGATCTTCTACGACGACCGATTCCCTCCGCGCTGACCGCTCGATGCTTCGTGGACGCAGCCTATTCCGGCGAGGCACGACGGGTACGACGGGCTGATCAACTTCACGGGCATCCATTGTCGCAAGCGCTGGATCGGCGGCTGGAGAACGCGCCCGCGCTGGCGACCGATCGGCAGGTCAACTCGATCATCCAGCCACGGCCGAAGGTGCTCCCAGCCCCACGGGGCCACTGCAACCCGCCGCTCCGACCACCCTTGCCGCAGCGGACGAATATCGACCGACGCCGCGGATCAAGGTCAAGCTCGGTCGAATGCCGGCGCCGCTTGGAGGCGGAGGCCGCCGCGCCACAACACGACGATGACCGCGCCCAGGCGCCGGCCGTGGCGATCGTCAGCAGCGCGGGGCATCACCGCCACGATCTACTCGACCGTCGGTGGATCGGCGGGTAACACGTCCCCTTGTCGCGTAGCGCACGCCCCGGGTGGTAGCCGCCGGGCATCGTCGCCGGCGACGGCGACGACCGCAGAATGAAGTATTCGTGCGGCGGGCATGTGGTCCTCCGATCGGTGGCGCGGATAGTTCCGCCCGCCCGACCACTCCGCTCCCCGCCGCGTCGACCTCGCCGATTTTTTTCATCGCCCTCTCGGACGTCGTCTCCACAGTTCCCGCCCCGCCCAGGCGACCGGGGAGCCCGAATTACGTCATCCTGGGCGCTCCCTGCTCGTCAGGAGCGCGTGCGCCTGGTTGAGGACGACGCTCGTTCCGGGACGAAGGCGCAAGCTCGCGGCGACTGGCTCACGTTCGGTGCGACGATCGCTTCGTCGCGACAAAGCGAGCGTGGGCACGGGGATCGGCCGGCCGTCGCGCCGTTGCGCGTGCGTCCGGGAGCGAGCGCCGTCCTCGGCGACGTCAGCGCGATCGCTCCGGACGAAGGGCGGACCGAGGGCCAACCTGTGCTCCGGCATGGCCAGCGCAAGCGAGCGTGACTTGATCCTGCTTCTCCGCGTCCGCGAGACGGGCTCAGGCGGCGACGACGCCGGCCGCGTGGTGGGGCACGGGAAGCGAGCGCCCTCGATAGCGTAGATCGTCGGCGAACGCTGAGAGGGCCTCCTGGATGCGCTCCGTGACCTCGGAGCGGGTGGTACCGAGCGCGACCACGCCGGGCAGGTCAGGGATGAAGGCGCCCCAGGCGCCGTCGCCGGCTTGCTCGCAAATGACGATGTATTCGCTCATCGGAGATCCTCTAGCCCGCTGGCCCGTCGAATGCCACCGAGCGTTCCTGCGGGAACCCTGTCGCGGTCCTTCCGGGCGACGACGATCCGCTCCTCGCGATCAGAACGCGACCAGACTTCATGAGATCCGCGCTGGCGGACGACCTGCCGGCCGCGTCGATCAGCGCCTCCGTGCGCGATCTTGACGCCGGCCCCGAGGCATCGAGCGGGCGGGGAGGGAGCAATGGCCGGCGCTCCCTCCGCGATCGGCGGTTCAGAGCTTGAGTCCCGCAGTGGCGGGCATCACGGTGCGCGCCTCGCCGGGGACGGTGCCGATGATCTCCTCGGCGTCGCGGCCTTGGAGGTAGATGCTGGTCGTGCCGAGGTTGGCGTGCCCAAGTTGTCGGAGTGCTCCGCGTCAAGATCGTGGTCGGTCAGTGCGAGCGCCTCCTGGACGCGCAGGCCACCGCGCACAAACTACCGCAAGGCTTGGAGTCCGGCCAGACACCGCTTCAGGCTCGGGCTTACCTCGGACGCCGCGGCCACGTCCCACCTGTCCTGAACAAACCGCGACAATTCGGTCACATAGATCGGACCGATCGTTCGCCCGCTGCCTAGCCGAGGAGGGACGCCTTCGCGTACCGTCCGGATGCGCGACTTGCCGGCGATATTGAGCATCGATGCCTTCGGCTTGTCGAGCTCGTCCGGATTCGCCGGAATCCGAGCGGGACTGACCGACAAGAACGAAGCGATCCCGACGCGGTCGGCGAGAAGCCACGCCTCGACCTCGCGCACCGCGACCCGGAAACTCATCAGAGCTGGAATCTCGGGCAGCCACTCCGTCACGAGGGACGACGCGCAAACGTGATCGTTGTCGAGATCGACCAGAACGAACCAAGGTGACCGCTTCGCGGCGCAGGCGTATCCGTGGATGCTGCGCCGTACCGCGGCCTTGCCTTCACCACCGTAAATCGGCCCGGAGGACAGATCGACGTGAGAGAGAAGCTTCCGGGCAACGGTCGCGTCGAGGTCGCCCTCGACGGCGCAGCTGACGATCATCACACCGCGAAGAGTGAGAGCTGATCGACGCCGATTGGACTCGTCTTCGGAAGCAGCACATCCGACAGTGACAGGCCGCCACCAATCAGGTTTTGGATCTCCTCATACTCGGAAGCCCGCCGTACCTTCGTCCCCTCACGGCTGGGCTCAAGCACGAGAACCTCGTCTAGGCCGATACTCTCGTCGGCCAGCAGGTCGCGAGAATGGGTACTTACGACGATCTGACGGCCCCGGCTACGTTGGACGTTTGCAAACAGGCGAGGAATATGGCGGACCACCGCCGTGTGGAGCGAGAGTTCGGGTTCTTCCAGAAGCAGAGGGCCGCGGCCGTCCAGCACCGCCCACAGCAGCCCGAGCAGCCGCAACGTTCCATCCGAGAATTGGGCCTCGTCCTGACGGGCACCGTGCTTGCGCCAGTGTTCGTATCGACCGATGAGGTGGGGTGTGCCGCGCGAATCTCGTTCAAGCTCCAGTTCCTGGAGTTGGGGAACCGCAACTTGAAGGGCCTCTTTGATGCGACGAAGGCGGGCTGCCCGGGTCCGTTCCGGCACGCCGGCGATCTGTTCCAGAAAGTCGCCCCCGTAAGGATCGTTTCGTCGCCCTACGGATCGGTCGGGCTCGCGTACCAGTTGAGGCACTATGTGGAGGTAGCTAATCGAACTAAGGAAATCGGCGAGGTCCCGGTAGTCACGATTCACATTGACTTGTTCGAGATACGTCTGCGTGAGGCGCGCCGCGTCGTCCATGTCGTCGCCGTCGGGCCGAGCGACGAGCTGCACTCCCTTATGGGTCACGCGCTCGTGCGCCACCCGGGGAACCTGCCGGTTGTCTTGGCTAAAGGCGAGCTCATATTCCCATACCGGTGCCTCGCCAGGGACTCCCACTGCCACCAGGATCTTGACCTCTGGATATCGGCGAGCCGAGAGCGATCGGATACGCGAAACGCCGCCGCGCCTGTCGACCGCTTCTTGAAACCCGCCGCCGACCGAAACAAGGTCAGCCAGGAAGCGAAACGCATCGAGGAAGTTCGACTTCCCCGAAGCGTTCGGCCCGACCAGGAATACGCGACGTTGTAGCGGCACGTCTACGCGGACAAAGTTCCGCCAGTTCTCCAGGCGAACATGCGTGATCGCGAGCTCCTGCGCCGAGCGGGCCTGCGTCTGCCGGCGTCCGTTCGGTTGCACCGCGGCCATTCAGGGATCTTATGTCTCGTGCCGGCTACGGACGATTCTCTCCGCGCCGCACCTGACCACAGGCCGGGATCAGATGAGAGCACCGGCTACCCGCTCGGGTTGTCCCGAGGAGGCCCCGGGGCTATACCGCCGGCTTCGCGGCGGGAGCAGTTGTCGTCTTCGGCTCACGTCGCCTGACTTCGCGCGCCGGCCGGATCGTCTCACCGGTTCGCGCGCTCTCGCTCCGGGCGGACCGAGCGGCCGAGCGGGAGCGCGGACGCCATTGGCGTCTCGTGCCGCACGTCATCCAACTCGGGCGAGCGCGTCGGAGCCCCCGGCTCGGGGGCGCCTCCGCGTGCTTGAACGAGTGGCGCGAGCCACCGGTATCTCCCCTACCGGCGCACGCTGTCGCGGCCGACGGTGACCGCCCGTCTCGCGTGCCGCCGGGCGTGCAGGCGGCCTTCGCGCCGCCGGCCAGGGCGTCGCCGGCCACGGGGAATCCGCGCCGTCGGACGCCTACGCGAAGAAGCCGGCCGCGGCGTCCGCTGTCGGGCCGCCCGGTTCACGGCGCCGGAAGGAGCGTGGTCGGCGTGAACGGCGCGTTCTTCGTCTGGTCCCAGCCCCCGACGACCCGGCCTTGCGGCTTGCCGGACGGGCTCTGGGTGAACTCGACGAGCTGGACCGCCCCAAACGCGAGCTGGATCGTCTCGTTGGCCTGCGTCGTCGTCGTGTCCTGGGCGAGCCGCGTGACGAAGACCTGCGACATCCGGTACTCCCGCTGATCGGTCTGCCCGCCGGCCCCGGCCGGACCGCGCACGAAGACCGTCGCCTGGGCGAAGTGCTGGCCGGCGGCGAGCGCCTTGAACAGGACCGGCGACGTCGGCCCGATCGTCTTGTGCAACTCGAGCGCCCCGAACTTCACCTTCCCGGCCCCGGCCCCCGAACTGGCCGAGCCGATGGTCGCCGCGTTCGTCGCCTCGAACGCGACATGGTTGATACCGACCGGCCCGACGTCCGGCCCGCTCGCCGGTCGCAGCGTGATGAAGATCTCGGTCCCGGTGCTCGGCCCACCACCGCCGGCCGTCCCACTCGACGTCGACGACCCCGCCGGTCCCTGCGACCCATTGACCCCGGCCGGTCCGGCCGGACCCGCAGGTCCGGTCGCGTTGAAGGTCAGCGGGACCTCGGACACGGTCGCCTCGCCACCGCCCGCGCCGCACGACTGTCCCTGGCTCGGGTCGATGATCCGGATGTTCGAGACGCCCGGGTTGGCGACCGGGGTCGTCGTTCCGTTGGACACCATCACGCACGCGTGAATCGCGCCGCTCCCGTCGGGCACCGACGCCACCGCGAACGCGGCACCCCCGCCGAGAGCCCCGACCGCGAGGAGGGCCACCGCGCGCGTGTTCCGCGCAACCCAGCCTCCGATGGCCGCTCCTCCCCGCATCCCACGCCGATCTTAGCCAACGGCACGGCGTCCGACAACCTCGGCCGGTACCCACCCGGGCCGCTCCCCGCCGACCGCCCGGCTACCGTGGCCCGATGCGAGCCCGAAGCCCGTGGCTGGACGAGAAGCGAGGCTACCTGGCCGACTGGCTGACCCAGCAGTGGGTCCGGGCGACCGGGCACCGCGTCCTCCTCGATGACCATCCGTGGCTCGACGGTCCGGTCGGTCCGACCGATCGGATCGGGCCTGACTTCTTCGCGACCTTCGCTGGCGCGACCGGCCTGCGTATCGCTACCCCCGGCGGCGCGCGAGGCCTGATGCCCAGCTTCGACGCCCTGTGCAGCGACGAGTTCGACCCCGACTCGGTCGACCCCGCCGTCCGCCGCTTCTACGAGCGCACGGCCGAGTACCGGCTCGACGTCGACGCGACCTGGAGCAGGTCGATGCGCCCAATCGGGTCGGTGGTCGCCGCCGTGTTCAGCCGGCGACTCGAACAGCTCAACCTGCCGCTCTCCCCGCCAGCGGCGAGCGCCGGCATGGTCAGCTCGGTCATCGTGCTCGAGGACCCGGACACCGGTCGAGTCCGGTACACCGCTTGGGTCCGGCGCAACCGGCGCTCCGGGGAGACGATCTACGCCGCGAGCTACTCGGTGATCGCCCTACCCGCGCACGAGGCCCGGTTCGTGAAGGTCGTCTTCCCCCTCCCGAACGGATTCGCCATGGTCATCCTCCGGCCCACGGTCCTCGACGATCGCTCGCTCCTCCTCGAGTCACGCGGACTCCGGTTCGGTGATCCCGGCTTCTACTTCCTCGTCCGCGCCCCGTCCGGCGGCGCCTGGGTCCGCTACGTCAGGACGTTTCACGAGGCGATACGTGTCCATGTCGACCCGGAAGCCACCCTCCGCACCGACCATGACTTCTTCATCTGGGGACGGCGGTTCCTCCGGCTCCAGTACCGTCTACGTAGCTGCCACTCTTTGGATTCGGCGTCAGCGTCTGCCAGGTAGGAGCGCCGACGGCAGAACACATAACCCGACCATCGGTCAGCCGGAGCATCACGGCGGGAGCGAAGTTCGGCTGAGAGGTGAGAAACTGCCACGAGCCCGCCATTAGCGTGTCATCCAGGCTGCCGCGCCCCCGGTCCGATCGCTATTCGCCACGGACCCTCGTGGATCTGTCGCGGCCCCGGCTGGCCGATCCTGGGCAAAGCAGTTCGGGTGGCAGCGCCTTGTTCGCCGGCCGTCTGGCCACTATTCTCCCTCCGCGAAGACCCGCGCAATCGAAACATGGGTGGTCGGCATGCCCGCATTCCCTCATGGCGTCCAGCCGGTCCTGACGGTCGAGGCCGGTCCGCTTCGGGCCGGATCTCGCGGGCGACGACTCACACCGGGTTCGTCGCGGTGCACCTCGCCCACGGCGGGGGCGGTTCGACGATCGAGTACTCATAACGGGCGCGAGCAAGGGAGACGATCGGATGGCTGACCTGGGTAATGCGTGGCACATCGCGACCGACCCGATGCCGCGAGGAGTCGGGGGGATGCGCGACCCGGTGGGGGCGATCGTCCCGGGGACGGCGGTGACGATCTATAGCGGTAACCAGTCCCAGGGCGACGGCAACCCGGGGAATCAGCTCCAGGACGGGAGCGCCGTGTTCTTCAAGCGACAGCCCGATGCCAGCTGGACGATGCTCCCGATGTTGTTCCGGGTCAGTGCCGGCAACGACAAGTACTACGCCGCGGACATCCCCGGCGATGTCTTCGCGGCCGGCGACACCGTCGAGTACTACCTACGCATCCCGTACGACGATCACGCCGTGACGTTCCTCCACGCCGCGAACACCGGGTCCGCGGTCACCGGCGACGAGGGAGCGGCGCAGCGGGCGCCGTACAGCTTCGCCGTCGAGGCGAGCTCGGTGCGAGGGCATTGGGGACCGGTTTTCGATCTGCCGAACGTCGCCGTGCACGCCCACCTGCTGGCCCACGGCAAGGTGCTCCTCTGGGGCCGGCGCGATCGGCCCGATCAGTCCCTCGACGTCCATGAGTGCACGCCCCAGCTGTGGGATCCGGCGACTGGCGCGATCACGCCGACCCCGCAGCCGGCGCTCGCCGACGGGACGAAGGTCAACCTGTTCTGCTCTGGTCACACGCAGCTCGCCGATGGCCGCCTGCTGGTCGTCGGCGGCCACCTCCTCGACCGCGAGGGTCTCAACCAAGCCTGTACCTATGACCCCGAGAGTAACACGTGGACCGCCACGACGCCGATGACCGACGGCCGCTGGTATCCGACCGCCATCACCCTGCCGACCGGCGCCGCGCTCGTCCTGTCAGGCAGCTTCGAGGGGACCGCCGGGATCGAGATCAATGGCGTCCCGGAGGTGTGGACCGACGGCAGGCTGGCGCCGAGGCCACCGCTTCCGAAGGGGTCGTTCGAGCTGTATCCGTGTGTCCATGTCACGTCCGACGGTCACGTCGTGATGACCGGTTCGCTGGCGTTGACCTGGTTGCTGAACCCGGCCGAGCCCGGCCAGTGGTCGGAGCTCGCACCACGCGACGCGGGCAGCCGGGATTTCTGCCCGTCAGTGATGTATGACATCGACAAGATCATCTACATCGGCGGTGGAAATGACGTCAACACGCAGCTGCCCGCCGACAGCGCCGAGCTTCTCGACCTCACCGACGCCGCCCCGCGATGGCAGGCGACGGCGAAGATGAACTTTCGCCGCCGTCAGCACAACGCCACCCTCCTGCCGGATGGCACCGTCCTGGTGACGGGAGGAACCCGGGGCGGCGGCGGCCTCGAGCCGAACCCGACGGGGTTCAATGATCTCTCCCCGGGGCAGCCGGTACACGTCGCGGAGAGGTGGGACCCGGTCACCGGCCAGTGGACCGAGCTGGCGGCCGAGACCGTCGATCGCTGCTACCACTCGACCGCGGTGCTCCTGCCGGACGCCACCGTCCTGAGCGCCGGCGGCGGCGAGTACCGACCGGGGAACGGGCCGGCCGACAATGATCCGCAGGACTCCCACCGTAACGCCCAGATCTTCTCCCCACCGTACCTCTTCCAGGGCGCCCAGCCGGAGATCACGACGGCGCCCGCCGCGGTCGGCTACGGGACGACGTTCGGGGTCGGCACCACGCAGGCGGGGGACATCGGCAAGGTCAGCCTGGTCCGCCTCGGGTCGGTGACGCATAGCTTCAACGTGAACCAGCGGATCAACTTCCTCTCCTTCGGAGTCGACGGCCCGACGCTGAGGGTGACGGCCCCCGCCTCAGCGGAGGTCTGCCCGCCGGGCCACTACATGCTGTTCATCCTCAGCAAGGAGGGTGTCCCGTCGGTGGCGAAGATCATTCAGGTCGAAGCGGCGGCGCCCGCCGCCGGCGGCCCCGCAGGCGCCGAGCCCACGGTCGCGGCGACGCCCTCAGCCGGGCCGGCTCCCGTCGCCGGCGCCCCGGCCGACGGCGCGGCCCGGCGGGCGGCGGTCCGGGCGGCGGCGGACGGGACGGTCACGGTGGTCGGGATCACCGGGACGTGCCCGTACGGGATCGCGGCGTGCTGGGGCGGCGCGCACGAGGCCCTACTCGGACTCGAGCGCGTGCAGGACGTCGACCCGATCCCGGACGCCGATGAGTCGACGGCCACGGTGTTCCTGACCGACCACGGCCTGCCCGACCTGCGCAACTGGGAGCGGCAGTTCACGAAGACAGTCAACGGAAGCTACGACCTGCGCGGCGTCGAGGTCACGGTCGACGGGCTCGTGAAGGCGCAGGGCAGCGCGCTCGTGGTCACGGCGAGCGACTCCCGGCCTCAGCTGGAGCTCTCGCCGATCCTCGCGGCGGACAAGGTCCAGTGGGATCGACCGACCGGAGCGCCCGCGACCTTGACTCCCGACGAGGCCAACGCATTCGAGCGGCTCGCCGTCGAGGCCCGCGCCAACGCCGACGGGCGGCAGGCCAGCGTCACCGGACCACTCAAGCAACTCGACTCCGGCTATCGCCTGGAAGTCAGGTGGTTCACGCTTTGACAAAAGAGGTCCGGCCGGGCCGCGCCATCGCCCTGAGCAGCTACTCGCTCGATTTGCAGATCGCCGGCGCGCCGCCGGACCGCCCCTTGCCCGGCCCGGCGGCGCCGGGCGAAACCGGGTCAGCCACTCACCGGATTGAGCGCCGTCCCGTCGTCGATCGGGACCGAGCCGCCCCCGCCGATGCGGTCGTTCGAGTCGGCCGGAAGGTAGAAGTTCCAGCTTCCGGTCCCCTCGTGCGCCCCGCCGGCCGGGCAGTGCCCGTTATCCGGACGCCCGTTCCACCACAGGGTGTAGCACTTGTTGCAGAAGCGCCAGTTGCCCTGCTCCGTGTTCTTCGGCATGGGTTCTCCTACGTTGTTGAGCCGCACGAGCCGGAACTCCGACCGGCGCGATCGTCGATAAGGAGGTAAGTATCCATACCGGCATTCCGGCCGACTGTGATTTTGGTCACACAGCGAGACCGCCCGGCGGCGTCGGAGCGTCAACCGCCCGCACGCCGTCGGCGTCCGCCTCGGCCGGTCGACCCTCGAGCCCGGCTTGGAGCTTCCCGAGCAGCTCGGCCAGGAGCTCGGTCTCCTCATCGGTGAGCTTCGAGCGCAACCGCTCGTCGTGGCCGACGGCGACCTCGCGCAGTCGATCGAAGAGCGCCTGGCCCTCCGCGGTCAGCTCCGCCTGCTGGACCCGGCGGTTGCTCGCCTCGCGCCACCGGCGCACCAGGCCCCGGGCCTCGAGCGCGTTGAGGTGGTGGGTCAGCGTGGCCCCGCTGATGCCCATCGCCTCGGCCATCCCCGCCTGGGTGTCCCACTGCTGCGAGCGGACGAGCAGGAGGACCTGCCAGGCCGACGCCGACCCGCCCGCCTCGGCCATCGCCCGCTCGAAGGCCTGGGAGACGACGTGGGAGGTCCGGGCGAGCTGGAGCCCGATCGGCGGCCGGAAGGGAGGTCGGGGCACGGCGCGACCAGATTAGCAGACCCCTTGACATCTAACGATTAGAGATCTAAGCTTGGCCCGGCCATGCAAAACCCCGCCACCATCCGTCACGCTCGGCCGACCGGACGAAGGCCGATGATCCGGCCCTCGCCTCCCGACCCCGCCGGCGCCGGCCACCCGACCGACGCTCCCCCGCCGCCGCCCCGGGTGACGCTTCCGTTCGCGGCGATCGTCCTCGCCATGCTCCCGGCCGTCCTCGACCAGACGATGCTGGCCACCGCCCTTCCGACGATCGCCTCCGACCTCGGCCGCCTCGCCGACGTCGCCTGGGTGGTGACCGCCTACGTCGTCGCGGCGGCCGCGTTCACCCCCCTGTGGGGCAAGCTCGGTGACCGGCACGGCCGCAAGCGCCTGCTCGAGATCTCGCTCGTCATGTTCGTCGCCGCCTCGGCCCTCTGCGGGGCGGCCCAGGACATCACCATGCTCGTAGCCGCCCGGGCCGTTCAGGGGGTCGCCGCCGGCGGCCTGATGACCCTGGCCATGGCCGCGGTCGGCGATCTGGTCAGCCCGCGCGAGCGCGGCCGCTACCAGGGGTACATCGCCGCGACCTTCGCCGTCGCCACCGTCGCCGGTCCCCTCCTCGGCGGCCTGATCGTCGAAGCGGCCAGCTGGCGGCTCGTCTTCTACGTGAACCTCCCGCTTGGCGCCCTCGCCCTCGCCGGCCTCGGCCTCCGCCTCCGGCTCCGGCTCCCGGCCCCGACCGGCGAGCGTCCCCGCCACCCCCTCGACGCCACCGGCGCGGTCCTCCTGGCCGGCGCCACGAGCGGGCTGATGCTCACCTGCGTCTGGGGCGGACAGCGCTACGCCTGGACCTCGCCGGCCATCGTCGCCTTGATCGCCGCGACCCTCCTCCTCGCCGCCGCCCTCGTCGCCCGCGAACGGCGGGCGCCCGACCCGATCGTCCCGCTCGACCTCCTCCGCACGCCGACCGTCGCCATCGCCAGCGCCGCCCTGTTCCTCGCCACCGCCTCCCTCTTCGCCCTCACCGTGTTCGTCCCCCTCTTCCTCCAGACGACCACCGGCGCGAGCCCCACCGAGGCCGGTCTCCTGATGGTCCCGATGATGCTCGGCATCACCGTCTCGACCACGCTGGCCGGCCGGAGCATCGCCCGCACCGGTCGCTACAAGCGCTTCCCGGTCGCCGGCCTCGCCCTGATGTCCGGCGCGCTCGGGCTCCTCGCCGTGTTCGCCGGCCACCCGTCGCGAACCACGACCGGCCTCGGGCTCGCCGTCTTCGGCCTCGGCTTCGGCACCGTCGGCCAGGTCCTGATCGTCGCCGTCCAGAACGCCGTCGACCGCCGGCAGCTCGGCGTCGCCATGGCCACCACGAGCTTCTTCCGCGCCCTCGGCGGCGCCGTCGGGGCCGGCGTCCTCGGCGCGGTCTTCGCCGCCCGGGCCGGGACCTCAGGCGCGCAGCACGCGCTCACCGTGCTCGGCCCGGCCGCCCGGACCCACGTCATCGACGCGGTGCAGACCGTCTTCACGGTCGCGGCCCCGCTCGCCGCCGTCGCGATGCTCGTCGTCCTGCTGCTCAAGGAGGCGCCGCTCCGAGGACCGGCCGGCCCGACCACGACCGCCGGCCGCGGCGGGACGACTCCCGCGGCGCCCGGCCCCCCGGCCGAGCAACGGGGCAAGGCGCTCCGGACCTGACCCCCCGCAGGCCCGGCCGGGCTCCGGAACACCCAGTTCGCATCACGACCCGACCTGGACCGGCGGGCCCTTACCGCGGCCGGTCAGGGCCGTTACCCTCCTACCCATGGCGAGCGAGGCAAAGGCACCGCCGTCCACGGCGAACCCGCCCGGAGCCCACCGGACGATGTCGGGGGTCCCGATCCGCCCGGTCTACACCGAGGCCGACCTCCCGGCCGACGTCGACGAGGCGATCGGGCGCCCGGGTGAGTATCCGTTCACCCGGGGGATCCACGAGACGATGTACCGGGGGCGCCTGTGGACGATGCGCCAGTTCGCCGGGTTCGGCACCCCGGAGGAGACGAACGAGCGCTTCCACTACCTCCTCGGTCAGGGCCAGACCGGCCTGAGCACCGCGTTCGACATGCCGAGCCTGATGGGGCACGACTCCGATCACCCGAAGTCGTTCGGTGAGGTCGGCCGGGAGGGCGTGGCGGTCGACACGCTCGACGACATGGCCACCCTGTTCGGCGGGATCGACCTCGGCGCGGTCAGCGTGTCGATGACGATCAACGCCCCGGCGGCGATCATGCTCGCCTTCTACGTCGTCGCCGCCGAGGACGCCGGGGTCGGGGCCGACCGCCTGTCGGGCACGATCCAGGCCGACATCCTCAAGGAGTACATCGCCCAGAAGGAGTGGTGCTTCCCCGTCGATCCGGCGATGCGCCTGTGCGGGGACATGATCGAGTGGTGCACCCGCAACATGCCCCGGTGGCACCCGATCTCGATCAGCGGCTACCACATCCGCGAGGCCGGGTCGACCGCGGCCCAGGAGCTCGCCTTCACCCTCAAGGACGGCCTGACCTACGTCGAGGAGGCGATCGCCCGCGGCCTCGACGTCGACGACTTCGCCCCCCGCCTGTCCTTCTTCTTCAACGCCCAGATCGACTTCTTCGAGGAGATCGCCAAGTACCGGGCGGCCCGGCGGATCTGGGCCCGGGAGCTCCGCGAGACCTATGGCGCCAAGAGCCCGAAGTCCTGGCAGATGCGCTTCCACACCCAGACGGCCGGCGTCTCCCTGACCGCCCAGCAGCCGCTGAACAACATCATCCGCACGGCGATCGAGGCCCTGGCCGGGGTGCTCGGGGGGACGCAGTCGCTCCACACCAACAGCTACGACGAGGCGCTCGCCCTCCCGACCGAGCCGGCCGTCCGGGTCGCCCTGCGCACCCAGCAGATCATCGCCCACGAGACCGGCGTCACCAACACGGCCGACCCGCTCGGCGGGGCCTACTTCGTCGAGGCGCTCACCGACGAGCTCGAGCGCCAGGCCTACGTCTACTTCGCTCGGATCGACGAGCTCGGCGGGATGGTCGAGGCGGTCAAGCGGAACTTCCCCCAGCGGGAGATCGCCGACGCGGCGTTCGAGCTCCAGCAGGAGATCGACGCCGGCGAGCGGGTCGTCGTCGGGGTCAACGCCCACACCGGCAGCGGCGAGGACGAGACCGAGCTCCACCGGATCGACCCGCGGCTCGAGGCCAAGCAGATCGGGCGCCTCCAGGCGGTCCGCGCCCAACGCGACGGGGTGGCCGTCGAGCGGACCCTGGCCGCCCTGCGCGAGCAGGCGGCGACGCCCGGCGTCAACCTGATGGCCGCCCTGATGGACTGCGCCCGGGTCCACGCGACCGAGGGCGAGATCGTCGAGTCGCTCCAGCAGGTCTTCGGCACCTATACCGAATCGCCCGTCTTCTGACAGGAAGGCCACGGCCGGCGGCGAACCACGACCCGTGAGCAGGAAGCGCGGAGCGGTGGGGTCGGTGGCGGTGCTCGTCGTCGCCGCCATCGCCGCCGTCCTCGTCCTGCACCCCGGCCCGGCCGCCGACGGCGGGCCCGCGGCCGAGGTCGCGGCGATCGGGACGAACGGCCCGCCGTGCGGGACGCGGCGCCTCGCGACCACCACCCGGTACACCCATGTGATCTGGGTGTGGATGGAGAACCACGGCTACGACAGCATCGTCGGGTCCTCCGAGGCCCCGTACATCAACCGCCTGGCCCACGACTGCGGCCTGGCCACCAACTACCACAGCATCGGCCATCCGAGCCTGCCGAACTACGTAGCCGCCACCTCCGGCCTCGCCTTGCCCGCCCTCACCGCGTTCGCCACCGACTGCATCCCGTCGCGCGCGTGCAGCACGACCGCGCCGAGCATCTTCAGCCAGGTGCCCGACTGGGCCGCCTACGAGGAGGCGATGCCCTTCGACTGCCACCGCACCGACGCCGGCGGCTACGCCGTGCGCCACAACCCGCCGACGTACTACGTGAGCCCGGGCGGCTGCGCCCAGAAGGACGTGCCCTACGTCCGCATCGCCTCCGCGCTCGGCAGCAACCGGAGGCTCCCGGCCTTCGCGTTCGTCACCCCCAACCTGACCGACGACATGCACGACGGGTCGATCGGCCAGGGCGACGCCTGGCTGGCGGCGAACCTCCCGGCCATCTTCGACTCGAGCGTGTACCGGTCGGGCTCGGTCGCCCTCTTCCTGACCTGGGACGAGGGGGAGGGCGGTAGCGCGCGCGACTGCGCGACCAACACCACCGACGCCGGCTGCCACGTCGCCACCATCGTGGTCAGCCCGACCACCCGGCCGGGGACCCGGTCGGGGACCCTGTTCAACCACTACTCGCTCCTCGGCACGACCGAGCAGCTCCTCGGCGTGCCCCGCCTCGGCCGGGCCGCCCGGGCCCGGAGCATGCTCGGTGCCTTCGGCCTCTGAGGCCCCTACTCGCCGGCGGCCGCGATCGTCGGGTCGGCGACGGCCAGCGCGGCGGCCCGCCGCCGCCGCGCCGCCTCCCGGGGCCGGGGCGCCCGCGGCGCGAGCCGCCCGATCTCGGCGACGCTGGCCGCCAGCGCCCCGGGGAGGGCGTCGACCTCGGGCAGCGCGACCGGGTCGGCGTAGCAGCCGAAGGTCAGCCGGCCGCCGTAGCTGAACATCCCGACCGACAGCGCGTGACCGTCGGCGAGCGGGACGACCGGGACGGCGTCGACGAGCTCGGCGCCGAGCAGGAAGACGGGGACGCGCGGCCCGGGGACGTTCGAGACGGTGAGGTTGAAGAGCTTCGAGCTGACGGCCAAGCGGGCGGCCGGCCCCCGCAACATCCCCGGGAGGAGGCCCATCGCGTCGATGATCGCCTCGTGGGCCTGGGCGGTCTGGTCGCGCTTGAAGTCGGCGCTGGCCGCCCGGATGGCCAGGAGCCGGTCGACGGCGTGGGGGCGGTCGACCGGGAGGTCGACGAACACGAAGGAGACCCGGTTGCCGAGGCTCCCGGCCTCGGCCGGGCCGCGGAGGCTGACCGGGACCATCGCCCGCAGCGGGGCCGGCCGCCCGCCGCCGGTGACGACGATCCGGCGCAACGCGCCGGCGACGACGGTCAGGGCGACGTCGTTCAACGTGGCGCCGAAGCGGCGCTTGACCGCGAGCAGCGGGGGAAGGTCCGCCGACTGGTGGACGAGGGCCCGGCGCGGCCCGATCGGGACGTTGACGAACGACGACGGAGCCGGCCGCAGGACGTCCTCGCCGACCGACATGGCCGCCCGCCGCAACGTGTCGGCCAGGCGGATCCCGCGGGCCGGGTTGACCGCCATCCGGGCGAGGCCGCCGGCCAGCCGCAGCGACTCGCCGCCCCGGTCGGCCAGCGCGTCGAGGGTCAGGCGGGCCGCCCCCGGCGCCGCCGCCGCCCGCCAGCCGTCGGGGGCGGGCAGGGGCTGGTCGGGCGAGATGTCGAGCAGGAGCAGGGCGAGCTCGACGGCCGACTTGCCGTCGACCATGGCGTGGTGGACCTGCATGACCACCCCGATCGTCCCGTCGTCGAGGCGGGGGGCCAGGAGCACGCGCCAGAGCGCCCGCCCGCGGGCGAGCTGCTGGGAGAGCGCCCGGTCGCAGAGCTCGCCGAAGCGGGCCCGGGTCAGGGTCTGGCCAGGCTCGGCCAGTCCGACGACGTGGTGGTCGATGTCGAAGCGCTCGTCGTCGACCCAGACCGGCTCGGCGATCCCGGCCGGGGGGAAGGCGAGCCGCTGGCGGAAGCGGGGGGCGTGGCGCAGGCGCCCGGCGATCGAGGCCCGGAGCTCGGCCAGGGCAATCGGGCGCCCGTCGGGCCGGGGGGCGAAGAACCCCTTCCAGCCGATGTGCATGTGGGCGGCGGGGCTCTCGACGCGGAGGAACGAGCCGTCGAGCGCGGTGAGCCGGGTTCCGGTCATCCACTCCTGAGTGTGGCCGAACCCCGACCGGCCGCCTATGGACCGCCGGGCCGAATCACCCGACCGGGCGTACTACCAGGGCGACGGGCGGTAGTCCTTGAGGAGGCAGGCAAAGACGTCCTCGCCGGCCTCGCCCCGGACGATCGGGTCGTACACGCGGGCGGCGCCGTCGACGAGGTCGAGCGGGGCGTGGAAGCCGGCGTCGGCCAGGCGCATCTTCATCGGGTGGGGGCGCTCGTCGGTGATCCAGCCGGTGTCGACGCTGGTCATGAGGATGCCGTCGGTGGCGAGGAGCTCCTGGGCGCTCGTGCGGGTAAGCATGTTCAGCGCCGCCTTGGCCATGTTCGTATGCGGGTGGCCGGGTCCCTTGTACCCGCGGGCGAACTGGCCCTCCATGGCCGAGACGTTGACCACGTACTTGCGGCGGGCCACCGCGGCCGCCAGGGCCGGCCGCAGGCGGCTGACGAGGATGAAGGGGGCGCTGACGTTGCAGAGCTGGACCTCGAGCAGCTCGAGCGGATCGACCTCCTCGACCTGCTGGATCCAGCTGTTGACCGGGTCGAGGTCGGGGACGAGCCCGCCGGCGTCGATCGCCGTGCGGTCGGCGATCCGGGCCGGGGAGGCCGACCCGGCGGTCAGGGCGAGCGCGGTCACCGACTGGGCGGCGACGCCCCCGCCGAGCGCGGCCGGGTGGGCGCCGAGGGGCCGGCCGAACGTGGCGATCTCGGGCAGCCGCCCGGGGGGAGGGCGGCCGACTCGGCCCGGGCGAGCGCGGCGTAGGCGCCGGGCGAGCGGCGGACGGTCTGGGCGGCGTTGTTGATCAGGATGTCGAGCGGTCCGTCCCGGCTGACCGCGTCGGCCAGGGCGCAGACCTCGGCCGGGTCGCGGAGGTCGATGCCGACGATCCGCAGGCGCTCGAGCCAGTCGCCGCTGTCGGCCATCCCCGCGAACCGGCGGGCCGCATCGCGGGGGAAGCGGGTGGTGATCGTCGTCTGCGCGCCGTCGCGGAGGAGGCGCAGGGCGATGTACATGCCGATCTTGGCCCGACCGCCGGTGAGGAGGGCCCGCCGGCCGCGGAGGTCGGTCCGGGCGTCGCGCCGGGCGTGGTGGCGGGCGGCGCAGTCGGGGCAGAGCTGGTGGTAGAAGGAGTCGACCTCGGTGTAGCGCTCCTTGCAGACGTAGCAGGCCCGGGCGCGCATGAGCGTCCCGGCCGAGCGCCCGCGGGCGGAGGAGCGCAGCGACAGGCCGCGGGTCTCGTCGTCGATCCGCCCGGGGGCCCCGGTCGCGGTGCCGGCGGTCACCCCGTCGTCGTTGGCCCGGATCGCCTCGCGCCGCTCGGTCCGCCGGCGGCGCTTGACCACCTTGTAGAGGTGGGAGGTCGCCCGCTGGATGGCCAGGGCGTCGGGGTGCTCGATCGGGAGCTGCTCGGCCTGGGCGAGCACGCGGAGGGCGAGGGCGAGTTCGGCCGGGTCGAGGCTCATGCCCGGATCATCCCGAGACCGGCGTACCGGCGCCTCGTCGGCGGATGCCTGGGAGCGGTTCCGGCCGGCCGGGGCGCCCTGGCCGGGGAGCGGCGCGGTGGCGGTCGGCCGGGGCCGCCGTCGACCGGTCGACTACCATTCGCCGCGCCTCGGCCTCCCGCGCGGCCCGCCCTTTCGCATGTCCGCCTCCGCCTCCCAGAACAAGATTCGCGTCGTGGTCGCCAAGCCCGGCCTCGACGGGCACGACCGCGGGGCGAAGATCATCGCCCGGGCCCTGCGGGACGCCGGGATGGAGGTCATCTACACGGGCCTCCACCAGACGCCCGACCAGATCGTCGAGACGGTGATCCAGGAGGACGCCGACGCCGTCGGGCTGTCGATCCTCTCGGGGGCGCACATGACCCTGGTGCCGCGGATCGTCGAGCTGCTGAAGGCCCAGGGGATCGACGACGTGGTGATCACGGTCGGGGGGACGATCCCGGCCGACGACATCCCCGAGCTGAAGCGGCTGGGCGTGGCCGAGGTGTTCACCCCGGGGGCGTCGACCCAGTCGATCATCGACTTCATCCGCACGGCCGTCGCCGCCGTCGCCTGAGACCTCGGGCCGCCCGGCGGGGTAGAATTGTCGACTGACTCGTCAGTCAACGAGCCGTTACGATCTCGCCTTCCCTTGCCAGCGAGGAGCACACCTGAATGAAAATCTGCGTCCTGGTCAAAGAGGTGCCAGACGCCGCCGTCCAGAAGCGGATCGACCCGACGACCGGTCGGATGGACCGGAGCGGCGAGCGGAACCTCAACCCGTATGACACGCACGCGATCGAGGCGGCGATGCAGATCAAGGAGGGGGGCGTGCTCCCGGTCGAGGAGATCGTCGCCGTGACGATGGGCCCGGAGACGGCCGTCCGCGCCCTCCACAAGGCGGTCTCTCTGGGGGCCGACCGGTCGGTCCACCTGACCGACCCGGCGCTCGCCGGGTCCGACGTGGCGGCGACCGGCTACGCCCTGGCCCAGGCGCTGCGGCGGGAGTCGCCGGACCTCGTGCTCCTCGGGCAGCAGTCCGACGACGGCGAGTGCTACACGATCGGCGCGGTCGTGGCCGACCACCTGCGGATGCCGTCGCTGACCCAGGTGATCAAGCTCGACGTCGAGGGCGACGGGGACGGGCACGGGCCGCGCCTGCGCTGCGAGCGCCAGGCCGAGTACGGCTACGACACGGTGGCGGTCGAGCTGCCGGCGGTGATCGCGGTCGGCGACGCGATCAACGAGCCGCGCTACCCGTCGCTCAAGGCGATCATGGGGGCCAAGAAGAAGCCGCTCGACACGCTCTCGGCCGGCGACGTCGAGATCGACGAGGACCGGGTCGGCGGCGAGCGGTCGGCCGCCCACTGGACGGCGGCCAAGGCCCCGCCGAAGAAGGCGCCGGGGACGCTCATCGAGGACGAGAACACCGACGAGACCGTCGCGAAGATCGTCGCCTGGCTGGCCGAGAGGAAGCTGATCTGATGGCGGACATCCTGGTCTACGCCCTCCACTACGAGGGCGCCTTCAACAAGAACTCGCTCGGGGCGGTCAGCGAGGCGGCGAAGCTGGCGGCCGAGCTCGGCGGCGAGGCCCGGGCGATCGTCGTCGGGGCGTCGGCGACGGCGGAGCTGTGCGCGACGCTCGGGGCCTACGGGGCGAGCCGGGTCTACCGGGTCGACGGCCCGGAGGGCCTGGCCCAGCCGGTGGTCGACGCGATGGCCCAGGTGATCGACGACCAGGGGATCGGCTACGCCCTCTTCGGAGGCGGCCTCCTCGGCTTCGAGATCGGCGCCGGCCTGGCCGCCCGGCTCGGGGCGGGCGTGGCCATGGAGGTCACGGCGGTCCGGGTCGAGGGCGGGAAGCTCGTGGCCGAGCGCCCGATCCTCGGCGACTCGGCGATCTCGGAGATCGAGTACCGCAGCCCGGTCGGGATCGTGATCGGCCGCCTCAACGCCTTCGAGATCGCCGCGCCGGGGACCGGCTCGGCCGAGGTCGAGGACGTGGCGGTCGAGTTCTCGGACTTCTCGACCCGGGCGACGATGATCCAGCGGGGCGAGCAGCGGGGGGCCGACGTCGACATCGAGGGGGCCGACCTCCTGGTGGCCGGCGGGCGCGGCCTCGGCAAGGCCGAGGGCTTCGCCCTGTGCGAGGCGCTGGCCGCGGCCCTCGGGTCGAGCAGCGCGGTGGCGGCGACCCGGGCGGTGGTCGACGCCGGCTGGTACCCGTACGCCGCCCAGATCGGCCAGACCGGCAAGACGGTGGCGCCGAAGCTCTACCTGGCCGCCGGGATCAGCGGGGCGATCCAGCACAAGGTGGGGATGCAGTCGGCGGAGAACATCGTCGCCATCAACAAGGACGCGAACGCCCCGATCTTCGAGTACTCGGACCTCGGGGTGGTCGGCGACCTGAACAAGATCCTGCCCAAGCTGACCGAGGCCGTGAAGGCCAAGCGAGCCGAGTAGTGGCTCCGGTCGCCCCGAGCCGGTTCCCGCCGCCGGTCGACCCGGCGGGAGAGTTCATCAAGGAGACCCTCGACCCGCCGGACGACCGGATCGAGGTCGGGGTGGTCATCGTCGGCGGCGGTCCGGCCGGCCTGGCCGCGGCCAACCGCCTGCTCCAGCTCCTCGACGCCGAGCCGGAGCTCCGCGACCGCCTGGGCGAGGTGCCGGTCGCGGTGATCGAGAAGGGCAAGGCGTGCGGGGCGCACAACCTCTCGGGCGCGGTGATGCGCCCGGGCCCCCTCCAGGCGCTCTTCCCCGACGTCGACCCGAAGGACTGGCCGACGTTCGGCGAGGTCCCGGGGGAGGCGGTCTACTTCATGGCCAACGCCAAGCGGGCGATCCGGCTGCGGCCGGTCCCGCCGAACTTCCGCAACCACGGCAACCACGTCGTCTCGGTGGCCGCCCTCTCGCGCTGGCTGGCCGAGCGGGCGGAGGAGGCGGGGGCGATGGTGCTGACCGAGACCGCGGCCACCCGGTTGCTCGTCTCCGCGGACGGGGCCGTCCGGGGGGTGCGCTCGGGCGACAAGGGCCGGGGCCGGGACGGCCAGCCGCTGGGCAACTTCGAGCCGGGGTCGGACGTCACGGCGCGGGCGACCGTCCTCGCCGAGGGGGTCTGGGGCCACCTGACCGGGGCGGCGATCAGGCGCTTCGCCCTGGCCCGGTACTCCGAGCCGCAGGTCTGGTCGCTCGGGGTCAAGGAGGTCTGGGAGGTGCCGAAGCCCCTGACCAAGGTCATCCACACGCTGGGCTGGCCGCTGCGGGCCCGGGCGAAGTACCACGAGTTCGGGGGGTCGTGGATCTACCCGATGGGCGAGGACCGGGTCTCGCTCGGCTTCGTCGCCGGCCTCGACTACGCCGACGCGACCTTCTCGGTCCACGACGTCCTCCAGGAGTTCAAGCTCCACCCGCTGGTCCGGGAGATCCTCGACGGGGGGACCCGCGTCGCCTGGGGGGCGAAGGCGATCCCGGAGGGCGGCTACTGGGCGATGCCCAAGCTGACCGTGCCGGGCCTGGCGATCACGGGCGACGGGGCGGGGATGGTCAACGTGCCGGAGCTGAAGGGCATCCACTACGCGATCCAGTCGGGCATCCTCGCGGCCGAGGCGATCTTCGGGGCGCTGAAGCGGGGGTCCCGGAACCTGTCGGCCTACGAGGAGGCGGTCGAGGACTCGATCATCGCGGCCGACCTCTACCGGACCCGGAACATGAAGCAGCCGTTCTACAAGGGGCTCGTCGTGGGGGGCGCGGTGGTCAACGCGATGATCGCGACCAAGGGGCGGTTCCCGGGCGGGCGGTGGGCCAACCACCCGGACGCCGACCAGCCGATGTTCGTCGGCCGCCGCCGGCAGCGGTACCCGAAGCCGGACAACAAGTACACGTTCGACAAGCTCTCGAGCGTGTTCATCACGGGGAACGCGACCCGTGACGACGCGCCGAACCACATCCGCATCCGCCGGAGCGTGCCGGTCGAGATCGCCGAGACGTGGCGGTGGCTGTGCCCGGCCGGGGTCTACGAGCTCCCGGACGAGGTCCCGGCGACGGGGACGGTCAACGTGACGGTCAACTACACCAACTGCGTGCAGTGCGGGGCGATCACGGCGAAGGGCGGCCGCCTGACGCCGCCGGAGGGCGGCGATGGGCCGCTCTACCAGGTCACCTGAGCGGCCTCCCGCAACCTTCGGCCGGCTCACGGTGTTCCCCTGGTGATGACCGCCCGCGTCCTGCCTGCCCTCGCCGTGGCCGCCGCCCTCCTGGGACCGACCGGGGCCGGCGCGCTGGCCAGCGCGCCGCCGCCCGCCGGGCGGGTCGCGGCGACGCTCGGGACCTGCCACCAGGCGAGCGACCTGGCCGGCCGGTACGCGACCTTCGCGGCGCAGATGACGGCGATCCCGGCGTCGGCGACGATGGGGATCCGGTTCGACCTGGAGGCGCGGACCCCGCCGGACCCGGGCTTCCATCCGGTCACCGGCGTCCCGGGCTTCGGCGTCTGGACGAGCTCGGCCCCGGGGGTCGGGATCTTCGGCTACAACCAGGAGGTCTCGAGCCTGACCGCACCGGCGGCCTACCGGGTGGCGGTCAGCTTCCGCTGGCTCGGCCCCCGCCGCCGGGTGCTCCGGCGGGCCCACAAGGTGACGCCGGCCTGCGTCGTGAGCGCCCCGACCGCCGGCGCTCCGGCCCCGCCGAAGGCGAGCCCGCCCGAGTCGACCGTGGTCGGCGCGCTCTGCCCGGCCGTCGCGGCGGCGGCGATCGGCTGCGGGTAGCGCGGTCGCTACACTCTCTTGTCCTATGAAGACCGAAATTCACCCCACCTACGTCGAGGCCCACGTGACCTGCACGTGCGGCAACGACTTCATGACCCGCTCGACGAAGCCCGAGCTCCACGTCGAGATCTGCTCCAACTGCCACCCGTTCTACACCGGTCGCCAGAAGCTGGTCGACACCGGCGGGCGGGTCGAGCGCTTCCAGCGCCGGGTCGCCAAGAGCCGGGCGCGGGCCGCCGCCTCGCGGTAGCCCCGTGGCCGCGCCGGCGGAGGCCGTCCCCCGCCGGCTGACCCCGGCGCCGGCGGCCGTGCGCGACGCGCCGGTCGGCGGCCAGGCGGTCCTCGAGGGGGTGATGATGCGCGGGGTCCGCACCTGGGCGGTCGCCGTGCGCCAGCCGACGCCGGCCCAGCTCGCCGAGCGGGCGGCCCGGATGATCCCGGCCGGGGGGATCGGGGTGCAGACGTTCCCGCTCGCGTCGCGCCTGCGCCGCCACCGGTGGCTGGCGCTGCCGGTCGTCCGCGGTGTCGTCGCCCTCGGCGAGTCCTTGGCCATCGGCGTCCGGGCGCTCGGGATCGCCGCGGCGGCCCAGCTCCCGGAGGACGAGCGCGAGATCTCAAAGGGGGTCTGGGCCGGGACGATCGCCCTGGCGCTCACGTTCGCCGTCGGCCTCTTCTTCGTCGCCCCGGTCGGGCTGACCAGCCTGATCAAGGACCAGCTCCACTCGGCGACCCTCTTCTGGCTGATCGAGGGGCTCGTGCGGACGGCGATCTTCCTCGGCTACCTCCTCCTGCTCTCGAAGCTGGGGGAGCTCCGCCGGGTCTTCGAGTACCACGGGGCCGAGCACAAGACGATCGCCTGCCTCGAAGCCGGCCTGCCGCTGACGCCGGGGAACGCCCAGCTCCAGTCGCGCCTGCACCCGCGGTGCGGGACGAGCTTCCTCTTGATCGTGATGATCATCGCGATCTTCGTCTTCGCCCCGCTCGGCCTGCCGGCCTGGTACTGGCTGATCGCGACCCGGGTCGCAGGCGTCCCGCTGATCGTCGGCCTCTCCTACGAGGCGATCAGGTTCGCCGGGCGCAACCGCACCCGCCGCTGGGTGCGGATCGTGATGGCGCCGGGGCTCGCCCTCCAACTCCTGACCACGCGCGAGCCGTCGCCCGAACAGCTCGCCGTGGCGATCGCCGCGCTCGAAGCCGTCCTCGAACAGGAGGCATACGACGCACACGACGCCGAGGACCTCCTCGGACTCGAAGTCGTCGCCTGAGCACCGGCCGAGTACCCTCGGCAGCATGATCGAGTCGCTGGTCGAGCAGATCGAGTCCCGCTTCGCCGAGCTCGGTCGGCAGATCTCCGACCCCGAGGTGACCGCCGACCGCCACCGCCGGGCCGAGGTCGGCCGGGCCTACCGCCAGCTCGAGGGGGCCGCCCGGCTGGCCGAGGAGTGGCGCCACGCCCGCGACGACCTCGCCGGCGCCCAGGAGCTCCTCGCCGAGGGCGAGGACCCCGAGCTCCGGGAGGTGCTCAACAGCTCGCGCGAGCGGATCGACGAGCTCGAGGAGGCGATCCGACTGGCCATGGTCGAGCGCGACCCGAGCGACGACAAGAACGTGATCGTCGAGATCCAGGGCGGGGCCGGCGGGGACGAGGCCGGCCTCTGGGCGGGCGACGTCTACCGGATGCTCACCAAGTACGCCGAGCGCCTCGGCTTCCAGGCCGAGCCGCTCGACCTGGCCGACGGGAAGTACACGTTCGCGATCAAGGGCGACGCCGCCTATTCGGTGTTCAAGTTCGAGGGCGGGACCCACCGGGTCCAGCGGGTCCCGGCGACCGAGTCCCAGGGCCGGGTCCACACCTCGACGGCCACGGTGGCCGTCCTCCCCGAGGCCGAGGAGGTCGACGTCCAGGTCGACCAGAACGACCTCCAGGTCGACGTCTACCGGTCGAGCGGCCCGGGCGGGCAGTCGGTCAACACGACCGACTCGGCCGTCCGGGTCACCCATAGGCCGAGCGGGATCGTCGTCTCGATGCAGGACGAGAAGTCCCAGCTCCAGAACCGGGAGAAGGCGATGCGCGTGCTCCGGGCCCGGCTGTACGACCGGGCCCTGGCCGAGCAGCAGGCCGAGCTCGCCGCCGACCGGCGCTCCCAGGTCGGGAGCGGCGAGCGGGCCGAGAAGATCCGGACCTACAACTACGGCGAGCGGCGGGTCACCGACCACCGGATCAAGCTCACCGTCCACAACCTCGACGAGGTGCTCGAGGGCCAGCTCGAGGCGCTGACCGCCGGCCTGGTCGGCGACGAGAAGCGCCGCCGGCTCGAGGCGCAGGCGGCCCGCGCGTGACCCCGGCTCCGGCCCGGCTCGAGGCGCGGGCGGCCCGCGCGTGACCCCGGCTCCGGCCCGGTCGTGGGCCCCGACGGCCCGGGACGCCCTCGACGGGGCGGTCACGGCGATCGCCGCCGGCGGGTCGCCGAGCCCCCGGCTCGACGCCGAGCTGCTCGTGGCCGCGGCCCTCGGCGTCACCCGCGAGCGCCTCCACGTCGACCCGGACCTCCCGGTCGCCGGCCCGGCCGTCCGGACCCTGCAGTCGTTCGTCCGCCGCCGGTCGATCGACCGCGAGCCGATCGCCTACATCCTCGCCCGGCGCGGCTTCCGCCACCTCGACCTCCACGTCGACCCGGCCGTTCTCGTCCCTCGCCCGGAGACCGAGCTCCTCGTCGAGGTTGGCCTGGAGCTGGCGCCCAACGCCCGCGTCCTCGACCTCGGGACGGGGAGCGGGGCGGTCGCGCTCGCCCTGGCCGACGAGCGCCCGGACCTGACCGTCACCGGGAGCGACGTCAGCCCGGCCGCCCTGGCCGTCGCCCGGGCCAACGCCGCCCGCCTCGGCCTGGGTGTCGACTTCGTGCCCGGCGACCTGCTCGACGGCCCGCGCGGACCGTTCGACGCGGTCCTCGCCAACCTCCCCTACGTCCCGACCGCCGAGCTCGCCCGGCTCGAGCCGGAGGTCGCCCGCCACGAGCCCCGCCTGGCCCTCGACGGCGGCGCCGACGGCCTCGACCTGATCCGCCGCCTGATCGCCCAGTCGGCCGCGATCCCCATCCCCCTCCTCGCCCTCGAGCTCGGCGCCGGTCAGGCCGCCACCGTCGCCGGGCTCCTCGGGGCCGCGGGCTTCAGAACGCCGGTCGAGACGCGGCGCGACCTGGCCGGGATCGACCGCGTCGTCGTCGGCCGGCGGTGAGCGACCTCGACCGGTGCATCGCGGCCGGGGGGGTCGTCCTCTTCCCGACCGACACCGTCTACGGCCTCGGCTGCGACGCCGCCGACCCGGCCGCCGTCCGCCGCCTCTACGCCCTCAAGGGCCGCCCGGCCGGCAAGCCGGCCGCCGTCCTCTGGACCAGCGTCGAGGCCGCGCTCGCCGACCTCGACGACCTCGGCCCCCGCACCCGCGCCGCGCTCGACGCCCTCCTCCCCGGGCCGGTCACCCTGCTCCTCCCCAACCCCCGCCGCCGCTACCCCCTGGCCGGCGGCGAGGCCCTCGGGGTGCGCGTCCCGGCCCACCACGCCCTGACCGTCAGCCGTCCGCTCCTCCAGTCGAGCGCCAACGCCGCCGGCGGGCCCGACCCCCGGCGCCTGGCCGACGTGCCGCCGGCGATCCGGGCCGGGGCCGACCTCGTGCTCGACGGCGGCGAGCTCCCCGGGACGGCGTCGACCGTCGTCGACCTGACCGCCTACGAGGCGGCCGGGAGCTGGCGCGTCGTCCGGGCCGGCGCCCTGACCGCGGACGAGCTCGCCGCCCGGCTCGCCGCCGCCGGCTAGAAGTCCGTCCCACGGCGTCGGCGGTCCCTGCGATGCTGCAAGCCGATGAGCCTGACCCAGCTCGACGCGCTCTACGCCTTCCTGGTGGCCACGGCGGTCGCCGCCGCGCTGACCCCGCTGACCATGCGGCTCGCCGTCCGGGTCGGCGCGGTCGACCAGCCGCGCGAGCGCGGCCTTTCCTCGCGGGCGACGCCCCTCCTCGGGGGCCTGGCCATCTTCGCCGGGGCGCTCCTCGCCGGGCTCCTCTTCCTCCCGGCCACCGACAAGTGGCACGGGGTGTTCCTCGCCGCCGGGGTGATCGTCGCCGTCGGGGCCCTCGACGACCGCTTCGACCTCCCGCCCGCGGCCAAGCTCGCCGGCCAGATCGTCGCCGCGGTGATCGCGGTCAACGCCGGGGTCGTCGTCCACTACATCACGCTCCCGTTCGTCGGCGCCCTCCACTTCCCGAACGCCGGGGCCACCTTGACGGCGATCGGCCTGGTCGGCCTGATGAACATCGTCAACTTCTCCGACGGGGTCGACGGCCTGGCCGCCGGGGTCTGCACGATCATCGCCGGCGCCCTCGCCGTGATCGCCTTCGACCTCGGGCAGAAGCAGGCCGGGGTGCTCGCCGCCCTGACCGCCGGGGCGGCGCTCGGCTTCCTCCTGCACAACTTCCCCCCGGCCTCGAGCTTCATGGGCGACTGCGGGTCGAACCTCCTCGGCCTGCTGATGGGGGTGCTCACCGTCGAGGGGACGGTCAAGACGCCGGTCGTCGTCTCCTTCGCCGTGCCCCTGATCCTCCTCGCCGTCCCCTTCCTCGACACGACCTTCGTCGTGCTCAAGCGGCTCAAGTACCACCAGCCGCTCTACAAGCCCGACAGCGAGCACTTCCACCACCGGATGGCCCGGATCGGCTTCAGCCCGCGCCGGACGGTGTTCTACCTCTACAGCTGGACGCTCCTCCTCGCCGGGCTCGCCCTCGCCCTGCGCTTCGTCCCCTACTCCGACCACCACGGCCACCTCCACACCGGCTGGTCGCTGGTCATGGTCGGGCTCGGCCTGGTCGTCGCGGTGGCCAGCGTCTACCTGATCTACGTCCTCGAGATCCTCAAGTTCAAGCGCCTGGCCACCATGCGCCTGCGCCGGCTGACCCCGGAGGCGAGCGAGGCCGAGATCGCGGCCACCGTGGTCGAGGAGTTCGAGACCGGCGAGTTCGACGTGGTCCAGTCGGAGGGTCGGGCTTCCTCGGAGCGGTCCCCGCCCGCCGGCCCGGACGCGCGGTCAGCCGCCGAGCAGGGGGTCGGCCAGCGGCAGCCGCGTGGCCACGAGGTAGGCGCAGAGCACCAGCGTCGCCCGGCGTAGCCGGCGCTCGCCGCTGAGGGCGGCCGGCACGAGCGCCCACAACCCGTACCAGGGCAACAGCCAGGCGGTCGAGCAGAGGACGGCGAGGGTCGCCCAGCCGTAGGCCTCGAGCCAGCGCTCGGCATGGCGCCAGGCGTGGGCGAGGGCCGCGAGGAGCGCGACCACGAAGCCCGCGGTGAACGCCGCCCGCACGCCGCCGCCGAGCCGTCCGTAGCCCAGGAGGCGGGAGATCTCCGACGGGAGGCTGTGGGTGGCCACGACCTGCTGCTGGCCGCGGACGGTGCCGGCGATCGCCGCCGCGTGCGGGCCGAAGCCGATCGCCGCGATCAGCGCGACCGCGGCCAGGGCGAGCGCCCCGGCGGCCAGCGCCGCCCGGGCCTTCCCGCCGCCGCGCGCGCCGAGCAGCGCGAACGGAAGGGCCAGCCCCGCCGAGAGCTTGACCGCCGTGGCCGCCACCAACCCGGCGGCGCCCGCCTGCGCGCGCCCCTCGAGGCAGAGGACGAGCCCGCCGGCGAGGATCAGCCCGACGAGGGTGTCGTTGTGGGCCCCGGCCACCGCGAAGACGAGCACCAGGGGGTTCAGCCCGAGGAGCGCCGCCGCCCGCTCGGGCGAGTGGCCCCGGCGGGCGGCCGCGCGCCAGACGACGGCGACGGTGGCCAGGCTGGCCGCGGCGGCCACGACCTTGAGCGCCCAGATGCCCCCGGCCACCCCGAGCGGGACGAGGGCGTAGGTGAAGAGGGTGAACAGCGGGCCGTAGGGCGAGTGGACGTCGTGCCAGCCGAGGTACGGGTAGACCGCGTCGTGGACGGCCGCCGCCGCCGTGTGGGTGTATGGGTCGAGGCCGTGGAGAACCCCGAGCCGGGCGAAGTCGAGGTAGCCGAAGACGTCGGCCGAGAACAGGGGCGGTGCCGCCAGCGCGGCGACATGGGCGAAGAGGATGCCGCTCCACAGCACCCGCCGACCGAGCGCCGGGGCACAGGTCAGGACGAGGGCATAGGCGCCGCAGACGATCAGCAGGAACGCCTGGCTGCTCCCCCCGACGCCCAGGCCGGCGAGCGGGCCGGCCAGCCACCCGGGGAGCGCGTGGCGGGCCGCCGGGACGAGGCTCGTCCCCCCCGCCGCGGCGCTCGCCCCGAGGCCGAGGAGCGCGGCCACCAGCGCCCCCAGGCCGAGCGCGCCGAGGCCCCGGGCGGCGGTCGGACGCGCAACCTCGGCCCCCGCCGCGGGTACCGTCGTCGTGATCGCCATCCGTCCATTCTCGCGCCCGGCGGTGCCGCCGGTGCGACTTATAGATTCCTTACATGCGCCGGCGACTCCCGCTACAGTTAGGCAGCCGTCGAGGTGGGGGTTGCTTCCCGGAGCCGGTCTCGACGCCCGGCGCCCCCCGTCGCGCCACCTGAATCCCTTGCGCCTTCGACGCCAACATGCGAGCGCCCCCGAGCGGCCCGACGGCCCGCGGCGCGTCCTGATTCTCTCGGCCAACGTCGGCGAGGGCCACGCGGCCGCCGCCCGCGCCCTCGCCCAGCAGCTCGACCAGGGTCACGACGACGTCGAGGTGACCGTGATCGACGGCCTCCGCTCGATGGGCCGGGTCCTCCACTACGTCGTCGAGGACGGCTACCGGACCCAGCTGCGGCTGATGCCCTGGTCCTACTCGCTCATGTACTGGGCGCTCGAGCACCTCGCCCCGTTCCGCTGGGGCGCCGCCAAGCTCCTCTACCGGCTCGGCGCCCGCCGCCTGCGCGCGCGCATCGCCGAGCACGCCCCCGACGTGATCGTCTCGACCTACCCGGCGGTCACCGTCGTCCTCGGGCGCCTGCGCGAGCTCGGGCACGTCGACGCGCTGACCGTGGCCACGATCACCGACATGACCGGGCTGTTCTTCTGGGCCCAGCGCGGGATCGACATGCACCTGGTGATGTACGACGAGTCCGTCGCCTCGGTCGAGCGGATCGCCGGGTCGGGCAGCGTCCGCCTCGTCCGCCCGCTGATCGCCGCCGAGTTCCTCGAGCCGTGCGGGCGGGAGAGCGCCCGCGAGGCGCTCGGCCTCCCGGTCGACGGCAAGGTCATCGTCGTCTCCGGCGGTGGGTGGGGGGTCGGCGACATCGCCGGCGCGGTCGACGAGCTCGCCCGCATCCCCGACGCCACGCTGATCTGTCTGGCCGGCAAGAACGACGCCGTCCGGGACAAGCTGACCGACCGGTTCGCCGGGGAGCCGCGCGTCCGGGTGCTCGGCTTCACCGACCGGATGTCCGACATCCTCGCCGCCGCCGACGTCCTCGTCCACTCGACCGGCGGGGTCACCTGCCTGGAGGCGATGGCCCGCGGCTGCCCGGTCGTCTCCTACGGGCTCCCGGTCGGCCACGCCAAGATCAACACCCGGGCGATGGCCCAGCTCGACCTGGTCCGCCTGGCCGGCTCGACCGGCGAGCTCCTCGACCACGTGACCGCCACCTGCGCCGCCGGCCCCCCGGCCGCCGCCGCCGCCGCCGCCGCGCCCCGGGCCTCCGAGCTCGTGCTCGAGTCGCCCCGCCGGGTGACCACGATCCCGGTCTGGCGGCTGCGCCTCGCCCACTACGGCGCCAGCCTGATGATCGCCCTGACCGCCGGGGTGTGGATGCTCTCGACCGACGAGGTCACGGCGCTCGCCCAGCGGGTGTTCGCCGTCCACCCGATCCACGCGGTGGCGACCCGGAAGCCCGACGTCGGGCTCGTCGTCCGCACCTCGCAGGCGGCGCTCCCCGCCGTCGCCGGCCACCTCAGCCGCCTCGGGCTCCACGCGACCTTCGCCCTGGCCACCGTCCCGACCCCCGCCACCATCCAGACCCTCCACGCCTTCGGCGACACGCCGATGTGCGAGGTCGACCGCGACCGGGCCCTCCGCTGGCTCCAGACCGGCGGCAAGCTCCGGACCGAGGCGCGGGCCTTCCACATGCGCCGCCACTTCTTCTACCTCGCCCCCCAGAACGGCCCGTCGGTCGGCCAGCTGCTCCTGGCCAAGCACGCCGGGGCGACCCCGGTCGAGGGCTCGCTCCAGGTCGACGCGGCCACGCCGGTCCCGGCCCGGCCGCCCCGGCGGGGCGACGTCGCCGTGGTCACCATCGACGGGTCGCCCGCCTCCCTGCGGTCGTTCGACCGCTTCGCGGGTGAGCTCGCCGCCGACGGGCTGACCGGGGTGACCTTCTCCACCCTCCAGGGCGGCTGACCCGCCCGAGCCGCCGCCCGCGTCCCCGGCGGTTGGTACCGTGAAGCGATGGTCGGTCTCGGCGGGCTGGTGACCCGACGGACGTTGGCGCTCCTGGCGGTCGCGGGGCTCGTCCTGCTCGCCTGGTCGGGGCCGGCCCAGGCCGCTGGGGCCGCGCCCGGGGCGGCGCCGGCCGCCCTCCAGCAGGCCCTCGACCAGCTCGTCGCCGACGGCGTCCCCGGGGCGATCGCGCTCGAACGCCAGGGTGGGCAGGAATGGCACGCCGCCGCCGGGGTGGCGGACCTGGCCACCGGGAAGCCGATCAGCCCGGGGGACCGGTTCCGGGTCGGCAGCATCACCAAGTCGTTCGTCTCGACCGTCGTCCTCCAGCTCGTCGCCGCCAGGCGCCTGAGCCTCGACGACCCGGTCGACCACTGGCTCCCCGGGCTCGTCCCGAACGGCGGCGCGATCACCGTGCGCGAGCTGATGAACCACACGAGCGGCGTCCCCGACTACGTCGACCTGGGGTTCTACGTCCAGCTCCTCCACGACCCGCTGAGCGCCTACACGCCCCTCGATCTCGTGCGCCGGGCGGTCGCGAAGCCGCCCCTCTTCCCCCCGGGCACGAGCTTCGAGTACTCGAACACCGACTACATCCTCCTTGGCCTGATCATCGCCGCGGTGGACCGGTTCCCGGCGTCCGCGGTCAGCCTGGCCCCGGTGGCTGAGACCTACCTGCGCGTGATCGCGCGGCTCGGCCTCGCCCACACGAGCTGGCCGGTCAACGACCCGCGCATCAGCGGGCCCCATGCCCACGGCTACGTCATCGACCCGCCCCCGGACTGGGGGCTGCCCCCGGTCCTCGACACGACGATCACCAGCCCCACGTGGGCCTGGTCGGCGGGGGCCGTGATCTCGACGCTCGACGACATCGCCGACTTCCACCGCGCGTTGTTCACCGGCCGGCTGCTCCGCCCCGCGCAGCAGGTCGAGCTCCAGACCACGGTGCCCGTCGCGCCCGGGCTGGACTACGGCCTCGGGGTGTTCGAGCTGCAGACGCCGTGCGGCCCGGCCTGGGGTCACGACGGCGGCACAACCAGCTCGGTCACGATCTCGCTCACCAGCCCCGACGGCACGCGCCAGGCGGTCCTCCTCGCCACCCGCGACGCCAACACCTGGACGACCCAGATCGCCATCGACTACTCCACCGCGATCGTCGCCGACTACTGCGGCGCGACCGCCCCGGCCGCGACCGCCCGGCCGCTGGCCGCCGCCCTGGCCGGCCTGCTTGCCTCGCTCCGGCCCTTGGGCTAGGGACACCTCCGGGTCTGCGGGCGCCCTAACCGACCGGCTCCACGCTCCCCGTGAGGGCGAGGAGGAGGCGCGAGCGGGCGAGCACGGTCGCCCCGACGAGGAGGAGGCCGAGGCAGGCGACCAGGGGGACCCCGGCGTAGGCGGTGCGGGTGAGGCTCTCGCCGAGGAGCACGGCGGCCAGGCCGACCGGGACGATCGTCTGGACGACGAAGACGACCGGGGCGACCTGGATCGCCGGGCGCACCTGGAGCGCGCTCATCTCGCTGAGCAGGCCGAGGCCCGAGGCGATCCCCGTGGCCGCGGCCCAGCCGAGGGCGGTCGCCCAGTGGGAGCCGGCGAGGGCGTCGGAGACGAGCTTGGTCACCAGGCCGCTCCAGGCGAAGCAGAAGCCGGCGCTCAGCATGGTCAGGGTGGGCAGCGACCGGCCGGTCAGGCGCAGGAGGTACGGGAAGGCGGCGAGGAGGCCGAGGACCACGAGGACGACGGCGAGCGCCCGGTGGTCGGCGTGATGGGTGCTCCGGCCCGGCGCGACGATGGCCATGCCGCCGACGCCGAGGATGATCGCCGACACGGCGAGCACCTCCCGCCGGCCGGCCACCTCCCCGAGCATCCGCTGGGCGACGAGGAGCAGGGCGATCAGGCCGGCGGCCAGGGCCGGCTGGACGATGACGAGGGGGGCGAAGGACAGCGCCAGGAGCTGGAGCGGCCAGCCGAGGACGGTCATCCCGGTGGCCGCCACCCAGCGCCGCCGGCGCAGGAGCTGGCCGATCAGCTTGACCTGGAGGGCGTCGGCCCGGTCGGTCTCCCGGGCGTCGAGCGCCTGGACGGCGATCCCTAGGCTGTAGAGCGTGGAGGCGGCAGTGGCCGCGGCGATGCCCAACAGCAGGGAGATCATGACGCAGCGCGATCATCGCAGCCCCGGGGGGCCGGCGGCCCTGGCCGTCGGCGCCGCCGCCCTCGCCGGCGCCTACCTCCTGCCCGGCGCCGCCTTCCACCTCGCGCCCCTGCGCCGCGTCCTCGGCGTCGGCCAGCGGACCCTCGACCGGACCGGCGTGGCCCTGACCTTCGACGACGGGCCCCACCCCGAGGGGACCCCGGCCGTCCTCGCCCTGCTCGCCGACCGCCGGGTCCGGGCGACGTTCTTCCTCGTCGGCGAGCAGGTCGCCCGCGACCCGGCGCTGGCCGCCGAGATCGTCCGGGCGGGCCACCGGGTCGGCCTCCACTGCGACCGCCACCGCAACCTCCTGCGCCTCGGCCCGCGGGCCGTCGCCGTGGACATCGCCCGGGCCCGGGCCCGGATCGAGGACGCCACCGGCCGGGAGATCGAGCTCTACCGGCCGCCCTACGGCGTGTTCAACGCCGCCGCCCTGGCCATCGCCCACCACCACGGCTGGCGCCCGCTCCTCTGGACCCACTGGGGGCGCGACTGGGAGGCCCGGGCCACCCCCGGGTCGATCGCCGGCCTGATGACCGGGCCGGGGCTCGGGCCCGGGTCGGTCCTCCTCGCCCACGACGCCGACGACTACGGCGCCCCCGGCTCCTGGCGGCGCACGCTCGCCGCCCTACCGCTCGTCCTCGACGAGCTCGACCGGCGGGGGCTCGAGCTGACGACGGCGCTCTGATTACGGGCTGGTCTGGCCGACCGCCGCCCGCTGGCCCCAGGACCAGGCGGCCGGACGGGCCCGGGCCATGACCCACTGGGCGACGAGGGCGGCGAGCAGGGCGAGGACCGCTCCGCTCAGCGCGTCGAAGACGAAGTGGTTCCCGGTGACGACGATCACCGACAGGACGATCATCGGGTAGAGGAGGGCGAGGGCGCGGACCCACGGTCGGCGGGCCAGGCGCATGGCGCTGACCCCGACGAGCAGGGAGAAGCACATGTGCATGCTCGGGACCGCGGCGTACGGGTTGACGAACAGCGAGACCGCCCCGGTGTCCTGGTCGATGTGGGCGATCGCGTGGATCGTGTCGACGAAGCCGTACTGCGGAAAGAGCCGGGGCGGGGCGACCGGGAGCGCCAGGTGAACGGCCAGGGCGACGCCCATGGCCACGAAGAACATGTTCCGGACGAAGTAGAAGATGTCGTTGCGGAAGGCGTAGAGCAGGGCCAGGAAGACGAGGTTGACCGTGAACTGCGCGTTCAGGTAGATCCAGTTGGCCGTCTCGATCAGCTCGTGGTGGCCGACGACCAGCGACTGCAGGTGGGGCTCCCAGAACGTCCCGGTCGCCCGCTCGAGTGAGATCAGCCACTCGGCGTTGGCGAACGCCAGGGTCGGGTTGCCGGCCACCAGGCCGCGCACCCCCTCGTAGAGGACGTCGGCGAAGCCCCAGAGGGCGAGTTGACGAATCGCGTCGGGCCAGCCATGCGGCAGCCGCCGGCCGAGCCGGGCGACGACCGAGCCCGGGCGACGATCCTCGGGTGTGCGCGCAACCATCGCCGCCCCAAGTTACTCGATCGGGGCGGCGGCGGCACCGCCCGGACGGGGCCGGCGGCCCCGTTTGGATCCGCCCTCGGGAGCCCGACTCGTTGGGGGTCGCCCCGACCGCCCGGCTCGCGCGTCGCGCCCCCGGTGGTCCGCGGTCGTCGCCCTCGCCCCAGCCGAGTCCCGCGCCGACTGGCCGTGTGCCGGGTGTCACAAAGTTGTTACGAAGTCCGGGGAGGTGTAGGATGGCCGCCTGAGCGCTGCGGCCTTGCCGCGGGCGCTCGGTCCCGCGCGTGGCCCCGGCGCGGGCTTCGTCGCTTCGGGGTCCGCCATCACGATGACCGATCCCCAGCCACCGACTTCGCGCCGCCTCGCGGCGGGCACGCTCTATAGCATGCGTCCGGCTCACCGGCGCGGCACCAGCCCCTTGATCGACCTCCAACTCACCGACGACCGCGACCCCGGCTGCGTCCATTCCCTCTCCGGGTGGCGACGGCGCACCGGCCGTCTCGCAGGAGCTTCCCGACTCGCCCGGCGTGTCACGTGCACGGCGCCCGGACGACGTCCGGGGAGCCCCCCTTGGCGGTAGGCGTCGGTGCGGCGCCCGCAGAGCTGCTCATGGTGGTCCTGCGGTATCTGGACGTCGCGCTCGTGGCCATCGCCGCGATTCCCGCGCTCGCGCTCGGGGCACCCGCGCTCGGCTACACGATCGGCGCGGCGGCGTGGATCCTGCAGCGGATCATCGCGGTGACGGACCGGCGCCTGATGGCGAAGAAGGGGACCGACCCCCGCAAGCAGCTCGGCATCAACCTGTTCGAGGCGTTCGGGCGGATCTGGCTCCTCGCCGGGGCGATCATCGTCGCCGGACTGGCCGGAGGACGGGCGGACGGACTCACCGCGGCGCTCGTGATCATCGGCGCCTATTCGGTGGCCTTCGCGATCCGTCTGGCCAGCGGGCCGCCGGCCGCGGGCACCCCCACTCGATGACCAGGCGGACGCGATGACCAAGCGCAAGAAGATCACCTACGGAATCGTCGGGGTCTACATCCTCGGCCTCGTGGTGTTCGGGGTCCTCTTCGGGATCAAGGGCCACAAGAACGAGGCGTTCCTCCCCCAGGAGGAGTTCCACCTCCTGACCTGGGTCCACATCATCGGGCCGATCGTCCTCAACAAGGGCGTCCTCTACCTGGTGATCGCCGCCGCCCTGACCGTCGGCACCATGACCTGGGTCTCCAAGCGCATGACCATGCGCCCCAACCGGGTCCAGACGGCGGTCGAGATGTTCTACAACCTCTCGCTGAGCATGACCCGCGAGAACATGGACCGGCGGATGGCCAGGAAGTGGTTCCCGGTCATCTGCACGCTCTTCATCTTCATCCTCTTCTCGAACCTGATCGGCTACATCCCGCTGCCCGTCAACTCGGGGGAGA
Organism: uncultured Solirubrobacterales bacterium; assembly: GCA_963733245.1. Lineage (GTDB taxonomy): Bacteria > Actinomycetota > Thermoleophilia > Solirubrobacterales > Solirubrobacteraceae > Palsa-513. The sequence continues at coordinate 570,694 of CAVTCI010000017.1, forward strand.
GCTTCCACCTGTTCGGCGCCAAGATCCCGTCGTTCCAGATCTATGCGGCGGACACCAACGTCGGCTTCCCGCTGATGCTGGCGCTGCTCGTCTTCATCGCCTACAACGTCGAGGGCATCCGGGCCCACGGGTTCATCGGGTACCTCAAGAGCCTGGTCCCGCAAGGCGTCTCCGGCGGGATGCTGGCCTTCATCTTCCCCCTGGAGATCCTCTCGAACTTCCTGCGGCTCCTCTCGCTGACGATCCGGCTCTGGGCCAACCTGCTCGCCGGTCACCTGCTGATCGCGTTCATGGCCGGCGACCTCGCCGTCCTCCTCGGACTCCAGCTCCTCGGCTGGTTCACGCTGCCCTTCGGGATCGCCATCTTCCTGTTCGAGGCCGTCCTGATCGCCGGCCTCCAGGCCTTCATCTTCGCCATCCTGGCGGCCATCTATCTCGGTGGCGCCGTGACCAAGCACTAGCCGCCGTGCCCAGCTACCAGCCCTCACAAGGAGTCCCCGAGCAATGCTCTTAACCCACCTCTTCATGACCCTCTACCACCCGATCGCCGCGGCCGCCGCCGCTTCCACCCCCGACATGTACGGCGTCAAGGCCGGTCGGGCGATCGCCCTCGGCGTGGGCGCCGGCGGCGGGGCGGCGGGCGCCGGCGCCGGCATCGGCATGCTCTTCGGCAAGGTCATCGAGTCGGTCACCCGCCAGCCCGAGATGCGCGACGAGATCGCCTCCATCCAGTGGCTCGGGTTCGCCCTGACCGAAGCCTGCTTCTTCTACGGCCTGGTGGGCGGGTTCATCGCCTTCTTCCTCTAAGCCGATGACCATCCTCTCCGACCTGCCGATCGCCGCCAGCGGCTCGTGGCTGATCACCCCCGACGTGGGAATCATGTTCTGGACCCTGCTCGTCTTCGGGATCTCGCTGTTCATCCTCAACAAAGCCGTGTTCCCCCGCATCCGCGACGCGCTCGACAAGCGCCAGGCGGCGATCGAGGACTCGATCGACACGGCCGCCCGGGTGAAGACCGAGGCCGAGGAGGTGCTCGCCGAGTACCGCCAGCGCCTCCAGGAAGCCCGCCAGCAGGCGGAGGAGATCCTCGCCCGGGCGCACAAGTCCGCCGAGTCGGCTCAGCAGCGGGCGCTCGAGGAGGCCAAGGAGCGGCGGGAGGAGCTGCTCGAGCAGACCCGGCGCGACGTCGAGGCCGAGACGCGGCGGGCGATCCTCGAGATCCGCGCCGAGGTGGCCAACCTGACGATCCTCGCGACCGAGAAGGTGACCCGCAAGGTGCTCGACGACGACGATCAGAAGCGACTCGTCGAAGAGGCCCTCTCCGAGCTCGACTTCACGGCCCTGGCCGCCGGCTCGCCCGAGCACAACTGATGGAGGAGATCGCGACCGTCTACGCACGCTCGCTGTTCGAGGTCGCCCGCGAGCAGGGCGACCTCGACGCGGTGCGCGAGCAACTCGGCCAGTTCGCCGAGGCGGTCGACGAGAACCGCGATCTCCAGGTCTTCTTCTTCTCGCCCTACTTCTCGACCGAGGAGAAGAAGGAGGGGCTGGGGGCGATGCTCGACGACGCCGAGCCGGCCCTGACCAACTTCCTCGAGCTCCTGCTCGAGAAGCACCGGATGCCGGCCCTCTTCCGCATCCGGCGCCAGCTCGACGCCCTCTGGGAGGAGGAGAACCGGCTCCTGCCGGTCCAGGTCACGAGCGCCACCAAGCTCGACAAGGGCACCCTCGCCGAGATCGGCGAGCAGATCGGCAAGCAGACCGGCCGCCGGGTGGAGCTGACCTCCCGGGTCGAGCCGGACATCCTCGGAGGACTGATCGTCCAGGTGGGCAACTCGATTCTCGACGCGTCGATCGCCAACCGGTTGGAACAACTACGCAAGCAAGTCGCCAGGGGCTAGTGACCACGAGAGCGGGCCGCCCCGCGACGCAAGGAGCCTGACATGCGCATCAAGCCGGACGAAATCACCAGCATCCTCAAGAGCCGAATCGAGGGACTCGACGCGGGCAGCGCCTCGCTGACCGAGGTCGGCACCGTGCTGTCGGTCGGCGACGGAATCGCCCGGGTCCACGGCCTCGACAACGCGATGTCCTTCGAGATGCTCGAGCTCCCCCACGACGTGACCGGGCTCGCCCTCAACCTCGAGTCCGACAACGTCGGCACCGTGCTCTTCGGCGACTGGGACAAGATCGTCGAGGGCGACACCGTCAAGCGGACCGGCCGGCTGCTCCAGGTCCCGGTCGGCGAGGCACTGCTCGGTCGGATCGTCTCCCCCCTGGGCACGCCGCTCGACGGCAAGGGCGAGATCGAGACGACCGAGACGCGCATGGCCGAGTTCAAGGCGCCGGGCGTCGTCCAGCGCCAGCCGGTCAAGGAGCCGATGCAGACCGGCATCAAGGCGATCGACTCGATGATCCCGATCGGCCGCGGGCAGCGCGAGCTGATCATCGGCGACCGCCAGACCGGCAAGACGACGATCGGGATCGACACGATCATCAACAACAAGGACAGCGGCGTCGTCTCCGTCTACGTCGCCATCGGCCAGCGCATGGCCACCGTGGTGGCGATCGCCGAGTCCCTCCGCGAGGCCGGGGCGATGGACAACACGATCATCGTCGCCGCCTCGGCCGACGAGGCCGCCCCGATCAAGTTCCTCGCGCCGTACGCCGGCTGCGCGATGGCCGAGTACTTCCTCTACAAGGGCGGGGCCGCCCTCTGCGTCTACGACGACCTGACCAAGCACGCCTACGCCTACCGGCAGATGTCGCTGCTGCTGCGGCGCCCGCCGGGCCGCGAGGCCTACCCGGGCGACGTCTTCTACCTCCACTCGCGGCTGCTCGAGCGCGCGGTCAAGCTCTCCGACGACCTCGGCGGCGGGTCGCTCACCGCGCTGCCGATCATCGAGACCCAGGCCGGCGACGTCTCGGCCTACATCCCGACGAACGTGATCTCGATCACCGACGGGCAGATCTTCCTCGAGCCGAAGCTCTTCTACTCGGGCGTCCGCCCGGCGATCAACGTCGGCATCTCGGTCTCCCGGGTCGGCGGCAACGCCCAGATCGGGCCGATGAGGAAGGTCGCCGGCCGGCTCAAGCTCGAGCTCTCCCAGTACCGCGATCTCGAGGCGTTCTCCCAGTTCGGCTCCGACCTCGACGCCGACACCCAGCGCACGCTGGCCCGCGGCGCCCGCCTGGTCAAGGCGCTCAACCAGAACGAGCGCTCGCCCCTCCCGATCGAGGACCAGGTGCTCCAGGTGTTCGCGGCGACCAACGGGTTCCTCGACCGCATCACCGTCGACCGGGTCCCGGACTTCCTCGACCGGCTCGTCAGCTTCATGCGCGACGAGCACAGCGACACGCGCGAGAAGATCGCCGGCGGCGACTGGAAGGACGACACCCAGGAGGCGGTCAAGGCGGCGGTCGCCGAGTTCGCCGACGAGTTCGGCTATGACCTCGACGAGGAGGGACAGCCGTCCGACGACTCCGACGCGCCGGCGCCGGCGGCCCGGGAGGCCGCGGACGACAACGGCGACGATGCCGGCGAGGCGGCGGCCGACGCCGACGACGACGCCGAGGTCGAAGTGTCCGCCGGAGCGGCCGCGTAGCCGTCTGATGTCCCAGCGCGACGTCAAGAACCGGATCGCCAGCTTCAAGAACGTGCAGAAGATCACGCAGGCGATGGAGGCCGTCTCGGCCGCCCGCCTGCGGCGCGCCGAGCAGCGGATCGTCGCCCTGCGCCCCTACGCCGGGGCGCTGCGGCGGATGACCCGCCAGGCGGCCGAGGCGGCCGGGAGCGGCGAGACCGGGCGCCTGCCCCTGCTCGCCACCCGCGACAACCCGCAGAAGGTCGGCCTGCTCCTCGTCACCGCCGACCGCGGGCTGGCCGGGGCGTTCAACTCGCAGGTGCTCCGGGCGGGGATCCGCGCCGGGGCCGAGTTCGAGGCCGCCGGGCAGACCCCGGTCTGGTTCGCCTCGGGCCGCCGCGGCGTCTCGTCCCTGCGCTTTCGCAACAAGGAGGTCACCGGCGCCTACACCGGCTTCACCGACCGCCCGACCTACGCCGACGCCCGGAGCATCGCCGGCGAGGTGATCGCCGCCTACGTCGACGGGAAGGTCGACCGGGTCGACATCTTCTACAACAGCTTCGTATCGGCCCTCACCCAGGACCTCACCCGCGAGACGCTGCTGCCGATCGCCGAGGCGACGATCTTCGGCGAGGACGACGCGGAAGCCGCCGAGGACGAGAGCGTCGAGCGGCCGCGCCACCGGGCGCTCGTCGAGTACGAGCCCGAGCCGGAGGAGATCCTCCGCCGGCTGGTCCCCGACTACGTCGAGGTCTCGATCTACCGGGCCCTGCTCGACTCGACCGCCTCCGAGCACGGCGCGCGGATGACCGCGATGCGCAGCGCGTCGGAGAACGCGGGCGAGCTGATCGAAGACCTCACCCTCGAGCTGAACCGCGCGCGCCAGGCCGACATCACCGCCGAGATAATGGAAGTAGTCGCCGGCGCTGAGTCGCTGGTCTAGCGCGACTCGCCTACAAGGAGCCATCTGATGGAAGCAGCCACCGCCCCGACCACCGAAGCCGACGACACCGGCGCGACCAACACCGGCCGCATCGAGGAGATCCAGGGCGTCGTGATCGACGCCGTGTTCCCCGACGAGCTGCCCGAGATCAACAGCGCCATCACGATCGAGCGTCCCGACGACGGCGGGCTCCTCGTCTGCGAGGTCCAGCAGCACCTCGGCGACGACCGGGTCCGGGCGGTCGCCATGGACTCGACCGACGGCCTCGCCCGGGGCATGACCGTCGTCGACACCGGCGGGCCGATCACCGTCCCGGTGGGCGAGATCACCCTCGGGCGCATCTTCAACCTGCTCGGCGAGCCGATCGACGAGGGCGACCCGCTGCCGGCCGACGTCGAGCGCCGCCCGATCCACCAGCCGGCCCCCCGGGTCGAGGACCTCACCCCGACCACCGAGATGTTCGAGACCGGCATCAAGGTGATCGACCTGCTCGCGCCGTACGCCAAGGGCGGCAAGGTCGGCCTCTTCGGCGGGGCCGGCGTCGGCAAGACGGTGTTGATCCAGGAGCTGATCAACAACCTGGCCAAGGAGCACGGCGGGTTGTCGGCCTTCTGCGGGGTCGGCGAGCGCTCGCGCGAGGGCAACGACCTCTGGCTGGAGATGAAGGAGTCGGGCGTCATCGACAAGACGATGCTCGTCTTCGGCCAGATGAACGAGCCCCCGGGAGCCCGCATGCGGGTCGCCCTGTCGGGCCTGACCATGGCCGAGTACTTCCGCGACCAGGGGCAGGACGTGCTGCTCTTCATCGACAACATCTTCCGCTTCGTCCAGGCCGGCTCCGAGGTCTCGGCGCTGCTCGGACGGATGCCGTCGCAGGTCGGCTACCAGCCGACGCTCGAGACCGAGATGGGCCAGCTCCAGGAGCGGATCACCTCGACCCAGACCGGGTCGGTCACCTCGATCCAGGCGATCTACGTCCCCGCCGACGACCTCACCGACCCGGCGCCGGCCTCGGTGTTCGCCCACCTCAACGCGACGACCACGCTCAACCGGGCGATCGCCGAGAAGGGCATCTACCCGGCCGTCGACCCGCTCGACTCGACCTCGACGATCCTCAAGCCGGACGTCGTCGGCGAGGAGCACTTCACCGTGGCCAACGAGGTCAAGGAGGTCCTCCAGCGCTACAAGGAGCTCCAGGACATCATCGCCATCCTCGGCATCGACGAGCTCTCCGACGAGGACAAGATCATCGTCCAGCGGGCCCGCAAGGTCGAGCGCTTCCTCTCCCAGCCGTTCTTCGTGGCCGAGCAGTTCACCGGGACGCCGGGGGCCTACGTGGCCATCGCCGACACGATCCGCGGCTTCAAGGAGATCCTCGAGGGCAAGCACGACGACGTCCCCGAGCGGGCGTTCTTCCTCAAGGGCACGATCGAAGACGTGGTCAAGGGCGCCTGATGGCGCGCACGAAGTTCCGGGTCGAGGTCCTCACTCCGGAGGGCGAGGTGTTCAACGAGGAGGTCGAGATGGTCTCGACCCGGACGACGGTCGGGTCGATCGGCATCCTGGCCCACCACTCGCCGATCCTGGCCACGCTCGAGCCGACCGAGCTGCGGCTCTACCGCTCGGAGAGCGAGATCGTCCGCTTCGCCCAGGCCGAGGGGTACCTCCAGATGTCGGAGAACCGGGCGCTGGTGCTCGTCGAGGAGGCGGTCGACCCCGACCGCCTCGACCGGGCCGAGCTCGAGGCCCGGCTCGGACGGGCCAAGCAGGACGCCGAGGCGGCGCCGGCGGAGAGCGAGGAGCTCGCTCGGGCCGAGCGCGACGTGCGCCGGCTCGAGGCGTTCCTCAAAGTCGGCTCCGCCTGATCCGTCGCCCGTCCGCGGGCGTCGGCCGGCGCGGCCGCGTGCGGAGGGGCACCGGCTGAGGCCGCCGCTGGCGGACGGACGCCGGATCAGGCTCCGCCGATGCGCGTGTCCGAGGCCGGGCTCGGGTTGGTGGGGGCGGGGTTGGGGTGTCGGGCGGGCTCGGGTTGGTGGGGGCGGGGTTGGGGTGTCGGGGGGCTCGGGTTGGTGGGGGCGGGGTTGGGGTGTCGGGGGGGCTCGGGTTGGTGGGGGCGGGGTTGGGGTGTCGGGCGGGCTCGGGTTGGTGGGGGCGGGGTTGGGGTGTCGGGCGGGCTCGGGTTGGTGGGGGCGGGGTTGGGGTGTCGGGCGGGCTCCGGTTCGTGCTAGCGCGTCGCGGTACCGTGCGGCGTGCGGCTATGCGGACTCGAACGGCCACCTACGACCTGATCGTCGTCGGCATGGGGTCGGGGGGGATGGTCGCCGCCGGGTTCGCCGCGTCGCTCGGGCTGCGGGTCGCCTGCGTCGAGCGCGACCGCCTCGGGGGCGACTGCCTGTGGACGGGCTGCGTCCCGAGCAAGGCCCTGCTCGCCTCGGCCAAGGCCGCCCACACCATCCGCACGGCCGACCGGTTCGGGTTGGAGGCGGGCGAGCCCTTGGCGATCGACACCGGCCGGGTCCTCGCGCGGATACGGCGGGTCCAGGACCGGATCGCCGCCGGCGAGGACAGCGCGGCCCACTTCGAGGCGCTCGGCTGCGAGCTCCACGCCGGGACGGCCCGCCTGCGCGGGCCCCACCTGGTCGAGGTCGACGGCTGTGCGATCGAGGGGCGCTTCCTCCTGCTGTGCACGGGCAGCCGCCCCCGGGTCCCGGACATCCCCGGCCTCCGGGAGGCGGGCTACCTGACCTCGGAGACGATCTGGGCCGAGCCGCGGCTCCCGGCCAGCGCCGTCCTCATCGGGGCGGGACCGATCGCCATCGAGCTGGCCCAGGGGATGCGCCGGCTCGGGACGGCGACCACCGTCCTCGGCCGCGGGGCCCGCGCGCTGGCCCGCGACGAGCCCGAGCTCGTCGACACCCTGGTCGGCGTCCTGCGGACCGAGGGCGTCGTCGTCGAGCTCGGCGTGGCGATCGACCGGATCGGCGCGACCGGCGGCGAGAAGATCGTCCACGCCGGTGGACGCGCCTGGCGGGCCCGGGAGCTCGTGGTCGCGGTCGGGCGGGCCCCGAACGTCGAGGAGCTCGGGCTCGAGGAGCTCGGCATCGGGGTCGGCCCCGAGGGGGTCGAGGTCGACGACCGGTACCGGACGAGCGTGCCCAGCGTCTACGCCGCCGGCGACCTGGCCGGCCGCTACCGGTTCACCCACGCGGCCGGCTACGAGGCGGCCCGGGCGGTGCGCAACATGTTCCTCCCCGGCCGCACCGGCCGCGCCTTCACCGTCCCGTGGACCACGTTCACCGACCCCGAGCTGGCTCACGTCGGCCTCACCGCCGCGCAGGCGCGCGCCGCCGGTCGCCCGAGCCGGGTCGAGGTCTGGCGCCGCGGCCTCGACGTATCCGACCGGGCGCTGGCCGAGGAGCACGCCGACGGGGCGGTCCTGATCGTGACCGCCCGGGGACGCGTGGTCGGCGCCCACGTGCTCGCGCCGGCGGCCGGCGAGCTGATCGGCGAGCTCGGGCTGGCGGTCGCGCGCCGGCTGCGGCTGACCGACCTCGCTGGGGTCGTCCACGTCTACCCGACGATCGCCGTGGCGGTCCAGCAGCTGGCCGGCGAGGCGAGCATGGCCGCCGCCCGCCGCTACGTCTGGCCGCGTCCGCGCCGGCCCCACTAGTCTCCCACGATGGACGAGCGTCAACTCGCTGCACGGCTGATCGCCTACGACACCTCGTGCGACGAGGGGCTCCGCGAGGCCGCGGCCTTCGTCAAGGGGTGGCTCGAGACGAACGACATCGCCGTCGACGAGCGCACGCACAACGGCCTCCCCGTCCTCCTGGCCGAGGTCGGTCCGGCCGACGGTCCGTCGGTCATCCTCCACGGCCACCTCGACGTGGTCCGGGCCCGGCCCGGGCAGTTCGAGCCGCGCATCGAGGGCGACCGGCTGATCGGCCGCGGCGCCTACGACATGAAGGGCGCCCTGGCCGGGATGCTCTTCGCCCTGCGCGATGCCGCGAGCCAGGAGCACGTCCGCCTGCGTCTGCTCTGCGTGCCCGACGAGGAGTCCGAGGACATCGGCGACCGGGCGACCGATGCCATGGTCGACGCCGGGCTCCGCGCCGATTTCGCCATCACCGGGGAGCCGACCGACCTCCAGATCGGCGTCGAGGCCAAGGGCGTGCTCGCGGTCCGGGTCGAGCTGACCGGGACCGCGGCCCACGGGTCGACCCCGTGGCTCGGCGACAACGCGATCCTCAAGGCCTACGACGCCTTCCGCCGGGTCGAGCGGCTCCCGTTCAGCCGCGTCTCCTCGGACCTGTTCGACCGCCCGTCGATCAACCTCGCTCGGATCGGCGGGGGGGACGCGTTCAACAAGGTGCCCGACGCCTGCTGGATGGACATCGACATCCGCTACCTCCCCGGCCAGGATCCCGAGGTGATCGTCGCCGAGATCCGGGCGATCCCCGACCTCGAGATCACCCGGCGCCTGCACCGGATGCCGGCCACCGTCTCCCGCGCCAACCCCTACGTCCAGGCCCTGGGCGCGGCGGCCGGCCGCACGGGCGGCGCCGACGTGCTCACGGTCGGGCGCGACGGGGCGTCCGACGCGATTTCCTTCCTCGCCGCCGGCGTCCCGGCGGTCGAGTTCGGCCCGGTCGGGGAGGGACATCACGGGCCGGCCGAGTGGGTCTCGCTCTCCTCGCTCGAGCACTACCGCCGGGCGCTCCGCGCCTTCGTGGCCGACCTCGGCGCCCAGTTCGGGGCCGCCTCCGGCCCGGCGCTCCGCGCGGTCGACGGCGGGCGCGCCTGATCGGCCGCCGGCGCGACCGGCCCCGGGGGGACGGGCACGGCTGATGAGCCACCGGTAGCCTGCGCGGCCATGAGCGCGACACGCGAGCCGGTCGGGGTGATCGGGACCGGCTACGTCGGGCTGGTCACGGCGGCCGGCTTCGCCGAGCTCGGCAACCACGTCTACTGCGTCGATGTCGACGCCGAGAAGATCGACCGGCTGCGTCGGGGCGAGATCCCGATCTACGAGCCGGGACTGACCGAGCAGATCGAGGGCAACCGCTCGCGCCTGCACTTCTCGACCACCCTCGACGAGGCGGTCGACCACGCGCGGCTCCTGTTCGTCGCCGTGGGCACGCCACCGACCTACAGCGGCGACGCCGACCTCTCGGCCGTCCACGCCGTCGTCGACGCGATGCCCCGGTCCGACCACCATGCCCTGGTGATGAAGTCGACCGTGCCGTCCGGGACGGGGGCGGCGATCAAGCGCAGCCTGCGCGCCGACGGCCGCGACGGCCTCGCCTACGTCTCCTGCCCCGAGTTCCTCAAGGAGGGGTCGGCGGTGGCCGACTTCGGCCACCCGGATCGGGTCGTCGTGGGCGACGACGGGGACTGGGCGGGCGACGCGGTGATCGAGCTCTACGCTCCGCTCGGCGCCCCGATCGTCCGCACCGACATCGCCAGCGCGGAGATGGTCAAGCTCGCGTCGAACGCCTTCCTGGCCACTAAGATCTCGTTCATCAACGAGATCGCCAACGTCTGCGAGGAGACGGGCGCGGACGTGGTCGAGGTGGCCCGGGGGATGGGTCTCGACTCGCGCATCGGGCAGGCCTTCCTGCGCCCGGGAATCGGCTACGGCGGCTCGTGCTTCCCGAAGGACGTCTCCGCCCTCAAGCAGCTGGCCGGGAACTCCGGCTACCACTTCCAGCTCCTGAACGCGGTGATCGAGGTCAACGAGCTCCAGAAGCGGCGGGTCATCGCCAAGCTCATGAAGCACCTCGGCTCGCTGGTCGGTCAGACCGTCGCTCTGCTCGGGCTCGCGTTCAAGCCGAACACCGACGACATGCGCGAGGCCTCCTCGCTCGTCCTCTCCGCCCGCCTCCAGGCGGAGGGCGCGCGGGTCCGGGCCTACGACCCGGTGGCCGCCGAGGAGGCGACGACGCTGATGCCGAACGTCAGCTTCACCGACTCGGCCGTCGATGCCGCCCGCGGATCCGACGCCGTGGTCCTCGTCACCGAGTGGTCCGAGTTCCTCGACCTCGACTGGGCGGCGATGGCCGCCGAGATGAGCGGCCGGCTCGTCATCGACGGGCGCAACGCGCTGGATCCGCAGGCCGTGCGCCGCGCCGGCCTGGTCTACGAGGGGATCGGGCGACCGCAGTGACCCGCGCCCGGGCGTCGTAGTGCAGGCGGTGATCCTCGTCGGTGGCGAAGGAACCCGGATGCGCCCGTTGACCCAGACCGTGCCCAAGCCGGTGATGACGCTGGTCGACCGTCCGCTGATCGTCTTCATGCTCGAATGGCTCGGCGACCACGGGGTCGACGACGTCGTCCTCTGCTGCGGCTTTCTCCCCACCAGCGTCGAGGCCGCCCTCGGCGACGGATCGGCGCACGGCCTGCGCCTGCGCTGCGTCGCCGAGCCGGAGCCGCTCGGCACGGGCGGCGCCCTCAAGTTCGCCGAGGGGCTCCTCGACGAGCGGTTCCTCATGCTCAACGGCGATGTCCTCACCGATCTCGACCTGACCGCCCAGATCGCCCAGCACGAGCGGACCGGGGCCACGGGGACGCTCGCCCTCGTCGGCGTCGAGGACCCGACGGCCTACGGGCTGGTGCGCATGACGCCGACCCACGCGGTCACCGAGTTCGTCGAGAAGCCGCGTCCGGACGAGGTGGACACCAACCTGATCAGCGCCGGGGCGTACGTCCTCGATCGGTCGGTACTCGACCTGATCCCCAGCGGGCGCGCCGTCTCGATCGAGCGGGAGGTCTGGCCGGCCCTCGTGGGCGAGGGGCTCTACGGCTTCCCGTGCGACGCCTACTGGCTGGACGTCGGCACGCCGGAGCGCTACCTCCAGGCGACCTTCGACATCATCGCCGGCAAGATGTCCACCCGGCTGGCCGACCGGCTCGCCGACGGGTTCCTCGACGTCGCGGACGGGGCCGTCGTCGACGGTCGCCTGATCCCGCCGGCGGTGATCGCGGCCGGCTGCCGCATCGGCGCGGGCGCCGAGGTCGGCAGCCTCGTCGTCCTCGGCCCCGACGTCGAGGTCGGCGCGGGGGCGCGGATCGAGCGCTCCGTCGTGATGGGCGGCGCCCGGGTGGGCGCCGGCTGCGTGCTGCGCGATTGCATCGTCGCCCCCGGCGTTCGCATCGGTCCCCGGACCGAGCTCAGCGGGGGCTCCGTGCTCGGGGAGGGTGTGATGATCGGCAGCGACAACGTGATCACCAACGGAGCCCGCATCGCGCCGGGCGTCTCGCTGCCCGACGGGGCGGTGCGCTTCTCATGACGGCACCCGCCCTGACCTGGGAGACGATCGCCCAGCTCGACGCCTCGGCCCAGCTGGCCGACGTCCTCGCCATGCCCGAGCACCTCGGCGACGCCCTATGGCGGGTCGAGTCGGCCGCGATCAAGCCGGTCGACACGGCCGGCGGCCTGGTGGTGGCCGGGATGGGCGGGTCGGCGATCGGCGGGGCGCTCGCCCGGGCGGCGCTCGGCGACCACGCGTCCCGGCCGATCCTCGCCGCCCGCAGCTACGGCCTGCCGCCGTGGACGACGCCCGACACGACGGTCCTCTGCGCGAGCTACTCCGGCGACACCGAGGAGACCCTGGCCTGCTACGAGGCGGCCGGCGCCCTCGGCGCCCGGCGGGTGGCCGTGACCACCGGCGGCGCCCTGGCCGCCCTCGCCCGGGCCGACGGCGTCCCGGTGATCCCCCTCCCGGGCGGCTTCCAGCCGCGCTGCGCGGTCGCCTACATGCTCGTCTCCGCGCTCGAGGTCGCCGCCCTCTGCGGCGCCGGCCCCCGGGTCGCCGCCGAGATCGACGTGGCCGCGGCCCACACCGGGACGCTGATCGCCCAGTGGGGGCCCGACGCCCCGGAGGACTCGCTGGCCAAGACGATGGCCCGGGCCCTCACCGGCACGATTCCGGTGATCGCCGGGTCGGCCCTGACCGCCCCGATCGCCTACCGCTGGAAGACCCAGATCAACGAGAACGCCAAGACCCCGGCGTTCTCCCACGAGCTGCCCGAGCTCAACCACAACGAGCTCGTCGGGTGGGGTGGGGCCGCCGACGTCGGGCGCTTCTCGGCGGTCTTCCTCGACGACTGCGACATCCACCCGCGGGTCAAGGCGCGGATCGCGCTGACCGAGCGCGCGGTGTCCGCCGTCGTCGAGCACTCCTTCCGGATCCAGACGCGGGGCGAGACGACGGTCGAGCGGGTCATCTCGCTCGTCCTCCTCGGCGACCTCGTCTCCCTGTACATGGCCATCCTGCGGGGCCTCGACCCGTCGCCGGTCCCGGCGATCGAGGATCTGAAGGCCGCCCTGGCCCGGCACGAAGAGAGCCCACGCCCGCCCGAACCTTGACACGAGTTTGGTAAGGTGGGCGGGTGAGCGAGGCGCTGACCATCCACGAGGCCGCCGAGACGACCGGCTGGTCGCCGCGGATGCTCCGCTACATCGAGCGGATCGGACTCCTGGCCATGCGTCGCTCGGAGTCCGGCTACCGCCTCTACGGTCCGGAGGAGCTCCAGCGGCTGCGAACGCTGCGCGAGCTCCTCGGGCGCTTCGATGTCGGGCTCACCGACGTCGGCTTCGCTCTGCGCCTGCGCCGCGAGCCCGAGCTCGGGCGCGCCGTCGACGCCTGGTTCTCCGCCGAGCCGCGCCGGCCGCCGGACGTCGCGGCCGACGAATGGCTCCGCTTCGAGCAGGACAAGCATCAGAAGCTGATCGCCGCCACCCAACCGACATCACTGGAGCTTGCATGAGCCCGACCGCCGTAATCCCCGCGACCGACTACAAGGTCGCGGACCTCCAGCTCAACGAGTTCGGCCGCAAGGAGATCGACCTCGCCGAGCACGAGATGCCCGGGCTGATGTCGACCCGGCGAGAGTTCGCCTCCGCCCAGCCGCTCAAGGGGGCGCGGATCACCGGGTCGCTCCACATGACGATCCAGACGGCCGTGCTGATCGAGACGCTGACCGCGCTCGGAGCCGAGGTTCGCTGGTGCAGCTGCAACATCTTCTCGACCCAGGACCACGCGGCCGCGGCCGTGGTCGTCGGCCAGGACGGGACGCCGGAGGACCCCCAGGGGGTGCCGGTCTTCGCGTGGAAGGGCGAGACCCTCGCGGAGTACTGGTGGGCGAGTGAGCAGGCGGCTCGGTGGCCCGACGGCGGCGGACCGAACATGATCCTCGACGACGGCGGCGACGTGACCATGCTCGTCCACAAGGGCGTCGAGTACGAAGCGGCCGGCGCGGTGCCCGACCCGGCCGCGGCGGAGTCCGAGGAGTTCACCGTCTTCCTCACCCTGCTCCAGCGCTCGCTCGCCGAGGACGCCCAGCGGTGGACGAAGATCGCCGCCGAGATCAAGGGCGTGACCGAGGAGACGACGACTGGCGTCCACCGGCTCTACCAGATGCAGGAGGCCGGGACGCTGCTGTTCCCGGCGATCAACGTCAACGACTCGGTGACCAAGTCGAAGTTCGACAACCTCTACGGCTGCCGGCACTCGCTGATCGACGGGCTCAACCGGGCGACCGACGTGATGATCGGCGGGAAGGTCGGCGTCGTCTGCGGGTTCGGCGACGTCGGCAAGGGCTGCGCCGAGTCCCTGCGCGGGCAGGGCGCCCGGGTGATCATCACCGAGATCGACCCGATCTGCGCGCTCCAGGCGGCGATGCAGGGCTACCAGGTGGCGACGCTCGAGGACGTGGTCGAGACGGCCGACATCTTCATCACCACCACCGGCAACGTCAACATCATCACCGCCGACCAGATGGGGCGGATGAAGCACCAGGCGATCGTCGCCAACATCGGCCACTTCGACAACGAGCTCGACATGGCCGGCCTCACCGCCGTCCCCGGGATCACCCGAGTCACGGTCAAGCCCCAGGTCGACGAGTGGCAGTTCCCCGACGGCCACTCGATCATCGTGCTCTCCGAGGGCCGGCTGATGAACCTCGGCAACGCGACCGGCCACCCGAGCTTCGTGATGAGCAACTCGTTCACCAACCAGACGATCGCCCAGATCGAGCTTTGGACGAAGAACGACGACTACGAGAAGCAGGTCTACGTGCTGCCGAAGCTCCTCGACGAGAAGGTCGCCCGGCTCCACCTCGCCGCCCTCGGGGTCAGGTTGACCGAGCTGCGCCCCGAGCAGGCCGCCTACATCGGCGTCCCGGTCGAGGGTCCGTACAAGCCCGACCACTACCGCTACTAGACCGGCGACCGGGCGGCCACCGGGGTCGCCCGATCGCCAGGCTCCCACCCCATGAGGTGGCCGACCTCGGCCTCGCCGAGGCCGGCCAGGCGCGGATCCGCTGGGCCGACGGCCAGATGCCCGTGCTCGGCGCGATCCGCGAGCGCTTCGCCGTCGAGCGGCCGCTCGACGGCCTCCGCGTCGCCGTCTGCCTGCACGTCACCGCCGAGACGGCCAACCTGATCCGGACGCTGATCGCCGGGGGCGCGGTGACCGCCCTCTGCGCGGCCAACCCATTCTCGACCCAGGACGACGTCGCCGCGGCCCTCGTGGTCGGGCATCGGGCCGAGGTCCACGCCCGCCGGGGCGAGCCGCCGGGCGACTACGCCGCCCATCTGGCCCGGCTGGTCGCCGCCGGACCGAAGATCGCCATCGACGACGGCGGCGACCTGATCGCCGCGGCCCACGCGGGGGACCGGCCGGCGGCCGCGGCGATGCTCGGAGCGACCGAGGAGACGACCACCGGCCTCGTGCGCCTGCGCGCGATGCACGCCCGGGGCGAGCTTCGCTGCGCCGTGCTCGCGGTCAACGAGGCGCTGACCGAGCGGGCCTTCAACGACCGCTACGGGACCGGCCAGTCGACGCTCGACGGGATCCTCCGGGCCACCGACCTGCTCTTCGCCGGACGGACGTTCGTCGTCGTCGGCTACGGCTACGCCGGCCAGGGCGTGGCCCTGCGCGCCCACGGGGCCGGGGCCTCGGTGATCGTCTGCGAGGTCGACCCGATCCGGGCCCTCGAGGCGCGGATGGACGGCTTCGAGGTGATGCCCGCTCTCGACGCCGCCGACCGAGGCGACGTGTTCGTGACCGTCACCGGGGCTCCGGACGTCCTGCGCGGCGAGCACTTCCTGCGCATGAAGGACGGGGCCGTCCTGGCCAACGCCGGCCACTTCGACGTCGAGATCAGCCTCCCCGACCTGGCCGCGGTCGCGGTCGGGCCTCCGCGCGAGGTGCTCCCCCTGGTCGACGAGTACGACCTCGGCGGTCGTCGCCTGAACCTCCTGGCCAAGGGCCGGGTGGTCAACCTGGCGGCGGCGGCCGGGCACCCGGCCGCGGTGATGGACCTCTCCTTCGCCGGGCAGGCCCTCGCCGTCGAGCATCTCGCCGGCGCGGCCGGGGCGCTCGGGCCGGGCGTACACCCGGTCCCGGTCGAGATCGACCGCGAGGTGGCGCGGGTCAAGCTCGCCACCCTCGGGGTCGAGCTCGACGTCCTCACTCCGGCCCAGGCCGAGTACCTCCGGTCCTTCCGCTGAAGGCGCCCCGTGTGACCGGGATGTGCCGGATTCCCTCCTCCGGCATGTTGTGTAACATGCCGACGAGGCACGAGTTGGATCGCATCTGACGATCGCCGCCCCGGGAGGCGGGCCCGCGGGCCGGCACGTGCCGACGGCATGCTCAACTCCGTACTGGGAGGTCGCTGCACCGTGGCTGAGATCGAGCATCCCGTCGAGGTGGCGTCGCCTCCAGGAGCCGGCGAGGTCGAGCTCGTCGTCCTCGTCGACGAGACGGGGAGCGCCATCGGGAGCGCGGAGAAGTGGGCGACGCATCATGCCGACACGCCGCTGCACCTTGCCTTCTCGTGTTACGTGTTCGACGCGGCCGGGCTGTTCCTGATGACGCGGCGGGCCCTGCCCAAGAAGGTCTGGCCCGGGGTCTGGACCAACACCGTGTGCGGCCACCCGGCTCCCCGGGAGACGTTCGTCGGCGCGATCGAGCGCCGGCTCGACTACGAGCTCGGGATGACCGCGCGGGACATCGAGGTCGCGCTGCCCAACCACCTCTACCGAGCCCCGCCGTTCGACGGCATCGTCGAGTACGAGTTCTGCCCCGTCTACGTCGCGCGCGCGGCGAGCTGGCCGCAGCCGAACCCCCTGGAGGTCGACGCCTGCGCGTGGGTCGAGTGGGACGAGTTCGTCCAGGAGGCGGAGACCGACGCCGGGAACAACACCTACTCCTGGTGGTGCAAGAACCAGCTCAAGGAGCTGAAGCACCATCCGCTGGTCGACCGCTACGCGCGCGGCCTCGGCCCGCCGGCCGCCTAGCCCTCAGACGCGGTCGGCCACGATCATCAGGTAGTGGAAGCTGCGCTCGTAGTAGGCCGCGAGAAACGCCTCCTCGATGCCGGTCGCCGGCGAGGACTTCTTCCTCAGCTCCCAGTAGGGGATCGTCGCGGGCGTGAGGTCGATCACCTCGAGCGGCACGAGATCGTTGGCCGCGAGGGCCTTGAAGTACTCGCTCCGCGGGTGGATGTTGCACGTGTAGTGCTCGTCGATCGTGGCCACCGCCTCCGAGCGGCCCGTCACGTCGTTGGAGCAGCCCGTGATGCACACGTAGCGCCCGCCGGGCTCGAGCAGGCGGGCGAACTCGCCGAACAGCTGGAAGAGGTCGACGTACATCGTCGTCTCGTTGGTCCAGATCCCGCGGCGGGAGCCCGTCTCCAAGCCGGTGTCGAGCATGTTGCGGAAGTGGAATCGCACGCGGTCGCTCACCCCGCGCTCGGCGGCCTGGTCGTTGGCGAAGCCCACCTGGTACTCCGAGATCGTGACGCCGTCGACGGTGGCGCCGAAGCGCTGGTTGGCCATGAAGCTCGTCGCGCCGCGGCCCGAGCCGGCATCGAGCAGCCGATCGTCGGGGCCGATGTCGCCGAGGTGGTCGAGCAGCACGTGCGCCTGGGCCGTCTCCAGCCGGTGCAGCTCCCCCAGGATCCGCGCGTCGCGGGTCTCTTCGGGGCCCTCCAGGACGGAGGGGTCGTAGTCGCCGACCCCGTAGTGGTGGTGGTAGAGCCCGTCGATGTCGCCGAGCAGCCAGTTGACGTTGTCCTCCCGGCTGAAGCGGCTTCCGGTCGGCGCGGTGCTGTTCCAGTAGGCCGCCACGGACCGCTGGTAGTCGTCGCGCAGGACGTCGGCGGCGGGGTCGCTGGTGGTCATGCTGATGGGTCTCCTGTTCGTCGGGGCGGTCCGGGCTTCATGAGGCCCGGTGACGGCTAGGCACGGGTCACTGGGACTCGCCGTCGCCAAGCTTGTAGCGGCTCGTCGTGGCGTGCCACTCCCGGCTGCCGCCCAGCCAGGCCCAGGTGTCGACGAAGAAGCGCCGGAGTATCGGCGACCCGGTGATGCTCAGCGCCGTCGCCTCGGCGACGAACGCGTGCATCTGCTCGTTGTGGATCTCCACGGTCCGCCGGATCGCCTCCTCGTGCGAGCACCGCTCCTCGACGGCGATCACCCGCGGCAGGTTGAAGTCGGTATCGGACTCGAAGGCCGCGGAGTGCAGGTCGTTGAGCAGCACGTTGGCCGCGCCGGCCCGGGTGAAGGCGCGGCGGACCATCGGGTCGTAGAACTCGTGGGGCGGAAGCTCGTAGCCGGCGAGCGGGTCGATCAGGATCATCGGCGGCAGGTAGCTGTTCAGATGGCGCTGCACGAGGTACTCCCAGACGGGCGGCGTCCGCCCGTTCCGGTGCCAGTCCGCCTCCTGGCTCCAGGCGACGAAGAGGATCCCCATCTGGTGCTGGAAGCGACCCATCTGGGTCACGGAGACGTAGCGCGACAGGTGCTCCATGGCGCTCCGGAACGCCGTCGCGATCGGCTCGGCCCGCCGGTACTCGTCGAGCTGGAGCTCGTACCGCTCCGGGAGCGGGGCTGGATCCACCACGGCATGGAGCAGGGCCAGGCGCGAGCCGACCACGCGCGGGTCGGCGCCGAGGTCGACCTCGTCGACGTAGTAGTCGTCCGCCGCCCATTCCGCGACCACGCACTTCGCCGCCGCCAGCAGCCGGTCGGGATCGTCGGTGGCGGGGTGCGTGAGCATGATCAGGCGTCCGAAGCCGCAGGCGCGGAGTCGGTCGAGCTGACCGGAGTAGATGTCGACCTCCTCGGCCCAGTCGACGAGGCGGTTGTTGACCTCCTCGCCGAGGGCCGGGTCGTCGCGCACCGCCCCCGGGCAGAACAGCTCCGGCATCGAGGTGTCGGTCGCGGCCTCGTCCTCGGGGGTCCACCACGCGGACGTACCGAGGCCGCTCGGTCGGCTGGGGAGGCGGGGACTCGCCGGCGGGAGGAGGGATTCAGGAGGGGTCGCCGGGGCGCCGAGATGGGCCGCCGACGTGCCGAGGCCCGTGGGCGGAGCGAGAACCCGGGGCCCGGTCGAGACCGGCGCGTCTGCGGGGCCGAGCTCCTCGCCGGGGGCGGGCAGCCGGCCGGCGTCGGGACGTTGCGGGTTGGACAGGAGCGCGGCCACGAGGCCGGCGAGGGCGGAGCTGGCGGGGGCGGACGACACCGCGGGCAGCAGGGGCATCACGCCCACGGCTCCCCGCGCATCGAGCGCGCTTCACCGGGCGGGCGGCGCCGCCGGGCCGCCGAGGCGCGCCTGCGCCCAGCACGCATCGCGTCGACTCCAAGGGCTTGTGCAGCCACGGCTCGTCCTCTCATACGCCCTCACAACGCTGCGTTCGTGCCAGCTCGGCGGCACTGTAGCAGGATGCGCCGCGCGCATGTTCGAGGACCCTGGGGCCCCCGGTGAGGGCATGTTCCGACCGCCGGCAGTTCTTCCCCGCAGCGGGTGCGATGCTTGCTACAGTCCGCCTGGGACATGGCACACGAGAGGTGAGTGAGAGGAGCCCGCCGTTCTTGCGTCGGAGCGCAAGGGTCTGCGGCTTCATGACGTGGGACGCGACGCGCAACCAGTTCAACCCTCGGCCGCGGCCGGCTGTGCCATGACCGCGTGCTCGGCCGCGGGGTGGCGTCCGGCGTCGATACCCGGCGGTCCACGCTCGAACCAAGCAGGAAGACGCCGCCCCGTCGTTGTGTGGGCGGACGGCCACAACGACGGCTTCATGTAACCAGCGAACGCGGAAGGCAGAACCCATGATCGATCCTGTGCCGCCTGATAGCGACAGCCCCCAGCTGAGCCTCGGCACCGCTGCGGCGCGAAACCTCGCCACGACGACCAAGTCCGCCCCGCAGATGCAGGGCATCTCCTCGCGCTGGCTGCTCCGCGTGTTGCCCTGGGTGGAGACGAAGGGTGGCGCCTACCGGGTCAACCGGCGGCTGAGCTATGAGGTCGGCGACGGGCGGGTGACGTTCACCAACGTCGGCGACGACGTTCAGGTCATCCCGGCCGAGCTCTGCGAGATCGCCTTCCTGCGGACCTACGACGACATGGACGTGCTGACGCTCCTGGCGAGCCGTTTCGTCCAGGACGAGGTCGAGGCCGGCGACCTGATCGTCGAGAAGGGCGGCCCGGCCGACGAGATCGTCCTGATCGCCCGCGGGAAGGTCGAGAAGATCGGGACCGGCAAGTACGGGGACGAGGCGGTCCTGGCCGTCTGGGCGGACGGGGACTACTTCACGCCCGAGGCGATCCTCGAGTCCGACGACTACTGGGACTTCACCGCCAAGGCGGCGACGCGGTGCACGCTCCTGCGGCTCAACCAGAGCGTGTTCGAGGAGATCGTCGGGCAGAAGGAGACGCTGCGCGCGCACATCGACGCCTACAAGGTGCTTCCGGCGATGCCTCAGGACAAGTCCGGTCAGGCCGAGATCGCCCTCGCGGCGGGACACCACGGCGAGCCGACGCTCCCGGGCACCTTCGTCGACTACGAGATCGCGCCGCGTGAGTACGAGCTCAGCGTCGCCCAGACCGTGCTCCGGATCCACACGCGCGTCGCGGATCTCTACAACCACCCGATGAACCAGACCGAGCAGCAGCTCAGGCTCACGATCGAGGCGCTGCGCGAGCGCCAGGAGCACGAGCTCGTCAACAACCGCGAGTTCGGCCTGTTGCACAACTGCGACCTCAAGCAGCGCCTGCGGACGCTGACCGGGCCGCCGACGCCGGACGACTTCGACGAGCTCGTCACCCGCCGGCGCGGGGCTCAGTTCCTGCTCGCCCATCCGCGGACGATCGCCGCCTTCGCCAGCGAGTGCACCAAGGCCGGGATCTACCCGGACAACATCCCGTTCCACGATGCGACGGTCCCGTCATGGCGAGGCGTGCCGCTCCTGCCGTGCAACAAGATCCCGATCACCCCGGAGCACACGAGCTCGGTCATCGTGATGCGTACCGGAGAGGACAACGAGGGCGTCATCGGGCTGCACCAGACGGGCATACCCGACGAGTACCAGCCGAGCCTTTCGGTGCGCTTCATGGGGATCAACGAGAAGGCCGTCATCAACTACCTGGTCACGGCCTACTTCTCGGCCGCCGTGCTGGTCCCGGACGCGCTCGGTGTCCTCGAGGACTGTCAGATCAGGGCCTGAGCGCCAGCCGGGCGTGGCGACGAGGACGACTGCCGGGCGGTCGTGTGAGGAGGTGCTGTCCTGGGCGCGGGACCTGACGGACCCGGCGCTCCGGGCGGCCCTCGGCACGCTGCCGCCCGCGGTACGGCGGGTCGGGGCCTATCACTTCGGGTGGTGCGACCGCGACGGCAACCCGACCGCCGGTTCCACGGGCAAGGGCTTGCGGGCCGCGCTGGTGCTCCTGACGGCCGACGCCTCGAGCGGCGACGCCGGGGCCGCCGTCCCGGCGGCGGTCGCGGTCGAGCTCGTCCACAACCACTCGCTCCTCCACGACGACGTCATGGACGGCGACGTCCTGCGCCGCCACCGTCCGACCGCTTGGTCGGTGTTCGGGGTCGGGCCGGCGATCCTCGCCGGTGACGCGCTGCTCGCCCTGGCCTTCGACGCGCTGGCCACGAGCGGCGGCGGGCGCGTGCCCGAGGCGGTGGAACTGCTCAACGGGACGGCGCAGGGGCTCCTCGAGGGGCAGATGGCGGACGTCGCGTTCGAGGCGCGCGACGACGTGCGCCTCGAGGAGTGCATGCGCATGGCCCGGGCCAAGACCGGGGCGCTGATGGGCGGCGCCTGCGCGCTGGGCGAGCTGTTCGCCACCGGCGACGGCCACCGCCTGGCGGAGATGCGGGCGTTCGGCGAGCGGCTCGGGGTGGCGTTCCAGCTCGTCGACGACATCCTCGGCATCTGGGGCGACCCGGCGGTGACGGGCAAGGCGGCGAGCTCCGACCTGTCCCGTCGCAAGAAGTCGCTTCCGGTGGTGGCCGCACTCGGCTCTGGGGGACCGGAGGCGAGCGAGCTGGCCCGCATGTACGAGGGCACCGAGCCGTTCTCGGTCGACGAGCTGACGCAGGCGCGCCGGCTGGTCGAGCGCTCGGGCGGACGCGCGTGGAGCGATGCCGAGGCCGACCTCCAACGGACGCGCGCGCTGGAGCACCTGGACGCCGCCGGTCTCGACGGCGGCGCCGCGGCGGCCGCGGAGCTGCGGGCCCTCGCCTACCTGGTGACTTCTCGTGACCGGTGAGGGGTCGGGAGGCCGCCGACGCCCGACCGGAGCCCACCGATGAACCCGGCGGCTGCGGCTTCGCGCCCCCGCCGCGGCCCGCCGTTCCGGCTGCCCGAGTTCTACGTCGGCTGGCCGGCGCGCCTGAACCCCAACCTCGAGGCGGCGCGGGCGCACACCAAGGGCTGGGCGCGCGAGATCGGGATCCTCGACACCCCCGGAGCCGACGCGACGCCGGAGATCTGGAGCGAAGCCAAGTTCGACGCCATGGACTACGCGTTGCTCTGCGCCTACACGCATCCCGACACGCTCGGCCCCGAGCTCGATCTCGTGACCGACTGGTACGTGTGGGTGTTCTACTTCGACGACCACTTCCTCGACGTCTTCAAGCGGCCCCGCGATCAGGCCGGCGGCCGGGCCTACCTCGAGCGACTGCCCCTGTTCATGCCGGTCGACCCGACCGACGCGCCGCCGCCGGAGGCGACCAACCCGGTCGAGCGCGGCCTCGTCGACCTCTGGTCCCGGACCGTTCCCAGCAAGACGTTGGCCTGGCGCCGGCGGTTCTTCCAGAGCACCAAGAGCCTGCTCGAGGAGTCGAACTGGGAGCTCGACAACATCAGCGACCAGCGCGTCTCCAACCCGATCGAGTACATCGCGATGCGCCGCAAGGTCGGCGGCGCGCCCTGGTCGGCCCATCTCGTCGAGCATGCGAACTTCGTCGAGGTTCCCGAGCGGGTCTGGGGCACGCGCCCCATGCGCGTGCTCAAGGACACCTTCGCCGACGCCGTCCACCTGCGCAACGACCTCTTCTCCTACGAGCGCGAGGTCGGTGACGAGGGCGAGCTCGCCAACTGCGTCCTCGTGCTCGAGCGCTTCCTCGGCATCGATACCCAGCAGGCGGCCGACCTGACCAACGAGATCCTCAGCTCGCGCCTCTACCAGTTCGAGAACACCGCCCTCACCGAGGTCCCGGCCCTGTTCGAGGAGCACGGCCTCGACCCGCTCGAGCGCCAGAGCGTGCTCCTCTACATGAAGGGGCTCCAGGACTGGCAGGCCGGCGGCCACGAATGGCACATGCGCTCGAGCCGGTACACGAAGGCGGCGGACCGCCCCGGTCTGACCCCGCTCGGCGGCCCGTCCGGCCTCGGGACCGACGGCGCCCGCCTGGTCGGCGCCCTCGGCCTGACCCGCTTTCGCAGCCACGCGCACGTGCCGTTCCCCCAGGTCGGGCCGACCACCCTGCCGCCGTTCTACATGCCCTACACCGCGCGGGTCAATCCGCACATCGACCGCTCCCGCCGGCACTGCCTCGACTGGGCGCGGGCGATGGGCATGCTCGAGGCGGTTCCCGGGTTCCCCGGGTCCGGCGTTTGGACCGCCGAGAAGCTCGCGGCCTACGACTTTCCCGCCTGCGCGGCGCGCCTGCACCCGGACGCCTCCGGCCCGGAGCTCGACGTCTCGTCCGCCTGGCTGACCTGGGGGACCTACGGGGACGACTTCTTCCCCCAGGTCTACGGCACCACGCGCGATCTCGCCGGGGCCAAGACGTTCAACGCTCGCCTGTCGCTGTTCATGCCGCTTGACTGCGGGCCGACCCCGGCGCCGATCAACCCGGCCGAGACGGGTCTCGCCGAGCTCTGGCACCGCACCGCGTCGCCGATGGCGCGCGCTGACCGCCAGAGCTTCCGGTGCGGCGTCGAGACGATGACCGCGAGCTGGGTGTGGGAGCTCCAGAACCACATCCAGCAGCGGATCCCCGACCCGGTCGACTACATCGAGATGCGGCGCCAGACCTTCGGCGCCGACCTGACGATGAACCTCGCGCGCATCACGCAGAGCGGAGATCTCCCGCCGGAGCTGTTTCGCACCCGGCCGATGGTCGAGCTCGAGAACGCCGCCCAGGACTACGCCTGCCTGCTCAACGACATCTTCTCCTACCAGAAGGAGATCCAGTTCGAGGGCGAGCTGAACAACTGCGTGCTGATAGTCGAGAACTTCCTCGGGATCGCGCGCGCGCCGGCCGTGCTCGTCGTCAACGACCTGATGACGTCACGGATGAAGCAGTTCGAGCACATCGTCGCGACCGACTTGCCCCTGGTCGCCGACGCGTTCGACCTCGACGACGAGAACCGCGCCACCCTCGGCGCCTGGGTGGTATCGCTCCAGGACTGGATGGCCGGGATCCTCGACTGGCACCACCTCACCGGTCGCTACGAGGAGGCCGCGCTGCTCCGGCTCAACGCGCCCGGGACGGCCCTCGCCGGTGGCCGTCCCCCCGCCCTCGTGGCCGGGCGGCCGGCGGGGCTCGGAACGACCGGGCTGCGCATCCCCTCGCCGGACCCCCGCGCCGAGCCCGGGTCGGCGCCGCCGGCGAGGGTGGCCGGACCGACTGAGCGGCGCAGCCCGCCGCCGGACCCCGGCGCCGAGCCCGGGTCGGCGCCGCCGGCGAGGGTGGCCGGACCGACTGAGCGGCGCAGCCCGCCGCCGGACCCCGGCGCCGAGCCCGGGTCGGCGCCGCCGGCGAGGGTGGCCGGACCGACTGAGCGGCGCGTCCCGCCGCCGGACCCCGGCGCCGAGCCCGGGTCGGCGCCGCCGGCGAGGGTGGCCGGACCGACCGGCGTGGGCACCGCGACGGCGCGCATCGCTTCGCTCCTCGCGGACGTGTCGCCCGGGCCCTAGGGCATGCTCGTGGCCCTCCGCGCCGCTCGCGCGCCGAGTCCCCGCCGGCCACGAACGCCGCCCGGGCTCGGTCGGAGCGCGGTGGGTCTGCTCGTCGTCGCCTGGACGATGACGATGGCCGCTCCGGCCGCTCTCGGCGCGGGCCAGTCGCCGGGATTGGCCAGCCACGTGGCCCCCGGATCGCTAGGGGTGGGCGGATCCTTCCGTGACGTGGCGACGCTTGCCCCCGCGGCCCCGGGCCGGCCGACGCCGACCGGCACCGTGTCGTTCGCGGTCTACGGGCCGGGGGACGCGGCGTGCTCGGGAGCACCGGCGTTCGCCGCGGCCGGCCCGCTCGACGCCGGCGGGGTGAGCGCGACCTCGCCCAGCTTCACGGCGCCGCGCATCGGCACCTACCGGGTCATCGCCACCTACAGCGGCGACGCGACGTACGCGGGCGGGTCGTCCTCCTGCGCGGATCCCGCCGGTGCGGCCGTGGTGGGCCGGGCGCCTCCGATCGTGTCCATCACCGAGGTTCGCCCCGCCTCGTTCGGGCTCGGGGGCTCCTTTCACGACACGGCGACGGTCGGACCGCCGGCGATCGGCGCGGACGCCCCGACGGGAACCCTGACCATCGCCCTCTACGGCCCGGCCGACCCGTCCTGCCTCGGCCAGCCGCTCAGCACGGCCACGGGCGCGGTCGGCGCGGCGGGTACGCTGACCGCCGGTGACTACCGGCCGTCCGCCCTCGGCACCTACCGCGTCGTCGCGACCTACGGCGGCGACCAGAACTACGCGAGCTCGTCGTCGTCGTGCGCCGATCCCGGCGGGGAGGTCCTCGTGAGCAAGGGGCACCTGCCGATCGCCACCATGACCACGCCGGCGGCCGTCACGCTCGGGGGCCGCTTCGCCGACGTCGCCACGCTCGGCCCCCCGCCGGCCGGCATCCCGCCGCCGACCGGGAGCGTCACCTTCGCCGTCTACGGGCCGGGCCACCCGACGTGCGCCGGACCACCGGCGCTCGCCTCGACCAACCCGATCGACGCGGCCGGCGGGCCGGTGGCCTCCGGGGGGTTCCTGGCGCCCAAGACCGGGACCTACCACGTGACCGTGACCTATCCGGGCGACGCGAACTACGACTCGTCCACGTCGTTCTGCGCCCGGCCGGGGGTGGTCGCCGGCAAGGCCTCGCTGCCCGTCGCCGCCGCGGTCGAGCCGGCGGCGATCGGCCTCGGCGCCGCGTTTCACGCCACGGCCGTCCTCGGCCCGGTGCCTCCGGGGATCGGGGCCCCGAGCGGCTCCGTCGAGTTCCGGGTCTACGGTCCGGGAGCGGCCTGCGCGACCGCTCCGCTGATGACGTCGATCGGCCGGGTCGACCCCCGCGGGACGGGCGCGACCTCGACCGGCTTCTCGCCGGCGGCGGCCGGGACCTATCGCGTGGTGGCGTCCTACGGGGGCGACGCCCGCTACCTGGCCTCCGCGTCGGCCTGCGCCGATCCGGCCGCCCGCGTGACGGTCGCCAAGCGGGCCGCCGCCGCCGCCCCCGCCGCCCCCGGCGCCGCCGCCGCCCCGCCGGCGGTTGCCGCCCCCGGTCCCCCGGCTCCGGCGCCGGCCCTGGCCCCCCCGCCGGCCCCGAGCGTGGGTCCGGTCGTCCGGCCGAGCGGGGGACGGCGGCCCGCGGCACCGCTCCGGGCGCCGACCCGAGTCGGCCTCGTGCGCTACGACGCCCGGTCGCAGCCGGCCCAGGTGGTCGGGATCGCCGTGACGGCGTTCACGCTGCTCGCGCTGTTTGCCAACGGAGGCATCGGCCGGGCGGCGGCCCGGCGGGCCGCCGAGGCGCGGCGCGCGGACGCGGCCCGGAGCGGTGCCTCCGCCGGAGGCGGAGGCGGAGGTGGCGCGAGCTTCGACGTCGACTACGAGGGCTTGGACGTCGCGTTCCTCGGGGCGGCCGGGGGCGTGGCCGTCGGGGATCGTTCGCGTACGTGGCGCTGGCCGGGGACGGCCAGGCTCGACGCCGCGAGCGCGACCCTGCCGACGCGCCTGGCTGGTCGCTCGCCGCTCCTCGCGCGAATCGTCGAGGACGGGTCCTATCTGCGGTCGATCTTCGGCGGGCTGGCGATGGCCGCGCCGCTCGTCGGGGCGATCCTCGGCGTGGTCGCCTTCGATCAGGCCGGTGGCCGGGCGCTCCCACCGGGTACGCCGCTGGTGATCGCGATCGTCGTGCTCGGGGTGCTCGACGCGGCCGCCGGACTGGTCGCGGTGGTGACGTTCGCCGTCGGGGTGCTCCTCGCCGGCGGCCTCGATTCCGCCGCCGCGATCCGCACGCTGCTCGGCCTGGCCGGCTTGTGGTTCGCGATCCCGATCCTCGCCGGGGCGGCGCGGCCGCTGCGCCGCAACCCGCCGGTCGACGCCGCGGAGCGCTTCGATCGGGCGGCCGACTTCGCGATCGCCTCGCTGATCGGCGCCTGGGCGGTGCAGAAGCTCGTAATCGCGCTGCCCGGGCTCTCGGGCTACAGCCTCCCGATCGGGTCGCACGCCGACGAGGTCGCCCTCTGGGCCCTGGGGGCGCTGGTCCTGCGCATGCTCAGCGAGACGGCGGCCGCGCACCTCTACCCCCGGCGCCTGGTCACGGTCGAGCCGCTCGAGCTCGGCGAGCCAGCGGCCGTCCAGCGGCTGGCCGCCGCCGGGCTGCGGACGGCGATCTTCGTCTTCGTCGCGGCGGTCGTGGTCGGGCCGAGCTGGCAGCTGTGGGTGGCCGGGCTCCTGTTCCTCCTACCCCAGGTCCTCGCCGTCTACGAGGCCCGGCTCCCGAAGTCGCCGTCGCTCGGACGCCTGCTCCCGGAGGGGCTGCTCGAGCTCGTGCTGATGCTCTTCCTGCTCACCGGGCTCGGCGCGCTCCTGCTCAGCTCCCACTCGAAGTCGCTGATCGCCGACTCGTTCGTGCTCCTGGCGATCCCCGGGGCGCTGCTCGCGGTGCTCCATCACTTCGGGCTCGCCGAGGAGAAGGGGACGATGGGCTGGGCCGGTCGCCTCGCCGGAGCGGGGGTCCTCGCGGCCGGCGTGCTCCAGATCCTCGGCTACCTCC
The DNA here is from genome assembly GCA_963733245.1 of uncultured Solirubrobacterales bacterium. Classification (GTDB taxonomy): domain Bacteria; phylum Actinomycetota; class Thermoleophilia; order Solirubrobacterales; family Solirubrobacteraceae; genus Palsa-513. The sequence goes on from CAVTCI010000017.1 coordinate 598,511, forward strand.
TGTGACCCGAGCGGCGAGTCGAGGCCGGTCCCGGTCGATGCGCGCTCGGTACGCGTTCGACAACCTGATGGCTCGGGGTCCGGGCGCCGTGGCCGCCGTCCTCGGGGTCGTGTTCGTCACCCTGGTCGTGCTCTTCACGGCGGTGCTCCTCGTCGTCGGAGTAGGGCCGGGGAATCCGGTCTCGGCGCTCTACCACGTGTTCCTCCACACGATCGACGGGGGCGGCAGCCAGGACAGCGACACGGGGACCCTCTACACCGCCCTCAGCCTGTTCGTGACCCTCACCGGCCTCGTGATCTACGGGACGCTGATCGGCATCTTCGTGACGGGCATGGACTCCCGACTCCAGCGCCTGCGCAAGGGGCGCTCGCTCGTGCTCGAGCAGGAGCACACGCTGATCCTCGGCTGGTCTGAGCGGGTGTTCACGATCATCTCCGAGCTCGTGGTCGCCAACGAGAGTCGCCGGCGGCCGAGCGTGGTAATCCTGGCCGAGCAGGACAAGGCGGACATGGAGGACGCTATCCGCGAGAACGTCCCGGTCACCCGGAACACCCGTGTGATCTGCCGGACGGGTAATCCGCTGCTCGCGGCCGACCTCGATCTCGTGAGCCACGCGGAGGCGAGATCGGTGATCCTGCTGGCGCAGGACGGGGCCGTCGACCCCGACGCGGATGTCATCAAGACGATCCTCGCCCTCTCGCGGCAGGGTGCCGATGCCCCGAAGCGGCCGATCGTGGCCGAGATCGAGGACACGAACGCCGGTCACGCGGCGCGGCTGGCCGGCGGCGAGTCGGTCGTCCTGATCAACAAGCCGCAGACGATCAGCCGGCTCATCGTCCAGACCTCGCGCCAGTCGGGGGCGGCGGCCATCTATCGGGACATCCTGAACTTCGAGGGCGACGAGATCTACATGCGTCGGGACGACCGGCTGACCGGGTCGACCTACCTGGAGGCGCAGCTCGGCTACGAGGACTGCACGGTGATCGGCCTGCTCCACGACGGCGGACGGGTCGCGCTGAACCCGCCGGCGGCGACGACGGTGGCCGCCACCGACTCGGTGATCGCGATCGCCGCCGACGACTCGGTGCTCGACGCGGCCGACTACGCGCCGGCCGCGACCGACGCCGGGGCGATCGAGCTCGGGCCGCGCGAGCCGGAGGCCCCGGAGGCGACGCTGATCCTCGGCTACAACCATCGCACGCCGCTGGTGATCGCCGAGCTCAGCCAGTACGCGGCGCCGGGCTCGCGGGTCGACCTGGTGGCGGACGTCCCGGTCGACCGCGAGGCGATCGACGCCGGCCGGTACGCCTCCCGGGGCCTAGCCTTCAGCCACCGGGCGGCCAGCACGACCGAGCGCCGCGTCCTCGACCGCCTCGACATACCGGCCTACGACCGCGTGATCGTGATGGGCTACTCCGACGGGCTCGACGGGCCGCGCGCGAGCGCGCGGTCCCTGATGACGCTCCTCCACCTCCACGACATCGCCCGGACCGCGGCGAGCGGGTTCGCCGTCGTCAGCGAGGTCATCGACATGCAGGACACCGAGCTGGCGACGGTGGCCGGAGTGGATGACATCGTCGTCTCCGACGAGGTGCTGAGCCTGCTGCTGACCCAGGTCGCCGAGAACCACCATCTGGCGGACGTCTTCGACCAGCTCTTCCAAGCCGACGGGGCCGAGATCTACCTGCGGCCGGTCGAGCGCTACGTCAAGGCCGGGCCGGCCAGCTTCGCCACCCTGATCGAGGCGGCCAGCCGCGCGGCCGAGACCGCGATCGGCTACCGGCGGGCGAAGCCCGGCGGCGGGGGGGACGGGATCACGCTCAACCCGCGGAAGTCGACCGTGTTCCCGATCGAGCCGGGCGACCGGCTGATCGTGCTGGCCGAGGACTAGGCCTCGACCGTCCGCTCCTCCGACTCGGGGGCCGGCGCGTCGCGCTCCTCGGCCCGCTCGGCGCGGAGCGCCTCGCGCTCGGACTCGCCGAGCATACGGGCGAAGAGGACGGCGAGAGCGACGCCCATGACCACCGACTGGTCGAGCGTCATGACCCCGCCGGCGATCGACTGGTCGGCGTGGGTCGAGAGGCCCCAGAACCCGCCCTGGCGGGCGTAGAACGCGTAGAGGGTGCCCGGGGCGAAGACGAGGATGATCCCGAGCAGGCCGACGAGGAGCTTGGTCGCCGCCATGTAGAGGGCCGGGCCCATGCCGGACAGGCGCCGGCGGCTGCGGATCGGGGAGAGCAGGTGCCACCAGTAGAGGCCGCCGGCCACGGCATAGGTCGTGTGCTCGAGCACGTGGATGGTCGCGTGCGCGAGGGCTGCGTCGTAGAGCGCCGGAACGTGCCAGGTCCAGACCACGGCGACGTAGAGGACGATCGCGAAGATCGGGTGGCCGAGCGGCCCGAGCGCCCGCTCGAGGTGCTGGAGGCGGCGGGTGACCGGGCGCAGGAGCACCTTGGTCAGGCCGCAGATCAGGAGGATCGGGACGAGATCCAGGAGGAGGACGTGCTGGATCATGTGGACGAAGAAGAGCTGGTCGGAGAGCCGGTCGACCGGGGAGATCAGGGCGACGAGGATCAGGGCGAGCCCGGCGAGGAAGGACGCCGCCCGCCCCGGACCGGCGCGGCGAGTCCCGAGCTCGGCGGCGACGGCTCGCCAGCGCCGGAGGTAGGCCCATCCGGCCAGCGCGACGCCGGCCAGGACGACCGGCTCGAGCGACCACGACGCGACCGGGTTCATCCGTACGATTCTCCCTCATGGCACTCGAGGCCTCGTATTGTTAGCGTTGTATTAACGGTCGCACAGGCGAATGTCAGAGGGGTGACACGATGGCGAAAGTGAAAGGCAAGGCGCAGAACGGGTCGCAGCCGGCGTACGTGCTCGACTTCAGGCCGCAGCTGATGACGAGATTCGAGTACGAATCGATACCCGCGGATCCGGAGACCGAGCCGTGGCGGCTGATCAACATCGTCTACCCCGGGCACGCCGGACCGCCGATCCACCTCCATCCGGAGGCGTCGGAGAGCTTCGAGGTGATCGACGGCACGCTCGAGGTCTACGTCGACGGCGAGTGGAGCGAGCTGCGCCCGGGCGAGACTGCGACGGTGCCGCCGAACGTGCCGCACACCCTGCGCAACACGAGCGATGAGATCGTCCGCTACCACGGGGCACACATACCCGGGCTCGGCTACGAGCGCTTCATGCGCCGGCAGTTCGGGTTGGTCAAGGCCGGGAAGATCACGACGTATCCGCCCCGGGACCCGAGGTCGATCATCCACATCGCGATGCTCTCCCACGAGCATCGGCGCGACGTGCGCGTCGTGCGCCCGCCCGGCTGGCTCACGACCCCGGTGGCCATGTTCGGCAAGCTGCTCGGCTTCAAGCTGCCGGACTGACCGTCCGTTCGTCCAGGGGCGTGACAACGACGGGAGGCAGGCGTACGATCAGAAGGGCGCGAGACGCGCGACATAGCCTTCCAGCGTGAGAGGTATCCGATGCAGATCGACGTCAAGGGCCGCAACGTTCCGGTGACCGATGAGCTTCGCGAGCACGTGCGCAAGCGCTTTGCCAGCGTCGACAAGCAGGTCTCCACGTTCGCCCGGCTCGAGATCGAGTTCTCCGAGGAGCGCAACCCGGCGATCGCCGAGGCCCACGTCGCCGAGGCGACGCTCTATCTGAAGGGCGTCACGCTCCGAGCCCGAGACTGCTCGGCGCGGGACTGCGAGCACGCGCTGAACCTCTGCTCGCACGAGCTCACCCGCCAGGTCAAGCGCCACCGCGACAAGGTCCGCCGGCGCCGCGAGGCGCGTGAGGCGGCGGTCGCGAGCGACGTCTCAGCGGCCATGTGACGAGGCGGCCGCCGGCGCCCCGTCCACCGGCCAGACCGGCGGACGGGGCCGGGTGGCGCTGCTAGTCTGAGACCAATGTCTCTCTTCGATCGAGCCCTGAACTGGGGTGAGGGCAAGCAGTTCAAGCAGTTCGAGAAGCGGGTCAAGCTGATCGGGGCGTACGAGCCCGAGCTGGAGCTCGAATCCGACGAGGAGCTCCGCGAGCGGATGGACGCCCTGCGGGTGCGGGGGCGGGCCGGAGAGCCGCTCGACAACCTGCTCGACGAGTGCTTCGCGATCGTCCGGGAGACCGGCCGGCGGCGGATGGGCATGCGCCACTTCGACGTCCAGCTGGTCGGCGGCATGGTCCTCAACGACGGGACGATCGCCGAGATGCGGACCGGCGAGGGGAAGACCCTCACGGCGACGCTCGCCGTGGTGCTCAACTCGCTGGCGGGCAAGGGCGTCCACGTGGTCACGGTCAACGACTACCTGGCCCGCCGGGACGCCGAGTGGATGAACGGCATCTACAGCGCCCTCGGGGTGACCGTCGGGGTCCTCCAGACGATGCAGGCCTACGAGGACAAGCGCCACGCGTACGCGTGCGACGTGACCTACGGGACGAACTCGGAGTTCGGCTTCGACTACCTGCGCGACAACATGGCCGGGAGCCTGGAGGAGAAGGTCCAGCACGGGGGGCGCTTCGACGAGGCCGGGCATCCGCTGACCAGCCACTACTTCGCGGTGGTCGACGAGGTCGACAACATCCTCATCGACGAGGCCCGGACCCCGCTGATCATCTCCGGGGCGCCCGAGCAGGCCGCCGACATGTACGCGCAGTTCGCCCGGCTGGCCCGCCGCCTGACGCCGGGCAAGACGCCGGAGGGGCTCGACCCGCGGACGAAGAAGGAGTTCGTCGCCGAGTTCGACTACGAGTTCGACGAGAAGCACAAGACGGTCGCCGTGACCGAGCAGGGCGTGGCCAAGGCCGAGAAGTTCCTCGGGATCGACCATCTCTACCGGGCGGAGAATGGCCCGCTGGTCAACCACCTGATCCAGTCGCTGAAGGCCGAGTCGCTCTACAAGCGGGACGTCGACTATGCGGTGATCGACGGCGAGGTCAAGATCATCGACGAGTTCACCGGGCGCATCCTCGAGGGCCGGCGCTGGTCGGAGGGACTCCACCAGGCGGTCGAGGCGAAGGAGGGCGTCCGGGTCCAGGAGGAGAACCAGACCCTGGCGACGATCACCCTGCAGAACTACTTCCGCCTCTACGAGAAGCTCGCCGGGATGACCGGGACGGCGCTGACCGAGGCGACCGAGTTCATGAAGATCTACAAGCTTCCGGTCGTCCAGGTTCCGACCAACCGGCCGATGGTGCGGGCGGACAAGAACGATCAGGTCTACAAGACGCGCGAGGGCAAGTGGTCGGCCGTAGAGCGGGAGATCGCCGAGCGCAACGCGGCCGAGCAGCCGGTCCTGGTCGGGACGATCTCGGTCGAGGTATCGGAGCTCCTCGCCGAGCGCCTGCGCTCCCGGGGCATCGCCCACAGCGTGCTCAACGCCAAGCCGGAGTTCGCCGAGCGGGAGGGCGAGACGATTGCCGAGGCCGGCCGGCCGGGCGCGGTCACCATCGCGACGAACATGGCCGGCCGGGGCGTAGACATCCAGCTCGGGGGCAACGCGCCCCACCAGACCCGCCTCGAGCTGGTCAAGCTCGGGCTCAAGCCGGGCGACCCGGACTTCGAGGAGCGCTACGCCCAGGTGCTGCCGAAGATCGACGAGCGCGTCGCCGCCGACCGGGAGAAGGTGCTGGCCGCCGGCGGGCTCTTCATCATCGGCACCGAGCGCCACGAGTCGCGCCGGATCGACAACCAGCTCCGCGGCCGGTCCGGACGCCAGGGCGACCCGGGCGAGTCGCGCTTCTTCCTGTCGGCCGAGGACGACCTGATCCGCCTCTTCGCGGGCGACCGGATCTACAAGATCCTCGACCGCCTCGGCAACGTCGACAAGGACGGCAACGAGGAGCCGATCGAGGCGGGCATGCTCTCCAAGCAGATCGAGAAGGCGCAGCGGAAGGTGGAGGAGCAGAACTTCCTCATCCGCAAGCGGGTGCTGGAGTACGACGACGTGATGAACGAGCAGCGGCGGGTCGTCTACGCCCTGCGCGATCAGGTGCTCGAGGGCGGCGACATGGCCCAGGCCGCCCGGGACGAGATCGCCGGGGTGATCGAGCGGACGGTCAGCGACCACACGATCGGCGACTTCATCGAGGAATGGGATCTCGACGGCCTGTTCGTCGTGCTCGAGCAGATCTACCCGGTCAGCTTCGGCCCGGACGCGATCGACCGCGACCAGATCGACCGCGACGGCCTGGCCGGCCTGTTCGTCGACGACGCGGCGACCCAGTACGCCGGTCGGGAGACCGAGCTCGGCGAGGAGCTGATGCGGGCGCTCGAGCGGTACCTGCTCCTCCAGATCATCGACGAGCGCTGGCGGGAGCATCTCTACGACATGGACTACCTCCGCGAGGGCATCCACCTCCGGGGCTTCGCCCAGATCGATCCGCTCGTCGCCTACCAGAACGAGGCGTACGACCTGTTCACCGACCTGATGACGACGATCTGGTCGGACTTCGCCCGGATGATCTTCCACGTCGAGGTGCAGATCGACGGCGAGAACGGTGGCCAGGCACCGCCGCCGCCGGCCGTCCCGCCCTACTCGCCCGGGGGGACCTCGACCCGTCCGGCGAGCGTCTCCTATTCGTCCGGGGCCGCCGCGGCGCCGAGCGCGCTCGGGGCCGCCGCGGCGGCCGGGGCCGCGGTCGTCGAGGACGAGCCGGCCGAGCTCACGCCCCACGTCGAGCAGCGGCGGGTGGCGACCGACGAGCAGGTCGGGCGCAACGATCCGTGCTGGTGCGGGTCGGGCAAGAAGTTCAAGCGCTGCCACGGCGCCTGACCCGGCAGCCGGGCGAGCGACGTCGAATGCGATCGTCCCTCCGCGGGCGCGCGGCGGCGGCCGCGGCGGCCCTGGCCGTCGCCATGGCCATGGCCGGGGTCGCTGGGTGCGGGTCGAGGACGCCGCACACGAGCACGGCGGCGGCGTGCCCGACCTGCGCGGCGGCGATCAGCCAGGTCAAGGCCGACACCCTCGCCGGGGTGGCCGAGCGGATCTACCGCCAGGAGGTCTACGGGACCCCGAACGGGGCCGCCTACGCGAAGATCGCCCCCCTCCCGGGCCTCACCCGGGGTCTCGAGACGGGTGACTACACCCTCGCCCGCCGGGCAATCCGCAACCAGCCGGTCCGTCATGCGGTGCGCGTGCGGGTGGAGGACGCCGCCGGGAAGGCGCTGGTCGACGTCGGCCTGAAGTTCGTCATCGGCGGGGCCGCCCATTCCCTGATCGCCCCCGACGGGCGGAGGCTCGGGCGGATCACCGTCTCGATCCAGGACGTGATCGGGTTCGTCCGGCTCGCCCACCGGCTGACCGGGGCCGGCGTGGTCGTGCGGGGGACCCGCGACCACCACGTCGAGACCTCGCTCGCGGCCGCCCTCGCGGTCACCCTGCCGACCTCGGGCCCGGTGGTCATCGCCGGCCGCCGCTACACGGTCAGCTCGTTCGTCGGCCCGGGGTTCGCCGGTGAGCAGCTCACGGCCTCGATCCTCGCCCCCGGCTGACGCGCGGGCCGGGGGGATTCTCCCGGAGTTGACAGAACTGCGGGAAGCTGGGGCGGATGGACGCCGAGCGGCGCTCTGCTCGTGGTAGGGCGTCGGCTACCCTGGAGCCGAGATGGCCAGCGCCCCGACATCCGAGCCGACCCCGCAGCGACTCGCTGCCGTCCGCGACCAGCTGACCCTGCTCGCGGACTACCTTTGACCCGCCGGCCCTGGACGAGCGCCTCGTAGAGCTCGAAGACCAGATGGGCGAGCCGGGGTTCTGGGACGACTCCGACCGGGCGGCCAAGGTCACCTCCGAGCACGCCCGCACGAAGCGCCGCCTGGACGCCTTCCGGTCGCTCGAGCAGGACGCGGCGGAGCTGGCCGGGCTGGCCGAGCTGGCCGAGGAGGAGCCGTCGCTGGCTGAGGAGGTCGAGGCGAACATCGCCTCGGTCGAGGAGCGGCTGCTCGAGCTCGAGGAGGCCCGCCTCTTCTCCGGGCGCTACGACGGCGGGCCGGCGCTGGTGACGATCAACGCCGGGGCCGGGGGGACCGATGCCCAGGACTGGGCGGAGATGGTCCTGCGCATGGAGATGCGCTGGGCCGAGCAGCGGGGCTTCGCGACCGAGCTGCTCGAGGTCAGCCCGGGAGAGGAGGCGGGGATCAAGTCGGCGACCTTCCAGGCGACCGGGGAGAACGCCTACGGCCTCTACGGGGCCGAGAAGGGCGTCCACCGGCTGGTGCGTCTCTCGCCGTTCGACTCGGCCAACCGCCGGCAGACGAGCTTCGCCGGCCTCGAGGTCGCGCCGGTGGTCGAGGACGACGGCGAGATCGAGATCAACGACGACGACCTCCAGATCGACACCTACCGGGCGAGCGGGGCGGGGGGCCAGCACGTCAACAAGACCGACTCGGCCGTCCGCATCACCCACCGGCCGTCGGGCATCGTCGTCCAGTGCCAGAACGAGCGGTCGCAGTCGTCGAACAAGGCGACGGCGATGACCATGCTCCGGGCCAAGCTGGCCGCGGCCGAGGAGCGCCGCCGGGAGGCGGAGATCGCCAGGGAGAAGGGCGAGGCGCAGGACGTCAACTTCGGCTCGCAGATCCGCTCCTACGTGCTCCACCCGTACACGATGGTCAAGGACCACCGGACCGGTCACGAGATGGGCGACGCCAAGGGCGTGCTCGACGGCGACCTCGACGGCTTCGTCCGGGCCTACCTGCTCAAGGCCGCGGGGTCCTGAGCCAGCCGACGAGCTCGTCGAGGACCATCGACCGGTCGGGCTCGGCCTCGTTGAAGAGCTCGTGGTAGAGGCCGGGATACACCTTGAGTGTCTTGTCCGGGGAGCCGGCCCGCCCGGCCAACGCCTCGGCACCGGCGGGGGGGACGATCCGGTCGGCCGCGCCCTGGAGGATCAGCAGGGGGAGCTCGAGGCTGGGGGCCCGGGCGGGGAAGCGGGCGATCGCCTTGGACATCTCGGCGATCGTCCGGACCGGGAGCCGCCCCCGGTAGTTGAGCGGATCCTCGTCGTAGCGGCGGACCTGCTCGGGGTCGTGGCTGATCTGAGCGGCCTCGACCCCGTAGACGCCGAGGCGGGGGACGACGGCCGAGAGCATGCGGCTGAGGGCGAGGAGCGGACGGGGGGTGTCGAGGGCGACGAGCGGGCTCGAGAGGACGAGCCCGGCGAGCCGGGCCTGGTCGGCGAGGGCGAGCTCGAGCGCCAGGCAGGCGCCCATGCTGTGGCCGAGCAGGTAGGGGCGCCGGCCCTCCCCGGCGGCCAGGTCGACCAGGCGCCCGAGGTCGGCGACCGCCGGCTCGAGGCGGTCGATCAGGGCGCCGGACCCGTCCGAGCGGCCATGGCCGCGGTGGTCGAGGGCGTAGACGGCGATGCCGTGGGCGACCAGGTGCTCGGCCAGCGGGGCGTAGCGGCCGCTGTGCTCGGCCGCCCCGTGGGCGACCACCAGGCTCGCCGTGGCCGGGCGCGCGGGCTGCCAGGACTGCCAGTAGATCTCGGGGCCGCCGGTGCCGGCGAAGCGTCCGTCCAGTCTGGGCATCGCGTGAGCACCCTATCCTGGCCCGCATGATCCCGGTCGACGAGTCACTGGTCCGGCGGGCCCTGGAGGAGGATCTCGGGAGCGGCGACGTGACCGCCGAGGCGACCGTCGCGGCCGGGGCCCGCGCCCGGGCGACGATCACCCAGAAGGAGGCGGGGGTCATCTTCGGCGGCGACGTCGCCGTGGCCGTGTTTCGCCGGCTCGATCCCGACGTCCGGGTCGAGCGCCTCGCCGCCGAGGGCGAGTGGCGCGAACCGGGCCCGGTCCTCTCACTCGAGGGGTCGGCCCGGGCCCTGGTCAGCGCCGAGCGGACGGCGCTCAACTTCCTGGCCCGGCTTTCGGGCGTCGCCACCCTGGCCGCCCGCTGCGCCCGGGCGGTCGAGGGGACCGGGGCGCGGGTGCTCGACACCCGCAAGACGACGCCGGGCCTGCGGGCCCTCGAGAAGGCGGCGGTCGCCGCCGGGGGGGCGACCAACCACCGCCACGGCCTCTTCGACGCGATCCTGATCAAGGAGAACCACGTCATCCTGGCCGGCGGGATCGCCGCCGCGGTCGAGGCCGCCCGGTCCCGGGCGCCGAAGCTGCCGCTCGAGGTCGAATGCCGCAACCCGGCGGAGATCGACGAGGCGCTCCGGGTCGGGGCTGAACGGCTCCTGCTCGACAACATGACCCCGACCGAGCTCCGGGCGGCCGTCGCCCAGGTGGGCGGACGGGCCGTGCTCGAGGCGAGCGGCGGGGTGACCCTGGCCAATCTCCGGGAGCACGCGACCACCGGCGTACAATTTGTGTCGATCGGCGCAATGACCCACTCAGCCCCTTCCCTAGATCTCTCGTTGATACTGGAGCCCCTCTGAGCCCCGTCCGGATGGTCGAGCTTCCGATGGCCCCGCCCGAGGCGGAGCGGCCACTCGGGTCCGGCGAGATATTTGAGCTCCAGGGTGAGATCCGACGGCTGGCGGCCAAGCGGGACGCGGTGATCCTCGCCCACAACTACCAGCGTCCGGAGATCCAGGACGTGGCCGACTTCGTCGGCGACTCGCTCGGCCTCTCCGAGGAGGCGGCGGCGGCGGAGGGGCGGACGATCGTCTTCTGCGGCGTCCACTTCATGGCCGAGACGGCGGCGATCCTCTGCCCGGAGAAGACCGTCCTGATTCCCGACCCCGAGGCCGGCTGCTCCCTGGCCGACTCGATCGACGCCGATCAGCTGGCGGCCTGGAAGGCCGAGCACCCGGGGGCGGTGGTCGTGATGTACGTGAACACGTCGGCGGCGGTCAAGGCGCTGACCGACTATTGCTGCACGTCGTCGAACGCGGTCGCCGTCGTCCGCCACATCTATGCGACGCACGGCTCGGAGACGGAGATCCTCTTCGGCCCGGACATGTTCCTCGGCGCCTACGTCGAGCGGACGACGGGTCGGCGGATGCACGTCTGGGACGGGGAGTGCCACGTCCACGCCGGGATCCGCCCGAGCGACATCGCGGCGACCCGAGCGGCCCACCCGGACGCCGACTTCCTGATCCACCCGGAATGCGGGTGCTCGACCTCGGTGATGGAGTACGTCGCCGCCGGGGACGTCGCCGCCGACGGGGTCCACATGCTCTCGACCGGGGGGATGCTGAGCTACGCGGCGCGCGCACGGCCGGGGTCGACGGCGATCGTGGCGACCGAGGTCGGCATGCTTCACCCGCTCCGCCTGGCCGCGCCGGACACCGACTTCATCGCCGCCAACGAGGCGGCGAGCTGCCGCTACATGAAGATGATCACCCTCCCGAAGCTCCGCGACGCCCTCCGCGACCGGGCCTTCCGGGTGACCGTGGCGCCGGCGACCGCCGATCTCGCCCGGACGGCGATCGAGCGGATGGTCGCCATCCGCCCCTGACGGCGGCCGGGCGTGGCCGCGGGGGGCGCGGCCTCCGGCGGGGCATTTCGACGGGGGTGACCCTGCGGATGCGTCGCTCGGCGGCGGGGTCAGTCAGCGAAGGTGACGGCGGGTCGCGGGAGGGGGCGCCGCGTGGGTGGGCTGCTCGGCGCCGGGGTCAGTCGACGAAGGTGACGGCGCGGCGGGTGGTGGGGGCGGGCGCCGCCGGGTGGAGGCTGGCGGTCCCGCGCAGGCGGTGCCCGTGGCGGTCGAGCTGGCGCTGGGCGGCCGGCGTGAACGTGACCGAGACGGTCGTCGTCGAGTTGGCGGCGACGGCGAAGCGGGCGCTCCCGAGCGTGATCGTCGACCGGAGGGTCAGCGTGCCCGTGCACCTGACCGTTGCGCAGCGGACGGCGACCCGGGCGATCCGGCGCCGGACCCGCACCGTCGCCTGGAGCACGCTCGCCGTGCCGACGCGCGGGCGGGTCGGGCCGACGACGACCGTGGTCGGCGGCACCGGCGCCGGGGCGGGGGCGGCCGGCGGCGGGGCGACCGGGGCGGCCGGCACCGGCGGCGGCAGCAGCTGCTGCCCCTGGGCCTGCGCCTGGGCGGCGATGAAGCTCGTGATCTCCGGCGCCGCGATCCGGACGTAGACGCCGGGAAAGCCGGGTTGGGCGCAGCCGGCGCCGAAGTCGGCGAGGCCGACGAGGACGTAGTCGGCCGGCGGCGCCGCCGGGCTCCCGGCGTCGACCACGAGCGGGCCGCCGCTGTCTCCCGAACAGGCGTCGACGCCGCCGCCGGGCTCGCCCGCGCAGATCATCCGCGTGGTGATCGGGGGAAACCCGCTCCGGCCGAGGCCGGCGTAGTCGGCCGCGCAGGTCGCGTCGGCCACGAAGTGCGTCGCAGCCGACTGGAGCTGCTGGGGCAGTGGGCCGGGCACGTCCGGAGCGTCGACCGGCTTGGCCGCCGTCTCGCCCCAGCCGCTGATCGCGACGGGGAGAGCCGGGCTGACCGCCGGGTCGGCGTAGCGCGCCGCCAGGGCCGGGGTGATGAGGGGGATCGGGGCCACGGGCACCGTCCCGTCCGGACGGGGGGAGCCGGTGTAGAGCGGGGTCGAGAAGGTGACGACGGCGACGTCGTAGTCGGCGCCCGCCGGGTTGTAGCTCGGGTCGACGGCGATCCCCGCGCCGACCGGTTGGGTCGGGACGCCCGGGGGGAGGACGGCGGTCCCGGCGGTCACGGTGACCGCGCCCGGGGCGACGGTCACGCCCGTCGCTTCGTCGGTCACGCAGTGGGCGGCGGTGACGACCTGCGTCGGGTCGATGATCACCCCGCCGCAGAAGGCGAGCATCGGCGGGCCGAGGAAGCTCGGGGGGAGGGTGGCGTAGAGGGCGACCTGGAAGGGAAAGGCGGCGATCGACGGCACGGCGGACCCGCCGACGACGCGCAGGCCGGCCGGCGCCGCCGCGGCCGAGGAGGCCGCGCCCCCGTCCAGGAGGCCGCCGACCGCCAGCAGGACGACGACCGCGCCGGACGGGGGACGCAGACTCCGGGCGGGCGCGCGCATGCCGCTAGGGTGCTCGATCTTCCTAAGAAGCCCCTAAGCATCGCCGGCCCCCTGCCCGATCGCCTGATCGTGGAACTCGCTCGAGTCGTCCGCCCCGGAGGGAAGGTGGTCGTGGCCGACCACCTGACCGACGACGAGGCCGACGCCGCGGCCTGGTCGCGGGAGATCGAGCGGTTGCGCGAGCCGTCCCACTGGGCGAGGCTGCCGGCCCCTCGCCTGCGGGAGCTCGGTCGGCGGTCGGGCCTCGTCCTCGTTCTCGAGCGCGATCGTGCTCGACTTCGACGACTGGGTGCGCCGGGGCCGGAGCCGCCGATCGTCGCCTCGTCGAGCAGGCGCTCGCGAGCCCGCCGGAGCAGGCGGCCTGCTTTCGCGTCCCTCGAGCGCGCCGACCGTCGCGAGCTCGAGCTGCGGATGTGGTCGCTGGCGCCGAACCGGCGCCGGTGGCTATAAGTCGCCCGTCGGGCGCCGGCCCGGCGCCGGCGGCCATAAGTCGCCGGTCTGGCGCCGAACCGGCGCCGGTGGGTATAAGTCGCCCGTCTGGCGCCGGGGCTTAGAAGTCGCCCGTCTCGTGCGGTCCGACGACGGCGACGGCCAGGTCCTCGCTGATCCCGGCGGCCACCGTGACGACCTCGTCGAAGGTCACGCGGTCGACGGCGTCGATCGCCGCGTCCGGGTCGATGTCCTCCCCGTAGACGATCGCCTGATGGGCGGCGAACCGGGCGACCGCGCCCGAGTTCTCGAAGGCGAGGACCCGCCGGCCGGCCGTGTAGGCCCGCGCCCGCTCGACCTCGGCCTCATTCGGGCCGTCGGTCCGCAGCTCGTCGACGATCTCCCGCATCCGGGTGTAGGCCTCGATCGTCTTGCTCGAGTCGAGGCCCGACGAGAGCTGGAGGATCGACGAGTCGGCGAACGCGTGGTCGACCGCCGAGACCGAGTAGCAGAGCCCCCGCTGCTCGCGGATCTCGTCGAACAGGCGTGAACCCATCGACCCGCCGAGGAGGGTCGAGTAGATCGAGAGGGCCGTCCGCTGACGGCGGTCGGTGACGTCGATCTCCGGCCGGTAGATCATCCGCAGATGGGACTGGTTGGTCTCCCGGGCCTCGACCAGGGTCGCCGGGACGAAGTCCGGGGCCGGCTCGAACGGGTCGGGCGCCGGCAGGGTCGGAAAGCGGCCGAACCGCTCGCCGAGCTCGGCGTCCGGCGGGAGGTGGTCGGTGTTGCCGACCAGGAACACCCCGCCCCGCTCGCCTGACCACCGGCGCTCCCGGAAGGCGACGATCGCCTCCCGGCTGAACGTCCGCAGATGATCGGCCGGTCCGAGGACGGTCCGGCCGAGCGGATGCTCGCCGAACGCCGCCCGGTCGATCAGGTACTCGGCGAGCATCGACGGCTGGTCGTAGGCCCGGTTGATCTCCTGGATCACCACGCCCCGCTCCCGGTCGAGCTCCTCGGCGTCGAGGCGCGGACGCCCGGCGAAGTCCGAGAGGAGGTCGATCGCCTCGGGTGCGACCTCGGCCCGGGCGGTGATGTGGAAGGCGACGAGATCGTGGCTCGTGTAGGCGTTGAGCATCGCCCCCATCCGCTCGGCCGTCTCGTTGACGTCCCGGTAGGTCGGATAGGTCTCCCCGCCCTTGAAGACGAGGTGCTCCAGGAAGTGGGCCATCCCGTTCTCGTCGGGGCGCTCGCTCCGCGCCCCGGCGTCGAAGGCGACGAGGATGGTCAGGGCCCGGGTGCCCGGGACGGCGATCCGGTGGATCGGCAGGCCGTTCGGTGCGGTGGTCGTGGTGATCTCGGTCATCGGTGAACCGTATCTGGTGGCGTGCAAATGCTCTTGCAGGACTCACGAAACGCCACATCGGCCAATCGGTTGGTCTACCCTCGCACCGATGGCGGCTACCGAACGGGAGATGGTCCGGCGCAGTCGATCGGATTCCGGCCGCCCCGCTCCCCGGCCGATCCAGCGGCCCACCCGGGCCCCGGGCGGCGAGTCGGTCATCGAGTTCCAGAACGTCTGCAAGCGCTACGAGGGCGGCGACGCCGGCCTCGACGGGGCGAGCTTCTCGATCGAGCGCGGCGAGTGGGTCTTCATCGTCGGGTCGACCGGCTCCGGCAAGTCGACGATCATGCGCCTCCTGATCAAGGAGCTCGAGCCGACCTCCGGCTCGATCGTCGTCGCCGGACGCAACCTCGACGACATCGACCGCAAGAAGGTCCCCTCCTACCGGCGCAACCTCGGCGTCGTCTTCCAGGACTTCAAGCTCCTGCCCAACCGGACGGTCTACGCCAACGTGGCCTACGCGCTCCAGGTCACCGGGGCCGGCCGCAAGCAGATCCGCCAGCAGGTCCCCGACATCCTCCGGCTGACCGGCCTGTCGACCAAGCTCCACAACTACCCCGACCAGCTATCCGGGGGTGAGCAGCAGCGCGTCTCTATCGCCCGGGCCTTCATCAACCACCCGGCACTCCTCCTGGCCGACGAACCGACCGGCAACTTGGATCCGGAGACGTCGATCGGAATCATGCAGCTCCTGTACAGGATCAATCGGGCGGGGACCACGGTCCTGGTCGCCACCCACGATTCGACGATGGTGGACAAGATGCGCCGCCGGGTGATCGAGCTCGTCCGCGGGCGGGTCGTCCGCGACGAGGACGAGGGCATGTACCGCCAGCGCGAGCAGAGCACCGACGAGTTCACGGCGATGCTCCGCGACGAGAACACCCGGACGCCCTGGTGAGCACCCGGGGGCGGTTGGCGTGAGGCTGGGGTTCTTCCTGCGGGAGTCGCTGCGCTCGATGCGCCGCAACGCCGTCCCCAGCTTCGCCGCCCTGGCCACCGTGCTCGTCACCGTGCTCGTCCTCGGCGTGTTCATCCCGGTCGCCCAGGTCACGAGCGGCGCGGCCAACGACGTCCGCAAGCGCGTCCTCGTCGGGGTCTACCTGAAGGACGGATCGACGACCGGCGACATCGCCCGCGTCTCCGCCCTCCTCCACCGGACCGAGCACGTCCGGGCCGTCCAGTTCATCTCCAAGGCCAAGGCGTTCGCTCAGCAGAGCAAGGCCGACCCGGCCGCCTACGCGATCGTCGACTCGAACCCCCTGCCCGACAGCTTCCGGGTCACGCCCGACGTCCCGGACAACGTGAACGCCGTCCTCCTCTCGCTGACCCGCGGGAAGGCGCCGGTCGACCCGGCGATCGCCACGGTCAGCAACCGGCGCGACGACGCCCAGAAGATCCTCTCGGCGACCAGCCTGGTCAAGGTGACGATGGCCGTCCTCGCCGTGCTCCTCGTGATCGCCTCGGTCCTCCTCATCTCGAACACCATCCGCCTGTCGCTGTTCGCCCGCCGGCGCGAGGTCGAGGTGATGAAGCTCGTCGGGGCGACCGACTGGTTCATCCGCTGGCCGTTCGTGATCGAGGGCATCCTCCTCGGGGCGTTCGGCGGGGTGGTGGCGATCGGGATGCTCGTGCTCGCCAAGGTGACCGTCGTCGACAGCCTGGTCTCCGAGTTCTCGGTGATCGGGCGCCCGAGCACGATCAACTTCCCGGCGCTGACGCTCATCTTGATGTGCTGCGCCGTCGCCGTCTCGGCCGCCGGCTCGGGCCTCTCGCTCCGTCGCTTCCTGCGGGTCTGAGGCCGCCGAGGAGTCCGGCCCGGCGGCGCTGCGGTCGCCGGGCGGCCGGTACCCTCCGGCGGATGAGCCCGAGAGCCCAGGCGGCCGGCTGATGGCGGCCCGCGCCCGCCGGAGTTCGGCGGCCGTGCTCGCCGGCCTGGTGATCGTCGTCGTCCTCCTCTTCGGGATCTGGTGGGGCGCCCATCCGAGCGACCTCCCCGGGTTCCTCCGCGACTCGGTCGGCTCGGGGGAGGTCAGCCCGGTGCTCGGCGAGTCGGTCCAGCAGGTCATCGACGACTACTACCGCCCGGTGAAGCGGTCGGACCTCGTCGACGGCGCGGTCAACGGCATCGTGGCCAGCCTCCACGACCGCTTCTCCAACTACCTGACCCCGAAGGAGTACCACGACTTCATCACCTCGGCGGCCCAGCAGTTCTCGGGGGTCGGGACCAACGTGGTCGCCAGCAAGCGCGGCCTCCTGATCGTCGAGGTGTTCGACTCCTCGCCGGCCGCCCGAGCCGGGATCGTCGCCGGGGACACGATCACCGCCGCCGGGGGGGTCTCCCTCGCCGGGAAGTCGGAGACGGCGGCCAGCGCCCTGGTCAAGGGGCCGGCCGGGACGCCGGTCGTCCTGCGGATCCTCCACGCCGGCCGGCTCCGGAACGTGTCGGTCGTCCGGGCCGAGGTGTCGGTCCCGGTGGTGGCCTCGAAGCTGCGGACGGTCGCCGGCAAGAAGGTGGCCGACGTCGCGCTGGCGACGTTCAGCGCCGGGGCGCACGGGGAGGTCCGGGTGGCGCTCGACAAGCTCCTCGGTCGGGGCGCCCGGGCGGTCGTGCTCGACCTCCGCCACAACGGCGGCGGCCTGGTCGAGGAGGCCCGTCTGGTGGCGAGCATCTTCCTGCCCGACGGGCCGGTCGTCACCACCCGGGGGAGGACCCAGCCGACGATGACGCTGACGGCCGCCGGGAACGCCATCTCCCAGACGATCCCCGTGGTCGTCCTGGTCGACCGCGAGACGGCCTCGGCGGCCGAGATCGTCGCCGGGGCGCTCCAGGATCGCCACCGGGCGACGATCGTCGGGACGCACACGTTCGGCAAGGGGGTCTTCCAGGAGGTGCGTCCGCTCTCGAACGGCGGGGCGCTCGACATCACCGTCGGCCAGTACTACCTCCCGAGCGGCCGCAACCTCGGCGGCCCGGGGATCACGGAGGGGGCGGGCATCACGCCCGACGTCGCGGCGCCGGCGCCGCTGACCGCCCACCGCGACCGGGCGCTGGACACGGCGCTGCGCGTGGTCGCGGCGAAGCTTCGGTGAGCCAGCGGGCGGCCGTCCTCGAGCGGCGCGGGCGCTTTCTCGTCGCCCGGCCCCTGTTCGGGCGGGGGCGGGACGAGGATGGCTGGGCGAGCGGCCAGCTCTCGGTCGATCCGGGCCAGGCGCGGGCCGGGGAGCTCGTCCTGGTCGGCGTCCGGGCCGGCCGGCGCGGGGCCCGGGCGACGGTGGTCCGGCGGCTCGGGCGGCCGGACGTCGCCCGCGACGTGATCGAGGCCCTGATGGTCGAGCGGGGCCTGCGCCGGCGCTTCCCCCGGGCGGTCGAGCTCGAGGCGCGGGAGGCGGCCGCGGCGCTTCCGGAGACGGGCGTCCCCCGCCGCGACCTGCGCGGGCTCGACACCTTCACGATCGATCCAACCGGCGCCCGGGACTACGACGACGCGATCTCGGCCGAGTGGGTCTTGGATGGGGCGGTGCCCGGGTCGCCTGGGTCGTCTGGATCAGCCGGGTCGTCTGGGTCGGCCGGGTCTGCCGGGTCTGCTGGGTCTGCTGGGTCGGGGGAGACGGGGCCGCGGGCGCGGGCGCGGGTGCGGGCGCGGGTGGGGGTCCGGGTGCGGGTGCGGGTGTGGGTCCACATCGCCGACGTCTCCGCGTTCGTCGCCGAGGGGTCGGCGGTCGACCGGGAGGCGCGCCGGCGGGGGACGAGCGTCTACGTCCCCGGGGCGGTCGAGCCGATGCTCCCGGCCGGGCTCTCCAACGAGGCCTGCTCCCTCGTCCCGGGCGAGGACCGGCGGGTGGTGACGGCGGAGCTCGAGTTCGACGGCCCGCGGGTCGTGCGGGCCTCCTTCTACCGGGCGCTGATCCGCTCGGACGAGCGGCTCGACTACGACCGGGTCGACCGGATCTTCGCCGGGGACGAGCCGGCGCTCGAGCCGTGGGCGGGGCCGCTCGAGGCGGCCCGGGCGGCGGCGCGCGAGCTGGCCGGGGAGCGGGAGCGGCGGGGGGCGCTGGCGATCGTCAGCGGCGAGCCGGAGTTCGCCTTCGACCGGGACGGCCACGTGATCGACGTCCAGTTGGGCGAGCAGACCGAGTCCCACCGGCTGATCGAGCACCTGATGATCGCGGCCAACGAGCAGGTCGCGCGGCTGCTCGAGCAGCGCAAGCTCCCGGCGCTCTACCGGGTGCACGAGCAGCCCGACCCGGCGCGGGTCGAGCGGCTGGTCGGGCAGCTCGCGTCGCTCGAGGTGCCGACCCCGCCGACGCCGAAGACGATGTCGCCGACCGAGGCCGGCGAGCTGGTCGGGGAGATCTCGCAGGCGGTCGACCGGCACGTCCGGGCGACCGGGCGGGGGCGGCTGGCCCTGACCTCGCTGGTCCTCCGCTCGCTCAAGCAGGCCTACTACTCGCCGCGCAACCTCGGGCACGCCGGGTTGCGGTCGACCGCCTACTGTCACTTCACCTCGCCGATCCGCCGCTACCCGGACCTCGTCTGCCACCGGTCGCTGCTCGCGGCGATCGGAGCCGGGCCGGCCCCGGACGCGACCGGGCTGACCGACCTGGCCGAGTGGTCCTCGGCCCGGGAGCGCGAGGCGATGGAGATCGAGCGGGCGGCCGACGACATCGCCCGGTGCTTCGCGCTGACTCGGGAGGATCGGGACCGCGAGTGGGAGGGGGAGGTCGTCGGGCTGATCGGGGCCGGGGCGTTCGTCGCCTTCGGTGGGCGCTACGAGGGGATGCTCCCGGTCCGGCGGATGCGCGAGGGCGGCTGGTGGGAGCTGAGCGAGGAGGGGACGATCCTGTCGGGGTCGCGGAGCGGGGCGCGGCTCCGCCTCGGCGACCCGGTCCGGGTGCGGGTGGAGAGCATCGAGGCCCCCCGGGGGCGGGTCGATCTCGTGCTTGCGTAGGCTAGGGCGACGATGGCCAAGGGAAAACGGAAGATCGGAGCGGGTGACGTCGCGTCAAATCGCTACGCGTCGTTCCGCTACAACCTGCTCGAGCGGGTCGAGTGCGGCATCGTGCTCCAGGGCACCGAGGTCAAGTCCCTGCGGACCGGGGGCGCCCAGCTGAAGGACGGCTTCGCGACGATGCGGGACGGCGAGCTCTGGCTGCGCAACGTCCACATCCCGCCCTACGCTCCGGCCAGCCGCGACAACCACGAGCCCGAGCGCGAGCGCAAGCTCCTGCTCAAGCGGCGGGAGCTCGACCGGATCGAGGCGCGGACGGCCGAGCGGGGCCTGACCCTCGTGCCGACGCGGATCTACTTCTCCGGACCGCGGGCCAAGGTCGAGATCGCCCTGGCCCGGGGCAAGGACGTCCACGACAAGCGCGAGACGCTGAAGAAGCGCGACTCCGAGCGGGAGATGCAGCGGGCCCTGCGCGACGTCGGGAGGTAGGGGCGGGCGCCCGGTCGGGGCTCAGTAGTGGGAGAAGCCGACGGAGTGCTGGACGTAGGTGGCCGACATGCCGAAGGCGAGGGCGGCGATCAGGCCGAGGTAGACGGCGCCGACGAGGAGGCGGTTGCGGGGGGAGACCCGGTAGTAGGCGGCCTGCTCGAGGCTCCGGGTCTTGCGCTGCTTCCACCGCCGCCAGGTCTCGAGGCCGCCGAAGAAGATGATGATCAGGAGGATGCCGTTCGGGGCGATGAAGAAGAGGGCGATCAGTGCGGCGAAGCCGACGAACCACATCCACGGCGCCATCGCCGCCATGGCCCGGCCGCCGTCGAGCGGGACGACCGGGAGGAGGTTGAACAGGTTGAGGAGGAAGCCGACGTAGGCGAGGGCCTGGAGGAAGCTGCTCCCGGTGAGCGCGCCGGCCACGGCGACGGCGGCGGCGGCGAGCGAGCCGAGGAGCGGGCCGGCCAGCCCGACCCGGGCTTCGGCGAGGGCGTTCTCGCCGAGCGACTTGGCCGAGATGAAGGCGCCGAGGAAGGGGATGAACATCGGCGCGCTGGCCGGGATCCCCTCGCGGCGGAGGGCGATGACGTGGCCCATCTCGTGGATGAAGAGGAGGACGACGAAGCCGGCGGCGAACGCCCAGCCGAAGAAGAGGCTGTAGGCGGCGACGGAGACCAGGGCGGTGACCGAGGTGCTGAGGACCTTGATCTTCGGGAGGAACAGGATGACGGCCTTGCCCTTGGCCAGGAGGGCGACGAGGGCGGCTCCGGCGGCCCCGGCCCGGTCGCGGAGGCGGGAGCCCCGGGGGCCGTGGGCCGGCCGGCCGAACGGGTCGGTCGGCGGCGGGGTCGGCGGGGCCGGGTCGAGGGGCGACGGGGGGACGACCCAGGTCTGGCGGTTCTCCATGGCCCGAACGATTGTGGCAGGCGTGGCTTGCCGGCCGTTAAAGGCGGTCGGCCGACCGGGCGGGGCGGTGGTCGCCGGCGACGAGAGCCTTCGCAATTTCTTTGCAAATTGCGAAGATCGTGGCAAATGCCTCTTGCACGGGCGCCGGGCCGGGCGTACCTTGATCGCCAGACGCGGACCTGAGACGCAAAGAGCGAGGCCACCGAGGTGCGAGGCCGCGCCACCCAACCTCCGACGGCCTTCGGGCGGCCGGAGAGCGGGTTCCTCAAGCGGCTCGGTTCGCGTCCTTTTGCTGCCCGGACCTGGGCGGACGCCGGCGAGCGGCTACCATGGGGTCGGTCAGACATTCCCGGGGACGACAGGCTTCGACGTGGTTGGTTCGTGGGGATGGTTGCGAGTCGAGGTCCCGGGCGGCCTCGTTAAACACCCGGGAAAAACAATAAGTGCGGACTCTCATGAGTACGCCCTCGCTGCCTAGATAACCCTAGGCGAGTGAGGTCTCGGCCCCCGCAGCCTGCGGCGGGGATCACCGGGATCAGACAGCAGGCTCACCCGGCGAGGTCCGCCTCTGCCGAGCCGGGAACACTTCAGGAGGCTGGTCCCCCGCAACCCAGCCGGCGAGGCGAGCGGGGGACGAGATAAGAGCGCCGGCTACGCTCGTAGACGCCATCTTCACGCGATCGCGGACGTGGGTTCGATTCCCACCGTCTCCACCATTTGAGTCAAGAGCAAACCCTGGCCCCGAGAAAACGGGTCGGGGTTTTCTCTTGAGGCCTCCCGGTCGAGGCCGGCCGGGACGGACCCCCGGCCCCCGTTCCGGGCCGCCTGGGCCGGCCTGGGGGCCGGTTGGCCGAAGCCCGGCTCCCATCCGACGGCCACGGCGGCGTAGGCCGGTGTCAACGTCACCCCCAGCACCTCGCTGTCTTCACCGACGAGGATGCGCTTGAAGAAGGTCTGGTTGAAGATTCGGCGCTGAAGCGGAGTGCTGGCCAGGTAGGCCGCGTGCGGCGTCCGGGTCCGAGCGAGCACTTCGGCGAGGACGGCTTGGATGTCCGCGACGTGAGATCGCGCCTTGCCGAGGAGGTTGCGGGCTTGCTTCTGTTCAGAATCAAGACGCTGCTGCTCACGGGCCAGGACCTCGTCGGTGACCAAGCCCTTGTAGGACAGCTGGACGAGTCGGGATTGGTTGGATTCAAGCTCTCGGATCGTGCGCAGGTGTCGGTCGACGTCGCGCTGGACCACGCCCAGCCGCTCATCGGCGTCAGCCCGGACATCGGCGCGGATCGCATCCTGGGTTTTCTTCGTGACCCGGACACTTCCGTAGTGCTCCTCGACCGCCCGCTCGACCAGCGGCACCGGGTAGTGAGTCGACACGCATCGTGATGCCGGGGTGCGGCTCTTGCGGTTGATGCAGGAGAAGTATTCGTAGGTTCCGCCGTTGCCGCTGTTCTGGCTGTAGAGCAACCGGCCGCCACAGACCGCACAGGCCAAGCTCCCGCGGAGGTAGTGCTCGTGCTTCGACGGTCGGTCTCCGGCCCTGGCCCGGGCGGCGAGTTGGGCTTGGACGCGGTCGAAGGTGTCGTGGTCGATAAGCGCGTCGTGCCGACCGAGGACCCGTCGCCCGCCGTACTCGACGACGCCGACGTAGTAGATGTTGGTGAGCAGCTTCTGGATACTGGTCATGCGCAGCGGTGCCGGTCCGCGCGTGGGCGTCGGGCGACTGCGTAGCCCAAGAGCCTCGAGGTGGCCAGCCAGGGCATGCAGCGACCAATCGCCGGTGGCGTAGAGGTCGAAAGCCATCCGTACGAGAGGGGCGCGCTCCGGGTCGACCTCGACGCTGCGGATGTCCTGGTTGCCGATCAGTTCGCGGCGGGACCGGTACCCGATCGGCGCCTTGAACGGCGTTCCGCCCTGTTGGTGCTTCTGGTGCAGCCCCTTCTTGATCTCGGTCGCGAGATTGTTGGAGTAGTACTCGGCGAAGGTGGCGAGCATCCCGTGCATCAGTCGTCCGGCCGGGGTGGCGTCGATGCTCTCGGTGGCGGATACCAGCGTGACGCTCATGCCGATCAACCGCTCGTAGAGCGTGGCGTCGTCGAGCCGGTTGCGCGCCAGGCGGTCGACCTTGTGGACGATGAGGTAGCGGGCGTCGAGTCCGGGCAACTCACGCAGCATCTGCTGAAGCACCGGCCGGTCATCGCTCCGCGCCGACTCGGCGCGCTCGACGTAGGCTCGGGCCACAGCGCAGCCCATCTCGGCCGCCTTGCGCTCGCAGGCCTGCACCTGGGCGGGGATGGAGTAGCCATCGGCGTCACCGTCCCGGCCCAGCTGCCCGCTGTGGAGACCCGCACATACAGGACCGCTAGGCCCGCCGGATTGGCGGCGACGTCCTCGGGGATCAGTGCTTGGTGGTGTTCGGCTGTGGCCACGACCCTCCCTTCTTTGTAACTATTCTCGCGTTAAGTCGTTGCTTAAGCAACCGCATTTCACTCCTGCTCCGTCCGCTACGACTGCGGCATACCGCGCTATCTGGCACCAGTTCGGCCGGGGTAGCGTCAAGCCTCGACGATTGCCTCGGCCAGGCAAATGAGGTCGCGCACGGCCTCATCTCGGACGCCAGGGTCGGCCGGTTCGTTGGACTCCATCGTCCAGAGATACCGCGGCTCATTGGTGCGGTTCAAGGTGTCGTATCCAACGACCCGGTGATCGCGGTTGCGGGTCGATCCAAGCGTGATGCTCAGATCGACCCGCTGGGCTCCCGCCGCTACGTCAAGGCCTCCAGCCGCGTGGTGATTGCGTCCTTGCGGGCCTTGGCGCTGGCCCGGAGGGCGTCGTACTCGGCTTTGGCCTCGTCGGCCCGGGTCTTGGCCTGCTCGACCTCTCGGTCGATGTTCTGAATCGCCCGCTCGAACGCTTTGCGGGCATCGGCCACGGCGTCTTCCGGTGTCGTTTCGCGTCGCCGGGGTGTGCTCGTGCCGCTGGCGGCACGGCTGTGCTGGTAGTAGCTGCCCCGGATTGAGTTGACCGGCTGGCCGTACTCGGCGGCGAGCTGCTTGAACGCCTCGGCCTTGGTGACACCGGTGGCGACCAACGCTTCGGCCTTCTCGAAGACCTCTTCGGACTTCGTCATGCGGGACCTCCTCGTGCGTTTGGGTGGCGGTAGCGGCCGGCAGGAAGCGCGTTGCTCCTCCCACCGGCCGTGGGGCCGTCCAGATGTCATGCCCGGGCCGCATCGCCCAGCCAGCCCGGAGCGCTCGCGGGCCAGCGCGGCATAGGTCGCGCTCAGCTCGATCCCCAGAGCGTCGCGTCCGAGTTCCCGAGCGACCTTGAGCGTGGTGCCGCTGCCGGCGAACGGGTCAAGCACCAGACCGGGCCGCGTCAGCGAGGCGCATCCGCAGGGCACGAGTGGTCGGGTTTGAGGTCGGTCTTCGAGGAAGCGCACCCGTCGCTTCGAGCGTCGCCAGGGCCGTCGGCAGGCGGTGCAGACCCGGCTCGGTGCGGTAGCCAGGATCGGGCGGCGCACCAAGCCTTCGGGGAAGGTCGCGATGTGGCCGGCGATGCGGCGCCCCGTTGGTAGCGTCCAGGCGTCGCCCGGGTTCTTGCGGAGCACGTGGCCGCTGCGGCCCTCAAGCGCCATTTTCGCCAGGCCCGACCGCGGAGCGGCGAGGGGGCCGAGGCCGGGGTCGCTGCGCTTTGGCCCCGGTTTCCTCGGGCGGGACCGGAGGGGTTCACGCACGGCGTCGAGTCGTAGAAGTAGTCCGGCTGCCGTACGGTTCGTCCCGACGATGGTGCAGATCGCCCAGAACACGGCCCAGGCGCGGCGGATCCTCTGGGCAGGCTGCTTCGACGGCGCGCCGATGCGCATGCTCGTCTGGAATCCGCAGATCGACTTCGGCGAGATTCCTCCGACGCTGAGTGGCAACCCGGGGCTCGCGAATCGCTTCAATCAGGCCAGGGCACTCGGGCTTCGACGGTCGCTCGACGCGATGATCAGAACCACCCCGACCCGCATGCCCGGCAGCGGGCAGCTCGAGGCCTTGGAGCTCGCCAGTCTGACCGCCGGCGTCGGGCGTGTCTACCTCTTCTCCGATGCCGAGATTCATGAGGCCGGGGCGCCCAGCATGAACACCGCGACCCCTGCGATGATCCAGCAGGCGGTCAACGTCTGGGTGCCGCGCCTACGCGGCCTGAAAGGGGTTCAGCTCATGGTCATCGGCGTCGGCCGCGGCGTTCACAACGCCGCCGCCGTCCGGAACGCCGAGCTTCTGTTCAGGACTATCGCCAAGAACGTCGGCGTCGCCTCCTATAGCTGGAACCAGACGCTCCCGGCCGACTTCCCGATTCCGACGATCTGACGAGGGGTGGGAAGCAAGACTCAAGGGCGCCCTCCGGGGACCCGGCACTCGCCAACTCGCCGATCGGGCTCGTGCCGGGCCTGGAGTCACCTTCGCAGCCGCACTTGCCGGTGCAGCGTCGTCGCATTGCCGGTGCTGTCGGCCGCGCGCACGGTGAGCACGACGGAGAGCTTTCGGCCCGCCCGGAGCGCTTGTCGGGCCGCTGCTCGCAGACCGGCACCGAGCTTGAGTTTCAGGGTGGCGCGCCCGCCCTTCCCGATGGCAGCCGAGACCGTCCCGAGACTGTAGGTCCGTGCCGATGCCTTCGTCCGGTGCGCCAGCGTCGGGGTGCGGACGCTCCCCGTGACCGTGGCGTGGCAGGCTTCGCTCGGGCAGCCGATGGTGACGGACACGCTCGACCCTAGCTTCTGCACGGTGCTCCCGGCGAGCGTCACCGTCGGTGGCGTGGTGTCGGGCGGTGGTGGTGGCGGCGGCGGTGGTGGTGGCGGTGGCGGCGGTGGTGGCGGCGGTGGTGGCGGTGACCCGGTGTCGTAGGTCGCGGCCCGGACGGTGTAGGCACTGCCGTTGAAGAAGTCCCAGGCCGCGACGATATTGGCGTGGGCGTAGACAGCGGCGACGGGCGGGAACGACGTGCCGACTCCGCTCGGCGAGAGATCGACAGGGGCCGAGAAGCTCCCGCCAGCGGGGCGCACGGACGCTTGGGGCGTGGCTCCGCTGTTGAGGCTCCACGTGACGACGGCGTCGCCGTTCGCCGATGGCGACACCCGGGCCAACGAAATCGATGGATCGAGCGGATACGTCGACCGGCGCGGAGAAGGTTCCGCCGACGGGGCGCGTGCTGGCCTTGACGATGGGGTAGAGGCTCGGGGAGACGCCGACTTGCCCCTCCCAGACGACGATGGCGTTGCCGAGCGGATCGACGGCGATGCTGGGATCGAAGGAGCCATTGCCGGCTACTGAGAGATCGGTCGGCGGCGAGAAGCCGCCGCCGAAGGGGCGCAGCGACTCCTGGATTGTTTTGTTCTGATCCCAGACGACGGTGACGTTCCCGGCCGGATCGATCGCCGCCTGCGGTTGCCCTGAGTTTGATGATGGGGCGGAGAGGACAACGCTCGGGCCGAAGGCGCCTCCAGCGGGCCGGATAGCCGCGTCGGTGGTGCGGTTGTTTCCGCTGGCGTCGTCGCTGGTCCAGACGACCACGGTGTCTCCCCGGGAGTTTGCCGCGATCTGGTAGCCCTCCTCGGCGTCCATGTCCGGCGGGGAGAGGTTGACCGGCGCGGCAAGGCTGCCGTCGGGCGGACGCAGCGCGTATTGAATGACTGAGCGGCCGCCGATCAAGGCGCGCCAGGTCGCGACGATGCCCCGATTGGCGTCGATCGTCGCCTGAGGTTGGTTGGCACCCGGGGCGCTGATCGGGATGGGCGGCGCGAAGCTGCCACCGGCCGGGCGCCAGGCGACCTGCACTACGCCCTGGCCGTCGGTCCAGACCGCCACGGCGTCGCCGGCGGCGTTGAAGGCCACGGGGCCTTGCCCGATCGGGAGGTTGACCGGCGCGGAGAAGCTGCCCCCGGCTGGTCGGGTGGCGGCCTGCATGACGCCTTGGTTGTTCCAGATCACGGTGGCGGTACCGGCCTGGTCGATAAAGACCTGCCCACCTCCCGGGTTCGTGCCGGTCGTCGCCAGATCCAGCGGCGCGTGCCAGGTCGGTGCGGCGGTCGCGGGCGTCGCGAAGCTGGCCACGGCACTGGCGATCAGGCTGGCGATCACCAGCGTCCGCCACTTCCGGCCCGCTCCACGTGACGGCAGCGGGCAGCGGGCATCGCGGAGAACGCGCTGCCGCCCCGGCAGCCAGCATCTAGGGACGGCGGGCGGGGCCGACTGGCCGCCCCTATTGGCATCTCGTGGCGACGTAGATCCTTCCTTGGCGCAGATGGCATCGGGCCGCGTCGACCGGGATCCCGAACGTAAGACCATCGGATATATCCGATGGCGGATCGCTCGTCAACCAGTGACGGTGCCCGGCAATGGCCATCTCGCCGCCAACCCCGCACGCACTGGGCCACGTGGTGAGGGAGCTGCGCCAGGCGCGCGGCCTGACGCTCGAGGACCTCGCCCATCAGGCTGGCATCAACGTGACCTACCTCTCCGACATCGAGCGCGGTCGCGGCAACCCGACGATCGGGAAGCTCGGCGACCTGGCCATCGCCTTCGACATCCGGGTCTCTGAGCTCGTCGCGGCAGCCGAGGGAGCGAGCGGGCCGTGAGGTCGGCCGTGCTCAATCGGTCGAGAGACACGGGCGCGGCGGACGCGACGCTTCGGCCGGTGGGGAGCACGCGTAACCCTGGCTCCCGTCCGGCCCGGCCAGCTACTGCAAAGCTGGACATCGGCGCCCGCTCGGTGTCAGGATGCTGGGTGATGCGCAGGGAGCGGATTGTCCCAGTGGCACCACCCGCATCGTCGGCGGCAACCCGTCGCGTGATGCAGGGCAACGCGCGGGCGGAAACCTCCCCTGAGCGATACTTGCGCAGTGCCCTGCATGGCCAGGGGCTTCGCTTTAGGAAGAACTTCTCGCCGGTACCTGGAATGAGATGTCGCGTGGACGTGGTGTTTACTGCGGCCCGGCTCGCAGTGTTTGTCGATGGCTGCTTCTGGCACTCATGCCCGGCTCACGGAAACGCACCCCGAACCAACGGCGACTGGTGGCGCCGAAAGCTTGCGGCGAATGTCGAGCGTGATCACCGTAACACAGCACAGCTCACAGAGGCGGGCTGGACGGTTCTCAGGCTGTGGGAGCACGAGCCCGTCCCGACCATGGTCGATCGGGTCACGGATGCCTTGCGCACAGCGGCTCTTCGACCGCTTTGACCTAGGCGGCCAGTAGCTCGGCTTCGGTCCAGCTTCGAGACTCGTCCGTGATCAAGGCCGCGAGTTCGTCGCATTCGAGCTCGTTGAGCAGCTCGACCAGACGTACTCGGTCGAGAATCACTCCTGCCTTTAGCGTTCGGTCAGACCATTGGGGATGGTCTCGTCGATCTGCGAACGGGATCACGAGCGCCCGCTGCGGGGGTACGGTGTCGAAGTCGATCCATGCTCGCCATAGGTCGATATTGATGTCATGGAGCTTGGTCTCCCATGACAGCTGCACGGTGCACTGCGCTAGAAGCACCGGGAATCCACGGCGCCGGTCCGCGAAGCGCCACCAGACCACAACGTCAACGCCGGCATCGTTGTAGGTCGACAATGGATCGCGTCCGAGCGGCGGATCCGTCGGATCATCGTCTTCCCAGTGCGCGACTACGTCCGGCTCGTTGTCACTGTCGCGGACGCCTTGGCCCGGGGCGCTCAACCACTTGCGTAGCCAGTCAATGGCGTCCGCGAATCCGGTTGGGCGTCGTCGCGGGTCTGGCGCCTCGGCGTCGAGCTCAGCGTCATTCTGTCGCGCGGTTCTCGCGAACCGCAGACCAATCGTCGCGGGCCGGCCAAGGAATCGACGCAGCGCCGCCATCGCAATGAGGTCGAAGGCTTCCTCCACCTCATTTGCTCGTCGCTCGCTCCGGAATGGGAGCTGTGCGCTACCGAGGACGAGCAGCAGCCGGTAGACGTCCGCGCCGCACACATCACGCGGCTGGACGCGCTCGCCGTCGATTGCAAACGGATAGACCTGTGCACCCACCGTACCCCGGTCGATCACTTCCTGCCGGACCCGTTCGACCCGGATGTCGGCCTCGGCGGCGGCCGCGTCTGACACCGTCAGCACCACGTCCAACTCGCCGTCGGCCTCGGGCGGATCCAGCTCCTCGTCGGCGAGTTCGCTCCCTTCGGCCTTGAGGAGCCGGTCCAGGCTGTTGAGCGACATGCCTGCCGCGTCGATTGTGCTAACCCGAAGTTCGACCCAGTCGGTGAGTGCGCTGATGTCGTCGCCGACAGGCATTGGCAGCGCCATGAGCTACGGCTCCTCCTCGTGGGCTTCGTCCAAGGCTTCCTCGAGCTCGTCGAGAAGGGCGCGCATGTCGCTCACGAGGGCCCTGGTTCGCGGCTCATGGACGACGGCTTCCGCAGCCTCGACCACGGCTCGAAGGTGGCCCGCCGCGACCGCAAGCTGCCGAAGGTAGTCCCGGCCCGATCGCGGTCCTTCGGTCATCGCGTACGCGGTGTCGAGGTCACGGCTCCGCCGCAGCTCGGCTAGGGCACGATCGTGGCGGACCACAGTCGCGAGACGTGTCAGCTGGCGTGATTCTCCGATAACCTTCGGACCGCCCTCTCCGCCATATAGCCAGCCGAACAGCTCCACGAGCTTCGGTAGTTGGCTCTCCTCCAGCTGCTCCGCTCGCTCCACCACATCGCCAACCGCTGAGACAGCAACGAAGTCCCGGAGTCCTGTGCGGTTCAGGGCAGCGGTATAGGTTCCGAAGCTCTTCTGTCCCTGCTCGAAGATGCTGTGTTGGCCAAGTTCAGCGGCCCGGCGCAGGATGCTCTGATTGCGATACAGCATTCGGACGGTGTCTTCATCCTCGCCAACCGTGTCCGAGACCTCGACGAACGACTGCCCTCGCTCGTCAACCAGGTATGCGATGAACTGGGCGCGTTGCAGCGGCCTCCATTCGAGAACCTGGCCGATGTGCCGAAACCCAATGACGGCATCTGCATCTTCGCGCGCATCCGCCGTGATCACGGGCACCGGAGTCTCGAGCGTGATGGGAGGCTGTGGCTCGAGCCGATCCCATTTGGCGCGATCCGCGAAACGCGCGCGAAGATCGGCGCGTGCGAGCCCGAGGAGGGCAGTCAGACGGCGGTTGCCTTCCAGAACCAGCCGGGCCTGACCGTTGGCCAGCACGATAAGCGGCTCGCTGCCGAAGTAGCCATGTCGCGCGATCGAGTCGGCGACGATCAGCGGATCGAAGCTGTCAGCGATCTTTACGAGCAGGTCGTCGCCGCTGATCCGGTCTTTGACGTCGAGCGGTAGCCGCGGGTTATGAGAATCGGGCTCTAGGTTGCCCAGCGCCACATGCTCAATCGCAGACGAGAGCCCCACACGGCGGATCATGCCGCACTCGCCGCTACCATGCACGCGAGCAAGCGCGCTTGCTCGCGTCCGAGCGGTCGTGGAGAATACGACCGTGAGGTCAACGCGTCCGACGGTTCTGTCGCTGTACTCCGGCGCCGGTGGGCTTGACCTCGGCTTTGACGGCGCGGGATTCAAGGTCGTCTGGGCGAACGAGGCCGATCCGCACGCCTGCGCAACCTACCGTGCCAACCTTGGCAACCACATCGTCGAGGGAGCTCTAGAAGCCGTGCCGTTGCCGAGCGACCCGGTCGACGTTGTGATCGGAGGTCCACCGTGCCAAGGCTGGTCCCGCATCGGACGGATGGATCCGACAGACTCGCGCAGCAAGCACGTCCACCTGTTTATGGATGTGGTGGCGGCGAAGCGCCCGGCCGCCTTCGTCATGGAGAACGTTGCGCACCTGGCGGAGAGTCCTCGCTGGGCTGGCGTCCGCGATCGGCTGCTCGAACGCGCACGGCGTGAACTGGGCTATAGGGCCGAGATACTGGTTCTCGACGCCGCGCAGTTTGGCGTAGCCCAGTCGAGACGACGGATGTTTCTTATCGGTCTACGGAACGGCAAGCCGACGGCACCACGTCGGACCAGCGTTCGCCGTCCACCAACGGTCCGTCAACAGCTAGCCCGGCTACCGCCGTTCGGCGAACGAGGGAATGAGACCCGATGCTCGGCTCGCGTCGTTCCCGCGAAGACTCCAGTCATGAGGCCCTCTGCGTTTCAAGGAGCACTGCTGTTCAACGGGAGCGGTCGCCCGCTTGACCTTGATCGTCCTGCGCGGACGCTTACGGCGTCGATGGGCGGCAACGCCACGCCCATCATTGATCAAGTTGAGTTCGAGCGATCCGCCGATGCTTGGGTCATCGAGTACCACGAGCACCTGAGCGCCGGCGGCGATCCGCTTGACGAGGCCCCGGACCGGCTTCGTCGGCTCACCGTGGAGGAGGCCGCCGCGCTCCAGTCGTTCCCGCCGGGCTTCCGGTTCCGAGGCCCGATCGGAGCGCAGTACCGCCAGATTGGCAACGCCGTCCCGCCGCGGTTGGCGCGCGCCGTTGGCCGTGCCGTTCGCCGGGCTATGAATGCAGATGAGGAGCACGCTGGGGCATGACCGCCGAGCAGGGCAGCGCGATTGATGACCTCCTCGACCGCATAGACCCGGACCGTCACGATGTCGACGCCATCGTCCGGCGGCTGGACGAGTACGAGTCGCTTGATCCAAGCGAACAGGATGCGCATTATGACGACGGTGGAGCGCTTGGCTACGCGGGTGTGGGCCCTCATCCCTTGACCGAACTCTGCGGGGAATCCCACGACGCGTTCTTCGTGCTTCGGGACCTGGACGGCTCATTGTAGTTCGTGTTCGAGGTCTCGCCCGGAGAACGGCGTTGGGACGTTGGCCCTCTCTACCGCGGAAACCTGTCGAAGGCCGAGCTTGAGTCGTGCCTCGATGGGGAGTGCTCGCTCGATGCCGTCGGCATCCCTCTCGATGTCGCCGAATTCAAGTCGCTGCTGGATGCTCTGCCGAACGATCCGCCTGGGCCGCTCCGAAAGTTTTAGCTGGCGCGCCGGCAAGTCGCCGTTTGCCGGCAGAGCCAGAGCAGCGTGCAAACTTTGTCCCGCGATGCCTTGCGTTGGCTTCCATTACACGCTCGCTCCGCCAAGACTGAGACCGACATGGTTCTTCGACGGTCAAGGCATAGTCTCTACAGCGCGGGCTCGTTTGGCTCGACCGGTCGGCTCGACGATGAGGTCAATGATCGGGTCGCCGGAGCCGGCTGAGGGTTCGGTTACAGTGCCCGGCTCCCCGAAATGAGGGGCGGGTGCGGTCTAAGCTCGCACAACGACCGGTGTGCGACGTGTCCCTGTTGTCGCCCGCGACCCTCGGGCGCGATGCGATCTCCTCTCGGTCGCCCGGCCGTATTTGAGTCATGGCTTGCGCCTGGTAAAATAGCACTATGCTACGAGGGCTCTTCATAGGAATCGACAGGTACCACGCGCCTGTCAACCGTTTGACGTGCGCGGCCGCTGACGCATCCGCCCTAGCGGCGCTATTTGAAGACACTCTACACGGCGATGTGCGGCTTCTGCTTGACGAACAGGCGACGGCGGATCGCATCCGGGCGGAGCTTGCCGCGCTGCGTGCCGCCGACCCGGGTGACCTCGTGGTCATCTCTTTTCGGGTCACGGCACCGAGGCGCACCACTTGGTACCGATCGACGTCGACGCGAAAGATCTCGGCGTCTCGTGTATCGCGCTCCGTGACATCGCGGTGGCCCTCGACGCCATTCCTAGCAAGAATCTTCTCGTCTTTCTCGACTGCTGCTTTTCTGGCGGCTTCGGCGGGGCTCGAGTGTTTGCGCCAACTTCGGCGCGATCCGCGCTGGAGGATCGCGGGGATATCGAGCTCCTCGCTCGGGGTGAAGGCCGCGTCGTTGTGACAGCGTCTGGGCCAGGAGAGCCGGCGTTCGAGACGCTTGGGCTTGGGCATGGCTTGCTATCCCACTACCTGATTCTCGGGCTTCAGGGTCCCGAAGATCTTGCGGTAGACGGGCGGATTGGCCTTTTGGCCCTGTTTGAGTTCGTCCTCCGACAGGTGCAACTCGGGGCGGAGGGCATGCATGAAGTGCAGACGCCCAGCCTTTACGGCTCTGTCGAAGGCGCGCCAACTCTCGCGTGTCTGACGCCCGGAGAACGGTTCGCGGCGGCCTTCCCAGATCGGGTTCGGCCTCCGGCGACGGAGGACTGGTCCAGCCTGTCCGCGTACGGCTTGCCGGAGGCGGCTGCGAGCGTTTGGTCCGCGCACATGGAAGGACTTAACGCGCTGCAGATCGAGGCGATCAACAAGTACCACGTGCTCGACGGGCGGTCGCTGCTGGTCGTCGCTCCCACCGGTGCCGGGAAGACCATGATAGGTGAGCTAGCCGCCATGCAAGCAGTCGGACAGCGGTCGCGTGCGGCCATGCTTCTGCCACTCCGGGCGCTTGTCAACGACAAGTACGAATATATGACCCGGGTCTACGGCGATGCGCTGACGGTCGTCAGAGCGACGGGAGAGCACAGCGACCAAGTCGGAGCCCTCCTCGCCGGACACTTTGACATTGCTCTACTAACCTACGAGAAGTTCGCGAACCTTACGCTAGGCATGCCTCATCTCCTCCGCGGGCTGTCTGTGGTCATCGTCGATGAAGTCCAGATTCTGTCGGACGAGGGTCGCGGGGCTAGCTTGGAATTCTTGTTGACGGTGCTCCGAAGCGGTTTGGGTCGCGGGACGCCACCTCAAATTGTGGCTTTGTCAGCCGTCATCGGCGACACGCTTGGTCTCGAGCGCTGGCTTGGCGGCGGACTGCTTCGAACGCATGACCGCCCGGTGCCGCTCCGAGAACGAGTGGTCGACGGAAATGGGGCCATCCGCACGCTTGAGCCGGACGGCGAGGAGTCGCTGGAGCCTGACGGGATACGGCCCGAGTTCGTGAGTGGAAGCCAGTCGAGCAAGCCATTCGTAATCCCGTTGGTCCGAGGCCTGGTCGCGGCTGGCAAGAAAGTCATCGTTTTCCGAACGATCAAGGCTAAGACCGTCGGAACGGCCGGCTACCTTGCCGACGCCCTCGGGCTGCCGCCGGCTGTCGATGTTCTGGGTGCCCTGTCTTCCACGGATCTGTCTGACGCCTCCGAGCGACTCCGCGGCGTTCTAGAAGGAGGCATCGGGTTTCACAACGCTGATCTCGACCGGGATGAGCGGGCGGCGCTCGAAGCGGCGTTCCGCGATCCGGAATCACCGCTGCGGGTTCTTGCGGCCACGACGACGCTCGCTATGGGAATCAACACACCAGCCGAGGCAGTCATTATCGTTGGGTTGACCCATCCACCGCACTCGCCGTATACCGTCGCTGAGTACAAGAACATGGCTGGACGCGCCGGCCGGCCAGGGCACACGGTGGCTGGGGAGTCCTACATCGTGGCGACAGGCGATCCGAGTCCCGATGTTGCTTGGAGCGGCTACGTCATGGGAGCGCCAGAGCCGCTGAAGTCCCGTCTTCTGGGCGACAGCACCGATCCGCAAACTCTCATTCTGCGCGGGATGTTGGCCCTGGGAGGCAGTGCTCCGACGAGCCAGCTCATCGCGCTCCTTGAGAACAGCTTCGCTATGTGGCTGCAGGCTGAGCATGGGAATCTCCAAGGTTGGAACGCGGCCTTCCTCCATCGCGACCTTGACGCATTGGTCACGGCGCAGCTCGTAGACCGAGAGGACCCCGATCGGCTGACCCTCACGGCGCTCGGTCGGTTTGCCAGCGAGTCAGGCATCGAGGTTCGGTCGGTCACCCAGGTGGCCTCGCTCTTGCGGTACGCGCCGGACGTCGTGACGCCGGCTGCGTTGGTGGTTCTTGCGCAGGCCACAGTTGAGCTGGACGCGATGACGCTCCGGACGAACGCGAGATCACATCAGGAGCAGGCTCGCTGGCCTCAGGTGCTCGTGCGGCTCGGCGTCCCATCGCAACTTCTGCAAGGCCTGCATGTCGGTGGCGGCGTGTCCGTCCGACGGGCCAAACGGGCCGCCGCGTGTCTACTGTTCACGACGCCCGCACCCTTCTCGGACATCGAGGCACAACTCCTCCAACATACTCCGGAGCGAACGGCGGCCGGGCCCATTCGCCAAGTAGCCGGGCGGACGCGCGATGTCATCGGCGTCATTGCCCAGATTGCAACCTACTACGGCAAGCACTTGTCGGATGAAGGCGCTGTGGACGACCTAGCGCTGCAGCTGGAACTCGGACTGCCGAGGGAAATGGTGCCGATCGCCCGAGAAATCGGGGCATCACTGGCCAGAGGCCAATATCTCCGCCTCCTCGCGGCCGGCATCGTTGGCTGGGGCGAGGTCGAGAGCGCCGAGGCAGACCGGCTCGAGGGCATGGTCGGCGCTGTCAACGCCGAGCGCATGAGAGCAGTCGCTCGTGCCGCTCGGGGGGAAGGCCGGGGATGACGCGCGTGAACCGCCCCCGGTCCGCCAGATTTTAGCGGCCCACGATTTGCCTCGGGCCGCTAACGGCCGGCTCTACCAAGCACGCCTCGTGCCGGAGTAGGCGGAACGTATATTTGGGCCGACGCGACCTCTCGTGCATTCACGACCAAGCCGGGAAGTCCAATCGCGCCCTCCTTGCCTATCTTGGGCAGCACCTCGTCGCGAAGAAGAGCCTGTGCCTCCTCGTCGTCGAGAAACTCGGTGAAGAGCACCTTCTTCCCGCTCCCCTTCAAAACGATCCTGATCTTCTTTTGCGGCATCTCGCTCCGTTCGGTCGGTGGTGGATCGCAAATGGCGGTCGAGATTCTGGCGTCATGTCTGGCGTAGCCGGATACGGTTCGAGCCATCAAGACTCCCTTCAAAAAGGTCTGGCCGCTTCGCGGCACGAGCGCGAATCTGACCAGGGTGAATCACGCCGCGGTCCCGGCGGTGGTATAGCTCTCGCTCGTACACTTCTCGAGCAACTGCGTGCACCGGCATCCAACCTCCGTCCGCCTGGGCCAGCACTTGCTGGATTGCACCGTGTAGCGTCGGACGAGGCAGCCGATCGCGCTCGCGGCCGAGGATCGTCGCAACCCGTTGAAAACTGAGCCCCACTGCTTCGCCTATTTGGCGAGTCGTCAGCCCCCCGGCGCGATACGCCTCACGCATCAAGTCGTCGCGGCGTGCTTCGGACACTGCCGCCTCGTGTTGCGCGGCAGCGTGTTCAGTTGCCCGCCTCCTCAGCTCTTCGGAGTAGTTCATGCGTCTAGTCTAGCAGACAAAAAAACTCAGGGGACCAACGCCAAGGGTTGCCTTCGCCGGTTTGCTCATCGGCCAGACCGTCGAGAACACGTTGATGCTTCGCCCGATGAGCGGCGTCGAAGCGATCCGCGATCCGGATCAGCGCATATCGCGTCCCTCGCCCGGGCTCGCATGGCGCGAGCGGCCGGCTCCGAGCACGAGATCCACGATCGACTCGCAAGAGCTGCCGACAGGTTCGGTTTGCGTCCTGGGCTCCCCTGAGTTCGGCGCTAATCCGAACTTCTGTCGCCGCTTGAGGCGGAGGAATCTTCGCGGCGACCGGTGCGCTCCTGCGAGAGCGCCTCTCGCAAAGCCTCAACGCGTTCTCGACGGTTTGGTCTTGGCTCCCGTCGGTCCATGAACAATCGAAGTGCAAACCGCGCCCGCTGGCTCAGGCCGTGGCGACGGCCGTCGGTGCCGCGGGGATGCTGGTGCGGTGCGGCCAGCGCGAGATGCGGGCGGAAGCCACATCACTCGGGGAACGGGTCGGACAGGCGTAACGAGCCCGCTGAAACGGCGCAGCCCGCGCGGATCGTCGCGCAGATGTCGGGCGAGAACACCCGCGCGGCGTCCTTGACATCGTCGTAGTCGCGCCATGTCAACGTGCGTAGGAAGTGCCGGATGGCCGCATCTGCGCATCTGGCCTCGGCGTCGATGATCCAGCCGTCGGCTGACCGCTGCCGCGAAGCACGACGTCGGCGACGCGCCTGGTGCGTTCATCGCGGTCGCGACTCTTGCACTGAAACGGCGATTCGTGATCGCTCGGGTGGAACTCGCGGTTGAACCATCCCGCCATCTGCGTGTTGGCGAACGCGAGCTACGTCGGCAGGCCGATGTCCCGGACGTATTGGGCGAACTGGCGGGCAATCCCGTTACGACGCGCCGCGGGTCGCACCCATAGCGCATCGCGAACTTCCGATACGACCACACCCGTCTCACAGATAGATGAGTCGGTGCTGCGAAACCCCGAGCCTGCGCGCGACCTCGGCGAGCGTGAAGGATTCGATCACAGCCAGGATAGACGCCAGCCTATCAACGCCATCGGAACATCCAGCTCGCTGGGCGGCTATCCGAAGAATAGAAGTTCCGAGAGGTGGGTGATCCGACTCTCGGCGGCAGAGACTCGGGAGTACCCGCGACAAGGACCGCCCTGGGACCGCCGGCGGCGATCAGCCCGCACGCGTCGGACCCAAAGGGGCTGGGCAAGCCGGCCGGACGAGAACTCCGGACGCGCCCGAGTCGTCAACGAATGCGCGACACGGTGTGACAAGTCGTTTCGACTCTGCAACAAGCTTGTTACAAACGCCACTTGCGGAGGCTTGCCGCCGGATGAACCCGTAGGCTCCGGGTCGTGAAAGCCCGAGCAGAGGAAACCCCAGAGAGGCTGCGAGGCGGCTTCTACACGCCCGACGCGCTCGTCGACCTTTGCCTCGAACGCGTGCATGCGCTTTCTCGGCTCGACCGTCCGCTGCGGGTGCTCGAGCCCAGCGCCGGGGACGGAGCGTTCATCCGCGGCCTGGCCCGGAGTGCCCGTCGCGAGATCGACCACCTCACGGCGGTCGAGCCATTTGAGATCGAGGCAGAGAAGAGCCGGCGTCAAGTTCAGGATTCGGGCATTCGAGGATCTGTGGTCGTAGCGAGCGCTCTCGAATGGTCCGCTGATGCTGCGGAGCTCTTCGACGTGGCGGTGGGGAATCCCCCGTTCGTCCGATACCAGTTCATTTCGAAGGCGGATCAGGCCTCTGCGCAGCGGCTGGCGGCGAGAATGGGCGTCGGATTCGCTGGCGTTGCCAACTTGTGGATCCCGGTGTTCCTCGGGGCGTTGTCCCGGCTGGCCACTGGTGGCGTTTTCTCGTTCGTGGTCCCGACCGAATGCATGACTGGTGTGTCGGCTGGCCTGGTCCGTCGCTGGGTTCTCGAACACTTTGAGCAAGTCCGGTTTGACCACTTCCCGCCGCGCTCGTTTCCGGGTGTTCTGCAGGAGGTTGCCCTCCTGAGCGGGCGCCGAGCGTCGGCTGCGCAGCGCGAGTCCGAGCTGAGCATTGTTGAACATAACGGCTCCGGCGATCGGCGACGTACAACGCACCGAGTGCAAGTCAACGCGTCGAGTTGGACCAAGTATCTGCTCAACTCGGAGGCGTTGAACGCTCTCGACACTATCAGCCGCTCCCCGCTGGTCAAACCCTTCCACGAGGTCGCGACGTTTGAAGTCAGCATCGTCACAGGCGCTAACGATTTCTTCTCGGTCGACGACTCCACGGTTAGGAACTACTCGCTTTCGCGATGGGCTCGTCCTCTGCTGCCGCGCATCCGCCACGGCAAGGGGCTTGTGCTGACGGATGCCGACATGCTCACGGCCCGGCGAGGCGGAGCAAAGACCAACCTGCTCGACTTTTCGGCTGAGGCCGACGACCCGATGCTGAGCGCTGGCCCGAGCGAATACCTAGCGGAGGGGGCGAGCAGAGGCCTGCCGGCCCGGTACAAGTGCCGCATTCGCAAGCCTTGGTACCGAGTGCCGGGCATCAAGGGTGGCTCGTTGCTCCTTTCGAAGCGTAGCCACGATTTTCCGCGGGTCGTCGTGAACGCCGCGAACGTCTACACAACAGACACGATCTATCGCGGGCAGACAGCGTCGCAGCTATCCCCACGAGATATTGCAGCGAGCTTCCACAACTCGATCACGCTACTCAGTGCAGAGCTTGAGGGACGGTCATTCGGCGGTGGCGTGCTCGAACTTGTGCCGTCGGAGATCGCCCGCTTAGCCTTCCCGGCGGTCGTCGGAGCGGAGCTGCATCTTGAAGATCTGGATCGAGTGGCGCGCACTCAGTCGCCTGACTCACTGGTACGCGCAACAGACAGGGTGATCGCGAGAGCACTGGGTGTTGACGCTGCCATCATCGGCGCATTAGACGTAGCGCGCAGGGAAGTTCGTGACCGACGATTCGCTCGTAATCGTCCGGAACGTTCTGTCGTGCGGGACCGAGTGTGTGCTGGCCCGTCGCTGGAAGCGGCCTGAGGCGCCTCCTGTGAGGCGTGTCGTACGCACACTGCTCATCTTCGTAGTCAGGCCGACTAGCTGATCGTCATCCGGAAGGCTCCGTTGCTCAGGCGATCTAGCGTTACGGTGTGACCGGTGTAGTCGTTCGTCCGAAGGTGGCTGGCGAGTGGACCCCAACGAAGCACGGTTGCATGGTGGTGGTGGCCGGATTCACGATGAGGTGCGTGGCTCACGGTGAAAGTCAGGATGCCAAATGGCACTCCGTGTATTCGAGCTGGGCTGGCTCGAGCGCCTCCCCCGCACCCGCGGTCTCCGTCTCAACCAACCCGGCAAGCGCGGCCTGTACGACCACTTCGCGCTCCGCCTCGACGACCCCTGATCACTCCGGACGGTGCTTCCCGGGACCGGGCGGCGAGCCGATCCGCTCCCGCCCCACCGCCGGGTGCCGTCGCGAACGTCCAGGTGACGACGGCCGCCACGGAAATCATCGCCGGGCGTCCCTCTCTAGCGGACGGCGAGGGCGGCGCTCAACGACTGCGCCCACCCCTCGCTCGTGTAGGTCGCCCCGGAGACGATGTCGATCTTCCCGCTCTGGGCCTGGAGGGACTCTTGGCGCAGGAGCGGCTCCGCCTGCTGGCTGATCTCTGCCGACCGCGGGCGGTCGGTCGGAAGGAGGATCGGCTTGACGTCGGTGACGCGCCCGCCCGCCAGGGTCACCGCGACCTCGATGTCGCCGTATCGCGTCGAGACGACCGCCCCGTTCACCGTGCGCGTCCCCCGCGGCGCCGTGCCCGTCGGCGGGCTGGGAGCGGCGGTGGCGCCCGACACCACGGTCGTCGGCTTGCCCCCGCTCCCGCACCCGCTCAGCCCGATCGCCACCACCGTGGCGAGGCAGGCCAGGCCGCCGCCTGGTCCGGGCGTCGGCCGACCGGCGATCACGACTCCCGCCACTCGAGGAACGCCGACGTGAAGAGGACGCTCTCGTCGGCCATGATCGTCATTGCACCATATTCAGGGAGTCTCGCCGTCCACTCGGGTCCGGCCGGACCCATCGCGAAGGCCGCCGTCGCGTAGGCGTCGGCCAGCGCGAGGTCCGGGCCGACCACGCTAACCGAGAGCACGCCCTCCGCCGGCCGGCCGGTGTGGGGATCGACGATGTGCTCGCCTCGCTCGTAGGTGCCCGATGTCGCGATCGCCAGGTCGTCGGCCACGAGCACGGCCGCCACCCGGTCGCGCTCCTGCGGATGCTGGATCCCGATCCGCCAGCGCGCGCCCGGGCGCGGTCCTCCCCGTAGGCGGATGTCCCCGCCGGCATTGACGCTGTAGTTCCGCGCCCCCGCCCGTCCGAGGATCCGGCTCGCGCCCTCGACCGACCAGCCCTTGACCAGACCCGACGGGTCCACCGCCCCGGTGGGAAGCCGGCCGACCCCCGCGAACGCCGCTCCGGCCGCCCGGGCGTCGAAGTAACCACCCGTCTGCGCCCGCAGCCGCTCGCACCGCCCGAGGACCGACCGAACCGCCAGATGACAGTCCTCGAGCGCGAGCTCGCCCCGGTTCAGCCGGCTGATCTGGCTGCTCGGCTTATAGAGGCTGAACGTCTCGTCGACGAATCCGAACCACCCGAAGACCTCCTCGACCACCGCCTCCCAGCGCCCGTCGTCCCCGACCTCCACGACGATGGGCATGCCCATCACGTGCTCGATCCGCCGATACCCGCCGGGCGACCCCGGCGGCCGGTCAGAGATGAGCCTTGGTGAGGGCATACTGGAGCGACTGGGCCCACGCCCGGCTCGTCAGCGTCGCACCCGACACGGCGTTGACCTTGGCGCTCTGGGCCTGGAGGGTCTCGCGCCTGAGGATCGGCTCGGCCCGCTGGTTGATGAACTTCGACCGCGGCTTGACCTCGGGCAGGGAGTCGCCGACCCCGGTTACCCGGCGTCCGACGACGGTGATGGTCACCTGGACCACGCCCCATCGCATGCTCGCTTTCGACCCGTGGTAGACCTTGGCGGCGGCGGCGGCGGCCGCCGCCGCGCTCCCCGGCGGCTGCATCTCGGCCGCGGCGGCGATGCCCGTCACCGTCGGGCTGACGGCGGCGATCGTCGATAGGACGGCCTGGACTGGTCGGCGCATGGTGATCCTCCTTGTCATCATCCGGCTAGGGCAAAGCGCTCGGTACGAACCTGGCGGCCGGGCACGCCCGCCCGCCGCAGGCTGTGCTTGACGGTCTCCATCATCGCCACCGGACCGCACAGGTATACGTCCCGGACGGCGAGGTCCGGCACCAGGCTAAGCAGGTGCTCCGGTGAGAGCAGCGCTGCCCCCTCGGCCGAGCGGTGATCGCCGACCGCGAAGAACAGCTCCGACCCGCGGGCCACGGCCAGTTGCTCGAGCTCGTCCCGGAAGACCAGATCCTCGTCACGCATCGCCCGGTAGATCAGCGCCACGTCGCCCGGCCCGCCCTCGAGCTCCTCGT
Organism: uncultured Solirubrobacterales bacterium; assembly: GCA_963733245.1. GTDB lineage: Bacteria > Actinomycetota > Thermoleophilia > Solirubrobacterales > Solirubrobacteraceae > Palsa-513. The sequence continues at coordinate 640,338 of CAVTCI010000017.1, forward strand.
AGAGGGCCCGCAACGGGGTGATGCCGATCCCACCCGCGATCAGCGCCACCCGCGGCCGCCGGCGGCTCGCCGCGGCGAACGTCCCGAAGGGGCCTTCGGCGAACACCGGCGTCCCCGGCTCCAAGGCGGCGAGGCCGTGGGTGAAGCTCCCGACGTCCTTGACCGTGATCCGCAGCGTCTGCCCATCCGGAGCGGCCGACAGCGAGAACGGATGCGACTGCCACCACCGCCCGGGCGTGAGGAAGCGCCAGAGCAGGAACTGGCCCGCCCGGGCTCCGAGCCGGTCGAGCTGGCGGCCGGCGATCCGCACCGAGACCACGCCCGGCCCTTCGACTTCCACGCTCTCGACCCGTAGCCGGTGGCGGAACCCTCTGGCCGCCGGACGCGCGACCCGGTAGACCCCGAGCAGGACGAGCGTGGCCACGTAGAGCGCGATCCAGTAGTCGCGCTGGCTCGGGTTGGCCGAGAACTCGTTGCCCGTCGGGAGCTGGTGGGCGTAGGCCAGGGCGATGCCCGCGTAGGTCGCCAGATGCAGCGCGTACCAGCCTTCGTAGGGCAGCCGGCGCCGGACGATGATCAGGCTGCTGATCACCACGACGACCAGCAGTCCGGTCCCGATCGTCGCCGTGACGATGCCCGGATAGCTGTCGAGCAGCCTCGTCGTCTCGCTTCCGACCGAGATTCCGTCGACCAGGGCGTAGCCGATCGTGATCAGGACCGTGTGGACGAGCAGGAGCAACAGGCAGGCCTTGCCGTTGCGGCGGTGCCAGACGGTCAGCCGGTCGAAGCCGACCAACCGCTCGAGCCAGGGGATCCGGGCGAGGAGGAGGATCTCCACCAGGGCGAGGTACGTGCCGACCAGCCCGGTGACCCGGCCGACGCTCGTGAGGAGATCGCCGGTCCCGTGGACGGCCGTGAGCCCACCGCCGTGGAGCCAGAGCCAGACGACGACCGCCGCGTTGCCGGCGAACGCGAGCCAGAGCGCCGCCGCGATGCCCCGCCGCCCGCCGGCTAGGCGGGCGGCGTCGAGCGGCACTGGCGTGGCGGTGGCGGCGGCCGACATCGGTCACCTTGATGCTCGTGGTACGCCTAATCGGGGCCTAAGTCGCGGGTAAGGATCCCCGAAATGACGTCACCCTCTCAGGAGATTATGAGAATACTCTCATGCCGTCCACGGGAATTGTGTGTCATGTCATATATTGAAGCGGTCGGCGTCGCCGACGCCGACGGGCACCGGCTCGGCGCTCATCCCCGGCGGCCCGTCGGCGACGAGGGTCAGACGCCAAGCTCCTCGGATGCGAGGCGGGCGCCCTCGAGGCGGGCGGCGATCTTCTGCATGGCGACGTCGCGGGCGAAGTCCGGAGACCCGTGCTTCGGCTTGACGTCCCGGCTGAACGGGCTGAAGCCGCAGTCGTCGGTCGCGCCGAGGCGCTCGACCGGGATGTACTTCGCCGCCGCCACCAGGTCGTTCTTGACCTGCTCGGCCGTCTCGACCTCGGGGCTCAGCGGGTTGATCACCCCGATGAAGCAGACCTGGGCCACGCCGTCGGCGTCTTCGCGGCTGTTCTCTCCGCACAGCCGGTAGACCTTCTCCTTGTCCTCCTCGCTCGCGCACTGGATCAGGAAGTACCCGGCGTTGATCTCGAACATGTGATCGAGGAGCTGCTCGTACGGCACTTCCTTGCTGTGCACCGAGTCGCAGTCCCCACCCGGACACGTGTGGATGCCGATGTTCTTGCGCTCCTCGGCCGAGAAGCGCGCGAGCACCCGGTTGTTGATGGCGATGAACTCCTGGAGCATGTCCTTGCCCGTCCACGGGTTGCGCGAGTCGTTCTTGTTCGCCAGCCGGCCCTCGGTGAAGTCGATCGACACGCGGACGGCGCCGGCGGCGAAGCACTGACGGATGTCACGCTCGCACTCGTTGACGCAGTCGTCGAGGAACTGCTCGCGCGAGTAGCCCTCGATCTCGCCCTCGAGCGGGTAGAGGAGCATCATCATCGACGGCGAGATCACGGCCTGCTTCACCGGATGCGACGCGATCGCCCGGTTCTTCTCGACGAACTCCGAGGCGAACGTCTTGTAGCGGAACGGGCCGCCCGTCAGCCGCGGGAGCTGCCGATGGTGGCCATCGTCGAAGATGGCAAAGAACTGGCCGTCCCCGGCCAGGTTGTCGGCCAGGCCGGTGCCGGCCAGCGTGTCGGTGATCGGGTACGTCGCGAAGCTCGACTCCCGCTGCTCGCCGTCGGTGACGGTCGGCTCGCCCGTCTCCTCCAGACGCTTGATCGAATCCTCTGCCGCCACGTCCTGCTCAGCCTGGAGCTGCTCGAACGTGATCTTGCCCTCGTCATAGTCGGCGTAGGCCTCCTGCAGCTTCATCGGCCGCGGCAGAGATCCAACCAACTCCGTAGGTATAGGCATTGCTCTCCTCGAACGTCGTCATCCCGGGGAGACCGTCGGGAGCGTGGGCCCGTCAGACTGAATCGGTCTCCCCCCGAGCACCGCACCCTACCCCGGGAGCTCAGTCGACGCGCGGCGGGTCCCGCAGCGGGTCGGCCCGATCAGCGTGACCGACGTTCTCGCAGTCACGAAGGAGGGACGGCCCGCCCGAGCGCCGTGGCGAGGCTGCTCAGCCCGTCTATAACGTCACCGTAGCCGGCGTAGGGCCTACCGGCGGGCGATCGTGGTCAGGTACTCGGCCTGGACGAGGAACCGGCCGTCCGGACTCTGGTTGAACGACGCGTAGAGGCCGACCAGCTCGGCCCGTACGGCGTCCCACGCCCCGGTCGGCTCGAGCGCCGCCTTGGCCAGGATGATCGGGCCGAACACCCGATCGAGGTGGCCGACCCACGCCTCGGGCGAATCGTGCGCGAACGGCACCTGGCCCCGCTCGAACTCGAGCGAGACGCCGAGGCCGTCGAAGAGGCCGGCGACGTGCTCCTCGTGACCCCAGAGCGCCGGCGGCATGAAGCCGGGTGGCGGCGGCGGGCCGCTCGAGATGAGCAGCCGGACCATCCGTCCGAACACCCCGTCCGGGGTCCAGGCGCAGACGCCGACCGTGCCGCTCGGGCGGCAGACCCGCACCAGCTCGGTGGCGGTCCGCCGCTGGTCGGGTGCGAACATCGCCCCGAAGACGGAGACCACGGCGTCGAAGGACCCATCCGCGAACGGAAGGGCCTCGGCGTCGCCCTCGATCCAGTCGATCTCGAAGCCCTCGTCCGCCGCCCGGCGGCGGGCGTCCTCGAACAGCTCGGGGGTCAGGTCGAGGCCGGTGACCTTCGCCCCGGCCCGGGCGGCCGCGATCGCCGCGTTGCCCGTCCCCGTCGCCACGTCGAGCACGTCCTGGCCGACGCCGATCCCCACGCCCCGCACGAGGGCGTCGGCCGCCGGCTGGAAGGGTAGCGCGACGGCCGGGTAGTCGCCGAGCGTCCACATCTTCCGCTGCTGGCCCTTGACCCCGGAAAGCTCTTCCATTTCCCGTGACGATACCCCTGGTCCCGGGCACCCGCCACCTGGCCCGCCGGGCCAGGCCGACCCGCCATCCGGCCACGCCCGCGCCGGTAACCTAGCCGGCCGATGCTGCGAATCGTGGTTCTCGAAGGCGACGAGACCGGCCAGGAGCTCCTGGACGCCGCGCTCTCGGTCCTCGCTCCCGACGTCTGCGGTCTCGAGGTCGAGCTCGTCCGTTACGACCTCTCCCTCCCGGCCCGCCGGGCGAGCGCCAACGCCGTGGTCCACGAGGCGGCCCGGGCGATGCGCGAGGCCGGCTTCGGGATCAAGGCGGCGACGATCACCCCCGAGGGGGCCGGCGATGTCGGCTCGCCGAATCGCATCCTCCGCGAGGAGGTCGACGGGAAGGTGATCATCCGCACCGGACGGCGCATCCCCGGCGTCGCGCCGGTCGCCGGCATCCATTTTCCCGTCGCCGTCGTCCGCATGGCCGTCGACGGCGCCTACGGGGCCAAGCAGTGGCGCGAGGGGAGTGGCGCCGACGAGGTCGCCCTGAGCACCGAGCGGATCAGGCGGTCGACCTGCCACGCCGTGGCCGAGTACGCCTTCCGCACCGCGACGGCGATCGGCGGGCGGGTCTACGGCGGCCCGAAATGGACGGTCTCCCCGGTCTACGAGGGCATGTTCAAGGAGGAGCTCGACGCCGCCGCCCGGCGCCACCCGGACACCCTCTACTCGCCCGTGCTGATCGACGCGACCTACGCCGGGTTGATCAGCGGGGCCGCCGACTCACCGCTGGTCATCCCGGCGCTCAACCGCGACGGCGACTGCCTCTCCGATCTCGTGCTGCCGCTGTTCGGGTCGATCGCCGGCGCCGAGTCGGTGCTCCTCGCCTTCAACGCCGACTACGAGACCGAGGTGGCGATGGCCGAGGCCCCGCACGGGACGGCGCCCGCCCTCTTCGGCACCAACCTGGCCAACCCGATGGCGATGCTCCTCGCCTGCGCCGCGATCCTCCACCACGCCGCCGAGGCCGGCCATGCCCGGGCCGGGCTCGCCTCGCGGGCGATCTACGAATCCGTGCTCGAGGGCACCGCGTCGGGGGTGCGTACGCTCGACCTCGGCGGCCAGGCATCGACCACCGACGTGAGCGCCGACGTATGCGCGCGGGTCGCGACGAAGCTCGAGGTCTGGTCGGCCCTCGGCACCGTCGCCTGACCTACCGGGCCGCGCCCCAGCGGCGCGCACCCGCCGACCGACGGGCTATATTTGGCCGTCTTGCGGCCGGGCCGGTCGGGCAGCCACCGTCAGGAGAGAGACGATCATGCGAGCACACCGATTCACACCGGGTATCCGGGCCACGGTCCGACCCGCCCGCACGCTCGCCGCGCTCGGGATGCTCGCGGCGCTCCTGGTCATCGGGGCGGCAGCCTCGGCCGACACCGGGTCGGTCAAGGCCACGTTCGCCACCCAGGCCTCGAAGTCGATCTCGGTCGGGGCGGGTTCCATCACCGATACCGCGATCCTCCTCGGTGACCCCCTCCAGCCGAAGCCCAAGGATCATCCGACCGGGACGATCGGCTTCGCGCTCTACGGCCCGAACGACCCGACGTGCGCCAACCCTCCGGTGTTCACTCAGACCATCCCGGCGCCGACCCATCAGCAGGTGGTCTCGCCGCCCTTCACACCCACCCTACCCGGCGACTACGTGTGGGTCGACACCTACAGCGGCGACGCCACCTACGCGCCGGCGACCACCAGATGCAACGACTCGACCGAGAAGGTGCTGGTCACCGAGGTCACCCCGACGATCACCACTGTCGCCTCGCCTTCGGTCCAGGTCGGCGGTACGGTGACCGACACGGCGGCCCTGGCCGGCGGCAAGGCCCCGACGGGGATCGTCCGCTTCCGCATCTATCAGCCGACCGACACCGGCTGCGCCGGCCCGGCGGTCGGCGGGTCTGACGTGACGATCTCCGACCCCGCCTCGACCGTCTCCCAGCCGTTCACCCCGCATCAGGTGGGCACCTATCGCTGGCGGGCCTTCTACCTCGGCGATCACACCAACGGCGCCGTCGGCTCGGCCTGCGGCGACGCCAACGAATCGGTCGACGTGACGGCGGCCCCGGCCACCCCCGGCGCCCCCGGGACACCCGGTGCCCCCGGGTCTCCCGGCTCGCCGGGCTCCGGATCCACCGGGGCGCCGATCAAGTGCGACCCCGCGGCGACCGCGAAGGCCGTCCTCGCCGGCCTCGTCGCCACGCTCACCGGGAGGCCGGGCGCCGCCTTCACGACCTCCTGCAGCGCCGGCCTGCGGATCGTCCTGCGGGCCAAGGAGATCCGCCCGGGCAACCCCGGCTCCCCGCACGCGGACGGCTTCACCACGATGACCAACATCCTTACCCACATCGCGCCCCACGGCCCGGCGCTCAACTTCCAGCTGAACGGGAACGGCGTCGCCCTGCGCGACTACGCCCTCAGCCAGCACCAGAGCCTGACCGCCTTCCTGCTCGTCCACGTGCGGCCCGACAAGACCGCGGTCTCGACCGAGGCGCTTCAGATCCTGACGCTCGGCTGAACGTGGCGACGCCGATCTTCCGGCTCGTCTGCGTCCCCGGCGCACTCGACGGGGCGCCCCGGGGCTGGGCCGCCGAGATGCTCCGGGACGGGGAGGTCGCTCTCCTCGTCGACGACGGCGGCCTCGACGCGGTCAACGCGGTCGCCCAGGCGCTCGACCTGCTCGCCGTCCGGGTCCTCCGCCGGGAGGAGACCCCGGTCCGCCAGGAGGAGACGGTGATCGCCCATGCCGCCGCGCTCCCGCTCGTCTGGGTCGGGAGCGCGTTCACCGACGCTGCCCGGTCCTGGGCCCGCGAGCGCGGACCGATGACGCTCCTCGTCGAGGTCGACGGCGCCCTCTCCCCCGACGAGCGGCGGCGGATCGACCGCTTCGTCGCCCTGCTCGGCCGGCAAGCCGAGTAGTCAGTCCCGCCCGGTTCGACCCCGGTAGCCGGTCGCGGCGTCGTCGTCGCCACCCGTCCGGGTGGTCAGCGCCGCGGCCCCCGATCCGACGAGGAACCGCCGGACCAGCGCCGGGGCGACGAGCCGCAGCACGCCGACGAGCGCGTAGGCGCGGGGGACGTAGCGCTCGGGCCGCCCGTGCAGCCCGGTCTCGACGATCGCCTCGGCGACGAGCTCGGGCCGGGCCACCGCCCAGCGGGTCAGCCGCCGCTCGACCAGCTCGCGCTGGGGGAAGCCCTCGGTGGCGACGAACCCGGGCAGCACCAGGCCGACGTGGACGCCGTGGCTGCGCTCCTCGACGAAGAGCGAATCCGACCAGCCGGCGAGGGCGAACTTGCTCGCCGAGTAGGCCCCGCTCCCGCCCCGGGCCGCCCGGCCGGCCGTGCTCGCCACGTTGACGATCGCGCTCGGCGCCGATTCGCGCAGGACCGGGAGGAGGGCCTCGGTCAGCCGGACGACCGCGTCGAAGTTGAGCTCCATCGTCCGCCGGACGTTGGCGTAGCCCCCTTCGGCGAAGGTCGCCCGCCAGGCGGCCCCGGCGTTGTTGACGAGCAGCCCGAGGCGACCGTGGCGGTCGCGCACGTGGCCGAGGACCCGCTCCGGGGCGTCCGGGTCGGTGAGGTCGACGGCGAGGAACGTGGTCGCCCCGGCCAGCTCGGTCGCCAGCGCCCGCAGCCGCTCCTCCCGCCGGGCCACGAGGACGAGCTCGATCCCCGGCTCCCGGGCGAGCCGCCGGGCGGTCGCCGCGCCGATCCCGCTCGAGGCTCCGGTGATCAGCGCGACGACCGGTGCCCGCGTCCTCTGAACGTGACGGGCCCCACCCGAGCCCGCCGCCCTCGGCGGCCCAACCGTCAACGCCCGGCCGCCGCCGCCGCCGTCGCGAACGGCCCGGCCTCGAGCCCGAGGCTGACCGCCCGGACCCGGGGCGCGGCCTGCCGCACCGGCGGCGGGGTAAACCGCGCCGGGTTCAGCACCTGGCGCACGAGCCCGTCCGGGTCGAGCAACAGGCGGATCGTGTGGGCGCCCCGGGCGCCGCTGTCGACGGCGGTGAACGTGACGCTCCCCCGCGAGCGCCGGGTCGTGGCGATCGCCGGCTGCGCGCGCGTCGACGTCGACGTCGGCGAACGCCAGGGCCTGCCCGCGAACGGCCCGGGGCCTGCCAGCTCAGCCGCCGGCGCACCCCCGGCCATCGCACCCGCCCGGCGGCCTTTCTCATCGGCGTCCGGTGGATGCTGTTCGGACCGGGAGGAGCAGTGCTGGCACGACAAGCTGGCCTCGGACGCGGTCGGGCCGGTCGGCGCCTACCCGACCGGACCGTAGGACGACGAAGTCGATGATCCGGCCGACATAGCGGATGAACGCCCGCGGGTAGCCGATCGGGCCGCCGGTGTCGAAGGACACCACCCTGATCCCGAGCGTCCGCCCGGTCGGACCTCCCTCGAGGTACACGAAATAGACGATGCCGACGATCACGCCGACGACATATCCGACACCTTTCGGCCCGACCAGCCGCACGGTGTTCATGACGGAGAGGAGGATGCCGTCCACGAGGTAGGCGCCGACGCGTTGCCAGAACCCGGCGCGTGGCCCCCCCGACGGTCCCGTCGCGTAGGCCGGGGTGATCCCGAAGGGTCGTGGCCATCTGGTGAGCTCCCCTGATCGAAAATCCGGACTCCGCCCCGCAGGCAGGCTAACCCGGTGAATCCGGGGGCGCAACCCCTCCGCGCCGGGCGGCCTTGGTGGCGAGGAGCGTCTCCAGGAACCCCTCGGCCGATCCGTCGGCCGGCGCCCCGGTCACGCGCACCCGCAGGCCGTCGGCCAGTTGGAGGGCGAGGGTGCGCCGGGCGGCGGGCGGGAGCGCGTCGCGGCGCTCGAGAAAGCGGCGAACCACGGCGAGCTCCTCGGGACCGATCCCGCTGACGTCCCAGCCGGCGGCCGGCGCCGGCGGCCCGGCCACCGGGGGCCGCTCGGTCGTCCGCCGCCGGGCTCGCCGCCGGCGCCGCCGCCGCTGGCGGGCCACCGCGCGGATGACCACCGTATCCCCGGCGAGGTCCCCCGGACGCTGATTGTTCCGGGTCACCAGGATGCCGACGACGGACGGCAGGTAGGCGAGGGGCGGACCGTCGATCAGGCGGGCGATGTTGCGCACCGCGCTGCTCGGCAGGTCGACCGGGCTGCCGTCGCTGCGCACGACGCGCAGCCCGGCCCGGCGCTTGCCCGGGGTCTGCCCGTGCCCGAGCACCTCGAACAGCACGTCGTAGCCGAAGAGGACGAGGAACGAGCCGAGGGTGAACAGGGCGACCCCGGCCGCGCCGACCGCGGCCAGGACGGCGGCCAGGGCGCCGATGAGGACGAGCTTGACGAGCAGGTCGAGGCCGCCGGCGATCATCCGGGAGCCGACCCCGGCGAGGCTCATCTCGAGCTCGACCCCCTCCGGGGTGGACAGCCTGATGAAATCCTCGAGCTCCACGCCCATGACGCTAGACACATTCCTCACCACGCGCGAACCCGACTGGCAGCGACTCGGCGAGGCGCTCCACCGGTCACGCGGCCGTCCGGACCGGCTGGGGGCCGCCGGGGCGCTCGAGCTCGGGGCGCTCTACCGGAGCGCGGCCGCCGACCTCGCGCTCGCCCGCCGCCGCTTCCCCGGCGAGTCGGTGGTCGACCGCCTCGAGGTCCTGGTCCGCGAGGGGCGTCAGGCCGTCTACGGCCGCCGCGTCCGCCGGCCCGGCCTGCGCGCCTTCGTCACGACCGGCTACTGGCGGGAGGTCCGCCGGCGGCCCGGCGCCCTGGCCGTCGCCTGGATCGCCCTGATCGGGCCGGCGCTCCTCGCCGCCGCCTGGGCGCTGGCCGATCCAGGGGCGGCGATCGGCCTGGTCCCCGAGCAGTTCCGCGGGGTGGCCGGACCGCTGGTCCATCACGCCCGGCTGTCCGGCGCCGACCAGGCGTCGCTGGCCAGCGAGATCTTCACCAACAACATCCGCGTCAGCCTCGTCGCCTTCGCCGGCGGGCTGACCCTCGGGGTGGCGACGCTGGCCGTGGTCGCCTACAACGGCCTCCTCGTCGGCGCCCTCGCCGGGTTGACGCTCGACGGCGGGAGCTTCGAGACGTTCGTCCGCTACGTCGCCCCCCACGGCCTGCTCGAGCTCTCGTGCATCGCGGTCAGCGCGTGCGCCGGACTCCGGGTCGGCTGGGCGGTGATCGACCCGGGGCCGGTCACCCGCCTCGAGTCCCTCCGCGACACCGCCCGCGAAGCCGTGGTGCTCGTGCTCGGGACCGCGGTCTGGCTGGTCGTCGCCGGGCTCACCGAGGGGTTCCTCACCCCGCGGGGGGTGGGCCTGCCCACCGCGCTCGGCGTCGGGTTCGGTCTGGCCGGGATCTACTGGGCGCTCGTCGTCTGGCGCGGCCGGCCCCCGGCCCCCGCCCCCGCCCCGGCCCCGGCCCCCGCCCCCGCCCCGGCCCCGGCCCCGGCCGCGGCCACGATCCCCAACACCGACGCGCCGGCCCGGCCGGTCAGAGCCGGGCGCGGGCCTTCGCGCTGAGGTAGGCCTGCACGCAGCGGAGAGCCATCCGCTCGGCCGGAGCCTCGATCACCATGGCCCCCCGCCGGGTGAGCTGGGCGGCCACGGCGAGCCGCGTCTCGAGGACGTCGACCGCGGCGACCGTCTCGTAGGCCTCGGCCGTGTCGGCGGGCGGGCGGACGGCCGCCCGCCGGAGGTCGGGATCCTGGGCGCTGACCACGACGACGGCGTGCCGGCGGGTGAGCAGCGGCGCCGCCGCGAGCAGCGACCGGGCGGCGGCCAGGTCGACGAGGTCGGTGAAGACGAGGACGAGGGCGCGGCGGGAGGCGCCGACCCGGGCGCAGGCGAGCTCGAAGTCGCTGTCCCGCCCGCTGGGCTCGAGGTCGAAGAGGGCCCGCACCACCCGGCGCCCGCCCCGGCGCCCGGGTCGGAGCTCGATAAGGATGGCGCTGTCGAAGGCGATCGCCCCGCACCGGTCGCCGAGCTCGTCGGCTACGAGCGCGACCGCGGTCACCGCGTCGAGGGCCGCGTCGAGGCGGGTGCGGTCCCCGAGCGGGGTGCCCATCAGACGCCCGGCGTCGACGAGGCAGATGACCTCGCGATCCTGCTCGATCCGGTACTGGTTGGTCATCGGGCGCCCGAGCCGGGCGCTGGCCCGCCAGTTCACCTGGCGGAAGTCGTCGTCGGGCAGGTACTCGCGGATCGACTCGAACTCCGTCCCCAGCCCGAGCGGCCCCCGGGCGGCCACGCCGCCGGCCAGGGCCCCCCGCCGGACGAGGAGGGCGAGGCGGCGGGCGGCCGGGAGGTCGGGGTAGACGAGCAGCTCGTGCGGCGCCCCGGCCGGGTGGTGCCGGCGGGCGAGCCCGAGCGGGCCGAGGCTGACGCTGGCCACCCCGGGGAGGTGGTGGCGGCCCCGCCGCGCGCCGGTCAGCGTCGCCGCCAGCGCTCCGGTCGCCGTCTCCGGCTCGATCCGGACATCGGCCGGGGCGGGCTGGCGGAGGCGCACCCGCCGGCCGTCGCGCTCGTCGGCCCGCAGGTGCAACGCGACCGGAGTGCCCCGGGCGATCACCCGGCTGACCTCGCGCTCGATCGCCGGCGCCCGGCGGACGCTCCGGGCGTCGACGGCGATCGCCGCGAGGAGCGCCGCCGCGGCGAGGGCGGCGACCACCGGCGGGACGACGAGGCCGAGGAGGCCGAGGCCGGCGAGGATCGCCGCCGCCCGTGGGGTCGGCGTCATCGGGGGACGGGCACCTCGGCGAGGGCCGCGCGGACGGCGTCAGCGCTCGTGTACTGCTCGAGCTCGGCCTCGGGCGACATCAGGATGCGGTGGCCGAGGACGGCCGGGGCGACCGTGGCCGCGTCCTCGGGGATCACGAACGCCCGGCCGGCGAGGGCGGCGGTCGCCCGGGCGAGGGCGAGCAGGTGGACGGCGGCCCGGGGCGAGGCCCCGAGCGACACGCTCGGGAGCGAGCGGGTCCGCCGCACGAGGGCGACCACGTAGTCGCGGACCGGCTCGGACACGGCGACGCCGTCGACCTCGGCCCGCGCGGCCATGATGTCCGCCGGTCCGGCGATCGCCCGGACCTCGGCCAGCCGGGCGGGAACGAGGCCGTCGTGGCCGAGCGAGAGCATCGCTCGCTCCTGGCGCTCGTCGGGGTAGCCGACCTCGAGCTTGGCCACGAACCGATCGAGCTGGGCCTCGGGGAGGGGGTAGGTGCCCTCGTAGTCGATCGGGTTCTGCGTGGCCAGGACGAGGAACGGAGCGGGCAGGGGATGGGCTTCGCCCTCGATCGACACCTGGCGCTCCTGCATCGCCTCGAGCAGGGCGGCCTGGGTCTTCGGCGGGGTCCGGTTGATCTCGTCGGCCAGGAGGACGTTGGTGAAGATCGGCCCGGGCCGGAACGAGAGGTCCCCGGCCCGGAGGGTCATCGTCCCGGTGATGTCCGAGGGGAGCATGTCGGGGGTGAACTGGACCCGGGCGAAGTCGATGGACAGGGTCCGGGCGACCGTCTCGGCGAGGAGCGACTTGGCGACGCCGGGAACGCCCTCGAGCAGCACGTGGCCGCCGACGACGAGCGCGGCGAGGATCATCTCGGCCGCCTCGTCCTGGCCGACGACGACGCGTCCGACCTCGCCGAGGAGCCGGTCGCGCAGGTCGCGCAGGGGGTCGGGCGGACTCATGCCCGGCGCTCGAGGCGGGCGAGCGCCGCCCCGAGGGTCAGGAGGTCGTCGGCGCCGGGCGGCTCGGTGGCGGCGAGGGCGCGGGCCTCGGCCTCGGCGAGCCCGAGGCTCCGGTACTCCTCGACGCTCGGGGTGGTCGGACCGAGGCGGCGGGCGGCCAGGCGCCGGGCGGCGGCCCGGGCGAGCCCGGCCACCTCGGCGGGCGCGTCGGTCCGGCGGAGGATCGTCGTCATCGCCTGAAGATATGCGCTCCGGGCCGGCGGGAGCGTCCGCCCGCGGACGCTCGGCGGGCCGAGCCGCGGCCAGCGGGAGGCGACCCAGGCGAGCCCGGCGAGCGCCAGCCCGCCGAGGGCCCACCACCAGCGCCCGGGGAGGGCGGCCAGCCCGCGCGCCGGCCCGTAGCCGTGCACCGACTCGACGAACACCACCGGCCGGCGATCGGCGCCGGCGAGGTCGACCGCCAGGCGCGCGTCGTCCGCGCGGGCGAGCAGCCGATTCTGGAGGGGCGAGGCGTCGGCGAGGAGGTCGATACGGCCCCGGCCCACGTCGCCGACCATGAGGAGCGGTGGCCGCCCCGCGCGGCCGAGCGCCGCGACCAGACCGGGCCGGGCTCGGCCGGGCGACCAGCCGGCCTGGCCGAGGGTGACCACGCGACCGACCCCGACCGTCTCGGGGACGGCGGCCAGGGGCAGGGCGTCGGGCGGGGCGGACGCGCTCAGACCAGGCGGGCGGGGGAGGATGGTGGCCAGGAAGGAGCCCGAGCTCGTCCCGCCGGTGACGAGATGGCCGCCGGCGGCGAGGAACGCGGCGAGGGCGCGGCCCTCGGCGGCCAGCACGGCGTCCGGATCGAGGAGGATCACCGTCGACGCCGGCGAGAGGACGCCCGGGGCGGGGGGGCGGCGGAGCTGGGTCACCGGGTGGCCGGTCCGGGCGAGCAGCTCGGCGTAGGCGGCCAGGCCGGCCGGCGTCGTCGAGTAGGAGGACGACGGCGGCCCGTGCCGGCTGGGGACGAGGGCGTTGATGGCCGAGCTGAGCGCGACCAGGCCGAGCGCCACCCCGGCCGCGACCAGCCCGACCCTCCGGGCCCGGGCGCCCGGCGTCGAGGGGGGCCGCGGGATCACGCGGGCCGCGCCTCGCGCAGGACGTCCGCCCACGCCTCGCGCGCCCGCCCGGCGTCCTCCGGACCGGCGGGACGGCCGCCGTAGACGACCTCCTCGAAGCGGCGGGCCAGCCCGTCGAACACCGGCGAGCGCAGGCGCCGGGCGACGGCGGCGTTGGGGAGGGACGGGCGGTAGGCGAGGACGCCCAGCTCGTCGAGCCGGAGGAGCCCGGCCTGGAAGCGCAGGCGCACCGCCTGGCCGAAGTCGCCGTCCCGCTCGGCCTGGTCGGCCGCCGCCTCGAGCCCGCGAGCGTCCGGCCCGCCCGAGGCGCCGTCGACGCGCGCCGCCGGGGCGGCCCGGTCGGTCAGCGTCCGGTCGGTCAGGCGCCCGGCGGCGACCGCCGCGAGCGCGACGACGGCCGCCCCGAGGATGACCCAGACCGTGGCCGCGCCCCCCGGGAGCCAGGCCGCCACGGCCGAGAAGGCGTCGTCGATCGCCTCGGCGAACGGCGTCGCCGCCCGGCCGAGGGCGTCGAGGACGCCGTGGAGCGGGCGGGGGAGCGGGGGCGTCCGGAAGCGGTCCTCCGAGACGATCTGCTGGGCGATGCCGCGGTAGTCGACGGCGGCCGCGCTCGCCGCGGGCAGGGTCACTCCCCGGCCGGCGCCCCGCCGGGGGCCGGGTGCTCGGCTGGCGGGGCCGGCACGCCGGCGGGCGCCGCGTCGGAGGCTGGGTGCTCGGGTGGCGGGGCCGGCACGCCGGCGGGCGCGGCGCTCGGGGCTGGGTGCTCGGGTGGCGGGGCCGGCGCGCCGGCGGGCGCCCCGCCGGGGGCTGGGTGCTCGGGTGGCGGGGCCGGCACGCCGGCGGGCGCGGCGCTCGGGGCTGGGTGCTCGGGTGGCGGGGCCGGTGGGTCGGCGGGGGCGGCGCCGGGGGCTGGGTGCTCGGGTGGCGGGGCCGGCGGGTCGGCGAGGGCGGCGCTCGGGGCTGGGTGCTCGGGTGGTGGGACCGGGGGGCCGTCGGGCGCCCACCCGGGTGGGGGCGGCCAGAACGGCGGGGCCGGAGCGCCGGCGGGCGTCCCGCTGAGGGCTGGGTGCTCGGGTGGTGGGGCCGGGGGGCCGTCGGGCGCCCACCCGGGTGGGGGCGGCCAGAACGGCGGGGCCTCCTGGCGGCCGTCGAGCTGGCCCCAGTCGCTCAGGCCGGCCGGGGCGTCGCGCAGCGCGTAGTCCGGGAGATTGGGCTCCGGCAGGCCGAGGCGGGCGGCGAGGAGCGAGAGGTCGAAGCCCTCCCGGCGCACGCGGAGGTCGAAGTAGAGGATGGTGGTGATCGCCGACTGGATCGGCTTGACCGCTGCGGCGGCGATTACGGAGGAGATCGTCGAGGCGACGACCGCGAGCAGGACGGACGAGTCGTCGATGGCCAGCGGGATCACGGCGAGCAGGCCGGCGATCACGAACTCGGCGACGCCGACGATCAGGAAGGCCATCACCAGCACCCCGGCGGTCGGCCACCAGCGCCGGCGCACGAGCCGGAAGGAGCGCCGGAGCGCCGCGGTCCCCCGGACGTCCTCGAGCAGGAGCACCGGCGTGGCGACCGACCATGACACGTACAGCCAGATGGCCGGAATGAACAGGGCGATGGCCGCGACGGCCAGTCCGACGCCGAGGAGGAGGTACAGCCAGATCAGCGAACGGACGCGCCGCAGGGCGAAGAGGATCGAGTCGCGGACGCTCGGGACGTTGCCGAGGTAGGCGTCGCTCACCGCCTTGACGGTCGCCGCGGTGAGCACCAGGGAGACGAAGAACCCGATCAAGAGGGTGACCACGAGACCGGCGACGCGAGCCCGTGAGTAATCGACGCTCCCGCCCGAGCCGGCCATCAGCGACCCCCCGACCTGATCGGCCGACGAGACCGTCGAGAGCTGGATCACACCGCTCAGCAGCTCGAACGGCACGCCGACGATGGCACCGATCGTGATCAGCGTCCGGGCGTTTCCGGTGAACGCCTTGATTGCGACGTCGAGGATCTCCCCGACGCCGAGCGGACGCAGTTCGGTCGCACTCACCGGGCGGACAATACGCCGCCGCCCGGGCGGTGCCCCGCCCGGCGAACGGGCGACCCCGCGCCCCCGCCGCGCCCGCCGTCGGGTCCGCGGATCCCGAGGCCGACTGTGTCACCCGCGCCCGGAGCCCGGCCGGGAGGGCCCGCGGTCTCGGGTACGGTTGGTTCGGGCGGCTCCGCCGTTCCTGACGGCGACAGAGAGGAAGTCGGCATGGTCGTGACGCTCCACCGGTGCCCCCACATCCGCGACGGCCGCCTCGGGTGAGCTTCGCCGCCCGGACCCGCCTCCCGGCCGAGTGGCTGCTCGACGCCGCGGCGGTCGACGCCCGGGTCGACTCCTGCCGTCGACGGTGGAATCAGTTCGGGGTCGAGACGGTCATCGAGGTCACCGACGATCCCGACGGCGTCGTCGTGCGCTACCGGCTGATCGTGTCGGGACATCCGGATCCGTCCGCCGTCCACGCGGCGTTCCGCGACGACCTCGGCGACGCCCTCCGCCCAGCCGGGCGAGCGGGGCCGCCGCCGGAGGATTGGGACCTCGAGGCGATGGCCCGGGCCGCCGCCCGGGCGGCTGAGCCGCCGACGCTGGAGCTCGTATACGTCGACGAACGGTTGTGAGCCGACGCCGACGCCGACGGCCGGCGCGTTGGTGGCGCCGGGCCGTCGGTGGTGTCAGCCTCGCGGCGGACGTGTCAGTCGGTGCTGCCGGCGTCGGATCAGGCGGTGACGGGCTGACCGTTGGTCGGGGCCGTCGCGGCCGCGTCTCCGGCCGGGTGATATCCGCGGCCCTGCTTGGTGACCTTGGACTCCCGCTCGAGGCGCGGGAGAACGCGGTAGAGGTAGTTCGGGCTGATGCCCATCGACTTGGCCAGCTCGGACGCTGTGATGCCCGGCTGCTCGTTGATCTTCGCCACCGCCTGCTGTGCGCGGTTTCCGCTTCCGAGCGGGCGGCCCCGGCGGGCGCCGGTGGTCGAGGAGGCCTTGCGGGGGGCGCTCTTGCGAGCGCCCGCCGGCCGTGAGCGCGGGGGGGTGGCAAGCTGCGTGGCCTCGGCCTCGAAGGTCGCGGCCATCTTCGTCAGCTGCGCCTCCTCGAGCCGGAGCGGCTCGAGCAGCTTCCGCACTTCGGCCAGGCGCGTCTGAATCTGTTCTTGGATCGTCTGTATGTCAGGCAAGTCTCTTCTCCTAGGCAGCGGCGGGGGGAGCAAAAGCGGCAACGGCCAACTTACTATACATCGTAAGCTGTCAGTACCGCCGTTTTGATAGTTGGTAGCCAATAACGGCCTCGATCGACCGGCGTCCTACGTGCGCAAAACCGATGGACGAACGTACCCTGGACGGAGCGTCGATAACCTCCCGGGCGATGCTCCCCGCCTCCGAACCACGACCCCGGCGATCGGCCCGGGGCCGGTGCGTGCGATGAGCGCCTGGGACGCGGCTGAGAGTACGCACAACGGGGACCTCGACTACGCGGGGACCCTCGCGGCCCTCCTCGGCCTGGTCGGCCGCGAGGTGTCGGTGACGACCTCCGACCGCGACGGCCGGCCGGTGATCGTCGCCCGCCTGGAAGGCGTGCTGCGCCGTGCGGCTGACGTGACCGTGGTGAAGGGGCTCCCCGCGGCCGAGGCGCAGTTCTTCTATGTCACCGATCGCGCCGAGGACGAACGATCGATCGGGTTCATGCTCCACGCCGGGGCCTTCGCCGGCGGACGCGGTGACGACGACGCCCGGGTGCGCTTCCTCCAGGGCGGCGTGCTCGTCGACGTCCGGGCGACCGACTGACCCCGCCGGCCGGGTACATACATTCTCACCCGAACGCGAAGCGGGCGCCCGGTGGGCGCCCGCTTCCTGCGTGACTGGACGGTTTCCCGTCAGCCGCCGGCCTGGGCGAGCTCCCGCTCGCTGGCGCGAATCACGGTGCTCCGATCCTTGTGCGCCCGCTCGTACTCGCGTACCTCCTTGAGCTTGGCCTGATCGTCGATCCCGGCCAGCGCCTTCTCGATCTCGTCGACCGTCTGCTCGTCGTATCCCGGCCACGGCTCGCTGCCCCGGAGCGTGGCGGTCTTGCTGAGCACGGTGGTCCGGTTGTCGTTCTTGCGCTCGTAGGCGTCGATCTTGGCCAGATCGATCTGTGACATCCCGGTGAGACGATCGGCGATCTCCGCTGCGGTGAGGTCGTCGTACTCGGCGATCGGCAGGTCGTCCTCGTCGGCCAGGGCGCCCTTGACCTCACCCTCGACCTGGGCGACGCCCGGAACCTTGCGGGCCTGGCGGGCGGTCCGCTTGGTCTGCTTGGCCACGCTGTCGACCGTGTCCTCGACCGTGCGCGCCGCCGACCGGACGGCGTCGGCCGCCCCGGTCTTGGTGATGTCGTAGCTCGGGTCGCCGCGGAAGGCGGCGTCGGCCACGGCCTGGGTCAGGCGAGGGATCTCCGCCATCAGCCGCTTGAGCATCTGCTCCTCGTCGGCCAGGATCGACGCGGCGAGCTTCTCCGTCTTCTCGTCGCCGGCCGTCTCGGCCAGGTGACCGAGCGCCGTGTAGGTGGCGATCTCGAGGGCCTCGGCCGCGCAGTCGTCCTTGGCGTTCTTGAGCACCTTCTCCTCGCCGCCGGTCCCGCGGACCAGGTCGAGCGGCGTCTTGCCGATGGCCAGCACCTGGCTGAGGACGGTCTCGGCCATGCCCATGCCGATCGCGAGCGGCTTGAAGCCGTCGGGACCGTCGATCTCGTCGAGCCGGGTGCGCAGCCGCTGGGCGTGGCGCTTGGTCTCGCCCAGGTGCTTCTCCAGCAGGTTGCGGAAGCTCCCGGCCGGCGTGATCGCGATCTGGGCCTGGAGCACGCGGGTCAACCCGGCTTCGGAGGCGTGAGCCTCGTTGAGGTACTGGACGATCTTCCGTTCGGACTGACTCATCGAGTCGGATCTCCTTTGTCGTGAAGTCACTTGGCAGAGGCCGGGCCCGACGGGTCCGGCCGCGGATGTCGCGGGTTGCGGCGTCGACGCGCGTTGGACGAGCGGCGCGGCGTTCGATTCCCTCTCTGCCCCTGGTCCGAGGCTACCCGCCTGAGCCGATCTAAACCCCAGGGCACCGGAATCGTCACCCCCGCGCGGGCGCCGTAGGCTCAGACGATGGTGCCCGTGCCGTCGACCCGCCTGGTGTGCCGCCGCCTCCCGTGGAGCCTCGCGCCGGAGACGGCGGCGCTCCTCGTCCGCGACGATCGGCGGCCCTTCGCCCTGATCGGCGACTGGGCCGGCGGCGGCGCCCTGATCGGGTCGGAGCCGGTGCGGGTCGCCGCGCCCGACGAGGACCCACTCGCCCTGCTCGACGACCAGCCGCTGGTCGCCCCGCCCCCGGACGGGGCGGCGGTCGGCGGCGGCTGGTTCGGCTATCTCGGATACGACGTGCGGCGCCGCCTCGAACCCGGCGGCGCCGGGCCGCCCTCGCCGGACGAGCTGCCCCCCTTCGAGCTCGCCTTCTACGACCATCTCCTCCGCGCCGACGCCGACGGCGGCTGGTGGTTCGAGGCGCTCTGGACCGACGCCCGGGCGGCGGCCCTCCGCCGGCGGCTGGCCGAGTTCCGCGGGCGGGCCGCGTCCGTGCCGCGACCCCGGCCCTTCGCCACCGCTCCCTGGACGACCCAGCCCGGAGACCGGGGCCATTCCATCGCCGTCGAGGCCGCCCGCCTGAGAATCAGCGCCGGGGACATCTTCCAGGCCAACATCTGCCGGCGCCTGGGCTCGCGCTTGACCGGCGACCCGCTCGACCTGTTCGCCGCCGCGGTCCCCCGCCTGCGACCCGGCCGGGCGGCCTTCCTCGGCGGTCCGTGGGGCGCGGTGGCCAGCCTGTCGCCCGAGCTGTTCCTCGAGCGCCGGGTCCGCCGCGTGCGCAGCGAGCCGATCAAGGGCACCGGCGGGCGTCCCCGCGAGCCGCGGGCGGCCGCCGCCGCCCGGGCCGCCCTCGCCGCCTCGAGCAAGGACCGGGCCGAGAACGTGATGATCGTCGACCTGGTCCGCAACGATCTCGGCCGCGTCTGCCGCCCGGGGTCGATCCGGGTCCCCGTGCTCGCCGAGCCGCGCGCGCACACCGGGGTCTGGCACCTCGCCTCCGAGGTGTCGGGCAGCCTCGCCCCCGAGGTCGGCGACGCCGCGCTCGTGGCGGCCGCGTTTCCCCCGGGATCGGTGACCGGGGCTCCGAAGATCGCGGCCATCGACGTGATCGCCGAGCTCGAGAGCTCGGGCCGGGGGGTCTACACCGGGGCGATCGGCTTCGCCAGCCCGGTCGCCGGGCTCGAGCTGAGCGTGGCCATCCGAACCTTCGAGTTCGCCGGCCCCCGCGCCTGGCTCGGCGTCGGCGGGGGGATCGTCGCCGACTCCGACCCCGAAGCCGAGCTCGCCGAGTGCGCGACCAAGGCCGGCCCCCTCCTCGCGGCGATCGGCGCCCGCCTGGCCCCGCCGGACCCCCCGGGCGCCGAGGCGGCCCCGCCGCCGCGCCGCCTCGGACCCCGCCCGGTCGCCCGCCCCGACCCGCGGGCCGGGGTCTTCGAGACCCTGCTCGCCGTGGACGGCCGGCCGGTGGCCCTCGATCTCCACCTGGCGCGGCTCGAGGCGAGCGTCCGCGCGCTCTACGGCCGCCCGCTCCCCCCGGGCCTGGCCGCCCGCCTGCGGGCCGCCGCCGCCGAGCGACCGGAGGCCGGGCGCCTGCGGCTGAGCGTCCGCCCCGGGCGGGGGCTCGAGGTGGCGATCGTCGCCACCCGCCTCCCCGGTCCCCGCCCGCCCGTGCGCCTCCAGCGGACCACGGTGCCCGGCGGCCTCGGCGCCCACAAGTGGTCGGACCGGCGCCTGCTCGACGCCCTGACCGAGGCCGTCGCCCCCGAGCAGCCCCTCCTCTGCGACCTCGACGGCCACCTGCTCGAGACCGCCCGGGCCAACGTGTTCCTGGTCGA
This sequence comes from uncultured Solirubrobacterales bacterium, assembly GCA_963733245.1. Classification (GTDB taxonomy): domain Bacteria; phylum Actinomycetota; class Thermoleophilia; order Solirubrobacterales; family Solirubrobacteraceae; genus Palsa-513. Next base: position 660,596 of record CAVTCI010000017.1, read on the forward strand.
TCGCGACGGGGCGCTGGTCACCCCGCCGGTCGCCGGACGCCTGCTCCCCGGGGTGACCCGGGCGCGGGTGCTCGCCCACGCCCGCCGGCTCGGCCTCGAGGTCCGGAGCTCGGCGCCGGTGACGCTCGGCGACCTCCGCCGGGCCGGCGAGGTCTTCGTGACCGGGGCGCTCGGCGGCGTCGAGGCGGTCGCGGCGTGTGACTCGTACGAGCTCGACGGCGGCCGGGAGGTCGCCGACCGCCTCGGCCGGGCGCTGGCCGCCGACGCTCAGCCCGAGAGCGGGAGGGAGAGGTTCTCGAAGATCGCCATGACGCTCCGCGACCGGTTCAACGAGTAGAAGTGGAGTCCGGGCGCCCCGGCGGCGAGGAGGTCGGCTGCCTGCTCGGTGGCGTAGTCGATGCCCACCTGGATGGCTGCCTCGTCGTCGTCCTCGACCTTCGCGAGGAGGGCGTCGAGCCGGGCCGGGATCCGCGCCCCGCACATCTTCGTGAAGCGCCGGGCCTGGGCGGCCGAGCGGATCGGGAGCATGCCGGGGACGATCGGCACGTCGACGCCGATCCGCCGGGCCTCCTCGACGTAGCGGTGGTAGTCGTCGTTGTCGAAGAAGAGCTGGGTGATCACCACGTCCGCGCCGGCCTCGACCTTGTCGCGCAGGTAGCCGAGGTCGGCGGCCCGGCTCCCGGCCCGGGGATGGATCTCCGGGAACCCGGCCACGGCCACCGAGAAGCCCCGGCCGACGGCCTCCTCGACGAGCGCGCGCGAGTGGGGGAAGCCCTCGGGGTGCGCCGTCCAGCCCGCCTCGGCGCCGGCCGGCGGGTCGCCGGCCAGGGCGATGACGTTCTCGATCCCGGCCTCGTCGAGCCGGTCGAGGACCGAGCGGACGAAGGTCTTCGGCTGGCCGACGACGGTCAGGTGGCACATGACCTCGACCCCCGACTCCCGGTGGAGGCGGGTGACCAGGTCGACCGTCTTCTCGTGGGTGCTGCCCCCGGCCCCGTAGGTCATCGAGCAGAAGGCCGGGTCGAGGGCCTTGAGCACCTCGACCTCCCGGAGCAGCTCCGCCTCGCCCGCGGCCGTCTTCGGCGGCCAGAACTCGATCGAGAAGATCGTTTCCGGGCGGGCGTAGATCTCGGACAGCTTCACGGGCGCTCGGCGGTCGGTCAGACGGCCACGGGCTCGAGGCCGGCCGCCGCCCGGAGCGTCGCCGCCTTGCCCGTCTCCTCCCAGGTGAAGCCCTCGTCCTCCCGGCCGAAGTGGCCGTAGGCGGCCGTCCTCTGGTAGATCGGCCGGTGGAGGCGGAGCTCTTCGCGGAAGGCGCCCGGGCGCATGTCGAAGTGCTCGGCCACGAGCGCGGCGATCTGTCCCCGGCCGATCTTCTCGGTCCCGAAGGTCTCGACCATCACCGAGACCGGGTGGGCCACGCCGATCGCGTAGGCGACCTGGACCTCGCACCGATCGGCGAGGCCGGCGGCGACGATGTTCTTGGCCACCCAGCGGGCGGCGTAGGCGGCCGACCGGTCGACCTTCGACGGGTCCTTGCCGCTGAACGCGCCCCCGCCGTGGCGGGCCATGCCCCCGTAGGTGTCGACGATGATCTTGCGGCCGGTGAGGCCGCAGTCGCCCATCGGGCCGCCGATCACGAACCGGCCGGTCGGGTTGACTAGGAAGTTCTCGAGCAGCTTCGCCTCGTCGTACATGTCGGGCGGGAGCACCGGCTTGATCACGGCCTCCCAGAGGTCGGGCTTGATCCGGGTCTGCGAGTCGACCTCCTCGGCGTGCTGGGTCGAGATCAGGAGCTTCTCGATCTCCACCGGCCGGCCGTCGACGTAGCGGACGGTGACCTGGGTCTTGCCGTCCGGGCGCAGGTAGCCGAGCGTCCCGTCCTTGCGCACCACGGCGAGCTGCTTGGCCAGGCGGTGGGCCAGGGAGATCGGCATCGGCATCAGCTGCTCGGTCTCGTTGGACGCGTAGCCGAACATCATCCCCTGGTCACCGGCCCCGGCGATGTCGAGCTCGTCGTCGTCGGTCGCGTCGGTCCGCGCCTCGTAGGCCTGGTCGACGCCCTGGGCGATGTCGGGCGACTGCTTGTCGATCGCGTTGATCACCGCGCACGTCTTGCAGTCGAAGCCGTGGAGGGCGTTGTTGTAGCCGATGCGGTTGACCGTCTCCCGGGCGATCTCCTGGATGTCCACGTAGGTGTCGGTCGAGATCTCCCCGGCGACGACGACCAGCCCGGTGTTGACGAGAACCTCGCAGGCGACCCGCCCGTACGGGTCGTCGGCCATCACGGCGTCGAGGACGCCGTCGGAGATCTGGTCGGCCATCTTGTCGGGGTGGCCCTCGGTAACCGACTCGGAGGTGAAGAGGAACTCATTGTCGGGCGTTGCCGTCATGCTTTCGGGCCACCTTTGCTTTCTGTGTGTCGGGGCTGCTCTGCGCGGCCGGGCGAGCGCGGAGGCGTCGGGAAGGGAGGAAAGATATGACGCGCCGCCCGCCGGCGCGGTCAGCGTCGGGTCAGACGGCGGCCGGGGAAGCCAGGTACCCGTAGAGCGGGTAGCGGTCGGCGATCGCCGACACCCGCTCGGCCAGCTCGGCCCGGGCGGCGTCGAAGCCGGGGGTGAGGGCGGCCGAGATGATCCGTCCGACCTCCTCGAAGTCGTCGACCTGGAGCCCCCGCGTGGCCAGGGCCGGGGTCCCGACCCGGAGGCCGCTCGAGACCATCGGCGGCCGCGGGTCGAAGGGGACGGCGTTGCGGTTGACGGTGATCCCGATCTCGTCGAGCCGGTCCTCGGCCTGCCGGCCGTCGAGCTCGGAGGCGCGCAGGTCGATGAGCACGAGGTGGACGTCGGTCCCCCCGGTCAGGACGTCGACCCCCTCGCCGGTCTCGAGCAGCTCGGCGGCGAGGGCCCGGGCGCCGGCCAGGGTGCGCTCCTGGCGCTCCCGGAAGAGCTCGCTCCCGGCGATCCGCAGGGAGACCGCCTTGCCGGCGATGATGTGCTCGAGCGGCCCGCCCTGCTGGCCCGGGAAGATCGCCGAGTCGATCTTCTTGGCGTGCTCCTCCCGGCAGATGATCATGCCCCCCCGCGACCCGCCGATCGTCTTGTGGATCGTCGTGGTCACCACGTCGGCGTAGGGCACCGGGCTCGGATGCAGGCCGGCGGCGACGAGCCCGGCGAAGTGGGCCATGTCGACCATGAACAGGGCGCCGACCTCGTCGGCGATGGCCCGGAAGCGGGGGAAGTCGAGGATCCGGGGATAGGCCGACCACCCGGCGATCAGGAGCTTCGGCCGTCGCTCCCGGGCGATCCGCGCGACTTCGTCCATGTCGATCAGGTAGGTCTCGGGCGAGACCTCGTAGGGGGCGATGTCGTAGAGGCGGCCCGAGACGTTGCCCTTCATCCCGTGGCTGAGGTGGCCGCCGTGGGCGAGGGCCAGGCCCATGATCGTGTCGCCCGGGCGCAGCAGCGCGTGGTAGACGGCGTTGTTGGCCTGGGCCCCGGCGTGGGCCTGGACGTTGACGTGGTCCCCGCCGAACACCGCCTTCGCCCGGTCGATGGCCAGCCGCTCGACGACGTCGACGTGCTCGCAGCCCCCGTAGTAGCGGCGGCCGGGATAGCCCTCGGCGTACTTGTTGGTCAGCACCGAGCCCTGGGCTTCGAGCACGGCCCGGGGAACGCTGTTCTCCGAGGCGATCATCTCGAGCGTCCGCTGCTGGCGGTGCACCTCGGCGTCGATGGCCTCGGCGATCTCGGGGTCCACTTCGCGGAGCGGGCGCTCGAAGTAGTCGGCGGGAAGGTCGGTCATGGGCATGACTTCCTGGAGGGGGCGGGGGCTCCGGAGAACCGTAGCACCGCGTCACGACCCCTCCGGCGTCAGGATGTCGCCCCGTGGGGGCGGCTGGCGACCATCACCCGACCGAGGTCCGCCGGCTGGCCGAGGCGGCCGAGCTCGCGGCGGCCCGCGCCCTCCGCGAGGCGGTCTTCTGCGGCGAGCAGGGCGTCAGCCTGGCCGCCGAGCGCGACGGCCGCGACCGGATCGCCCGCCACCTCGGGGCGTTCGCCGGCGGCGAGCTCGTCGGGACCTGCCGCCTGCTCGACCTCGACGACGGCGACGGCGACGGCGACGGCGACGGCGTTGCCGCCACGGTCGTCGTCCAGCGGGTCGCCGTCCGCGCCGACCACCGGCGGCGGGGCGTCGGGCGGGCGCTGATGGAGGCCGCGGTGGTCGAGGCCCGGCGGATGGGGGCCGGCGCGGTCAGCCTCCACGCCCAGCTCGAGAGCGAGCGGTTCTACGCCGGCCAGGGGTTCGCGCGCCGCGGGCGCCCGTTCGTCGAGGAGGGCATCGAGCACGTGACGATGCGGCTCGAGCCCCTATCTTGACGGGCATCGTGGACGCCCCCGGGCCACTCGCCACCCAGCCCCGGCCGCCCCGACCGGGCCGGGTCGTGGGGATCGTCCTCGGCCTCGTCGCCCTCGGCGCCGGCCTCGTCGCCCTGGCCCTCGCCGGCCGCCCGAGCGCCCCGGCCCCGGCGGCGGCGATCCCGATCGCCGGGCCGGCCGGTCCGGCCCCGGTGGCGCCCGCGGCGACCCCGGTCGCGGCGACCGGTGCCCCGGCCCCGGCGGCGGCGACCATCGTCGACACCCGGCCCCGCGCCCAGGAGATCCGCGACCTGGCGAAGTTCCGCCGCCGGGCCCCCGCCCATGTCCCCGCGCGCTGGGTGGCCGGCTTCTACCGGCTCTACGACGTCGCCGGACGGGCGTTCGCGGTCAACTGGCTGCTGATCGCCTCGGTCCATCGCCAGGAGACGTCGTTCTCGACCGAGCGGGACACCTACCACGGCCTCAACTTCGCCGGCTGCTGCGGCGGGCCGATGCAGTTCAACGTGACCAACGGGCCGTCGACCACCTGGGCCCGGGTCGACGACGCCTACCGGGTGGCCCGCCGGCCGGCCGGCTATCCCCACCCGACGGCCCGGCACCCGTCGATCTACGACGACTTCGACGCGATCATGGCCGCCGCCCAGCTGCTCTCGACCGACGGGGCGACCCTCGCCCTCGACGGCGGGGCCTGGCAGGCGGCCTACGCCTACTACGGCCACGACGCGACCGGTGTGACCTACGCCGACCAGGTCATCGCCCGGGCGATCACCTGGTCGCAGGCCGGGTTCTGCATCAACTGCGGGCTCGACCCGGGGATGGTGGCCGCCGTCGACGCCGCCTACGGGGCGCCGGTCCGCGCCGCGCTCGAGGCCGCCGCGGCGGCCAAGCGGGCCGCGGCGGCGGCCAAGCGGGCCGCCGGCCGCCATCGCGGGTGAGCCTCGACCTCCGGGAGGTCGGGGCGATCTTCGCGGGCGGGGCGATCGGGACCATCGCCCGGGCCGAGGTCGGCGACCTGCTGAGCCGACCGCCCGGTCACTGGCCGTGGTCGACCCTGCTCGTGAACCTGGCCGGCGCGTTCATGCTCGGGTACGTCGCGACCCGGTTGCAGGAGCGCCTGCCGCTCTCGGCCTACCGGCGGCCGTTCCTCGGGACCGGACTCTGCGGCGGCCTGACGACGTTCTCGACGATGCAGCTCGAGCTGCTCCAGATGCTCGACCAGGCCCGCTACGGCCTGGCCGCCGCCTACGCGCTGGTCAGCATCGGGGGCGGCTTCGTCGCGGTCGCCGTGGCCACCAACCTGGTGCGGCGCGCCCGCTGGGCCGGATGACGGCGCCCGAGCTACTGGCCGTCGGGCTGATCGGCGGCGCCGGCGCCGTCGCCCGCTTCACCCTCGACGGGTCGGTGTCCCGGCGGGTCGGGGGCGACTTCCCGTTCGGGACCATGGCGGTCAACCTGTCCGGCGCCCTGCTCCTCGGCCTGCTCGTCGGCGCCGGCCTCGGTGGCGAGGCGAACCGCCTGCTCGGCACCGGCCTGTGCGGGGGATATACGACGTTCAGCACCTGGGCGCTCGAGAGCCATCGACTCGGGGAGGACGGCGACGGCCGCCGGGGGGCGCTGAACTTCGCCGCCAGCCTGGGGCTCGGCGTCGCCGCCGCCTGGCTCGGCCGGAGCCTGGGGGCCCGGCTGTGAACGACGACTGCCTGAAGCTGACCGTCTACTTCGGCGAGCGCGCCCGGGTGGACGGGCGCTTCGTCGCCGAGCGGCTGATCGAGATCTATGCGCGGCACGAGCTCGAGGCGAGCCTCGTGCTGCGGGCGGTCGAGGGCTTCGGCGCCAAGCACGGCCTGCGCACCGACCGGCTGCTCACCCTCTCGGAGGACCTCCCCCTCGTGGCGGTCGCCGTCGACGTGCGCGCGCGGATCGAGGCCGCCCGGCGCGAGGTCGAGGCGGTCCCCTTCAGCGGGCTGGTCACGCTCGAGCGCGCCCGCCTGCTCACCGGCCACCACGCGGGCGGCCGCCTCCCGCTCGAGCCGGGCTCGGCGGCCAAGCTCACCGTGTACGTCGGCCGCCAGGAGCGGGTCGGGCGGACGCCGGCCTACGAGGCGATCGTCGATCGCCTGCACGACCGGGGCGTCGCCGGGGCGACGGTGCTGCTCGGGGTCGACGGGACGAAGCACGGCGTACGCGAGCGGGCACGGTTCTTCGGGCGCAACGCCGACGTCCCGCTGATGGTGGTCGCCGTCGGCGAGGGCGAGGGGATCGCCGCGGCGCTGCCGGAGCTCACCGAGATACTCGCCCGGCCGCTGGTCACCCTCGAGCGGGTGGAGGTGTGCAAGCGCGACGGAGCGCGGCTCGCCGCGCCGACCCGTGTGTCCTCGGCCGACCCGGAGGCGCGCCAGAAGCTGACCGTCTACGCGGGCGAGCAGTCACGCCACGGCGGGCGACCCCTGTCCCACGCGCTGGTCCGGGAGCTGCGCCGGGCCGGGGCGGCGGGGGCGACCAGCCTGCGCGGGGTGTGGGGCTACCACGGGGACCACCGCCCCCACGGCGACAGCTTCTGGGCGCTCCGCCGGCGGGTTCCGATCGTCACGGTGATCCTCGACACGCCCGAGCGGATGCGGGGCTGGTGGGAGATCGTCGACCGGCTGACCGACGAGACCGGCCTGGTGACCAGCGAGACGGTCCCGGCCCATCGCGTCAGGGCGACCGCCTAGACTAGCCGCGGAGGTGGTCGAGGGCGGCGAGCAGGGCCGGGTTGAACGGGCCGTCCGGATCGGCGACCACGAGATGGTCGCCGGGGACCTCGAAGGTGGTCGCCCCGAGCTGGTCGGCGAGCGCCCGCTGCTTGGACGGCGGAACGCTCTGGTCGTCGGTCGTCACGAGCACGGCGGCCGCGACCCGGAGCTGATCGACCCAGCCGCGGCTGTCGAAGCGGCCGAGCTCGCGGCCGGCCTCGGCCAGGGCGGCCGGGGTTCCGCGGCCGAGCTCGGCGATCAGCCAGCCGGCCCGCTCGTCGTCCGGAACGCCGCTGAGGCGCAGGAACGTCCTCCAGAAGCCGAACGGAGAGAGGGCGACGACGAGGCGGACGAGGCCCATCACCCGCCAGAGCCGCTCGAACTCGGGCCCGCGCCATTCGCGGGTCGTCGCGCAGAGGACGATCCCTCCGAGCAGGTGCGGGTGCCGGCGGGCCAGGAGCTGGGCGATCGGCCCGCCCATCGAGTAGCCGACGGCGATCGCCGGCGCGACGCCGAGCGCGTCGATCACCGCCGCGGCATCGTCGGCGCAGTCGGCGAGACGGAAGGGGAGCAGCGACCGGAGCCCGCGCCCGTGCCCGCGATGGTCGAGGGCGAGGACGCGGTAGCCGGCGTCGATGAGCGGACCGTAGCTGGCCAGCCAGTTGAGGTCCGCGCTGACCATCCACCCATGGAGGAGCAGCACCGCCGGTCCGCTGCCCCCGGAGTCACGGACGAAGAACTCCCCGCGGCCATGGATGTTCAACAGGCGTCCGGGCGGGGGAGCGATCGGCGGCCCGGTGTCGACCGGGGCGTGGCGGCGGCCGGGGAGGAGGGCGCGCAGGAGCAGGGGCCCGATCGCCGGGATCACCGGTGCGTCGCCGGGCGGGAGCTCGGGCGGCTCGGTCAGGAGTCGGTCAGCTCGCCGGCCGCGGACTCGGCGGCCTGGAGCTGGGCCTCGACGAGGTCGAGGCCGCTGTCCCAGAAGCCGGGGTCGGCGAGGTCGATGCCGACCATGGCGCCGAGCTCGTGCGGGCTCCGCGACCCGCCGGCGGCCAGGAGCTCGAGATAGCTCTCGGCGAACCCGTCGCCCTGCTCCCGGTAGCGCTGGTAGACCGACAGGGCGAGGAGCTGCCCGTAGGCGTAGGCGTATACGTAGCCGGGGACGTTGATGAAGTGGGGGACGTAGGACCACCAGTCGCGGTAGCCGTCGGTCAGCTCGATCGCGTCGCCGAGGAGCGCGGACTGGCTCTGGATCCAGAGCTCGCCGAAGCGCTCGACGGCGAGCTCGCCGCGCTCGCGGCGCTCGGTGTGGACGAGGCTCTCGAACTGGTTCATCGCCACCTGGCGGAAGACGGTGGCGATCGCCCCCTCGATGTCCTCGGCCAGGAGGGCGAGACGCGAGGCCGGGCTCGGAGCCGCGTCGAGCAGCCGCCCGAAGGTGAGCGCCTCGCCGAAGACCGAGGCGGTCTCGGCGAGGGTCAGGGGCGTGTGCTGGTGGAAGACGCCCTGCTCGGCCGCGAGGGCGGCGTGGACGCCGTGGCCGAGCTCGTGGGCGAGGGTGAGGACGTCGCGCCGGCGGCCGGTGTAGTTGAGCATCACGTAGGGGTGGACCGACGGGACCGTGTAGGCGCAGAAGGCGCCCCCGCGCTTCCCGGCCCGGGGCGGGGCGTCGATCCACCGCTCGCTGAAGAAGCGCTCGGCCAGGGCGCCGAGGCGGGGGGAGAAGGAGGAGTAGGCGTCGAGGACGAGCTCGCTCGCCTGCGGCCAGTCGACCCGGACGTCCTCGGTCGAGACCGGGGCCATCCGGTCGTAGTCGGCCAGCCTCTCCACCCCGAGCAGCCGGCCCTTCAGCCGGTACCAGCGGCGGGGGAGCTCGTAGCGGCCGCGGACGGCCTCGATCAGGGCGGCCACCGACTCGTCGCTCGCCTCGTTGGCCAGGTTGCGGCTGGCCAGCCAGTTCGGGTAGGCGCGGAGCCGGTCGTCGGTCGCCTTGTCGGCGAGCAGCGTGTTGAACACGAAGGCCCGGGTCCGCAGGCCGGGGGCGAGGGCCCGGGTGACCGCCTCGGCGGACACCCGCCGGACCTCGCGGTCGGGGGAGGCGAGGCGGCTGAGCGCCTCGTCGAGGGTGACCGGCTGCTCGAGGTCGACCTCGATCGCCGAGGTCAGCTCCTCGAAGAGCCGCCCCCAGGCGCTCCGCCCGGTCAGGGCCTTCTCGGAGAAGATCCGCTCCTCCGGCTCGGTGAGGAGGTGGGGGCGGTAGCGGCGGGCGTTGCGCAGGTAGTGGCGGCAGAAGTCGAGCCCCTCCCCGGCGAGGAGCTCCTCGGCCCGGTCGTCATCGAGCCCGGCCCATTCGAGGTCGAAGAAGAGGAGCGTCGTCTCGAGCGCCGTGGCTCGCTCCTCGACCCGCTGCATCAGGGCGCCCCGGCTCGCGTCGGCCGTGTCGGTGCTGAAGCGCAGCTGGGCGTAGGAGCCGGCTCGGCCGACGAGGTCGTTGATCGCCGCGAGCTCGGTCATCGCCTCGCGCAGGCCATCGGCGTCGATCTCGGCGAGCGACCCGCGGTAGTCCTCGGCGAAGCGGTCGGCCCGCTCGGCGGCCGCGGCCAGCGCCGCGTCGACCCCGTCCTCGCCGGCGGCGAGGTGGTCGAGGTCCCAGACGACCTCCTCGAGTGCGGCCGGCGGATTCATCTGGGCTGGAGCTTAGCCGGCCCGCGGTCAGCGGTTGGCGGCGACGAGCGCCTCGATCAGGCGTCCGTCGGGCAGCTCGGGGAAGTCCATCACGATCGTGCCGAGCCGCTGGTGGCCGGGATGGGCGTCGACGTAGTCGAGCAGCCGCTGGTTGATCCCGTCGACGAGGGGGATCAGCCCCCCGGCGATCGCCCGGGGGAAGCTGAGGTCGCTCATCGCGCTGGTGAAGGTGACGAACCACCCGAGCGGCGAGACGACCGCCGCCTCGAGGTTGGCCGCCACGGCGTCCCACTTCTCGCCGACTCGCCCGGGGAGGGCGTGACCGAGGTCCCAGTGGTCCTCGATGGTGAGCGTCCCGTGCTCGGTGGCGATCGAGAAGGTCGCGTCGTTCTGCCAGCCGGCCGGGTCGGCGGCGATGCCGATCGAGCTGTGGGCGAACCTCCGGAAGATGAGGATCCGCCCGCGGACGTCGGCGAGCCGCGGGAAGTCCGGGGCGACCCGGAAGGCGTCCGGGTGGCGGGCGACCACGGCCTCGAGGTCGCGGGCGAAGGCGACCGGGTCGCCGCCGTCCTCCTGCTTGACCGACATGATGAGTCCCTCCCCGGGGTGCTCGGCCAGGAAGGCGAGCATCGGCTCGAGGACGCCGGCCTCGAGCTCGAGCCGCTCGTCGACGTCGCCGTGGAAGAGGCGCAGGACCCCGGCGTCGTCCTTGAGGCGGATGTCGAAGAAGCGGATCCCGGCGGCCAGCTGGCCGGTGATGTCCAGCGTCTGGGTGACCGGCTTGAGGCCACCCTCCCGGGCGGTGCTGTCATGGGTCCCGGGGATGGTGAGCAGCGCGAGGTCGAGCTCTCCGTCGAGCGGGGTCATCCAGTCGGCGAGCGAGGGCGAGGCCATGCCGAGCGAGGTCTATCAGGCGAGGGGCGGCTCAGGAGACTCCCAGCTTTCGCTCAGGCCGGCCCGAGGCCCGGCGCCCAGACTGATCCCGTGGCCACCGCCGTCGACACCCACCTGTTCTGGATCACCAGCCGGGCGGCCGGCACGGCCGCGCTCCTGCTCTCGAGCGTCTCGGTCGGCGCCGGCCTGCTCATGGGGGGCAAGCTCCTGCGGCGACGGGTGGGCGACCTCCGGGTCGCCCACGAGGCGCTCTCGCTCGCCACCATGGCGGCGCTCGTCGTCCACGCGACCGCCCTCCTCGGCGACGGCTACCTCCACCCGAGCGTGCTCGACGTGAGCCTCCCGTTCGTCAGCGGGTACCGGACCGTCTGGATGTCGATCGGCATCGTCGCCGGCTGGTCGCTGATCCTCCTCGGGCTCTCCTTCTACGCCCGCGCCCGGATCGGGCAGGCGCGCTGGCGGGTGCTCCATCGGTTCACGGCGCTCGCCTGGGTCCTCGGCCTCGTCCATTCGCTCGGCGAGGGGACCGACGCCGGCCAGGCGTGGTTCCTCGGGCTGACCGCCATCGTCGCGGTGCCGGTCGTGGTCCTGCTGATCCGCCGGATGTGGCCGCCGGCCGTCGTCCCGCCCCCGCGGGCGCTCACCCGGCCGGGCGGAGCACGAGTCGGGTGAATAGGCGCTCGAGCGTCAGCCGGGCGTCGTCGCACAGCCCGGTGTGGACCGGACCGGGCCGCACGACGGTGCTGCTCGGGGCGACGAGCAGGCCGAAGCGCTCGCCCGGGTCGAGGGTGGAGACGGTCCCGGCGGCCGGGTCGCCGGCGGCGACGGCCAGACGCTGGGCGAGGGCCGCCTCGACGGCGGCGAGGTCGACGCCCGGGCCGAGCCCGGCCAGCCGGTCGCCGTCGAGGTGGGCGCGCGCGCCGAGGAAGCGCAGGCGGGGGGAGTAGAGGACGACCCCGAGGTTGAGGGTCTCTCCGCGCTCGGCGTCCGGGACGCCCTGCCAGAGCGCGTACTGGTAGGCCTCGCTCACGGTCGCGCCTCCTCGAGCCAGGGGGCCGCGTCGAGGCGGGCGTGGAGGAAGTCCCGGTAGGCCGAGCGGGGATGGCGGACGAGCCACTCGTCGGGGACGAGGTCGACCGCCGGGTCGATCGCCGCCGCCGCCCGCTCCCGCAGCCGGTCGTGGGTCCGGGCGAGCGGCTCGGCGACCGGCGCGAGCACGTGGTCGGAGAGCGCGGGGAACCGCCGCCCGGCTTCGGCGGCCAGGTCGTCGCTCCCGTACTGGGGGTAGAGCGCCGCGCCGAAGTCGATCAGCCACATCCGGTGGTGCCACCAGAGGAGGTTCGGGTTGCGGGGGGTCCGGTCGACGTTCAGCAGCCAACCGTCGAGCCAGACGACCTCGGCGGCGCGGGCCGGGCCGACGGGCGTGGCGAGGGGGACGGCGCCGGGGAGGTAGTCGACGGCGAGGTTGCGCCCGGCGCTCGCCCGCAGGAGCTCCTGGATCTCCGGGTCGGGCTCGGCCACCCCGAGCCGGGCGTCGACCTCGATCCAGGCGAGCTCGGGCACGGGCAGGCCGAGGGCCCGGGCCAGCTCGATCCCGAGCACCTCGGCGACCAGCGCGAGGGGTCCCTGACCCGCGGCCGTCCACTTGACGACGTAGGTTCCGTCGTCGTCGGCCTCGACCAGGCCCGGAAGGGAGCCGCCCTCACGCAGCGGGGCGACGTAGCGGGTGGCCGCGACCGAGCGGACCGGCGGCGACCCGCCCGTCGTCGAAGGCATCAGGCGTCTGCCGCGTTCGCCGGTCCGATCCGCCGCACGCTACCTCAGGTCGCGACGCGCCCGGCCGGCGCCGGGGCGGACGGCGCGGCCTCCCGGGCCGGGATGGTCACCGCGAAGCGGGCGCCCCCGTCCGGGGCGTTCTCCGCGGTCGCCCGCCCGCCGTGGGCCGCGACGATCGAGGCGACGATCGACAGCCCGAGGCCGGCGCCGGCCTTGCCCCGGCCGCGCCCGGGATCGGCGCGCCAGAAGCGCTCGAAGATCGCCTCGCCCGCCCCGGCCGGGATGCCGGGCCCGTGGTCGCGGACGGTGACCGTCGCCTCGCGCTCGTCGCCGGCCACCGCCACGTCGATCGGCGTTCCGTTCGGCGTGTGGACGACCGCGTTGCGCAGCAGGTTGGCGATCACCTGGCGGAGCTGGTAGGCGTCGCCGAGGACGATCGTCGGGGCCGGCGCGGCGAGCGTGATCTCCCGGTCGGCGGCGATCGCCAGGGCGTCGGCGACCGCGTCGCGGGCGAGCTCGCTCAGGTCGACCCGGCCCCGGCGGAGCTCGGGGAGCTCGTCGAGGCGGGCCAGGGTCAGGAGGTCCTCGACGAGCACGCCCATCCGCTTCGCCTCGCCCTCGATCCGGCCGAGTGCCTTGGCCGTCTCTTCGGGCCCGACCACCGCGCCGATCCGGAACAGCTCCGCATAACCACGGATCGAGGCGAGGGGCGTTCGGAGCTCGTGGGAGGCGTCGGCCAGGAACCGGCGCAGCCGCTCGGCGCTGGCCTCGCGCTCGGCGAACGCCTTCTCGATCTGGTGGAGCATCGCGTTCAGGGCGATCCCCAGCCGGCCGACCTCGGTCCGCGGCCGGGTCTCCTCGACCCGGCGGGAGAGATCGCCGGCGGCGATCGCGTCGGCCGTGTCGCCGATCCGGTCGAGCGGGCGCAGCCCGACCCGGATCATCCACCAGGCGAGGGCGATCAGCGCGAGGAGCACCCCGCCGCCGACCAGGCCCTCGATCTCCAGCAGGCTGCCCAGCGTCTGGTTGACCTCACCGAGCGGGACCGCGATCACCGTCGTTCCCGGCTGGTCGCCGGTCAGCACCGCCAGCACCCGGTACTGGAGGCCCGAGCCCTCGGCCGCGCCGACGGTGATCGGCCGGAGATGGATCTCGTCGCTGATCGGGATCGTCTTCGGCAGCTTGGGCATCGCCAGCGGCGGGCCGCCGTACCAGGCGTAGCCGACGCGATTGCCGGACGCGTCGAGGCGCTCGGTGAACGTGCTCGACGGGAGGGTCGGCGACGCGTCCCCGCCGCCCCCGAAGCCGCGACCCCCGCCGAACGGCGGCGGTCCGCCGCCGGCGCCGCTCCCCGGGGCGGACGTGCTCGGGACGTTGACGCCCTGGCTGTCCAGGTAGCGCGACACCTGCTTGGTGGCCGCGCTCGACTCCTGGTCGATCCGCTGGAGCAGGAACGCCCGCTGCTGGGTGTAGGTGACCACGCCGACGGTGACCAGGCCGGCGGCGACGAGTCCGACGAGGCCGACGAGGAGCCGCGCCCGCAGGGAGAGCATGGCTAGGTCTGGGCGCGGGGAACGCGGAGGGCGTAGCCGACCCCGCGCACCGTGTGGATCAGCGGCGCCTGGTCGGCGTCGATCTTCTTGCGCAGGTAGCTGATGTAGGTCTCGAGCACCCGGGCGTCGCCGCCGAAGTCGTACTCCCAGACGTGGTCGAGGATCTGCGACCGGGTGAGGACCCGCCGGCCGTTGAGCATCAGGTAGCGGAGCAGCCGGTACTCGGTCGCCGTCAGCTCGATCGGGCGCCCGCCCCGGGTGACCTCGCGCGTGTCCTCGTCGAGCTCCAGATCCTCGAAGACGAGCCGGTTCGAGTCCTCCTCGGCCAGGCCGCTCCGGCGGAGGATCGTCCGGATCCGAGCGACCAGCTCCTCGAGGCTGAACGGCTTGGTCACGTAGTCGTCGCCGCCGATCGTCAGGCCGCGGACCTTGTCCTCGGTCGCGTCGCGGGCGGTCAGGAAGATGATCGGAACGTCGATCCGCTTGGCCGAGAGGCGCTCGGCCACGTCGAAGCCCTCCATGTCCGGGAGCATGATGTCGAGCACGACGAGGTGGGGGCGGAAGTCGCCGACCTGGGCGATCGCCTCGGCCCCGCTCCCGGCCGCGGCCACGGCGAAGCCCTCGTAGCGGAGGGCCATCGAGATGACGTCGACGATGTTCGGCTCGTCGTCGACGACCAGTACACGGAGGGCGTTGGCTCCCGGATCGCTCATGCCGCCATTCTGCACCCCCCGCCTGTGAATCGTCTGAGCGTCAGGCTCAGGCTTCTCTCAGGTTCCCGCCAGGCCCGTCACACCCGGCCGTCCCATCCTCCGGGTCAGCCGAGCGACCCGACACCGAGCAGCCGGAGACACGTATGGACCCTCAGCCCGCCTCCACCCCCGTCCGCCCGGACGGCCCCCGCCCGGACGGCCGCGCCGTCGTGCGCGAGCGTCTCGCCGCCCGCCGGCGGCGGATCCGCCGCCTGCGGAGGACCGTCGCCGGCGCCTCGGCCTCGGTCTTCGCCGCCGTCTGGCTCGTCCTCTACGCCCAGCTCGCCTCCGGCCACGATCCTGCGCTCACCGCCAACCTGGCCGCCGCCACGGCCCCGACCTCGAGCGCGTCCTCCGCCGCCGCCGCCCAGCGGGCGCTCCGCGCCGAGCGCCACCGCCAGGCCGTCCGCCGCCGCGCCCGGGTCCGGGCCGCCGCCGCGGCCGCCGCGTCCGCGCGCGCCCCCGCAGCCGCCGCGGCTGCCGCGAGCACGACGAGCACGGGGTCGGGGTCGGGGTCGGGGTCGGGCTCGGGCTCGGGCGGATCCACCACGACGAGCCCGGTCGCGACGTCGGTCGCCACCCCGAGCTCGGGGTCGACCACCTCGACCGGCTCCGGATCGAGCTCCGGGTCGTCGACCTCGAGCACCTCGAGCTCGCAGGCCGCGGCGGCTCCGGCGGCGGCGGTCGCGCCGGCTCCGATGACCACCCGCCAGTCCTGACCCGCGCTCACACGGTTCCCAGGATCGGCCCAGTGCGGCCCCAGGAACCCCAGGCATGCTGGAGCGCAGACACCCGTCCCGACGCCGAGGAGCCCAGAGATGAACCCGCACGATCTTGACGCCGTCGCCTCCCGCCTCACCCGGCGGGAGGTCGTCGCCGCCGGGGGCGCCCTCGGCCTCGGCGCCAGCCTGTACCTCGCCGGTCGGGGAGGCGGCGAGCGGGCGCTGGCCGCCGTCGCCTCGGCGACCGGCGCGTGCACGCTGACCCCCGAACTGACCGAGGGTCCGTACTACATCGACGACCACCTCATGCGCAGCGACGTCCGCGAGGATCGCCCGGGGGTCGTCCTCGACCTCCGCCTCCCGGTCACGTCGGCCGCGGCCTGCCGGGCGATCAGCGGGGCGACCGTCGAGATCTGGCACGCCGACGCCCTCGGCGTCTACTCGGGATTCGGCAGCGGTCGGGGGCGGACGTTCCTCCGCGGCGGGGTGAAGACCGACAGCCAGGGCATCGCCCGCTTCCGGACGATCTACCCCGGCTGGTACCAGGGCCGGGCGGTGCACATCCACGTCAAGGTCCACGTCTCCGGCCGGGTCGTCCACACCGGCCAGCTGTTCTTCGCCGACGCGACCACCGACACCGTCTACCGGCGGGCGCCGTACTCGACCCGGCCGGCGCGCACGACCCGCGACAACCAGGACAACATCTACGCCTCCGGCGGTCGTCAGTCGACCCTGGCCCTCCGCAAGCACGGAGCCGGGTACGTCGGGACGAAGACCCTGGTCGTCACGGGCTGACCGCCGGGCGGGACGGGGTGGCAGTATTCAGCGGACGATGGCCGACCCGATCCGCGACCTCCTGGCCGATCTCCCCCTGGCGAACATGACCGACCGTCCCGAGGGGATGCTGGCCATCCGGCGAGCGGACGTGCCCGACGCCGACCGGGCGACCGCCGACGCCTGGGTCGAAGCCCACGGCGGCCACGTCGCCGCCGTCCCCCTGTTCAAGGTCCACAACGGCAAGACCCCCGACGCACCCGGTGGCGAGGAGTTCTACGTCATCCCGCCGAGCGCGTTCCGCGGGTAGGCACGGCCGGCGCGGTTCGCGGCTCCTCGATGGCGGCGCCTCAGGACATCAGATCGACGACCCGGGGCGGGTCGGCCTGCTCGAGCAGGGCCCGGTAGCGGGGGAAGACGGGCTTGGTCAGCGGCACGAGCTTCAGGATCTTGGCCACCGGACCCCTCGCCCTCATCTTCCCGCGGGCCAAGGCCACGGTGACGTTGACCTTGCCGAGCACGAAGTTGTGGGCCAGCGCGGTATCCATGGTCATCACGATCTCGGGCACGAGATCGGTCGACCCGAAGTCGACCTGACCGGCCTCGCCCGGCTTCAGCTTGAGCGTGATCTGCGCCTTCGGGTTGCGCAGGGAGATCTGGAGGACCGTGTCGGCCTGCCGGAGCTCCCAGAAGTCGTTCGCGAAGAGATCCGGCAGGAGCCTGCCGATCCACCGGTACACCTCCTGCTCGTCCTTGGGTCGACCCGACCGACCGCCGGCGGCGTGTCCGTACTGCGCGGCGGCGACGTGGGCGACGAGTCGGTCGCGCGCGGCCGCGCGCCCCAACGGGCTCGGAGCCGGGTCGGCGCCTCGGAAGGCGCGAATCAGCGCGAGGTCATCCATCGGTGGTCTCCAGGCTGCTCGGATCCAGCTGCGCCCGCACCTGGCGGCGTGCCCGGTGCAGGCGCGACTTGACGGTGCCCTTGGGGATCCCGAGGGCGGTCGCTATCTCCTCCTGCGACAGCTCGGCCCAGCAGAGCAGGGTCAGCACCTCGTAGTCCCCCTGGGAGAGGGTGGCCAGCGCCGCGGCGACCGACCCGGCGGTGGCGCTCGCGTCGAGCCGGCCGCAGGTCTCCTCCGCGGTGTCCGGCCCCTCGATCTCGCGTGACGCCGCCCGGGCGTAGGCCAGGAGGCGCCGGTGCTCCGATCGGAAATGACGCCGCATGAGGTTGGTGGCGATGCCGAACAGCCAGGCGCGCGGATCGCCCTTCCGATGGTCGAAGGTCGCGCGACGGTCGATGGCCTCGACGAAGGTCGTGGAGACGATGTCCTCGGCCGTGGAGCGGTCGACCTGCCGCCGCGTCACGTAGCCCGCGATGTCGTCGTAGTGGGCCTCGAACAAGGCCAGGAAGTCGAGCTCCATCGCGGCTGATTGCCCGCAGGGCCGTCGCGGGTTCACGCACTGCTCCGGGAGCGCGATCCGTCGCGTAGCGCTCGCCGTGAACCGGCTTCGGGCTGGCGGGCAACAGCGAGTATGGACTCCACGTCTCCCCGATCGGGCACCGGAAATTCGGTGAGGCGCAGCGACTTCGACGTCGACTGGATCGTAATCGGTTCGGGGTTCGCGGGCAGCGTGTCCGCGCTGCGCCTGGCCGAGAAGGGCTACCGGGTCGGCCTGATCGAGTGCGGGCGGCGCTTTCGCGACGACGACTTCTGCGAGACGACCTGGCAGCTCTCGCGCTACTACTGGCTTCCCGTCCTCGGCCTCAAGGGCATCATGCGCCTCAGCCTGTTCAAGGATCTCGCCGTCGTCTCGGGCTGCGGGGTCGGCGGCGGGTCGCTCGGCTACGCGAATACGCTCTACCGCGCGCGGCCTCGCTTCTACGCGGACACGCGCTGGTCAGCCCTCGCCGATTGGGAGGCGGAGCTCCGCCCCCACTACGCGGAGGCCGAGCGCATGCTCGGCGTCACCGCCTACGACCGCGACACCCCGGCCGACCTCCTGCTCAAGGAGTACGCCGAGGAGCACGGCGTCGGAGGGACGTACGCGAAGACCCGCGTCGGCGTGTTCCTCGGCCCGGAGGGCGAAACCGTCGCCGATCCCTACTTCGGCGGTGCCGGCCCCGACCGTGCCGGGTGCATCCACTGCGGGGCGTGCATGACTGGCTGCCGGTACAACGCGAAGAACACCCTGGTCAAGAACTATCTGTGGTTCGCCGAGCGGCTGGGCGTGGAGATCCTCCCTGAGCGGACGGTGATCGACGTGAAGCCCCTCGGGGCGCCGGACGGCTCGCGAGGGTACCGGGTCGCGCACGAGCGCTCGGGCCGGCTCGTCGGCCGCGGACGCGCCTCGCTGACCGCCCGCGGCGTCGTGGTCGCCGCCGGCGCGCTCGGAACCAACCGCTTGCTCTTCCGCTGCAAGCTGGCCGGCTCGCTCCCGCGGCTCTCCGACCGCCTCGGGTATGCCGTGCGCACCAACAACGAGTCGATTCTCGCGGTCACCGCCCCCGACGAGACCCGCGACTTCACGAAGGCGATCGCGATCACCTCGAGCATCTATCCCAGCCCCGAAGTTCACATCGAGCCGGTGACCTACGGGCGCGGCGCCGACTCGCAGTCGCTCGTGTTCTGGCTCATGACCGAGGCGGGCCGGCGGGGGACGCAGCCACTGCACCTGCTGCTCAATGTCGCTCGCCACCCGCTCGCCGCCCTGCGGGCCATGCGCGTGCGCGGCTGGTCGCGGCGGACGGTGATCGTGCTCTGCATGCAGACCGCGGACAGCCTCATGCGCCTGAAGGTCGCGCGCCGGTGGCCGAACGGCAACCCGATCCTCACCACCGAGCAGGACCGGAGCACCCCCAACCCCGACAAGGTCCCCGAGGCCTACCAGCTCGCCTCCTGGCTGGCCCGGCGTCTACGCGGCACGCCGCAGGCCGCCCTCACCGAAGCCGTCCTCTCGATCCCCACCACCGCCCACATCCTCGGTGGAGCGGCGATCGGCGCGTCGGCGCAGACCGGCGTGGTCGACTCCGATCACCGCGCCTTCGGCTACGAGAACCTCCTGGTCTGCGACGGCGCGGCGATTCCCGCCAACCTCGGGGTCAACCCCAGCCTCACGATCGCCGCGCTCGCCGAGCGCGCGATGAGCCGCATCCCCCCGCGCGGCGGGCCAGACCCCCGGGCGAAGACGGAGGCCGCGGCGGGGGAGGCTCCCGATCCGGCCCGGCGGGCCGGGCTCGACGCCGACCTGGGCGTCCTGCGGGCCCGGGCCGCGGAGTGGGCCGGCCTCGCCGTCGCCGAGAAGCGAGCGATGCTCGGCGCCGTGCACGAGGCCGTCGGCGGCGTCGCCGCCCAGTGGGTGAGCCTCGCCTGCCGGGCGAAGGGCATCGCGCTCGACTCGCCCTCCGCCGCCGAGGAGTGGATGTCGGGCCCGCTGGCTCACCTCGTTTACACGACGGCGCTCGGCACGACGCTCGACGAACTCGCGGCCGGACGGAACCCGCTCGACGGACAGCGGATCGGCCGGGCTCCCGGCCGGCGTCTGGCCATCCGCGTCCGCTTGCCCTTCGAGGCCTATGCCCCTCTGCTCCTCAGCGGGTTCCGAGCCGACGTCTGGCTGGAGCCCGGCATCACGCTCGAGGAGGCCAGGGCACGGTCCGGCCTGCGGTCGCGCAATCCGGACGCCGGCGGCGTCGCCCTGGTGCTGGGGGCGGGCAACA
Organism: uncultured Solirubrobacterales bacterium; assembly: GCA_963733245.1. Classification (GTDB taxonomy): domain Bacteria; phylum Actinomycetota; class Thermoleophilia; order Solirubrobacterales; family Solirubrobacteraceae; genus Palsa-513. The sequence goes on from CAVTCI010000017.1 coordinate 680,584, forward strand.
TCTCCTCGATTGCTCCGCTCGACGCTCTCTACAAGCTCTACGCCGAAGGCCGGGTGGTCATGCTCAAGCTCAACCCGGTCAACGACTATCTCCTGCCGGTGCTCGAGCAGGCGTTCGCCCGGTTCATCGCCGCCGGCTACCTGCGGATCGTTCGCGGGGGCGCCGAGGTCGGCGCCTACCTGGCCGAACACCCGGTGGTCGACGAGCTGCACGTCACCGGAAGCCAGGCGACCCACGACGCGATCGTCTTCGGCTCCTCGCGGGCGGACGCCGCTCGGCGCAAGGCCACGGCCTCGCCCCGGCTGACCAAGCCGATCACCAGCGAGCTCGGCGGGGTAGCTCCGGTGATCGTCGTGCCCGGCGACTGGAGCGAGGCCGATCTGCGCTTCCAGGCGGAGCACGTCGCGACCCAGCGGCTGCACAACAGCGGCTTCAACTGCATCGCCAGCCAGGTCGTCGTGCTCGCGGCCGGGTGGCGACAGAAGGAGCGCTTCCTGGAGCGCCTTCGCGAAGCCATCCGAGACGCCCCAGCCCGGCCGGCCTACTACCCGGGGGCCGACGCACGCCAGGATGGCGCGCGGGCGGCGCACCCCGGAGCCGAGCGGTTCGACCGGGGCTGCCGGCGGACGCTGATCGCGGTGGACGCCGGGACCCCTGACGAAGCCTTCTCGACCGAGTACTTCTCGCCCGTCCTGGCGGTGACCGAGTTGCCCGGAAGCCACCCGGCTGACTTCCTTCGCGCGGCGGTGACGTTCGCGAACGACCATTTGTACGGGACGTTGTCGGCCAATGTGATCGCCGCTCCGGCGACGCTGCGCTCGCTCGGGCGAGGGTTCGAGGAGACGCTCGCGGACCTTCGCTACGGGACGATCGGGGTCAACTGCTGGACCGGGGTCGGATTCCTCACGGCCCGGGCGCCGTGGGGGGCCTACCCGGGCCATCCGCTGACCGACATCGGGAGCGGAACGGGCGTCGTCCACAACGCCCTGCTGCTGGCCGGAACCGAGCGGACCGTGGTCCGGGGACCCTTCCGCCCGGTCCCGCGGTCGCTCCTCGGCGGCGAGCTCGCCCTCGGTCCGAAGCCGCCGTGGTTCGTCGGCAACCGGACGGCCGCGGTGACCGCCCGGCGGCTGACCGAGTTCGCGGCCGACCCCGGGCGACGCGCGCTGCCGGCCATCGTCGCTTCGGCGCTGCGCGGCTGAGGCGCACGACGGCGAGACGCTCCTACGCCCGCGACTGGTCCCAGGAGAACCCCCGGACGGCGAGGAAGACGCCGCCCACCGCCCAGACGGCGAGCACGGCGAGCGAGGAGGCGGTCGCCGAGAGGCCGCGGCCGGTGATCATCGCCCCGCTCAGCCCGTCGATCAGGTGCTTGAGCGGGAGCACCTGGGCGATATCGCGCAGGAACGCCGGGTCGTGCTTCGGGTCGAAGAAGACGCCGGAGACGAAGATCACCGGGAGGAACACCGCGTTGACGTAGGCCGGGGCCGAGTCGAAGTTCGGGATCGCGTGGGCGAGGGCGACGCCGAGCGAGGCGAAGCAGACGACGCCGACCACGGTGAACACGACGAGCTCGAGTCCGTCCCGCGGCCAGCCGACGTTGAAGAAGAGCCGGCCGGCGACCACGACGATGGCGATCTGGATCGCCGTGTTGGTGACCGCGTTCAGCGCCACCCCGCCGAGGTAGGTCCCGCCCGGGAGGGGGGTCCCGCGCATCCGCTTGAGCACGCCCGTCTCGCGCAGGAAGGTCATGTTCATGGCCAGGGCCGAGAACGTCGTCGTCATCACGCTCATCCCGGCGATCCCCGGGACGATCACGTCGAGATCCTTCTGGTTGCCCTGGAGGATGGCCCCGAACAGGCCGAGGAAGAGGAGGGGGAGGAGGAAGTTGAAGAAGGCGGCGCTCGGGTTGCGCCAGAACATCCGCCGCTCGAGGCGGTACTGGCGCCAGAGCAGCGCCGCGTCAGGCATCGGCGGTCAGCTCCAGGTAGACGTCCTCGAGGCTCGGCCGGGTGACCGACAGCTCGGCCAGGCGCTCGCCCCGGGCCAGGGCCGCGCCGGTCAGGTCGTGGAGGAGGACGGTCGGGTCGTCGGTCTCCCGCGTCTGCCAGCCCCCGCCGCCGTTGCGGTAGCGCACCCGGTAGCGGGCGATCCCGGCGACGCCGAGCTCGCCCGGGGACCCGACGGCCAGGATCGCCCCGTCCTTGATGATCGCCACCCGGTCGGCGAGCTCCTGCGCCTCGTCGAGGTAGTGGGTGGTGAGGAGGACCGTCTTACCGAGCTCCTTCAGCGAGCGGATCGTCTCCCAGGCGGTGCGCCGGGCGGCCGGGTCGAACCCGGTGGTCGGCTCGTCGAGGAAGATCAGCTCGGGATCGCCGACCAGCGCGAGGGCGAAGTCGAGCCGGCGGAGCTGCCCGCCCGACAGGCGCCGGGTCCGCTCGTCCTGCTTCTCGGCGAGCCCGGTCAGCTCGATCACCTCGTCGACGTCCCGCGGGTGGGGGTAGAAGCGCGCCCAGTGGGTGAGGGCCTCGCGGACGGTGATGTGCCGGTACATGCCGCAGCTCTGGAGGACGATCCCCACCCGCTGGCGGAGGTCGTGCGACGGGACGCCGGGGTCCTGACCGAGGACGCTGACCTCCCCGCTCGTCCGATCCCGGTAGCCCTCGAGGATCTCGACGGTCGTCGTCTTCCCGGCCCCGTTCGGTCCGAGCAGGCCGAAGACCTCGCCCCGGGCCACGGCGAAGTCGATGCCCCGGACCGCTTCGAAGGAGCCGTAGACCTTGCGCAGGTCACGGACCTCGATCGCCGGGGTGTCGTTGGTCATCCGGCCCATCATGCCAACATCGACCCGGCTGCCATGCGCTGCGCCTGCATTGACATCGGCTCGAACACGACGCGGCTGCTGGTGGCCGAGCGCGACCCGGCGCGGGCCGGCGGCCTGCGCGCGCTGGCCGCCGAGCGGGTGTTCACGGCGATCGGCGCGGTCGCCGCCGCCGACGGGACGCTCCCGACCGCGAAGATCGCCGAGGTCGTCGACGTCGTCGCCGCCCAGGTCGCCTCGGCCCGCCGCCACGGGAGTCGATCACATCCGGGCGGTCGCCACCGCCGCCGTCCGCCGCGCCCCCAACCGGGCGGCCCTGATCGACGCCCTCGCCCGAGCCGGGATCGAGCTCGACGTCCTGACCGGGGAGGCGGAGGCTCACCTGGCCTTCGCCGGGGCGCTCGCCTCGCTGCCGACCCCGCCGGGCGGGACGGTCGCCGTCGTCGACGTCGGCGGCGGGTCGACCGAGGTCGTGGTCGGCCGGGCCGGGGCCGGACCCGCCTGGTGGGCCTCGCTCCCGGTCGGGTCGAGCTCGCTGACCGGCGAGTACGTCCGCCACGACCCGCCGAGCCCGGCCTGTCTCGATGCCCTCGCGGCGGCCGTCGGGGAGGCCTTCGCCGCCGTGTCGCCACCCCCGGCCGAGCTCGCCCTCGCCGTCGGCGGCTCGGCGACCTCGCTGATCGCGCTCGCCGGCGCCGACCCCCGCCGGCGCGGCGCCTCCCTCTGGGCCGACCGCTCCAACGGGACGGCGGCCGCCCTCGACGACCGCTCGCTCGGGCGCGCTCTCGCCGCCCTGACCGCCGCGCCGGTGGCCGAGACGGCGCTCCGGCTCGGGCTCCACCCCGAGCGGGTCCGGGTCCTCCCGGCCGGGATCACCCTCCTCGCCCGGGCGAGCCTCGTGTTCGTCGGCCGGCTCGAGATCGCCCGCGGCGGCCTCCGCGAAGGGGTCGTCCTCGAGCTGCTCGGCTGACCTGGGACGGCCGAGGCGGCGTCCGTGTCCAGTCGGCGGGCCCGCGACGCCCGCCGACTCAGGCTGTTGGAGAGGCGACGGGCATGCCTCACGTGATGAGCGATTCGCTGACGCCGACCGCGGTATTCACGCCCGACGAGAACGGCTGGACGATGGTTCCTCGGCGCGAGCACGGCTGCGAGCCGGTGCGCGAGGGTGCCGAGCCGTCCTCGAGGGTGCCGACGAGCCACCAGAGCGTCCTGTGCGCCGCGGTGACGGTACTACCGAGGCCGGCTCCGCTGCTGAGCCCACCCACGACCCCTTCGCCGTCTGGTTCGCCGTCAGCCCGCGGTGAACCCGAGGATCAGCTCCGCCGTCTCGAGCGGGACGTCGAGCTGGGGGCAGTGCCCGACGCCGTCGAGCTCGATCCAGTCGGCGTGGGGGAGCCAGTCGCGGGCGTAGCGGACGGCGGTCGACGGCCAGGCGAGGAGCCGGTCCTCGGTGCCCCAGACGACGCGGACCGGGCAGGTGACCCGCTCGGCGTCGAGGGTGTAGCCCTCGCGCAGGCCGGTCGCGATCAGCGTCGCCGTCCCCGGGCAGTTCGCCGTCCCGTTCATCTGGTGGGCGATGAGCTCGACCGGGATGTGCTCGAAGCTCGCGGTGATGACCTCGGTCGCCCGGCGCCTCCCCGCCGCCGTGCGGAGGATCGCGTCCGCCGCGGGGACGATCGACCGGAGGAGCTCCTGCCAGGCGGTGAACCGGGCGAGCGTCTCCCGGAACGACTCGTCCCCGACCGCCCAGCCGCCGGCCGGGGCGAGGGCCACCACCGACTCGGCCCGGCCGCGCGCCGCGAGCCGGAGGGCGAGGTAGCCGCCGAGCGAGTTGCCGACCAGGTGGGCCGACCCGAAGCCCGCGGCGTCCATGGCCGCCTCGAGGGTGTCGAGGATCTCCTCGGTGGTCACCTCGCCCCCGATCGGCGGGCCCCCGGCGTGACCGGGCAGGGTCAGGGCGAGGACGTCGTGGTGGCGCTCGAGCCCCGGGAGCACGAGCTCCCAGGCCCGCCAGGTGCCGGTGAACCCGTGGAGGCAGACCATCGGCGAGCCGGACCCGCCCCGGTGGGACGGGGTGAAGCCGCTGACCAGCCCGGCCGAGCCCGTTACCAATGCACCCCCTTCATCACGTTGGCCAAAGCCAACTGCTCCATACTGGCGTGCTCGGTCGGGTCGGTCTGTCCCTTGGCGGCCGCCGAGTCCGGGAAGATGTTGTAGGCCATGTGGAGGATCTGGTCGACCGCCTTGGGCAGCAGGGCGTAGGACACCTCGCCGAAGGTTCCGAGCTTCGTGTTGATCTGCTTCGGCTTGGCCCGGAGCGCCTCGCAGATCATCCCGGCCGCCTCGTCGGGGGTGATGGCCGGGAAGGCGTCGTACATCTTGGTCGGGGCGATCATCGGCGTCCGGACGAGCGGCATGTGGATGGTGGTGAAGGTGACCCCGTCGCCGACCACCTCGCTCGAGACGACCCGGGTGAAGGCGTCGAGCGCCGCCTTCGAGGCGACGTAGGCCGAGAACCGCGGCGGGTTGGTCTGGACCCCGATCGACGAGACGTTGACGATGTGACCCGACCGCCGCTCCTGCATGTGGGGGAGGACCGACATGATCAGCTTGATCGCCCCGAAGTAGTTGAGCTGCATCGTCCGCTCGTAGTCGTGGAAGCGGTCGTAGCTGAGTCTTACGGAGCGGCGGATCGACCGACCGGCGTTGTTGACGAGGAAGTCGATGCGCGGGTGGTCGGCCAGGGCCCGGTCGACGACCCCGGCGATCGCCGCCATGTCCGAGAGGTCGGCGTCGTAGACGTAGGCCGTTCCGCCGGCGGCCTCGATCTCCGCCTTCGTCTGCTCGAGCTTCTCCCGGGTCCGGGCGACGAGCAGCGGCGTCCCCCCGGCGGCCGCCACCTTGACGGCCGTCGCCCGGCCGATCCCCGACGACGCCCCGGTGATCAGGACCGTCCGCCCGCTGAGGGCCGCCCGCAGCGAGTGGTCCTTGTAGAGGTCGGGATCGAGCTTGCGCTCCCAGTAGTCCCAGAGCCGGTCGGCGTAGCTGGCCAGCGGCGGCACCGTGATGCCAGTCCCGGCGAGGGCCCGCTCGGCGTCGCGGGTGTCGAACGGGCAGGCGAAGCCGACGTGGCCGACGACCTCCTCGGGGATCCCGAAGTCGGCGAGCAGCTGCCGGCGGATCTGCTTGAGCTGGGGGACCTTCAGCAGGAGCGAGAACACCCCCTTGGGCAGCGCGTCGGTCAACCGCTTGTCGATCCGGATCGCCATCTGCGGGGCGTGGGCCGCCCGGGCGAACGTGTTGAGCACGTCGCCCGAGCGCTCCGACTTCGGGTTGGTCAGGTGGAACGCCTGGCCGTCGAGATCCGGGAGGTGGGCGATGTGGTCGAGCGCGGCGGCGACGTAGTCGACCGGGACGATGTTCGTGTGCCCGAGCTCGACGCCGACCAGGGGCACCCACTCGGGGATCCAGTGGCGGATCTTCTTGATCGCCCGGAAGAAGTAGTACGGCCCGTCGATCTTGTCCATCTCGCCGGTCTGCGAGTGGCCGACGACGATGCTCGGCCGGTAGACCCGCCAGGGCACCGCCGCCTGCTCGCGGACGATCCGCTCGGACTCGAACTTCGTCCGGTGGTAGGCCGACGGGAGCTCCTGCCCCTCGTCGAACATGTCCTCCCGGAAGATCCCCCGATGGAGCCCGGCGACGGCGACCGACGAGACGTGGTGGAGGCGCCCGGCGCCGAGCGCCGCGGCCAGGGCGACGGCGTTGCGGGTGCCGCCGACGTTGACGGCGTCGTTCGGCTCCGGCTTGGCCGTCATGTCGTAGATCGCCGCCAGGTGGAAGAAGTGGTCGATCTGGCCGTGGAGCTCGGCGATCCTCGCGTCGTCGACCCCGAGGCGCGGCTCGGCCAGGTCGCCGACCACCGGACGGATGCGCCCGGTCCCGCCCAGGCGGTCGATCAGGCGCTCGAGTCGGGGGACCGAGGCCTCCCGGACGAGGACGTGGATCTCGCCCTCGCGCTCGAGCAGCCGCTCGAGCAGATGGCGGCCGATGAAGCCGGTCGCCCCCGTCACGAAATAGGCCATCCGCGTTCCTCCGATTTCGACTTCCGCCCCCGGGTGGGGGTCCAGGCCGGTGCCCGTGGGCCGGGCCGAGCCTATCGCGCGGCGATGCTCCTGCCTACTGGCCGGCGGGCGGCGAGCGGCGGGCCGGCGGGCGGCGAGCGGCGGGCCGGCGGGCCGCCTACCAGCCGCCGCGCGGCTCCCCGGTCGCCTCGCTCGCCTGGTGCGCGGCCTTGCGGGCCGCCTTGCGCTTGTCGAGCTTGGACTGGGCCAGGCTCATCAGGAGGATGAACACCGGGAAGAGGATGATCAGGAGGAATCCGGCGTTGGTCACGACCTTGTCGTTGGTCTCCCCGTAGAGGCCCTGGCCCCCGTCGTGGGCGAATGCCGACGGCGCGAGCACGGCGAGCGCGATCACGGCGGTGACGGCGGCGGCGAGGAGACTGCGCATCGCGGCCCAATCCTATAGGAAGGGGGGGTGGAATCCGTCCTGCGCGAGCGCCTGGACCCTGGAATCGAAGTCCTTCGGCTCAACCGGCCGGACCGTCGCAATGCGCTCGACTCGGCGACGCTCGAGCTTCTCGTCGAAGCCCTCACCGAGCTCGCCGGTGACCCGTCCGTCCGGGTCGTCGTCCTTTCGAGCACGAGCATCCTCGCCCTGTGCGCCGGGATCGACGTCGGCGAGCCGCTCGACCGGGCCGGGGGAATCCGGCGGATGGAGACCTTCGTCTCGCTCTACGCCGCAATCGAGGCGCTCCCGATGCCGCTGATCTGCGTCTGCGTCGGCCACTGCATTGGCGGGGGGGCCGAGCTCGTGACCAGCGCCGATCTCCGGGTCGGGGCGACCAACCTGAAGCTGCGCTTCGTCGGAGCCCGTCTCGGAGTCCCGATCGGGGTCGCCCGGCTCGTGCCGCTGGTCGGGCTCAGCCGGGCCAAGGAGCTCGTCTTCAGTGGGCACGTCATCCGCGTCGACGAGGCCCGCACCCTCGGCCTCCTCGCCCGGACCGCCGAGCCCGAGGACGCCGAGACGGTGGCGCTCCGCCTGGCCCGCGAGGTGGCCAACCACTCGCGCGAGAGCGTCCGCCGGTACAAGGCGATCTTCCGCGAGTTCGAGCGCAGCCAGGCCCGGGTCGATCGGGAGAACGAGATCCTGCTCGAGTTCCAGCGCGAGGGCGACGGGCTCCCGAGCGGGCCGGCCGGCGAATAGTGGTTCCGCTCGGCGGCGCCCTGGTCGTCGCCGGTTAGCGCAACCCGGGCCCGCCTCGCGTGTTTGGGGCATGCGGGCCGCTAGGCTCGCCCGTGTGCCCCCCGACGGGGCGACCCGACCGTTGACAAGGAGACCGCCTGATGCCCCGCCCGACTCGCCTGCCCGTCGCCCTCTGCGCCCTGGCTCTATCCGGTGGCCTGGCCGTGGCCGCCGGGGCCAGCGCCAGCGCGGTCCCGGTCGCCCACGCGGCCAAGAACTGCGGCTCGACGTCCAACCAGGGCAGCCTCCGCGGCGGCTACTACCTCAGCCTCACCGTCGCCGGGACCACGTGCGCCGGCGGTCAGAAGGTCCAGGTGGCCTACCAGAACTGCCGCCTCAAGGCGGGCCTCGCCGGGCGCTGCCACGCCAAGGTGCTCGGCTACACGTGCAAGGAGCAGCGCCAGTCGATCTCCACCCAGATCACGGCCAAGGTCTCCTGCGCGAGCGGCCACAAGAAGGTCGGCTACACCTACCAGCAGAACCTGGTCTAGAGCTTGAAGTCCTGCCCGATGGCGGCCAGGACGGTGTTGGCGGCGAGGTTCGAGCCGGCGTCGTTGAGGTGGATGCCATCGGGCATGCGGACGATCGTCGGCGAGCCGCCGATCGTCATCGCGTCGCGGTAGACGAAGCCCGGCGTGAAGACCGGCACCGTGTCGAGGATCCGGATCTGGCTCGCCCACGGCTCGGCGGCCACGGTGATCGCCGCGTTGACCACCCGCGAGATCTTCTGGCGGGCCGGGTCGCGCGGCGCCGGCAGGGTCAGCCAGTAGACCCGCCCGGCCCCGGCCTGGCGGTAGAGGTCCATCATCGCCCGGACGCGGTTCGCGTATACCGCGGCCCAGGCCGGGCTGCAGCAGGCGACCTGCGCGCCGCCGGGCCCGGGCATCGGGAAGCCGTCGTTGGCGCCGAGGAACATGACGACCGCGTCCGGGTGGTCCTGGTGGACCTGGGCGGCGGCCTCCTTGCCCCAGTCGAGGACGAAGGTCGTCGAGATCCCGGTCCCGATGTGGGCGTCGCGGATCACCCGGATTCCCTTCGGGCTCAGCCGCTGGGCCAGGTCCTGGTCGAGCGGCTGGGACATCGAGTCGCCGGTGACCAGCAGCGCGTGGAGGGGCTTCGGCGCCGGCGCCGGCTGACCGAGGGCGGCCGGGTCGAAGGCGTCGGGGGTCACCGGGCTGACGGCCGCCGGGCCGGTCACCGTGGTCGAGCTGACATAGGCGAAGCCGCCGCCGGCGCTCGAGAGGTTGGTGTCGGGGGAGAGCCAGTGGGTGGCGTCGTGGGCGAGGGTGGCCAGCGGGAGGCGGTCGGCGATCCAGCCGGCCGGGTTGCCGAACACGAGCACGGCGGAGCGTCCGATGCCCGGGTTCATGTTCTGCCCGACCCGGCGGACCGAGGCGCCGGTGAACAGCACGAGCAGGACCAGGGCGACGAGCACGGCGATGATCGAGTCGCGGGCGCTGAAGCGCCGCAGGCCCTCCTCGTCGAAGCGGTTCATCAGGCTGTCGTCGTTGGGCATCGGCTCGGTTCCTCGCTCAGAAGCGGAAGTAGATGAACGGTGGCACACCCTGGCTCGGGACGGTCGCGGCCACGAACAGGACGAGCACGGCGAAGGCCGCCCCGAGGACGACCGGCCGGATCCGGCCGAAGCGGACCTCGAAGCTGAAGGCCCCGCGCGCCGGGAGGAGCTGGAGGCCGATCACCAGGACGACGGCGAACAGCACCGGGACGGTCCAGAGGGTCGGCCCGGTGAACACGGTGAACCGCTTGAGGAAGGCCCCGGCGAGCGAGAGGTCCTGCGAGCGGAAGAAGATCCAGCCGAGGACGACGAAGTTGAAGGTGAGGAACCAGCGCAACCAGACCGGCGTCTTGATCCGGCCGTTCCACACGTGCTCGGCCACCAGGCCGCCGCCGTGGAGGGCGCCCCAGACGACGAAGGTCCAGGCCGCTCCGTGCCAGAGGCCGCCGAGGACCATGGTGATCATCAGGTTGCGGTAGGTGAACAGGCGGCCGCCCCGGCTGCCGCCGAGCGGGATGTAGAGGAAGTCGCGCAGGAAGCGCGAGAGGCTCATGTGCCAGCGGCGCCAGAAGTCCCGCAGCCCGGTCGCCCGGTAGGGGCTGCGGAAGTTCTGCGGGAAGACGAAGCCCATCAGCAGGGCCAGGCCGATCGCCATGTCCGTGTAGCCGGAGAAGTCGCAGTAGATCTGGGCCGCGTAGGCGTAGGCGGCGAGCAGGGCGTCCGGAGCCCCGTAGGCCTGGGGCACGGCGAACACCTGGTCGACGATCGACCGGGCGAGGTAGTCGGCGAGCACGACCTTCTTGACCAGGCCGAGCGCGATCAGGGCCAGCCCCGAGCTGACCGCCACCCGGGTCGGATCGCGGGGCGAGGCGAGTTGGGGGAGGAACTCGCGAGCCCGGACGATCGGCCCGGCGACCAGGTGGGGGAAGAAGCTCAGGTAGATCGCCGCGTCGAGCAGGCTCGCCGGCTCGATCAGCCGCCGCTTGACGTCGACGGTGTAGGAGATCGCCTGGAAGGTGAAGAAGCTGACGCCGACCGGGAGGGCGATGGTCAGGAGGGGGAGGGGCAGGCCGAGGCCGGCCCCGTTGAGCACCCGGTCGATGTCCTGGGTGAAGAAGCCGTAGTACTTGAAGACCCCGAGGGCGAGCAGGTCCCCGGCCACCGCCCCGGCGCAGATCACCCGCCGCCGGCGGTCGTCCTCGCCGGAACGGTGGATCAGTCGGGCAGCGCCCTGGTTCCACAGGGTGATCCCCCCGAGCAGGAGGCAGAAGCGCCAGTTCGCCGCCGCGTAGAAGACGTAGCTCGCCAGGAGGATGAACGGCTTCCACAGCCGGGGGCGCGTCATCAGCGCCCAGGAGAGCGGCAGGACGACGGCGAAGAAGATCGCGAACTGCGCGGTCGGGAACAGCACGGTCGGGGTGGGCCCGGCTCAGCGCGGGCAGGTGGGGATCAAGGCGCGGGCCATCCTGTCACACCGACAATCGGCAGGCGCCCGTCCTACCATGAGGCCGGTGGCCGTCGTCATCGCATCGAGCCTGAACAAGGACATCGCCGGGGCTCCCCTCCTGCGCGGGGTGTCGTTCAAGCTCGAGCGCCGCGACCGGCTGACCATCGCCGGACGCAACGGCAGCGGGAAGACGACGCTCCTGCGGATGCTGGCCGGCGAGCAGTCGATCGACGGGGGCGAGCTGTCGCTGAGCAAGCACGTCCGGGTCGCCCTCCACGACCAGCGCCCGCCCCGGACGAGCCGGGTCGCCCTGCGCGACTACGTCCTCTCGGGGTGCGCCCCGGAGCTGGCGCTCGAGCGCCGGCTCGGCGAGCTCGAGCAGGCGATGGCCGGCGGGGCCACCGACCAGGCGACGCTCGACCGCTACGCGCGGACCCAGGCCGAGCTCGAGGCCCGGGGCGGGTACCTCTGGCGCGACCGGGCGACCGCGATGGCCCGCGGCCTCGGCTTCGGCGAGCCGGAGCTCGACCGCAAGCTCGACACCTTCTCCGGCGGCCAGCTGACCCGAGCGTCCCTGGCCCGGGCGCTCGCGGCCAAGCCCGACCTCCTGCTCCTCGACGAGCCGACCAACCACCTCGACATCGAGTCGCTCGAGTGGCTCGAGCAGACCCTGGTCGGCCTCGACGCGGCGATCGCCCTCGTCGCCCACGATCGCTGGTTCCTGGAGACGGTGGGCACGGCCGTGCTCGAGCTCGAGGGCGGGCGGTCGCGCTTCTTCGCCGGCACCTGGCACGCCTGGCGCAAGGAGCAGGCCGCGCGCGACCTGGCCCTCGGGCGGGCGATCGAGCGCCAGCAGGCGGAGATCGCCCGGCTCGAGCGGTTCGTCGAGCGCTTCAGCGCCGGCACCCGGGCCCGCCAGGCCCAGTCCCGGGTCAAGAAGCTCGACAAGATCGACCGGATCGAGCGGGGGCCGACCGACGGGCAGTCCCTGTCGTTCGCCTTCAGCCCCCCGGAGCGGAGCGGCCGGGTCGTCTTCGAGCTCGAGGACGGGCGCATCGACATCGGCGACCCGCCGTTCACCCTGCTCGACGCGGTGGAGCTCTGGCTCGAGCGGGGGGAGCACGTCTCCCTGGTCGGACCGAACGGCACGGGCAAGACCACGCTGATCGAGGCGCTGGCCGGCCGGCGCGAGCTCGGGGCGGGGAAGCTCCGCCGGGGCCACAACGTCCAGGTCGGCTACCTGTCCCAGCACACCGACGAGCTCGACGAGTCCGGCTCGGTCCTCGGGGCCGTCCAGTCGGCGACCGGCCTGACCCCGAACAAGGCGCGCGCCCTGCTCGGACGCTTCCTCTTCTCCGGCGAGCAGGCCGAGAAGCCGGTCAGCGGCCTCTCGGGCGGCGAGCGACGCCGCCTTGCCCTGGCCGTGCTCGTCAACTCCGGAGCGAACGTCCTGATCCTCGACGAGCCGACCAACCATCTCGATCTCGAGAGTCGCGAGGCGCTCGAGGACGCGCTCAGCGCGTTCACCGGCTCGCTGCTGCTCGTCTCCCACGACCGGGCGCTGCTCGACGCGGTCGGGAGCCGGACGGTGGCCGTCGAGGACGGGAGCCTGCGGACCTACGTCGGCGGCTGGGCCGAGTACGTCCGGCTGCGCGACGAGCGCCGGGCCGTCCGGGCGACGCCCGCGTCCGCGCCCGCGCTGGCGACGGCGACGGCGCCGGCGCCGGCCCGCCGGCGTATGACCGCCGCCGAGGGGACCCCGGCCGTCGTGGTCAACGGCGCCAAGCCGAGCGTTGGTCGGGCACCGGCCAAGGGCGGCGCGGCCGACGCCTCGAAGAACCGGTTGCGCGAGCAGGCGAAGGCCGAGCGGACGGTCGAGGAGGCCGAGGCGGCGATGCGGGCGCTCGAGGCCGAGCTCTCCGATCCGGCCGCCTGGGCGACCAAGTACGAGTCGGGCAAGTCGGAGGCCCGGCACACGGCGGCCCGGCGGGCGGTCGACGCCGCCTACGCCAAGCTCGAGGCCCTGGTCGACTGACGCCGTCGCGTCGGCCGTCGGGCCGACGCGGTCGACCGCCTCGCGGGCTGCGTCGAGCTGGCGGCGGGCCTGGGGCGACCCCCCGAGCGGCGCGTCGGCATCCGGTCGGTGGAGGGCGTGCGCCATGTCTAACATGACGGGACGTGAACGCGACCGCCCGCAACGTCCTCATCCTCCTGGTGATCGCGGCGGCGGTCGTCGTGCTCCCGGGCGGCGGCCAGGTCGCCGCCCTGATCGGGGCGCTCCTGTCGATCGTGTTCTTCGCCGGCATGGCCTTCTTCGCCGGGCGCTCCTACCTCGAGCACCGGCTCGAGCTCTACGGGCTCGAGGAGCGCCACCGGGCGATCCTCTACGCGGCCCTCGCCGCGCTCGCCGTGACGCTGGCCGGCGCCTCGCGCCTGCTGGCCACCGGTCCCGGCCTGCTCGCGATGATCGCCCTGCTCGGCGCCAGCGGCTACGGGCTCTTCTTCGTCTACCAGTCCTGGCGCCGGTACTGACGGGCTACCAGCGCGGTGGCGCGGCGTAGGAGTTCCGCCGCCGCCGGCCCCGGCTGACCAGTACGACCAGGCCGGCGGCCAGCACGAGCAGGAGGAGGAAGCCGAGGCCGTGGCTTCCGGCGAAGAGGAAGTGAAGGATCGCGGCGAAGGCCAGGGCCCGGCCGATGCGCCGGAGGAGGCCGCGCGAGCGCGTGCTTGTGGTGGTGCGCCGCCCGAAGAGCGTCGTGCGCGGACGGGCGGCGAGACCGCGGCCGCCGAGATGGAAGCCGCCGCCGAAGCGGGCGAGTTGGACGGCGGGTGCGGTCGCCGGCGTCGCCGCCGGGAGGGCGGCGACCCCGGCGCAGAGCGCCACCAGTCCGACGAGGACCAGACGCCGGAGGCTCATGGCCGGGGGAGGGCGAAGAACAGCGGGGCGCCGCCGGAGGCGACGACGAGGGCGGCGGCGATCGGGAGTCCGAGGGCGGTGAAGAGCACAATGCACTCCGAGGTCGTGGGGTCGGCCGGGCTACCCGTAGGCCGGCCGGCCTAAGCATAGGCCGCCCGGCCTAGGCGGCCATCGTGGCCACGTATGCTCGAATCATGCCCGCCGCGACCACCGCCGCCCTCGACGAGCAGCGCCGCGGCCTGCCCGACCAGCCCGGCGTCTACCTCTTCCGCAGCGCCGCCGGCAAGGTGATCTACGTGGGCAAGGCGAACTCGATCCGCAAGCGCGTGGCCTCGCACTTCTCCGGGCGCAGCGCGAACGGCTTCGGTCCGGGGACGATGATCGGCGAGGTCGCCTCGGTCGAGTGCGTGGTCGTCGGGAGCGAGGCCGAGGCCCTCCTGGCCGAGCAGAGCTTCATCAAGCAGTACAAGCCGCGCTTCAACATCCGCCTGCGCGACGACAAGTCCTATCCGTTCATCGCGATCTCGATGGACGAGGAGTTTCCCCGCGTCTACTTCACCCGCGAGCGCCACCGGCGCGACCGGATCTACTTCGGGCCCTACTCGAGCGCCAAGCGGGTCCGGGGGACGCTCGGCCTGCTCTCGAAGGTGTTCATGCTCCGCTCGTGCACCGGCCCGGAGCCGGGCCGCCGATCCGGGTCGCCCTGCCTCGACTACCACATCAAGCGCTGTGAGGCCCCGTGCGTCGGGTACGTCTCCGCCGCCGAATACCGGCGCGGGATCGACGGGGTGATCGACTTCCTGAGCGGCCGCTACAAGGACATCGCCCGGGACCTCGCCGACCGGATGAACGCCGCGGCCGAGGCGCTCGAGTTCGAGCAGGCGGCGATCGAACGCAACCGCCTCCGGGCGGTCAACTCCCTGCTCGAGCGCCAGCGGGTCTCCAACGAGTCCGTCGGCACGCTCGACGCGGTCGCCGTCGCCCTGGTCGGGAGCGAGGCCAACGCCCAGGTCTTCCAGGTCCGCGACGGGATCCTCTCCGACCGCCAGTCGTTCTACCTGACCAACGAGGCGGAGCGCCCGCTCGAGGAGGTACTCGAGGAATTCCTCCTCCAGTACTACGAGAGCGGCGTCGCGATCCCCGCCCAGGTGATGGTCCAGGTGCCGGTCCGCCCGGTGCTCGCCGAGGCCCTCGCCGTCCGCCGGGGGGCCCGGGTCGAGCTCCGGGCGCCGGAGCGGGGGGAGAAGCGACGGATCCTCGAGCTGGCCGCTCGCAACGCCGGGCTCGCCCTCGAGGAGGACAAGATCGCCGCCCAGCACCGGCGCGCCCGGCGCGCCGAGGCGCTGGACGGGCTCCAGCGGGCGCTCGACCTCGATGCCGTGCCGATGCGGATCGAGTGCTTCGACGTCTCCAACCTCCAGGGCACGCACACGGTCGCCTCGATGGTCGTCTTCGAGGGCGGCGTCCCGAAGAAGTCCGACTACCGGCGCTTTCGCATCCGGACGGTCGAGGGGTCCGACGACTTCGCCTCGATGGCCGAGATCCTCGAGCGCCGGTTCGCCAACTGGGAGCTCCAGGCCGACATCTCCCCCCACGACCCGGAGTACGACGCGGGCTTCGCCGCCCTCCCGAACCTCGTGGTGATCGACGGCGGCAAGGGGCAGCTCGGGGCGGGCATCGCCGCGCTCGCCGGCTTCCGCGCGCGCGGGGTCACCGTGATCTCGCTGGCCAAGCGCCTCGAGGAGGTCTTCCTCCCGGGCGTCGACCGCCCGCTCGTCCTCGACCACGACACGGCCGAGCTGCAGCTCCTCCAGCGCGTCCGGGACGAGGCCCACCGCTTCGCCATCACCCACCACCGAACCCGCCGCGACCAGGCGATGACCACGTCGATGCTCGACGGGATGCCCGGGATCGGTCCGGCGCGCAAGCGGGCGCTGATCGAGCGCTTCGGCTCGCCGGAGGCGGTGGTCGCCGCCAGCGTCGACCAGCTCCAGGCGGTGCCCGGCCTGCCGGCCAAGGTCGGGCGCGAGCTCTACGCCCACCTCCACCGGATCTGAGGCCACCGCCGGGTAACCTCGTCCGCGCGGTCGGGGAGGATGATGGGCGCGATGGCCGCGCCGGATGGCAATGCCCTGCCCCGCCTGCGGGACCTGACGGTGATCACCGGCCTCTCCGGCGCGGGCAAGTCGACGGCGATGAACGTCTTCGAGGACGGCGGCTACTTCTGCGTCGACAACCTCCCGCCCC
Organism: uncultured Solirubrobacterales bacterium; assembly: GCA_963733245.1. GTDB lineage: Bacteria > Actinomycetota > Thermoleophilia > Solirubrobacterales > Solirubrobacteraceae > Palsa-513. The sequence continues at coordinate 696,839 of CAVTCI010000017.1, forward strand.
GGATGGTCGGCGCCCTGGTCGAGCTCTTCGCCCACGCGGGCTCGAAGGTCGAGCACGCGGCGATCGTCTCCGACGTCCGGGGCGGCGACTACTTCGACGCCCTCCAGGCCGTCCTCGACGACCTCGACGCCGGCCGGCTCCGCCACCGGGTGCTCTTTCTCGACGCCGACGACCAGACGGTGATCAACCGCTACAAGGAGACCCGCCGGCGCCATCCGCTCGCCCCGGACGGGCGGATCGCCGAGGGGGTGGCCGCCGAGCGGGACCTCCTCGACCCGATCAAGCTCCGGGCCGACCTGGTGATCGACACGACCGAGCTCTCGGCGGCGACGCTCCGGCGGCGGATCGCCGAGGCGTTCCTCGCCCAGCAGGCGAGCGGTCGGCTCGCCGTCAACTTCTCGAGCTTCGGCTTCAAGTACGGGCCGCCCCGCGAGGCCGACCTCCTCTTCGACGTGCGCTTCCTCCCCAACCCCCACTACGAGCCGGAGCTCCGCCCGCTGACCGGCCGCGACGCGCGGATCGTCGAGTTCATCGGCCGCGAGGGGAAGCTCGCCGCCCTCTACGACCGCCTCGAGCCGCTCCTCGACTACCTCCTGCCCCAGTACGTCGGCGAGGGCAAGTCCTATCTCGGCGTCGCCGTCGGCTGCACCGGTGGGCGTCACCGGTCGGTGGCGATCGCCGAGCGCCTCGCCGACCGCTACCGCGGCCGCGATGACCTGATCGTCGCCGTCACCCACCGCGACATCGACCGGCAGCCAGGCTCGTTGTAGCCCGCCGGACCCCGGGATCGTCCGATCAAGGCCCATAATGGGGGTCCAGTGATCGATCACGCCGGCTTCGAGGTGTCGGACATCGCGCGGTCGGCCCGGTTCTACGACGCCGTGTTCTTCGCGCTCGGGGCTCGCCGCGTCCACAACTCGCCGCGGGCGATCGCCTACGGGACGGTCGGGCCGAGTCTGTGGATCGTCGTGCGCGGCCGGCCGGTGGCCGCCGGCTACGGCCACGTCGCGCTGAAGGCGTCGGGCCGGGCCGCCGTCGACGCGGCCCACGCCGGCGGTCTGGCCAACGGGGGCAGCGACGACGGGCCGCCGGGCCCCCGGCCGCGGTACGGATCGCGCTACTACGCGGGCTACCTCCGGGATCCCGACGGGCTCCGGGTCGAGATCGTCAGCGGCACGCGCTGAAAACCCCGGGTTTCCGGGCCGTTGATAGCCTTCGCGTCCGCCCAGCGAGACGATCGGCTGGCTCCGTCGGGTCAGCGAGTGGAGAGGGAGTGTGAATGCCCGTACGTGTAGGGATCAACGGCTTCGGTCGCATCGGCCGGAACGTGTTCCGCGCTGCGATGGCCGCGGGAGCCGACATCGACTGGGTCGCGGTCAACGACCTGACCGACTCGAAGACGCTCGCCCACCTGCTCAAGTACGACTCGATCCTCGGCCGCTACCCGGGCAAGATCGAGGAGACCGACACCGGCCTCCTCGTCGACGGCAAGGAGCTCCGCGTCCTCGCCGAACGCGACCCGGCCGACCTCCCGTGGGGCGACCTCGGCGTCGACATCGTGATCGAGTCGACCGGGTTCTTCACCGAGCGCGACGACGCGGCCAAGCACCTGGCCGGCGGCGCCAAGAAGGTCCTGATCTCGGCCCCGGCGTCCGGTGAGGACATCACCGTCGCGCTCGGCGTCAACTTCGAGAAGTACGACGGCTCGATCCACCACGTCGTCTCGAATGCGTCTTGCACGACCAACTGCCTGGCTCCCGTCGCCAAGCTGATCCACGAGTCGGTCGGCATCAAGCATGGCCTGATGACGACGATTCACGCGTACACGGCCGACCAGCGGCTCCAGGACATGCCGCACTCCGATCTGCGCCGGGCGCGGGCGGCGGCCCTCAACCTCGTCCCGACGTCGACCGGTGCGGCCAAGGCGGTCGGCCTCGTCATCCCCGAGCTCAACGGCCGCCTCCACGGCTTCGCCGTCCGTGCCCCGGTCCCGACCGGCTCGCTCGTCGACCTGACCTTCGTCGCCGAGCGGGAGACGACCGTCGACGAGCTGAACGCGGCGATCGGCGCCGCCGCGAACACGGGCGTCCTGGAGGGGATCCTCGACTACACCGAGGATCCGATCGTCTCCACCGACATCGGCCAGAGCTCGTTCTCGTCCGTCGTCGACGGCGGCCTGACCGCGGTCATGGAGGGCACGCTGGTGAAGGTCGTCAGCTGGTACGACAACGAGTGGGGCTACTCGAACCGGGTCGTCGACGTCGTGCAGATGCTGCTGTGAGGAGCCTCGACGACCTCGACGTCGACGGCAAGCGGGTCCTCGTCCGCGTCGACTTCAACGTCCCCCTCGAGGACGGGAGCATCACCGACGACAGCCGCATCCGCCAGGCGCTCCCGACGATCGAGGAGCTCCGGGAACGCGGGGCCCGGATCGTGCTCGTGTCCCACCTCGGGCGCCCCGACGGTCGGGATCCGGCGCTCTCGCTGCGGCCGTGCGCCGAGCGCCTCGCCGAGCTGACCGGCGTCGCCGTCGAGCTCGCGCCCGGTGTGACCGGCGACGAGGTCGCCGCGATGGTCGACCGGCTCGAGCCCGGCGGGATCCTCATGCTCGAGAACATCCGCTACGAGGCCGGCGAGACCGAGAACGACGCGGAGCTGGCCGGTGGGCTCGGCGCCCTGGCCGACGTCTACGTCAACGACGCCTTCGGCGCCGCCCACCGCGCCCACGCCTCGACCGAGGGGGTGACCCACCACGTCAGCGAGCGCGCCGCCGGCCGGCTGCTCGAGCGAGAGGTCAGCGTCCTCTCGGGCATCCTCGCCGACCCGTCCCGACCCCTGGTCGCCGTCGTCGGCGGGGCCAAGGTGACCGACAAGCTCGGCGTGCTCGAGCGCTTCCTCGAGCTGGCCGACGCGATCCTCATCGGCGGGGCCATGTGCTTTCCCTTCTTCAAGGCCCAGGGTCACGACGTCGGCGCCTCGCTCTGCGAGGCCGAGGGCGTCGACGCGGCCCGGCGGACCCTGGCCGACGCCGAGGCGAGTGACTGCGAGCTGATCCTGCCGGGCGACCTCGTGATCGGGGACCGCTTCGCCGCCGACGCCGAGCACCGGGTGATCGACGGCGTCGACGTCCCCGACGGCTGGATGGGCCTCGACATCGGACCGGCGACCACCGAGCGCTACGCCGCCGTCATCGCCGCGGCCGGCACCGTGTTCTGGAACGGCCCGATGGGGGCGTTCGAGCTCGAGCCGTTCGCCGCCGGGACCCGGGCGGTCGCCGAGGCGATCGTCGCCAGCCCGGCGACCACGGTGGTCGGTGGGGGCGACTCGGCCGCCGCGCTCGTCAAGTTCGGACTCGAGCACGGGGTCACCCACCTCTCGACCGGGGGCGGCGCGACGCTCGAGATGATCGAGGGCCGTCCGATGCCGGCCCTCACCGCGCTCGGCGCCGACCAGACGGCGGGAGCTCAGTGACCCGCACGCCGCTGATCGCCGGCAACTGGAAGATGTACAAGACGATCGCCGAGGCCGAGGAGTACATCCAGGGCCTCCTGCCTCGCCTGTCCGGCGTCGAGGGGGTCGACGTCGCCCTCTGCGTCCCGTTCACCGCGCTCGCCGCGATGGTCGACAGCGTCCGCGGCTCCCGCGTCGAGATCTACGCCCAGAACATGCACCACGCCGACTCGGGGGCGTTCACCGGGGAGGTGTCGCCGCCGATGCTCACCGAGCTCGACGTCGACGGGGTCGTCCTCGGTCACTCCGAGCGCCGGCAGTACTACGGCGAGACCGACCGGGTCCTGGCCAAGAAGGTCCCATCCGCGCTCGGCCACGGCCTCAAGGCGATCCTCTGCGTCGGTGAGACCGAGCAGGAGCGCGAGGACGGGGAGACCGTTCGCAAGCTCCGCCACCAGGTTCGCGAGGGACTCGACCGCGTGGCCCCCGAGCGGCTCGCCGAGGTGGTCATCGCCTACGAGCCGATCTGGGCCGTCGGCACCGGCCTCGTCGCCACCCCCGACCAGGTGCAGGAGGCCATCGGCTTCGTCCGCGCGCTCGTCGGCGATCGCTCGCGGGAGGCCGCCGACCAGGTGCGGATCCTCTACGGCGGGTCGGTCGACGCGTCGAACGCCGGGGGCATCCTCGCCCTCGAGGACGTCGACGGCGCCCTCGTCGGCGGGGCCTCGCTCGACCCGGAGTCGTTCGCCGCGATCGTCGCCGCCGCGCGATGACCCCGATGGCCGCCGGGCCGTCTGAGCTCCCGGCGCCGTCGATCTGCCTGATCGTGCTCGACGGCTGGGGGCTGGCCGAGCCCGGGGCGGGGAACGCGGTGGCGCTCGCGCGGACGCCGGTCTTCGACGAGCTCTGGCGCACCTACCCGCACACCGAGCTCACCGCCTGCGGGCGGGCGGTGGGGCTCCCGGACGGCCAGGTCGGCAACTCGGAGGTCGGCCACCTCAACCTCGGGGCCGGGTCGATCGTCCACCAGATCCGCACGGTCATCGACGACGCCGTGGCGGACGGGTCGATCGCCGCCAACCCGGTCCTCCAGCGCGCCTTCGCCGCCGCCGAGCGCGTCCACCTGCTCGGGCTCGTCAGCGACGGCGGCGTCCACGCGGCGCTCGGGCACCTCCGTGCGCTGATCGCCATGGGGGCCGGGCGCGAGGTGATCGTCCACGCGTTCACCGACGGGCGGGACGCCCCGCCGCGGGCCGCGGCCGACGAGCTGGCCGCCCTCGAGCGCATCCCCGGCGCCCGCATCGGCTCGGTGGTCGGCCGTTACTACGCGATGGACCGCGACAACCGCTGGGACCGCGTTCAGCTCGCCTACGACCTGCTCGTCCACGGACGCGCGCCCCAGCGGGCGGACACCGCGTCCGCGGCGGCCCGGGCCGCCTACGCGCGGGGGGAGACCGACGAGTTCATCGCCCCGACCCTGGTCGGCGACCCGGCCCCGATCCGGACGGGGGACAGCGTCGTCGCCTTCAACTTCCGCCCCGACCGGATGCGCGAGTTGACCCGGGCGCTCGCGCTCGACGAGACGATCCCGCTCGATCGGGGCGGCGCCCGGCCGGTCGCCCGGTACACGACGCTGACCGAGTACGAGGCGGGGTGGCCGTTCCCGGTCGCCTACCACGCCGGCCGCCCGGCAGCGACGATCGCCGAGGTGATCGCCGCCACCGGCGCCAGGCAGCTCCACGTCGCCGAGACGGAGAAGTACCCGCACGTGACGTACTTCTTCAACGGCGGCGACGAGCGGCCGCCGGCCGGCGAGCGCCGCGAGCTGGTCGCGTCGCCGCGGGACGTCCCGACCTACGACCACAAGCCGCAGATGAGCGCCCCCGGCGTGGTCGCCGCCTTCCTGGCCGCCTGGCGGGAGGACGCGCCCCGCTTCGCGGTGATCAACTTCGCCAACGCCGACATGGTCGGCCACACCGGGGTGATCCCGGCGGCCGTCGCCGCCGTAGAGACGGTCGACTCGTGTCTCGGGGCGGTGGTCGCCGCCGTCCACGCGGCCGGGGGGGTGTGCATCGTCACCGCCGACCACGGAAACGCCGACCACATGCTCGAAGACGACGGTAGCCCCAACACGGCCCACTCCTCCAACCCGGTGCCCCTGATCGTCACCTCGCCGGTCGGGCCGCTGCGCGCGGGCGGGATCCTCGGTGACGTCGCCCCGACCGCCCTCGAGCTGCTCGGCCTGCCGGTGCCCGCCGGGATGACCGGCCGCTCGCTGCTCGCATGACGCGAGCCGGGCTCTCCCGCGGCGTCTGCGGGGCCGTGTTCGTCGGTGCCGGCATCCTCCACTTCGCCCGCCCGCGGATGTACGAGCAGATCGTCCCGCCCGGCTTCGGGGATCGGTCGGCCGTGGTCATGCTGAGCGGGGCGGCCGAGATCGCCGGCGGCCTGGCGCTCTACAGCCCGGCCGGCCGGCGCGTCTCGCGCTGGTGGCTGGCTGCGCTCCTGGTGGCCGTGTTCCCGGCCAACGTCTACATGGCGCTGGAGCCCGAGCAGACCGGCGCGGCCGGCCTGCCGGGCTGGCTGCTCTGGGCCCGGCTCCCGCTCCAACCGGTGCTGATCTGGTGGGTCTGGCGGGTCACGCGGCGCGCGGGCAGGCCGGGGACTGCTCCACCCGAACGGCCCGCCGCCGTTCGCGCGGCCTGAGCCTCCCGCCTCCGCGCCCGGGGGGACCGTTGTGTGTGCAATCATATAGGCATGAATCCGATCGACCCGCCCTCGCCGACGCTGCTAGCGTGGGCCTGAGATGAGCACGGTCGTCCAGCCCCCGAGCCCCGACCTCCCGGCCGCCTCCGAGTCGTGTCTCGACGCTCGCGAGCTCGGTGCCTGGCGCGGCCTGCTCCGGGTCCATGCCCACCTGGTCAAGGCGCTAGACAGCGAGCTCGAGCAGGCTCACGGCCTGCAGCTGACGTCTTACGAGGTCCTCCTCTACCTCGACGACGCCGACGACGGGCGGATGCGCATGTGCGACCTCGCGTCGTGCGTCCTGCTCAGCCGCAGCGGCCTCACCCGGCTGATCGACCGCCTCGAGCGCGAGGGCCTGGTCGCCCGCCACAGCTGCGAGCAGGACGCCCGCGGCGCCTACGCCCGGTTGACCGACGCCGGCCACGCCAAGCTGGCCGCCGTGCGCCCGACCCATCTCGCCGGGGTGCGCCGGCACTTCCTCGTCCACTTCGGGGCGGCCGAGCTCGATCTCCTCGGAAGCTATTGGGAGCGCGTCTCCCCCGGGGCGGCCGCGCCCGGGAAGGGCTGCGGCGGCTGACCACTAGCGTCGCGCGTGCGCGCGGCGCCGGTGGAGGAGGAGCAGCCCGACGAGGACCGCGGCCACGGCGATCCCGCCGTAGAGCCCGACCTTGGCGACCACCTGCTCGACGGCCCTGCCCCCGAAGTAGGCGGCCAGCGCGACCGACGCGGCCCACCCGATGCCGCCGGCAGCGTTCCAGACGAAGAAGGTGCGCCGGCGCATCTCGCTGGCCCCGGCGAACAGGGCGGCCCAGACGCGCAGCCCGGCGATCCAGCGCCCGAAGAACACGGCCTTGGCTCCGTGTCGCGCGAAGAACGGGTCGGCGACCGCGAGCATCTGGCGGCGCTGGCGCTCGAACGGACCGGGCTTCTCGAGCAGGACGCGTCCCCCGCGCCGCCCGATCTCGAAGCCGATGTTGTCGCCGATGATCGCCGCGGCCGCGGCGACGAGGATCACCAACTCGATCGTCAGGTTGCCCTGGTTGGCCGCGAGGCCGGCCAGGATGATCGAGGTCTCGCCGGGGACGGGGATGCCCATCGACTCGACCATGACGAGCCCGAACAGAACCGGATAGCCGAGGTTCTGGGGGATGGAGATGAGGGCGGCGAGCATGGTCCGCGGGAGCGGCGTGGCGCGGCACTAGGATCCCGCGGTGCCCGCACTGAGCATTATCGCGCGCGACCCCGGCTCGCAGGCGCGGGCGGGAACCCTGCTCACCGCTCACGGCAGCGTCAGCACACCGGCCTTCGTGCCGCTCGCCACCAAGGGGAGCGTCCGCGGCCTGGCCGCCGGCGAGGTCGCCGCCCTGGGCTACGAGATCATCCTCGGCAACACCTTCCACCTCCATCTGAGCCCCGGCCACGAGCTGATCCGCCGCCGCGGCGGCCTCCACCGGTTCATGGGCTGGGCCGGGCCGATCATCACCGACTCCGGCGGCTTCCAGGTCTTCTCGATGGGCCACGGGACGGTCGCCGACGAGATCAAGGGCCGCCGTCCGGCCGCCCGCTCGGGCGAGTCCGGTGAGTCGGGGGCGATCCTCGACATCGCGGAGGAGGGCGTTCGCTTCCGCTCCTACCGGGACGGGAGCGACCGGTTCATGGGGCCCGAGACGTCGACCGACATCCAGGCGGCGCTCGGGAGCGACATCGTCCTCGCCTTCGACGAGTGCACGCCGTTCAACGTCGACCGCGACTACACGGCTCGCTCGACCGAGCGGACCCATCGCTGGCTCGATCGCTGCCTCGCCCGGCGGGCCGCCTGCGGGCCGGACGGGTCGCTCTTCTACGGGATAACCCAGGGCGGCGTCTACGAGGACCTGCGGCGCGCGTCGACCGAGGCGGTCGCCGCGCGGCCGTGCGACGGCGTGGCGATCGGCGGCTCGCTCGGGGCCGAGAAGGCGCAGATGTACGAGGTCGTGGCCTGGGGCACCGCCGAGCTCGACCGGCTCGCGCCGGACCGGCCGCGCCACCTGCTGGGAATCGGCGACGTCGACGACCTGATCCGGGGCGTCGAGCTCGGGATCGACACCTTCGACTGCGCTACGCCGACCCGCCTCGCCCGCCACGGCGTGGCCCTGGTGCCCGAGCCGCAGGAGCGCTGGCGGGTCGGGCTCGACCGGCCGCCGTGGCGCGAGTCGGACGAGCCGCTCGTCCCCGGCTGTCCGTGCCCGGCCTGCTCGACCGGGCTCTCGCGGGCCTACCTCCACTACCTCGCCCGCAGCCGCGACCTCACCGGGGCCCGCCTGCTCACCCTGCACAACCTGACCTTCATGGCCCGGCTGATGGCCGACCTCCGGACCGCGGTCGCCACTGGGACACTGGCCGCGACGGCCGCCGCCCTGCGTGCCGGGGCCCCCCCCGGAGAGGCGGCCGCCGAGCGGGCCCCCGCCGGCTAGCCGGTGTTCGCGTCGACGAGCGACTTCAGGCTGTCGACGATCGTCTGCACCGGGCCCTTGGCCACCGGGGTCAGGTGCACGGTTCCCTTCGCGCCGCCGCCCCCGGAGAGGACGAGCGCGGCGATCAGCGCGCCGACCACCGCGATGGCCAGCAGCACGGCCAGGGTCCGCCCGGTTCGGTCCGGCGGGCGGGGGGCCGCCTCGGCGCCCCGGGCCGGGGCCTGCCGGGGCGGGCCGGGGCGCGGCTGGCGCGGGGCCGGGGTGGCCGGCGGGGGCGTGGGCCGGACGATCCGGGTCGAGGATTCCTCGCCGCCGTCGAGGATCCGCGTCGCCGAGGTGGCGGCGGTCGGCGCCGGTGCGGCGACGGCCGGCGGCTGGCTCGGCTCGGGCGGAATCCCGTTGGCGCCGTCCTCGAGCGCCCGGGCCATCTCCAGCGCCGTGCGGTAGCGCTCGCCCGGCTCGAGGCGCAGGGCGATCCCGACGGCGTCGGCCAGCTCGACCGGGACACCGGCGACGAGCTCGTCGAGGCGGGGCGGGCGCTCCTGCTGCTGCTTGAGCGCGAGCTCGGTCAGCGACGCCCCCTCGTAGGGGAGGCGCCCGGAGAGGAGCTGGTAGGTGACCACGCCGAGGGCGTAGATGTCGGCGGGCGGTCCGGCCTCCTCGCCGCGACCCTGCTCGGGCGCCAGGTAGGCGGCCGTGCCCAGGACCGATCCGGTCTGGGTGATGCTCACCTGCTCGGTCGCCTTGGCGATCCCGAAGTCGGCGAGCTTGACCCGCCCGTCGTCGGCGTGGAGCAGGTTGCCCGGCTTGACGTCCCGGTGGACGACGCCCTTGCGGTGGGCGTAGTCGAGGCCCTCGCAGCTGCCGAGGATGATCGCCAGGGTGTCCTCCACGCCGAGCCAGCCGCGCTCGCGGAGGATCTCGGCGCACGACTGGCCCTCGATGTACTCCATGACGATGTAGTGCTGGCCGGTGCGCTGGTCGAGCCCCGAGTCGAAGACCTGGACGATGTTCGGGTGGATCAGCCGGGCGGCGGCCATCGCCTCGCGCTGAAAGCGCGATACGAACGTCGGGTCCTCGGCGAGGTGCTCGGCCAGGAGCTTGACGGCGACGAACCGCTCGAGCCGGGTGTCGAACGCGAGCTGGACCGTCGACATGCCGCCCGACCCGAGGCGTCGCTCGAGCCGGTAGCGGCGGGCGATCTCAGGCAGGGTCAATTGCCACCGCCGAAGCCGGCCCCGCCGGCGCCGGTCGCGCCCCCGGGACCCGTCCTCACCTGTCCGGTCTGCCCGTTCGGGGCCGGCGTGCCCCCGCCGTTGTCGGGGACGATCGGGACCGTCGCGCCGGTCGGCGTGGTGTCGGTCGGGGTGGTGTCGGTCGGGGTGGTGTTCGTCTGCGTCGGGGTGGTGTTCGTCTGGGTCGGGGTGGTGTTCGTCTGCGTCGGGGTGGTATTCGTCTGCGTCGGCGTCGTCTGGGTCACGGTCGGCGTGGTGTCCGTCGTCGTCGTGCTCGTCGTGGACTGCTGCTTGCACTCGGTCGCCGCCCGGGTGGTCAAGGTGCGCACGCCGGACTGGAGGGACGCGGTCAGCCGCGGGTCGACCGTCGACGGGAGCGCCGCGATGTCGGTTCCCGTCGCGGCCACGGCGCTCTTCAGGGCGGTGTCGCAGCTCCCGGCGCCGACCGCCGCCGCCACGGCGTCGAAGTCCGACCTCAGCTGGCTGGCGTTCTGAGCCGGGATCAGCTTCGAGCTCCCGCCGCAGGCGACGAGCAGCGCGGCGCCGACGCCGAGGACACCGGACAGGGCGAGCGGCAGAGGGCGGACCGGCAGCGCGCCCAGGCGCGTCACTGGCCGTACTCCAAGCGTTCGGCGAGGGAGTCGGGGAGGCGGGCGGCGCGGATCGCCGCCGCGGCGCCGGCGATGTCGTACTCGGTACGCCGGAAGATGGCCGTCCAGGCGCGGGTATCGAGCATCATCCAGGCGGCGCGGGCGTCGCCGTCGCGCGGCTGCCCGACGCTGCCGGGGTTGAGGATCCACTCGCCGAGGGTGACGTCGAGCTCGCTGTCGGCGCGCCGCGGCTCGCCGGTGGCCGGCAGGCCCTCCGGCCGGTTGAACGACAGGGCGACGTGCGAATGCCCGACCAGGCAGATCCGGTGGTCCTGCTCGTCGAGGCAGAGCTCGGCCAGGAGGGCCGAGAGGACGTACTCCCAGATCGGGTCGCGCGGGCTCGCGTGGTAGAGCCCGACCCCCTCCTCCGCCCCCTGGGGGCGGAGCGAGGAGAGGAATTCGAGGTTCCCCGGGGCCATCACCTCCTGGGTCCACCGCGCGGCCAGGCCGGCGCCCCGCGAGAACTCGTCCAGCGGGATCTGGCCGATCACCGCGAGGTCGTGGTTGCCGGCGAGGCAGACGTCGGTGTGGTCGCGGGCGAGCTCGACGCAGGCGTCCGGGTCGGCGCCGTAGCCGACCAGATCGCCCAGGCACCAGACCTCCTGCGCCTCCTGCCGGGCCACGTCGGCGAGCACCGCCTCGAAGGCGTGCCGGTTGCCGTGGATGTCTGAGAGGATGGCGACCTTCATCTAAGCCTCGGGATCCGGCGCGAGCACCCCGATACGCAGCCCTGAACCGTACTCATTCGGGGGTCCGCCGCGGAGTGTCTACGCTGGGGGCGATGGGACAGCCTAAGCCGCGCACCGGCTGGCTCGCCGCCCTCGGCCTGGCCGTGGCCTGCGGCGAGGCGGCGACGGCCGCCCTGCGACCGCGCGGCGGGGTCTGGCCGGCGTCCGCCGTCCCGGTCGCCGCGCACTTCAGTGACGAGGAGATCGGACGGGCGCGCCGGTACGGGCGCCCCCAGCTCGTGCTCTCGGCCTCGACTTCGCTGATCGAGGCGGGCGTGCTCGCGGCGCTCGCGCGCCGGCCGCCCGGCCTGCCGAGCCGTCTCGAGCGGCGTCCGCTGGCCGCCGCGGCGGTGACCGGGGCCGGGCTCGCGCTCGCGCTGACCGGCGCGACCCTGCCGGTCTCGGCGCTGATGCGAAAGCGCGCGCTCGACGTCGGCCTGGCCACCCAGTCCTGGCGCGGATGGGCGGTCGACCTGGCCAAGAGCACGGCGATCGGAGGGGGGCTCGCCGCCTCGGCCGGGGCGCTCGCCCTCGGGCTGATGCGGCGCGACGGAGACCGGTGGTGGCTGACCGGCGGCGTCGTCGCCGGGGCGGCCGCGGGGGCCATGACGTTCGCCGGTCCGGTGCTCCTCGATCCGGTGTTCAACCGCTTCACGCCACTCGCCGATCCCGGCGTCCGGGACGACGTGCTGGGCTTGGCCCGGGCGGCCGGCGTGCGCGTGGAGAACGTCTACCAGGTCGATGCCAGCCGCCGGACGAGCGCGGCCAACGCCTACGTCAACGGCCTGGGAGCGACGCGGAGGGTCGTGCTCTTCGACACCCTGCTCGAGACGTTCACCCGCGCGGAGACGCGGTTGGTCGTCGCCCACGAGCTCGCCCACGTCCGTCATCGCGACGTCCCGCGGAGCCTCGCCCACCTCGGGCTGGTCGCGCCCGTCGCGCTCCGCGCCGCCGACCGGTTGGCGCGCCGCCTCGATCGCGTCGAGGCGGCCACGCCCGCGCGGCTGCCCGGGCTGGCGCTGGGGCTCGGCGTGGCCGCCGCCGCGCTCATGCCCCCGGCCAACCGCCTCTCGCGGGCGGTCGAGCGCCGGGCCGACAGCTTCGCGCTCGAGCTCACCGGCGCCCCGGCCGCGTTCATGTCGTTCGAACGGCGCATCGTCGTGGCCAACCTCGCCGATCCTGACCCTCCGCGATGGATCACCGCGCTCCTGGCCAGCCACCCGCCGGCGGTCGAGCGGATCGGCATCGCCCAGGCCTACGCCCAGCGGCAACCAGCCGGCGCCGGCGGCCCATCTACTCGGGATTGGACCCGCCGTACTCCGGCAGGTTCTTGATTCCCTCGCGGGCCTTCCAGCGCGAATAGTTGTCCTCCATCGCATCGATCAGCTCGCGCATGAAGCGGGGCGAGATGTTGACGCGGGAGACGACGACGCCGGGGATCTCACCGGCCTCGACCTCGTGGTCGACGCGGGCGAAGGTGACCGTGAATTCGTAGTCGGAGTGGCTGACGTTCGCGAAGTTCGAGTAGACGCCGGCCATGATCTCGGGCGATAGATGTATGTTGATGTGGCGTTCTTCGCCCTGGTTCTCTTCGGCCATGTGCCTCTAGTATCGCATCCGTGCGGTCCGTCGTGGTCTCCGTCGGTCGACTGCGAGCGCCATATGCCGATGACGTCGCCCATTACTCGAAGCTCCTCTCCCGGTACACGCGCCTCGAACTGGTCGAGCTGCGCGACGCCGACCGCGTCGCGGGGCGGGTCCCGTCGGACGGCTTCGTCTCGCTGCTCGCCGCCGACGGGCGGACCTACGACTCGCCGGCCTTCGCCGCGTTCATCGAGGAGCGGCGCCGCTCCGGCCGGGATCTCACGTTCGTCATCGGGGGCTCGCACGGGATCGAGCTCGCCGGCGCCGAGCACCGCCTCTCGCTCGGACCGATGACCCTGCCCCACCAGCTGGCCCGGGTCGTGCTGCTCGAGCAGCTCTACCGGGCTCACAAGATCATCGCCGGCGAGCCGTACCACCACTGATGCGGAGGGTGTGGTCGCGTGTCTGACGACGGCCGCGGCCGTCAGCCGGGCGGGGCCCGGCCGTGGGGGCGCGACCGGGCGGAGCTGATGCAGTTCGGCCGCCGGATGGCCGGTCTCGGGGCGGTGGTCGTCGGCGTGCTCGGAGCGGGGACGCTCGGGCTCGCCCTGACCGAGGACGTCGACGCCTGGTTCGCCTTCCAGTGGGCGCTGGACACGGTGGCCACGGTCGGGTCGTTCAAGGTCCCGCACGGGACCGCCGGGCAGATCGTGCGGGTCCTGCTCATCGTCTTCGGGGTCGGTACGCTCTTCTACGCGCTGGTGACCGTCACCGAGTTCTTCGTCGCCGGGCACGTCGGCGAGCTCCTGGAGGCGCGCCGGGCGCAGAAGATGATCGACTCGCTGACCGACCACTACATCATCTGCGGCTTCGGCCGGGTCGGACGCCAGGTGGCCCGGGACCTGCGGGCGGCGAACGCGAGGTACGTCGTCATCGACGGCAACGAGGACAACCGGGGGCTCGCGCGGGACATGGGGGTCCGCTTCATCGACGGCGACGCCGCCGACGACGAGGTGCTCCGGCGGGCGGGAATCGAGCGCGCGCGGTCGATCATCGCCTGCGCCGACTCGGATGCGGCGAACATCTTCATCACGCTGACCGCGCGGGAGATGCGCGCCGACATCGCGATCGTCGCCCGGGCGAGCGTCGAGGACTCGGAGAAGAAGCTCAAGCGGGCCGGCGCCGACCGGGTCATCTCCCCCTACAAGGCGAGCGGGAGCGAGATGGCCCGCCTGGCGCTCTACCCGCAGCTGGCCGGCGTCGTCGACGTCGACCCGGACTACCGCTTCGAGGAGATCGTGGTCACCGCCGGCTGCGAGGGTGAGGCGAAGATGCTGGGCGACATCCGCGGCGGCTCGATCATCGTCGGGCTGCGCTGCCGGGACGGGAGCTTCCAGCCGCAGCCTCCGGCCGAGACGATCCTGAGCGCCGGGGACGCGCTGATGGCGGTCGGGACCCCCCGGACGCTCGACCGGCTCGAGCGGCTCTTCCAGCAGGACAAGAGCCTCCGGGCCAAGACCCCGTGAACCGCTACTCGATGTAGAGGACGTTCTCCGGGATCACGTAGACGACGACCGGCTCGCCGTCGCCGTCGGCGTCGCCGTGGGCGTGCAACCGGGCCAGGGCGCCGGCCGACCGCGCCTCCTGGATCGCGGCGGCGGTCTCCTCGAGCGAGTCGTCGAGCGCAAGGCTCGTCCCACCGGTGAAGTGCAGCCGGGTGAGGAGGCGCATCGGGCGATCTTCGCACTCCGCCGGCCACGGCGAGGCCCGGCCGCGGCGCGGATCGGGGGGTGAGGCCGATCGCGCCACGGCCGGATGCCTGGCTGCGGTGGCTTCGTGCCACACGGGTGGCTCCCCTGCCACAGAACACCAAGACGCGCGAGGTGCTCGAAGGTTGCGCGGATTGATCGAAACTGGCTTTTCGGGGTCCGGGCGCGCGGTACAGTGCTACCAGGGTGGAGGCATTCCTGGCTTCTCCGGTGCATCACCGGTCGCGCCTGCCGGCGACGGCGACGCGGCTGCGCCGGTGCTCGGACGACCAGCTCGTCGAGCGCTTTCGGGCCGGGCGCGAAGAGGCGTTCCAGGTCATCCACGATCGCTACCGGGCGCGCCTGCTCGCCTACGTCCGGCAGATGCTCGACGGCCGCGCGGGGGTGGAGGCCGAGGACGTGCTCCAGGACGTCTTCGAGCGGGCGGCCCGGACGCTGCGCGCCGACCGGACGCCGGTGGGGCTGCGGGCGTGGCTCTACAGCGTGGCCCACAACCGCTGCGTGGACGAGCTGCGCCGCCGCCCACCCGCGTCGCCCGACGTGATCGCCGCGTCGCGGCCCCCGGCCGGCGACACGAGCGCCGTGGCCGAGCGGCGGGCCGAGGTCGAGCGCCTGTTCCGGGACCTGCGCGCCCTGCCCGAGCTCCAGCGTTCGGCGCTGCTGATGCGGGAGCTCCAGGGCCTCTCGCACGCCGAGCTGGCCCAGGCGCTGGACGCGAGCGTCCCGGCGGTGAAGTCGCTGCTCGTGCGCGCCCGGATCGGCCTGGTCGACGCCGAGGAGGCGCGCGGGGTCCCCTGCGCGACGATCCGCGACGATCTCGCCTCCTCCTACGACCGCCGGGTCAAGGCCAGCGCCCAGGCCGCGCGCCACCTGCGCGAGTGCCCCGCCTGCCGAACCTACCGGGCCGAGCTGCGCCGGACGAGTCGCCGCCTCGCGTCCCTGCTCCCCGGCCCGACCTTCCTCCCGCTGGCCGCCGTCGGCCGTCTCCTCGGCGGAGCCGGCCTCCACGCCGAGGCGCCGGCGGCGATGTCGGGCGTAGCCGGGTCGGGCGGGGCGGCGATCGCCGGGGTCGGCAAGCTCGTCGCCGTGCTCGGGACGGCGACCGTCCTGACCACCGGTGCCGTGCTCGAGGGCACCGGCACGCTCCCCTGGTCCGCGCCCCAGAGCGCCTCGCGGGCGCCCGCCGCCGCACGCGTCATCGCCGCCCGCCACGGCGCACCGGGAACGCAGGCGGGACCAATCCGCCCGGCGCGGGGGCGCCAGCATGCACCGGCGAGCAGTCCCCCGCCCGGATCGGGCGTGGCGGCCGGCCCGGCCGGGCCGGCCGGCGGCGCCGCGGGCAGCGGCTCGGCTTCCAGCGCCCCGGCGACCGGGGCCCCGGCGCCGGCGGCGACCGGGACGGCGCCGACGGCGTCCGCCGGCCCGGGCACGACGAGCCTGGCCCCGGCCGCCACGGCACCGGCGACCGCGGCGGCCGGTGGGAGCGCCCCCGCGGCGCTCGCCAACGACAACGACGCGGCCCCCGCCTCGCCGGCGCCGGCCGGGGCCACGCAGACCGCCGATGCCGTGTCGACGGCGGTGGCGCCGGCCGCGCAGGCGCTGGGCGCGGCCGCGGGCACGGTCAAGTCGGTGGCCGACGGGGTGGGCGCACCGGTCGCATCCACGACATCCGGCCCCGCGCCGGCGCCGCTCGACCACGTCGCCGGGAAGCTCGCCGGCCTCCTCGGCGGTTCGGCCGGACCCTAGTGGTTCGTCCGGTAAGTTCGTGTGCCATTCGGCGAGGTCCGGGGGCCGCGTGGCCAGGACGCAGAAGCGCGGCATACTGGACGTATTCCGAGCTTCGAGGACGCCGCCACCCGGTCATCCGGGCCCGCCCAATGGTGCAGGAACTTGCTGGACGGACCACTAGCCCGCCCGCGCCCGGGCCGCCGGAGCCCAACTACCGGACGCGTCCATTAGCCGGGGAAGCGCTCGAGATCGGCGTCGAGCCGGGCGGCGTCGGTGGCGCTGAGCTCGGTCGCGCCGGCGCCGCCGTCCGGGTCGGTCCCGCGCCGTCGCCAGCGAGGGAGGGCGACGGCGAGGATCCCGCCGAGCAGGACGATCAGGGCGACGGGCACGATGTACACGGCCAGGTTGAAGCCGCTCCGCGACGGGAGCGCGAGGACCCCGGGGCCAAGCTGAGCGACGAGGTCCTGCTTGACCTGCGAGGCCGTCTCGCCGAGGGCGATGCGGCTGCGGATGAACGCCCGCTCCTCGTCGGCCTGGGGCGACTCGGCGATGCTGAGGGGGACGCCGCAGGTCACGCACATCACCTGGGACTCGATGTCGGGGAGGGAGGCCCGCGGGGCGACGGCGGCGGCGCCGGCCGCGGCCGCTGACAGGCAGAGCCCGACCAGGGCGAGGCCGAGTGCGCGGGCGATCATCCGGTCTGCGCCTTGGCGATCGCCTGGGTGAGGAAGGACTGCCGGGTGATCTGGCCGCGGCTGATCGCGACGACCCGGGAGTGGCGGTCGAGCACGAAGGTCTCCGGGAGGGCGTCGGTCCCGTAGGCCCCGGCCAGGATGCCCTGGCTGTCGCGGAGGCTCGGGTAGGTCAGGTGCTGCGCGCGGACGAAGCCGAGGGCGTCGGGGGTGAGGTTCTTGTAGGCGACCCCGAGGACGGTGCCCGTCCCGGTCGTCGCGAGCTGGCGCTCGACGCGCTCGAGGAGCGGCGCCTCGGCGACGCACGGGTCGCACCAGGAGGCCCAGAAGTTGAGCACGACGACCCGGCCGCGATAGCTGGCGAGCGACTGGGAGCCGGAGGCGCCGAGGATCGGCAGCGTCCGATCGGGGGCCGCGGGACGGGCCCCGCGATCGACGGCGTTGTCGAGGGCGCGGCTCGCGCCCTGGGTGCCGAGGCCGAAGACGAGGAGGGCGACCGCAGCCGCGGCGACGGCCGCCGCCAGGCCCGGGCCGAGGAAGCGCTTCACCGCCAGAAGGGTAGACGGAATAAGATCAGCGCCAGCCACGCGGGATTAGTTCATTGGTAGAACGCGAGCTTCCCAAGCTCGAGAGACGGGTTCGATTCCCGTATCCCGCTTCGCACGACAGCCCCGCAGATGGCTGGTCTCGCCAGGTTTCGCGTGTCCGGGAACCGGCTCTCGCGTACCAACGGGCTACGGATCAGGCTCGGCCACTCACCAGGTGCGCCTCGGGCTCGGCGCGGATCTCATCGCCCCGAACCTCGGCGACATCGCGCTGCCCGGGGCGCGGCTCGTCATGCCCGCGGTACACCTCGCCGCCGGCACCCGCAGATGGTGCCCGACGTCAGGGCCGGTCGAAGCGGAGGGCGATGTCGCCGGCGGCCGCGTCGCGCCGGCTGCGCACGATCCCGAGCTGCAGTCGCGGGCCGACGAAGCGGCTCAACGGCACTCCACGCGTCCGCGACGCCACGGTCAGCTCGATCTGGCCTTGGCTGCGGACGCAAGTCACGTGGAGCGGGCCATTCGGCGCGCCACGAGCCGTCACATGCACCTGCGCCGGTCGGCCACGACGGGGCCGAACGGTCACGCCGAACCCGGTCAACGCGCACGCCGGTAGCTGGGCCGGAGTGGCCGTCGCGCGACTCGTGATGATGGCGTCGACCACCCGCGCCACGTCCAGGCACGCCACCAAAGTGAACAGGTACTCTCGGACTTGAAGCTCGTTCACCCCCGGGGGCGTGCTGTCATTGACCGGCAGCATGCCGACAGCTTGGCGGAATTGCAACAGACACTCGGCCTTGAACGATCCGCCCTTGCCACCGGTGAGGCGGGCCAGGACTTCGCTGTCCTCGTCGGTGAGTCCGCCCACCGTCACCTTGACCTTCTCGGTCTTCCCGAGCGGCGGTGACGCCCCGACCGCGTCGCCGCCTGGTTGCAGATGTCCGAAGTCGAGCAGTCTGCCCCACTGGTCGGTGAAGCAGAACAGCGGGGCCGGGACCGCTGCGGCAGCGTGGACGGACGCGGTCGAGATAGGGCCGCACCGCCCACCGAGCGAAGGGCCCGGATGAGGGGCGGGCGGTGGTCCGCCGCCGCTGAAGACCGACACGACGAACCCAGGGCCTCCGTAGTTGAAGTTCGAGTCTCCCAACCCGCTTGCGGAGACCAGGAGGCGAGCGTCCTCCTTGAGCGTAAAGTGGTTCTCGTAGTGGTGGCCTTGATCGTACGGCGGGACGCGCTGGTCCTCGGCGAACGTGCGGATGAAGTCGACACGCCCGGGGGCGTCTCCGAAGCGAAGCCCGAGGAAGAGGATGCCCGGAGGACTTGGTGCGCCGGGATGCTGCGAGTCCTGGAAGTGGTAGAACGCGTCATCGGCGTAGGACCCCAGGGTGGAGTCACGCCCGGTCTGTGTCACGTAACCGGTGACCACGAGGTGGTAGCGCACCCCGGCTTTCAGGAGCACCGTACCGGTCGCCTGGTGTCCGTCCCCCAGCGATCCCAGCCTGATCGAGTCGACCTCGGTCTCGCTCGCACCCAGCGACCCCGACACGGGCGCGAGTAGAGCCAGCGTCGCGGTGAGAGCCGCGAGCCCCGCCCAGAACCCTCGCATCAAACGATTATTCCCGAACCGCCACGCCACGTCAATGCCGGGAGCCCGCCCGCACGGCTCCGGAGCGATAGGTCCGACCGGGGGCTCCGGCCGGCCGGCCACTCGGCCGGAGGCTCTGCCCCCGTCGGAGCGCGGGCCGGACGAGGTCGCGAGCGGAGCGTCTCCCCGGGCGCCTACGGGCGACGTGGAGGCCGTCGCCGGGCGGGCGTCGGCGCCACCGGTAGGTCGGGGCGCCGCCGCATTGGGCAGGCCCCGGCGATCCTGCTAACAATCCGGGCGAACCCGAGAGACGGAGGACCCGATGACCGAGCAAGAGGACCGAGCGGCGGCGCTCGCGCGCGATGAGGTCGAGGCGAGGATCGACACGCTCGAGGAGCAGCTCGCCGCCAACTCCGAAGAGCTGGCGGAGATCCGCCGGCAGCTGAAGGCGGAGAAGCTCAACCCGCTGGTCTACGGCGAGGACAAGGATCCCAAGCAGCACGAGCCGATCGTCTCGGGGCGCAAGCCCGAGGACTTCGTCGACTCGAACCCGCAGCCGAAGGACTTCGTCGAGCCACCGCCCGACCCGGTGACCCCGGCACCGGGGAGCTGACCTACCAGGCCTGGGCGGCGCCGCAGTGCGGGCAGCGCACGGTGGTGGCCACCCGCGCGGTGAACTGGAAGCCGCAGGCGCAGGCGTAGTGCCCGAGGTCGACCGGACCGTCGCTCTCGCGCATCCGCCATTCGAAGGTGTCGGGACCGATGCGCCCGTCCGGCTCCGCCGGGCGGGGGCGGCGCGGGGCGGAGGGGCTCAGCCGGGCGGCGTCGATCGCATCGCGCCCCGGGCCGAGCGAGCGGAGCTTTGCGCGCATGGTCATTCTCCTCGTAAGGACGCCGGTCGGTGCCAAAGGTTTCGCCGCAGCCCGGATAATTCCTCGCCCGGCCGGCGGGGAGCGGGGGGCTCGCCCGACGGGGTCTGAGATACTTTCGGGTGCGATGAGCCCGCCCCGCAAGCGCAAGATCCGGCTGGCCACGGCCCTCACCGCGGCCGTCGTGCTCGCTGGCGCGCTCGTCTACACGAGCTTCACGGCCGCGAGTCCGGCGGTGACCCCGAGCCAGCTGGTGGCGATCGCCAAGCCCGGCCAGTCCTATCAGCTGACCGGCACGGTCGTCGCCAACTCGATCCACCGGACGGGCAGCGCCGTCGACTTCCGGGTGGCGGATCGAGCGGGCGGGAAGACCTCGGTCGCCGTCGCCTACACCGGGGCCGTACCCGACGCGTTCAAGGACGGCCGCGAGGTCATCGTCCAGGTGCGCGGCCAGGGGACCAGCTTCGTCGGCGAGAACGGCTCCCTGATCACCAAGTGCCCGTCCAAGTTCACCTCCTCCAAGACCGGCAGCAAGCCGTACTAGTGCCGGGGCCGCTCGGCTGATGGGCGCCTCGGTCGGGCGCGCGGCCCTCGTCCTGGCGCTCGGGGTCTGCGTCTACGGCATCGGAGCGGCGCTCTACGGCGCCCGGACCGGCCGCCGCGAGCTGGTCGACTCGGGCCGCCGGTCGGTCTACGCGCTCGCGGCGATCCTCACCGTCTGCTTCGCGATCGTCGAGGTCGCCTTCGTCCGGTCGGACTTCAGCTTCGACACGGTGGCCGGCCATTCGAGCACGACGACGCCGACCTTCTACAAGGCGGCGGCGATGTGGTCCTCCCAGGAGGGCTCGCTCCTCCTCTGGGTCTGGCTCCTCTCGCTCTGGTCGAGCGCGGCGATCTTCTTCACCCGGAAGATGCTCCGCGACGTCGTCCCCTACGCGACCGCCGTCCTGCTCGGCTTCGCCGCCTTCTTCACGGCCCTCCTGACCTTCATGGCCACCCCGTTCGGGACGACCAGCCCGGCCCCGGCCGACGGCGCCGGGCTCAACCCGCTGCTCCGTCACCCGAGCATGATGATCCACCCGCCGATGCTCTACTCCGGCTACACGCTGTTCACGATCCCGTTCGCCTTCGCCGTCGGGGCGCTGATCGTCCGCCGGGTCGACGCCGAGTGGATCCGGGCCATCCGCCGCTTCGCCCTGGCCGCCTGGTTCTTCCTCGGGATCGGCGTGCTCCTCGGCGCCCGCTGGTCGTACGCCGAGCTCGGCTGGGGCGGCTACTGGGCGTGGGATCCGGTCGAGAACGCGTCGCTGATGCCGTGGCTGATCGGGACGGCGTTCATCCACTCGATCATGATCCAGGAGAAGCGGGGGATGCTGAAGGTCTGGAACGCGTCGCTCGTCCTGGCCACCGGGACCCTGGCCATCCTCGGGACCTTCCTCGTCCGGTCGGGCATCCTCGACTCGATCCATGCCTTCGGGGCCTCGACGCTCGGGGTGCCCTTCGTCGTCCTGATCGCCGGCCTCGTCGCCGGGTCGGTCTACCTGGTGGTCAGCCGGCGGGAGTCGCTGGGCAGCGAGCACCGTCTCGACTCCCTCCTCTCCCGGGAGGCGATCTTCCTGCTCAACAACCTCGTCCTCGTCGGCCTGTGCTTCGTGATCTTCTGGGGGACGTTCTTCCCGCTGATCTCGGAGGCGGTGACCGGGCAGAAGGCGTCGGTCGGGCCGCCGTGGTTCGACCGGTACACGGTCCCGCTGACGCTCGTTCTCGTCCTCCTCTCGGGCGTCGGCCCGATGATCGCCTGGCGCCGGGCGACGCCGGCCAACGCCCGGCGGAGCTTCCGGGTGCCGGGGCTGACGGCCGTCGTCACGCTGGCCGTGCTCCTCGTCGCCACCGACGCCGGCCGCAAGCCCCTCGCCCTGGCCCTGTTCGTCTTCGCCGCGTTCGTCCTCGGGACGGTCGGGCAGGAGTTCCAGCGGGGGATCGCCGCCCGGCGGGTGATCTCGGGCGAGTCGCCGCCGCGGGCGGCGGTCTCGCTCGTGCGGCGCAACCGCCGCCGCTACGGCGGCTACATCGTCCATGTCGGGATGGCCGTGCTGTTCGTCGGGGTCGCCGGATCCTCGGCCTTCCAGAGCTCCCGGGACGTGCTCCTGCGCCCGGGCGGGAGCGCCGTGACCGGCGGGTACCGGTACACCTACGTCCGCCCGACCGCCTCGGTGGCCAACGACCCGAAGAGCACGGGGTCGCTGCTCGATCTCGGCGCGGTGCTCGAGGTGACCAAGCGCGGCCGCCACGTGGTCACCCTCGCCCCGAGCAAGGGCTACTACCCGGCGCCCGACACGAGCCAGGGCCCGGTGGGGAGCCTGATCGGGAGCGGCGAGCCGACGAGCCACGTCGCGCTCAAGGCCGGCCTGCGCCGGGATATCTGGTCGGCCATCGAGCCGGACATCCAATCGCTCCAGCCGCTCATCGACAAGGGCAACACCGTGGTCCCGCCGGGCCATCCAGAGGTGGCGTTCATCGTCCTCGCGGCGATCGCCCAGCATTACCGGCTCGCCCCGCCGCCGGCCACCTTCCGCCTGATCGTCTCGCCGCTCGTCAGCTGGATCTGGCTCGGCGGGCTGATCGTCTTCCTCGGCGCACTGGTCGCCATGTGGCCGGCGCCCGGGCGGGAGCGCGGCCGGGCGCGCTACCTCGCCCGGGTCGGGCGGGACCTCAGCGAGAGCCGGCCCGGCGCCCCCCCGGAGGAGCAGGAGGCGCCGGCCGGCGAGCCGGCCCTCCACGTCTAGACCGATGGTCGGCGCGCTGATCGTGATCCTCATGCTCGGTGGGGTCGTCTGGTTCGTCGGCGCGCCGCTGCGAGCGGGGGCGCCGGACGGGCGGCGGGAGGAGCCCGACCGGGGGCGGGCCGGGCTCGAAGCGGCCAAGGAGGCCAAGTACCGGGAGATCCGCGACGCGGAGATGGACTACCGGACGGGGAAGCTCTCGGTCGAGGACTACCGCCGCCTGGATCGAGGGCTCCGGGCCGAGGCCGTCGACCTCCTCAGCCGCCTCGACGAGCTCGACGCCGAGCCCGTGCCCGGGGCCAGCGTCTAAGCTTCCCGGCATGGACACGATCTTCTCGTTCCTCCAGGTCATCGTCTCGCTCGTCCTCGTCCTGCTGGTGCTGATGCACTCGGGCAAGGACGCCGGGCTGTCCGGTGCGTTCGGCGTCGGGTCCGGGGCGGGTCCCCTGGGCGGCGGGTCGCTGGTCGAGCGGAACCTGAATCGCTGGACGATCGCCTTCGCGCTCGTCTTCGTGGCCAACACGATCCTCCTGCTCAAGCACCCGTGGCACGCCACGGCGGCCCTCCCGAGCAGCACCGTCGGCACGCCGAAGCAGTAGGCCGGGCGCCGTCGTTCCCGACCGGTCCGATCGGCTACGGTGAGCCGCCTGGCGCCCAACGGCCGAGGAGGGCCTCGATGAAGATGGTTGTCGCCTATATCCGCCACGAGGCGTTCGAGCCGATCCGGACCGACCTCCTCGGACGGGGCTTCCCGTCGCTGACCGTCTCCGAGGTCAAGGGCTCAGGGCGCCAGTTGGGGATCGTCGAGACCTACCCCGACGCGACCCGGACCGACTACCTCCGTCCGAAGCTCCGGCTCGAGTGCGTGGTGGCCGACGGCGATGTCGAGACGATCGTCGAGGCCGTCCTCCGGCACGCCCGGACCGGGGCGGTCGGCGACGGCAAGCTGTTCGTCCTCCCGGTCGAGCAGGCTTACCGGATCCGGACGGGCCAGATCGGCGACGACACGTTGCAGGCGCCGCGGGCCGGGCGCTAGAGCCGCCGGCGGAGGGCGAGCACCCGATCGGCCGACCGCTCGAGGGCCCGCCGGTCGAGCTGCCGGGCGCGGACGGCCGCGGTGAGCGCCCGGCGGGCCCGAGCGCCGTCGCCCTGGCTCTGGGCGAAGAGGAGGAGATCGAGGCCGGCCCGTGTGGCCGCGAGGGCCCGGGCGGCCGGCGGGCCGAGCGCGGCGGCGGCCGGGGTGTCGAGGTCGTCGGTGATCGAGACGCCGGCGAAGCCGGTCCGTCCGCGGAGCTCGTCGGTGGCGATGCGCCGGGAGAACAGGGCCGGTGAGGTGTCGAGGGCCGGGTAGCGGGCGGTCGACACCATGACCAGGCCGATGCCGGCCCGGGCGAGGGCGGCGAACGGGGCCTCGTCGACGGCCCGGAGGACGCCGAGGGGCGCGCCGATCCGATTGATCCCGGTGTCCTCGTTGCCGCGGGCGAGGCCGAGCCCGGGATAGTGCTTCGCCGTGGCCTGGGCCCCGCCGGCGGCGAGCCCGGCGGCGAAGGCGGAGCCGAGCCGGGAGACGGCGGCCGGGTCGGACGAGTACGACCGTCCGAGCTGGGCCATCGCCGTGCCCGGGCGGCCGACGTCGACGACCGGGGCGAGGTCGACGTTGACCCCGACGCCGGCCAGGCTGCGCCCGGTGGCGAGGCCCTCGCCGCGGGCCAGGGCGGCGTCGCCGATCCGCCCGAGCTCGGCCGGGGAGCGATCCGGCGGACCGGGGAGGCGCTTGACGAGCCCGCCCTCCTGGTCGAGCATCACCAGGAGCGGCGGATCCCCGGGCGGCCGGGCGGCCTGGAGGCGCCGGGTCAGGGCGGCCACCTGGGCGCGAGAGCGGACGTTGCGGGCGAAGAGGATCACCCCGGCGACCTCGCCGGCGGCGACCGAACGAACCAGGCCGGACGGGGCGGCGGTCCCGTCGAAGCCGACGATCAGGTGGAGACCGACGGTCCGGGCGAGCGGACGGAGGTCGGCGGCGGTCGAAGCGGGGACGAAGCCTGCCACGAGGATCAGGAGCAGCACCGCCCCCCGGACCCGCCCGGCGCGCCACCGGGCGGGGGCGGGGCTCGGCCGGGTGGGCGGGGGGCCGGTCACGGGGTCTCAGGCGTCGATCGTCACGTGGCCGGGCTCGGCCGCGACCCGGGCGAGCCAGCGGCTGATCGCCGGATGTCCGTGGAGGTCGAAGTCGCCGTCGCCGGCGACGTGGGTGTAAGCGTAGAGGGCGATGTCGGCGATCGTGTAGCGGTCGTCGACGAGGAAGTCGCGGCGGTCGAGGTGCTGCTCCATGACGGCGAGCGCCTGGTAGCCGGCCGCCTGGCGGGAGGCGATCTCCGGGGGCGGGGGCGGCTCGGCGGCGAAGGTGAGCCAGAAGCGGACGACCGCGATGTTCGGCTCGTGGAGGTTCTGCTCGAAGAACAGCCACTGGAGGACCTGGGACCTGACGTAGGGGTCGTCGGGGAGGTAGGGCGTCCCGGCGGCGAGGTGGCAGAGGATGGCGTTCGACTCGGCGAGGGGCCGGCCGTCGTCGAGGACGAGGACGGGGATGCGCCAGGCCGGGTTCAGGTCACCGAGGAGCTCGGCCCGGCCGGTCCGGTCGACCACGTCGACGGCACGGCGCTCGCAGGCGAGGCCGAGCTGGGCCAGGAGGAGGCGGACCTTGTAGCAGTTGCCGGAGACCGGGGAGTCGTAGAGCAGCATGGGCGGCTGACCGCCGCGGGCGTTACTGGGCGGAGAGGAGGTCGACGACGAAGATGAGCGGCGAGTTCGGCGGGATCTTGGGCGGCTGGCCGGTCGGCCCGTAGGCGAGCCCGGCCGGGATGATCAGCTCGCGGCGGCCGCCGACGTGCATCCCGACGAGGCCCTGGTCCCAGCCCTTGATCACGCTGCCGGTGCCCAGGGTGAAGGTGAAGGGCTGGCCGCGGTCCCAGGAGGCGTCGAACTGGCGGAGGTTCTTGAAGAGGACGCCGACGTACTGGACGGTCAGCGACTGGCCGGCCGTCGCGGCCGGCCCGGTGCCGGGGACGAGGTCGCGGACGACGAGCTTGGCCGGGGCGGGACCGGTCGGGCGGGCGATGGCCGGCTTCTTGGCCAGGGCCGGGTTGGCCGGGGTCGACGGCGTCGAGGCGGTGGCCACGGTGGCGCCGGTCTGGGGGGCCGACGGGGCGCCCTGGATCGCGCCGCTGCTCGGCGAGCCGGAGGAGCCGCACCCGGCGGCGAGGAGGGCGAGGGCGAGGGCCACGCGCAGCGGGGCTCGTCGGGCGGGCGCGCATCGGGCGACAGGGTAGCGCCAACCGGCCGGCCGGGTCGGTCAGGCGTAGAAGAGCTGGTCGAGGCCGCCGGCGTCGTCGGCCGGCTCGTGGCAGGTCGGGCAGTACCAGCGGGCCTCGAGCGGGGTTCCGCAGCTCGCGTGGCGGAGCGGCTCGCCGCCGGCGTGCCGGGCGCCCCAGTCGGCCAGGAGGCGGAGAACCCCGGCGAGGTCATGGCCGGCGGCGGTCAGCTCGTAGAGGAAGCGGGTCGGCCGATCGGTGTAGGGGACGGCCAGGACGAGGCCGGCCTGCTCGAGCCGGCGCAGCCGCTGGGTGAGGACGTTGGGCGCGATTCCCCCGATCGCGTCCGAGAGCTCGCCGAACCGGCGGGGACCGTCGAGGAGCACGGCGACGATGGTCAGCTTCCACCGGTCGCCGACCACGGACAGGGCCTGCGCGAGCGCGGCCGGCTCGTCGGGGGTGGG
The DNA here is from genome assembly GCA_963733245.1 of uncultured Solirubrobacterales bacterium. Classification (GTDB taxonomy): domain Bacteria; phylum Actinomycetota; class Thermoleophilia; order Solirubrobacterales; family Solirubrobacteraceae; genus Palsa-513. The sequence continues at coordinate 723,427 of CAVTCI010000017.1, forward strand.
GTGGATGGGCGGCGGGTCGATGGCTGGCTGGGGCGTGATTCGGGGTCGGGGTGGATGGGCGGTGGGTCGATGGATGGCTAGGGGCGGTTGGGGTCGGGGTGGATGGGCGGTGGGTCGATGGCTGGCTAGGGGTGGTTGGGGTCGGGGTGGATGGGCGGTGGGTCGGTGGATGGCTGGGCGAGATTCGGGGTGGGTGGTGGGCGGTGGGTCGATGGCTGGCTGGGGGTGGTTGGGGTCGGGGTGGATGGGCGGTGGGTCGATGGCTGGCTGGGGGTGGCTGGGGGTGGTTGGGGGTGGGGCGGTGGGTCGGTGGATCGCTGGGGATGGCTCGGGGCTGGGGGTCACGCCTCAGTTTAGGCGGCCCGAGCCTGGTACGCTTGTCACTTGCAGATGACAAGTGACAAGGATGGAGCCATGATGACGCTTCTGGCGGAGATGGAGACGGCGATCGGCGGGGTGGCCCGAAGCTGGGGGCCGGCGGTCGTCGGGATCGACCGGCGGGCCGGGCGGGGGACCGGGATCGTGACCGGGCCGGGGGACGTGCTCACCCTGGCCAGCAACCTCCGCGACCCGACCGCCCCGGTCGCCGTCGCCTTCGCCGGTGACGCGCCGCCCGCGACCGGCACGGTCGCCGGGATCGACGGCGTCCTCGACCTTGCGCTCGTTCGCGTGCCGACCGGGGACATCGAGCCCCTGGTCTTCGCCCCGGCCCCGCCCGGGGTCGGCGCGGCGGTGGTCGCCCTGGCCAACCCGGGCGGCCAGGGCCTCCGGGCGACGCTCGGCTTCGTGGCCGCCGCCGACCGCAGCTTCCGGGGGCCGCGCGGCCGCGTCGTCGACCGGGCGATCGAGCACACGGCGCCTCTCCCGCGGGGCGCCGGCGGCGGGCCCCTGCTCGACGTGGCCGGCCGCCTCGTCGGATTGAACGCCGTCCGCGTCCAGGGCGGGCTGATCCTCGCGCTCCCCGCGGCCGCCGTTGCCGACCGGCTCGGCGTCCTCGGCCGGGCCGAGACCGCCGAGCCCCGGCAGCTCGGGGTGGCGATCGTCACCCCCCGGGTCGCCCGCCGCCTGCGCCGGGCGGTCGGGCTGCCCGAGCGGGACGGGCTCCTCGTCCAGGATGTGGCGGCCGGGTCACCGGCCGAGCGGGCACGGATCCGGGAGGGTGACCTGATCGTCGCCGCCGGCGACCAGCCGGTCGACGGGGTCGACGGGCTCTACGCCGCGCTCGACCGGGTCCCGGCCGACGGGACGGTCGCCCTCCGCGTCGTCCGCGGGGTCGAGGAGCTCGAGATCGTCGTCGGCTTCGGGGAGGACCGATGACCAAGCCGGCGGCTCCGGCCGGGGTCGCGGAGCAAGAGGTCTCCGTCGGCTTCCGGGAGGACCGATGACCAAGCTGGCGGCTCCGACCGAGGTCGAGGCGCTCGACGCCTACTCGACGGTCGTCTCCGGCGTCGCCGAGAGCCTCTCGCCGTCGGTGGCCAACCTCCGCCTGACCCGGCGGACCCGGAGCGGGGGGGAGGCGCCGGCCGGTGCCGGGAGCGCCGTCGTGCTGACGCCGGACGGCTTCCTCCTGACCTGCGCCCACGTCGTCGCCCGGCCGAACGCCCGCGGTCAGGCGTCGTTCGTCGACGGGCGGGAGCTCGACTTCACCGTGGTCGGGGTCGACCCCCTGTCCGACCTCGCGGTCGTCCGCGCCGACGGACGCGACCTCGTCCCGGCCGTCCTCGGCGAGGCCGACCGCCTCCGGGTCGGGCAGCTCGTCGTGGCGATCGGCAACCCCCACGGCTTCGCCGGGTCGGTGACCGCCGGCGTCGTCTCGGCGCTCGGGCGCTCGCTCCCGGCCCGGTCGGGCGGGACGGTCCGGACGATCGACGACGTGATCCAGACCGACGCGGCCCTCAACCCGGGGAACTCGGGCGGGGCCCTGGCCGACAGCCGCGGCCGCGTCGTCGGGATCAACACCGCCCTCGCCGGGATCGGCCTCGGCCTGGCCGTCCCGATCAACGCGACGACCCGCGAGGTGATCGGCGCCCTGATGCGCGACGGACGGGTCCGCCGGGCCTACCTCGGGATCGCCGGCGGGCCCCGCCCGCTCCCCCCGAACGCCCGGCGGGCGCTCGGCGTGGCCAACTGCGTCGAGGTGGTCGAGGTCACGCCCGACGGCCCGGCCGCCCGCGGCGGCCTCCGCGGCGGGGACCTGATCTACGAGCTCGCCGGACGGCCGGTCGCCGGGGTCGGCGACATCCAGCGGGCCCTCCACCGCGAGCTGATCGACGCCCCGGTCGCCGTCGCGGTCTGGCGCGACGAGGTGAGCGTCACGCTCCGGGTCACTCCCCGCGAGCTCGGCTGACCGGGGCGCGCCCGGGCGGCCCGCCCCGCTCCGCGCCCTCAGGCGCCCGGCCGCCGGTAGGTGAGGATGACCGTCCCCGAGGTCAGCGGCTTCGCCTCGGCCAGCTCGAGCGTGAGCTCCCGGTCGGTCTCCCCGAAGAGCCGCTTCCCGGTCCCGAGGACGATCGGGTGGACCATCAGCCGGAGCTCGTCGACCAGGCCGGCGGCGAGCAGGGCCTGGGCCAGGGTCCGGCTCCCGGCCACGAGGATGTCGCCGCCGTCCGGCTCCTTGAGCGCCCCGACCTCGGCGGCCAGGTCTCCGGAGATCACCGTCGTGTTCTCCCAGGTCGGGTCCGCGAGCGTCGACGAGTAGACGTACTTGGCCATCGAGTTCATCTTGTCGGCGAACCCCGCCTCGTCGGTCCGGCCCGGCCAGGCCGCGGCGAACCCCTCGTAGGTCACCCGCCCGACGAGCAGGACCTCGGCGGCCATCGTCTCGTCGAGCTTGAACTTCATCCCATCCGCGTCGGGGAACCTGAACGACCAGCCGCCGCGGGGCGAGCCCTCGCTCCCGCCCGGGTCCTCCATCACCCCGTCGAGGGTCAGGAACTCCGAAACGACCAGCCTGCGCATGGGGGCTTCCTCTCGTCGTGGTGCGCCACCGTCGAGGTGGCCTCACCCGGGCGACGAACGGGCACCCGGGAAATCGACACGATCGGCCGATTGGATGGCCCGCCCACCGGGCATACCCCGGCCATGGGTCGCGGCCGGGGAGAGATGGGCAGCATGGTCGCCGTCGTCGGCGGCGTCCTCCTCCTCGTCAGCCTCTTCCTCGCCTGGTACAAGGTCGCCGGGTTCACCGTCACCGCCTGGACGGCGTTCGAGGTCTGGGACCTCGTCCTCGCCGCCCTCGCCCTCGCCGTGATCGTCTCCGCTGCGACCGACCTCGGCTGGTGGCGCGGGCCGACCCACGCCGCCGGACCACTCGTCCTCGGGGTGGCCGCCGTGGTCATCGTCGCCTCCCAGCTCCTCGACCATCCCCCGTCGGTCCTCCACAGCACGATCGCCGACGGCGGCTGGGTCGGCCTGGTCGGCGCCGTCCTGATGGCCGCCGGCCCGCTGCTGGCCGAGTCGCGGGTCACGCTCTCCGTCAACGCCGGCCCCCGGCCCGCCGGCCCCGTCGCCCGGCGCCGCCGGCCCGTCGATCCCCCGCTCGCCGGCCCGGGCCCGGTCCCGATGGACCGTCCGGTCGCCCGCGGGCCGCTCTACCCGGACGACCCGGACGTCGGTCCGCCGCCGCGCGGGCGGCTCTGACCCCTCAACTCAGGCGAGCGACCAGAAGCCGTCCCAGCCGACGTGCTGCTCGACGGCCACCCGGCCGAGGGCCTCGCGGGCCGGGTTGAAGGACAGGCCGCACACGATCGCCACCTCCTGGGTGGCCAGCGGGGTGGCCGCCCAGCGGAGCGCCTCGGCGACGCTCTCCGGCGGGTCGCGGCGCTCGGCCTCGGGGAGGAGGTTGGCCAGGACGACGTCGTAGACGGCCGCCGGCTGGAACCCCGGAACGGCGACCGGGCCGCCTTCGTGCGGCCCGGATCTCGTACGACGGGCAGGTGTAGCGCCGGCCGCCCGACCAGCCGGCCAGCTTCCCGTCGAGGGCGAGGGCCGCCGGCACCGGGTGGCGGGCGGCGCGCATGTCCTCGGCGAGGGCGTCGGCGACCGCCGGCGACTCAGTCCATCGACCGAGCTCCGCCGGGTCGATCCCGGCGTCGCCCGCCGCCCCGGCGATCGTCTCCGGCAGGTCGAGGAGCTCGCCCGCGAAGTGGCGGACCCGTAGGCGGCGCAGGAGCCCCGCCTCGCCCTCTCGGGCGTGGAGGCGGGCCGCGACCACCGCCCGGCAGGCCGGGATCGTCGCCGCCATCCGCGGCCGCTCGGACGTGTCGATCGGCATGTGGTGCTCGGAGGAGAGCTTGGCGAACGCCTCCGACTGCCGGGCCGGGTCGAAGCCCTTCGCGAGGTACTCCTCCGCCGTTTCGGCCAGCCCGACCATCCGCGTCCGCCACTCGATCTGCTCGCCGTAGATCCACCGCAGTCGCCAGCGGAACGGCTCGGCCGAGAAGGCGAACGGGCAGCCCGGGTCGGTGAACTCGGTGATCGTCGCCGCGGCCACGCCGATTACGCCGGTCCGAGCCGGGGCATGAGCGGGCCGGCCAGGCCGGCGGCGAGGCCGCGGGCGCCGGCCAGCGCCTCGAGCATCAGCGCCGTGTCGGCGATCGGCACCCCGGTCAGGTGGGCGTCCCGGCCGGTGAAGTCGTCGACGATCGCCGCCACCGCCGCCGCGTAGGCCGCCGCCTCGCCGGCGGCCAGGGCGGCGATCGCCGCGGCCGCCCGCTCGAAGGCCGGTGAGGCGCCCTCCATGCCGGCGGCCCACCGGGCGGCCGCCGGGTCGTCGCCGAGGACCAGGGCGGCGATCGCCTGGGCGTAGGACGCCGTCGGCGAGGTCGCCTCGGCCCCGGCCAGCGCCCGCTCGACGTAGCGAGCCTCCTCGACCCCGCCGCCGGCGAGGATCGCCGCCTTCTGCATCCCGACGAGGCGCCCGAAGCTCGTCGGCGACGCCTCCTCCCACGAGGCCCGGTAGGCGGCGGCGGCCGCGCGGAAGGCGGCCCGGCTCGCCTCGAGCTCGCCGGCCAGCGCCGCCCGGTGGGCGTCCTCCTCCCGGGCGATCGCCGTCGCCATCAGCTCGCGGTGGGCCTCGGCCTGCATCCGCTCATGATCTCACGCCCCGGGGCGAATCAGTCGGCGGGGGGATCGCCGATCCGGCCCGGCTGGCGCTCGTCCGCGGCGCCGCCGTCGCCCTCCTCGATCAGCTCTCCCTCGGACGAGCGCGGATCGGCGCCGCCGGCCGCGTCGTCGGGCACGACCGACTCCGGTCCCTCCTCCGGGAGCTGATCCGATCGCTTCGGCCGTTCCTCGGTCATCCCGCCTCCTCTCGTCGCCTGGCCGAACCCCTACCCGCTGCGCGGAGATCCGACTCGCCGGCCCGGCGACCACCGCTCCGAGGAAGCCAGAGCTCAGACCGTGGACGCCGCCTGCTCGCCGGCCGCCACCGCGAACGGCAATCGGTTGGTGCCCGGCGGGAGCGGGCAGCTCCACGCCGGGTCGTAGGAGCAGGACGGGTTGTAGGCGAAGTTGAAGTCGAGGACGAGGCCGCCGTCGACCACGCCGAGGTCGGCGCCCTTGATCGTGTCGAGCAGGTAGCGACCGCCGCCGTAGGTCCGCCGGCCGCTCGTCGCGTCGGTGAAGGAGACGAACACCCCCCCGGCGTAGCCGTGGAGCCAGTGGAGGTCGAGCGCGCCCGGCTCCCCGTCCAGGGCGAAGGCGGCCCGGGCGAAGCGGGTGAACCGGTAGGTCGCCCCGTCGCCGGCCGCCAGCTCGACGACCACGGGCTCGGCCGGGTGGATCGTGGCCACGACCCGGGCCGCCGGGTCGTAGTCGAACATCGGCAGTCCGGCAAAGGCCGGGCGCTCGGCCGGGGGGATCGGCGACGCCGGGTGGCCGGCGAAGAGGTCGTCGCGCGTCGCCCGCCAGCGCTCCCACCCGGCCCGCGGCTCGGCGGCCCGGACCTCGGCGTAGAGCTCGGCGATCCGCCGGCGCCAGTCGAGCAGGACCAGCGGGTCGAGCTCGGTCATCCCGGCTTCGGCCGGGCGAGCACCTGGTAGACGTTGGTGAAGCCGACGTCGAACCCGTGCCGCGCGGCCCGGAGGTAGAGGCGCCAGATGCGTGTCCGCTCGGCTCCGGCGTAGCCCTCGGCCTCGTCGAGGCGGGCGTCGAGGCGGTCGTGCCAGTGACGGAGGGTCGTCGCGTAGTCGCGCCCGAACCCCTCGACGTGGTGGGTCTCGAACCCCGCCCGCTCGAGGGCGAGCTGGATCCGCGAGAGGGGGAGCGGCTCGCCGTCGGGGAAGACGTAGCGGGTCGAGAAGATGTCCTCGGTCGGATCCTCGTCCGGGTTGAGCACGGCGATCCCGTGGTTGAGCAGGGTTCCGGTCGGCTTGAGCAGGCGCTTGAGGTTCTCCGCGTACCGGTCGATCTGGTTCTCCCCGACGTGCTCGACCATGCCGATGCTGGCGATCGCGTCGAACGGCTCGTCGTCGAGTTCGCGGTAGTCGGCCACCCGGATCTCGATCTGGCCGGACAGGCCGAGCGCGGCCACCCGCTCGCGGCCGAGGGCGGCCTGCTCGTCGGAGATGGTGATCCCGACCACGTTCGCCCCGTACTCCCGGGCCGCGTGGACGGCGAAGCTGCCCCAGCCGCAGCCGACGTCGAGGACCCGGTCGCCGGGCTTGAGGGCGAGCTTGGTCGCCACGAGGTCGAGCTTCGTGTGCTGGGCCTCCTCGAGGGTGGTTGCCCCGCGGGAGAAGATCGCGCAGCTGTAGGTCATCGACTCGTCGAGGAAGAGGGCGAAGAAGTCGTTGCCGACGTCGTAGTGGTAGCGGATCGCCGCCTTGTCCCGGTCGACCGTGTGGCGCTCGCCGTCGAGGATCAGCTCGAGCTCCGGCGTCTTCGGCATCGCCCACGGCCGGCACGAGCTGACCGCGGCCGTCAGGAGGCGGATCTTGTCGGTCAGGCCGACCGGCGGCGGCTCCCAGGTGTCGACGACGATGAAGGCTTTGTCGAGGTCGTCGACCGTGAGGATGCCCTCGACGTACGCCCGGCCGAGACCCAGCTGGTCGGGCGCGCGGAGGAAGTGGGCGACCGCCGCCGGGCTCGACGCCCGGAACTCGGGCGACCCGGGGACGGTCGCCGGGAGCGTGCTCCCGTCCCAGAGGCGGAGGCTGAACGGACGCTCGGGGAAGGCGCGGCCGAGCGAGCTGCGCAGGAAGGCCGTGCCGAGGTGGCTGAGGGCAGATGGTTTCATGGACTGGGTATTTCTACAGCCTCGCGCCGTTCGGACCGGCCGCCGGCCGCCCGTGCCCGGCTTCGCCGTCCGTCCGAGTCGGGTCAGCGCCCAGCGAGCACGACAAGAGCGCAGTCGGCCAGGCCGAGACACGGGCCTTCGCGGCGTGCCTCGAGCCCGAGCACCGTGGCTAGCGTCCGGGCGGGCGCCAGGCGCGCATCGTGCACTGCGTCTGCTCCGCCGTCAGCGCCGGGCGCTGGAGCGGGGTCGGCTCGTCGCGTTTCGTGCGCAGGCCGTCGGTGACGATCCCGAGGTAGCGCCGCCAGATCTCCGGGTCGACATCGCGCGTGCACTCGCTCAGCGACCCGAGCATCAGCTGGAGCAGAGGCAGGTCGCTCGGCTCGACGTCGGCGCGCAGGCTGCCCTGCTGTTGCGCCCGCTCGACCAGCGCGACCATCCGGGGGAGCATCAGCTGGCGGGCCCGGTCGCACCGCTCGAGGCCGTGGACGCCCGAGAGGGCGACCTCCTTGAAGCCGCGGTCGCTCGCGTGCCGCTCGGTCGCCCGCTCGAGGCAGCTCAGCAGGCCGGCCCAGGCGTCGTCGAAGCCGAGGCATTCGTCGGCGATCGCGACGAACGCGTTGATCTGGTCCTCGAAGAGCGCCTCGATCAGGAGCTCCTTGTCCGGGTAGCGCCGGTAGACGGTGCCGACGCCGACGCCGGCCCGCCGGGCGATCTCGTCGAGCGTGACCGACAGGCCCTCCTCGGCGAAGGCGTCGCGCGCGGCCTCGAGGATGCGCTGCCGGTTGCGCTCGGCGTCGCGGCGGAGGGGGCGCTCGGGGCTGGTCGTCGGGGTCGTCATGACAGGCAATTCTTTTGCGAAGTGGAGATAAGTCCTCCACTTCTGTGCTACGGTTCGCCCAGAAGCTGAGAACCGTCCTCCACTTGGAGCGTAGCACTCCACTTAGCACGAAGCGAGGTTTGCCCGGATGCCCGAAGCCCACGCCAACCCCCACCACGCCAAGCGCTGGCTGATCCTCCTGGTCATCGCCGTCGCCCAGCTGATGGTCGTCCTCGACGCGACCGTCGTGAACATCGCCCTCCCGTCGGCCCAGAAGGCCCTCGCCTTCACCAACGACCAGCGCCAGTGGATCGTCACCGCCTACGCCCTGGCCTTCGGCAGCCTGCTCCTCCTCGGCGGGCGGCTCGGCGACCTGTTCGGCCGCAAGCGGACGCTGATGATCGGGCTGCTCGGCTTCGCCGGGGCGAGCGCCCTCGGCGGCTTCGCCCAGAGCTTCGACGTCCTCGTCGCCGCCCGAGCCCTCCAGGGCCTGTTCGGCGCGCTGCTCGCCCCGGCGGCGTTGTCGATCCTGACCACCACGTTCCTCGACCCCGGCGAGCGAGCGAAGGCCTTCGGGGTGTTCAGCGCCGTGGCCGTGGCCGGAGCCGCGCTCGGCCTGATCCTCGGCGGCGTCCTGACCGAGTACCTCAGCTGGCGCTGGTGCCTCTACGTGAACCTGGTGATCGCCATCCCCGCCACCCTCGCCACCTTCGCGCTCCTCCACAACGAGGTCCCGGAGCATCGGCCGCGGATCGACGTCCCGGGCACCGTGACGGCCTCAGCCGGGCTGTTCGCGATCGTCTACGGCCTGGCCAACGCCCAGACCCACAGCTGGAGCGCTCCGCTCACGGTCGGGATGCTCGCCGCCGGGGCGGCTCTCCTGGTCGGATTCGTCGTGATCGAGAGCCGGATCAGCCACCCGCTGCTCCCGCTCCGGGTGGCCGTCGACCGCGACCGGGGCGGGTCGTTCCTGGCGATGTTCCTCTCCGGGGCCGGGATGTTCGGGGTCTTCCTGTTCCTGACCTACTACATGCAGCAGACGCTCGGCTTCTCCCCGGTCAAGACGGGGTTGGCCTTCCTGCCGATGACGGCGACGATCGTGTTGAGCGCGACGCTCGGCTCGACCCGGCTGCTCCCGCGGATCGGTCCGCGGCGGCTGATCGGCGGCGGAATGCTGGTCGCCTCGGCCGGCATGTTCTCGATGACCGGGATCGGGGTCGACACGTCGTACGCGGCCCACGTCCTCCCGGGCCTGATGATCATGGGCGCCGGTCTCGGGCTCGTGTTCAGCTCGGCGATGGCGACGGCCACCTTCGGGGTGGACGCGGCCGATGCCGGGGTCGCCTCGGCGATGGTCAACACGATGCAGCAGATCGGCGGGTCGATCGGGACCGCGCTCCTCAGCACGCTCGCCGCCTCGGCGGTGACGGCCGAGCTGGCCGGGGTCGCCGGCCGCCCGACCTCGCTCGACCTGGCCCGGGCCGCCGTGCACGGCTACACGACCGCCTTCTGGTGGGCGGCCGGGATCTACGCCGCCGGCGCCTTCGTCTGCGCATCGCTCCTGACCGCCCGCAGCCGCGCCGTCGGCCTCGTCGCTCCGGGCGAGCCGGTGCTCGCCCACGGGTAGTGGTTCGCCGCCCCCCACCGCTGGTTGGCTGCGTAGCGGTGGGGGGTGGCTGGGGGTGTCGGTCCCCCGGGGGCGTGGCTGCCTCAGAGCTGGGCGCGCACCGCCCCGCCCGGGAACTTGGCGTTGTGGACGTTGACGTAGTACTTCTTCGGCGAGGCCACGATCTTGGTCAGCAGGGCTGGGGCGACGCTCGTGCACCCGCTCGACTTGTACTTTCCGCCGAGCGGGATCACGATGGGGCCGGCCACGCCGGCGCCGCCGGAGTGGATGTGGGCGGCGTTCGGCGCCGTGACCCCCTTGAGGTGGAATGCCCAGCAGAGCTGCTTCTTGGCCCCCTTCACGCTGATCGTCGCCGTCCCGCCGCCGTTCGGGGCGCCCTTCGGGACCTCGACCGATCCGCTCATCTTGACCGTGTACGTCCGGGTGGGCGCGACCGCGGCACCCTGCGCCGCGGTCGCCCCGCCGACTCCGACGGCGGCCAGCAGCACCGGAACTGCGATTGCTCGTGTTCGCATCAGGCTCACCTCACGAATTTGGGGTTGCGCTTCGCTGTGACCGTACCCCGAATGTGGCCCCACCGGACGGCGTCGGGTCTACCATCAAGGCGTGGCGGCAGCTCGCCTCACACCACGCGTCATCGCGGTCGCGTCCCTGGCCGCGGTGGTGGCCGTCGCGTCCGGGGCGCCCGCGCCGGCGCCGGCGGCCCCGAGCTGCTCGAGCGCCGGCGCCCAGCGGCGCGTGGCCGCGGCGACCCGCTCCGCCCGGGCTCGCTACGGCCTCGAGCGGTACGGCGTCGCCGTGCACGCCGCCCTCGGGACGGTTGCCGCCGACCGCGTCCTCACCGACGCGCTGCGGTCCGGGAACCTCGCGGCGGCCCGGGCCGAGGCCGTCCGCCTGGTCCGGGGCCACCAGCACGTCTCCGCGATCCGGGTCGTCCGCGGGAGCAGCCTGCTCATCGACACCAACGTCTACCCCTTCGACGTCGCCGGGGCGCAGGCGACGCTCCGGGACCGGCGCGGAGCCGTCCTCGGGACGCTCCACGTGACGATCCAGGACGTAGTCGGCTTCATCCGCCTGGTCCACAAGTACGGGGGCAGCCAGGTCGTCGTCCGTGGCGCCGGGGGCGAGGCGAAGAGCTCGCTCCCGGCCGCGCTCGGCGCGCGCCTCCCAGCCAGCGGTTGCGCGACCGTGGCCGGGCAGACCTACGCCGTCCGCTCGTTCGGGGAGGCCGGCTTCACCGGCGAGCCGCTGACGATCTGGATCCTCACGGCGCCGTAGGGCCTCGGCCGTAGGGCCGGGCTGAACGCCAGACGGGCGGTCGCGCCGGGGAGACGCGACCGCCCGCTCTGGGCCGGTGGCGGAGTCGCCCCCGCCACGTTCTACGAGGTGACCGTCTCCCGGGCCGGCTCGAGGGCCCGGTCGAGCACCTCGTCGACGGTCATCACCGGGTGGAACTTCATCTGCCCGCGGACGTCCTCGGGGATCTCGTCGATGTCGCCGCGGTTGCGCTCGGGCATGATCACGTCGGTCAGTCCGGCCGCGTGGGCGGCGAGCACCTTCTGCTTGAGCCCGCCGATCGGCAGGACCCGTCCCTGGAGCGTGACCTCGCCGGTCATGCCCACCGTGTGGCGGACCGGCCGGCCGCTGAGGAGCGAGGCGAGGGCGGTGACCATCGTCACCCCGGCGCTCGGACCGTCCTTGGGGATCGCCCCGGCCGGGACGTGGATGTGGAACTCATGGTCCTCGAACGCGGTCTCGTCGATGCCGAGCCGGTCGCCGTGGCCGCGGACGTAGGAGAGGGCGATCCGCGCGGACTCCTTCATCACGTCGCCGAGCTGTCCGGTGAGGACGAGGCCGCCCTTGCCCTTCATCCGCGTCGCCTCGACGAACAGGACGTCGCCGCCGGCCCCGGTCACCGCCAAGCCGGTGGCCACCCCGGGGATGGCCGTGCGGACGGCCGACTCCTGGAAGACCTTCTGGCGGCCGAGGGCGTCCCGGACGGTGTCGAGGTCGATCGCCACCGGCGTCTCGACGCCGCCCGAAGCGATCCGGGTCGCGGTCTTGCGCAGCACCGTGCCCAGCTCCCGCTCGAGGTTGCGCACGCCGGCCTCCCGGGTGTACTCGCCGATGATCGTCCCGAGCACCTCGTCGGAGATCGTCGCCTCGTCCTCGAGCAGCCCGTTCCGGTCGCGCTGGCGCGGCCAGAGGTAGGTCCGGGCGATCGCCAGCTTCTCCTGGTTGGTGTAGCCGTCGAAGCTGATGACCTCCATCCGGTCGAGCAGCGGCCCGGGAATCGTGTCGAGCTGGTTGGCCGTGGCGATGAAGATCACCTGGCTGAGGTCGAGCTCGACGTCGAGGTAGTGGTCGCGGAAGCTGTGGTTCTGCGCCGGGTCGAGGACTTCGAGCAGCGCGGCCGACGGGTCGCCCCGCCAGTCGGCGCCGACCTTGTCGACCTCGTCGAGGAGGATCACCGGGTTCATCGTCCCGGCGTCGCGCAGGGCCCGGACCAGGCGACCCGGGAGGGCGCCGATGTACGTCCGCCGGTGCCCGCGGATCTCCGCCTCGTCGCGGACGCCGCCCAGCGACATGCGCACGAACTCACGACCGGTCGCCGCGGCGATCGACTCGCCGATCGACGTCTTGCCGGTGCCCGGAGGGCCGACCAGGGTGAGGATGGCTCCCGAGCGTCGATCGACCTCGATCCCCCGGTCCTGGCGGAGCTTGCGCACGGCCAGGTACTCGGTGATCCGGTCCTTGACGTCGTCGAGGCCGTAGTGGTCGCCGTCGAGGTGGGCTCGCGCCGCGACCGGGTCGAGCTGCTCGTCCGACCGCTTGCTCCACGGCACGGAGACCATCCAGTCGAGGTAGCTGCGGATCATGCTCGCCTCGCCCGACTGCTCGCCCATCCGCTCGAGCCGGCCGAGCTCCTTGAGGGCCTGCTCGCGGACGGCCTCGGGCATCCCGGCGGCCTCGATCTTCGTCCGGTACTCCTCGGCCACCGAGCCTTCGTCGTCGCCCAGCTCCTTGCGGATCGAGTCCATCTGCTGGCGCAGGAAGTACTCCCGCTGCTGCTTCTGGGCCCCGCCCTCCATGTCGTCGCGGATGCGCTTGCGGACCGACAGCTCGGTCAGCCGCTCGCGCTGGAGGGCGACGGCGAGCTCGAGCCGCTCGGTCACGTCGATCTTCTGGAGGAGGTCGACCTTCTGGTCGTAGCTCAGGTCCGGGGAGTAGCCGGCCGAGTCGGCCAGGGGACCGGGCTCGACGATCGCCCGCAGGAAGGCGGCCACCCGGCCGTCGTCGCCGCGGAGCTCGAGGATCTCCTCGACCACGGCCCGGTACTCGCGCGAGAGCTCGCGCGTCTTCCCGTCGACCGGAACCGGGTCGGGCCGCTCGTCGACCTCGGCGCGCAGCTCGCCATCCGGGCCGGACACGGCGGCGCCGATCAGCCCGCGGTGCTTCCCGGTCAGCGTCACCCCGTGGGCTCCGACCGGGAGGCGAACGTGCTCGGAGACCTCGGCGACGACGCCGACATCGGCGAAACGCCCGTCGTGGCGGGGTACGAGCACGACCTGTTCGTCGGACCCGACGTTGACGGTCAGCGTGATGCCCATGCCCGGGAACACGACCGTGTCTTCGAGGGGAATCAATCTCAACGAGCTCACCTGCATCAACTCCATTCCTTGCCAGTCGCCACTCTGCGAACGCCGGCCCAAAGGTTCTTGCTTACCAAACGTAAGGAACTATAGCGCGAGATCGTTGCGGGCGCAACGTCCTGGCTTTGGGGGGTGTGGAGCGTCACCTCGTGTTGTGGAGAGGTCGCCGTCGCGTCCCAGCGGGAGCGATCACCCTCGCGACCGCGGCTCGGGGCCGGTGCCGGACGGGGGCGGGTACTACGATGAGGGTCCTCCATAGCGGACAAACGGAGTCTTGCCCGGCGGGTCGGAGAGTCGCGACGTTGATCGACGCTGACGACTTGGACGAGCTTCTCGAGCTGGCCGAGGACATGGCGGACATCCGGGCGGCCGAGGCGGCACGCGAGGAGACGCGGGCGACCGGCGACGCGCCGATCCCATGGGAGCAGGTCAAGGCTGATCTCGGCCTGACGTGAGCTATCGCATCAGCCTGTCGCAGGCAGCGGCGCGCCAGCTGCGCAGGCTCGATCCGCACGCGCGTCGGCGGATCCAGGGGGTGCTCGAGCTTCTCGCAGAGGAGCCGCGGCCAGCGGCCGCGACTCGGCTCGTCGAGGGTGCGGGCGAGTGGCGAGTCCGGACCGGGGACTACCCGCCTCATCTACGAGATCGAGGACCAGGAGCTCCTCGTCCTCGTCCTGAGAGCGGGCCACCGGCCCGAGATCTGCCGGCCGCGATAGCCGTGCCGGTCCAACCGTCCCCCGTCCGCCGACGGGCACTGGCGGAGGCGGCCACCGGCACCGTCTTTTGACCGACGCTTACAGCCTTGTGCGGACTGCGGCGCAGATGTCGCGAAACTGCCAGTCGTTGTAAGTCCGGCGGAGCTCCGGGCGCCCGAAGGGATCGAGGCGCTCGACCGCATCGAGTGCCCGCCGGAGTGGCCTTGGGTGGCGAACGCGAGCAGCTCGTGCCGTCCGCTTCGTGGTCGGTGGTGCGCCGGGATCGTCTCGAGCTGGGGAGACTCGCGAGCGAGGCGTCGGGCGCGGAGGCGCGCGTTCGACGCGATCGGAAACCGGTTTGGCGGAGACGGTGGCGTGGCATCATCGGGGCCGAGGCCCTCGGTCGCGACCACGCAGCACTGAGCCGCCGTGAGCTTACTCCCGAGCATCACAGTCGAGGATCGTCCGGATCTCCGGTACCAACAGGGTGTTTGACGCGTCGATCGGCGCGGCGGTGGCGCGGTGTACGGTGCCCCAAACCACGACGCCTTCTAGTTGGGCCTGCGCTACGACGTTGCTCGGGTCCTGAGAGTCGGCCATGTCGCGAAACTGCCGATGTGATCCCGCTCCGGCGTCGTGTTCTTTCTCGACGCCCGGTACTTTGCCTGCATGGAGACAGTGGGCCCTGCCGACGCCGAGATGACGCTGCAGCTCAAGATCGAGCGCCGGAATGAGCGAGAAGGCGCCGAACTCATCGCCGCCATGGAGGGCGCGACGGTGTTGCGCGGCCCGAGCACGGACGTCGCGCTCGCGGTGTTCGGGACACTCAGCGTCAAGCAGCTCGCCCATGCGACGCTCCTGTGGGCTCGCGACGTCGCGCTCTTGTTGGAAGCGCGCAAGCGTCCGCCGGTCCTGTCGCCCAACCCTGAGCAATCGCCGGGGGTCGTCGATATCAACCTGCCGGACGGCACGAACGTCCGTGTCACCCCGCCGCAGCAAACGTCATCTCGAGATGAGGTCCCGGCCTCGTCCAGTGTCCTGGCGCTCCTCCTCGAGCACCTCGCGCGGGCGACGCAGTGAGCGCCGCGCAAGGCGTTGCTCCAGCAGAGCTCCAACCTGGGCCAGCTTGGGAGGTGTGGTCCGGCAAGCCAGACGACCTCGCCCGCTACGTGGTGCCAGCCACGCTGCGGGACCTCTCGCTCGGTCGAGTCGAGCCGCACGGCGACCTTACGGTTCGCGTCCGACGCCTGTTTGAGCGCCTTGTCGCTGCGGACATCGCGTACGCGCACGAGCCGTGGACCTCAAGTGGTTTCCAGCAGATTCGCGACCCGCACTGGATGGTCCGCGATCGATGGGGGACGTGCCTCGACCTATCGCTGACCTTCGCCGCGATGTGCCTGGAAGCGGGGGTGCGACCGTTGGTCGCGATAAACGAAGGCCACGCGTTCGTGGTTGTCGACGTCTGCGCCCCGGTTGCCGACGGCACCGGCAAGACCGGCGTGAGCGACGCCGACGATGGGCTTCGGGGCCGCGCCGACGCGGGCGAACTCCTTGCCGTCGACTGCGTCCACGCCACGAGTGGCCGCGGCGACTACGAGGCCGCCACACACGCCGGGCGCGCCCATCTGAACCTGAAGACGACGCTCGTCAATGTCGCGTACCTGCAGAGCATAGGCGAGCAGCCGCAGCTTCCCGTTCCGGGACGACGGCCACCGTTGAGCCTGTACCTACGCGGCGGCGAGCAGCAATTCGTTGCGTACGAAGGCCAGCGCGACATCATCGAGAGCCTCGGCCGCGCGACCGGCACGGTGGCCCTGTTGGGACCGCCCGGGCAGGGCAAGAGCACCCTCGCCAGGGAAGTCATCATGCGCGAATCGCTGGGTTCCGCGTGGTTCCTGAACGCATCCGAGCTTAAGACGTTGGCGGCGAGCCTCGCGGACGCGGAGCTCGCCGAGCTCAACCGAAGCGCGACCGGGACGGCGGACGTCGACAAGCGCGGCTTCGCGGACGCTGCACTGCGCAGGCTGGCAGAGACCGACGACCGCTGGGTGGTCGTGCTCGACAACGCCGACGGTGATCCTCACGCACTGCTCTCGCTCGTCCCGGGGCCGGGGCCGGGGCAGCTCGTGCTGATCACGTCCACAAACCGCGAATGGGACCTCGTGCCCAACGTGATCCCGGTCGATCTCCCCGGCGTCCGCGACGTGCAGGTGCAGCGCGAGCTTGGGTCACCAGAGCTGGTCGCTCTCGTCGCGGGTCGTCCGCTGCTGCTGGAGGCGTTTCGCGCGCTCATGGGCGCCACCGGGCTCTCGGGCGCACAGATCGCCGTGTTCGCTCCGGAGGACGCGGTAGCCGACGACCTTCGCGGGCCGTTGGCGCTCTGGCGCGCCGCGCGCGAAGCGCGACTGCTGGACGAAGCCGACCTGCCGTTGTGTCTCGAGATTGCCTATCTCCCACCCGGTCAGCAGCCCGCCGCCGTGCTCGAGACGCTGCACGACAACGCCGAACGTGTCATCTCCGCGTTGGAGCGCGGTGGCCTCGCCGCCCGCAGCGCGGACGGCTTCCTGCGCATGCACCGCCTCGTCGGCGCGGCGATCCGGTACGAGTTGAGGGCGACCGCACCGGTGCTGGATGACGAGGTCGTCGTGCGCTTGGCCAGCCAAGCCGCGTTACGCGACGTGCTGGATCGCTACGGCGACCTTGCCACCATCGAACGTGTCGACGATCGGCTTGGTGAGATCGACGATCGCCTGACCGACTCCGACGTCGGAATTGGGATCGCGCTCCATGGCAGTGCCGGACTGCTCGAGCTTCACGGCCAGACCAGGCGCTCGGAGAGGACGTACAACCGCGCCGAGCGCCACTTGACGGCTCATCCTGACCTGTTCGCCGACGTGCTGCACAGCAAAGCGCGAACCGTGAACCAGCACAAAGCACGGGACGAGGACAGCCTGCGGCAGGCGCTTGGCTGGGCGCAGGAGGCGCAGCGGCTTCTTTATGGCGTCGATGAACGCGAAGCGACCGCCGCTCGGTGCGTCGCCATGCAGGGCCTATTGCTTCAGAAGCTCGCCGCGTTCCCGCGCGAAGGGGAATCGACGCTCGGCCTACTCAACGAGGCGCTGGCCGTAATCGAGGATGCGCACCGGCGTCGGGAGGGCACCCTCGCTCCGACCGACCCGGAGCTCGCCCGAAGCGAGTTCAACCTCGCGGGTATCCGCATCAACCTTGCGAAGTTCGAGCCGGAGCGCACGCGTGAGCACCTCGACAAGGCGGCGACGGTCTACGAGGCTGTCCTAGCCCGCCGGCGCGACCGGATCTACCGCCGCCCGGTACATGCGCACATCGCGGCGTGCATCATCGGCCTCGCCTACGTCGACTACTTCCGCGCTCTCCTGATACCGGCCAGTCGCGAGCAACGCGCGGCGTGGCTGAGGAGCTCCACGCAGCACGCCCACGACGCGCTGCTTCAGCGGCAGGAACTCGACGGGACGGTCGACGGCGACGAGAGCACGAAGGCGACGCGTTTTCTCGCTAAGGTCGCTCTGCTGCGCCACGCCCCCGACATCGAACCGATCACTGCGCTCGACGCGGTGACCGCTGAGGTCGCCGCAGAGGTCACCTACGCCGCGGTGCCACGGCTGCCGTCCCGAGCCGACCAGCTGGACGGTCCGATTGCGGCCTGGGCTCGTTCGGCCCCGCTCGCGTCGGTCGTACGGGCGTTCGGCGGCACGCCGCCGTCCAGTGCGACGCCGGTCGGCGAGGTCCTCGCGTGGCTGGACGACTTCTCGACGAGATGGGACTTTCGCGGCGGCCAGGAGCGCAACATGGCCGCCGGGCGAGAACTTCCTCCCGCAGCCATCGAGGTCGTCGCGCGCGCGGCCCCTGCGCTCGGGCTTGTCGGCACGAGTTCGCCGGCTGCCGCTCGCTACGACCACGTCCTCATCCTGGGCGGGCTTGTGCGCGGGTGCCTGACACGACCGTCCTATGCGCACGATCTGATCGAGCGCAAGGCCATCACGGCCATGTCGATCACTGCGCTCGCCGCGTTTCGCTCTCTCAAGGGCGACGAGCTCGAGCTCGGCGAGCGCTTCGGACTCGCGGGCGTCGAAGACGAGTTCGACGCAATGGATGCCGGGGTGCGCGGCGCCTTCTCGCTGGACGCCGCGACGTCGCAGAACCGCGGTGACCACTCCGACGTGCTAGGTGCGTCGTGGTGGGTGCGCACGTATGACGTGCCGGGGCACGCGCCGATCCGCGTGGTCGCTGCGCCGTCGAGCGCACCCGGTGAGCGACGCGCCAACACGGCCGACGCGTATGAATGGTTCGCCTCGAAGCTCGGTGATGTCCACGTCGGCCAGCGCGTGCTCGTCGTCACGACGGACATCTATCTGCCCTACCAGCACGCCGACGCGCTTCGGATGCTTGCCCTCCCGCACGGCGTCGAGGTGGATGCGGTGGGGATACGACCCGGCGATATCGACCCGCGGCTGCAGAAGCTGTTCGGTCCCCCTGACTACCTGCAGGAGCTGCGGTCGACGATCAGAGCGCTTCGCGCCCTGAACACTGCCCTGGAGCAGCGGACTGCCGGCTTGAGATGACGCGGCGCGAGGCCGGCACGCGACCGGCAGGCTATCCGAGTGGTTTCAGCAACACCGCGGTGATGAAGCGGCCTGTGACGCCTTCCACCCGGTGCGAATAGAACAAGTCGAGCGACGCGGCAGTCGAGATCGCTGCGATCTCGATCTGACCACGCGCGAGTCCCGCGCGCTCTAGGCCGATCGCGTTGGCCTCCCAGAGATCGAACTGAGCCTTGCCCGCCGCAGTGCGGCGCAGAATCCGACTGGCATCCGCGCGGTAGGCCTCGGTCGCCAGGGCGATGACGTCCTCGCCGACCTCATAGTCCTCCGGCGAGATCGAAGGACCGATCGCCGCGATGAGATCCACCGGCGCGGTGCCGTACCGGTCGCGCATCACGTCGACGGTACGGGACGCGATCTGGCGCACGGTGCCTCCCCAGCCCGCATGCGCAAGGCCGGCGACATGGTTGACCGGGTCGTACAAGACGACGGGAACGCAGTCCGCGAGCGTAACGACGAGCGGTACGTCGACGAGGTCGGTCACGAGCGCGTCGGTATCGACGATGACGTCGCTCTCACTGCGCGACCCCCGGCCGACGTCTGCTTGCCCGACGATCGTGACGCGGTCAGCGTGAACTTGCCGGCACCACACCGATCGCTCCAGCGGCAGCGCATATGACGAGAACAGAAGTTCGCGGTTGCGAACGACTGTCGGCTCGTCATCCGCGACTCGCAGTCCGAGATTCAGCCCGGAGTGCGGCCCGATGCTGAAGCCGCCGATCCGCGTCGAAACGAGGGCGTCGATCCGGTCCGATGGCAGACTCGCGAATCGCTGGACGAGTAGTCCGTCACGTTCGTCGCCAATCACGGCTGAATCCTACGAGAGCGGCGGCGGCGTGCCGGACTGAACGTCGCCGGTACATCGGTCACCGACCCGACCGAGCAGCGTGAGCGTCACGCATGTCATCCCCTTTGCCTCGTAGAACCGGATCGCCTCGTCGTTGGCGGCGAGGACCGTGAGGCGAAGTTCGCGGATGCCCTGCATCGCGAGCTGCGCCACGACGCCATCCATCAGTGCCGAGCCGACCCGTTCGCCACGGGCCCGGCCGTCAACGACGAGATCGTGAACCTCGCCGACGAGATCGCCCGAAGCCCACGCCTGATACCCGCTCGCCATGGAGACGACCGCGTAGCCGACCGGCACGGTGGCGCGCTCGGCGAGCAGGACGAAGGCGCCGGGCGTCGTGAGCCACTCCTCGTAGCGCACGCGCCTGCGGGTCCACGAGTCTAAGGCCGGGCGCGCCCGTAGCCCGGCCATCTGCGGCGCGATCGCCACATGATGATGATGAAGCGCAAGGTACAGCGCCTCGAGATCCGGGATGCGCTCTCGACCGCCCCGCACGATGTCGATGTCTGTAGCCACGCGCTCAGACGCCGGTCCGCGCGCGAACGTGCGGTCCGCGCTGATCGAAGTTCATTCGTACGGGTTATAGCTCGGCCCAGCAGCTACAGCGCTTTCTACGACGGCTCCAGAATGGGACGCCATCATCACGAGTCGCGCCGCCAAGGCCAAATCGAGCTGACCGTGGCGTCGCGGACGCGAGGAGTGCCGTTGAGCCGATCCGTCGGCCCGCGACGGCAGATCGGAATCGTGCGCAGCCGACGCGACCCGGCCGCCGGCGACATCGCAGTCCGCTTCGACCGGCCCTGACGTCGGGCCGCACGCCGCGCACCATCTAGCTCGAGCTGCTGGGCCAGGTCAACTACGAGCGCCTTGAGGCAGGCGGCCTCTTGCCAGCAGCGGGCGACGAATCCGAACGCCACGAACACGCCCAGCGGGAGCGCCAGTCGTCGTCCATTGCGCCGAGACTCTGTAGGAAGAGCTCAGAGCAAGTCGACTGGGCACCGAATGCCCGGTGCCCTGGCGAGTCGCGCGTCGGCGGTGATCAGCGCCGTCGCGCCGATCATCTCGGCAAGCGCGACGTACGTGGCGTCGTAGGCACTGAGATTGTGTCTCAGGCTCCAGATTCGCGGTCGAAGCCAGGCCGCCGGGAACCGGACCAGGGCGAGACGCGCAAAGCCCTCCAGCGCCAGCGTCGCCTGCCCGTCGCTCAGGCTCCCACGGCGAACGAGACGGCGGAGGACGTTCGTGACCTCGCTGTCGATCAGGTGGGGAGCCGCGACCTCTTCATCGCCGAGCCGAGCTGGATCGAGGTCGTTGGCCACGAGCTCGACGATCACGCTGGCGTCCACGACCCTCAATCGTCGCGTCCCTCGTGCAGCGCGGCGAGAATCGTGGCGCGATCGACGGCGCCCTTCACCTTGGCCTGGGTCTCTCGTATCACCACCGCGTTGTTCTTCACCGCTTGCGCCCGCCTCGCCAGCTGCTCCAGCTCGCGGAGCATGTACCTGGTCAGCGAAAGTCCCTGCTCCTCGGCCGCGCTCGCGAGGGCTTCGTGGACTTCGTCCGGTACGTCGCGGATCTGAATCACCTTTGGCACCGCCGATACCCTAACAGAAGTGGGTGCAACTTGCACCCAAACCCGCGTCTGGTCGCGACACCACGACGAGCCGTGACCGGGGACCACCGGATCCCCCGCGACGGGCCCGCGGCCGGCGGGCGGCCCCGCCGCGATGATCGACCGCGCCCGCGCCGAGCACGAGCCGATCTACCGCGCCAGGCGCCGCCGCCGGGTTGCGGCGGTGATCGACGCGGCCGACTTGGATGAGCTGAGCTGGCGGAGGACATGGCGGATATCCGGGCGGCCGAGGCAGCACGCGTGGAGATGCGGGGCACCGGGGTGCGCCGATCCCGGGATCCGGCGGCGCCTGTCCGTGCATGGAGCCGCCCGCGCCCTGGAGGGGCCGACGATCGAGCTCGCCGGGCGCCGCCGGCGTCTCAGTGAGCCCCGGCGTCGGAGGGGAGGACGACAAACGGGGCGCCACCCAGCGAGGTGACCGATCGGAAGTGCCGCTCGTCGAAGCTCAAGATGCGATCGGTTTGGTAGCGATCCGCCAAGATCACGAGAGCGCAGTCGGCCACGCCGAGCCGGAGGTCTGCATAGCGGGTCTCGAGCTCGACGACCGTGGCGTAGTCATTGCGCTCAAGGCTCGCGACGGCGAAACGGCCGGCGGCAAGGTCCCCGAGGAAAGCTCGCCGCGCCGCGTGGCCGAACCGTTGACCGAGCATGTAGTCGATCTCCGCGGTGGTCGGGGCAGGGATGATCAATGCCTCGGGCTCGGACGTGAGCGTCTCCAAGATCTGCTCACGCAGCGGCTCGTCAGGATCGGCGAGGGCGACGAGTGGCGCGGCGTCGACGAGCAGCGTCAAGTGCCGAGCCCCGCGAGCAACTCGTCGTCCGGGATCTCGGAGATCGGGCGGCGATCGCCGTCGATACGCCGAAAGCCAGCGGCAAGAGCAAAGTCGCGGTCGCGCGAAACCGCCGGTTGATAGCCGTCGACCGCATCGCGAAGGATTTCTGCTTGCGAGCGACCTTCCTGCCGGGCGAGACGGGCGAGGCGCTCTGCTTGGTCGTCGTTGAGGTAGACGCTCGTCTTGCGCATCGCCAAAATATAGGGCAGTACGTAGGGCAGGTAGATCACGCGTACGTCCGAAGCGTCGGATTCAGGGTTTTCTGGCGGCGGCGAGAAGTCGATCCTCCGCCTCCCGCGACGGTCCCGGCCGGGTCCCCACGGGAGCCCGGTCTACCAGACGACCGGGACGTCGTACGCGGCGATCGCCGGATCGGCCGTCACGAGCGGAGTCCCCATATCTCGGGCCTGGGCGACGAGGAGTCGGTCGAACGGATCGCGGTGGTGGAAGGGCATGTCTCGAACCGCCCAGACCTGGCTGCGGGTGACCGAGACTCCGTGAAATCCGACGTCTGCCACGACGTCCGGCAGGTCGTCCGGCGCGCGGAGCTTCCCCGTCGAGCGTTTGATCGCGATCTCCCAGAGCGAGACGTCGCTCACACCGAACGACGAGGGATCGCGGTTGATCGCTTCCGCGAGCCACGCCGGCAGTCGCTCGTCCGCCCCGAGCGCCCACAACAGGACCTGCGTGTCGAGAAGTCCCGTGATCACACGTACGGGCCCCATTCGGGGCCCAATGCGTCGAAGTCGTCGGCGATCGAGATCTGCCCCTTGAGGACGCCGATCGGAGATCTCGACGACGGCGGAACGATGGCCACGAGCTTCACGACCGGCTTCTTCCCCCGGCGGATCGTGACGTCCTCCCCGCGTTCGGCCCGCGCCACGAGCCTCGAGAGCTGCGTCTTCGCCTCGCTGATGCTGATCGCCTCACTCATCGCCGGCCGATTCTACCAAGACCTGGCCAACCTGGCCAGATCCACACCCGAGCGTTGCTCGGGGTCGAGGGAGGTCAGGGCGGGGGCGACTGGTCGCTGGCCACCGCCCGGGGAGGCGCTCACCGGTCGCCGGCCTGAGTCTGATCGTGGCCGGGCGGGGGATCAGCGATCCTCCCGCTGCCGAGATCAGCGATCCAGGTCTCCGAGCAGCCAGCCCCCTGGGCCGTCGGGGTTCTCGTCGAAGTAGTACCCGCGGATCGCCTCGAGCAGTTGGCGGGTCGTGACGTAGCCGTCGCCGTCCTCATCGAGGTGGGCGAACGCCGACCGCGCCTCGGTCGCCGAGAGCCGCATGAGCGCTCCGGTCCAGCGAATCTCCTCATCGATGTCAATTCGGCCATCCCCGTCGGCATCGACGAGCTCGACCAGCGCCTCGAGGAACGGCAGGTAGGCGACTTCGAAGGAGGCTTCGGTCTCGAGCATGCCGCGAGCGAAGGCCTCCTTGTATTCGGCCTCGCTGATGCGGCTGTCGCCGTCGGTGTCGGCAACCCCGACGAGGTGCTCCCACAGACCGAGGCACAGCCCGTCGAAGCGTTGCCACGCCTCGGACTCGGGGCCGTGCCCGAACTCGGCACCGAGTCGGCGCGAGGCGACGGCGAAGTCGTCTCGGGCGATGAATCCGTCGCCATCGTCGTCATAGGTTCGGAACCGCTTGGACAGTCGGCGATCGAGAAACTCGGAGATCTCCACCGCGCGGTTACCCACCTAGGCCGGCCACCACGAGCCGGCAGCCCGGCGGGACGGCGTGCGCCGGGTCGAGGGCGTTGAGCACGTAGCCGAGGGCGATCGAGTCGTACGGCGTCGTCAGGTGATCGGCGAGATCGAGGATGCAGCTGTCCTGCAGCGTGATGTTGGTGACGTTGGGGCCGCTCAGGAATGCCGACGTATACGGGGTGACGACTTCGTCGTAGACCGTCTCGATCACCGTGTAACCGATCCCGGGTAGCGTGTCGCCGCCGGCGTTGAGCTGCTGCATGAACGGCGAACCCACCGCCTGCTGGCGGAACGCCTCGCCAAGACCGAGCTCGAGGATCGCCGGGACGCCCGGGATCAACGCGAGACCGTCGAGCGAGCTGCCGTGGTTGGAGGGCGAGAGGCCGATGAGGTGCGCCACTTTCGCGGCGCCGCCGTCGAACTTCATGTACCAGCGCGGCATCATTCCGCCTTGCGAGTGGCCGACGATGTCGACCTTGCTCGCACCGGTCGCGGCGAGCACCTGGTCGACGAAGCTGCTCAGCTGCAGCGCCGACCGCGTGATGTCACCGCTGCCACCGGGACGGCTCGACCCCGGCGCTCCGATCAGGCGCGTGTTCTCCTGGCCGTAGTTCAGCGCGAAGACGCAGTAGCCGGCGTTCTTCAGGAGCGGGGAGAGCGAGTACCAGTTGAACGCCATGTTCTCGAGCGATCCGTGAACCAGGACGACCGGCCGGGGATGCCCGGCACTCGGACGGCACGACCAGTCGTTGGCGCCCGGCGGCGCCTGATCGACGTGCGTGGACGCGTACGCGCCGGCGCCGGGAAGCGAATACGAGACGGGGAGCGCGGCCGACGCCGCGGTCGGCGCCGCCACGGCGATCGCGGTGGCCAGAAGCGTCGTCAACCGGAGCATCATCGACACATCAACAACCTCTCTCGTTTCCCCGAGCCGTACGCCAGGAAACGCGCAGCGTAGCTCCTACTTCATCCCACGACAACCAGCGACATCGCGCGAATCGGTCCCGGGTTTCAACGGGCGTACTGTCGCTTGGCTTCCTCGGCCGGACCCCGGTCCGGCCGACCCGGGTCGAGCTCGAACGCGTGGAGGCACTTCTCGGTGCAGAAGAAGAACGTCTCCCCGGCGAGCTCCTTCCGCACCGCCTTGGCCCGGTCGACCTTCATCCCGCACATCGGGTCGGTCACGCCCCGGCGGGCGGTGATCCAGAACAGCGCCGCGAAGATCGCCAGCCCGACGACGTTCAGGGCGAGCTTGTAGTCGAGCTGGATCGAGCTGAAGATGTCGGCCCGGGTCGGCCGCGGCCCGTCGGGGATGAGGCGCAGACCGCTGAACAGGCCATTCACCACGAGGGCGGCGACGACCATCGTCACGAACATCAGAGCCGTGATCCGCACGGCGAAGCCGGTGCCGTAGTACTTGCGGTAGATCGCGATGATCGGCAGGACGATGAGGTCGGCGAAGATGAAGGCCATCACCCCGGCGAAGCTGATCCCCCCGGACCAGAGCACGGCGGCGAGGGGGACGTTCCCCACCGAGCAGACGAAGCTGAGGACGGCGATGACCGGGCCGACGATCGCTCCCCAGACCGTCTGGACGAGCGCCGGGGAGCCCTGAAGGAAGAGGCCGTTGAAGAACCCGTCGCCGAGCTGGGCGACGAACCCGGCGAGCAGGAACCCGATCACGATCTCCCGGCCGAGCATCTGCCAGTCGCCGCGGAAGTTGTGGGCGACGTCCGACCAGGCCGAGGCCGACCGCACCCGCTCCCGCCAGGGCATCGTCTCGCCGGCCGTGTGGTGCTCGTGGCCGGCGTCGGCCTCCTCGGCCCGGGCCCGGGCCTCCGCCTCGAGCGCCGGCGAGACGAACACGCGCAGGAGCACCGCCATCAGGCCGATCATCACCAGCCCGCCGACGTACTCGGCGATCGCGAACTGCCAGCCCAGCAGGATCCACAGGACGAGGCCGAGCTCCCACACGAGGTTGGTGGAGGCGAACTGGAAGGCCAGCGTCGAGGCGGCCGACGCGCCCTTCTGGAAGAGGCTCTTGGCGATCGCCACGGCCGCGTAGGAGCACGAGCTCGACGCCGCGCCCAACCCGGTGGCCCGGGCGACCGGCGCCAGGCCGTTCCCGGCCAGGGCGCCCCGGATGCGCTCGCGCGGCACCCACGCCTGGACGATCGCCGACATGGCGAAGCCGAGCACGAGCGCCCACCAGACCTCCCAGGCCATCAGGAAGGCGTCCTCGAGGCCGTGGCCGATCGTCTCGAGCACGCCGCCCACGCTCAACCCACGAGCCGTCCGAGGGCGGTCATCAGCTCAGCCGTCATCTCCGCCCGGCGCTGCTCATCGCCCGAGCCCTCGGTCATGCACGTCTGGACGTGTCCGGCCACGAGACCGAGGGCGACCTTGTCGAGCGCGGCCCGGATCGCCGCGATCTGGACGAGGATGTCCGGGCACCAGCGGTCCTCCTCGACCATCTTCTCCACGCCGCGAACCTGGCCTTCGAGGCGGCGCAACCGGTTCTGCAGTTGATCCTTGGTCGCGCTGTAGCCGCGCGACGGCGTCGGGTTCGTCATCATGCCCGAGAATATACCCCATAGGGGTATCAACCCTCGAGGCGGGTCGCCGGCCGATGAGCCGAGCTGGCCGCCTCCGGGCGAGCCGCCCGGCAGCGGTAGGCTCAGCCGTGGCTCCCGTCGCCGCCGGACGGGGGGCACACCGATGAGCGCGACCACAGCCAGCCCAGCCGCGCCGGTCGATGCCAGCGACCAGCGCCGCCGCATCCTCGTCGTCTTCTCCGGCCTCGTCCTCGTGATGCTCCTGGCGTCGCTCGACTCGACGATCGTCTCGACCGCCCTCCCGACGATCGTCGGCGACCTCGGCGGTCTCAACCACCTCTCCTGGGTGGTCACCGCCTACCTCCTGGCCCAGACCGTCGTGACGCCGCTCTACGGCAAGCTCGGCGACCTCTACGGCCGCAAGGTCGTCCTCCAGGCGGCGCTCGTCGTCTTCCTCGTCGGTTCCGCCCTCTGCGGGCTCGCCCAGAACCTCACCGAGCTGATCGCGTTCCGGGCGATCCAGGGCCTCGGCGGCGGTGGCCTGATGGTCAGCGCCCAGGCGGCGATCGGCGATGTTGTCCCGCCCCGCGACCGGGGTCGCTACCAGGGCATCTTCGGGGCCGTGTTCGGCGTCTCGAGCGTCGCCGGGCCCCTCCTCGGCGGCTTCTTCACGAGCAACCTGTCCTGGCGCTGGATCTTCTACGTCAACCTTCCGCTCGGGGCTCTCGCCCTCATCGTCCTCGGGGCGACGCTCCCGTCGGTCGGCGACCGCGTCGCTCACGCCGTCGACTACGCCGGCACCGCCCTCCTCGCCGGCGGCCTGAGCGCGATCGTCCTCCTGACCACGCTCGGCGGCACGACCCTCGCCTGGGGATCCCCGGCGATCGTCGGCCTCGGGGCCGGCGGCGTCGCCCTGCTCGCCCTGTTCGGGCCGCCTGGCCCCGACACCGGCCGGCGCCGAGGTTCGGGAGCGCGTCCTCCTCGCCCGGCGCGACTACCTGCGCGAGCTCCTCGCCGGCTGGGCCCCCGACGGCAACGCCGAGCTCAAGCAGCTGATCCACGGCCTCGCCCACGATCTCTCCGGGCAGGCGCCGGTCGTCCCCGCCTGACGCCGCGGCCGGTCGCCCGGCGTTTGTACGATGGGTCGGCGCGTCGCACCCGGCGCCCGGATCAGCTCCAAGGAGGCCCGAATGCCCAGCCCAGGCACGATCTCGACCCGATCCGGACGCCACCGGCACCGGCGCCACCGCCGCCCGCCGGCCCGGACGGCGGCCGCGCTGAGCGCCCTCGCCGCCCTCGCCGCCCTCGCCGCGCTCGCCGGACCTCCGGCCGCCGGGGCCGCCACCGGACCGACCACCACCTTCACCGGGCGGATCGTGTCGGGGACCGGGCGCTACGTCCACCTCCGCGGCACCGTCCGGCTCGTCCTGCGCACCAGCTCGAGCCCGCTCGCCTTTCGGCTGGCCCTCAGCGCACCGTCCTGCGCCGGGCGCCACCTCCCGGCCCCGCAGCGGTGCGTCGCCCTCACCGGGACGGTCAGCGGGACGGCGGTCGCCGCCCGGCACCTCCCGGATGTCGGGGCGAGCTTCGCCCTCACCGCCCGGGGTCGTGTCGCCCCGCTCGGGGCGGTGACCGCGACCGGGTCGACCGGGAGCCTCGGCTTCATCGCCCGCGGGCGCTTTCCGCTCAGCCTGCGCCTGCGAACCTCCTCCGGGAGCGTCTCCATCACGGCTCAGGGCCCCCTGGTCAAGGGCTTCTCCTCGCCGTTCTGACCGAGTTCCGACGGGTCCACCCGCACCGCACCGTCCGACCAGACCGCGTCCAGTCCACGTCCAGAGAAAGGCCCGCCCGAGATGGATCAGCCCGAGCCCGGCGACATGCACGCGGACATCACCCGGGAGCTCCAGCGCCTGTTTCCCCCCGACCGGCTCCAGCGGATCGCCGAGACCCTCGGCCTCGCCGGGACCGATGAGGACTTCGAGTACCTCGGCGACCTGATCAGCGCCGTCTTCACCCGGGGAATCGAGTTCGGCGCCGTCGAGGTCGCCGCCCAGCAGATCGAGGCCGGTGCCGAGGTCCAGCCGCAGATCGAGATCGTCCACGTCGACCTCCCGTAGGCCACCGGGCCGGCGGCCGGCTCGGACTTCGCCGGTTTCTCCGACCCGACCCGAGGGTAGCTGGCCGCCAATCGGGCAGCCAAGGAGGCACGAAGAATGATCGGAGGCGACGGGCGCGACGGCGATACGCAGGAGGTGGGCCAGCTCCTGAAGCGGTTCTCCGACCAGGCGCGCCGCCTCGCCCAGCAGGAGATGGAGCTGGCCAGGGCCGAGCTCTCGGTCAAGGCCAAGTCGGCCGGCATCGCGACCGGTCTCTTCGGCGGAGCCGGCCTCTTCGGCCTCCTCGCCGTCCTCACCCTGACGGCCGCCGCCGTGCTCGCCCTGGCCACGGCCGTCGCCGCCTGGCTGGCCGCCCTCATCGTCACGATCGTCTACCTCGCGATCGCCGGGCTCCTCGCCCTCGTCGGCCGGGCGCGCATGTCCCGGGCAACCCCGCTGGCCCCCACGCTGGCGATCAAGAGCGTTAAGGAGGACGTCGAGTGGCTAAAGAACCGAGCCAGATCCTCGCGGAGATAGCAGGCACCCGGCGCGAGCTCGGCGAGACGGTCTTCGCCCTCGCCCAGATCGACGTCAAGTCCCAGGCCAAGCACAAGGCCGACGAGGTCAAGGCCACCGCCCAGGCCCGGGCGAAGGAGAAGGTGGCCGAGCTCAAGCCGGTCGTCCAGGCGCGGGCCAGGGAGAAGCTGGCCGAGGTCAAGCCGGTGGTCCAGGCGCGGGCCAGGGAGAAGGTCGCCGAGGTCAAGCCGATGGTCCAGGCGCGGGCCAGGGAGAAGGTGGCCGAGGTCAAGCCGGTCCTCCAGGCCCGGGCCAGGGAGAAGCTGGCCGAGGTCAAGCCGGTGGTCCAGGCGCGGGCCAGGGAGAAGGTGGCCGAGGTCAAGCCCATGCTCGTGACCCGGGCCCGCGACAAGGTCGCCGAGCTCAAGCCGGCCATCGCGGCCCGGGCGAAGGAGAAGGTCGCCGAGCTGAAGCCGGCCGCCCTGGCCAAGGGCCGGGAGACCCTCGCCCAGACCGGCCGCTCAGCCACCCAGGCCGCCCTCCAGCCGGTGCGCGGGGCGCTGGCCGCCGCCGGCGAGAAGCAGAAGCCGCTGGCCATCGGCGCCGGCGGGACCGCGGCCGGCGGGCTCGTCGTCGCCGCGGTCATCGTCCGCCGCCGGCATCGGCGACGTCAGGCGAACCGGATCAAGCGGCTGCTCAGCCGCTGAGCCCCGGCCCGGGCCCGGGGCCGGCCGCGCCCGGCGGTTCGCCGGCGGCGCGCAGCTCGTTGAACCGGCGGACCGTGCCGTCGGTCATGACCAGCCACGTCTCCCCGTCCCGAGCGGCCGCGCCGGCCGTCTCCAGCCCGAGGGCGGCCGCGGCCAGGAGGTCGCCGGCGATGCGGTGGACGTCGCGGACGACGCCGATGTGGAAGAGCGAGCGGATCTCGGTCGTCACGTCGCCGTCCCCGGCCCGGAGGATGACGCGCAGGTCGTCCTGGACGGCGAGGGCGGCCACGGTGATCGCGAGGTTCTCGCCGTCGTCGGAGGTGATCGCCGCGAGCGCCCGCGCCCGGTCGAGGCTCAACCTGCCGAGGAGCGTCCGCTCGGCCCCGGGACCGATCACCACCGGGATCCGGTAGCCGCGGGCGAGCTGGACGGCCGGGGCCGAGCGGTCGCGCTCGACGGCGACGACGCCGATCCCGAGGCTCCGCAACAGCAGGCACAGCCGGAGCCCGACCTGGCCGAGGCCGACGACGACCACGTGGTCGGAGCGGGGGATCGCCCGGCGGCCGACGATCCCGGTCAGCCGGGGGTCGAGCAGGCGGTTGACGATGCCGGCGGTGAGGACGGCCGCGAAGCCGACGGCGGCGAGCATCAGGACGACGGCGAACAGCTTCGTCCCGGCCCCGGCCCGGTCGACCGCCGGGTTGGAGGACACGGCGACGAGGGTCTTGGTCGCGTCGTAGATCGCCTGGGCCGGCGGCTCGCCCAGGGTCAGCCCGGTGACCAGGGCGTCGAGGGCGAGGATGGCCAGGAACCCGGACACGCCGGCAACGAGGAACCGGGCGTTGAGGTCGAACGGGCGGGCGAGGCCGCGGATCTCGTGGGCCGCCCGGACCGCCCGGCTCCGGCGGGGGATGTCCACCGGGACGACGGCGACGCCGTCCCCGGCCTCGCGCAGGCCGACGAAGCCCCCGTCGAGCCGGGCGAGCGACTCGAGCCCCTCGGCGATGCACGGGCCGGCCAGGGTCGTGGCCACGGCATCGGCCATCGAGGTGACCTGACAGGTTGGGATCGCCCGGTGGAGCTGGTCGGCCACCGTCCGGTTGAACACGGTGACGATCAGCCGGCGGCCGGGGCGGGCGTGCTCGACGACGAGGGCCATGCGGAGCACCTCGATGTCGTCGCGCGAGACGACCATGGTCACGTCGAAGTCGTCGACCAGGGCCATGGCGATCTGACGGTCGTTCGGCGAGCGCAGCCGCCGGACCCGGGCTCCGGCCCGGACGAGGGCGAGCTCGACCGCCCGGGGCAGCGCTCCGTCGCCGATCAAAAGCACCGAGCGCGGCGACGTGTCCAGCGCCATCGGCCGCAGGTTAGCCATAATCTGGCCGGATGGGCGATCCCCCGACCCGGGCCGCCACCGGCCTGCCCGGCGAGATGCTGGCCCTCCTCGAGGCGGTCGCCGCCGGCCGGCTCGACCCGGCCGGAGGGCTCGAGCGGCTGACCCGGCTGCCCTTCGACGACCTCGGGTTCGCCCGGGTCGACCTCCACCGCGAGCTCCGCCAGGGCGCTCCGGAGGCGGTCCTGGCCGAGGGGAAGGCGCCGGAGGAGATCGAGGCGATCGTCGGGTCGATGCTGGCCGGCGGGGCGGCGAGCGTGCTCGTGACCCGGGCCGGCCCGGCCGCCCGGGCCGCGGTTCGCCGGGCCGCCGGCCCGGGCGTCCACGAGCACGCCCGGGCCCGGTGCGCCTGGCTGGCCCGGTCGACGCCGGAGCCCCGCGGGCGGGTGGCCATCGTCTCCGGGGGGACCTCGGACGGCCCGGCGGTCCACGAGGCCCGGATCCGGGCCGAGCTCCTCGGGACGGTGGTCGCCGTCCACGAGGACGTCGGCGTCGCCGGCCTGCACCGGCTGGCCCCGGCCGTCGAGGATCTCCGCGGGGCCGACTGCGTGATCGTCGCCGCCGGCCAGGACGCGGCGCTCGTCTCGGTGGTCGGGGGCCTCGTCGGCGCTCCGGTCATCGGCCTGCCGACCAGCGCCGGCTACGGGGCGGCGTTCGGCGGGCTGAGCGCCCTCCTGTCGATGCTGACCTCGTGCGCGGCCGGGGTCGCGGTGGTCAACATCGACGACGGCTTCGGCGCCGGGACGATCGCCGCGCGCATCGCCCGGGCGGCCGGCGGCGACCGATGAGCCGCCTGGCCTACGTCGACGCGATCGGCGGGCTGGCCGGGGACATGCTGCTCGGGGCGCTGCTCGACGCCGGGGCCGACCCCGGGGCGGTGGCCGACGGGCTGCGGGGGCTCGGGGTGCCGGGACTCGAGCTCGAGACGGCGGCCGCCGAGCGCCACGGCATCGCCGCCCGCCGGGTGATCCGGGTCGCCGCGGCCGACCCCGACGGGGCCCAGCCCCGCCGGACCTGGGCCGACGTGCGCCGGCTGCTCGACGCCGCCCATCTCCCGGACCGGGCGCGGGACCGGGCCCAGGCGGTGTTCGCCGGGCTCGCCCGGGCCGAGGGTCGGGTCCACGGGGTGCCGGCCGAGACCGTCCACTTCCACGAGGTCGGGGCCCTCGACGCGATCGGCGACGTCTGCGGGATCGCCCTGGCGCTCGAGCAGCTCGACGTGGACGAGCTCGCCTGCTCGTCGCTGCCGGTCGCCCGCGGCCTCGTCGACGCCGGGCACGGGCGCCTCCCCCTCCCGGCGCCGGCGACGGTCGAGCTCCTCCGCGGGGCCCTCCTCCACGGGGTGGACGGCGAGGGCGAGCTGGTCACCCCGACCGGGGCCGCCGTGGTCGCGGCCCTGGCCGGGGAGTTCGGCCCGCTCCCGGCCATGCGCCTCGAGTCGGTCGGCTACGGGGCGGGCACCCGGGCGGTCGCCGAGCGGCCGAACCTCGTGCGCGTCCTCGTCGGCCGGCGGGCGGCACCCCGGGCCGGGCGGGAGGAGGCCGTCCTGATCGAGACGAACCTCGACGACCTCTCGCCCGAGCTGGTCCCCGACGCGGCCGAGCGGTGCTTCGCGGCCGGGGCACTCGACGTCTGGGTCGTCCCGGCCCAGATGAAGAAGGGTCGTCCCGGCGTGGTCTTCTCCGCCCTCGCCCGCCCGGGAGACGAGGAGGCGGTGGCCCGGGCGGTGCTCCGGGAGACGAGCGCCCTCGGGCTGCGGGTGACGGCGGCCCGCCGGTGGGAGCTCGAGCGGCGGTGGACGGCGGTCGAGGTCGGCGGGGAGGTGATCCGGGTGAAGCTCGGGTCGCTCGACGGGCGGACGGTCAACGCCGCCCCCGAGCACGACGACTGCCTGGCCGCGGCCCGGCGGACCGGGCGACCGGTCAAGGCGGTCTGGGCCGAGGCGCTGGCCGCCGCGACGGCGGCCGGGGCCTACGCGGCGGATCCGCGGGCGGCGGCGGAGGTGGGGGAGCGGTGACCTCAGAGACGGCCAGCGCGCCGGGGCTCGACGCCCTGGCCGGGCGGATCGAGGCGCGGATCGGCGGGCTCGGGGCGGTCGTCGTCGCCTTCTCCGGCGGGGTCGACTCGTCGCTCGTGGCCGCCCTCGCCGCCCGGGCGCTCGGCGACCGGGCGCTGGCGGTGACCGCCGTCTCGGCCGCCCTGGCCACCGGCGAGCTCGACGGCGCCCGGGCGGTCGCCGCGGCGATCGGGATCGCCCACGAGACGATCACCACCGACGAGCTGGCCCGGGCCGACTACCGGCGCAACGACCGCTTCCGGTGCTTCCACTGCAAGACCGAGCTCTACGCCGAGCTCGCCGGGCTGGCCGCCCGGCGCGGGGCCGGGGCCGTCCTCTCCGGGGCGAACAGGGACGACGCCGGCGACTGGCGCCCGGGCCTGCGGGCGGCGGCCGACCACGGCGTCATCCACCCGCTGCTCGAGGCCGGCGTCGAGAAGGCGCGGGTTCGGGCCCTCGCCGCGCGCCTCGGCATCCCGTCGGCCGAGAAGCCGGCGAGCCCGTGCCTGGCCTCGCGCATCCCCTACGGGACCCCGGTCGACGCGGCGACCCTCGCGCGGATCGACCGGGCCGAACGGGCGGTCAAGGCGCTCGGCTACCGGGTGCTGCGGGTCCGCCACCACGGGCACGAGGGGCGCCTGGAGCTCGACTCGGGTGATCTGGGAGCGGTCCTCGCCAACCCCGTCCGCCGGGCGGCGGTCGAGGCGGCCATCCGCTCGGCCGGGTACGCGACCGGGGTCGTCGCCGAGCGGCCGTTCCGGTCCGGCTCGCTGAACGGCGCGCTGGGCGCCGGGTGACCGGCGGCGGGTGGGGCCGCGCGGAGATGGGGTAGGCAGCGGCGGGCGGGCGGAGCCGGCCACCGACGATCCGGCGAGCGTCAAGGCGCATCGACGTGCACCCTTCGCGACCACATGGCAAGGACGCTGGCGACCGCGAACAGCAAGACCGCCACCGAGGCGGACGCGAGTCGAATACCCGGGCCGGCCTGGATGAGCGCGAGCGGCACGAGCACGTCGAGCGCGAAGAGGATCCCCGCGGCGAACACAGCGGACCCCAGGTACTCGATTCGCTGCCATCTGACGATGACTCCCGCCGCACGCCAGATCATCCAGGCGTTGCGGAGCCAGCGGAGGCACACGACGTTCACGACCGGCGCGACGATCGCCATGGACCAAGCTCCGTGGACGGCGCGGGCCTCCCCCAGGAGCCACGACTCCAAGTCTTGCGGCCAGCCGAAGTAGTAGCCGACGAAGGTTGCCGCGGCCAGCACGAACGAGCCCAGGAACAGTCGCCGGAAGCACACGGCCTCGCGCTCTGACATCGCCTCGAGGACCGAACGGAGAGCCCCGCGATGCATGCTGATCAGGACATAGCCGGTACCTGCCACGAGTCCGAGCCCGGCCCCGAGCGTCGGCGCGTGATCGATCACGTCCCCGAAGGTGACCTGTCGCAGGGGACGCGAAGCGACGAGCGGCCACGCGATGAGCGTGAGCACCC
Organism: uncultured Solirubrobacterales bacterium; assembly: GCA_963733245.1. GTDB lineage: Bacteria > Actinomycetota > Thermoleophilia > Solirubrobacterales > Solirubrobacteraceae > Palsa-513. The sequence goes on from CAVTCI010000017.1 coordinate 757,934, forward strand.
CGATGATCAGGATGGCATCGGGGACGGCCCGCCGAGCCCTGACCAAGAACGCCCGGCCGGCACCTGGTCCGATTTCGCGGACCGCGCGCCAGGCCAGCCGCCGGGTCTCGGCGGCGAACCACTGCCCGCCGCGGTCGAGAATCGTGTCCGGGTCGGCGCCGCGGGCAAGCGCCTCCAATCGCCCGAGTGCCTCGCGGTGGAGCTGACGGCGCCGGGAGGCGAGATCCCCGAGCGCATCGTCGTCCCCCGGATCGCCGACGATCGACCCGATGGCCTGATCGCACGCCAGGCACGAAGACCGCTCGCCGGCGATCTGCGCCCGGAGCAGCCTGAGCTGCTCGTACCGGCCCACCTCCTCCATCGTCCGCTCGCGCGGCGCGCCCCTGAGCCCGGCGGTGGCCGCCGTGAAGAGATAGTTGACCGCCGTGCGACGGAACATCCCAACCTGGTAGGCCTGCGCGACGTACCCCAAGAGGACGGCCGCGAGCAAGGTGTTGGCAAACAGCGCGACGGCGCCGAGCACCTCCAAAGCGGCGGTCAACACAGCTGGTCCAGGGGCGCCGTCAGGCGCGCGGATCGGTGGTCGGTGGCACGGTCGCCAAAATGTAGGCGGCCGGTCGGACGAACAGACGTTCCCCCGGACCACGCGCCCGCTCCCTCCCGGGCGGCCCGCTGCAATGATCCCAAGCCGATGGTTCCCCTGCGATCGACTTCCGGGCCGGTGCGGACCGGTGAGGCCGTCAACGCCGCGCTCGACGCCGACCTGGCCGCCCTGGCGAGTGCCGCTCCGAAATGGGCGGGATTGCCGATCGGCGACAAGCGGACCCTGCTGGACCGTCTGCACGCGGGGGTGGCGGGCGTCGCCGCCGAGTGGGTCCGCCTCGCCTGCGCGGCCAAGGGCATCGCCCTCGACTCGCCGCTGGCCGCCGAGGAGTGGATGTCCGGCCCGCTCGGCCATCTCGTCTACACCACCGCGCTCGGGCTGACCCTCGACGACCTGGCGGCCGGCCGGAGCCCGCTCGACGGCCAGCGGATCGGCCGGGCCCCCGGCGGGCGGGTCTCCGTCCGCGTGCGGATGCCGTTCGAGGCCTACGATCGTCTGCTCCTCAGCGGCTTCCGGGCCGACGTCTGGCTCGAGCCGGGCGTCACCGTCGAGGACGCCCGGAACCGGGCCGGCCTGCGGACGCGCGCGCCCGACGGCGGCGGGGTGGCCGTCGTCCTCGGGGCCGGGAACATCTCGTCGATCGCCCCGCTCGACGCCCTCTACAAGCTCTACGCCGGCGGCCGGGTGGTCATGCTCAAGCTCAACCCGGTCAACGACTACCTGCTCGGCGTGCTCGAGCGCGCCTACGCCCCGTTCATCGAGCCGGGTTACCTACGGATCGTCCGCGGCGGACCCGAGGTCGGCGCCCACCTGGTCGCGCACCCGGCGGTCCGGGAGGTCCACGTCACCGGGAGCCAGGCCACCCACGACGCGATCGTCTTCGGCGCCGGCCGGGAGGCCGCCCGGCGCAAGGCGACGGCCCGCCCCCGGCTGACCAAGCCGATCACCAGCGAGCTCGGCGGGGTCGCCCCGGTGATCGTCATCCCCGGCGACTGGACCGACGCCGACCTCCGCTTCCAGGCCGAGCACGTCGCGACCCAGCGGCTCCACAACGGGGGCTTCAACTGCAACGCCAGCCAGGTCGTCGTCCTCGCCGCCGGCTGGGCGCAGAAGGACCGCTTCGTCGACCACCTGCGCCGGGCGCTCCGCGACGCCCCGGCCCGGCCCGCCTACTACCCGGGCGCGGACGAGCGCCACGACCGGGCGCGGGCCGCCCATCCGGACGCCGAGCGGCTCGACCGGGCGAGCCGGCGGACGCTGATCGCCGTGGACAGCGAGACGCCGGACGACGCGTTCACGACCGAGTACTTCTCAGCCGTCCTCTCGGTCACCGAGCTCCCCGGCGGCGATCCGGCCGGGTTCCTCGCCGCGGCCGTCGCCTTCGCCAACGACCGCCTCTACGGGACGCTGACCGCCAACCTGATCGGCGACCCGGCCACCCTGCGGGCGCTCGGCGACCGGCTCGAGGAGCAGATCGCCGCGCTGCGCTACGGGACGATCGGCGTCAACTGCTGGAGCGGGGTCGGCTTCCTCACCCCCCGGGCCTCCTGGGGCGCCTTCCCCGGCCACCCGCTCACCGACGTCGAGAGCGGGACCGGCGTCGTCCACAACGCCCTCCTCCTCGACCGTCCCGAGCGCACCGTCGTCCGCGGGCCGTTTCGCCCGGCCCCGCGGGCGCTGGCCCGGGGCGAGCTGACGCTCAGCCCGAAGCCACCCTGGTTCGTCACCAACCGCACCGCCGCGGTCACCGCCCGGCGGCTGACCGCCTTCGCGGCCAAGCCCCGGGTGCGGGCGCTCCCGGCGATCTTCGCCTCCGCTCTGCGCGGCTGACCGGGCACCTCCGGTCAGGCCAGGAGGTAGTAGACCTCGGTCTCCAGCTCGGTCGGCTCATCCGTCCAGTGTCCGTAGATCTCCCACCGCGGCCCGGCGAGTCGATGATCCCGCGTCGCGCACCAGTCACGAACGGCCCGGTGAGCGGCACGGAGTTCCGCGTACGGCCCGCGGTGGGTCGTGGTCGCCGCGGCACCGCCCGGGAGCGCCGACGAGATCACCTTCCCGGTCGGCGAGCAGGGGGCAGACGCGAGCACGCCCACCTCGACGTGGGGAACGTCGTCCTTGTAGAGCATCACGTTCTGCCAGCGTTCGGCCCGACCGCTGTGGCCCGCCCTGACCACCGCGTAGACCTGGTCGAGCATCGGCCTCCACCGCGACGGGAACTCCTCCCAGGTCGTCGCGCCGGCGACCACCACCGTCGGTCGCGCGACCGCCTGGACGACACGCACCCCGGAATCAGCCACGATCGCTCCTCGCTTTACCGCCCGACAGGTTAATGCGCTCGGAGGTCGCCGTCGAGATCGTGGCTTGGTGGCGGCGCGTGCTCGGCGGCCGGGCGCCCGTGTTGCACGCCGGCCCGCCCCGCCCCCGGCCCGCCGATGTGCCGTCCGACCGGGGGGATCCGCCGGGTATACGCAGCTATAGTCGTATATACTGAGAGTATGAGCAAGCATCTTGTCGACCTGGACGAAGACAATCTGAGTGCCGCCCGCGCCGAGTTGGGGACTCAGACGATCAAGGACACGGTCAACGAGGCGCTGCGAAAGGCGACGTCCGGCCGCCGGGACCGTGTCGGCGCGGCACTTGACGCCTTGGCGACCGCGCCCATCGAGGACCGCGCCGACGCGTGGCGGTAAGGGTGCTCGTCGACACGAGCGTGCTGAAGCGACTCGGCCGGCACGAAGTTCGTCAGGTGATCGAGCCCATGGCGGTGCGCGGGGAGTTGGCGAGGGCGACCATCTGCGATCTGGAGGTCGGCTACTCCGCGAGGAACACAGGCGAGTGGGACCTGCTCGTCGGGGCGATGGATGCCTTCACAGTGGTCGAAACCAGTGCCCGACACGTGCGGCGGGCACTGCAAGTTCAGCGACTGCTCGCCGGACGTAGCCAGCGAGGCCGCAAGATCCCAGATCTCCTGATTGCCGCAGCCGCGGAGGACGAGAACCTTGCCGTGCTCCACTACGACGCCGACTTCGACCTCATCTCAGCCGTCACCGGCCAACCCTGCCGTTGGGTCTTGCCCGCCGGGAGTCTCGACTGACGCCACGGGCCGACGTACCTGGGCCTCCCGTACCTGGACCTCAGCTTGTGAGCGATCGCGCGGGTGGGCCTCAGAACAGGGCGGGCTGCGCCTCGGGTGGCGGGCGCAGGAGCTCCGGCCCCTCCGGGAGGTCCTTGCCCGTCCGGTTGACCGCCGGGTTGGCCGGCGCCACGACCATCCGCTCGGCGGGTAGGGGCACGCACATGGCGGTGGCGCCGCCGGCGTCGAGCCCCGGGTCGAGCCAGGCCCGTTCGCTCGCCCGGTCGGGGAGGATCACGGGCATCCGGTCGTGGAGGCGGGCGACCACGTCGTTGGCCGGGCAGGTGAGGATCGTCACCGTGGCGACCTCTTCGCCGTCGACCCAGGCCGGGGTCCAGAGCCCGGCGAGGGCGAACGGCTCGCCCCGGTCGAGGGTGAAGCGGAACGGCTGGCGCGGCTGCTTGCGATCCTCGGGACGCAGCCACTCGTAGAAGCCGTCGGCCGGGAGCAGGGCCCGCCGGGCGGCCGTGCCGATCAGGCTCCGGTAGGCCGGCTTGGAGGCGGCCGTCTCGGCCCGGGCGTTGATCATCGTGTAGCCGGGCTTCCCGCCCTTGGCCCAGTGGGGGACGAGGCCCCAGCGCATGATCCGCGCGGCCGGCGGCTCGCCGTCGGCGCCGCGGACGATGGCGATCACCGGCTCGGTCGGGGCCACGTTGTAGCGGCCGGTCCCCTCGGCGGAGCTCAGCCGGATGCCGAACCGCTGCTCGAGGGCGTGGGGCTCGGCGGTGTTCGTGTAGCGCCCGCACATGAGGTTTACGCTAGCGACTCGGGCGGGCGGCGGATTCGCGGCACCGGGAGGGTCGTTCCGGCCGGTTGATCCTTGCGCCATCGCTGGCAGCGATTGACAATGTCCGTGCAAGCTGATCCGCTGTCGGGGTATCCCGGTAGGAGAAGGCGGGTCCATCGGGCCGGACGGGACGAGCGAGCACAGGAGGCAGCAGGGGAAATGGGTCGCAAGCCGATGATCGCCGGAGCCGCCGCCGTGGTGGCGGTCCTGTTCCTCGGCGGCCTCTTCGCCTATCTCTACGACCACAGCCGCCGCGACGTGATCGCCCCGGGCGTCCGGGTCGCCGGGATCGACGTGGGCGGGCTCCACACCGACGCCGCGGTCGCCCGGCTGCGCGACCGGGTCCAGACGCCGCTCCAGTCGGCGATCGTGGTCAGCGGCGGAGCGCGGAGCTTCAGCCTCAGCCCCCAGCGGGCCGGTGTGGCCGTCGACACCCGGGCGCTCGTCGACGAGGCCCTCCAGGCCAGCCGGACCGGGTCCTTCGTCTCGCGGACGGTCCGCGGGCTGACCGGGGGCGCCGTGGCCCGGGACATCCCCCTCACCGTCGACTACTCGCACGATGCCGTCCGCGCGCTGATCGCCTCGGTCAGCCAAGCGATAAACCGGCCGGCCCGTGACGCCACGGTGACGCCGAGCGGGTCCGGGCTCCAGCCGGTCCCGGGCCAGACGGGCACGGCGGTCAACGCGTCGGTCCTCGCCTACCGCATCGAGCACGCCCTGGCCGACCCCCGGGCCAGCCGGACGATCTCCGTCCCGACCCACGTCGTCCAGCCGAAGGTCACCGAGTCGCAGCTCTCGGCCAGGTATCCGACCTACATCGTCGTCAACCGGGGAAGCTTCGAGCTGCGCTTCTACGACCACCTCCGCCTGGCCCTGACCTTCCCGATCGCCGTCGGCATGCAGGGGCTCGAGACCCCGGCCGGCCTCTACTCGATCCAGTGGAAGCAGACCAACCCGTCCTGGTACGTGCCCAACTCGGCGTGGGCCGGCGCCCTGGCCGGGAAGACGATCCCGCCGGGTCCGCAGGACCCGATCAAGGCCCGGTGGATGGCGTTCAACGGGGGGGCCGGCATCCACGGGATCGACCCGAGCGAGTACTCCTCGATCGGCCACACCGCCTCCCACGGGTGTGTCCGGATGCGCATTCCCGACGTGATCGCCCTCTACGCGAGGACGCCGGTCGGAACCCCCGTGTTCGTCGCCTGAGCCGGGCGGGTTCGGAGCGGGGCCCCGGGACGGGCGGGGGCCCGGCGGCGGTTCCGGGGTGGGAGCGGTTAGTTTCCCCGTGCGCGACCGCCCCGGCCGCGGCTTCCGATGCGCGATCCGCTCTATGCCCAGCTGCCACGCTCGCTCGTCTGGCGCCGCCGGCTGGTGGCGCTCGGCACCTTCGTGGCGATCGTCGCCGCGATCGCCGTGGTCACCCTCGACACGCTCGGAATCAGCCTCGGGGGTGGGGGCGGGTCGGGGATCTCGATCGCCGCCCTCCGCACGCAACCGCTGCGCGTGGGCCCGGCCGGCCGGCTGCCCCGGCCCGTGGCCCAGGCGGCCGGAGCGCCGGCCGGGGGAGCGCTGCTCGTGGTCGGCGGGCTCGGCCCTGACGGGTTGGCGGCGAGCGCGATCCAGCGGGCCGACGGGGGCGCCGTCCGACTGGCCGGTTCCGTCCCCGGAGGCCTCGCCGGTGCCGCGGCCGTGGACCTGAACGGCACCGTCTACGTGATCGGCGGCGGGAGCTCCCCGCCGGCCGGGAGTGGACTGGCCGCGGGGGAAGCCGGGGCGCCGGTCAGCCGGGCGATCCTCAGGGTGCCGGCGACCGGGGGCGGACCGGCCGCCCCGGCGGGCCAGCTCCCGACCGGGGTCACCGGGGCGGCGGTGGCGGCGGTCGGGGGGACGGCGTTCGTGGTCGGTGGCTACGACGGCTCGCGCGAGCTCGACGGGGTGCTCGCCTGGCAGCCGGGCGGCGCGGTCCACCGGACCGCGCACCTTCCCGGCCGGCTCCGCTTCGCCGCGGGGGCGAGTGCCGGCGGCCGGGTGATCGTCGCCGGGGGGAGCGCCGGCGGGGTCCCGACCCGGGACATCCTGCGCTTCGACCCGGCCACCCACCGGGTCACGCGGCTCGGCCAGCTCCCGGTGCCCCTGTCGCACGCCGGGGCCGCCACGCTCGGAGGCCTGGTCTTCGTGATCGGCGGCCGCGGGCCGGGGTCGGCGAGCGTGACCCGCGCGATCTACGCGATCGACCCCGAGTCGGGAACCGTCCGCTTCGCCGGGGCCCTGCCGGTCGGGTTGATGGACGTGGCGGTCGCCGCCGTCGGCGGACGGATCCTCGTGGCCGGGGGGACCGACCGGTTTGGCAAGGTCCAGGCCGGCGTCCTGGCGATCAGTCCGCGGTGACCGGGCGGTCGGGGTCGGCGCAAGCCCGCGTTGACCGGGCCGGCCGGGGGATCGGCGCTAGTCCCGTGGGGCTCGCTCGGCCTCGTTCTGCTGGTGCTCGCCCTTCACCTGGAAGTAGATGTAGACGACGATCGCGTTGACCAGGAGGCCGATCCCGCCGAAGCTGGCGATCAGGCCGAAATCGAAACCGAAGGCTTTGCTTAAGGCGAGCACGGCGGACTCCGTTGGCTGCGGCTCGGCGACCGTCGCCGAGCCGGGACGTTACCGGCGTCAGGTTATCGGTTCGCGTAGCCTGGAAGCGCTGAACAACCTGGAGAGGTGCCGGAGCGGCTGAACGGGCGCGACTGGAAATCGCGTGACGGGGGAAACCTCGTCCGAGGGTTCGAATCCCTCCCTCTCCGCCATTTGCTCCTTATGCGAACCCCGGCCCGCAGAAAAGCGGGCTGGGGTCCGCGTCAGAAGCCCCCAGGGCCACCGGAGCCGCCCTGGGCCGACCATTGGGGCCGTTCTTGGCCTGGTCCTTGCGGCCGATGATCTCGTCGGCGAATTGGCGCAGGACGACGTAGGTTTCCGCGCGCTGAGGCTTGATGCGCAGCCCCTGGCGTCTTCTTCGATCAGGAAGTCGTCGAAGAGCTGGAGGTTGAGCAGGCGCCGCTCGATAGCGACGAGTTCGTCGTAGATGAGGCGTTCGCGGTCGATGAGGAGCAGCGCGATGTTGAGCGCTTCCATGATGTCCTCGACCTGACCGACGGCGATCTGTTGCCAGCGTTCGACTTCGGCCCGTTCGCGCTTGATTCGGATCTGTTCCTGCTGCATGACCTCGATGGAGATGCCGTCGCGGTAGTAGAGCTGGAGCATCTTCTCCTGCTGTCGCTCGAGATCCCGGAGGCGCCGGGCGTGGCGGTCAGCTTCGTCACGGGCGACCTGGGTCTTGGCCTGAACCGAGCTGTGCAACGCCTCTCGGATGAGGCCGTGCTCGACCGGCGTCAACCACGGCCGGGCATGGATCGATTCGAGTTCGCCTTCGATCTCCTGGAGGCGTAAGTAGCGGATGCCGCACGGGCCGGTCGGCGTGACGCGGCTGAGGCAGGAGTAGTACTCGTAGTGATCGCCGGCTTTGCCGCGGTGCCGGCCGTAGCCGAAGTGCCTGTGGCAGCGTCCGCAGGTGAGCTGCCCGCTGAGGTAGTGCTGGTGCTTGCGGCCGCGGCTGCCGCTGGCCCGATGGGACGCCAGGTTGGTTTGCACTCGGTCAAACGTCGCCTGATCGATGATCGGCATGTGGCGCCCGGGCAGCGTGACGCCGTTCTGGGTCACCATCCCCGCGTAGTAGTCGCAGGTCAGCATCCGGTGCACGGTCGAGCGACCGAGCGGCTGGGAGCGCGAGCCGGCGTGGCACGACTGGTCAGCCCGGACAATTCGAGGATCTCAGTGATCCTGCTCAGCGAATGATCACCGGTCGCGGCTAGGTCGAAGGCCAGCTTGATCAGTGGCGCGCGGACCGGATCGAGGGCGATCGAGGCGACCTGCCGGTTTTCGATCGTCTCGCGGACATTGACGTAGCCGAGTCGGGCGGGGCCGTGGGTGCCGCCCTCTTGGTGCTTGCGCGCGAGGCCGAGCTTGACCTTCTTGCCGTCGTTGCGCGAGCGGTAGGCGTTGAACCCGGTGTGCATCGTGAACTTGAGCATGCCCTCGGCGGAGTCGTCGATGGCTTCCTGGGTCGATTCGAGCTTGGCGCCGTGGGCGCTGATCTCCCGTAAGAGCCAGAAGGCGTCGAACTCATCGCGAGCCGATCGGCTCAAGTCGTAGAAGATGACGTAGTCGGGTTTGAGGCTGCCGAGGTCGCTCAGCATCCGCTGCAACTGGGCCGGTTGGTCGTGGTGGCCGACTTGCCCGGCTCGACGTATTCGCGGATGACCGTCGCCCCGAGTGATTCGGCGTGGCGGAGGCAGATCTCCCGCTGCGCTGGGATGCTGTAGCCCTCCCGATTGACCGCCGTGTTGACCTGGCCGGTCGTCGAGACGCGCAGGTAGATGACCGCCGTGGCGGTCGCTGCCGTTGGTTGGGGCTGAGCATGCTGGTCTTGGGTTGCCGGGTTCATGCGGGGGCTCCGGTTGTCGTTGGTTGGGGGCTGGCAGGCCCGGAGCAGCGCGGCGGGGCCTCGAGCAGGCCGAGTTGGCTGAGGCGAACGGTCATGGCCGCGCGAGAGACGTGGTAGCGGCGAGCCAGGCGGACGATGTCCTGGAGGCCGTCTGCCCAATCGGCCCGCAGCAGCACCTTCGGCATCAGCAGCGCCGCGGCGAAGCGGTCACAGACCCGCTCGGCTCGTTCGTCGGCGCTGTAGCCGCGGGTTGCCGGGTACAGGTCGCTGGCGTCGCCGAGCAGCCCGTCGTCCAGGACGTGCTTGATCTCGTGCGCCAGCGAAAAGCGCTGGCGCACCATGGCCTCGTCGCTCCGGAGCACGATGATCCAGCCGTAGTCGGTCTTGGTGGCCATGCCAGAGGTAGGAAAGCCCTCGCGGCGGGTGATCGTCAGCCACGGACACGTAGCCAGGTCGGCTTCGCTCAGGATCGGGCCGAGGACACGAAGTTCTGACCGCAGGCGGTTGGCTTGGCGCTCGGCGACAACTTCGGCCTCGCGCAGGCCGAGGGGACGCCTCGGTACGAGTGCTCGCAGCAGGGCCATGGCGCCGCTTACCAGATCGTCGATAGGAACCACCGGCGGGCGGCGAAGTCCGAGCAGCGCCATGCGCTCATCGTCACCGTCATGGTTGCGGTGAGGCCGGAAGATGCCGGCGGTGGATGCGACGGTCGTCATGATGCTCCTCCTTTCGTGGCGTTACTGTTGTGGGTGTTGTCAGGTGGCGTGGCGTATTTGATGCGGATGTCGGCGAGCGCCTTTTCGACGGCGTCGAGGGCCGCTCCGACACGAACCGGAGTGCGACGAACGTACCGGCGACTGCGTGCCCAGCTGCCCTCGGCCGCTGATCGATCGGATCGCCGCCAGGAGCGGGCACCGGGCGCGGCGCCGTTTTCCCGACTGTTCTACGCCGGCAAGGCCAGCCGTATCGAACGCGAGGCCGGACTCGACCGGCTGCCGAAGCGCTCGGCGGCGATCTTCTCCGGCAGTGGCGGGGCGCCGCGCGCCAACCTGCATCCGACGGTCAAGCCACTCTCGCTGATGCGCTGGCTGACGCGTCTGGTCGTTCCCCCGGGCGGCCTGGTGCTCGATCCGTTTGCCGGGAGCGGCTCGACCGGCTGCGCGGCGATGCTCGAGGGACGCCGCTTCGTAGGCATCGAGCGCGATGCTGACTATGTGGCTATCGCTCGGGCTCGGATCGCACACTGGGACGAGCGCGCCGCCCGCGAAAGAGCGTCGTGATCGCCGAGCGCGCCAGTCAGTACGGGGCTGGATGGCCCCTCGGGGGGCGGGAGAGACCAGATCGGTCTTTCGCGTTCCCCGTCACTGCCATCCAATCCGAAGGAGGTGTCTTGGTGGCTACCAAGGCGCAGCAGACCTACGAGCGCGTCAATGCGCTCGTCGACGGCGGGATGCAGAAGGCCGAGGCCTTCAAGCAACTCGCCGAGGAGTACGGACAGCCCGTGGACTCGGTCCGCGGGGCCTACTACGGGCACAAGCGCACCCTGGAGCGCGGCGATGAGCCGGGCACCGGGGAGCGCGGCCGAACGTCAGTGCGTCGCTCGCGTAAGCGGGAGACGACGATCGGGGACGCCGTGGCATCGGCCGTCGCAAGCCTGCACAGCGCGATCGACTCGATCGAGCTGGAGCTGGTGACCGCACGTGAACGGGCGGAGGAAGCAACCGCCGAGTACGAGGCGATGAAGGCGGCGACCGGTGGTCGGATCGACGAGATCCGCGCCAAGATCGCCATCCTCGATCCCGAGGGTGACGACCCGCCGCCGGCCGCGAGCAGCGACGCGAGCGCGACGCCGCCCGGCGACGTGACCACCACGCCGGCAAAGCCCAAGCCGGCTCCCCGAAGGGAGGTCAAGGGCGCGTAAGCGCCCGCACGGAGGCGATGGCACAGGGTACTCGGGGTAGAGCATTGCTCCCCCGAGTACCCGCTACTCACTCTTTGAGCGCCTTCTCCACGACTGGAACGACTCGGCCCCACAGCCGTAGAATTTACAACAGGGGTTCCCAAAAGGAACAGGCCCGTGCATACTAGAAAGCACACACAAGATCTAATGAATTCACGAAGGAGGTGACAATACCATGACAGACGCACAAGCACGAAGCCTAGGAGCACTTATCCATAGGGCCCGACTCGCCAAGGGCCTGAGTTTTCGGGCCCTCGCTGCCCTCACCGACGTTCCCTTGGCCTCGCTCAAGCGTTTCGAAGACGGCGTCTACAACGACCCATCGCCGACGCAGATCGCCCGGATCGCCGAGGCACTGGAGATCGATCCGGCTCGAATTGACCGAGCAAGCAGCGATCACCTCGCCAATTCGATGCCGACGATGCGCACGTACTTTCGCTCGGCCTTCAGCTTGATGGTGGCGGAGGCGTCGGGCTTCAAGCGCTGCGCGCTGCCCCACTGACCGGCGAACGAGCGCCAGCAGCTCGGTTCGGTTGCAAAGCTGAGCAGCCGGCCGCGGCCTTGGCGGTCCGCCTCGACCAGCCCGGTGTAGATCTCGCTGACGGCCAGTCGGTGAGCGGCCGAGTGTTGGCCTGGTTCGTGCGGTTGCCGGCCGCGGCTGCGTGGTTCGTCATGCCAATCGGCGATCAGTCGCTGACCGGCTGGAGCGAGCGCATAGACGAAGCCGGCGGAGCCGGCACGCACGCCGCCCACTCGACGAGCGAGCCGAGCGAGGAGGCCGAGCTCGACCAGGCGGACCGAGCGGCGGCGCGCGTGCCGCGCTCGACTGGCCGCGCCCGTGGAGTTTGCCTCGCCGAAGCAGGTTCGCTCAAGCTGCTCGCCGGACACGAGATGCAGGAGGGCGACCGTTCGGACGACGAGGCGGTCCTGGTCGGTCAGCTGGGCCTCGACGTGGGCCAGCCGGTCAGGCGTCAGGTAATGAGCGGACCGGTTCATGCTGGTACTCCGGGGGCGGACGGAATGAGGAAAGGAGACGACCGGATGGCCGAGAGATGCGTCGTCACATTTGCTCGGAAGGGCCCGCAGTCGCGGCTGATCTGACGACGTCGAGTCGACGCGACCGGACCACCGACCGGACAGATGCAGGGCCGGTTCATGACGACCTCAGTCGGCCGAAGCCTGCGCCGGAGGCGACTTCGTCAGAACGCTCGCGGTGCTCTGGGTCGAGGCCATGACGGGCGGCCAGGGCGGCGTCGACCTGCTCGATGCTGCGCCCGTAGCGCTCGGCCGAGAGGCAGCGCAGCTCACTCGGGTCGACCGTGGCCGGCGGCAAGGCGACGGTGGCGCCGGTGGCGAGATCGGCCACTTGGCCCGGTCCTAAACCGAGGCGCAGAACCAGGTGGTAGGGATCGAGACTCTTGAGCTGATCGCTGGAGACGGTGCGGAGTTCGCGGGCCAGCAGGCTGGCGTCGGCGTCAGCGTGCTGGCGAAAGATGGCTAGCGTGGCGGCGTTGCTGAGCGCCGCTGCGGCCACCGGCTTCGGCAGCTGAGCGATCGATTGGGCGGTCATCGTCACGGCGACGCCCATGCCGCGGAACAGCTCGAACATGGCGTCCAGCGGCACCGGAAGCCGGGCGAGGATCTTGGGCTCGTCTATGTAGACGCTGAACAGGCGGCGCTGCGGCTCAGGCAGCGCCTGGCGGCCCAGCACCGCCGAGTAGAGCCCCAGATCAGCAAGCTGGCCAGGAGTTGGACGACGGGCTCGCCCAGGCGGCCCGGGGATAGCGCGACGACGACGATCTTCGACTGGCTGAGCACCCGGCTCAGATCGAAGCGCGGCGCGGACTGCGCCACGACCGCGCGCGTCGTGCGGCGTTGGATAAGGGCGCCGATCTTTCTGAGGGGCGAGCCGAGCTGCTCAAGCTGCTGGGCGCTCGAGAGCGCCTCGTAGGCGCGCCACTCGCCGAGCAGCATCGGGTCTGAGATCTGTGCCAGGAGCCTGGCGCGAAAGCCGGGATTGCCGAACACGACGGGCAGGTCGGCCAGTGTGCTCTGCGGGTCATGGGCAAGGCTGGCCAAGCCGAGGCGAAGGTACTGATCCGACAGCACACCCCAGGAGTCTCTGAACAACCCGCGGAAGGTGCCGAGCAGCATGTCGGCTGCCAGCTCCGGCTCGTCCGAGCCGAACAGCCGCAGCCCCGGCATTGGCAGGCCGCTCGCGGGATCGAGCACGATGACGTCGTCATGACGACGGGTGTCCAGACGGGCAAGGAAATCCTCCGCACCGTCGCCCTTGAGGTCGAGCAGCACCAGACCACGCCCCTGACGGGCGTCGTCGAGCGCCAGGCCGACGACGAGGGTCGACTTGCCCACGCCCGACGGCCCGACCACCAGGCTATGCGTCGTGGCTCCGAGCGCTGGCTGGACCAGCGCTCGTCCGCGTGCAGCGGGCCAATCGGAGTGGGCAAAGGTGCGGCCACGGCCTCCGGTCGGAATGCGACGTGACGGCATCAGCCGCGGTGCCGTGCCGTATGCCAGGCCGCTGATCCGCGGGCTGGCCACGGGCAGGCCGACGATCGGCACGAGCTCGGCCGGGCTGAGCACCGTCGTCGGCGTCAGCCACCGCCCGGCCGACCGGTTCACCGAGCGCTGCGTGCGGGAGCCGCCCAAGCGCCGGACGCGCAGTCGACCGGCCGGGCCATCCAAGGTGCGCAAGCTGGCGATGACCACCTGGACGAGGTGATGGGCCCGTTCTGCCGGCGCCGCGCTGACGCTGACGAGCACCTCGGCGCGCAGCAGAGGACCGGCGAGTTTGGCTTGGAGCAGCCGGCTGACATCCCCGTCAGGCCGTCGCACCGGACCGGCCTGGCGCAGACGGACGACCAGCCGAACCTGCTCACCGCGGCCCACCGCCGTGAACGAGCCGAGCAGGCCGGCCACCGCCAACTCGACGCCGTCGGTCCGCAGCAGCGGCCAGCGTCCGGACCAGACGCCGCGCGCACCGACCGTCGGCTCCAGCGGAGCGCCGCCGTCGGGTTCGTCGAGCCGCACCTCCGGTGCGATGCCGGACAGCGCCGACGTCACGCTCGCCAGCACGGCCTTCGGCGCGCCGAGTAGGAAGCCGATGCTCTCGGCTCGGGCATCGATCACGAACGTGACGGGCCGGCGCCGCACGGCAACGTGAGTCAGGAGGGCTTCGACCTGTTCGCGAGTCAGATCAGGTGGAAAGCGCAGCTCGCGCCACACCACCGGCTGTCCCGGACGCCACGCGGCCCACACGCCGAGCCCGGCCAGGCTGCCGGCGGCCAGCACCTCGCTCGTCACGAGGAACCCGTCGGTCACGGCCGCGTCTCCGCGGCAGGCGGCATCGTCGGCTCGGTTACGTTCTCCGAGGCGACACTGGCGTGCTCCGCAGCTGCCTCGGCTTCCTTTGCCTCGCGCACCAGGCGGGAGGCAATCAGGTAGTACACCAATGAGATCATGTGGGGGTCAATTTCTGCCTTGCGGCGCGGCGTCACCTTGATTGGCCGACGCTCCGCCGGTCGACCCCGGCCCTTCCGTTGATGACCTTGTTTGGTACTCATGACTCCACCTCCTCTTGTGATTACTTGTTCCCATTAGGAACGTCTTGTTACCTACTATGCGCCAACTTGTTCCGTTTGGGAACGGTAGAATTCACAACACGACCACTCACCCCCGTCAGCGGGGCGGTATGGCTGCTCACCACCGCGTGTACCACCACACCAATCGCGCCATGATGAGCAGAACGATCACCACGACCAACCAGACGACAAACTGCTCCAGCGCCGCGATGACGCCGAGCGCCACGATCACGGCCAGCAGATACGCTGCGCTCGTCGCCCAGAGTTTGTAGAGCCAATCCAAGTTCATGACTCACCACCAGAGGGTGTGTCGGGCCAGGCGAGGTGTAGCGACCCGTCGACCGATCGCAGGCGACCGCCGGTCAGCGGGATGAGTGACTGCCAGAGCTCGATGACGGCCGTGGCCAGGTCGCGGTTGGTCACGCCGACACCGAGGCCCGGTAGGTAGACGTCGAACCCGGTCAGGTCCGGGATCTCGCCGGAGGCCTTGAGCTGCGCGATGAAGGCCGTGCGCTCGATCGGCGTCCCGATCGGCGTCGAATACAGCGAATAGCGACCGGGCAGGTTGAGCACGCCGTCGGTCAGCAGGATCAACGTCAACTGGTGGCGCTGGCCGGGCGGCAGACCGGCCGCCGCGTCGGCCACCCGACTCATGACGCCGAGCAGGTCCGTGCCCGGCCTGCCCTTGGTCGTGAGCAGTGCCGAGATCTTGGGGAAGACGTCTTGCTTTGCCTTCTCGGCCCGGGCGGCGGCACCGAGCGCGTCGTTGCCGCCGATCGTCTGGCGGAACGCCTTGCCGTCGATTGTCCAGGTGGTGTTCAGGCCGTTGCCCTCGACCGGGCCGGCGTAGAGCGAACCGCAGGCCTTCGCCGTTCCCGTGACCGCGGCCTCGACTGCCATGGTGTACAGGCCGCCCGGCTGCCGCAGCGCGTTCGTCGACCCGCTGACGTCCGGGACGAGGAACACCGCCGGGCCGGGCTTGCACTCCCCACCGTTCAGGAACGCGAGCGCGGCGTTCGTCGCCCCGCAGCCGGTGAGCAGGAGCGCCAGCAGGGTGGCCGCCGCAGCGGCCACCCCGATCTGCCTCGTCTTTTTGATCGTCATGAGTTGGTCCTCGCTCCACCGTTGGTGACGTTGGCCGTGGCGTCTTCGGCCAGCTCCTCGGGGCCGATCCGCTGGAACGCCACGTCGTTCCCCGGCATCGCGGGCGGCGCTGCGGCGGGTCCTTCGCCGTGTTTGAGTTGTTGGCGCCGCCGGTGCTCGCGCACGCGCATGTCATGCATGAACTGCTGCCCGCGGGCCTCCCGCCAGGCCTCGATCTCCTCGATCACGCCGGCCTCGTCCTGCTCGAGGAAGTCGAGCGTCAGCCCCGCGTCGGCCTGGATCCGCTCAGAGGTGTCGATGACGTCCTGCTGCGCCTGGCGGGCCCGACGGTTCCGGGTCCGCTCGGTCCGGATCTTCCGCAGGGGCAAGAGCTTGAGATATGCCTGGCCGGCGACGTAAGCCGCGAAGAACCCGACCAGGGCGATCACGGTGAACACCACGTTCGCCCACATGCCGCCGGCGAAGACCCCGCCGGTTGCCTTTGCCTCAGCGGCGAAGGTGAGGGCCCGCCAGATGCCGATGCCGACGACCAACGCGATCCCGCCACAGAGGACTGCCCGGTACTGGATGAGCACCTGGCGGTGTCCTTCCGGATCATCGTGCTGGCGCCCGCGGGCCTCCTCGACATCCTGCTCCTTGTGGGCTGCCAGGTGGGCCGCGATGAGGATCAAGACGCCGAGCAAAGCTCCGGCAAGGGCCTGAAGTTCCGGGGCGATCGGCAGCCCCGAGGCCGCTGCCACGTCGTAGGGCAAGGTGATCAGGTAGAGCAAACACAGCACCGCGGCGTACCCGAACGCCTTGATGCCTCGGAGATCGGCGAGCCGAGCCTCCGTCGCGGCCAGCACGGCGTCCTCGCCCTCCAGGCCGGCGAGGCTTCGCTTTGCGGCCGCTTGGCGGAGCTCGGCATCTCTGCCGGCAGCGAGGGCGTCTGCTCGCGACGCCTGGTAGTCGCGCCGCGTGCTAGCGGCAGCTCCGTCGGCCTGGTCGTTCATCCCGTTGAGGACGTGAAGCCTCCCGTCGTCGTCGCGCAGCACGCGGGCGTTAACCGCCGTAATGCCACCGGTTGTACGCGCCTTCATCTGGTCGCCCAGGCGAGTGCTGCGGGCCGGCCGCAGGATGCCGGGGAGCGGTGGAGCGAGGGAGGGCGCGCCGCCGCCGCGAGCCTTCTTTCGCGTCCGTCGCAGGCGGAGTCTGCCCCGTGCTCTCGTGTTACGGTTGCCGTTCATTGATGCCTCCTTTCAGAGCGTTGATGAGTACTGAGGAGCCGGGGCGGTCTGATTTGGCGTCTGCCGCTCCGGCTCCGTCTTCTTGACATGCCGTGCCCTCGGACGGGCACGATTGGGTCGAGGTCCATTTCAACTCCGGCCGAACCGGAGCAGCTGCTCCTCGGGCGACTCGTCGATGCGGCGGTTCCCCATTTCGGCGAGCTGGGCTAGGACGGACCCGACAGAGCGACCCGTGAGCTCAGGGATCGCCGCGATGGCGCGCCCCTCATCGCCCCACCGGGTCGTGTAGCGCCACCACGGGCACTCCTCGAGGGCTTCGAGCGTGTGTAGACCGTGCCCGCACTTGGTGCAAAGCGGCGGGTTCGTGGTCGGTGGGGCGTCGGTAAAGACCGCCGGGCCTGCGTCGAGGCCGACTAGAGGGGTCGTGTCGCCGGCGTCGTCCGCGTCAAGAGGCTCCGGGAGCCCGTTGACTACTCGACGGTTCGGGCCTTGCGAGGTTCGGCGGACGCGGTGACGACGAGAACCTCTGGGCTTTGGCCGATCGCGCGCGCCGCCGGCTTCGAGCAGCTGCGCGCTCTCGCTACCGAGCGCAGTGGCGATGATCTCGCGTGTGTTGAAGGCTAGGCCCATGGGTCTCCTCTGCGTAGTCGATGTCGGCGTGGATCCAACGTCTCGCGACGCCAAATCGTCGCGGTGGCCCGTTTGCTGTCCGATCGCGGCCATATGGTGCTTCCGATGCTGAGCGGAAATGGGGGGCATGTGAAGGTCGACGCAGGCAGCCGGCTGTGACGGCGGCGGCGGGCGCTGGCAGATGACGGCAGCCGCCGGCAATTCCCCGACGTTTCGCGAGGTTGAGATCCAAATGAGGGCGCTCGCGGATGCGGGCGTCGGTGCTTGGCGCAAGGACGAGCGGGTTAGTCCGGACTTGCTCGTCCGAATCCCGCAGATTGCGAATTGCGCAGGCTTGCCAGCTGGTAGCGCACCCGCCGATTCCGAGAAGATCTGGGAGGTGATCGAGGGCTTCGTCAGGAACGCGATCGGCAACCTCCGATCGGAGGACTTCGGACCAGCAGCACGCGACAGCTTCGGAATGACGGACCAGAGCTCGAAGCTCACCACGGTCGAGGATCGCGACGCCCTTGCCGCCAAGCACATCGGGCCAAAGGGGCACGGCCACCGCTGGTACCGCAGTCCCTACAAGCCGTATGGGGGCATGTGGCCGCGCTACTTCGTGGCGAGCCAGGTGGCTGCAGCGTTGCTCGGCGAGCCCAGCCCCGAGCAGTTCGTCCGCGAAGCGAGAGCCCGCGAAATCGCGAACGACCCGCCAGCCCAGGACGATGGGCAGCCACGGCCCGATCTCGCCGACCTGCTTGACAACCTGTCGCTTCCGGCGGTCCCAGAGCTCATCATCGCGATCGCGAGGCCTATCGGGACGGACACAAAGCCACTGATTAGCCGCCTACGCCACGACCTCGGCTCGGTCAACTATCTCGTGGCCACGATCAAGGTCAGCCATCTGATCCAAGCCACCGCCGAAGCAGAGCGGGGCGAGGGCTTTTCGTTCGGTTCAGAGTATGAGCGGATTCGAACGCTCATGGAGGCCGGTGATCAGCTACGTACCATGCACGGGGATGGTGCCGCGACAGCGGCGCTCGTCGTGAAGGCAATCTCTACACGGCGAGCCCGCCTGCAAATGGAGGCTGACCAAGCGCGGAAGCGCGGCGTCGCCTATCTGGTTACCAACCTCATGCATCCTGCGGAGGTCACTGCACTCCGCAATACCTACCATTCACGGTTCTTTCTCATCGGCGTTTTCGAGAACGAGAGCGTTAGACAGACGCAGCTTCGCAATCTCGTTAAGCTTCCCGGCGATAAAGACGACAAAGAGGCCGCGGTCCGCGCCGAGGAACTGATGGACATCGATGCCGGCAAGCTGCCGGCCTCCACACGCCTGACCGATGGTTCCCTATCGCTGAATAAGACGTTTCATCTTGCGGATTTGTTCGTCTCGTCGAGAGGCGTGCGCTCCGAGCAGACAATTGAACGCTTTGTCAATCAAGTGTTCTCTCATCCTTTCGGCACACTCACCGTCGAAGAGACCGCTATGGGCATCGCCTACCTCGCTGCCGGCCGATCATCGGCATTGGCCCGGCGTGTTGGGGCGGCCTTGCTTGACGAGAGTGGCAGTGTCATCGGCGTCGGCTGGAACGATCCCGTCAAGAAGGATGGTCGTTGCTACGAGGATGGCGACGAGCCAGACAACAGGGAGCACAAGTCTGGAGGTGATCCAAGTGACCCGCTGCGACTCGACGCCATCGCCTACTTTCTCAACACGATTGCTGCCGAGGCGACATGGAAAGATCTCGATCTGGCCGAGATAGATGCCAAGGTTCGTGAGCAGCTCGCTACTTTCTCTGACCGCGCTCGAGGGCTACCGATCGTCGACTCCGCAATGATTGCCGGCCTCGCGACAGTGCCGGCCGTTGCCAGTACTAGGCTGCTCAATCTCATCGAATTCGGGCGCTGCGTCCACGCGGAGATGATGGCCATTACCGACGCGGCGCGGCGCGGCGCGAGCACCGCAGGCGCGACGTTGTACATGACGACGTTTCCGTGTCATGAGTGCGCACGCAACATTATTGCTGCGGGGATCGGCACGGTACGGTTTGTTGAGCCCTATTCGAAGTCCCTCGCTGAGAAGCTCTATCACGAGGAGGCAAACTTTCACTCCGCTCCTCCTCCAAAGAAGAAGAGCGTCAGCAGCAAGGTGGCCTTCACCCCGTATGAGGGCTTTGCGCCGTCCGCCACAGAGCGGCTTTTTTCGTGGGTTCCGCGTAAACGTGACTTGAAGGAGTTGGCGATGGATCCATCGGTCAGGCCGGGGGAGCCGGTCTCGTGGGACCCCGCTCAAGCCGAGTTGCGTGACTCAGTGCGTGGTTATCCGGCTGACACCGGGTTTGAGCACTTTCATGAGGCCGCCATCCTTCTTGCCGAGGCAGCGTTACTCGCTCGCTTCCCGTTCACGAGCGAGGTTAGTGTTGCGTAGGGCATCCGAAATGTGGATAATGAGTGGCAGAAGTATTTGTAAAGGGGAGGTAGCGCATGAGTGAGAAGCCGAAGTTCAACAGCCGAGCTTGGTGGCGGGAGTACACGAAGGATTCGCCCAAGGAGCCCTTCACCTCCGTAAAGGAATTTCCTGTGGCGGGAGGTGTGGTTCTACGTCGGGTCTATGCTGGCGAGGCAGGATACAAGTTCACTCCGGACACCGAGAAGCGGGACCGGCTATTGGCAGAGCGAGCATTGAGAGCCTCACAGGTGAGACGGGGAGGCAGCGTGTCAACGGAGAAAGCGGCAGACGGTGCGGAATAGAGCTGTTGATCGCATGGTGGCCGAATGCGGATCAGCGCGTGCAACCTGCCTCACCGCGAGCACGCGGCTGCCGAGGGACCGAGCACGTCGCTCGCTCCCTCGTGCAGCTGCGACCTACTTGTGCTTCGTCTTGTCGGGACGGCCGTAGCCCATGCCCGGACGAGGCGTAGGGGGCATCGGCTCACCCTTGGTGATCGTGACCTCGGTGCCCTGCTTCCCGCCCTGGGGACCGACGAGCGGGTACTGTCCGCTGTACGGGGCCTTCTGGCCCGGCCGATAGATCGGCTTCGCCATGCTGCATCACCTCCTTTTCGTGGCGCTCGGAATACGGCTCGTATGATCCCCAACCCGTCGGACGGAACGAGCCGAACGCCTGTTCGCCTTCCGTCCGGCCCGCGAGCTAGATTCCGGGGCATGACGCCTCGTGCCCATGATCCAGCTTCGGCGCGTAAAGCTCGCGGCGCCTTCTTCACACCGCCAGCCATCGCCGAGTTCCTGACGCGTTGGGCGATTCGGACGCCTGACGCCCGGGTCATGGACCCGACCTGCGGCGAAGCGGTCTTCCTGCTGGCCGCGGCCGATCGCCTGCAGCAGCTGGGCGCCTCCCCCGCGGCCATCGCCGACCAGCTCACCGGCGTAGATCTCCATCAGCCGTCGCTCGATGCCTCCGGGCGCCTGCTGCGGGCCCAAGGCGCCGGGGCACGGTTCGTCTGCTCGGACTTCTTCGACCAACCGTCGCCGGCCCAGATCGGAGACGAGATCGGCTGGCAGGATGCCGTCATCGGCAACCCGCCCTTCGTGCGGTACCAGGAGCACCGCGGTGCGGCTCGCAAGCGCTCAGCCACCGCGGCGCTCGCTCAAGGCGTCCACTTGTCAGGATTGGCCTCGTCGTGGGCCGCCAGTCTGGTCCACGCCTCGGCCTTCCTCAATCCGAACGGGCGCCTGGCGATGGTCTTGCCGGCCGAGCTCCTGACTGTTCACTACGCCGAGCCGGTCCGCCGTTGGCTCAAGCGGCGGTTCGCGGCCGTCAACCTCGTCATGTTCGAGCGGCTGCAGTTTCGCGACGCCGAGGAACGGGTCGTGCTGCTGGTCGCGCACGGAACCGGTCCGTGCGACTCGTTCTGTCTCTATCACGTCGACGATGCCGACGATCTAGCCAGTATCCATCCGCTTGATCCGGTTGGGGCCAACCCGGCCGCAGAAGGTAAGTGGAGCGACCTCGCCCTCCCGCTCGAGTCCCGCCAACTCTTCAAGAGTGTGGCTGGCGAGCGGATGGCACGCCTCGATACCTACGGCACGCCGGAGCTCGGCACGGTGACAGGAGCCAACGACTACTTCGCCATGTCCGACATCACCCGGCGCAAGTACGGCCTGAACGAGAACCACGTCGAGCGCCTGTGTCCGCCCGGCACCCGGCACCTGAAGGGTCTCGACTTCAGCCGGGCGCAGTGGGAAGAGCTGCGGCTGGCTGGCCAGCGGGTCTGGCTCCTGCATCCCGAGCCAGACGGCCAAGGCCAAGGGCCTGCTCGACTACATCAAGCACGGCGAGCAGCTCGGCGTGCCGGATGCCTACAAGTGCCAGGTGCGGGAGCCCTGGTGGCGACCGCCGGTCGTGCCGGTGCCGGATCTCTTCTTCACCTACATGTCGCACCGCTATCCCAGCGGTGATCGCCAACGCGGCCGAGACGACGCTGGTCAACTCGATGCACGGCGTCCGCCTCCGCGCCGAGGCGCCGGAGGAAGCGAAGGATGCGTTGCCGCTGCTCGTGCTCAACTCGGCCACGATGCTCGGGGCGGAAGTGCTCGGTCGTGCCTACGGCGGCGGCATCCTCAAGATGGAGCCGCGAGAGGCCGCAAGCCTGCCCGTTCCCTCGGCCGACGCGCTGGTCGCCGCCTGGAAGCTCCTCGCTAAGGATCGCCCAAACCTGGACGCTTCGCTCCGGCGCGGCGAGTGGTGGACCGTCGTCGCCGAGGTGGACCGCGTGCTGCTGAAGGACGTTATGCGCCTCGACGTCGATCAGGTGTGCGCCATTCGCGACGCGGCGGCGATGCTCCGTGTCCGCCGGACCAGGCAGACTGAGCTGAATGGCTCAGCCAAAGCCTGACGTCCTCACCGACTTCGATCCGATCCTGGCGGCGGCCGACACGGACGCCTCGCCGTGGTATACCGATGCGGCCGACGGCGCGCGCAAGTATGAGCCGGACCGCAACCTGCTGCATCGGATCATGGAGGTGCCGATCGCCGCCGGGTCAGCCGACGATCAGCAAACCGGCCGGGTGGCGAAGGCCCTCGACGCATGGGTGGCGCACGAGCTGCGTCGTGGCGGCTTTCCCGAGCATGCCGTCTTCCCACGGGCCCGGCAGCCGCGGGTGCTCTCAGGCGAGTTCGCCGCTCTCGAGGCCCAGCTCGACACGGTCATGGAGTTGCTCGCGGCGGCGGAGGACCAGATGAAGCTGCTCGGCATGGGGACGTATCTCCGCCCGGTCAAGCTTCGGCACGCCATCGCCAAACTCCGCACGCTAGTGCCCGGAAGCTCGGACTCCAACATCCTCGGCCGTTTCTACGTCAAGGAGGTTGACGTCGTCGTCTCGGACTGGCGCCGCGGCCCGGACGTGCTCATATCGACCAAGACCCAGTTCAGCAGCTACCTGAACAACAAGAACAACCGCTACGAGGAGGCGATCGGCGAGGCCACCAACCTACGGGATCGCTATCCGATGGCGGCGATGGGCTACGTCTTCCTGGTGCGGGACAACATCATCGAGGAGCGGGCGTTTGAGCTGCTCCGCGATCTACTCGTCCGCCTGCGCAAGCCCGACGGACCGTTCGACGCCACGATGATGCTCGTCGCCACCTGGGACGACCAAGACCAACTCGGCTTGATCGAGGATCCGGCCGACAAGCTCAAGATGCCGGACTTCTTCGCGGACATCCTTGACGCTGTGATGGCCAATACGCCGGTCGACATCCACCAGGAGTTGCGTCGGCGACGGCTTGGCGAGGAGCCGTCGGGCGGCTTGCCGCCGCCTGAGGACGAAGTCATGCCGGAGAACGTGGTCATGCACGACTTGTAGCGTGACTGCGCGTTGAATGGTGACAGAGAGTTCAGGCCTCTAGGGACGAAACCGGAAAGGAGCGTCATGGCGGAGAGTGACGAGGAACGCGAGGATCGGGAGTTCGACGCTGGCGATCTGTCCAGCGCGAATCCGGCCGAGGAGCAAGCGGCGCAGGACTACGACGATTCGGTGGGGCAGGATGATCACGAGCAGGAGGTAGCAGAGGTACGCGAGGAAGCCGGAATCGAGGAGCCTCCTTCTGAAGAGCCGTGAGCCGTGATTGCGGATTCTGCATGACCGTGGCCAGCTTTGGGCTCGAGTGGCGTTCGGGTGGTCCGAGGGGTAACACTCCGACTCCGTCCAGCGCTGGGACAGAGCCTCGGCGCCGATGTCGCCGCTGTGCCCCCTTACCCACGCGGCTACCAGCACGATCGCCGCCAGCCTCGGCCACCTGCGAAACCGGAATCGCGACGGTGCTCGGAGCAGTGAGCCCCCGCGACAAGATGGGATCGGTCGCGCATCGAGGCGCTGTGGCTCGTCGTGACTGGGTGCGCCGGCGAGAAGGGCGTCGAACCGCATGATCGCGAGCAGCGCGATTCTCTCTGGCGGGAGTAGAGATCATCCATGGCGCCCTGAAGTCGATTCCGACGAGCGGAGCCAGCCGGGGACACTCCGCTACGCTCATGCGATGCCAGGCCTGAGCGACGAAGACCACGACCTTATCGAGGCTCAGACCGCGCCGTTCTACGTCGGAAATCGGACCCGGTCGACGGCCCTGCTGGCGTGGTTTATCGAGCACGTCATGCGCGAAGACCCAGACGCCGTGGAGGACGCGATCTGCGACGGCGGGGGCGACAAGGGGATCGACGCGATCGTGCTTTACGAGGATGCCAATGAGTTGTTCGTCCTCCAGTCGAAGCACCGACGGCAGGCTGGGAATTCGCAAGGCGATGCCGATCTCCGGTCCTTCCAGGGTGTCGCAGCCTATTTTGCCAACGCCGACGGCATCAAGAGCCTGCTCGCGTCGGCACCCAATGCCGAGTTGACAAATCTGATCACTCGCCTCGACCTCGTCAAGCGGTTCGAGGAGTCGCCGCCGCAGATTCGTTTGCTATTCGTGACGAACGCAGAGCGTGATGCCGCTGGTGCCGACTACCTCGCTACGGTCACCGATCAGAGTCCGACTCTTGATCTGTGGGATGGCCCGCGGCTGCTCGAGGTCGCGCGCAGAACGGAGCGCCCAGAGCTCCTGCCCGGTGAATTTACGTTGGCGACCGCGGGCGTCATCAGTAAGAACCTGTCGGGCAATACGCGAATGGCAGTGGCGATCATGCCTGCCACCGAGCTTATTCGTCTCCCGGGCATTGAGAATCTGACGATCTTCGATTTGAACGTCCGGCTCGGACTCGGAAACACCAAGATCAACCGCGAGCTGCGTCATACCATCCGCACTCAGAGCGAGCATGCCCTGTTCCCTGCATATCACAACGGCCTCACGTTACTGACTAGTGGACTCGACGAGGACGGCGAGGATCTCCTTCTCCAGGGCGTCGGTGTCGTTAACGGCTGCCAGTCGCTCCTCTCGCTGTGGCACGAGCGCGAGCACCTCAGTCCCGAGCTGACGCTGATCGTCAAGGTGATTGAACTCGACCAACGAGCAGACTTGGCCGACAAGGTGACCTATCGGAGCAACAACCAGAACCAGGTCAACATGCGCGATCAACGTGCGAATGATCGGATACAGCGCGAACTGCAGGCAGAAGTTCGGGAACGATACGGCGACGCGCTCTTCTACGACATCCGGCGTGGGGAAACGTCCGGCAGCGCTAAGAATCAGCTCGACAATCAGTTGGCTGCGCAGCTACTCATGGCGATCTGGCTCGGCGAGCCATGGAATGCTGTCCGAAAGGTCAAGCTGTTCGATCACGACTACCACCGTACGTTCCGTCGCGCGACTGCGGACCGCCTTTTCCTGGGGTCACTCATCAACGAGACGATCGAAGCAAGGAAGACCCAGCTGCGACCCGAACTCCAGACAAGCTTTGCGTCGGTCCGCTTCGCTTTGGCCCATCTTGTCGCCGTCTTCCTGAGGCAGAACGACCGCGGGCAGCAGTTATTGGAGAAGCCCGGCGACTGGCTGCCGGACCAGATTGAGGCGATCAGCACCGAACTCGACAAGATCGTTGAGTTCGTCATCGACGAGATCAACTACTTCATCCAAGAGCGCGTCGAAGCTGCGCAGGAGGCAGGCAGCCCTCCTTTTGATCCAAAGACCATCTTCAAGTCCGCCATAGGCGTGCGGCAGCTAGAGCGCCAAGTCGTACAGGCTGTGAAGGCCCTGGTGCGTCGCCCGAACAGCGATGTTCTGTTCGACATCGGTCCGACCGTGCCCAGCGCATAAGCACCCTGCTGCCGCCGCTCAACGTGGTACAAGAAGAAGTGCCCGACGCCATGGTGCGAGCAAGTACTGGCTCCTCGGAAGGTGTTCGCAGATCAGGTCCGGCGTTTCTCTAATTCTAATCCGCCCGCGCCGTAGGTTTCCATAGGGGCCGCCTCGCGCTTTGCCGGCCTCCCCGTCGTCCGCCCACGCCCAAGGTCAGCGCTTTATCCGATCGAGCACGACGGACTCGAGATGGATCGCTACATCGTTCCGCTCACGTCCGAGCTGTGCTTCGTGCAGTTCCGCCGTCCGGGAGAGAACGTTATCCACGCGACCATCGTGTGGGAAAACGACTCGACCAACGGCACCGTGAAGAAGGTCTTCACGGCACGCTACGACATCGGCACCTACAAGGCGACCGTCCTGACGTCAGTGCACCCGGGCGTCATGGTGCTGCAGAGCGCGCCCGTGCAAGTGGGTCCGTTGCACTGGGCAATGCCTAGAGCAGACGCTTATCGCCTGGGAAACGACGATCCCAATACCATGGCATCGTTAGGGAGAGTCTGTGCAAAGCTCTCGGCGTAAGGCTCCACGTAAACGTTCCGACAGTCCGGCGGCTACTATGTGACGTGCGCAGGCATAGCACAGATAACTCGTGCGCACAAGCGTCGTCCCTTCAAGCGCCACTCCTCGGCGCGCTGCGTCTTGCGTGATGGCCGAGCACGGCGCTATGGCTTATGGGGCCGCTGCCTCAATCCACGTGCCGAGATTCCTAGGGCCGTCGTTCTTGTTCCACAGATACACGCGGTAGCCGGCGGGCAGCGGATTGGCGCCGGCGCTCGCTTCAACTACGCCGGCATGATTCTTGATCTTGGAGATGTCGATGCCAATGAGTCCCTTACCGAGGGCCACGCTCTGCCGGATTTCGTACTTCACCCATCTCCGGCTCGCCGTCTCCTTGCCGATGAGCACGGCCGTCACGGACGTCCCCCTGAGCTGCTGGTCGATCCACTTCTGCACGGCAGCGTCGCCCTTCTTCTTGATGGCCTCCCAAGAGGCCTTGTCGTAGAACGGGTTCTTCTCATACTTGCTTACAACGTTGCAGTTGCGTACCTGCCCCACACGCCAACTGTCGCGGTCGAAGTGGAAGCTGAAATATACCTTGCGGGCCAACGTTCTACACCTCATTAGAGAGCCAGAGTGAGCCAAACCGGACACGCGCGAAGCCTTAGCGACTGGTGGAGGCAGCTCGACCGCTGCTCCTCCATTCGTCGGTGCCGAACGTGCCATGGCACGGGCGCGCCGCTACAGTCTAGCCCGTGGGCTACGACGAGTTCGGATCGGAACGCATCAAGCACCTGGAGATGATTCAGGCGGTCGTCTCCCGGCTGGGAACAGACTCGTTCCTCGTCAAAGGCTGGGCGGTGACGCTCAACGGCGCGTTGTTTGGCTTCGCCGTGAGCGGGAAGAACTGGCGGTTAGCCCTGCTTGGCGTTGTGGCGTCCGTGAGCCTGTGGCAGCTTGATACGTACTTTCTTCGAGCCGAGCGCCTCTTCCGACGCTTGTATGAGGCCGTGAGGACGGCGGTCCCCGCGGTCGAGCCGTTCTACATGAGCGCTACCAGTGAGCCCTTTCAAGCAAGACTACGAGCGCTTCAGCCGGATAGCGGGATCGGATGGTGGCCTGTTGCACTGAGTCGGACCTTGCTCGGGTTTTATGCCGTACTCGTGGGCTTGGCTGTCGTCTTGGCCGCTGGGCTCTACTTGGGCGTCCCCACCAAATAGGTTACTGCGCGTCGAATGCTCGCCGGATTCGGTCCGCGGCATCGTACAAGTCAGTCGCTGGCTTGGTCTCCCCAGGCTTGGCCCAGATGTCGCCGAAGGCGTCCTCAGCCCAGCGCGGTACTACGTGCCAATGCATGTGACAAACTGTCTGTTCTGCGGCAGTCCCAGCCGACGTGATCAGGTTGAGCCCTTCAGGCTCTAGCGCGTGGCAAATCGCCCTCCCAATGCGGCTTGCTGCGTGGGTGAGCTTTGCCGCGAGCGCGCACTCCAGTTCCAAAAAGTTGGAAACGTGGCGACGTGGAACGATCAAGGTATGACCGCGAGTCGCGGGCTCCGGTGGGAAGAAGGCCAGCCAGTCTGATGCCTCGCCGACCAGGAGCACGTCGGCCGTAGCGCCATCCGCGATGCGACAGAACGGGCAGCCGTACACGTCGCGTGGTTGTCGGTGGCGCTCGTCCATTGTGTACCGCTGTGCGCAACCTCAGCGTCGCGCTGCCGACGACTGCGCGAGCCGCGCTCCAAACGCGGTCCCCAGCGTTCGGGGTGGGCGCGAGCCACCAGCGTGGCACCCCTTCTTAGTGACTTGGCTGGCGACTAGGATCAACCCCCCAAATGAACCTGTCGAAGGCTTGCGCCATTCGCCCGCGTCGAAAATCTACCCACCCGAGAGTTTCAAGAAACGGCGGCACCTCGGGCGTCGGCCCGTTCGGTGCCGTGCCCAGCAATACCGGGAAGACGCGGCAGTTGCGTTTCACAAAGCGCGACAGCAAGGTATATATCTCGAGCTGCTGCCACGGACCGATCCCGCTATCACCGACAAAGACGGCAGCGGCATCAATCTCCGAGATCACGGATTCTAACGCCATGATCGCTGGAACCCCCGGCGGAGCGTCCCAGCAGTCGAACCACGGGCGGATGCCGACCTTTTCGAGTCGACGAGCAAGACGCTGAACCGTAGCTACGTCGGCGTTGTTGTAGCACAAAAACACATCGTACTTTGAGCGCGCCGGAGATCGCACGGGAGTGTGGCCTGAGTAGTTCTTCACCGCTTGCTGCAGCCAGGCTGCAATGTCAGCCGCTTGAATAAGGTCCGGACCGGCGGACCGATACAGCGTCCAGAACTCGCGCTCGAAGGTGTCGATCACAGCCCGCCCGGACAGGGCGATCGACGCCAAGCGTCCCTGTCGCGGCTGACCCTTATTTCGACGGTCCGTCCGAATCCGGACCTGGTCGGGCACAATCTCGAAAGGTAAATCCACCGCCTCGGTCGCGAACCGTAGTTCGTAGTTCGGCTCTCCGAGCAGCGCCACAATGTTCTCTACTTGCTCAGCCAACTCGGCCTTCGTCAAAGGGAGTTGATAGTACTCGGGGGCAGCTAGGTATTCCTGCACTTGAGCGAGATCGAGTACGTCCCGGCGCTGGTGGCGCCGAATATGAGTAAGCCAGCGGTCTCGCTCCCAGGTCGCCCGCTGCTCCACAAGCCCAATCGTTTCAGGCGTCGCACCCCAGAACTCGTAAAACCGACGCTGCGCCCGCACTGATTGCGTAACTGGTGGGAAGAAGACCGATGCAAGAAGAATCGTACCGCCGACCGCTGCCTGCCTTTGCGCGGATTCAAGCTTCTGTCGGAAGATCCCGGAATCGTGCCCGACAAGAAACGCTGGAGGCAGGGTCGTCCCAACAATCCTGACCCCACCCGAGCCGGGTTCCGGCTCGCCTTCAAAATACGGTGAGCCGCCGAGCGCGGCGGCGGCTCTCTCATCCGTGGGGACCATGGGCTTTGCACGCTCCAGTGCAAGGGCGGCGACCCATCGTGGTTCGAGCAGTAGTGGGCCACTCGGCAGCGCTAGGTCATCGTCGAGCAGTGATTCAGCAGCAGCTGAGCCTTGGCCCCCGGAGTGAAGGTCGCAGTTCAGCAGTAACACGGCGGTGCTCGCACCGGCCTTCGCTGCCTCGGCGAGCACCCGAGCGACGCATGCCTCTCCCACCTCCTCCAGCTCTGGCGGTCCGACGACCCGCAAGTATGCCCTCCCCTCGGTGGGCGCTACAAAGTCGAGGTACGCGGCTCCCGGCCGCGGCGCCGGCTTCTGCTCAAGGCGAATGTGGGGGAACAGCGGACTCGCGTAGTTCAACCAGTCCAGAACTGCATCACAGACGTCACCGGGGTCTCTAGCCGCGGCGACTGCGGCCGTGCTTTCGTCAGCCAGCGGCACGCAGAGTAGCCTGACGAGGAGATCGCGAAGCACGACCTAGTGCCGGGCTTCCCAAATCGTGGCTATCGTGCTTCGTTGGAATTCTGTGCCATGCATGCTTCCAAGCTTCCGCTTATGCAGCACCAGGACGAGTTGAAGTTGGTCACTGATCTCGCCTTGGAGTGAAGGGAGGTCAAACAAGACGCTACCGATATCGCCGGCGCTTGGGTCTCGCACTGCCAACGCCATCCCCGGCTGGGGGCCGGCATCTAGTGGCGGACATTGCGCGTAGTAGGCGTCATCGACGCCTGCGAGTGAGATCAACACGACACCGCGGGGAGCGAGAACCCGCGCGATTTCCGCGCGATATGCAGCTCGGGCGTCCTCATATAGTTGATGCTTGTAGACGAACACGTCCGACAGGAAATCGACTGACTCGGGCCCGGCTGGGAGTCCGTCTGCGAGATCATGAACGGCAAACGACACGCCATCGACCCCCGGGCGCGCAGACGCGATCCGTACCGCGGCCTCCGAGCTGTCGAATGCAAGAACCCGGCTCCCCCGCGCCCCCAAGTACAGCGCGTTGCGTCCTGTCCCACAACCAACGTCCAAGACGCGTCGTGGCGGACTGTCGCGGCCGATATGTGGCAAGTTGTCGAGCGCCCATCTCACTACCCCCGACGGTTCGTCGCGGTAGCTGGAGGGTATTCCGGCGACGCGGTATTCGTCATCCCAAGGATTAGTGGGCACGCCTTGTATCCATAGCTATATTAAACTCCCTCGAAGTAAATGCGTCAACTACACTGGCCCAGCGGAAGACCCCAGCTTCACGAAACACACGCAGCGTGGGTGCGCACGATGCTCGAACGGTGGCTTTGGTCTGAGGATGGGCGCAGACCTCCTCCGCGACGTACCGTTCACGTCCGCCGAATGCGCCTACGCGAGTAAGGAGACGAGCCAGGTGCTTCGGGCTCGGCGCGAGGAACGCCAAGATCATGTCAGGCAACAAAGCGCCGATGCGTCTCTGTGCCTCGGCCGGGAGCCGAGGCCAGACAGTCAGACACAGGGCTCGGAAATACGCATGGTGACGCCCCTCGTCGTTGGCATGGTCTTTGGCGATATCGCGCACTGCGACCTGAACCGTTGGATCGGCTGGTAGCTTGTTTAGGGTTCCGGTGATCAGCGTCTCGGATGTGATGGCAAGAAACAGCTCAACGAGCTGCGCGAGGGTCGGTTCGACTTCGCTGACGAGAATGTCGAACGAGTCCAGAAAGGAGGGGCGGATGCGAGCGCTTTCAATGTTCGTGTAGTCCTCGACGGCGCGCGCGAGTGCATGTGACATCTCGGCGTGACCGGCCTCGTCGGTGTATATCTTGAGGGCGTCGGCCTTCATACGGGGTGGGAGCCACGGAAGAAAATGGGGTTGCCTGAGACGATCGCAAATGGCATTTACGGGCCCGACCTCCAGCCACTCCGTAAATTCGAGCCAGTCATACAAGGTCAGGATGAGCAGTTCGCGCTGAACGCGTTCGCACGCCGCTCGCACGTCTGGGCTTATAAACAGGGGACTGAGGTCAGCCGAGAAGAACATAAGATCCTCAACGAACGGCGTGACGTGATGCGGCTTTGAACGGACCCATGCCTTGTCGTCCCAGGCCCCGAAGCGTGAGCTGTACTCGTCAGAGGGTCGCCCAGTCATGCGCGACGCTGTAGGCTCAGAGCGAGCATGCCGAGCATTCTTACCAGGATCGAGCGCGCGGGGCGAGCTGCCCCCTTCGCCAAGGTCGTCCTTGACTCTCGTCCGGCCTCGGTGAAAGAATGGCCCACGATTCGCCGTGCGGCCTGAGGAGGGCGCGCGTGCGGTAGTTGCGTGCCCCTCAGGGCGTCAGGGCGCTGAGGGGCGCATCGCGGCCGAGCCCACATCGTAGGCGGCAGTGCCGACCGACAATGACCCGAGACACAAGGAGCATCGTGATGAAGCGTGGAGCATCTCGTCCGAGCCACGAAGCTAGTGAGACCTCAGAGCCACACGTCCCTACAGCAGATCACGAGGGCCAGTGGCGAGTGGATCTGTTCCTGCAGACCTTCGTTTCTGACGCGTCGGCGGCCGGGCAACCCGCGTTGAGCGGCTCGGAGAAGCCATCCGCGACCGGCTAGACGTGCGCTGCTCGCCTCTGCGATTACGGCTGCTTGGAGTGGTGAGTAGACGAGGGCGACTCCAGGCTTCGGTAGTCGCGAGCAAAGCTTGCGGTTTCCTGAGGGCCGTTCACGCGGGCTCGCGGTCTGTCCTATCGGACAGACTGAGCAATCGCAGCCGGCGCGTCCGAGGAAACGCCGTTAGAGGCGCTGGCCGCGTGCTCTGCAGCCCCCAGGCGAGGCAGTCGCTCGGGACGTAGGACGTCTCGGCAGCACCTCATGAGAGGGGCCCGCTCGCGCCGCATGTTGGCGGGCCTGGGTCGAGGCGATAGGCGGGAAGGCCCGGACGGGGACGAGCGATGGATTGAGGACAGCTTGAGCGGTGGGAGTGGGCCTGTGACGGTCCGCCTCCGCGACAGGGCGGCCAGCGACGAATTGGACTAGACCTGTCCAAGCACAGCCACGGCTCGTCGTCGCGCTTCCCGCCCAGCCGGCTCCATGAGAGCTTGGGTCAGGTGGTCGACTAGGGGCAAGTCGGTGTTCGCATTACGTCCCCGGCACCCC
>CAVTCI010000018.1:0-97590 GCA_963733245.1 uncultured Solirubrobacterales bacterium
TTCTCCTTCATGACGCGCATCCCGCGGTCGTTGTTCGTTAGGTGGACGAGGTAGTACAAGACTCTCCTCGACTCATCCTCGTGAACCTTGTACGGCAGCACGTAGTCGGCGGCGTCCTTCGTGACGACCGCTTGGAACATCCACATCAGACACTCCGTGCGGACGCCGTCATCCTCAATACATTGGCGCCACGCATCCCCGTCGAATAGCTCTGTTAGTGCTTCGGCGTAGTTGCCTTCGAGGTGCCGAGCCGCGTCCCGCACCATGAAGGTCGGAAACTGCTGACTCGATCAAAGCTCAGCAACTCTCGGAGCGTCTGGAGCCGCACGCCTTTCACGCCGTACGGATCAACCATGACAAACGTAGGTGGCGGGATCTTCTGCTTCCGCGCGTACCCGATGTAGCTCTGTGCAAGCTCCTCGAAGCGCTCCTGCTTCGGACCTATCGTGACCTTTGGGTGGGACAGTCCAACGCAGACGTCTTCAGCTTCTTGAAGTTGCTCGCGTTCGGCTCGGCGCATCGAACCCAGACCTGTTCGACGGCCCCGTCGTCCGCGACCGCGCATGCGCGGTCGAACATGATCGCGGGCGAGCCCGGCTCACCCTCCATGTATTCACCGCGCCCAGCGAAACCGTCGATGAGAACGAGTTGAGGGTGCCGGTTCCCGCGGCCAAGGATCGACAGCCAAGCACCGAGATACCGTCTCGGTTCTGCGTGCTTGGCGGCGGTGTGCTCCGGATACCACCACTTCTCATCGTCCCCGTCCGGCACATCTCGCTGGCGCTTCTCGGCCACGACCTCCCCCCGTAGAGATGGGACTCCGCTGAGCTGGTGAGCGGGCATGTCGTTCCACTCTCGACCGTCGAGGTAGCCGACCGCCGGACTTCGGCGCGGAACCGCCCCACTGCTTGAAGAAGAACGCGACGCCTCGTCTATCGCAGCGGTCGCGCAGGTCGCGAATCCATTCGGCATTGACGGGCCGATGCCGGGCCGGACTCGCCGCCCGCGATGAGCCAGTGGATGTCCGTCGAGGTCGAGCCCTTCGAGGGCCCGAGCAGCGGTTCGGCGGAGATGAAGCGGACGGCGGCCGGCACCTGCGCGGAGGTAGTCGGCGCGATGGACGAAGCGCCGGTTCTCGATGATGACGCCCATCCAGACGTTCGCCGGCCACGGGAGCGCGGGGCCAGTTCGGCGAGCCGCTCATGGCGCTTGGTGAGGATCTGGAAGGTGTGCTGCTCCGCGTCGCGCCATCACCTCGAAGACCTGCTCGGATGTAGTCGTCGGGGATGCGCTCGTGGAAGAGGTCGCTCATCGAGTTGACGAAGATCATCGCGCGGCCTCTTCCACCTCAGCGGCTAGCTCAAGCCGGTCAGGCCAGAGGCGCAGATCGAAGCCCTGCTCGTACGGGTGGTCCGGCACGCCGCGGAACCGCTCGGCGAACGTCTCCGCGTAGCAGTGGGCGCAGCCGGGGGAGACCTTGTCGCAGCCCGTGACCGGGTTCCAGGTCGCTTCGTCCACTCGATGCTGCTCGTGCCTGCCATCTCGGTCTCCTTTGACGTCCGCGACCGAACTCCTTCGCTTAGACGAACAGATGTTCGCAAATCCGTCGGACGGCCCGCCGGCCGAGCTACCGGACGGTTTGACCACGCAGGTGCAGATCACGACATTGGCTACCGTTGGCGAATCGGGATCGCTTCGAGGTAGCGTTGATGAACTCGAGGTCTCGACCGAAACTTCGCCGGCGTTGGGCGGGTGACGGGGAGGATCTTGTCGGTCATGTCGACGTCGACGGCCCTTCCGGTGGGCGCCGCATCCGAGCGACGTCCCGGCCGCGGACTCGTCCGAGCGCCCGGATTGCCGTGCGGCGATCTCCGTCGTCGACCGCTTCGACAGTCGCCGAACAGCACCGAAAAGGGCCCCCGTCAGACCAGGCAACGCAAGCTCATGGTAGCTTGCCGACGTGGAACGGCGGACGCTTCCGCGCCTCGGTCCTTGACTAGCTCGCTAGATGCGGCGTGCCGACTCGGCGCGCCCCGCGCCTTCCGACCTCGCTCAACGCGTTTCCGCGCGCCGGTCGCGTTGACTCGCCACTGCATGAGCTCCTCCGAGACCCCCATTGCCGCTGCCGCGGCCTCGATAGACAGGCCCTTCCGGCAGGCAGCCAAGCACGCCTCCTCGGTAACAAGCAACGTACTTCCCAGCCAACTTGCCTCTTCCTCCTGGGCCTCGTCGAAGACGGGTGGCATGCCGATCCGCACGACGTGCGGCTCGTGCAATAGGAGAGCGTGAGCGAGTTCGTGGGCGATGTTGGCCCGTTGTCTCGTGAGCGCATGCGAGTCGTTATGAATCACGACTCGTCGATGGCCGACAAAGGCAACCATCGCCGAGAAGGCTCCCTCATGCGCGCCGGTCAGAACTCCACCGTGGCCGGAATCTCGCCGCGGTACTCGCTGAGGCGCCAAACCGGAATCGCGAGATGGTCGGCGAGCTGCCACGGATCCAGCGGGGCCAGCTTCGTGAGCCCTAGCTCTTCCCGGATCTCCTCAGAGATGGCGCGGGCATCCTTCTTGAAACCACGACGCATACCGTTTGCCTCATGCGTTCCTAAGTCGTTTGTACGTTGCTTTCAGCAGTTCATCGAGCGCGACCGCTGCCTCGGCGTTGAGATGGGGATCGCGCCGAAGTAGAACAGAGATCTCTGCGAGAGGGTCCGACTCGCGTTTGGCACCGGCGATAAAGTCGTCCGGGGTCAGTCCGGCCCAGGCCACCAGCGCGGCGAATGAGTCCACATCAGGTCTCTTGCCCTGTCCAACCCTGGTCAAAGTCGATGCACTTACACCCGCCTCCGATGCTAGCTGCTTCCAGGTCAGGTCCCGGGACTCCCTAGTGCTGTTGAGTGCAGCGAAAAACGCCTCGTTATCGAACAACCGCTCTCGTGGCGTCACGGCCGAGGCTCCGCGCTCGCTCGGCGCCGGCGCCGAGGGCGGACAGCGTCAGCCGTAAACCGTACTCGTCCTCCGCGTAGCCAGAAGTGACACCGGCTCTGGCCGTCGTCGAAGTCAATCGATGGCGACAGCGACGGACGCCCACGCTTTGTCTCCAGGCGCCAGCGTGGGTCGCGGTGCGTCATAAGATTAACCATAAGCCGGTGCCCCGTCCCGCACGGACACTCGAATATTGCCCACTTTAGTTTCTCTCCCTTTCCAATAACAATCAGCGTGTGGCGAGGAATCGATAGCGGAACCTCGCTCTGAGTTTCATGGTACTCCAGCTTATCGATTCGCGGTAGAGTGCGCTGTCGTCGGCGCCACCAATCAACAAGATGTGCGCTTAGTTCGGCCATGTCATGCCCAGGGGCGAGGTACTGTCGGCTCGCCCCCACTTTGCTCCGGTCGCGCAGTAGCAGCCGTCTCGTGAACTGCCCGCCTGGCCTCGGACTCGCCTGTCGCTGATCTGCAGGAGCTCTTTGCCTGGGACGCCCGCTGCGCCAAACCCAAACAGACGCTGCAACATGCCGCCGACGGCTTGCGCTGCGACCATCGTGGTGTAGGCGATCACGGCGGGATCTCTTTCTGCGAGGCCGGGTGCGTATCCCTCGGCGATCAACGCTTGCCGCTCAGTCGGGGAATACTGCTCTTCACGCGCCCGGACCGGGTCGACCTCGCCGCGGCACAGGAGGCAGGGCTCCCCGGGCGTGGCCGTTGTTACCCGACCGTAAATCCCGGACAAGAAGCCGCCGTCTGACTTCAGGACAACGCCCATGTCGATAACCGGAATCAGGTACCAATAGGCAAGGCGGGAAAGGACGCCACGGCCGCCATCGTCATCGGTGCAGCCGAAGACCAAATCGCAGTCCCGAAACTGCTCCATGATCTCCCGGCGCGTGATGTTGCCGGTGATGGGTCTGAGCTCCGTGCCGAGTCCTATCCGGGCCAGGTGATCACGCAGCACATCGACCTTCGGACGATCGACATCGTCGAGGGTCGACCCGTAAATGCGCGTGATGTTGGTGGGGGTCACCACATCGTCGTCGGCGAAGGTGAGGGAACCTACCCCGAGGCGCGTTAGCTGTTCCAGCACGGCTGAGCCGGTGCCGCCGCAGCCTACAACGCCCACGCGCAATTCCTGTAGGAGCTGCTGCCCGTCGGCGCCAAAGGCGCGTATTTGGCGATCAAATAGGTTGAGCCCATCATCCGCCGAAAGCTGAGCGGCGTCCCGTTGGATTCTGAGGCGACGACCCGCCACGCGCAGTCGGGCGATGGGGAGGGGGTCCGCATCTCTCTCGAAGACGCGGCCGGAAAATCGTGGTCGGTCTGACGTGCCGCCAAGAATGAGACTGGCGTATCGGCTCGCGCCAACGCGGGTGCGAAAGGTGGTCGCCAGCTGGGAGTCGACGACGTCATCCCACTTTGAGGACGCAGGACTGCCGCCGGGATGGGTGTGGAAGAAGATCGGAAGCCATTTCCCGTCCGAGGCGACCCGTAGTGCTGGCATCCAGCCAGGAGACGCGATTTGCAGCCGGTTGCTGGTGCGAAGCTCGTATTCGGCGTCCGGCACCCAGACGATGCGGTTGATGGTGAGGACTAAGCAGCGGCTCGTCTCTGCTTCTCCGGCCAACAGGACGGCAGCGCTTTCGCGGTCGTCGGCAAGGGCGGCCACGAGCTCGGCCCACTGCGGCTCGGCCATTGCGACGGTGTGTTCGCTCATGCCGCCAAGCCCGCTGGTACGCCCATGGCTAGATCGGTACGGATGAGCCGGAGATAGGTCTGAAGGTTGTCGATTCCTGGGCGCCAGGCCATGGCGAGGTGCCGGGACCACCGCTGCCAGATCCGGCCCCCGTGTTGGAGGCGCTCGCTCGTCGCGACGGGGACGCTCCCTCCGCTATAGAGCACCTCGGGGCAGAACCAGAACATATCGGGCGCCGCGTCAGGAAAGCCGCGGGGGAGGCGGAGCAGTAGATCGGCTTGCGGCGGGACGTACCCGCTGGGCAGCGGGTAGTCGTAGATGATCAGGCAGACGAACTCTCCGTCGATGGCGGTATCGAAGCGCCAACCGGTCGAGTCGAGAAACGCCCTGTCGTCGTCGATCAGCATCCGCCGGGATTGATCTTCGACGGGGCCGAGTAGAAGTGCATGTCCTCCTTGAGCTTCAGCACCTTCGTCGGATCCACCTTTTCATCCTCAACGTCGCCGCGCTCTTCGAGCCACAGGTCGTAGTCGGACGCGATCGGAGGATTCGGGAGTGCTCGGAGCAGCTCTCCCGTTAGTTCGTGCTCGTGTACCTCGTAGGGAACGCGGTCGATATGGACTCGGAGCGACTTCTTCGCGGTATCTTCAGTCATGGGCGGGGCCTCTTCGATTGCTTAGTTGATGTCTAATTGCATTATAGCAATCGGTGGGACGGGCCGTCAAGAGCCGGCGCGCGAGCGGGATCGGGCGTGCCCGGTCACCGGATGCGTCGTCCCTCCAGGCGCTACGTGCAGCGCGAATCACGAGCGGTCAGCGCGTCGGCGGCGCGCACCCGCGCCGCGCGGCTATCAGGGTCAAGTAGGGCATCGAAGAGCGCGGCATCGGCTAAAACGGAGGCCCGGTCCGTTTCGGTTAGAGTCCCCGGCGCCCCGCTTCGCTGGTCGTCCACTACCTGTCCCCGAACTCCACCCGGTCCGCGTCTCCCCGGAGCGATCGTTAGGGTCCCCAATCGATCCGGTGCCACCATCGTGGTCATAGCGTAGGATTTTCGTATGAGCTCCAAGCGAAGACTGTCGGCTACGGTCGACGCGGACCTTGTCGCTCGGGGCCGCGAGGTCGTAGCCGCCGGCCGGGCCGAGAGTCTCAGCGCGTGGGTCAACGAGGCGCTCCGCGCGCAGGTCGAGCGTGATCGGCGACTCGCGGCGCTGGATGCCTTCCTGGCTGCCTTCGAGACCGAACATGGCGAGATCAGCGATGCCGAGATCGCCTCGGCAGCCCGCGCCGCCCGCGCGCGCGCCGTCGTCGTCCGTGGCGACGGTCGAGTGGCTGAGGCGCCCGGCACCGTGTCCGTTCCCCGTGCCGGCGGATGACGATCGTTCTCGACGCCGGTGCTTTGATCGCGGTCGAACGAGCCGACCGTGAGGTCGTCGCAATGGTCAAGGCAGAGCGACGCGCCGGCCGCGTGCCCACCACCCACGGCGGGGTCGTCGGTCAGGTCTGGCGTGGGGGAGCGCGCCAAGCCCTGCTCGCACGCCTGCTCGACGCCGTAGAGGTCGTCGCGCTTGATGACGCGCTTGGCCGCCGGGCGGGAGCTCTGTTGGCCCGCTGTGGAAATGCGGACGTCATCGACGCTGCGCTCGTCCTGCTCGCCGTGGATGGTGATCTGATCCTCACGTCGGACACCGGAGATCTCGATGCGCTCGCCGCAGCGGCCGGAACCCATCTCGAGCTGATTGACGTGTAGTGCAGCTTGCGAGGCAACGGGGATCCGGCACGGCGAGAACCGCAGTCTGCGACACGCCAGAGGCGCAGAGGCCTGGCCGCGTGAACCCGCTCGAGCCGGCGACCCGGTTCCGACCTTCACGGTTGCCCGGCCGCCGGGGACGACCGGGCCGAGATCGAGCGCAACGCTCGCACCGCGGTGGCTGCTCGCGTCGAGCTTCCTCGGTCGACGGGTCGACCGGTGCCCGAGCCGTCGACCTCCGATGTCGGTCGCGGTTGCGGAATCACCGGGCGAGTCGGCTGGCTCAGCCCGCGAGCTGGAGGTCATCCAGATCCACCGACACGGTGAACCCGAAGCCGTCCGCTCCGACCGAGCGCCGGAGCGTCCGGAAGACGCTCTCCGGATCGTCGTACGGACCCTGCACGAAGGTCGGTCTGCCGTCGAGCCCGAACCGGATCGGGCTGGTCGGAGCGGCACGCGACGCGGGGCCGAGCTGCGCTTGGGCTCGTGCGAAGTCGGGATGCGGGTCGAAGCCGAGCTCTTGGGCGTACTCGACGGCCCCGTAGACGATGGCTCGAATGAGGTCGATCGGTGCCGGCACGGGCGGCGACTCATAGCCACCGAAGATCTGGCGGATGAACCCCGGGAGCTCGCGGTCATCCATCCGCTCCGGGCCAAGCGCGTTCTTGACGCCGAGGCAGTAGACATCGACCAGGAAGACACAGACCTCGATGCTGCGACGGTGTCGCTGCCCGCGGGCGACCAACGCGGTGACCAGGCCGCCGACGGCCGCGACGCTCGTTTTGTCGGGCCAGCCGCAGCGTTCATCGATCGATAGACCGACGCTCCAGCCCGGGCTCACCCAGCAGCGGGCGAGCTCCGCGTCGGACGTCGAAGCGTCGCGTTCGGCCGCGACAGCCCGGATCAAGTCGGCGACGGCGGACGGTCGAACGCCGATGGCGCGAGCGATCTCCTTGGGCGATAGGCCCCGCCCGCGCAACTCGCGGACGCGCTCCTCAAGCTCAGCGTCGATCATGCGAGAGTCATACTCCGCGAACCGGACGGCCTCCATGTCGGGAAATCGAGCAGCCTCGCGCGCGTCCTCGGCGTCCTCCGCCGCGCCGGTGCGGACGAGCTCGACCCGGGGTAGTCGAGGCTCTCCGGCGGGCCGGCGGCGATCAGGCGGCCACCGCTACCGAAGCGCGCGCGGACCGAGGCGAGCAGGTCGGCCGCCGGCGCGAGCTCAGCCCCGGTCGCGTTGGCGATAGGCTGTCAGCCGTTCACCCGCTCTCGGAGGTGCTGGACCGTGACCGGACCACGTCGTGCCCGCCGCCCCACCGTCCTCCTCGCGGCCGCGGTCGCGGCCGCGTCGGCGGTCCTCGTCCCGGCGCAACCCGCCGCCGCCCTCCCCCCGATCAAGCACGTCTTCGTCATCGTGCTCGAGAACGAATCGGTCTCGACCGCGTTTGGCCCCGGCTCGCCCGCGCCATTCCTGGCCGGCGACCTGGTGAAGGAGGGTGCGTTCGTGCCCGGCTACACCGGGATCGGGCACGCGTCGCTGGACAACTACCTCGCGATGATCTCCGGCCAGGCGCCCAACCCGACGACTCAGGCGGACTGCCCGACCTTCGTCGACGTCACGCCGGGCACGCCGGCCGCCGACGGCCAGGTCGTCGGGGCCGGCTGCGTCTATCCCGCCAGCGTGCAGACGCTCCCCGACCAGCTCAAGGCGGCCGGGCTCTCGTGGCGCGGCTACATGGACGGCATGGGCGCCGACCCGACCCGGGAGGCCGCGGCCTGCGCCCATCCCGCCCTCGGCGCTCCCGACCTGACCGAGGCGGCGACGGCCGCCGACCAGTACGCCACGCGTCACGACCCGTTCGTCTACTTCCACTCGATCATCGACGACCCAG
Organism: uncultured Solirubrobacterales bacterium; assembly: GCA_963733245.1. GTDB lineage: Bacteria > Actinomycetota > Thermoleophilia > Solirubrobacterales > Solirubrobacteraceae > Palsa-513. Next base: position 8,325 of record CAVTCI010000018.1, read on the forward strand.
CCGGCTGCAACGCCCACGTCGTGCCGCTGACCAGCCTCGCCGGCGACCTGACCAGCGTGGCCACCACGCCGAACTTCACGTTCATCACCCCGAACCTGTGCAACGACGGCCACGACGCGAGCTGCGCCAACGGCGGGCCCGGCGGCCTGCCCGCGGCGAACGCCTTCCTGAAGACGGTGGTGCCGGAGCTCCAGGCCTCGGCCGCCTTCAAGCAGGACGGGTTGATCGCCGTCGTCTTCGACGAAGGCGTCGGCGACTCGAGCGCGTGCTGCGGCGAGCTCCCCGGACCGAACACGCTGATGCCGGGCGGCAACGGGCCGGGCGGCGGCGTCACCGGCGCGGTCCTGCTCTCGCCGTTCATCACGCCGGGCACGGTCACGCAAACCCCGTACAACCACTACAGCCTCCTGCGCAGCTTCGAAGACATGTTCGGACTCCCGCACCTCGGCTTCGCCGCCATAGCCGGGCTCGTGCCGCTTGGGTCCGACGTGTTCGGCGCCCCCCAGGCTCCGGCGCCCACCCCGACCCCGACGCCGACCCCCAAGACTCCTCCCACTCCGACGCCCCCCGCCGTCTGCCAGGCCGCCCCGTCCGGCCACGCGATCGGCGCCGTCACCGTTCGGCGCCACGGCTCGTCCGCCACCTTGACCTTCACGCCCCGCCGCGCTGCCCAGCTGACGAGTCAGGTGCGGCCGACGCACGGTCGTGCCCGAGTGCCCCGGCATAGCCGGCTCCGGGCCTGTCACGCCTTCTCACTCGCGCTCCCCAAGGGCCACGGGACGGTGAGGCTGACCGCCCAGGTAGGCCGGAGCCGGGAGACCAGGTCGGTGCGCTACTAGAGCTGACGTGCCGCTCGGCGGTCGCGCGGTCACCCTCGAGCGCCAGAGCCGCTGTTCAGCTGTCCCGGGCGAGCGCCTCGACGTGGGTGACCGGGAGCCCGAGCCCCTTGACCTTGCTCGGCAGGTCGAGCTTGAGCCAGCGCGAGACGCGCGCGGGGAGCGTCGAGAGGATGATCTCGTCGTAACCGCGCAGGTTGACCGCATCCTGGATGGCGGTCAGCGGGTCGGCGTAGGCGGTCATTCCTTCGACCTCTCCAGCGGCCGCGTCCTCGAGCAGGGGGAGCGCCAGCTCGAGCACCGCCTCGGACTCCTCGATGTCGGTGGGGCTGGCCTCGGCGCTTGCGAGCCGGTGGAGACCGTGGGCGGCGTGCGGGACGAGCAGGGTGAACGCACACGGCCCGCCGGCGGCGCGGCGGCGGACCGCATCGATCAGCCCGGGCGTCGCGGCCGTTCGGTTCGCGACGATCAGGACGCGGGCGGGCTCGGATGACTCCATGGCGTTCCTTCTCCGGGGTAGCGCGATTCTTGCAGGGGCGCTCCGCCCTCGCCACCCCTGGTGGCCGGAAAACGGCTCGAGCCGCCCCTACCGGGCGGGCGACGGAGCTCGGGTCGAGCCGACGATGTGGGTCACCGGGACCTCGAGCTCGTCCTCGAGGCGCCCGAGGATGCCGGTTTCCAGCCAGTTGGATCGGCCGGCCGGAAGCGTCGAGACGATGACCTCCTCGGCGGCGTGGGAGCGCAGTTCGTCCTCGATCGCGTCGAGCGCGGCGTTCGGGTCGCCGACCGCGCCGGTGGCGAGGATCCCCTCGGCCGCCGCCCAGGCCAGCGTCTCGTCGAGGCGGCGGCGGGCCTGCCTGAGCTCGCCGTCGACATCCGAGGCGAGGTAGCGGGCCCGGGAGACGAGAATCGGGGCGAGGATCCGGAGCTCCGCCCCGGCGTCCGCGCGGCGGCGCATCTCGAGCCGCAGCTCCTCATCCGCGAGCGTCCGGTTGGCGACGACGAGGACGACCGGCCGGTCGTGGTCGACCGCGCCGCGCCCGACGAGCGCTGCTTCGCGGAGCCGACGCCGGCGGTCGGGATCCGTGGTGCCGAACTCCCAGACGAGGGCTCCGGCGATCGCCCCCACGAACAGGGCGACGCCGGCGATCGGCGTAACCAGGACGCCGAGGGCGGCGGACGCGGCGATCAGCAAAGCAGCGCCGAAGGTGATGTGGAACGCGTCGGTCTCGGAGCGGACTGGGAAGCGCATGGCGGACGACCTCCTCGGGTGCGGGCGGCGAACTGGGGAGGCGGATCGCCTCTTGCTCACGAGATCGTAACGATCGACACAATCCGGGTCAAGCGGCGCTCGGGATCACCCGTCAGCCGGTCACCCGCTCCTCCAGCCGCACGGTCACGGTGTCGCCCGCCTCCTTGCCGATCGCCCGGCGCAGCGCGGCCTTCATCGGCAGCTTGTGGGTCCCGTCGCCCATGGCCATGAACGAGCTCCGGAACGGGTGCGGTGCTCCTGCGGTCGGATTCTCCCACCCGGCCGCCGGCCGGCGGGGTCTACTGCTTGGACCCCGCCGGGCCGCAGAACTCATCGGCCCGGCCGCCTGGCCGCCCCTCCGGCCACCGCTCCGCCCCCCGTCAGCAGCCCTCGACCTCGTCGCACCGGAGCGACTGGGTCCCCGGGGTGAACGAGACCCCGCGAAGCGCCTCGCCGAGGCCGGCCGCCTTGACCGTCCGGAACCGGGCCGTCGGAGTGGTCGCGCGGAGGCTGTCCGAGATCGCGAGGACCTTGTTCGGGTCGCCGCCCTGATCGCCGCTCCCGCTCACCGTCGAGGTGACCGCCCAGATCGTCGCGACCCCGTCGCGGTGGACCTCGCCGGTGATGTTGCGCAGGCCGTCGGTGGCCGGGGCCCAGGGGAGCCCGGTGGTCGGGTTGTTACCGGCCGGGTATCCGGCGACCGAGTAGGGCACCCCGAGGTTCAGGCCGGTCTGGAGGGTGTAGGCCAGCTTCCAGGCGCCGGCGGCCGGGTCGAACACCCACTTCTGGAGCCCGGCCCTGGTCTGCGCCGCGTCCGCCGTGTACCGACCGGTCGTCGCCGAGTAGGTGTTGTCGCCGCTCCCCTCGTCGGCCACGTAGACGGTGTGAGCGTCGGCGAACCAGATCCCGAACGGGAATGAGTCGGTCGAGTTCTTGGCCAGGGTGGTCGGGAAGCCCTTGAGGATGCACATGTTGGTGGGCAGGCCGGTCTTGGGGCTGAAGTTGAACGGTCCGCTCGGGAGCGGGGCGTCGGGCGCGGGGAGCCCGGTCCCGTGCGGGCAGGCCGTCCCGGTCGTGTCGACGAAGTAGACGGTGTTGACTCCGTTCCCGCCGCTCCCCTTCGTGTAGTAGAGGACGTTGCCGGAGATCGTCAGGCCGCGGAAGTTGTCGTCCTTGCCGATCTTGTCGGGCGGCAGTCCGAGCTCGCTGATGTTGAAGTTCCCGACCGGCGTCGGCGGGCCGGGGAGCTGGGCGGCCTCGGGGCTCGAGGACGGGGTCATCACCTGGGCGCCGGCGCCGAGGACGACGCCGTTGGGCTGGGGGTTGCCGCCGTTGCCGGCGTTGCCCGCCGTGTAGAAGAGGTCGGCGCCGCCGGTGTTGTCGCGGATCGCCGCCCGGCCGTTGTTGCCGCTGTAGGCGTTCGTCTCGGTGAAGCTCCACTGCCCGCTGCTGTTGATGTCGGCGATCACTCGGTAGGCGGTGCCGGGGACCGGGTTGGTCGGGTCGATCACCCCGGGGGTGTTGGCGTTCGAGACGTCGAGTGCGGCGTCCGGAGCGACGTAGCCCATGAAGGAGACGTCCTGGCGGTTGGTCGACTGGTTGAGGGCGATCTCCGACTTCGACGGGAAGCTGGTGACGAGGTCGCCGACCGGGACGTCGACCGTGCTCCCGAGGAGCCCGACCGCCAGCGGCACCGTCGTGTTGACCGGCGGCTGGATGGTGCCGACGAGCAGGCCGAGGGGCGTGATCTGGTCGAGGTAGATCTTCGAGGTCACACCGAAGCTCGCGTCGACCTTGTCGTTGTCCCAGACCCCGGGGAACGTCCCGTCGTGGGTGGCCTTCACGCAACCCTTGACACACCCGGGGGGGAGGACGGTGACGCCGCGGGTGATGCTCGGCGTGTCGTACACGGTCCGGCTGATCAGGAGATTGCCCGGCGTGAGCCCGCCGCCGTCGTCCGAGCGCTGGGGCGCGGCCTGGGCGGTCCCGTCGAGGCCGGCGACGGCGATCACCGAGACGGAGATCGCGGCGAGTCGCAGGCCGAGGTCGCGCGGGCGGCGGCGCGGGACAGAGGTCATGTTTGGCATCGAATTGGGGTCTCCTCGCCGCGAGCCGGGCGATCTGGGGTCGTAGAGGCGGACGAGACCGTAGCCCTGGGAACACCCCGCCTCGTGACGATGTTGTGACCGCCGCCCGCGCCCGACACACCCGCCCCACCGACCCGCCCCGCCGACCCGCCGCACCGACCCGCCCCACCGACGCGCACCGACCCGCCCACCGAGGCGCCGCACCGGCCCCCCACACCGGGCGCGAGGCCAGCCCCGCGGCCCGTCCGGATCAGTCCGAGCCGGCGCCCCCGCCGGCCAGCCGCCGGAAGGCCGCCGCCGTGGTCAGCCCGTAGACGAGGTGGGCGCCGGCGTCCTTGGCCAGGACCGCCGGCGGATAGGTCCAGATCGGCTGGTAGAGCCCGGCCGGGGCGAGCAGGGCGTAGCTCGAGAGCCAGGCGAGCATCCCCGTCCGCACCCCCGAGAGCGCCCCCCCGCGGCCGGAGGTTCCGGCGAGGATCCCGTGGACGACACCCCACTGGGTCCCGGTCAGCGCGTGCATCGCGTTGTTCGTCAGGCGGGCCGAGCTCGGCGGGAGCTCCCGCTGGAGGTACCCCTCGACGATCCTCCGACCGACCTGAGCCGGGGCCGGAGCCCCGTCGTAGCTCGCGAGCCCGGCGGAGGTCTCCCAGGGCGGGAAGGCGTCGGTCCCGCCGCCGCGGCGGTAGTCGGCCCACATCGCGAGGTCCATGGCCAGGGTTCCGGCCAGCCCGGCGAGCGCCCCTTTGATCACCGCTCCGAGCGGCGTCACCCGTCCACATCTCATCGCACCCGGGATCGTATTCGACCGCCCGACGCCCCGGGACCCGCCGTCGGGCGGTGTGCGCCGGTCAGGGCTCGATGCCGACGGCGAAGACGATGTGGCTGCGGGCCACGGCGACGAACGGATGGTGGCTGATCTCCCCGCCGCCGATCGGCTCGATCGTCGCGTCGGTGAGGGGGATGAACACCCGCTCGGACGCGTTCAGCATGTCCGAGACCCGGCTGCGGTAGCCCTCCCGGGCGAGCGTCACCGTGCCACGGATCGTGTGGCTCGGCGTCTCGAATCTGACCTTCTCTTCACGATGGTCCATGACTCTCTTCTCGGCAGGTAGGACGCTCGACAATAGTCCAGATCCGGGCCCACCCGCTCATGACCGCGGTCCGGCTGACCTACCGGGTGAGGTGGAAGTTGGCGGTGAACGGCGGCCCGGCGCCGCCGCCGGAGGTCCCGGTGGCGGTCACCGTCACCCGGGCTCGCAGGCCGCGCCGGCGCTTGCCGAGGGCGCGGCGCATGACCGCCAGCCCGTGGGCGGCCAGGCGGAGGCGGACCGTCCGGGCGCCGCCGGCCGCGAGCGTGAGATCGGGGACGGTGAGCGAGGTCCTCCCGCGTCCGGCGGCGGGGGTCAGGCGGGCGCTGGCGGTGATCCGGCAGGCCCGGTCGCAGCGGACGGTCAGGACCAGCCCGCGCCGGGCGAGGACGCCGGTGCGGCGCACGAGGATCACGGTCAGCACCGGCGGGGGTGGGGGCGCCACCGGGGGCGGGGCGAAGCCGGCGTAGGCGGCGCAGGTCCGGGGAAGGGCGACGCCGTCGAAGCGCTCGAGCCGGTTGTTGGGCGGGTCGGCGACGATCACCGCGCCCCGGCAGTCGACGGTCAGCCCGGCGGGACCGATCAGGTTGCCGGCGCCGGTCCCCGGCGCACCCCAGGTGGAGATGAACGTCCCGCCGGCCGAGAACCGCTCGATCCGGCTGTTGGCGCGGTCGGAGACGTAGACGTAGCCGTCGGCGTCGACGGCGATCCCGTCGGGGCTGCGGAAGCGCCCGTCGGCGGTGCCCCGGGTGCCCCAGGCGCGGAGGAGGCCGCCGTCGGGGCCGAGCTCGACGACCCGGTTGTTGCCGGTGTCGGCGACGTAGACGTCGCCGGCCGCGTCGAGCGCGACCGCGGCCGGTGACCGGAGCTGACCGGGCCCGGACCCGGCGCCCCCGGCCGTCCAGGCGAGGGAGGCGTCGGCGCGGTAGCGGAGGATCTGGTCGCCGGCGGCGACGACGAGCCCGCCGGCCGGGTCGGCCGCGACGCCGGCGGGAGCGCCGGGCGCGCCGATCTGGAGGAGGGGCGCCCCGGAGCGGGTGAGGTGCTGGATGCGGTGGTTGCCCGGGTCGGCGACGAACAGCCCGCCGACCGGGTCGAAGGCGGTCGCCGCCGGCCCGGTGAACTGCCCGGGCAGGGTCCCCGAGCGGCCGAGCGTGGCGGCGAAGGCGCCGCCCGGGTCGAAGGCCTCGAGCCGGTCGTCGAACGTGTCGGCGACGATCAGCGCGCCGCTCGGGTCGGCGCTGACCGCCCGCGGCCCGCTGAGGACGCCGTCGCCGCGACCCGACCGGCCCCAGGCGCCGCGGAGGGCGCCGCCGGCGTCGAAGATCTGGATGCGGTCGTTCGCCGTGTCGGCCACGTAGACGAGGCCGCCCGGGGTGGCCGCCAGGGCGCGGGGATAGCCGAGCTGGCCGGGGGCCGAGCCGAACGTCCCCCAGGTGGTCAGGTAGCCGAGCTGGGGGTTGAGTTTGACCACCCGGTGGTTGTTGTTGTCGGCCACGTAGACGTTCCCGGACCCGTCGAGCGAGACGTCGTAGGGAAAGGCGAACTGCCCGGGGGCCGGCCCCATGGCTCCGGTGGCGCCGACGAAGACGCCGTCGGGGGTGAAGGCCTCGATGCGGTGGTTGTCGTCGTCGGCGACGTAGACCTCCTGGGCGTTGGCGGCGACGCCCTGCGGGTAGCTGAACTGGCCGGGACCCGATCCGGGCGCGCCCCAGGCGACCGCCCCGGTCCCGTCGAGGCCGAAGCGCTCGATCCGGTGGTTGGCCGTGTCGGCGACGTAGACGTAGGGCCCGGCGACCGCCACGCCGCCCCCGGCCGGGGCGGACCCGCCGCTCCCGGCGCCGAAGTGGAACTGGCCGACGGCGGTGCCGGGGGTCCCCCAACTGGTGATCAGGGCGCCGTCGGGGTCGAACTTCTCGATCCGGTTGTTGGTGGCGTCGACGAGGTAGACGGCGCCGGACGCGTCGGTGGCGAGGCCGCTGACCGCGCCGAACTCGGCGGGCCCGGCCCCGGCCTCACCCCACTCGGTCTCGAACGCCCCGGCGGCGGAGAACTTCTGGACGGCGGAGGTCTGCTGGTCGGCGACGTAGACGTCGCCGGCCGGCCCGACGGCGATGGCCTGGGGGTAGCGGAAGACGCCCTCGGCGCGCTGCCCGATCAGGCTGACCCCGTCGTACGGGCACGCGGTCGCACCGGGACACGGAGCGGCGGCGGCGCGCGGGGCGACCGACCCGAGGAGCGCGGCGGCGATCACCAGGCCGATCATGCGGAGCCGTCTCGGGTCGCCGCGGGGTGGTCGCCGGGGCGGGGCGGGGCCGGTCCGCGGCCATGCTCGCCGCGGACCGGGCGCGGGGGAGGAGCAACGTGGGCGGCCCGGCATGCGCGTCACCTCCTGATCGTCCCGGATGCCAGCCATGGCCGGAACACCCGGGCGGCGCGGTCGGAGCGGGACCGCCGGTCCGGCTACGGAGCGGAGAGCTCCTCGGTCCGGGGGCGGGCGGAGAGGTCGACGGGTTCGTTGCGGCGCTCGCCGACGATGTAGAGGGGTCGGCGCTTGACCTCGTCGTAGATCCGTCCGACGTATTCGCCGATCAAGCCGATCGCGATCAGCTGGATCCCGCCGAGCATGAGGATGGCGATGGTGATCGAGCCGAAGCCGGGGAGGTAGGAGCCGAAGATGCGCAGGGCGATGACCACGGGGATGGCGAGGAAGGCGACCCCGGAGAACAGGAACCCGAGGTAGGTGGCCATCTGGAGGGGGAGGTGGGAGAAGGAGGAGATGGCGTCGAGGGAGAAGCGGAGCATCTTGCGCAGGGGGTACTTCGTCTCGCCGGCGTAGCGGGCGTCGCGCTGGTAGCTGATCGCCGTCTGGGTGAAGCCGATCCAGACGGTCATCCCGCGGAGGAAGCGGCTGCGCTCGCCCATGGCGAGGAGCGCGGCGAGGGCGCGCCGGTCGAGCAGGCGGAAGTCGCCGGAGTTGGGCTCGAGGTCGACCTGGGCGAGCTTGTCGAAGAGCTTGTAGAACCAGGTGGCGGTGGCCAGCTTGAAGCGGGTCTCGCCCTCGCGCTGGCTGCGGACGGCGTAGACGACGTCCGAGCCCTGGGCCCAGAGGTCGACCATCTCGCGGATCAGCTCGGGCGGGTCCTGGAGGTCGGCGTCGAGCATGGCCACCGCGTCGCCGCGGGCGTGCTCGAGGCCGGCGGTGAGGGCCGCCTGGTGGCCGAAGTTGCGCGAGAGGTGGATCACCCGCAGGCGGGGGTCGGCGTCGGCCAGGCGGTCGAGGATGGCGGGCGTGGCGTCGCGGCTGCCGTCGTTGACGACGATCAGCTCGTAGTCGAAGCCGGCGAGGGCGGCGGTCGCCCGCTCGTAGAAGACCTCGACGAGCTCCTCCTCGTCGAACACGGGCGCGCAGACGCTGAGGAGCTTCAGCGGTCGGGGCCGCTGGCGGGGCCGGGTCGGCTGCGGGGTCTCGTCGGCGGGCATCACGTGGTCGCGGTCGGTTTCTCGCCGGTCTGGCAACCGGCAACCGAGAGGGTAAACCGCTGGGTGCGGGTTTCCGGCGGCCGCTTAACCCACCGTAACCCAAACGGCGCCGGTGCTTCATCCTGTGCCCGGTGACCCGGGCCCGAATCTTCGCCGGCGGCTTCGCGCCGATCCTCGGCCAGCTGGCCAGGTACGGGGTGGTGGGCGCGTCGAACACGCTGATCGGGTACGGCATCTACGCGTTCTGCGTCGACGTCCTGCTGATCCAGTACGAGGTCTCGCTGGCCATCGCCTACGTCCTCGGGGCGATCAACGGCTACGTCCTCAACCGCTACTGGACGTTCGGCGGGCACGACGCCGATCACGCGACCTCGGGCGGGCGCTACGCGGCCGTCCAGGTCGGGGCGTTCCTGGTCAACCTGGGGCTGCTGCACGCGGCGGTCGCCTGGCTCGGGGCGGAGAAGAACGTCGCCCAGGCCGTGGTCGTGCCGATCGTCTTCGCGGCGACCTTCGTCCCCAACCGGCTGTGGTCGTTCGCCCACCGGGGCGACGACGCGGCGATCGCCCGGGGCACGCCCTCCTGATGGCCGCGGCGGGTCCGGCGACCCCGCCGCCGGCGACGGCGGGGAGGCGCGGTTGGCTGCTCGGGCTCGTGGCGGTGACCGTGCTGGCCGCGGGCCTGCGCCTGGTCGGCATCGCCCGCGTTCCGGAGAATCCGTTCTACGACGCGGCCGTCCGGTCGATGGCCCAGTCGTGGCACAACTTCTTCTTCGGGGCGTTCGACCCGAGCGCGAGCGCGGCGATCGACAAGCCGCCATTCGACCTCTGGCTCCAGGTCGTGGCCGTCAAGGCGCTCGGCTTCGACTCGACGGTCCTCAAGCTGCCGTCGGCGATCGCCGGGACCCTCGCCGTGCCCCTCCTCTACGACCTCGTCCGCCGGCTCGCCGGCCGGCCGGCCGCCCTGGCCGGAGCGGCCACCTTGGCCGTCCTCCCGGCGGCGGTGGTGACGGCCCGGAGCGACACGATGGACTCGCTGATGATGTTCCTGCTCGTCGGGTGCGCCTGGCTGCTGCTTCGTTACGCCGAGCGGCGCCAGACCGTCTGGCTGGTCCTCGCCGGGCTGGTGCTCGGCCTCGACTTCAACGTCAAGCTGTTCGAGGCGCTGGTGCCGGTGCCGGCCTTCCTGATCTTCCTCTGGCTGTGCTGGCGGGGCGAGCCGGTCGGGGCCCGGGTGCTGCGCCTGGGCGCCGTGGCGGTCGCCTTCGGCGCGGTCGCCCTCAGCTGGCTGGTCGCCGTCTCGCTGGTCCCGGCCCACGCCCGTCCGTACCCGATCGGCTCGACCAACGGGAGCGTCTGGAACGCGGTCTTCGTCTACAACGGGACCGACCGGGTCACCCGGCCGCCCCACCCGTCGACCTACGACGCGGTGCCGACCGCCCGGGTCGGGGGCGAGCTCGTCGCCGCGAGCGCGACCCCGCCGGCGGCCGTCCCGCGACCGGCGGCCGCCGTGCGACTGGCGGTGGCCAAGCACCGCAAGGCCCGCCCGCCGAGCGCGCCGGCCGGGCCGCTGCGGCTGTTCAAGCGGTCGCTGGTCGACTTCGGCGGGTTGATCGGGACCGTGCTCTTCGCGGCGCTCCTCTTCGGCGTGCTCGCCGCCGCGTGCACGGCGCGGGCCTGGCTGCGCCTGCCGGCGGGATCCGAGCGGCGGGCGGTGATCGGCCGGGCGGCGTTGCTTGCCCTGGGGGTCTGGCTCCTCACCGGGGTGATCCTCTTCTCCTTCGCCGGTCGGGTCCACCCGCGCTACCTCGAGGCCTTCACCCCGGCGGTGGCGGCCACCCTCGGGCTGTCGGTCTACGCTTTGGCCCGCCGGGCGCGGGACCCGTTCGTCGCCTACCTACTCGTGGCCGGGCTCGGCGTCTGCCTGCTCGAGGCGGCCGCCGTCACCGGGCGGGGGACCCTGGTCCGCTCGGGCCTGGCCGTCGGCGTTCTCCTCGCCGGCGTGGCCACCGTCCTGCTCGTCCGCGGCGTCCGCGGGATCGCCCGCACCGGCGGGTGGCCGCGCGGGTCGGCCCCGGAGCTCGTGGCGCTGGCCGTGGTCGCCTCGGTGATGTCCTTCCCGCTCGCCCGCGACCTCAGCCTGATCCGCGACCACAGCGGGGTGCAGGCGGCCTCACCGCAGCTGAAGGCCCCGGTCGTCGCCGCCGTCTCGCGCTACCTGGCCGCCCACCAGGGCCGGGCTCGCTACGAGCTGGCGGCGAGCGCGCCGAGCCTGGCCGCGCCCCTGGTCGTGCGCGATGCCCGGCCGATCCTCCTGCTCACGACGGTCGACGCCCGTCCGCTGATCACCCTGCCCGTGCTGCGGGCGCGGATCGGGGCCGGCGAGGTCGGCTACGTGCTGATGCGCGGTCGCTGCCCCCACCCGCCGTACCACATCCTCCCGGCCTGCTCGGCGGCCGTCCGCTGGGTCCAGGCGCACGGGACCGACGTGAGCGGGCAGCTCGGGCTGAGGCCGGCCGCGACGGGCCTGCTCTACCACGTCACCCCGGCGGCGGCGGCGGCCGGCTGAGGCGATGCTCAGCGGAAGACGGCCATCAGCGAGAGGCCGCAGGGGATGCGCCGGCCGGCGCCGATCACCCGAGCCTCGAGCTCGAGCGGCCGCTCGAGCAGGCGGTTGAGCCGCGGCGGGGTCCGCTCGAGGTCGGAGACGGCGGTCGTCCCGTCGACGCCGGGCCGGCGGAGGCGGAGGATCGCCCGGTGGGCGACCGCGGCGGGGAGGAGGATGCCGTTGAAGTGGGTGGTCGACGCCGTCTGCCAGCCGGCGTCGCCGGCGGCGATCGAGAGCGTGCCGCGGGTGTAGCGCCGCCGGTGGTGGTTGATCACGTCGTGCTCGCTCCAGAGCCATTGGTAGGCGGGGACGGTGACCAGGAGGAGGCCGCCGGGCCGTACGACCCGGCGGAGCTCACGGAGCGCCTCGCGGTCGTTGTCGAGATGCTCGATCACGTCGAAGCTGACCGCCAGATCGAAGCGGTCGGCCTCGAACGGCGTCGCCTCGAGGCTGGCCTGGACGACGTCGCCGACGCCGCGGGAGCGGGCCTTGGCGACGCTGGCGTCGGCCAGCTCGAGGCCGGTGACCGTGCCGAAGCGGGCGAGGTCGACCATGTTGCGCCCGCTCCCGCAGCCGGCGTCGAGGATCTCGATCGAGTCGGGCAGGCGCAGGGCGCGGAGCTCCTCCTCGATCACCCGGCGGCGACCCCGGTACCACCAGTGGTCGTCCTCGATCTCGTGGGTGCGGAGCTCGTAGACCTCGTCCATGGGCGGGGATACAAGCAGGCCGGGGAGCGCGGCGGCGGATCGAGGCGCTCCGGGGGTCGCCTTCGGCGGGCGTAACATCGTCGTGGTGCTCGGCCCGTCGAAGCCCGTCCCCCGCCTCGGGGCGCCGGCCGTGATCGCCCACTTCGGCGGGCGGGCCGAGGTGGTGACGATCGTCGGCATCGAGGACGGCGGCCGGCGCCTGGTGGTCGGCGGAGCCGACGGGGCCCGCCGGGAGTTCACGCTGCGCCGGGCGACCGCGGCCTTCGTCGCCGTGGGCGAGCAGCACGCGCCGCGGCTGCGCCTGCTCGACGCGGCCACTTCGGCGTAGGATCGCCCGCCGCTGGTCAGTCGGCCTCGGGTCCCGGCGGCCGGCGGCCGCGCTTGCGCTCGCCGGCCTGGCGCTTGACGTCGAGGCGGCGCCGGCGCGACGCGGCCGTTGGCCTGGTCGCGCGGCGGGGGCGGGGAACGGCGAGGGCCCGGGCCAGGCGCTCGGACAGGCGCCGGAGGGCCAGCTCGCGGTTGCGCGCCTGGCTGCGCCCGTCCTGGGCGATCGCGGTCACCCGCGGCCCGCAGCGGGCGAGCACGCGCTGGCGCTGGGCTTCGCTGAGGGTCTGCGAGCCGCGCACGTCGAAGCTCGCCTCGATCCGCGAGGCGGTGACGTTGGCATGCTGGCCGCCGGGCCCGGAGGAGCGGCTCGCGCGGACCGTGATCTCGGCCATTGGGATGGCGACGTCGCGGTTGACGACGAGCTCGTCGCTCATGGGTGGGCGCTTCGCGTGGGCATCCTCAAAGCCCAGTGTGCCAGCGGCTCGCGCCGGCCGGCGGCGGCCTACCGGCCGGTGGTGCGGTGCCCGGCGGCGCGCGTGTGCCCGGAGCGCCCGCGGATGGCGCCGGCGCCCCCGCGCCCGGTGCCGGCGGGCGGCGGCGGCGTGCGACGCACGAGCAGGCGCAGCGCCCGGTCGTCGGGGCCGGCCTCGGCCCGCTCGGTCAGGGTCCGGGGGTGGACGGTGCGGAACCCGGGCCCGCGATCGCGGTCGCGGACGGCGACGACGACCTTGGTGGCGCTCGGAGCGTCGAAGACGATGCCGTCGACCGGCCGGCCGCCGTCGGTGACCCGGACGAGCTGGCCTGGGCTGGGCGACTCCATCCTCGGAGCCTACTCTCGCCCCCGGCCCGGGGGCGATCGCCGGGTGTCGGCGGAGGGGATCGCCGCCGGATGGCGGCGCTCGAGGGCGCTCGGCGCTCCTCGCCCTGCTCGTGCCCCTGCGCCGGGGAGAGGGGACCTTCGCGGGGTTTGCCGGCTACGCCGAGGCGATGCTCGAAGAACGCGAGTTCCTCATCCGCGAGGCGGTCGGCTGGGGGCTCAGGGAGACGGCCGAGCCGCGGCCGGACCTCGTCTACGGCTGGCTCCTGCCGCGGGCCGCCCGGGCGTCGTCGGTGACCGTGCGGGAGGCGGTCAAGCCCCTGTCGGCGAACCAGCGGGCGGCGATCGCGGCGGCCCGGTCGCGCTGAGCTCGGACGAGGCCGTGCGATGATAGGACCAGCCTGTCGTCCGAGGGGAGCCGATCATGAAACTCGAGAGCTCGTTCTCCGTACGGGCGCCGATCGACGAAGTCTGGGCCGCGCTGCTCGATGTCGAGCGAACGGCTCCGTGCCTGCCGGGCGCCCGGGTGCTCGAGCGCCGGGGCGACGACGTCTACGGGCTGGCCCTCGACGTCGCCCTCGGGGAGACGCCGGTCTCGTGCCAGGGCGAGGTCGCGATCGTGGAGCGGGAACCCGGGGAGCGGCGGGCGGTGCTCAACCTGACCGCCGAGTCCGACGGCGAGGCCGGGGCGGTCGCCCGCGTCGAGCTCAGCTTGGTCGCGGAAGGCGAGCTCACGGCGGGCGCGATCTCGGGCGAGCTGTCCCTGAGCGGTGGCGCCGCCGCGGTTGGCCAGGCGACGATCGAGGCGACCCTCGAGCGGTTGGTCGACGGGTTCGCGCGCAACCTCGCCGCCATGCTCGGCGGCGGCGTTCCGACGGTCAACGGCGCCGATCCGGCGTCCTCCACCGCCCGGACACCGGCTCCGGTCGGCGACCCGCTGCCCGGCGACCCGCCGCTCGTGGTCGGGCCGGCCGCTCCGGCCGCGGCCCCGGCGCCGCCGGGCGAGCCGCTCGCCGAGCCGCCGCCGGCCCCGGCGATGGCCGCGGATCCCGGCGCCGCGCCCCCGCCGGAGCCGCCCCCGAGCCCGGGCGCGGGTAACTGGGCGGGAGCCCCCCGGCCGGCCGGGCCGATCGAGCGCCTGCGGACCCCGCTCGGGGCCGTGCTCGGCGGCCTGGTGATCCTCGGGCTGCTCTGGCGGTGGACCCGCCGGCGCGGCCGCGGCGCGGGCGAGCCGGAGGCCACCCCCGACGCCGGATCGGCCGCCTGAGGCCGGCGGATGCTTCCCCTGGTCCTGGCCCACATCGCGGGCGTGCCGGTAGAGGAGACGCTGCTCAGCGTCGGCCCGGCCCTGGTCGCCGCCGTCTCGGTCGGCCTCGTCCACATCCGGTCGCTCCGCGACCGGTCCCCGTTCGACGAGGACGGCGACGCCGACGGTCCGCCCGAGGCGGACCGAGACCTCAACTAGCGACGCAGCCCGAGCGGGGGCCGGCCCGACGCGCGGAGGTCCTGGAGCTCGCCGAGCGCGGGGTCGGTGGGCAGGTGCTCGGGAGCTTCGAGCAGCCGCGTCACGAGCCGCGTCTCGACGAGCTCGCCTCCGACCAGCTCGACCCGGCACGCCCCGGCCTCGGGGCGGGCGCTGACGACCTCGACGAGGTCGGTCCCGGCGAAGAGGAGCCCGGCCCCGTCGTCGACCCCGAACCCCGCGGGGATCGCCGCCGTGCGGATGTGCTCGTGGAAGCTGGGCCGGCGGGGCGGGTCGGCGTCGTAGTGGACGCAGTTGCTCCCGCGCAGCAGGCCGAGGCCTCCGCTCGGGCGCGGCTTTCCGTGGGACCGGGTGATCCCGGCCTCGAACCAGCACATCGACCCGGCGCTGACCCCGCAGAGCAGGATCCCCGACGCCCAGGCCTCGGCGAGGATGCCGTCGAGCCCGTGGGCCCGCCAGATCGCGATCAGGTTGAGCATGCTCCCGCCGCCGACGTAGATCGCGTCCTGCTCGAGCAGGTGCTGGCGGATGGCGACGGGATGATCGCCGAGGCGGAAGAGCGACAGATGGGAGGTCCGGCAGCCGAGCCGGCGGAAGCTCGCGTTGAAGCGGTTGATCTGCTCGACCGGATCGCCGCTCGCCGTCGGCAGCAGGCAGATCCGCGGGCGTTCGGGGCCGGCCAGCTCGGCGATGTAGGCGTCGAGGGCGCGGTCGCGGGGTCCCGCGCCGAACCCGCCGCCGCCCATGGCGAGGATGCGCGGCGCGCGCGCCGCGCGCATCAAGAGCCGGCCGCGGCCGCCAGGCTGGCGGCCGGCGGCGAGACCTGCGCCGGGCCCGACTCGAGCGTCGATCCGGGTGCGACATCGGCGACCGGCGCGCCCGGATCGCCCAGGTAGGTCGTGCGGAGCGCCGTCCGCACCACCCGGCCGCGGACGGTCCGCATCCGGTAGGCGCGGGCCTTCGGCCGCGAGCTCACGACGCGGACGAGCTGGTCGCCGACGAAGTGGAGCGCCGCCCCGTCCTCGGACGCGTATCCGGCGCACAATCCGTCGGCGAGGAACTCCCGGTAGGCCCGGTCCCGGTCACGCTCGCCATCGTAGTGAACGGTGTTGCTCCAGGGGAGGAAACCGAGCCCGCCGACCCGGGTCGGCTTGCCGTGGAAGGCGCTGACCGCCTCGCGGAACCAGCACAGCGAGCCGGCGCTGACCCCGCAGAGGACGACGCCGGCGTTCCACGCCTCGCGGAGGATGACGTCGATCCCGTGGGCGCGCCAGACGCCGAGGAGGCTGATCACGCTCCCGCCCCCGACGTAGATGACGTCCTGCCCGAGCAGGTGGGTGCGCAGGTCCGGCGCGGCGGACTCCCGCCGGAAGAGCGAGACGTGCGACGGCTGGCAGCGGGCGGCGTCGAACGCCCGGTAGAAGCGGACGATGTAGTGGTCGGCGTCGCCGCTGGCCGACGGCAGGAAGCACACCCGGGGGCGCTCCTTCCCGGTCAGGCCGAGGACGTAGTCGTCGAGCAGGGGGTTTCCGGCCTCCATCGAGAATCCGCCGCCGCCGAAGGCGACGATCTGGGGGGCGGGCGGGCTCATCCGGTGAGCGTAGGGCGCCGGAGGGCGCCGGTCATTGGCCCGCCGGCAGTGACCGCTTGGACTGCTGGTCCCGTCAAGCGGGCGGCTGGTCGATGCTCGACGGCTCCAGGCGGGTGACGCCGGGCACCAGCGCCGGCGGCGTGGCCCCGGCCCGCGCGCAGGTGGCCGCCGCCACGGCCACGGCGAACCCGGTCGCCGACGCGACGAGGTCGGCCCGGGCCAGCCCGCGGCGATCGAGCCCGCGCGCGCTCCACCAGGCGAGGAACCCGCCGCTGAAGGCGTCGCCGGCGCCGATCGTGTCGACCACCCGGACGGGCGGCGCCGCCACCGGGATCTCGCCCCAGGCGCCGATGGCGACGGCTCCCTCGGCGCCGCAGGTGAGCAGTGCCGTCGACGGGCCGAGGGCGAGCAGGGCGCGGGCCGCCGCCCGCGGCGGCGTCCCCGGGTCGAGCCAGGCCAGGTCCTCGGCGCTCACCTTGACCAGGTCGCTGTGGCGCAGGACCCGCGCCAGGCGCGCGCGATAGGCCGCCGCGTCCTCGACCAGCCCGGGCCGGCAGTTGGGATCGACCACGATCAGCGCCCGTCCGGCCAGCGCCTCTACGACGGCCTCGATCGCGTCGGCCACCGGCTCGAGCATCAACCCGAGCGTCCCGACGTGGAGCATCCCGACCGCGGCCGGGAGCGCTCCGAGAGCCGCCTCGACGCTCAGGCCGGCGACCGATGTGCCCTCCGCGTAGAAGCGGTAGCGGGCGGCTCCGTCGGACTCGACGTAGGCCACGGCGAGCGTCGTCGGCTGGTCGGTGTGGACGACGCTGTCCACGTCGACGCCGTCTGCCCGGAGGTCCGCCTCGAGCTCGCGTCCCAAGCCGTCGGTCGAGATGCGGCCGAGGAAGGCGACCGGCTGGCCCAACCGTCCGATCGTCCGCGCCGTGTTGAACGGGCCCCCGCCCGGGTGCCCCACGAGCCGTCCGGCGCCGTCGGCGACGAGGTCGTAGAGCGCCTCGCCGGCGACCAGGATCGGCGCGCTCATGCGGCCGAGCCGGGCGGGATCTCGCCCGAGCCCCGGGCGATCAGCGTCGGGCTCAGCACCACCCGCCGCGACGGCCCGGCGTCGCCGTCGAGGCGGGCGAACAGCAGCTCGGCCGCCTCGCGCCCGAGGCCGGCGGCGTTCTGGGAGATCACGGTCAGGCCGGGCTCGACGACGCCGGCCAGGGCGATGTCGTCGAAGCCGACGAGCGCGATCGCGCGCTGGAGGCCGAGGTCGTGGAGCGCCTGGACCGCCTGGATCGTGATCAGGTTCTGGCTCGTGAAGAGCGCGGTCGGCCGGGCCGACGAGCGCACGAGCTCGCGGGTTCGCTCGTAGGCGTCGGCCGCCCGGGGGAGCGTGTGGCGGATGAGGTCCTCGTCGAGCGCGAGGCCCGCGGCGGACAGGGCCCGGCGATATCCGCGCAGGCGCTCGGCCGCCGTGTAGAGCTCCGGCCGGTCGCCGAGGAAGGCGATCCGGCGGTGTCCGCCGGCGATCAGGTGGGACACGCCGGCCTGCGCCCCCCCGGCGTTGTCGGCCAGCGCCGTGTCGGCGTCGATGAAGCTCCCCGGGCGGTCGACGAAGACGAGCGCGACCCCGGCCGCCCGATCGCGCATGAGGTAGCTGTGGTCGGAGGCGGCCGGCGCGATGATCAGGCCGTCGACCCCGCGGGATCCGAAGGCCTCGGCGAGCTCGCGCTCCCGCGCCGGCACCTCGTCCGAGCTGCCGGCGAACGTGAGGACCCCCCGTGCCCGGGCGACGTCCTCGATGCCGCGCTGGACGGCCGAGAAGAAGGGGTTCGCCACGTCCTCGACGATGACGCCGATGCTCGCCGACAGGCCGTCGGCCCGGCGCAGCGCGCTCGCGGCCACGTTGTGCCGGTAGCCGAGCGCCACGGCCGCCTCGCGGACGCGGACCGCCAACTCCGCGCCGACGGCGGGGTCGCCGTTGACGACCCGCGAAACCGTGCTCAGGCTGACCCCGGCCAGCGCCGCCACCTGCTTCATCGTGGCCCGCCGACCGACCGTCGAGGAAAACGTTTCGCCAGCTGCCATGACCTGCAAATCTCCCTGTCCGCGTTGGATTGCCGGAGTGTACGCGATCTTGATGAGAAAACGAAATCTCTTGACACGGGCCGTTCGGATGCCTAGAGTTCGGCGCATCGCTGAAAACGTTCTCTCAAGCTGACGCGAGAGAACCGGAGAAGAGGGACGAGGCATCTCATGAGCAAGGGTCGACTGAAGTTCTCGCTGTCGTTGGTGGCGGTGATAGCGCTGATCGCCGCGGTGGTCGGGGTGGTCGCCGGTCGGGCGTCGGGCGGGTCGTCGAGCGGCGGCGGAGGCGGCGGCAGCGGCGGCAAGGCGGCGGGCAAGGCGGTCGACGTGATCATCAAGGCGAGCGACTCGTCCTTCTGGCAGACGATGCTGGCCGGGGCGAAGAAGGCCGGGGGCGACTACGGGCTGTCGATCGGGCTCTT
This sequence comes from uncultured Solirubrobacterales bacterium, assembly GCA_963733245.1. GTDB lineage: Bacteria > Actinomycetota > Thermoleophilia > Solirubrobacterales > Solirubrobacteraceae > Palsa-513. The sequence goes on from CAVTCI010000018.1 coordinate 27,102, forward strand.
CGGACCGACCTCGGAGACCGATGTCGCCCAGCAGGTGCAGCTGATCGAGAACTCGATCTCCCGGGGAGTCAAGGCGATCGTGCTCGCGCCGAACTCCTCGACCGGCCTCAACGACGCGATCAAGCGCGCCCGGTCGGCCGGGATCAAGGTGATCGTGGTCGACACGGCGGCGAGCACGCCGGCCGAGGGCTTCATCGGCACCGACAACATCAAGGCCGGCGTCCAGGCCGGCCAGACCCTCTGCTCCCTGATCCAGGCCAAGGGGAAGAGCACCGGCACGGTGATGGTCGAGTCGTCGGTCGCCGGCGTCCAGACGATCAAGGACCGCGACACCGGCTTCGCGCAGGGGCTGGCCGCCGCGTGCCCCGGCGTCAAGGTCAGCCTCCAGCGCTACAACAACAACGACATCAACACCGCGGCGAGTCAGGTCAACGACGCGCTGACGGCCAACCCGAACCTGCTCGGGATCTTCGCCGACAACAACGTCTCCGGCGTGGGCGCGGCGCGGGCGATCAAGGACAACCAGGCGACGGGGAAGATCCCGGTCGTCGCGTTCGACACCGACCCGCAGGAGAACGCGGCGCTCACCGACGGCTCGATCAGCGCGCTCGTCGTCCAGAACCCGTACTTCTTCGGCTACCAGGGCGTGGTCGAGGCCGGGATGGCCGCAGTCGGGAGCCAGCCGCCGCCGACGCTCGATCCGGGCGCCGTCGTGGCCACCAAGGCCAACGCGACCTCGCCGGTCGTGGCCCCGCTGCTCAACCCGCCGACGGCGAAGGCCGGGGCATGAGCACGACCGAGAACATCCAGCCGGTGGTGTCCCTCCGGGACGCCTCCAAGGCCTACGGGCCGAACAAGGCGCTGACCGAGGTCACGCTCGAGCTCCGCCCCGGCGAGGTCATGTGCCTGGCCGGGGAGAACGGGGCCGGCAAGAGCACGCTGATCAAGATCCTCACCGGGGCGATCCGCCGCGACACGGGGGACTACCTGATCGACGGCCGGGAGGTCGGCTCGCCGACCCCGTCGCAGGCCCGCGAGGCCGGCATCGGGGTCGTCTACCAGGAGCTCAGCCTGCTCCCCGACCTCTCGGTCGCCGAGAACCTCCTGATGAGCCGGCTCCCGGCCCGGCGGGGGGTGACGCGGCCGCGGGAGGCGCGGCGCCAGGCGCGGGCGATGCTCGAGCGGGTCGGCCTCGACACCCTCGACCCCGACGCCCTGATCGCCGACCTGCCGCTGGCCGTGCAGCAGCTCGTCGAGATCGCCAAGGTGCTCGGCACGTCGCCGCGGGTTCTGATCTTCGACGAGCCGACGACGGCGCTGTCCGAGACGGAGACCAAGGCGCTGCTCGGAAAGATCAAGCAGCTCCGCGACGAGGGCCACGCGATCATGTACGTGACCCACCACCTCGAGGAGATGTTCGAGATCGGCGACCGGGTCACCGTCCTGCGGGACGGCGGCCTGGTGCTGACCGCGCCGATGGCCGAGTTCGACCGCGACAGCCTGATCGCGTCGATGGTCGGGCGGAAGATCGAGTCGCTCTATCCGGCGTCCAACCGGACGATCGGCGAGCCGCGGCTCCGGGTGACCGGCCTGCTCCCGCGGGGGTGCACGACGCCGATCAGCTTCGAGGTCCGGGCCGGTGAGATCGTCGGCGTGGCCGGCCTGCTCGGGTCGGGGCGGAGCGAGCTCGTCCGGGCGATCTTCGGGGCCGACGGCCGCCAGACCGGCGAGATCTCCGTCGACGGCCAGCGCGTCCGCGGCGGGGACCCCCGGCGGGCGGTGCAGGCCGGGCTCGGCCTCCTGACCGAGGACCGCAAGCGCCTCGGTCTCCTGCTGGAGCTGACCATCCGCGAGAACGCGTCGATCGCCGACCTCGGCGACCTGTCGAGCTTCTTCATGGTCGACCGCAAGGAGGAGCGCGGGATCGTCAACAAGTACCTCGGCGGGTTGCGCCTCCGCGCGGCGTCCTGGGAGCAGCCGGTGTCCTCGCTGTCGGGGGGCAACCAGCAGAAGGTCCTCCTGGCCCGGTGGCTGGCCACGAAGGCGAAGGTCCTGATGTTCGACGAGCCGACCAAGGGCGTCGACGTCGGGGCGAAGGCGGAGATCTACAAGGTCATCGGCGACCTGGCGGCCGACGGGCTCGGCGTCATCGTCGTGTCGTCCTACCTGCCCGAGGTGCTGGGGCTGGCGGACCGGGTGCTGATCATGAGCGGCGGCACGGTCGCGGGCGAGCTGCCCGCGTCCGGGGCCACCGAAGAGGACGTCCTGCGGCTGGCCAGCGTCGGCGCCGGGGCGACGGCGACAGAGGAGATGGGAGCATGAGACTGCCACGCAAGGAGTCACCTGGGCTCGAGCCGCTACCGGCGGGGGCGGGCGCCCCGGCCGAGGAGGAGCGGGTCCTGACGTTCGGGAGCGTGTTCGGCCGCGACGCCGGCGGGCTGATCGTCCTGTTGATCCTGTTCGGGGCGCTGACCCTCAAGTCACCCGAGTTCCTCACCTCGGCGAACATGGACAACCTGGCCCGCCAGGTCGCCGTGTTCGGGATCATCGCGGTCGGCCAGCTGCTCGTCATCCTGACGGCCGGGATCGACCTGTCGGTTGGATCGGTGCTCGGCCTGACCGGCTGCATCACGGCCGAGCTGCTCGTCCACGGCACGGGCATCGTGCCCGCCATCCTCGGCGGCCTGGCCGCCGGCGCGGCGATCGGCGTGTTCAACGGGGCGCTCGTGGCCTACGGCAAGCTGCCGCCGTTCATCGTCACCCTGGGGATGTTGGGCATCGCCCGGGGGGCGGTGCTGGTGTTGACCAGCGCCAACACCGTCCAGCCGCTGCCGGACGCGTTCGGGCAGATCGCCAACGGGTCGTTCCTCGGGCTGCCGAACCTGCTCTGGATGTTCGTCGCGGTGGTCGCGGTCACGGCGTTCGTCCTGCGCCGGACGGTGTTCGGCCGCTACATCTACGCGGTCGGGTCGAACCCGGAGTCGGCGCGGCTCGCCGGCGTCCCGGTGACCCGGGTGCTGGTCGCCGTCTACGCGATCGCCGGCCTGCTCGCCGCGGTCGGCGGCGTGCTCTTCACCTCGCGCCTGAACGCCGGCATCCCGACGGCGGGCACCGGCTACGAGCTGAACGCCATCGCCGCCTGCGTGATCGGCGGGGCCAGCCTCTTCGGAGCCAAGGGCGGGGCCTACGGGGCGGCGGCCGGAGCGCTGATCGTCGGCGTCCTCAACAACGGCGGCAACCTGCTGGCGATCAACTCGTTCTACCTCCAGATCATCATCGGGGCGCTGATCCTCATCGCCGTGGCCTTCGACCAGTGGCAGAGCCGCCGCTCGGCCTCGAGCTGAGCGTCGGGGGAGGCCAGAGCTCCTTGAGCGGGATCTCGTAGTAGACGTGGAGGCGGCCGCCGCCCTCCCGGTGGGAGAGGAGGCGGCCGCGGTGGGCGGTGACCCAGCCGTCGGCCGCCGGCCGCGCGTCCTCGGCCACCAGGTCGCGGCGGACCGCCTTGCAGTTGGCGTTGGCCAGCTCGTCGCCGCGGATGAGCCAGTCGTCGCCGGTTATCCCGTCGAGGTCGGCGAGCAGGCGGCGGATCTCTTCGCTCCCCATCTACGCCCCGGCCCGGCGGGCCGCCGACAGGGCGGCCGGGGGGTCGAGCTCGGGCGCGGCGCGGGCGAGCAGCACCGCTCGGTCGGCGAGGTCGACCGCCTCGGCGGCGCCGATGTCCTCGTCGCCGAGGGCGAGCGCGAGGATCACCTGGCGCAGGAGCTCCGGGTTCTGGGCGTCGGGTGGGGGTCCGGCCGGCGGCAGTCCGCGCAGGCCCGCCAGCAGCGCCGAGGCCCCGCTACCCCGGGAGAGGCGGCCGGGGTGGCGGGCCGGGATTCGGGCGGCGATGCGCCCGGTGGCCGGGTCGACGAGGTTCATGTTCGTCCGCAGGCCGTCGCGCTCGAGGGCCACCCGGTAGCCCGAGAGGCGCAGGTAGCCGAGCTGGGCGGCGAGCTGCGTCCAGGCGGCGAACTCGCCCTCCCCCCGGAGGCGGTGGTGGAGCGAGATCTGCGTCCCCGGGTCGGGGAGGGCCGGGTCGGGGTCGGCGGCCACGAGCAGGAAGGCCTGCTCGCCGAGGCGGCCGGCGCCGACGCCGGCGATCTCGGCGAGGAGCTGGTAGCCGCCGAGGCCGAGCGCGCCGACGATGCCCGGCGGCAGGGGGTGGGCCGCGAGGTGGCCGGGCGGGGGCGCCGGCATCAGCCCTCGAGCAGGCCGCCGACGAACCCGCCGATCCCGCCGCGCCCGCCGCCGGCGTTGCTCTCGCCCGCCGGCGGGTGGTAGTAGGCGCTCTGGAGCCCGACCCGGCCGGGCCCGGTGAAGCGGTTGAAGATGAGGTTGCCGGCGCCGCCGCCGAGCAGGCCGGTCTTGAAGCCGTAGGCCTGCTGGGTCATCTGGACGGTGTGGTCGCGGTAGACCCACCCGCCCGGCTCGATGTCGATCGTCTCGCCGGCGTCGAGATGCTTCTCGAAGACGTTGCCGTAACCGTGGACCCAGACGACGCCCTCGTGGTCCCCGGCGAGGAACTCGTCGACGAAGAACCCGCCCCCGTAGAGCACGTTGGCGAAGCCCTTGATCCGGCTGAAGTCGTACTGGATGTTGCCGGTGGCGGCGAGGAACTGGTGCTCGCGGACGACCATGCCGTGGCCGGGCTCGAGATGGAGGGCGACGATGTGGCCGGGGGCGTCGCGGCTGAAGGCGATCTCCCCGTCCGACTGGGCCTCGCAGAGGAGGAGCGGGAGGCCGCCGAAGACCCGGCGCTTGAGGCCCTTCTTCAGCGGGTGGAGGCCGATCTGCATGGTCGGGTACTTCCAGAGCAGGACGTGGTGCTCGAAGTAGACGGGCACGCGGCCGTCGAGCGCCATGTGGAGGACGGGCACGAGCTCGCCCTCGAGCCGGTAGCGGAGGCCCGGCGCCTCGCCCTCGCTGACCTGGGTCGGGAGTAGTCGGGGGGCGCTCGGCATGACGTGGCGATCCTTTCCCGTGATTCGTCGGTGAGCACACGGTAGCGCCCGCCGGGGCCCTCGGAGTCCAGGGCGCGGCCTCGAGCTCTCCGGGGTCGCGGCCGGCCGTCCGGAGCCCCTGCTCGACCGCCTCGATCATGGATGCGGCGAACTCGCCGACCCGGAGGTGACGGGATCCGGCGGGCTCGGATCACGCCGCCCTTGCCGCTGGCCTCCCAGCCGTCGAAGAGGACGCAGAGGCCGTCAGGCCGGCGGCCGGCGGTCGTCGGGCCAGCGACCGTGGGCGTCGTAGTACTCGCGGGCGCTCGCCTCGACGACGCGTTCGCGATCCCCCGACGCGCCGAGGCGGAGCAGGAGGTTGACCAGGACGACGCACGCGCAGACGCCGGCCAATCCGACGAGGACGTCGATGCCGTTCTCGCCTGGCCGGAGGATCGCGAAGATGACGCCGGCCAGGAGGATGGCGGCCGGGAGCCCGTAGCGGGTCAGGGTCACGGCGAGCGCGGGTCGCCGTTGCTGCTCGGGTTGGTCTGACGCCATGGGGAGTCACCCCGATCGTAGCGCCGCCGCGGGTGTAGGTTGCGGCGGTGGGCCACACCTACCGCCAGCGCCTGCGTGCCGAGGGCCTGACCCTGGCCGCCTGCGGGGGGCTCGGCTCGATCGTCCTCCTCGTCGCGACCGACCAGGCCGCGCGGATGCCGCTGAGCACGGCCGGTCAGCTCGCCTTCGTCGCGGTGCTCCTCGGCTGGCTCGGGCCCCGAGGCCTGCGGCGGGCGATCGCCGGCAGCCGGCCCGTGGGGGGGACCGAGGCGGCCACGGGTGAGCCGACGCCGCTCTGGCAGGCCCCGGTGGCCGTCGCCGTCCTCGCGGGCATCGCCGGGGGGGTCGGGGGCTGGGACGCCGGGCTGCGGGTCACCCTCGGCTGCGTGATCGTCGGCCTCGGTCAGGGCGTCCTGCTCGAGCGGCTGGTCGCCGCCGAGGAGCGGACGAGCCGGCGGGTCTTCCTGCGGATGCCCGGGTCGAGCTGGTTTCGCGGAACGCGCCTCGGCTACCGGTCGGTCACGGCGCGGGCGAGCAGCCCGAGGCTGACCAGGCAACCGGCGCCGACCAAGGCGTCGCCGAGCCGGCGGCGGCCGGTGGCCGCGACGACGAGGCCGCCGGCCCGGATCGCCGTGCTCGCCCGCGCGGCCCGGATCAACTTCGGGTCGGGGGCCTCGCCGCGGGCGAAGTAGCCGAACCAGGCGTAGCCGGCGCCGGCTCCGAGGCGCAGGAGCTCCGCCCGGGCGGGTAGGCGGCCGATCCTCCCGGCGCGTCGCAGCCCGACGATCGCCGCCACCGCGAAGCAGGCGTCGACCAGTCCCTCGAGGTCCCGGCCGGCGCGGGTCGGCTCGGCCCGCCGGGCGGCCCGGCCGTCGAGCGCGTCGGTCGCCGCGCCGAGGGCACAGACGACCGGGCCGGGCGCCGCCAGGACGACCGGCACCAGCCACGCCCGGGCGAGGGTCAGGGCGTCCGCGGGTCCGAGCGGCCGCGGCCGGCCGTCCTCGGTCTCGAGCATTCCGAGGTGCCAGTCGAGCATCAGCGCCGTCGCCCCCCACCAGGCGAGCCCGAGCGGGGCGGCGCGGCGAAGGCGGCGGCTTCCCGTCGCCGCGAGCGCGAGCCAGAGCAGGGCCCCGGCGGTGAGCCAGGCTCGCGCCTGGCGGGCGAGCTCGGGTCGGGCGGCCCGGATCTCGGCGCTCCGCCGCGAGGACGCCCGGACGAAGGCCCAGGCCGCCGGCGGGGCGAAGCGGGAGGCGAGCAGGCGGTGCAGCTCCTCGCGAGCCCAGAGCTCGCCCGGCGTCAATGGTCGGCGGGTCCGACCGTGTCCCGGCACGGTCGGAAGTCTGGCGCATCGGATATGTTGCCGCGCGTGATCTATGCCGCGTCGGCGTTCTGGGTCGGGCTCGGCTTGACCGTCTTCCTGGTCGCCCTTCGCGGCGGTCCGGCGGGCGTGCGAGCGGCGCTCCACACGGAGGGCCAGGTCGGACGGCGGGTGCGGGTGGGCGTGATCGTCCTGGTCTTCGGGATCGGCCTCCTCGTCCCCGTGCTCGTCAGCGTCTCCAACGGCGCCCACAAGGCGCGGACCGGCCCGGCCGGACTGACGCTGACCGCCGGGGAGACCGCCGGGAGGACGCTGTTCGCCACCCGCTGCGCGACCTGTCACACCCTCGGCGCCGCCCGGGCGGTCGGGCGGGTGGGCCCGAACCTCGATGTCCTGCGCCCGCCGGCGGCGCTCGTGCTCGACGCCATCACCAACGGCCGGGCGCGGGGGATGGGCCAGATGCCGGCCCTCCTCTTCCAGGGCGACGACGCCAAGAACGTCGCCGATTTCGTCGCCGCCGTCGCCGGTCGCTGAGGGCCGCGCCGGGCGGACCGGCTCGCCGCGTCGAGGTTCCCCCGCAAATTCCTGCTCCAACCGCGGTCTGCAACGCGAATTGCAGGTGTTTCGCCGGTTCAGCGGTTAGGATGCGGGCATACCGCTGAATCCCCGCCATCGGGCGGGGAGCGGGGGACCCAGGTGCTGGGGCGAATCGCCTTTTCGTGCGTAGCGCAGCCTTTCGGCGCGAGCCCATTGCCCCAATCGGGGCACAGGCCGCTAACCCCGTAAGCATCGAGAAGGAGACCGTTCGATGGCGCAGGCCGATGGCGGGGCATGGTGGGCTGAGGTCGAGCACCTCCGCGAGCCGTTGGAGCGCCGGCGGGCCGCGCGCCAGCCCGAGGTCTCCCGCCGGACGGTGCGCATCCGCGGCCAGGCGATCGCCGGGACCTCGGCCCGCCAGCTCCACTCGGCCGCCGACAGTCCCCCGCCCCGGCGACTCGAGCCGCTCCCGCGCGAGCGCCCACGGCGCAGCGCGCCCGAGCGCCTCGGCTCGCGTCCGGACCGGATCGCCGCCTGGGCGGTGGTCTTCGGGCTGATGATGGCGGTCATGGCCGCGGCCACGGCCAAGGGCGCCACCCCCGCCCGCCTCGGCGCCACGCCGGGCCCGGTGCACGCGCTGATCGCTCCGGCGCCTCCGCCGGCCCGCGCCGTCACCCGCTGACCGTCGCCCCAGGAGGTTGATCCGCCGCGCGTGCGGGTAGAAGACGGGGTGAGCCGGCCTATAGGGACTCGACAGATGGCCGACCCCCCGGGGTTGCCAGCGGCGTGTGATCCAGGTACCCTTATGAATCGTAAGGGGATGGCAAAAGGTAAAGCGCCAACCGAACAAAGCGGGCTGTGATGAAAACGACGATGAGTAGGTTCCAGATCCACGACGACCTGACGGCCCCCGAGGGGTCGGTGCCGGTACTGCGCGGCGCCCTGGCCACCGGCGGCCAGCTGCCGAACTTCCTCGGCGTGCTCGCCGGCTCGCCGGCCGCCCTGCGCGGGTACGCCCGCTTTCGCTCCGAGCTGCGCCGCGGCAAGCTGACCCTGCCCACGCTCGAGCGCATCTCGCTCGCCGTGGCCGAGCACTACGGCTCCGAGCCGGGCCTGGCTCTCCACAGCCGCACGGCGCGGTCGTCCGGGCTCGGCCTCGACGAGGTGGCCGCCGCGCGGGAGTTCGCCTCGGGCGAGCCGAAGCAGGCGGCGCTGCTCCGCTACCTGAAGGCGATCGTCGCCGGCGGGGGCGGACCGCCGATGTACCTCCACGAGGAGGCCCGCGAGGCCGGTTGGACCGACGAGCAGCTGATCGAGGCGATCGCCTACGTGTCGATCGAGAGCTTCACCGCGATGATCAACGTGGCCGGCGAGGTGCCGATCGACGGCTCGGCCGAGGAGTCAAGGACGCTCCGAGCCGCGTAGCATCCGACCCGATGGCGTCCGACTCCGTAGGGCAGCGGCACGAGTCACCTGGCTGCTGCCCGCGCTACCACGAGGCGGTCGAGTTGATCGGTCGACGCTGGACCGGCGCGATTCTGGCCATCCTCCTCCAGGCCGGGGCGCTCCGCTTCTCCGAGCTCGCGGCCGCGGTGCCCGAGCTGTCCGACCGGATGCTCTCCGACCGGCTCAAGGAGCTCGAGGCCCGGGGCCTCGTCGAGCGGACCGTCTACTCCGGGCGGCCGGTGCGCGTCGAGTACAGCCTGACCCGGATGGGCTTCGCCCTCGGGCCGGCGGTCGGCGAGCTCCAGGCCTGGGCCCAGCGCTGGCTGGCCGTGTGAGGGTCGCCGGCGCGCCGCGCTTGAAGGACCGGTGGTCCGGGTGGACCCACCTGGCCGTACGAACATCGCAGCGTCGCGAGCACGCATGTTCTAGGGTGGCGCGATGGCGGACACCCCGAAGGTAGCCGCGGACGTCCAGGCGATCGTCGACGAGCGGAGGATCCGCTTCATCCGCTTCTGGTTCACCGACATCCTCGGCCAGCTGAAGTCGTTCTCGATCAACGCCGAGGAGCTCCCCGACGCCTTCGAGGGGGGGATGGGCTTCGACGGGTCGTCGATCACCGGGTTCAACGCGATCGAGGAGTCGGACATGATCGCCATGCCCGATCCGAGCACGTTCGCCGTGCTCCCCTGGCGGCCGGAGGAGCAGGGGGTCGGGCGGATGTTCTGCGACGTCCTCACGCCGGAGCGGACGGCCTACGAGGGCGACCCGCGGCACATCCTGCGCCGGGCGATCAAGCGGGCCCAGGGGATGGGCTTCGATCTGTTCAACGTCGGTCCCGAGCTCGAGTACTTCCTCTTCCGTGACAACAAGACGACCGAGCCGCTCGACCAGGGCGGCTACTTCGACCTGACGACGCTCGACGCCGGATCCGACGTTCGCCGGGAGACGGTGCTCGCGCTCGAGCAGCTCGGCATCCACGTCGAGTACAGCCACCACGAGGTCGGCCCGTCCCAGCACGAGATCGACGTCCGCTTCGCCGACGCCCTGAAGATGGCCGACGACTGCATGACCTACCGGATCACGGTCAAGGAATACGCGATGAAGTACGGCTGGCACGCGACGTTCATGCCGAAGCCCCTGTTCGGCGAGAACGGCTCGGGTATGCACACCCACCAGTCGCTGTTCGCCGACGGGCGCAACGCCTTCTATGACGCGGACGACCAGTACTTCCTCTCGGATGTCGGCAAGGCCTTCATCGCCGGCCAGCTCCGCCATGCCCGGGAGATCTCCTCGATCTTCGCCCAGTGGGTCAACTCCTACAAGCGCCTGGTCCCGGGCTTCGAGGCCCCGGTCTACGTCGCCTGGTCGCGGCGCAACCGCTCGGCCCTCGTCCGCGTGCCCCTCTACCACCCGGGCAAGGAGCAGGCGACGCGGATGGAGCTCCGGTGCCCGGATCCGGCGTGCAACCCGTACCTGACCTTCGCCGCCCTCCTCCAGGCCGGCCTCGAGGGGATCGAGAAGGGCTACGAGCTGCCCGAGCCGATGGAGAAGAACCTCTATCACCTCTCCCCGGACGATCGCCGGCGCCTGGGGATCGAGCAGCTGCCCGAGACGCTGGGCGAGGCGATCGAGCTGACCGCCGAGTCGGAGCTCGCGCTGCGCACCCTCGGCGAGCACACGTTCAACCGCTACGTCGAGATCAAGCGCCAGGAGTGGGACGACTACCGCGTCCAGGTCACCCGCTGGGAGCTCGACCGCTACCTGCCGATCCTCTAGCCGGCCGGTCCGGCGGGCACCACGACGACGCCCTGCGTGGCATCGATCGGCGGGCTGATCAGCGCTCAGGCGCGGTGTGCCAAGGTCAAGACGACGCTGGCGCTTGGCGCGTCGACCGCGAGGGCGACGGTGGCCAGCCCTGGGGATCGCCGGGCTGCCCTTGATCCCGGCGATCGCGGCCACGGCGATCGACGCGGGCTCGACGAGCACGTGCGCGGGGCGAGCGGCACCGGCACGTTCGCGTCGCTGACCATCGGGACGATCAGGTAGGCCAACGCGCCGGCGCCCAGCACGACGATCAACCTGCCCCTCGGGCTCGGCAAGGTCGTCGTGAACGAGCGGGTCCCGGTCCCCGGTGCCGATCACGGCCTGACGGTCAACGCGATTCACATCACGGCGACCGGTCGCGGCGTCGCCTTCATGAAGTATTCATGTCCCGGTCCCTACGATGCGCGCGTGAGGATCTGGTGCCCAGCCCTCGTCGCGGCGTGCACGCTCGCCGCCTGCGGCGGCGGCTCGCCGAGCCGACCGGGCCCCGGCCCGCCGTCGTCCGGGCGATCGCCCGCCGCGCGCGGCGCGCTGCGCCCGGGGAGGATCCCGCGGCCGCTCCGCCGCGACGACATCTACGCCGCCGACCGGGCCGGGCGCCTCAGCCGGGTCGTCCGGGGCGACCCGCCGCTGGTCTACGTCCCGAACAGCCAGTCGAACACGGTCGACGTGATCTCCCAGCGGACGTTCCGCGTCGTCGCCCACTTCCCGGTCGGCGCGCTCCCCCAGCACGTGACCCCGTCGTGGGACCTGCGCACCCTCTACGTGACCAACGACGTCGGCAACAGCCTCACCCCGATCGACCCGCGCACCGGCCGCCCGGGGCGGCCGATCCCGGTGCTCGATCCGTACAACCTGTACTTCACCCCGGACGGGCGCTTCGCCATCGTCGTGGCCGAGGCCCACCGGGAGCTCGACTTCCGCGACGCCCGGACGATGCGCCTCCACCGGGCCCTGGCCACGCCGGGCTGCGCGGGCATCGACCACATGGACTACACGTTCGACGGCCGTTACGCCCTCGCCTCGTGCGAGTTCGCCGGCCGGCTCATCGTCGTCGACCTCGCCCGGGAGAAGGTGGTCCGGTCGATCGACCTGGCGGCGGCGGCGATGCCCCAGGACGTCAAGCTCTCCCCCGACGGGCGGGTCTTCTACGTCGCCGACATGGCCCGGGGCGGCGTCTGGGTGATCGACGCCCGGCGGATGCGCAAGCTCGCCTTCGTGGCCACCGGGCGGGGGGCGCACGGGCTCTACCCGAGCCGCGACTCACGGATCCTCTACGTGTCCAACCGCGACGCCGGGTCGATCAGCCTGGTGTCGTTCGCCACCCGCCGGGTCGTGCGCACCTGGCACCTCCCGGGGGGCGGGTCGCCCGACATGGGTGGGGTCTCCGCCGACGGGCGCATCCTCTGGCTGTCGGGTCGCTACAGCGCGTGTGTCTACGCGATCTCGACGCTGACCGGCCGCCTGCTCCACCGGATCAACGTCGGCGACGGCCCGCACGGGCTCGCCGTCTGGCCCCAGCCCGGCCGCTACTCGATCGGCCACACCGGGATCCTCCGGTAGCTAGTGGTCCGTCCAGCAAGTTCCTGCACCATTGGGCGGGCCCGGATGACCGCGTGGCGGCGTCCTCGAAGCTCGGAATACGTCCATTATGCCGCCGCTTCTGCGTCCTGGCCACGCGGCCCCCGGACCTCGCCGAATGGCACACGAACTTACCGGACGAACCACTACTTAGAGGTCGCGGAGCTCCTCGATCGCCGGTCGCCGGAGGGCGCGGAGGGTGATGATCCCGGCGGCCAGGACGGTGGCGACCACGGCGCCGCCGACCCCGAGCAGGTAGCCCCAGGGGATCGCGAGCGTGTCCGGCGGGGGATCGAACACCCCGGTCAGGACGTCGACCAGCGTGATCGAGAGCAGGCTGGCCATCACCGCGCCGAGGAGCAGGCCGCCTCCGGCGACGAACGCCGACTCGCCCCAGACGAAGCCGCCGAGCTGGCGAGGGCGGGCGCCGAGGGCGCTGGCGATGGCGAACGTCCGGCGGCGCTCCTTGAAGCCGAGCCCGAGGGCGAGACCGGTCGCGGCGGCGGCGAGCACGAGGGCGAAGCCGAGCTCGATCCGGGTCAGGCCCGACAGCTCGACCGCGGTGAGGTTCGAGCCGACCACGTGGCGCTGGTTGACGATGTCGCTCACCGCCGCGCTCGAGCCGACCGTCGCGGCGATCCGCCGGGCCACGACGGCGGGGTTGGTGCCGTCGGTCTGGACGAGGAAGCTGCCGACCGCGTCTGACCCGGTCCGGGCGGCGACGTAGGTCTGGTTGGCGACGAAGAACGAGTCCTTCGGGGCGGTGGGGAACTCCTTGGCCACGCCCTCGTAGTGGAACGGCACCGTGGTCAGCCGCTTGGTGCGCCCGTCCTGGAGGCGGAGGTTGAGCAGGTCGCCGCGGTGGAGCTGGTAGTCCTTCACGGTCTCGGCGCTGACCAGGATGGCCGACGGGTCGCGGGCGATGATCCGCATCAGGCTGGCCGCGCTCCCCCCCTGGAACCACCCGTTCTGGAGCTTGCCGGCGCTGGTGATCGTCGCCGGGCGCACGCCGAAGAGGTCCTGGAGGTCGGCGCCGATGTAGGCGTAGCGGTGCTGGAGCGGCTCGACCTGACCGACGCCGGGGATCCTCCCCAGCTGGGCGATCCCCTGGGCGGGCCCGACCGAGACGCCGGGCGACTCGGTCACCGCGACGTCGGCTCCGTTCGAGAGCCGGGCGTCGGCCTCGGCCTGCGCCTGATAGGTGGAGTTGAACACCGCCGTCGACCCGGCGAAGGCGGCGGTCAGGGCGACGAGGGCCACGGCCCGGGCGAGCAGCCGGCGCTGGCGGCCCATCGCCCGAGCGACGGTCGGGGCGAGCTCGCCGGCCAGCGGCCGGAGCGCTCCGGCGAGCGGCCGGCGTCCGCGGTGGAGCGCGAGGTCGGCCAGGCGGTAGACGAGCAGGCCAGCGCCGATCCAGCCGAGCACTGGGGCGAGCAGGGCGTACCAGTTGACCGAGACCTGGGCCACCCCCTCGGGGGCGAGCACCAGCTGGTAGCCGTTCCGGGAGGCCTGCCAGTAGATGAGGCCGGCGACGGCGAGGCAGCCGAGGTCCAGCCCGTAGCGCGCCCACACCGGACCCCGGGGCACGCGCCCGACCTGCCGCCGCTGTCCGGCTACCGTGAGCGAGCGGGCGTCGCGCAGGGCCGGGAGGGCGATCGCACCGGCGGCGATCGCCAGACCGACGAGCGCCGCGCCGAGCGCCCAGAGGACGGCGGACACCGGGCCGGCTCCGAACGACGCGGTTCCGAAGCTGCTCTGGCCGATCAGGAGCGCGCCCGCCAGGCCGGCGAGCACGCCGGTCCCACCGGCGAACCCGGTCTCGGCCAGGGCGATGCGCACGAGCGTTCGGGTGGAGGCGCCGCGGGTCCGCAGGAGCGCCGAGTCGCGCCGGCGCCGGTCGGCCCCGGCCGACGCGATCAGGGCGGTCACCAGGCCGGCCAGGATCGCCCCGGGGACGCCGAGGAAGAGGAAGAGGATCTGGGCGTAGAGGGCGTCCTGGCGGGCCGTGTCGAGCGCGGCGCCGAGGTTGTCGGCGACCAGGCCGGTCCCGGTCAGCCGGCCTTCGAGGTTGCGCGCGCGGGCCGCGACCTGGTCGAAGGCGGCGCTCGGGCTGCTCGGGAGGGTGTGGGTGAGGGTCGTGTGGATCTGCGTCCGGATCAGCTCGGGGCGGTGGGCCAGGATCGGCGCCCAGGCGCTGCGGAAGGTCGCCGCGGGGAGGAGGACGACGTTGTCGGGCGGGGCCTGGGCCTGGGCCCCGGGAGGCGCGCCGACCTTCTGGAAGAGCGAGTCGGCGTAGGGGAGGTCGACCACCCCGGTCACCTTGACCGTGGTCGGGGTCGTCCCCGGGCGGGCGATCGTGACCGTGCTCCCCGGGGCGACGTGGAGGTTCGAGGCGGTCTGCTGGGCGACGAGGACCCCGGTCAGGTCGCCGGTGAGCAGGCGGAGCTCGCCGGGGAAGGCGGCGGCGTAGCCGGCGGGTAGGCCGAGGACCTGGGCGGCGCCGGTCGTCTGGGTCGAGCCCTGGGTCGTCGCCGTCAGCCCGGGCGACCCGGCGAGCTGGACGGCCGCGGCGTGGCGGACGCCGGGGAAGGCGCTGACGCGGGCCAGGACGGCGGCCGGGTCGGCGCCCGGCTGGGCCTCGACCTGCCAGTCGACCGCCACGCGGGCGATCGCGCGCTGGGTCATCTTGGCGTTCGTCGAGGATAGGAAGGTCCCGATCGCCGCGATCAGCGCGACGCCGACGGCGACCCCCAGGCCGGTCGCGACGAGCCGCGTCGGGCGGTGGGCGATCAGCCCGCGAAGCCAGTTCAGCGCGACCATCGCGTCGCCCTCGTCTCGGTCTCGAGCTCGCCGCTGTGCATCTCCCAGCGGTCGGGGAGACGGTCGGCCACGGTCAGGTCGTGCGTCGAGACGACGAGGGCCGAGCCGGCGTGCTCGCTTGCCGCGAGCAGGACGTCGACCACCGCCCGGCCGCTGGCCCGGTCGAGTTGGCCGGTCGGCTCGTCGGCCAGGATCAGGCTCGGCTCGCCGGCCAGCGCGCGGGCCACGGCGACGCGCTGGGCCTGGCCGCCGGAGATCTCCTCGGGGAGCTTGTCGGCGAGTTCGTCGAGGTCGAGGGTGCGAAGGGCGGCGTGCGCGGCCACCCGGGCCCCGGCGTCGGTCATGCCCCCGATGACCAGGGGGAGCGCCGTGTTCTCGAGCACGGTCAGGGGGGGCAGCAGGCTCGGCCCCTGGAAGATGACGGCCACCCGCCCGGGCCGGAGCTCGTCGCGGCGGCCGATGGCGGGCCAGCTCACCCGGCCGACGGTGGGGTCGTCGAGGCCGGCCATCAGGTGCAGGAGAGTCGACTTGCCCGACCCGGATGGGCCGACCACGGCGATCCGCTGGCCGGCGAAGACCGCGCAGGTGGTGGCGTGGAGGGCGACGGTCGCGGCGCGACCGCGGCCGAACGTGCGGGCGACGTCCTGGCAGCGGACGAGCGGCTCGGTCATGGCGCGACCCTCCCGTCAAGCAGGCGGACCTCGCGGTCGGCGGCGGCGGCGGCCGCGGGGCTGTGGGTGACGATCAGGACGCCGGCGCCGGCGGCGGCCCGTTCGCGCAGCAGCTCGAGCACCTGGGCGGCGGTGGCCGAGTCGAGCTCGCCGGTCGGCTCGTCGGCCAGGATCACCGGCGGGTCGTTGGCCAGGGCGACGGCCAGCCCGGCCCGGGCGAGCTCGCCGCCCGAGAGCTGGGCCGGGCGGGCCTGGGCACGATGCTCGATGCCGCAGCGCTCGAGCACCTCCTGGCGCCACGACCCGGCTCGCGATCCGTCGCCGATCCGCTGGGCCAGGGTGACGTTGCCGGCGATCGACAGGTGGCCGACGAGGTTGGCCTGCTGGAAGAGCATCCCGATCCGGGCGCCCCGGATCCGGGCGCGCTGCTCCTCGGGGCGGCGGGAGATGCGCGTTCCGTCGATGCTGACACTCCCGCCGTCGGGCTCGTCGAGGCCGGCCAGGCAGGCGAGGAGGGTCGACTTGCCCGAGCCCGACGGGCCGGTGACGGCGATCAGCTCGCCCGGCTCGACGGCCAGAGAGACCCCCTGGAGGGCGAGCGTCTCGTCGTCCCCGGCGTGGAAGAACCGGTAGAGGCTGCGCGCTTCGAGCACGGCGCTCATCGGGTGAACCGCAGGGAGTTGGTGATCCTGTTCCACGGATCGACGTTGTCGGAGCCGTTGGGCGCCGACAGCGTGATGACCACGTCGCGGCCCCGGTGGTCGAAGTCGTAGCGTTCGACCGCGAGGACGCCGAACTTGCCGGTCACCGGGTCGGGCGCCGAGTAGGCGAGGTAGGCGGTGCGGATCGCCGGCCCGGCCTGGCGCGTGACCGGGGCGACCGCCTGGAGCTTGAAGCCCTTGATCTGCGCGGCGAGCCTCGGGACCACGGTGCGCTTGACGGCGGCGAGGGTGATCGGGCTCGGGGTGGCGCTGATCTCGACCCGGTTGAGCTTGTCGGTGAACGTCACGACGCCGCCGGCGCTCGAGCGCGACCAGCCCTCGGGCGTGCTCAGCGTGTATCCGGCCCCCGGGACCGCGTAGGGGACATAGGCCACGGTGTCGGGGATGTCTCCGGGCGGGAGGCTCTCGGGCGCGTTCGGGGAGCTCGGCTTCGAGCTCGAACTGGAGCCGCAGCCGGCGACGAGCGCGGCGAGGACGGCGAGCAGGCAGAGCTTGGACACGGGGCCTCCGAGGGCGTCGACGGGGCGAGTGCCGGCCACCGTAGGGGCCGCGGGTCACGCCCAGGTCCGGGCAGGTCAACGCGAGGTCAGAACGCGGGCCGGCCGCTACCGTCTGGGCTTATGGTCGAACTCCGGATCCTGGTCGTCGAGGACGACGAGGCGATCGCCGCGGGTCTGGGTCGGGTGCTCGCCGGGCAGGGCTACCGGGTGGAGCGGTTGGCGCGGGGGGCCGAGGCGGTGGGGGCGGCCGCCGGCGTCGGGCTGGTGGTGCTCGACCTGGGGCTTCCCGACGTCGACGGCCTCGAGCTGTGCCGCCGCCTGCGGGCGGCCCATCCGGCGGTGGCGATCCTGATCCTCACGGCCCGCGACGGCGAGCTCGACGTGGTCTCGGGCCTCGACGCCGGGGCGGACGACTACCTGGTCAAGCCCTTCCGCCTCTCGGAGCTGCTCGCCCGCATCCGCTCGCACATGCGCCGGGTCGCCGGTCCGGCCGGCGAGGGCGAGCTGCCGCTCGAGGTCGGGGAGCTCCGCGTCGACCGGGCCGCCCGGCGGGCCTGGCTCGCGGACGACGAGCTGGCGTTGCGGCCGAAGGAGTTCGACCTGCTGGCCCTGTTCGCCCTCAACGCCGGGATCGCGCTGACGCGGGAGCGCATCATGGAGGAGGTCTGGGACACGGCGTGGATCGGCTCGACCAAGACCCTCGACACCCACGTGCTGGGGCTGCGCCAGAAGCTCGGTCCAGGTGCGATCGCCACCCTGCGCGGCGTCGGCTACCGGTTCGAGCGGCCGTGAAGCGCCGCCTCGTCCTGGCGATCGCCGGCGTGGCCGCGTGCGCCGTGGCCCTCTTCGCCCTGCCCCTGGGCGTCGTGCTCCAGCGCAGCTACCGCGACGAGGAACTGCTTCGCCTCCAGCGCGACACGGTGGCCGCGACGCGCGGCATCGACCTGAGCACGACCGCGGGCGATCGGGTCGAGCTGCCGCCGTCGAAGGACCGCCTGGCGATCTACGACGCCGGGGGCGGGCTGGTCGCCGGGCGGGGTCCGGCGCGCGCCGGCGCCGCCGCGATCGGAGCCCTGCGGACCCGCCGGCCGGCCGGATCGGCCGACGCCACCGGACTGCGGGTGGCGGTGCCGCTGCTGAGCGGGGAGCGGGTCACCGGCGTGGTCGTCGCCCAGCGCGACGGGGGCGCCGTGGCCGGGCGGACCGAGCGGGCCTGGCTCGCCCTCGGCGGCCTGGCGGCCGGGCTGGTCGCGCTCTCGGTACTGGCCGCGCTCGCCCTCGGGAGCCGGCTCGCCGGACCGCTGGAGACGCTGGCCGCGGTGGCCCGGAAGGTG
Organism: uncultured Solirubrobacterales bacterium; assembly: GCA_963733245.1. GTDB lineage: Bacteria > Actinomycetota > Thermoleophilia > Solirubrobacterales > Solirubrobacteraceae > Palsa-513. The sequence goes on from CAVTCI010000018.1 coordinate 45,395, forward strand.
GGGGAGGGGGACTTCGCCGCGCGGGCGAAGCCGGTGGGGATCCGGGAGATCGACGACGTCGGCGGGGCGCTCGACCGGAGCTCGCACCGGATCGAGGAGCTAGTCAACCGGGAGCGGGCGTTCAGCGCCGATGCCTCGCATCAGCTCCGGACGCCGCTGACCGCCCTGCGCCTCGAGCTCGAGGCGCTCGCCCTCGAGCAGGACGCGGTCGAGCTGGCGGCGGCGCTGACCCAGGTCGACCGGCTCCAGGGCACGGTGGAGACGCTCCTAGCCGTCGCCCGGGGGACGCCGCCGGCCGTCCGGACGACCGACCTGGTCCGGCTCGTCCGCGAGGTCGAAGCCCGGTGGCACGGGCCGCTGGCCGCGGCGGGGCGCCCGCTGCGGGTGCGGGTCGAGGCCAGGCCGGCCGTCGCGGCGGTGTCGCCGGCGGTGGTCGGCGAGATCGTCGACGTGCTGGTCGAGAACGCCCAGGCGCACGGGGCCGGCGCCGTCGGGGTCAGGGTCTGCCGCCTCGGGCACGCGCTGACCGTCGAGGTCGACGATCGGGGCCCAGGCTTCGGTCCCGACCCGGAGGCCGCCTTCGTCCGGGGCGTGGGCCGGGGGCACGGGATCGGGCTGGCGCTCGCCCGGTCGCTCGCCCACGCCGAGGGCGCCCGGCTCGAGGTGACCCGCCCGGGACCGGAGCCGATCGTCTCGCTGCTGATGCCGGCCGCGGGCGCCGAGAACTGCCGGCCGGTGGGGGCTCAGCGGTCGGGCGGGCGCGAGACGTAGCGCGAGGCGTTGCGCACGAAGGACGACCGGCGGCTCATCGTCGTCCGGGGCGTCGAGCCGGGCGCGGCCGAGCGCGTCCAGGAGCGAGTCCGCTCGGAGCTGCCGATACGTCCGCGCCTGAGGGCGCGGCGAACCTGGTCGAGAGCGGTTGGCGTGGTGTCCACCTCCGGTATACACCGCCGGGCGCCGGCCGTAACACCTCCTCAGGTCGGTGATCGTGACCGGCGCCCCGAGGCTCAGGCGGTGATCGTGACCGGCGTCCCGAGGGGAAGGAGATGGGCGAGGCGGGTGATCTCGGGGTTGCTGACGTGGATGCAGCCATGGCTGACGTCGGCCCCGATCCCGCCCGGGTCGTTGGTCCCGTGGATGGCGATCTGTCCGGGGCCGCTCCCGAACGTCTGGAGCACGTTCGAGTAGGCCGAGAGGCCGAGCGCGTAGGGGCCGAACGGGCCGCCGGGATCGGTGAGCCGGAACTGCTGGATGATGTAGTAGAGGCCGTGGGGCGTCGGCGTCACCACCCGGCCGACGCCGATCGGCTGGCGGTCGAGCAGCCGCTGGCCGCGCCAGAGGAGGAGGCGGTGGCGGCCGAGGCTGACCTCGAGGCGGAACTCGTCGTAGCGGAGCCTGACCTCGGAGGCGCGGATCCAGGCGATGCTCTGGTTGGGGCGGACCGGCAGGCGGACCTGGAGCCATCCGGGTTGGGAGCGCCGGACGAGCAGGATCAGCGGAAACCGGGGATCGGGGCTCCGCTGGACGCGGAGGGGCCGCCCGGGACCGGGCCGGCGGTAGAGACGGACGTATCCGCGGGTGGCCTGGGCGACGACGCTGAAGCCCGGACGGGCGAGCAGGCTGTGGCCGGGGGCGGGCGCCGGGCCGGCGGGCGCCGGTGACGGGCTCGGCGTCGAGGCCGCCGGCCGGTGGGATCCGCCGCAGCCGGCGACGAGGGCGGCGATCGCCAGGGCGGGGGCGAGGAGGCGGCGGGGTCGCATCGCCGGGCAGACTAGTCAAACCACCGGCCCGTGACGCCGGTGTTCGCGGGCGCTCTGAGACAATGGTCTCCCAGAGGTTCGCCCACCCGATCTGATGCCCCCCGACACCGGCTTCCCGCTGGCCGACGCGCAGAACGACTTCCTCCGCGCGCGCCGTCGCCAGGCCCTCTCCCACCTGGCTGGGCGCCTGCGGCGCACGCCGGACGACGTCGGGGTGATCCTCCCGTTCGAGGAGGTGGTCGCCGCCCTCGGCCGGACGGGCGAGCGGTCGCTCGGCCTCGAGTCGATCCGGCTCGAGTCGATCGTCGGGACCGTCGACCGGACCGGCGACTTCGATCGCCAGTTCCGTCCGACCTCCTCGCGGGTGCGCTCGCGCTGGGAGTCGATCGCCCAGGCCGAGCGGCGGGGGGCGGCGATGCCGCCGATCTCGGTCTTTCGAATCGGGGGCCTCCACTTCGTCCGCGACGGCCACCACCGGGTCTCGGTCGCCCGCGCCCTCGGGAGGACGTCGATCGACGCCCAGGTGACCGAGGTGCGGACGCGCCTGGCCCCGAGCGAGGCGATGACGGTCGGCGATCTGCCGCTCAAGTCGCACGAGCGGGTCTTCCTCGAGCGGGTCCCGCTCGCGCCCGAGCAGGCGCTGCGGATCCGGCTGACCGATCCGTGGGGATACGCCGAGCTCGCCGAGGGCGTCGAGGCCTGGGGCTTCCGGCTGATGCAGGACCGCCGGACGATGATGGATCGCCGGGCGGTGGCCGACGCGTGGTTCGAGGAGGAGTACGCCCCGGTGGTCGAGCTCCTGCGGGAGGCCGAGCTCCTGGACGCGGGCACGGAGACCGAGGCCTACATGCGGGTGGCCGGGGATCGCTACCGGCTGCTGCGCACCCACAGCTGGAGCGACGAGGTCATCGCCCGGCTGCGCGAGTCGGCTGCCGACTAACCGATCGCCCGGCTGCGCGGGTCGCGGGCCGGGTGAGGCGGTCGCTCGGGGTGCGCGGGTTGCGGGCCGGGTGAGGCGGTCGCTCGGGTGCGCGGGTTGCGGGCCGGGTGAGGCGGGCGCTCGGGTGCGCGGGTTGCGGGCCGGGTGAGGCGGGCGCTTGGGTGCGGGGGTTGCGGGCCGGGTGAGGCGGGCGCTTGGGTGCGGGGGTTGCGGGCCGGGTGAGGCGGGCGCTTGGGTGCGGGGGTTGCGGGCCGGTGAGGCGGTCGCTTGGGTGCGGGGGTTGCGGGCCGGTGAGGCGGTCGCTTGGGTGCGGGGGTTGCGGGCCGGTGAGGCGGGCGCTTGGGGTGCGGGGGTTGCGGGCCGGTGAGGCGGTCGCTTGGGGTGCGGGGGTTGCGGGCCGGTGAGGCGGGCGCTTGGGTGCGGGGGTCGCGGGCCGGTGAGCGCGGTCGCTCTCGGCTGGGCGGGTCGCCGGCCGGCTATCGGGTCGATCTCGGCTGGGCGGGTCGCCGGCCGGCTATCGGGTCGCTCGCGGCTGGGCGGGTTGCCGGCCGGCTATCGGGTCGCTCTCGGCTGGGCGGGTTGCCGGCCGGCTATCGGGTCGCTCGCGGCTGGGCGGGTTGCCGGCCGGCTATCGGGTCGCTCGCGGCTGGGCGGGTCACCGGCCGGCTCCCCGACCGCGCGGCGGCGCGGGTCGCAGGCCGGCTACCGGGTCGCTCTCGGCTGTGCTCGTAGGCCGGCTACCGGGTCGCTCAGGGCCGGAGCTCAACCCTGCTTGACCGCGGCGCCGGTTTCGGCGTCGAAGAGGTGGAGCTTCTTCGGGTTGAACCAGAGCTTGGCCTTGCGGCCCTGGCGGATGTCGCTCGCCGCATCGATGCGGGCGACCACCTGGCCGGGCTCGCCGCCCGGGACCTCGGCCCGGCCGGAGTCCTGGGCGAGCTCGGCGAGCTCGTCGGACCCGACGTGCTCGGACTCGACGGCGAAGTAGGCGAAGCTCTCCGAGCCCATCGACTCGAGGACGTCGATGTCGACGGTGAACGTCGTACCCGTATGCCCGCGTTCGGCGGCGATCGCCGCGTCCTCGAAATCCTCGGGTCGGATCCCGACGACCACCTGGCGGGCCTCCCCGGCGACCGGCTTGTCGAGCTCGACCTTGCCGAGCGGCGTGGTCAACGTCCGGCCCTCGATCCGTCCGGAGAGGAAGTTCATCGCCGGCGACCCGATGAACCCGGCGACGAACAGGTTGACCGGCCGGGTGTAGAGCTCGCGCGGGGTCCCGACCTGCTGGAGGGCGCCGCTGCGCATGACGGCGACCCGGTCGCCCAGGGTCATCGCCTCGGTCTGGTCGTGGGTGACGTAGACGGTCGTCGTCCCCAGGCGCTGCTGGATCCGCGAGACCTCGGTTCGCATCTGGACGCGGAGCTTCGCGTCGAGGTTCGACAGCGGCTCGTCCATCAGGAACGCCTTCGGGTCGCGGACGATCGCCCGGCCCATGGCCACCCGCTGGCGCTGCCCGCCCGACAGGTTGGCCGGCTTGCGGTCGAGGTGCTGGGTCAGGTCGAGGATCCGCGCCGCCTCCTCGACCTTCTTGTTGATCTCGCCCTCGTCCACCTTGGCCAGCTTGAGCGCGAAGCCCATGTTCTCGCGGACCGTCATGTGCGGGTAGAGGGCGTAGTTCTGGAAGACCATCGCGATGTCCCGGTCCTTCGGCGCCTTCTGGTTGACCACCTCGCCGGCGATCCGCAGCTCTCCGCCGGAGATGTCCTCGAGCCCGGCGATCATCCGCAGGGCGGTCGACTTGCCGCAGCCCGACGGGCCGACGAGGATCATGAACTCGCCGTCGGCGATCGTCAGGTCCATGCTCTTGACGGCCTCGAAGCCGTCCGGGTATCGCTTGGTCACGCCGTCGAGAACGATCTCGGCCACAACTGTCTCCTTTATCCCTTCACAGCGCCGGCGGTCAGTCCCGCGACGATCCGGCGCTGGAAGATCAGGACCATGATGATGATCGGGACGGTGACCACCACGGCGGCCGCGGCGATCGATCCGGTCGGTTGCTGGAACTGGGAGGCCCCGGGAAACGCCGCCAGCGCGGCCGGGACCGTCCGCGCGTGGTTGGTCGAGGTCAGCGACACGGCGAAGACGAAGTCGTTCCAGCAGAAGAGGAAGACGAGGATCGCCGTGGTGAACACGCCCGGGGCGGCCAGCGGGGCGATGACCTTCCAGAAGGCCTGGAACGGCGTGGCTCCGTCCATCTGCGCCGCCTGCTCGAGCTCGCGGGGAATCTCCCGGAAGAACGCCGACAGGGTGTAGATGCTGAGCGGGAGGGCGAAGGTCATGTACGGGATGACGAGGCCCTGCCAGGTGTCGAAGAGGTGCAGCGAGCGCCAGAGGTTGAACAGGGGCCCGACGATCGAGATCGGCGGGAACATGGCGATGGCCAGCGCGCCCGAGAGGATCGCGGTCTTGCCGGGGAAGTCGAGGCGGGAGATCGCGTAGGCGGCCATCGAGGCGAGGGCGACGGCGATCAGGGTGGCGATGATGGCGATGCCGATCGAGTTGCGCAGGGCGTCGGTGAAGATCGTCTGGTTGAAGATGCCCTTGTAGTTCGCGAACGACCACTTGGCCGGAAGGAAGTTGCCGTCGGCCAGGGTGCTCGGATCCTTGAGCGAGAGCGAGATGATCCACAGGACGGGGATCAGCGAGAAGGCGACCACCACCAGGATGCCGGTGCTCCAGAGGGTGCGCTCCCGCGGCGTGTACTTCATTTCGCCTCCCCTTGTTGACTGGCCGAGACGCCGAGCACCTTGATGAAGAGGAAGGCGAGGAGCGCGACCAGCAGGAACACGAGGACCGAGACGGCCGACCCGAGGCCGAGGTTCAGGCGGTTCAGGAGCTGGTTGTAGCCGAGGATGGAGACCGTCTCGGTCCCGTTCTGGCCGGCGGTCTGGATGAAGACGGTGTCGAAGATCCGCACGGCGTCGAGCGTCCGGAAGAGCAGGGCGACGAGAATCGCCGGCTTGATCAGCGGGAGCGTGATCCGGACGAAGCGCTGCCAGGCATTGGCCCCGTCGACCTTCGCCGCCTCGTGGAGCTCGTCCGGGACGAGGGCGAGGCCGGCGAGGAGGAGGAGCGCCATGAACGGAGTCGTCTTCCACACCTCGGTCAGGATGATCACCAGGTAGGAGCTGAACTGGCGGGTCAGCGGGTCGTAGCTCAGGCCGAGCAGCCCGGGGACGAAGCCGGTGTTGGCCGACCAGGCGTAGCGCCAGGCGAAGGCGGCGACCACGGTGACGATGCCGTAGGGGATCAGCGCGGCGGCGCGGACGGCGCCCCGGCCGAAGATCGCCCGGTGCATGACGAGGGCGAGGCACATCCCGAGGACGAGCTCGAGGGCGACCGAGAAGACGGTGATGATCATCGTGTGGGCGACGTCGGCCCACCAGACCGACGAGCCGAGGACGTGCCCGTAGTTGGCCAGGCCGATGAACTTGCTGGCGGCCGGGAAGCGGAGATCCGAGCGGTGGAGGGAGAGCCAGATCGCGTAGACGATCGGATAGACCGTCACCGCCAGCATCACCACGACCGCCGGGGCGCAGAGGAGCCAGGCGAGGCGGCGCTCGGCGCGCACCCGGTCGGTCACGCGCTTCGGTCGGCCGGCGGTCGCGCGGACGGCGCCCGGCTCGGCGGGTACGGCCGAGGTGCTCATATCAGCTCACTCGAGCTGAGGGCCTTCTTCAGCTCGGAGCCGAGGGCGGACACGATCGAGGCGGTGTTGATCGCGCTGGGCGGCGACAGGGTCTTCTGGATGGCCAGGGAGACGTCGCTGTAGAGCGGGGTCTGCGGGCGGACGCTCGCGTTGGCCAGCTGCTCCTTGATCAGCTGATGGAACGGGTACGGCTGGGCCAGCGACGGGTCGTCGTAGAGGGCGCTCAGGGTCGGCGGGAGCCCGCCCTTGATCGCGCCGACCTTCTGGTGGGCGGCGTTCCGCAGGCAGGCGGCCGCCTCGAAGGCGTCGGCCGGGTGCTGGGAGTAGGTCGAGACACCGAGGTTGAGGCCGCCGATGGTGACGCGGCTGGGGCTCCCGGCGGTGATCGCCGGGTAACGGGCGTAGCCCATCTCGGCGGCGATCTTCGGGGCGTTCATCTGGGCGCTCGGATAGACGAACGGGTAGTTGATCTCGAACGCGGCGACGCCCTTCTCGAAGGCGAGCCGGTTGTCGTCCTCCTGCTGGTTGGTCAGCGACGGGTCGGCGGCGACCGACGTGGCGAGCTGCTTCATGACGCCGGCGGCGACCGCGGCCGGCGGGCCGAGGGCGACGGTCGTCGGCCCGCTGAGGATGGTCCCGCCGGCCGAGTTGACCAGGGTGTTGAACCAGACCATCAGCCCCTCGTACTGCTTGCCCTGGATCTCGATGTAGTGGGGCTTGCCCTGCTTGGCCAGGGCGGTCGCCATCGAGATCATCTCGCTCCAGGTCTGCGGCGGCGTCGGGACGAGATCCTTGCGATACCAGAGGAGCTGGGTGTTGCTGTTGGCCGGGGCGCCGTACAGGTGCCCCTTGTAGGTGGCGGTCTGGATCGGGACGGCGAGGGTCCCGGCCGTCACCTCCTGGGCGGGGGCGCCCGTCCACGGCCGCAGCCAGCCGGCCTCGGCGAACTCGGGGGTCCAGACCACGTCCATCCCGATGATGTCGATCGAGGAGTCCTTGGCGGCCAGGCGGCGGACGAGCTGCTGGCGCTGGCTGTCGGCGTCGGAGGGCAGCGTCTGGATCGAGATCGTGTACCGACCGCCGGAGGCCTTCGAGCAATCGGACGCCGCCTGGTCGAAGGCCCCGGAATGCTCGGGGAACACGTACCAGTTGAGCGTCGCGCGGCCGCCCGAGGAGCTCGAGCCGCCGCACGCGCCGACCACCGCGGCGATCAGGCCGACCATCGCGACGTTCACGGCAACCCTCAGCGTCCTGCCCACGGCCTTCCTCCCCACAGAAAAAGCGCCCTGCCGACACCGTACATACCCCGGCGTGCGGATTGCAAGCAAGATTCGCCTACGGCGCCCGGGCCACCCAGCCGGCGCGCGCCGGGAGCACCGCCGGGTCGGCCGGGACGCCGGGCTCGGTGGCCAGGACGATCTCCCCGTGGGCCGGCGCCGGCGCCGGCGCCGAGCCGAGGTTCAGGGCGACCACGTAGTCGCCGCGCGCGTACGCGAGGACGGTCTCGGCGGCCTCGAGGAAGCGCAACTCCGGCCCGAGCTCGCGGCGGAGGGCGATCAGATCCCGGTAGAGGCGGAGCACGGATCCGGGATCGCGCTCCTGATCGGCGACGTTGCGCGCGAGCGGGTCGGCCGGCGCCAGCCAGGGCGTGCCGGTGGAGAACCCGCCGCCCGGCGTCGGCTCCCACTGCATCGGCGTCCGGGCGCCGTCCCGACCGGCGCGGTCGAGCGGGGGATCGGGCGCCGCCCCGTCGGCCATCCCGAGCTCGTCGCCCTGGTAGATGAAGGTCGGCCCGGGCAGCGTGAGCAGGAGCATCGAGGCGACGCGGACGTTCTCGGGCCCGATCCGGCTGGCCAGGCGCGGGAAGTCGTGGTTGGAGACGACCCAGCCGATCTGGCCGGTCGCGTGGGCCGCCTCGATCACCGCGCGCAGGCGGTCGGCCCGCAGCGGCGCGTGGAGGAGCTCGAAGGAGAAGGCGAGGTCGAGGTGCTCGAGGTAGGGGCCGAGGTCGGCCGTCGGGAGGTAGACCTCGCCGATCATCAGGTGCGGGCCGATCGCCGCCCGCAGCGCGGCGAGCGGCCGCCCGACGTCCGGCTGGTTGGCCGAATGGCGCCGCTCCAGGCGGGCGGCCTCCGGGTGCACCGGGAGGAGGGCGGCCGCCGGGGCGGGCGGATCGTCGCGGAGGGCGGCATCCTTGAGGAGGCGGTCGAGGGCGTCGAGGCGAAACCCGTCGACCCCGCGGGCCAGCCACAGGCGCACGACCTCCCCCATGGCGGCGGCGACCGCCGGGTTGCGCCAGTCGAGGTCGGGCTGCTCGGCGAAGAACGAATGCAGGTACCAGCGTCCGGTGGGCCCGTCCCGCGTCCAGGCCGAGCCGCCGAAGCTGGCGATCCAGTTGTTCGGCGGGCCGTCGTCGGCCCAGATGTAGCGATCCGGGTGCTCGCGGAACCAGGGGTGCTCGATCGACGTGTGACACGGGATGAGGTCGAGCAGCAGCCGCAGGCCACGGGCGTGGGCGCCGTCGACCAGGGCGTCGAAGTCGGCCAGGGTGCCGAGCGTCGGGTCGACGGTCGTGTAGTCGGACACGTCGTAGCCGTAGTCGGCCAGCGGGGACGGATGGATCGGCGAGAGCCAGATCGCGTCGGCCCCGAGGCCGGCGATGTGATCGAGGCGGGCGGTGATCCCGGCCAGGTCGCCGACGCCGTCCCCGTCGCTGTCCTGGAACGAGCGCGGGTAGATCTGGTAGATCACGGCGTCCTGCCACCACATCGGTGGGGCCAATCTACCGCCGGGCGGTAGCCTCGCGGTCATGCCCTCCCCGAGAACGAGGCGGGAGTTCCTTGGCCGAGCCGGGGCCGCCTCGCTGCTCGCGCTCACCTTGGCCGACCGGACCGGGCTCCTGGCCGACGCCGCCGGGCCGCCGACCACGCAAGCGCTCGCCGGCCGGCTGCGCGGCGAGCTCGTCCTCCCCGGAGAGGCCGGCTACCCCGCGGCCAAGGCGCTCTACAACCCGCGCCTCGACATCGCGCCCCGGGCGATCGCCTTCTGCCGGACCCCGGGCGACGTGGCCCAGGTGCTCGCGTTCGCCCGGGCCCGCGGCTGGCCGATCGCGGCCCGCAGCGGCCGCCACTCGTTCGCCGGGTACTCCAACACCCGGGGCATCGTGGCCGACGTCTCGCCGATCCGCCACGTCCTCTACGACCCGGCCTCCCGATTGGTCCGGATCGGCGCCGGGGCCAACCTTCGCGACGTCTACGAGGGCCTCGTGCTCCGCCACGGCGTCGCCCTCCCGACCGGCACCTGCCCGACGGTCGGCGTCGCCGGGCTCGCCCTCGGCGGCGGATTCGGCCACCTGATGCGCCACGCCGGGCTCCTGTCCGACAGGCTCGCCGCGGTCGATCTCGTCCTCGCCGACGGCCGCCGGGTCCGGGCGAGCGCCCGCTCGGCTCCCGACCTGTTCTGGGCCTGCCGGGGCGGCGGGGGCGGCAACTTCGGCGTGGCCACCGAGTTCACCTTCCGGACCCTGGCGGCCGCCCCGCTGACCACCTTCTCGCTCGGCTTCGCCTGGGCCGGGGCCGGGGCCGCGCTCGACGTCTGGCAGCGGACGATCCCGCCGGCGACCGACCGCCTGGCCGACTCGCGCTTCCGGGCGCTCAAGTCGCTGGGCGCCGGGGGGACGAGCCGGCTGACCGCGACGGTGAGCGGGCAGTTCTTCGGCGGGGAGGCCGAGCTCCGCGGCATCCTCGCCCCGCTCCTCGCCCTCGGCCCGGAGCGAACGACGATCCACACCGTCCCCTACGCGACGGCGGCGCTCCCCGACGCCTGCACGCCGACGGCGTCCGGGACGCTGAGCTGCGCGGTCGTCCACGAGCCGAACTACCAGCGGTCCGACTTCGTCCGCGACCCCCTCCCCCGGCCGGCGATCGCCACGCTGCTCGCCGAAGTCGAGCGCTGGCCCGGCGGCCCGACCGCCCGGGAGGGGGGCGTCCAGCTCGAGGCCCTCGGCGACTGCGCGGTCAACCGGGTGGCGGCCGCGGCCACGGCGTTCGTCCACCGGGACTCCCTCCTCCACATCGTCTACCTGAACTTCTGGGGCGCCGCCGACGCCCCGGGGCCGTTCGTCGCCTGGGCGCGGGAGGTCTACGCGGCGATGCGGCCGTTCGTGTCCGGCTACGCCTACCAGAACTACATCGACAGCGGCCTCGGCAACTGGCAGCACGCCTACTACGGGACGAATTACCCGCGCCTCCAGCGGGTCAAGGCGCGGTACGACCCGCACGGGGTCTTCCGCTTCGCCCAGGGGATCGCCCGCGCCAAGTAGGCCGGTCGGGCGAATTCGTGCCTGCCCGGTCGGGGAAATCGTTTAGATTCGCGCCTGAGCCCGGTCGACCGCCGGCTGATCGCCCCCACGCGAAGAGGAGAATCGATGAGCAAGAAGAACGAGACGCGCCGCCGCGCCCTGGGACGCCTGATCCCCCGCCTGATCGTCGGCGGGTACTTCATCGGCCATGGCGTCCAGAAGCAGTTCGGCATCCTCGGGGGCTACGGCCTCGAGGCGACGGGCGCGCACTTCGAGACGCTCGGGCTGAAGCCGGGCAAGCTGAACGCCCAGCTCGCGGCCGGCGGGGAGCTGGGCGGGGGTAGCCTGCTCCTGCTCGGCCTCTTCCCGACGCTGGCCGGGATCCCGCTGATCGCGACGATGATCGTCGCCGCCCGCCTCGTCCACCTCGAGCACGGCCCCTGGGCCACCGAGGGCGGCGTCGAGTACACCCTCGTGCTGATCGCCGCAACGATGGCCATCATCGATGCCAACGGGGGCGGCAAGGGCTCGACCAAGGCGCTGGCGGCGCTCCTCGGCGGGGCGATCGGCTCGACGGCCGTGATCGAGGCCGGCAAGCGCGAGCTCTTCGCCTGAGCTTCGGTCGACCGGTGGGGGGCGGGGGGGCGCCCCCCGGCCCGGCGGGGGACCGCGGGCCTCCGGGTGAGCGTACGCTGAGGGCCAGCGCTCGCCCGGGTGCCCGCGGCGGCAGCCGGCGCAAACGACCGGGAGGACGAAGACGATGACCCTGGCACATCGCACGACGGCCGCACTCCTCGCCGGCACGCTGGTGCTCGGGGCGAGTGCCTGCGGAGGGGGCGGCTCGAAGAAGAAGTCCGCCACCACCACGACGGCCACGACCGGCACGTCGACTACGCCGGCGACCACCAAGAGCGGCAAGAAGAAGGCGACACCCCTCTCGCAGACGCCGGCCACGACGCTGAAGTTCAGCGGCAACGGCCCCAAGGACATCGGCGTGCCGCCGCTGCGGATCCCGGTGAACTCCACCCTCAAGTGGACGAACGACGCCCCGCCGGCGGTCCGGCTGTTCCAGGTCATCCCGGCCAGCCCGAAGGTTCTCTCGCCGGTCAACTCGCGGGCGGCGAGCGGGCAGGCGCCGATCCGCAAGGGGGCCTACCACGGGTTCCTGGTCAACGCCGACGGCAAGTGGACGTTGACCATCGTGCCCGGAGGCTGAGCGGCGCCCGGAGGCTGTTGCGAGGCGCCCGCCCGGAGGCTGAGAGGGCGCCCGGAGGGCTGCTGAGAGGCCCCCGCCCGCCCGGAGGCTGAGAGGGCGGCCGGGGGGCTGCTGGGAGGCGCTCGGAGGCTGAGCGGCGGAGGGGGCGGGGCCGGCGCCCGGCTCAGACGGCGGCGGTGCGGGCGCGGCGCATCGCGACGAACAGGGCACCGAGGCCGAAGACGGTGGCCACGAGCGAGATCAGGGCCCCGAGGAAGGGGATCAGGGCGAGGACCCGGAGGATCAGCAGCCCGACGATGAACGCGCCGATCCGCCCGCCCGCCTTACGTACCCGCCGGCCGACGAGCATGGCGCCGGTGAGGTAGGAGATCGCGTAGAGCGGGCCGAGAACGAGGAGCAGGCCGATCCCGAGCGGGGTTCCGACCACGGTGACGAGGAGGACGACGCCGAGGATGGGGAGGACGATCAGGAGCACGATGCCCGAGATGACCGTCCGCCCGGTGCCCGCCCGGGCGGCCCGGACAGCGGCGTCGGCGGCGGCGGGAGCGAGCACGAGCAGGAGCAGGCCGCCGATCAGGAGGGAGAGCGTGACGACCAACCAGAAGCCGAGCGCGACGGCGATGCCCGGCGTGCCGATCGAGCCGGCCCCGAGCTTCTGCACCTTGCCGGTGACGACCGCCCCCGGGGCGACCACCGGACGGTCCTGCCCCCACTTGAGATCCCCACCGATGTGAGCCCGGCGGCCGAGGGTGGCGCGCTTGGCGATGGTGACGACGTCGCCGGTCACCGTCCCGCGGATCGTCACATCCCCGTTGACGTCGATGAGGTCGCCGTGGACGGTGCCCCGAACCGTCACCTTGCCGTCGACGACGAAGATGTCGCCGACCGTCTGCCCCTTGGCGACGAGGATGTCGCCCTTGACGACGATCTGGTTCGGCGGGTTGTCGGCGGCGAGGGCCGTGGCCGGAGCGAAGGCGAGCAACACCAGGAGTCCGAGAAGAAGGCGTCGCATCAGCCCGGCGAGCCTAACACGCTCACGGCGCCAGTGAGGAAATATCGCGCGGTGTGGGCCGATCCGCCCCCGGGTAGGAGCGATCGGTGATGCTCCCGCTCTTTCGCCAGCTGACCGTCGACCGGCTCGGACGGGGTGCCGCCGTCCGCTCGGAGCGCACCGACGCCATCGTCCCCCGGACGTCCACGGCCGACCGCGTCGTCCGGTCGGTGTGCCCCTACTGCGCCGTCGGCTGCGGGCAGTCGATCTACGTCAAGGACGAGCAGGTCGTTCACATCGAGGGCGATCCGGACTCGCCGATCTCCCGCGGGCGCCTCTGCCCTCGGGGTTCGTCCTCGCTCGCCCTGGTCAACTCACCGTCCCGCGAGACGCGGGTCCGCTACCGCCGGCCCCACGCGGCCGACTGGGAGGATCTCGAGCTCGACCAGGCGATGGACATGATCGCCGACCGGGTGATCGAGACCCGGCGGCGCACGTGGGAGGATCGCGACGCCGGCGGAGCCCGCCTCGCCCGCACCCGCGGCTTCGCCCACCTCGGGGGGGCGACGCTCGACAACGAGGAGAACTACCTGATCAAGAAGTGCTTCTCGGCCCTCGGCGCCGTGGCGATCGAGAACCAGGCGCGGATATGACACTCGTCCACCGTCCCCGGTCTGGGGACGTCCTTCGGGCGCGGCGGGGCGACCAACTACCTCCAGGACCTCCAGAACGCCGACTGCATCCTGATCGAGGGGTCGAACATGGCCGAGTGCCATCCGGTCGGCTTCCAGTGGGTGGTCGAGGCCAAGGCCCGGGGGGCGAAGGTGATCCACGTCGATCCGCGCTTCAGCCGGACGAGCGCCCTGGCCGACCTCCACGTCCCCCTGCGCACCGGGACCGACATCGCCTGGCTCGGCGGGTTGATCAACCACGTCCTGAGCGGGGGCCGGGAGTTTCGCGAGTACGTCCTCCGCTACACCAACGCCGCGACGATCGTCTCCGAGGAGTTCGTCGACACCGCCGACCTCGACGGCCTCTTCTCGGGCTTCGACCCGGCCGCCGGCAAGTACGACGTCGCGAGCTGGCGCTACGCCGGCATGGAGCCGCCGGCGGCGGCCGGCGAGGCGAACGATGATCCGTCGGCCGAGCAGGCCCACGGCGCCCACGGCGCCGCGCTCAAGGGGGGCGAGCCGCCGGACAAGGATGAGACCCTGACGCACCCGCGGTGCGTCCTTCAGGTGCTGAAGCGCCATTTCAGCCGCTACACGCCGGAGATGGTGGAGCGCGTCTGCGGCGTTCCCCGGGCGACCTTCCTCGAAGTCGCCGAGGCCATCTGCGCCAACTCGGGGCGCGAGCGGACCACGGCCTTCGTGTACTCGGTCGGCTGGACCCAGCGGACGACCGGCGTCCAGTACATCCGGGCCGCCTCGATCCTCCAGCTCCTGCTCGGCAACATCGGACGGCCGGGCGGGGGCATTCTCGCCCTCCGCGGGCACGCGTCGATCCAGGGCTCGACCGACATCCCCACCCTCTACAACATCCTTCCCGGCTACCTCCCGATGCCCAAGGCCGATCCCGAGCTGACGCTCGAGCGCTACATCGAGGCGTCGACCGCCCCCGGGGGGTTCTGGGGGCACGCTCGGGAGTACATCGTCTCGCTGTTGAAGGCATGGTGGGGCGATGCGGCCACCGCGGCGAACGACTACTGCTTCGATCACCTGCCGCGGATAGACGGCGACCACTCCATCTATCCGACGATCCTCGACATGCGGGACGGCAAGGTCGAGGGTTTCTTCGTGATGGGCGAGAACCCGGCGGTCGGCTCGGCCAACGCCAAGCTCCACCGCCTGGCCATGGCCAACCTCGACTGGCTGGTCGTCCGCGACTTCCAGATGATCGAGTCGGCGACCTTCTGGAAGGACGGCCCCGAGGTCGAGACCGGCGAGCTCACCCCGGAGGCCGTAGGTGCGGAGATCTTCTTCCTCCCGGCGGCCGCCCACACCGAGAAGGACGGCTCCTTCACCAACACCCAGCGGCTCCTCCAATGGCACAACAAGGCGATCGCGCCACCCGGGGACTGCCGCTCGGAGCTCTGGTTCATGTTCCATCTCGGGCGGCGGATACGGGCCAAGCTCGCTGGGTCCACCGACCCGCGCGACCGGGCGATCCTCGAGCTGACCTGGGACTACCCGGTCCACGGCCCGACCGCCGAGCCCGACGCCGAGGCGGTGCTCCGGGAGATCTCCGGCCTCGACGCCGGCGGCCGCGCCCTGTCCGGGTACACCGAGCTCGAGGGCGACGGCTCGACCGCCTGCGGCTGCTGGATCTACTCGGGGGTCTACGCCGGCGGGGTGAACCAGGCCAACCGGCGCCGGCCCGGACCCGAGCAGGACATGGTCGCGGCCGAATGGGGCTGGGCCTGGCCGGCCAACCGGCGGATCCTCTACAACCGGGCCTCGGCCGACCCGGACGGTCGCCCCTGGTCGGAGCGCAAGGCCCACGTCTGGTGGGACGCCGAGGCCGGCCGGTGGACAGGGCGGGACGTCCCCGACTTCGTCGCCGACATGGCTCCGTCCTACCGACCGCCGGAGGGCGCCACGGCCGAGCGGGCGCTCCGCGGGGACGAGCCGTTCGTGATGCAGGCCGACGGCCGCGGCTGGCTGTTCGCACCGACCGGGCTGACCGACGGACCCCTCCCCACCCACTACGAGCCGAAGGAGTCACCCTTCGGCAATGCCTTCCACGGCCAGCGGGCGAACCCGACCCTCGAGGGGTTCCCCCGGCCCGACAACCCGTACCACCCGGTCGGCGGCGACGTCTTCCCCTACGCGATGTCGACCTACCGGATCGCCGAGCACCACACCGCCGGGGGGATGTCGCGGACGCTGCCCCACCTGGCCGAGCTCGCCCCCGACATGTTCGTCGAGGTCTCCCCGGCCCTGGCGGCCGAGCGTGGCCTCGACCACAACGGGTGGGCGACGATCATCACCGCCCGGGCGGCGATCGAGGCCCGGGTCATGGTCACCGCGCGGATTCCCGACCTCGACGTCGGCGGTCGCCGGATCCATCAGGTCGGCCTGCCCTACCACTGGGGCTGGGGCGGCCTGGCCACCGGCGACGCGGCGAACGACCTCCTGCCCCTCGCGCTCGACTCGAACGTGCACATCTCCGAGTTCAAATCGGCCACCTGCGACGTCCGCCCCGGCCGGCGCCCCCGGGGACCCGGCCTCCTCGCGCTCGTCGAGGAGTACCGGGCCCGCGCCCGTCAGACCTAGCCTCCCGGCCACCCCCGGTGCCGGTCCACGCGGGGGCTCACCGGCGGGCACCGCCGACGACGGAGCAAGGTGCCGCGACGACCGGAGCGCGCCGGCGGAACTCCGTGAGCAGGTGGCCTTGGTCCCTCGGGCAGATGCGCCCGGCTGGCCGGAGCACGCCCCCGGCCAGGCCACCCGTGCGGCGCCTGACGGCCGGGGTCGGCTCGGCTGGCGAACCAGCCGGAGGCAGGGAGCGGCTGCTCCCACTCGTCCGGGTACGCCTCGGCGTCGGAGCGAAGATGACCTTGGGTCCACGGCGCCGTAATCGCGGCCTTGACGTCGTTCGTCCTCAGAGGGCCCGAAAGACGCTCAGAAGATCGCGTAGGTTCGGGTGATCCGCCCGAGCGCCCGCCCGAACAGCAGCGCATCCAGTCCCGCCTGGAAGTCGATCCCGATGTTCCGGATCGTCTCGAACAGCTCCGACTCATCGCGAGTGTCGAACGACACCGCTTGCAATGCCTCGCGCACTCCACGGTCGCCGATCAGCTCGAGCCACCGGTCGTAGGCAGCCAGGGCCCGCGCCCCGGCCTCCTCGACTCCGGCGTAGAGGAACGCCGCCGCGAGTCGATCGCTCGGCGCCGCTTCGAACCACCGCGTCAGGAAGCCGGACATCTCGACGTCGTCCTTCAAATGGCAGAGCAGCACGGTGACGAGTCCGCCCGCGAACAGCAGCTTCCGCGAGGTGCGGAGCTTGGCGTTCCGGGTCGCCCACTTCGGATCGTCCCCGCTCCGCGCCCCTTTGCCTTCGAAATCGACGCAGATCGTGCGCCAGTAACGGACGAGGTCGTTGAGAAGGAACCGCGGCGGTCGGTACGGCTTGACGGCCTTGATGTACCGCGAGAGGACTTCCGCGATCGCTTGACGGCGGACGTCGCCATGCAGCTCTCGCGACTCAAGCAAGAGCAGCATCCGCCGCGTCAGGTTCGTGTTGGTGTCGGCGTCGAGGCCGATGTTCTTGACGAGCTCGGTGACATCGAACGCCACGCCGAAGACATCTTGGGCTCCGGGATGCTGGTCGCCGACCCCCAGCTCGGACGCGGCTGCCGATACCTCGGAGCGAACGTCGGGATCGTCCGTGGCGAACGGGTAGTCGACGAGAATCGCCCAGTCGTCGTCGCTGCCGTCGGTCAGCTCACCGCGAGCCCACGAGCCGAAGACGCATGTCGAGACACCCGGTCGCGCCGGCCGTAGATCGAGCGCGGTTCGTGTCTGAGTCGCTCGGCTGTCGGTCCGCACCCGTGCTCCCCGTAGCGCTTCGAAGTCAGCCCCGGTGCGCTCAGCCAGGCGGCTCAGGGCACCCGAGGGATCGTCTAGGAGGGCGGTGCTTCCAAGATCCATGGAACGTCCGAGCACCGCGCGAGCAGGCCAGCGAAGAGTGCTTCGTCGTCGATCGTCAACGGCACGTGGCTGCCCGCCGCATCGAGCGAGCTCAGGTGGACGTGGCTCAGCCGGGTCGCGAACGTCGTGAGGAGCTCCTCGGCCACGCCCATGGTCGGGTCGACAGCCTTCGCATGGGCAAGGTCAAGGCATAGCCTGGCCTGCGGCAGCACCTGAAACCGCGGCGCCAGCTGCTTGGCCGTCTGCCCATCATCCCTCCGAGAATCCATATTCTCGATGACGAGCCGTCGTCCCAGGGGGGCGTATGCCGCCGGATCCCGCATCGTGTCTGGATGCAGGACGATCGCAGTGACCCAAGCCGGAAGGCGCCCAAGACGGGCGACCAACTCGTGATCGGACATCCGCCGGTCCTTAGACGGGCCGTGGACGCTGACGAAGTGGAATGGCAATCGCGGCGCTCCGGCAACGTAGTCGAGTAGTCCCGGAAGCTCCGGCTCTGACAGCGCGGAGAGTTCGACCGCCGAACTCGACGTCTCGGCCGCGCGTTCGACGAGGGCGATCCAATCACCGCGGTCATCTACCATGAAGCCCGTCGAGCAGCCCACGACGTTGTGTGCCGCCAGCACGAACGAATTCGAATGAAGAAACGACGGCACCACGCGCGGCCTTAAGCTATCGATCGGGTGCAGGGGTGCCCGCGGTCGGCCCCGCAATGTGCGGCCGATCGACGCCCCCGAGCGATGTCGGACCGTGGTGTTGAGACGAACATACGTTCGCCAACCATAGCGGCGCCCGCGGACGGCCCGGCTCGCCGCGATCCGAGGCCGGCGCTCCGCGAGCGCCGGCCTCGGCCGAAGCGCCGGATCAGGTCGGCTGGGGAACCAGCCGGATGTAGGGGAGCGGCTGCTCCCACCCGTCCGGGTAGGTCTCCTTCGCCTCCTCGTCGGAGACGGAGCCGAGGATGATCACCTTGTCGCCCGGCGTCCACTGCGCCGGCGTCGCGACCTTGTTGTTCGCCGTCAGCTGGAGCGAGTCGATGACCCGCAGAACCTCGTCGAAGTTCCGGCCGGTCGTCATCGGGTAGATGAGGATCAGCTTGATCTTCTTGTCCGGCCCGATCACGAAGACGTTGCGGACGGTGGCGTTGTCGGCCGGCGTCCGCGAGGTCGCTTCGCCCTCGGTCTCGGCGGGCAGCATGCCGTAGGCCTTGGCGACCGCGAAGTCCTTGTCGCCGATCAGCGGGTAGTTCGGGGCCGTCCCCTGGGAGCTCTCGATCTCCTGGGACCACCGGTCGTGGTTCTCGACCGGGTCGACCGACAGCCCGATGATCTTCACGCCGCGGCGAGCGAACTCCGGTTCGATGCTCGCCATGTAGCCGAGCTCGGTCGTGCAGACCGGCGTGAAGTTCCGCGGGTGCGAGAACAGGACGCCCCACGAGTCTCCGAGCCAGTCGTGGAAGTGGATCGTGCCCTCAGTGGTCTCCGCCTCGAAGTCCGGGGCGGTGTCGCCGAGTTTCAGAGCCATGCAATTTCTCCTTTGGTCGAACGCGGTCTGTCCGACGGCCACTCAGCCTGGACAGAGTCTCCCAGACACTATAGGCCGAGATCCGATCAGGTTTCGGCCTATTCGGTAACGGGGCGTCGCCTCAGCCGCCGGCGGCCTCACGGGCCCGCGCCCGGATGGCCGCCTGGGCGGCCGCGACGATCGCCACCGGGACCCGGAACGGCGAGCATGAGACGTAGTCGATGCCGGCTCGCTCGAAGAAGTCGATCGAGTCGGGATCGCCCCCGTGCTCGCCGCAGATCCCGAGCTTGAGGCCTGGGTGGCCGGCGCGTCCGCGGTCGACCGCGAGCGCGATCAGCTGCCCGACGCCCGGTGTGTCGAGCGTCTCGAACGGCGAGACGTCGATGATCTTGCGCTCGACGTAGGTGCTGAGGAACTTGCTCTCGACGTCGTCCCGGGAGAAGCCGAGCGTCGTCTGGGTGAGGTCGTTGGTGCCGAAGGAGAAGAAGTCGGCCTCGACCGCGATCTTCTCGGCGATCAGGCACGCCCGGGGCAGCTCGATCATCGTCCCGACCGCGTAGTCGTCACCGCGGTGCATGCCGTGCTGGTCGCCGACCCGGACGACCAGGTCGCGCATCAGCTCGAGCTCCTTCTCGTAGTTCACCAGCGGGATCATGATCTCGAGGTGCGGCGCCTCGCCCGTCCGCTCGCGCACGGCCAGGGCCGCCTCCATGATCGCGTGGGCCTGCATCTCGTAGATCTCGGGGAAGAGGACGCCGAGGCGGCAACCCCGGGTGCCGAGCATCGGGTTGACCTCCTCGAGGTAGACCACCCGTTCGAGCAGGCGCTCGAGCTCCTCGATCGCCGGCCCGTCCGCCCCGTCCTGGCGGGCCAGGTCGAGCTGATGCTGGACCTCGAAACGGTGGGGGAGGAACTCGTGGAGCGGCGGGTCGAGCAGGCGGATGGTCACCGGCAGCCCGGCCATCGCCTCGAACAGGCCTTCGAAGTCCTGGCGCTGGAGCGGCTGCAACTCGGCGAGCACGGCGCGGCGGGCCGCCTCGTCGCCGGCGAGGATCATCGCCCGCATCTTCGGCTGGCGGTCGGCGGCCATGAACATGTGCTCGGTCCGGCAGAGCCCGATCCCCTCGGCCCCGAACTCGCGCGACCGCCGCGCGTCCATCGGGGTGTCGGCGTTGGCCCGCACCCCGAGGCGGCGGAGCTTGTCGGCCCAGCCGAGGACGGTCACGAAGTGCTCGTTGAGCTCCGGCTCGATCAGCGGGACGTCGTCGAGGGTTATCTCGCCGGTCGTTCCGTCGATCGCGATCTGCTCGCCGCGTCCGATCACCCGGTCTCCGACCCGCAGCTCCTCGCGCTCGAGGTCGATCTCGAGCGCCTGGGCGCCGCAGACGCAGGGCCGGCCCATGCCGCGCGCGACCAGGGCGGCGTGCGAAGCCTTGCCGCCCTCGCTGGTGAGGATGCCGCGGGCGGCGTGGAAGCCGCCGACGTCCTCCGCCTCGGTGTAGGGGCGCACGAGGATCACGGCGCGGCCCGCCTCGGCCGCGGCGACCGCATCGGGTGCGGTGAAGACGATCCCGCCCTTGGCCGCCCCCGGCGACGCCGGAATGCCCCGGGCGAGCACGTCGATCTCGTGGGACGGGTCGAAGGTGGGGTGGAGGAGCGCGTCGAGCCGGGCGGCGTCGATCGTCGTGATCGCCGCCGGACGGTCGAGCAGGCCCTCCTCGACGGCATCGACCGCGAAGCGCACCGCCGCCTGGGCCGGGCGCTTGGCGTTACGCGTCTGGAGCATGTACAGGTGCCCCTCCTCGATCGTGAACTCGACGTCCTGCATGTCGCCGTAGTGGCGCTCGAGCGTGCGCAGGATCTCGATCAGCTCGGCGTGGGCCTCGGGCATGACGGTGGCGAGCTCGGCGATGTCGCGGGTGTTGCGCACCCCCGAGACGACGTCCTCGCCCTGGGCGTTGGTCAGGAAGTCGCCTGACGGCTCCGGTGCGCCGGTGAGCTCGTCGCGGCTGAAGGCGACGCCCGAGCCGGACGTCTCGCCCTTGTTGCCGAAGGCCATCTGCTGGACGCTGACCGCCGTCCCCCAGTCGTCGGGGATGCCGTTGATCCGGCGGTAGGTCACGGCCCGGTCGCCGAGCCACGAGTCGAAGACGGCGCGGATCGCCTGCTCGAGCTGGCGGGTCGGATCCTCGGGGAAGTCCTCGCCCGTCCGCTCGCGGAAGAGCCCCTTGAAGCGGTCGGTCAGCATGCGCAGGGCGTCGACGTCGAGGTCGGTGTCCAGGCGGGCGCCCCGCTCGCGCTTCAAAGCGGTGATCTCCGCCTCGATCGCGCTCCCCGGCACCCCGCGGACGACGTTGGCGAACATCTGCACGAAGCGGCGGTAGGAGTCCCAGGCGAAGCGGTCGTTGCCCGTCGCCCGGGCCAGCCCCTCGACCGACGCGTCGTTCAACCCGAGGTTGAGGACCGTGTCGAGCATCCCGGGCATCGACTCCCGGGCTCCCGAGCGCACGGAGACGAGCAGCGGGTCCTCCGCGTCGCCCAACCGCTTGCCCGCCCGCTCCTCGAGGCGGGCGAGCCCGGCGGCGACCTCCCCGGCCAACCCGTCGGGCTCGCGGCGGCCGGCCGCCATGTAGGCCACGCAGGCCTCGGTGGTGATCGTGAAGCCGGCCGGCACCCGCCCGGCTCCGAGGATGCGGGTCATCTCGGCGACGTTGGCGCCCTTGCCCCCCAGCAACTCGCGCATCTCGCGCGAGCCCTCGCTGAAGTCGTAGACGTACTTGGTCACGACGCCCTCGTCAGGCCGCTACCGACGGGCCGCCGACCAGGCCTTCTTCGTGCAGCCGGGCGATCTCCTCCGGGCTGCGGCCGAGCACGTCGGCCAGGACCGCGTCGGTGTGCTCGCCGAGGAGCGGCGCGCGCCGCACCGGCAGCCGCGAGACGCCGCCGTAGCTGACCGGCGATCCCGGCATCAGGTAGGAGCCGATCCCCGGCTGCTCGACGATCTCGAACATCGGGTTCTCGGGCGAGCAGCGCGGATCCTCCTCGACCAGCTGGGTGAACGTCTGGTACGGGCCCCACGACACACCGTCGGCGTCGAAGATCGCCCCGATCTCCGCCATCGTCCGCGCCCGCACCCACGGCTTGAGCGCCGCCCCGATCAGGTCGCGGGCGGCGAAGCGACCGCCCTCCTTGGTGAGGTCGACGTCGAGCATCTTCTCGATCGCGGCCGCCGCCTCCTGGAGGTCGGTGGCCTTGACGAGGTTCTTCCACTGGCGCAGGGTGAGCGCGAGGATCATCACCCGCCGGTCGTCGCCGGTCAGGAAGTCGCGGCCGAAGGCGCCGTAGAGGAAGTTGCCGTCCTTGATCCGGTTGTTGTGGTTGATCTGGACCTCGGCGATCTTGCCGAGGTTGCCGACCATGGCGAAGGCGACGTCGGAGAGGGCGATCTTGATCAGCTGGCCCGCGCCCGTCCGGCGCCGGTGGCGCTCGGCGGCGAGCAGGGCGGTCGTGGCCAGCGTGCCCGTGACCGCGTCCCACGCCGGCAGGAGGTGGTTCATGGGGTAGGAGACGTTGCGCGGGCCGGTGGCCATCGGAAAGCCGCTCGCCGGGTTGACCGTGTAGTCGACGGCCGACGACCCGTCGGCGTTGCCGGTGATCACGACCATGATCAGGTCGGGCCGGTGCTCGGTCAGCCGGTCGTAGGACAGCCAGCCGCTCTCGGGGAAGTTGGTCAGGAAGAGGCCCCCGTCGTCCCCCGGGGCGCAGATCAGCTCGGTCAGGAGCTCGCGTCCGGCCGGCGAGCGCAGATCGGCGGCGAACGAGCGCTTGCCCTTGTTGAGCCCCGCCCAGAACAGGCTCTTGCCGTCCTCGGTAATCGGCCACCGGGTGTAGTCCAGGCCGCCGCTGAGCGGGTCGAAGCGGATCACGTCGGCCCCCATCTGGGCCAGGGTCATCCCGCCGAGGGGGGCGGCGACGAACGCCGACCCCTCGATCACACGCATGCCTTCGAGGATGCCGTTCATCTGCCTCTCCTTGGAATCGTCATGCCATCACGGCCAGGAGCCGCCAGTCGAGGACCGGCTGGCCGCCGTCGCTCCCGTCGCGCTCGGCCGTCACCTGGGCCCTCAGATCGACCAGCCCGACCCCGGGCGCATGCGCCAGCTCGTGCTTGTCCTCGATGGTCAGCACCGTGCTCAACCGGTCCTCCTCGAAGACCGGCGCCGTGTGGTTGCACTCGCGCCAGGCGGCGATCGTCACCACCTCGGGCAGCGCCCGGGTCAGTTGGGCCGCGGCGACCGAGATCGTGTGGCCGCCGTAGACGAGCCGCCGGCCGTGGGCGCCGGAGGTGGCGTCGACGTGGGTCTCCGCGACGTTGAGGGTCAGGCGGACGAGCTCCGGGGCGGCGGTCACCGTGTCGCGCCCTTCGATCTCGTAGACCTGGCCGACCTCGAGCGCGGCGAAGCGGCTCCCGCCGGTCCGCGCGCGCAGCGCGTCGAAGCCCCAGCTCCCGGGGACGGCCGTGGCCACCCGGTCCATGTCGAGCTCGACCGGGATGTCGTCGAAGCGGTCGGCGTGGCCGGTCTGGATGCTCGCGTCGCGGAGCGGGATCATCGGGCAGCGCCAGAAGTCGAGCACCCGCTCGCCGGCCTGGTTCTCGGTGCGGATGCGCAGGGCGACCAGGCCGGTCGCCGACCCGTCGGCCCGCGGCCGGTTCTGGCGCAGGCCGACGATCTCCGTGCGCGTTCGCAGGGTGTCGCCGATGAACACCGGGCGCAGGAGGACGAGCCCCCGGTAGAAGAGGTTCCCGCGGACCCGCTGGGTCGGCCCGGTCGACTGGCCGATGGCCACGTCGCAGACCAGGTTCGGATGGGCCAGGGTCTCCGCCCGCCCGGTCACCGCGGCCGAGAGGGTCGCGTCGAGGGGCAGCAGCATCCGGTCGCCGACCAGCGCTTGGTGGATCGCCGCGTGGCCGGCCGTGATGGTCAGTCCGGGGGCGTCGTAGACCTGGCCGACTTCGAAGTCCTCGAAGTACGGACCGCCCACCCTGATCGGCTCGGCTGAAGGCATCGCTTGGTCTCCTCATCCCCTCCGGCGGCGGTGCCAGCGATGCCCCGGGCGGGGCACGGGCGGGTCGCCCGCCGGCAGCGGGAGCGTATTAGAACTCGCCGGCGGGCGATCGGTGGGCCGGGCGCCGCCGGCCGGCCGCCCCGCGCCCCCGGCGGCGGTCCGGCCGGCGGGGGCAGCCGCCATCAAGGGGGGCGTGGCGTTCAACACCCTGTTCGGGCGCCCTTCCCGGCACCTTGACAGTCACCCGCCGGTACTGGAACATGGACCGCCGACCGACCGACGGGGAGCTTGAGGTGGGTGTGAAGGCGAGTCGAGCGCGGGTCACGGCCTGGTTGGTGTGCGCGATGGTGGTGACCGTGTCGGGAATCGCGCAGGCCGCCGCGGCGCCGGTCTCCGCCGGCCCGAAGCCGGCGGTAGCCGCGCTCGAGGATCCGTTCAACGCCCGCATCTCGGTGGCCGTCGCCGCCGACGGGCGCTTCTCGGCCGGCGCGTTTCCCAATCCGCTCACCGGGGGGCCGACCGCGTTCTCCTACCCCATCCTCTTCGGCTGGCCGACCACGAGCACGTCGTTCACCACGGTGATGGTCGACGGGGTCGCCGACGTGTACGGGTCGAGCGGAACCCAGGTCCAGGCGCCGACCGAAGCCGGCGCGACGAACACGAGCGCCTGGTCCAACGGGGACGTCACGACTCGGCAGACGCTCTCGGTGGACACGAACCCGCTCACCGGCCTGGCGGACGCCGCGCGCATCGCCTACACCGTCACGAACGGCGGCGCCGTGTCCCGCTCCGTCGGCGTGCGCACGCTCCTCGACACTGACGTCGACAACAACGACGGGTCGCCGTTTCTCATACCCGGCCTCGGCCCGGTGACCACCGAGCAGGACTTCTCCGGCGCGGCGGTGCCCGACCACTTCCAGATCCTCCCGGCCCTCGGGGCCGGCACGCGCCTGGCCGGAGCCGCCCTCCGCGGCGCCGACGCGACGCCGCCCGACCGGCTCGTCATCGCCGACTGGCCGCGGATCGGAGCCACCGCCTGGGACTACGCGGTCACCCCCGGGCGTTCGATCACCACCGACAGCGCCTACGCGGCCTACTGGAACCCGCGCGACCTCGGACCGGGCGCATCGGTCACCTTCGTGACCTACTACGCCGCCATCACGCCGCCGGAGGTCACCGGGCTCAACCCGCCGAGCGGCGCGGCGGGCGGGGGGACGGCGGTGACGGTCACGGGCACCGAGCTGAGCGGGGCCACGGCCGTCGCCTTCGGGTCGGTCCCGGCCGCGGGCTTCCGGGTCGACGGTCCCACCCAGATCACCGCGACGGCCCCGCCGGGCACGGGGACGGTGGCGGTGCGGGTCACCACGCCGGAGGGAACGAGCGCGCCGAGCGACGCGGATCTCTTCACCTACGGGGCGCCGCCACCCGCCCCGACCCAGCCGACCTCCCAGACCCAGCCGGCCGAGGGGGTCACCAGCGACAGCGCGGAGCTCGTGGCGGCGATCAACCCGCGCGGGCTGGCGACGACCATGCACTTCGAGTACGGCGTCGATCCCGCCGGAGCGGCGGCGGCGGCTCTCAGCTACAGCTCGCGGACGCCCGATCAGCCGGTGGCCGGTGACTTCGCCGATCACTCGCTGACCGCGGTCGTGGCCAGCCTCCAGCCCAACAGCACCTATCACGTGCGCGCGGTCGCGGCGAACGCCCTGGGAGTGACGGCGGGGACGGACGTGACGTTCCGGACGGCGTCGGACGCGCCGCCGCCCCCGCCGATCCTCGGCAAGGCGTTCAACGCCCAGCCGGTCAGCGGCCGCGTCCTCGTCCTCCTGCCCGCCTCCGCCCGGAGCGGACAGGCGCGGGCGAGCGCGGTCAAGGGCGTCGGCTACATCCCCCTGACCGAGGCCCGCCAGCTGCCGGTCGGCACGATCTTCAACGCGGCGAGCGGGTCCGTCCGCCTGACCACCGCGACGGCCACCCGCGGCCGCGTCCAGGCGGGCACCTTCGGGGGCGGGGTGTTCAAGCTGCTCCAGAGCCGCCGCGCTCGGGGGCTCTCGGAGCTCTCGCTGCAGAGCGGGGCCGGCGCGGCGAAGAAGTGCGCCGCGACGGCCGGCAAGGCCCAGACGGCGGCCAAGCGGGCGCTCCCCAAGACGGTGCTGAACCTCCTGCGCGCGAAGGGGACCGGGCACTTCCAGAGCCACGGCCGCTTCAGCTCGGCGACCGTCCGCGGGACCACGTGGACTACCACCGACCGCTGTGACGGGACGCTGACCTCGGTCCAGCGCGGCGTCGTCGTGGTCACCGACCTCCGGCGCAAGCGCCAGGTCGTCGTCCGCGCCGGGCGCGCCTACCTGGCCCGCGCGCCCTGACGCGGCCGGTCGGTCAGCCCCCGGCGAGCGAGCGTGGGCGGGGCTGGCCGGCGGGCGGCGGGTCGTCGAGGAGCAGGCGGGGCACCGTGACCAACTGGTAGTGGCGACGCCGCAGGAGGGTGATGATCCGCGGGAGGGCGGCGATCGTCTGGCGGCGGTCGCCCCCGCCGTCGTGGAAGAGGATCACCGCCCCGGGGCGGGCGCCGCTGACCGCGATGTAGACGATCCGCTTGACCCCGGGCCGGGTGAAGTCCTTGCTGTCGACCGTCCAGAGCACCATCAGCATCCGATCGGCACGCAGCAGGGGCGCCGTGGCCGCGTCGAAGCCCCCGTACGGCGGCCGGAAGAGCCGCGGATAGGGCGCCCCCTGGCTCTGGATCGATTGTGCCCCGCGAATGATCTCCGCCTGCTGGGCGGCGGAGGAGAGGGTGGTGAGGAGCGGATGGGTCTCGGTGTGGTCGCCGATCGGCAGCCCGGCGGCGAGGACGCGGCGCTCGATCCCCGGGTAGATGCGGGTCGCCCGGCCGATCTCGAAGAAGGTCGCCGGCGCCCGGGCGCGGCGCAGGACGGCGAGGACCGCGAGCGTCGCCGGGCCCGGCCCGTCGTCGAAGGTCAGGGCGATCTCGCGCCGCCGGGCCGAGCCGGTCGCCAGGTAGCCGGTCCGGGCGAGCGTCCGATCGACCGCGGCCGCCGCCGCCCCGCCACCCGGCCGGGCCGCGACCGGGGCGGCGCGGCGGCGCCGGCGCGGAGGCGCGGGCCGGCGGCCGGCGGCCGCCCCCGCCGGGCCCGGCGAGCAGGGCGACCGCGGCGGCGGCCAGGGCGAGCACGACCACGCCGGCCCGGAGCCGGCGCCGAGCGTGGTGATCGGGGCTCACCGGGGCGGTGAGCCGGCCGCGGCGGGGGCGCCGGCGGGGGAGCTGTAGACGATCGGCAGGACCACGTCCCGTTCGCCGCGGGGGCAGTCGAGCAGGGCGTGGACCTCGGCCGGGAGGGTCAGGCCGACGCGGCTGGCCAGGGGCGGGGCCTCGGCGCCGGAGGTTCGGGCGAGCAGGCGCAGCCCGGCGGCGCGGCCCTCGACCGAGAGCGTGATGCGGGCGTCGTGGCCGTAGTACTCGATCGCCTCGACGCGGGCGGTCAGGAGGCCCTGACATTCGCCCTCGCCGCACAGGCAGACCTCCTCCGGGCGGATCAGCACCATGCCCTGCTCGGCGGCGGCCCCGGCCGGCTGGGAGGCGGTCAGGCGCAGGAGGCCGAGGTCGGTCTCGGCGTGGGTTCCGTGGAGGCGCGCCGGGAGCAGATTGGCGTCGCCGAGGAAGCGGGCGATCCCGGCGTCGACCGGCGCCCGGTAGATGCGCTGCGGGGCACCCGACTGGGCGATCCGCCCGCCCGCGAGGATCGCCACCTCGTCGGCCAGGGAGAGGGCCTCGTCCTGGTCGTGGGTGACGAGCACGGCGGTCGCTCCGACCGCGGCCAGCGCCGCCTTGACGTCGGCCCGGGTCGTGGCCCGGAGCTCCGGGTCGAGGGCGGCGAACGGCTCGTCGAGGAGGACGATCGCCGGATCGATGGCCAGCGCCCGGGCCAGCGCGACCCGCTGCTGCTGGCCGCCGGACAGCTCATGGGGCCGGCGGCGATCGAGGCCGGCGAGGCCGACGAGCTCGAGCAGCTCGCCGATCCACTTGCTCCCGCGGCGCTGGCGCGGGAGGCCGAAGGCGACGTTGGCGGCGACGTTGAGATGGGGGAAGAGCGCGCCCTCCTGGGGGACGTAGCCGACCCGCCGCTGCTCGGGCGGCGCCCGCCGGACCCCGTCGTCGACCACTTGTCCGCCCAGCTCGACCGACCCGGCGTCGGCGCCCTCGAAGCCGGCGAGCACGCGGAGGAGTGTGGTCTTCCCCGACCCGGATGCCCCGAGCACGGCGACGAAGGAACCGGTGCGGACCTCGAGCGAGAGGCCGGTCAGGACCGGCGAGCTGCCGTACGCCTTCGCGAGCCCGTCGACGACGATCGCGTTCATGCTGCGAGCGTATCGAGCCGGCGGATGAGCAGATAGGTCGCCGGCGCGCAGATGCCGACCATGAGGGCGGCGTAGGGGGCGGCCGCGCCGTAGGCGAGGCTCGTCTGATAGGCCCAGAACTGGGTGGCCAGGGTCTCCGACCCGGTCGGGCGCAGGAGGAGGGTCGCGGTCAGCTCGGTCGCCGCGGAGAGGAACACGAGCGCGGCGGCCGCGGCGAGCCCGGGGGCGATCAGCGGGAGGGTCACCCGGCGAAAGGCGCCGAACGGCCGCTGGCCGAGCGTCCGGGCCACCTCCTCGAGGCGGGGCGGCACCTGGACGAGGGTCCCCCGGATGGCGATCAGGGCGAGCGGGAGGAAGAGGATCGCGTAGGCGATCACCAGCAGCGCATGGGTCTGGTAGAGGGGGTGGGCGAGGCGGATGCTGAACGAGACGAGGGCCAGGGCGATGACGATCCCGGGGAGGGCGCGGGCGATGAACGAGCTGCGCTCGAGCAGCATCGAGAGGCGCGAGCGGTGGCGGACGGCGAGCACCGACACCGGGAGGGCGATCAGGGCGGTGAGGGCGGCGGCGACCGCCGAGAGGCCGAAGGTCGTCCCGGCGGCCCCGAGGATCGAGGCCGCCGGGAGGGTCGTCGAGCCGCCGCGGATCAACCAGTAGACGAGCGTCCCGACGGGCACGCCGAGGGCGAGCACGACGAGCAGGCCGACGCCGCCGACGGCCAGGGGCGTCGCCCGTCCGAGCACGATCGGCCGCCGGGCGCGGGCCGAGCCGGAACCGACCCGCGAGTAGCGGGTCCGGCCGATCAGGCCGAGCTCGCCGAGGAGGAAGGCGACGCTGAGCACGACGACGACGAGGGACAGGAGCGCCGCGCTCGCGCCGTCGAAGCCGAGCTGGTATTCGGCGAAGATCTCGGTGGCGAAGGTCGGGAAGCGGAGCGTCGCGAAGGCTCCGTACTCGGCGAGCAGGTGGAGGGCGATGATCAGGGCGCCGCCGAGGATGGCCACCCGCAACTGGGGGAGGGTGACCCGCCAGAACGTCCGCCACGGCCCGAGGCCGAGGCTGCGGGCGGTCTCCTCGAGCGCCGGGTCGCTCCCGCGGAGCGCCGCCGCCGCCGGGAGGTAGACGAACGGGTAGTAGGAGAGCGTGGTGACCAGGAGCGCTCCCCGGTACCCCTGGAAGCGCCCGGCGTCGAGGGAGACCCAGCTGAAGCTGTTGACGAACTCGGGCACGCCGATCGGCAGCACCAGGAGCATCGTCCACAGGCGCCGGCCCGGGAGGTCGGTCCGCTCGACCGCCCAGGCGGCGGCGACCCCGAGCCCGACGCAGAGGACGCTCACCCCGACGAGCAGGGTCAGCGTATTGGTCAGCAGCGAGGCGACCCGCGGGCGGATCAGGAGGGAGACGGCCGCGCTCCAGCTGATCGTCCGGGCCTCGATGACGACGAAGATCAGGGGCAGCACCGCCAGCGCGGCCGTGCCGACCGCGGCGAGCACCAGTCCCCGGGGCGGCGAGGAGCGCCGCAGGCGGGGGGCGGTCCGGGCCCCCGCCGCCCGGGTCGGACCCGTCCCGGGCGCGCCCGGGGCGCTCGCGGCCGGGACGGCCACTTAGATGAGTCCGACCTGCTGGAGGAGCGTGAGCGGCAACCGCCCGTCGCCCAGGTCGGCGATGCCGACGTCGGGCGGCTTGAGCGCGGCGAGCGGCCGCAGCGGCTTGGCGGTGACGACGCCCGAGCCGAGCGGGTACTCGTAGCTCTCGCTGCGGGCGATGATCTCCTGGGCCGGA
The DNA here is from genome assembly GCA_963733245.1 of uncultured Solirubrobacterales bacterium. GTDB lineage: Bacteria > Actinomycetota > Thermoleophilia > Solirubrobacterales > Solirubrobacteraceae > Palsa-513. Next base: position 75,710 of record CAVTCI010000018.1, read on the forward strand.
GCGCTCACCAGATAGGCCAGGAACCGCTGGGCGAGCACTGGGTGGCGACTCGACTTCAGCGCGCCGGCGCCGGATACGTCGACCAGGGCGCCGGCGTCGCCGGGGGCGAAGTAGTGGAGCGCCGAGCGGACCTTGCCGGCGCCGACCTCGTCGCGGAGGCGGTACCAGTAGTAGTGGTCGATCAGCCCGGCGGCGATCTCGCCGCGGTTGACCGCGGCGACCAGGGTCTCGTTGCTGTCGTAGACCTTCCCGTTCGCCTTCAGCCCGCTCAGCCAGCTGACCGCCGCCGGCTGGCCATGGAGCTTGACCAGGGCGGCGATCAGGGGCTGGAAGTCGGTCTCGGTCGGGGCGAAGCCGATCTTGCCCTTCCAGGGGGAGAGCGCGAGCGACTGGAGGGTCGCCGGGAGGGCGGCGGCCGTGAGCTTCGCCGTGTTGTAGACGAGCACGGCCGACCGGGCCGACACGCCGACCCAGTCGCCGGTGGGGGAGTTGAACCGGGCGGTGACGCGCGCGAGGGTGGTGGGGTCGACCGGGGCGAGCAGCCGGCTCTTGTCGAGCACGGTGAGGGCCGGGGGGTTCTCGGCGAAGAAGACATCGGCCGGCGAGTCGGCGCCCTCCCGAAGGATCTGATTGGCCAGGGCGGCCTCGTCGTTGGAGCGGAGGTTGACGCCGATGCCGGTCCGGGCGTGGAAGTCGTTGGCCAGGGCCGTCGCCGTCTGCTGGTGCTGTCCGCTGTAGACGGTGATCTCGTTCGTCCCGCCCGAGGAGGCGCCGCAGCCGCCGAGCCCCGCCGCGAGCGCGACCGCCGCGGCGAAGATGAGCCTCCTGCGTGGGGGCCTGAAGCGCAGCCCGACCACCCCTCCCTCGTGAAGTAGCTCCGGCCCGTAAGGGGACCCTAACTTAGGGAAACCTAACACAGGCCGTCGCGACGGGCGGACGGCGTCCAGCCCGGGCTACCGGAGCTGGATGTGGTCGGCCTCGGCGGGCCCGGGGAAGGGCCGGGTCAGGCCGTACTGCTCGAGCGTCCCCTCGGGGACGCCCTCGACCCCGGGCGTGTCCGAGGCCTGTCCGCGGGTGTGCGGGTCGTTGGCAAACCCCCCGACCTCGACCGAGTGCTGCGGCGTGCGGTAGCCGGAGATGCCGATCAGGTGGAGCTGTAGCGCCTGGCCGAGGGCGTTCAGTCGAGCCGCGAGGGTCGGTTCGTCGGCCACGGAATAGTCGGTCCCCGGGGCCTGGAAGAATCCGTAGAGGCCCCGGGCGCCGCTGAACGGCGCGAGGGCGCCCGGGCCGGAGAGGCCGGACGCGGGCGGGGTCGCCGCGATCGTCCGCTCGATCGCGGCGAGACTCGTCGCGAGGGCGCCGCGTTGGGCGTGGAGCGAGTCGAGCTCGGATGACTTGGCCGCCCGGGCCCGAGCGAAGACGAGCTGACGGTCGAGGACGGACAGACGCAGCCGGGCCGCCTCGTCGCGCTGCAGGAGGACGGCCCGGGTCCTCTGGCTCTGGCCCGCCTCGAGCTGGGCGAGCCGCGCCGTCTCCGCCGCGACCGCCGCCCGGGCGCCCTTGACCTGGGCGGTGACCAGGGCGTTGTGGTGGGAGATCAGCTTGAGGTAGTCCATGCGCTCCAGCAGGTCGCTGAACCCGTGGGCCTCGACGACGACGCTGGCCACGTCGGGCGGCGGCGTCTCGTAGGCGGCGACGAGTTGGGCGCGGAGGGTGTCCTGGTCGGCCGCGAAGCGCAGCCGCAGCCCGGTCAGCCGGGCCCGGACCGCCCGCAGGCGCTCCTGGGTGGCGGCCAGCTGGACGCGCTCGATGTCGAGCGTCGTCTGGATCGCGTCGAGCCGGGCCTGGAGGTCGCTCAGGCGGCCGTCGTAGCTGGCCGCCCGGGTGCGGTCGCGCTCGATCGCCGCCCGCAGGGCCTGCTCGCGGGCGTCGGCCGCGGCGATCCGCTGCCGGAGGGCCCCGGGCGAGACGGCGCCGGCCGCCGGCGGGCCGAGGACGACGGCCGCGGCGACCACGAGGGCGGCCAGGCCGGGGGCCGGGCACCGGCGGAGGGGAGGGCGAGCGGTCATCAGGGGACGGGGCCCGCGGCGATCGCCGAGGCGGGCGAGCCCGGGGGGCAAGCTAACACCGGATCGGGCCGCCGGACGCAGGCGCGGCTGCATGCAGCGGGACTTGCAGCGGGGAGGAGGCCCGGCGCCCGCCCCGACGGGTGGGTCAGAGCCCGCCCGAGGCCCCGGCGGGTGGGTCCCCCGAGGCCCCGACCGGTGGGTCAGAGTCGGCTCGAGAGGTCGCCCGGCGGGGGGGTCAGAGCCCGCCCGAGAAGTCGCCGGGTTGGTTGGTCGGGTAGGAGCCGGGCGGGCCGTAGCCGACGACGATCGTGTCGTGGGCCCGCATCACGTAGGCGGGGCCGTCGACGACCGGGAGGCCGTTGACGAAGACCCGCAGGGTGTTCTGCCCGCCGACCCGGTAGCCGCCGAGCTGGGTCGGGGTGAACGCGACGCCCCAGACGTCGAAGAACTGGCCGAGCGTGAAGCCGTAGGGCCGGGTCGACTCCATATGGACGATGCCGGTCGTGTCGTGGGTATGGAGGGGGGAGACGGCGGTGCCCGTATCGGGCAGGCCGATGTTGGCCGGGACGACGACCGGGTGCCCGTCGACGTAGACGCGGAGCTCGGCGTGGATGTGGAAGACGGTGTCGCTGAGGTCGGGAAGTCCGAGTGCGGTCAACCGCCGAGCGAGGAACCGGTACTCGGCCGGCCAGGGCGCCGGGGTCGTCTGGAGGCCGGGGAGGGCGGCTTGGGCGACGGCGACCGGCGCCGGCCGGCCGGTCGCCGCCGGCCGGGCGGAGCCGCCGCGGAGGAACAGGATCGCCGCGACGGCGGCGACCACCCCGGCGACCGAGACGAAGCCGCGGGCCACGCCGCGCCACGGGTGGCGCCGCGCCGGCGGGCCGGCGGCGGGCCGCATGGCCGTCGGGCCGGGTGGGGGGGCGCCCGGGGAGGAGGTTCCGGGATCGGACTCGGGTTCGGTTGGATCGTCGCTCACGTCGTATTCCTCGCCCGCGGGCCCCGCCGGGGGGTCCGATGATGCCAGGCGCGCGGACCCACCGGATCGGCCCGGCCTGGCCGGGCGCCGGCCACCGGCGCCGCCTACCGCGACTTTCCCGCGTAACCTGGGTTCTGCATGATCGTGAAGCCTGGGCTAATCGGAGTGCTCGCCGCGGCCGCGGCTCTCGGTCTGGTCAGCGGGGCGGCCGGGGCGATCACCGAGGTCGGCCTCCAGAGCAACCCGACCGCCCCCAGCTGTCCGGGGACCCCGTGCCTCGCGGTCAGCCAGACGACCGGCTACCAGGCCAAGATTGGCCCGTTGAAGGCCCCGGTCAGCGTGACCAAGGCCGGGCGGATCGTCGCCTGGACGATCACCCAGGGCCAGCCCACGCCGGCCCAGATCAAGTTCTTCGACTCGATGGAGGGCGGTCCGGCCGCGGCCGCGATCGCGATCCTCCGCCCCGGGCCGAAGCTCGCCTTCACGCTGATCGCCCAGAGCCCGGTGATGCGCCTCCAGCCCTTCTTCGGGACGACCGTCCAGTTCCCCCTCGATACGTCCCTGGCCGTCAATCCCGGCGACGTCGTCGCCCTGACCGTCCCGACCTGGACTCCGGCCCTGGCCCTCGGCTTCGGCCACGACACCTCCTGGCGGGCCAGCCGGGGCCGGACGTCGTGCGCCAACACCAACCTCCCGACCGCCCAGACCTCGATCGGCTCGAGCGTCCAGTACTTCTGTCTCTACGGGACCGCCCGGCTGACCTACTCGGCGACGTTCATCCCGACGCCGGTGGCCCCGGTCGCCCCGACCACCACCCCGCCGACGACGACCAAGCCCCCGACGACCACCAAGTCGCCGGCGAGCACGACGACGCCGACGACGACGACCAAGAAGTAGCGGCCGGTCCCCGCCCGGTCAGGAGTAGCGGCCGGTCCCCGCCCGGTCAGTTGACCGGCTTGACGCTCTCGGCGATCGCCAGCATCTGCTGGTTGGTGAGCTGGCTGTCGAGGGTGTTGCTCACCCAGTACACCGCCTGGGGCAGCCGCCAGGAGACGGTCCGGATGTGCGATCCGTCGAGGTAGACGTCGTAGGTCCGCCCGGCGATCTTCCGGCTCTGGTGGGGCCCGGCGAGGATCGGCGGCGCCTTCCAGTCGGTTCCCTCGACGCCGTAGTACTCGCCCGCGAGGCCGCGGGAGATCGAGATCACGTAGGCCCGGTGGCGGACCTGATGCTCGTCCGGCAGGGTGTAGGCCCGGACGAGGTCCGGGGCGAAGCCGCTCTGGACCCGGAGTTGCGGGACGTAGAGCTTGATCGGCAGGCCGATCGACGCGACGTTGGCCAGGCCGATGTCGCTCGCCGGGGTCGCGGTCAGCCCGATCCCGGCGAGCCGGCCGAGATGGGCCCGCCGCTTGAGGTTGAGCGCCGGCACGTGGACCTTGGTCGGCGGGTTCCCGCTCAGGAAGTCCTCGACCGTCGCGCGGACCTGCTGCGAACTGGCCACGACGTAGCTTCCGCCGGCCAGGGTCACGTTCTGGTTGGCCTGGAACTTGACCTGGCGGACCGGGCGGCCGAGCGAGAAGGCGGCCAGCGTGAACAGGTGGAGGATGGTCGCCGTCCCGTGGATGTCGGTCTGGACCGACGCGTGGAGGGCCCGGAGGAGCTTGTCCTCGTTGTTGATCAGTCCGGAGACGCCGATCTGCTGCTTGGCCTGGCGGAGGAAGTCCTGCTGGCGGGCGACGCGGATGAAGTCGCTGTCGGTGTGCCGGTAGCGGGCGTAGTCGAGCGCCGTCTGGTCGCAGAGGCGCTGGTAGCCGGGCTGGATGTTGATGCTCGCGTAGTTGTCGGCCGCGTTCGGCGCGCTGATGTGGAAGTAGCGGCGGTCGACCATGACGTAGACGCAGCCGATCGCGTCGACGACGCGGCGAAAGCCCCGGAAGTTGATGTCGACGATGTGCTGGATCGACACGCCGGGCAGGGCTCCCTCGACCGTCTTGGCCGCCAGGGCCGCCCCGCCGATCGAGTACGCGGCGTTGATCTTCTGGGTCGAGATCCCCTTCGCCCCGGCGTTGATCGTCGTGCGCAGGTCGCGGGGCACCGAGAGCACCGACGTCTGGTTGCGGTTCGGATCCATGCGGACGAGGAGCAGGGTGTCCGAGTGGGCCTGGTTGTTGCGGTCGAAGGCCGATTTCGACAGCGGGCGGCGGTCGGTGCCGATGACGAGGATCGTCTCCGCCGCCCCGGCCTGAGCCGCCGTGATCACGTCGCTGCCGACGTGGAGCGTCGACGGGCCGAGCAGGTCGGAGACGTGCTTGACCTCCATCAGGACCGCGGTCGCCGTCGCCGCCGTCATCAGCATGACGATCGCCAGGCTCCCGAGCAGGAAGCGCTTCCACAGGCTGGGGGCTCTATCTAGCGGCTCGAGCGGCATCGGGCGCCCCCATCCTCTCAGAGCGGCCAGAGCGATTCCCCGGCGGGCCGGACGCGGGCGGCGAAGATCCGGCGCGACCCCGGCGGGGCGGCCCGCGTCGCCCTATTCGTGCCGGCGCAGGCGCCAGATGAGGAAGGCGACGATTCCCGCGTTGACGGCGAGGGCCGCCGCCTTGCCGGCCGTCGCGCGCTTGCTCAACTCGTAGATCTCCGGGATGAACAGGAGGCTCGTGGCGACCACGGTCAGGTACTCGGCCCACCGCCGCCGCTTCCACAGCCCGTAGCCCTCGACCCCTTCGAGGATTCCGTAGCCGATGGCGACCACCCCGAAGACGACGTACCGGTTCGGGCTGATCGCCCGGACCTTCTCGATCAGCTTCTGGATGCCGTTGCGACTCGGGTCGAAGCCGAAGCTCCGGGCGGCGTCGTTGATCGTCCGTCCCCAGTCGGTGTGCGAGTGGGTGATCAGGATGACGCCGATCGCCACCAAGACGACCGCCCGGACCAGCCGCTCGATCGCGATCAGCCTGAGCACCCGGTCGTCGGCCGGACCGGCCCGATGCTCGGCGGAGACCGGACGGGCGGAGCCGATCGCCGGCGTCGGCTCGGGGGCGGCGGTCACGGGCGCCGGACCCCGGCGGCCTCAGTTGGTGCAGTGGGCCGAGGTGTACTTGACGACCTGCGGCTTGCCCTTGACCAGGCGGATCGTGTCGGTCCACCGGCAGCGCGAGTTGCTGTGGACCGGGATCAGCTCGACCTGGCAGGTGTAGGCCCCGCCGCGGACGGCGTGACAGCCGGTGATCTTGGCCGTGTCGCCCCCGTAGATGGCGGCGGCGGCGATCGCGTCGCGCTTGGCGACGGCGGCCGCGCTGGCCGCGGTCAGGCGGGTCGCGGAGGCCGAGAGCGCCGGCGCGGCGAGGGACTGGGCCAGGACGATGGCGGCGGTGGCGGCTCCGGCGAGAGCCTGGTTCTTGGTCGTGAGCATGGTCCGATCGAGCCGGTCCGCGGCTCTCCGACGGACCCTAGCAACGCCCGCGCCCGGTCGAGCCGCCAACCCGGCTCGACCCGCCTTCGCCTCAGTCGACGGCCCGGCGGCCGAAGCCGCGGACGCCGAGGGCGGTGAAGATGGCCACCGCCCCGACGCAGCCGAGGGCGATCCAGCCGGGCGCGAGGTGGGGGAGGCGGGTGAGCGAGGCGCGCATGCCCTCGCTGACGTAGGTCAGCGGGTTGACCAGGGTGATGTCCTGGAACCAGCGGAGGTGGGTCAGGCTCGGCCAGGGGTAGAACGCCGCCCCCGTGAAGATCAGGGGGGTGAGGACGATCGCGAAGGCGACGCTGATCCGGTTCGGCGGGACGGCCGTCCCGAGCACCAGGCCCATCGCCGCCCCGGCGAGCGAGCCGAGCAGGAGGACGGGGACGAAGCCGACCCAGTCGGCCCCGGTCAGGTCGATGCCGCCCGGGAGGATCAGCGCGGCGAGCGGGAAGATGCACAGGGCGGCGATGATCCCGCGCAGGGCGGCGATGACCATCTTCTGGACGGCGACGGCCGCGGTCGGGAGGGGCGCGAGGAGGCGGTCCTCGATCTCCTTGGTGAAGGAGAACTCGATGACCAGGGGGAGGGCGGTGTTCTGGAGCGCCGTCAGCACGAGGGTCAGGGCGAGGACCCCGGGCATCAGCTGGGCGCCGTAGGACCCGCGCGCGGCGCCGATCTCCGGGAGGACCCGGCCGAAGATCAGGAGCAGGAAGATCGGCTGGAGGAGCGCCTGGGCGAGGAACCCGACCGGCTCGTGGCGGACGGTCACCCAGATGTCCCGCTCGCACAGGGCGCGGAAGGCCCGAGCCTGGACGCCGACCCTCATCGGAGGTCCCGCCCGGTCAGATGGACGAAGACGTCCTCGAGGCTGCCCTCGATCCGGCGCATCTCGACCAGGGCCGGCTCGCCGCCGTCGGCCGCCCGGAGCGCGGCGAGCGCCACCTCGGGGAGGCGGGCGGCCTCGCCGTAGAGGCGCACCCGCCAGCGGCCCGGCGCTCCCGCGGCCGAGTCGGCCCGCTCGATCCCCGGCCGGCCGGCGAAGACGGCGGCCGGGTCGGCGGGCGTCTCGAGGGTGAGCTCGAGGCCGCTGACCGCCGGGAGGAGCCGGCGCAGGCCGGCCGGCGTGTCGAGGGCGATCACCTGGCCATGGTCCATGATCGCGATCCGGTCGCACAGGCGGTCGGCCTCGAGCATGTCGTGGGTGGTCAGCAGGAGGGTCACCCCCCGGGAGCGGAGGTCGACGATCCGCTCCCAGAGGAAGAGCCGGGACTGGGGGTCGAGGCCGGTCGTCGGCTCGTCGAGCACGAGCAGGCGCGGCTCGTGCATCAGCGCCCGGGCGATCATCAGCCGCTGGGCCATCCCCCCGGAGTAGCGGTTGACCTTCTCCGACTCGCGGCCGCCGAGCCCGAAGCGGTCGAGCAGCTCGAGCGCCCGGCCCCGCCGCTCGCGCCGCCCGGCGCCGAAGTAGGCCGCGTGGAAGGTGAGGTTCTCCAGGGCGGTCAGCGACCGGTCGAGGTTCGAGAGCTGGGGCACGACCGCGATCCGGAGCTTGACGGACACCGGGTCCTCCATGACGTCGATGCCATCGACGAGGACGCGGCCGGCGGTCGGGCGCACGCGGGTCGTCATCGTCCCGATCGTCGTCGTCTTCCCGGCGCCGTTCGGGCCGAGCAGGCCGAAGATCTCCCCGCGCCGGACCGAGAAGTCGACGCCGGCCACCGCCTCGGGCCCGGCCGACCCGTAGCGCTTGCGCAGGCCCTCGACGACGACCATGTGCGGCGACGCGGCGGGATCCTGGTCGTTCGCGGGGTCCGCCATCGGCCGTCGAACACTAGCCGCCGGCCGCTGGCCGACCGGCGACCACCGCTCCCCAGCATCCCCTGTGTCAGGCTGGGATCGATGCTCCTCCGCCTCAAGCGCCTCGCCTACCGGGTTGGCGCGCCGGTTCTCCATCTCTGCTGGGAGGTCTTGGGCACCCGCCACGACGGGGTCAAGTGCGTGGTCGCGCAGGCCGAGGAGATCCTGCTCGTGCGCCACACCTACGGCGATCGGCGCCGGTGGGACTTCCCCGGCGGGTTCATCCGGCCGGGCGAGGCGCCGTCGGCGGCGGGGCGGCGGGAGCTCGGCGAGGAGCTCGGCCTCGACCCCGCCGATCTGCGCCCCCTCGGCCGGCTGCCGGTCCGGCACGGCCGCCGGCGGTCGGTCGTCCACTACTTCCTCGTCGACCTCGTCGACCGGACGGTCGACCCGGATCCGGTCGAACTGGCCGAAGCCGCCTGGTTCTCCCCCGCCGGGCTCCCGAACCTCCTCGGCGAGCACGTCCGCCAGGCCCTCGGCTGGATGGCGGAGCCGGGGGCCGAGGCGGCCGGTCGGGCGCCGGCGGCCTCGACCGGCTCGATCGACCCCTTGCGTTAGCATCGAGGGCAACCAAATCCGGGGAGTCCCGAGGGGCTGAGAGGGCGCACCGGCGCCGACCCGCAGACCTGATCTGGATCATGCCAGCGAAGGAAGTGACTATGCCGCGCGAACACCGCACCCGCTTCGCCGCCGACGCCGACTGCCGCACGCAGATGCACCTCGCCCGCCAGGGCGTCGTCACCCCCGAGATGCGGCGGGTCGCCGAGCGGGAGTTCCTCGATCCGGAGCTCGTCCGCGACGAGGTCGGCCGGGGGCGGATGATCATCCCGGCCAACGTCGGGCACGATGCTCTCGACCCGATGGCCATCGGCCTGAAGGCCCGGGTCAAGATCAACTCGAACATCGGCAACTCGCCGACCTCGTCGTCGCTCGCCGAGGAGGTGGCCAAGCTGACGGTCTCGGAGAAGTGGGGCGCCGACACGGTCATGGACCTCTCGACCGGGAAGCGGATCGACGAGACCCGGGCGGCGATCATCGAGGCGGCGACCGTGCCGATCGGGACGGTCCCGATCTACCAGGCGCTCGAGAAGGTCAAGCACATCGAGGACCTCACCGCCGAGATCCTGCTCGAGAACATCGAGCACCAGGCGCGGCAGGGGGTCGACTACATGACGATCCACGCCGGCGTCCGTTTGGAGCACCTGCCGTTGTGTCAGCACCGGGTGACGGGAATCGTCTCCCGCGGCGGTGGCGTCCTCGCCCGGTGGATGGTCCATCACATGGCGGAAAATCCCCTGTATGAGTGCTTCGACGAGATCCTCGAGATCTGCCGCCGGTACGATGTGTCACTGTCGCTGGGCGACGGCCTGCGGCCCGGGTCGATCGCCGACGCGTCGGACGCGGCCCAGTTCGCCGAGCTGAAGACGCTCGGCGAGCTGACCGAGCGGGCCTGGGCGCGCGACGTCCAGGTGATGATCGAGGGTCCCGGGCACATCCCGCTCGACCAGCTCGAGATGAACGTCCGCAAGCAGCAGGAGCTCTGCCACGAGGCGCCGTTCTACACCCTCGGGCCCCTCGTCACCGACATCGCCCCCGGCTACGATCACATCACATCGGCGATCGGGGCGGCGATCGTCGGCTGGCACGGGACGTCGATGCTGTGCTATGTGACACCAAAGGAGCACCTCGGCCTCCCGAATGCCGAGGATGTCAAGCAGGGGTTGATCGCCTACCGGATCGCCGCCCATGCGGCCGACCTGGCCCGGGGCAACCGGCGGGCGGCCAAGTGGGACCGGGCGCTCTCGGAGGCGCGGTTCTCCTTCGACTGGAACAAGCAGTTCGAGCTCGCCCTCGACCCGGAGACGGCCCGGGCGATGCACGACGAGACCCTGGCCGACGACTACTTCAAGACCGCGGAGTTCTGCTCGATGTGCGGTCCGAAGTACTGCCCGATGCACAACTTCAAGGACATCGACTGGGACGCCGTCCGTGACACCGTGGCCGAGCGCAAGCGCGAGCGGGCGGCCGTCTAGTGGACGCCGTCGAGCGCCGGGCGCTCGGGTTCTTCGCCGTCTGTGTCGTCGTCTCGCTCGCCCTGGAGGCGATCGACGTCGGCGGTGTCCACTCGGTCGCCCTCCGCGTCGCCGCGATGTTCAGCCTGGCGATCGGGATCGCCGTCCTCCTGATCCGCGCGTCGCAGAAGCAGCGGGCCGAGCGCTAACCGCGGACGGCGAGCAGGAGCCCGAGGACGGCCGACCCGCCGGCGAGGGCGATCGTCCCGGTGCGGGCGTTCGGCGGGAGCTCGCCGGCCGGGGCGGCGAGCGTCGCGCCGAGGTCGGCGAGGTCGCCGAGGGCGCAGAGGACGAGCCAGCTCCGCCGGCTGCGGCCGGTGAGCGTTGCGGCGAGGACGCCGGCGGCGAGGGTCGCGTCCCGCGCGGCGAGCCCGCGTACGGCGACCTGGGTCGGCGCCCCGCCGGCGGCCGGTCCGAGCCAGGCGCCGGCGACCTGCCGGGGGGCGAGGAGGAGTCCGCCGCTGTAGGCGAGGCGGCCGGCGGCGTAGATGGTGGTTGCCTGCATCGTCCGGGGACCTTATGGGAGCCGGGCCGGAGGGGCGGCCAGGGACCGGCGATCAGTCGGGTGGGGGCGTCGCGTCGAGCTGGTGGCGGATGCGGGCGCGGGCCTCGGCGAAGCGGACCGCCTCGTAGGTGATCAGGGCGGCGAGGACGGCGGCGAGGATGGCGAGGGTGGCCAGGGCCGGGAGGCGGACGGCGGCCGGGAGGAGGGCGAGGAGGACGGCGGTGGCGACGAGCCGCTGCCGGTTGAGGGTGCCGATGTTCCGCAGCCGGAAGGCGACGTGGGCGGTCAGGTAGACGGCGGTCCCGCCGAGCATGGCGACGGCCGGGACGAGGGCGAGGGGGTCGCCGACGTGGGCGAGGGTCTTCTTCAGCCCGACTGCGACGAGGGCGATCCCGGCGACCATCGGGAAGTGCAGGTAGGAGAAGGAGTCCCGGGCCATCGAGTTGCGCTCGCGGCCGGCGAGCGCCCGGGAGAGGCGCCGCTCGGCGGCGAGAGCGACGACGTCGAAGTAGAGCCACCAGAAGGCGGCGGCGACGGCCGTCCCGAGGACGGCGGCCGCGACCACGCCCAGGCCGATCGTCGCCTGGGCCCCGGCGCCGAGGGCGACCACCGACTCGCCGATGGCGATCAGGACGATCAGGCCGTGGCGCTCGGCGAAGTGGCCGGGGACGAGCTTCCAGCCCTCGACCCCGACGACGAGCGGGCCGCCGCCGTCGAGGAGGACGGCGACCGCCCAGAGGCCGAGCCGGAGCTGGTCGTCGGCGGCGGCCGCGGCGAAGAGGATGGCCACGCCGACCGCGGTGCTCACGGCCAGGCCGGTGACCGAGCGCCGGAGGGCCGGGTCGTCCCGGCTGGCCAGGGTGAAGAGGAGGATGTGGGCGGCCCGGACGACGGCGTAGGCCCCGGCGAACAGGAGGGCGGACGAGCCGAAGGCCTCGGGGACGCAGAGCGAGGCGACGAGGAGGGCGGCCATGGCGGCGAAGATGATCAGCCGGACGGCGCCCTCCTCCGGATCGACGACGCTGGTCAGCCAGGCGTAGCCGACCCACGACCACCAGAGGACGGCCAGGACGAGGAGGCCCTTGGCCAGCCCGTCCCAGGTCGGGTGGGCGGCCATGAGGGCGGTGCACTGGGTGAGGGCGAGGACGAAGACGAGGTCGAAGAAGAGCTCGAGCGGCGTGACCCGGGCGTCCTCGCGCATGACCGGGTTGACCCGGGGCGAGCGGGTCGCCGGCGGCGGTGCGGTCGTGGTCACCGGGCTATCTTCGCAGCGGTCCGCCGGTCGACCGCCCGGCTTCCGGCGGGCGGGTCGGCCCGGTTCGGGCCGGGGAGTAGCCTGGCGGTCTATGCCGGGCCTGTGTCCGAGGTGAACCTTCGAAGCGAGGATGCGCCATGCCCTTTGGGATGCGTCGATGTGCCGGTTCTTCGGCTGTTCTCGTCCTCGCGCTCGGCGCGCTGGCCGCGTGCGGATCGAGTCCCAAGCAGGCCGCCAAGGCGGCGGTCGGCCCGCCGGCGGCCGGCGGGGCCGCCGCCCGCGAGGTGCCGGCACCGATCAGGTCGAAAGGCGTGCTCGTCGTCGCGGCCGACGCGACCTACGCGCCGAACGAGTTCATCGCTCCGGACGGCCGGACCGTCATCGGGATGGACGCCGATCTCGTCCGGGCGCTCGGCCAGGAGATGGGGGTGAAGGTCGACGTCGTCGACGCCAACTTCGCGAGCATCATTCCCGGGCTCGCCGCCCACAAGTACGACATCGGGGCGTCATCGTTCACCGACACCAAGGTGAGGGAGCAGACGGTCGACTTCGTGACGTACTTCACCGCGGGCACCTCGTTCTACACCCGGACGCCGGGCGGGGCGGCGATCGGGGCGCTCGTCGACCTGTGCGGCCACTCGGTGGCCGTGGAGAGCGGGACGACCCAGCAGACCGATGCCGCCGCCCAGGACAAGAAGTGCCGGGCGGGGGGAAGCCGGGGGTCAACCTGCTCGTCTTCCCTGACCAGAACGCGGCCAACCTGGCCCTCCGGAGCGGTCGGGCCGAGGTCGGGATGGCCGACTCCCCGGTTTCCGCCTACGCGGTCAAGCAGTCGGGCGGGGCGTTCAAGCTGGTCGGAAGCCCGTACGGAACCGCTCCCTACGGTCTGGCCATGGCGAAGGGGAGCGGGCTGCCCCAGCCGGTCCTCGCCGCGCTGGAGGCGCTGATCGCCGACGGGCGCTACGCGGCGATCCTCGGCAAGTGGGGCGTCGGGTCGGGTGCGATCGCCAAGCCGATGATCAACGGCGCCACCGGCTAGCCGAGGCGGCGGGGCGGCAGGGCGTGTCTGCGCCAGAGGCCGGCGGCGGCGGCGCGGGCGCGGGCCCGTCGAGGCCGGCGCCCGAGATAGTGGCCCTCCGCCGGCCCGGACGGTGGATCACGGCGGCGATCGTGCTCGCCGTCGCGGTCGCGCTCGGTCGGTCGGTGGTCACCAACCCGCGCTTCGAGTGGGGCGTCGTCGGGCACTACCTGCTCGACGCGCGGATCCTCCACGGGGCGGTCGTGACGATCGAGCTGACCTTCGCCGCGATGGCCGCCGGAATCGCCCTCGGGGGGGTCCTGGCGGTCATGCGGCAGTCGGCGAACCCGCTCGTCTCGGGCTCGAGCTGGATCTACATCTGGTTCTTCCGGGGGACGCCCGTCCTCGTCCAGCTGCTCTTCTGGAACTCGATCTCCGCGCTCTATCCGCAAATCTCCCTCGGGGTCCCTTTCGGGCCGGACCTGGTCACGTTCGACGCGAACTCGCTGACCAAGCCGTTCGTCGTCGCCCTGCTCGCCCTCGGTCTCAACGAGGCCGCCTACATGGCCGAGATCTTTCGGGCGGGGATCATCTCGGTCGACGAGGGTCAGACCGAGGCGGCCCAGTCGCTCGGGATGACCCGCCTCCAGGTGATGCGCCGGATCCTGCTGCCCCAGGCGCTGCGGGTGATCGTCCCGCCGACCGGGAACGAGACGATCTCGATGCTGAAGACGTCGTCGCTGGTCAGCTTCATCGCCCTGGCCGACCTCCTGTACGCGGCCCAGCAGATCTATGCGGTCAACTACAAGATCATTCAGCTGCTCCTGGTCGCGAGCTTCTGGTACCTCGTGATGACCAGCGTCCTCTACGTCGGCCAGTACCAGCTCGAGCGCCGGGTCGGTCGTGGGACGGCGCGCGAGCCGCCGCCGACCGGCTGGGCCCGGGCGCGGGCGATCCTCCTGACCACCCGCCGGGGCCCCGGGCCGGCGCGGGCACGACGATGAGCCGGCCGCCGATGATCAGAGCCGAAGCCGTCCGCAAGCGGTTCGGCCGGCTCGAGGTGCTCAGGGGGATCAGCCTCGACGTCGCCCCCGGGGAGGTCATGTGCCTGCTCGGGCCGTCGGGATCGGGGAAGTCGACCTTCCTGCGCTGCATCAACCATCTCGAGAAGATCGACGGCGGGCGGCTGTCGGTCGACGGCGAGCTGGTCGGCTACCGCGAGTCGCACGGCAAGCTCTACGAGCTGCGCGAGGCCGAGGTGGCCGGCAAGCGGGCGGAGATCGGCATGGTCTTCCAGCGCTTCAACCTCTTCCCGCACATGACGGTGCTGGAGAACGTGATCGAGGCTCCGGTCAGGGTGAAGAAGCTCGCCCGGGGGGTCGCCACCCAGCTGGCGGATGAGCTGCTCGAACGGGTCGGGCTCGTCGACAAGCGGTCGGCCTATCCGGCGCAGCTCTCGGGCGGCCAGCAGCAGCGGGTGGCGATTGCCCGAGCCCTCGCCATGTCGCCGAAGCTGATGCTCTTCGACGAGCCGACCTCGGCCCTCGATCCCGAGCTCGTCGGCGACGTGCTGGCGGCGATGCGCCAGCTGGCGGCGGACGGGATGACGATGATCGTGGTCACCCACGAGACCGGCTTCGCCCGCGAGGTGGCCGACACGGTCGTCTTCATCGACGCCGGCGTCGTCGTCGAGACCGGGCGTCCGGCCGAGGTGCTCGAGCACCCCCGCCACCCGCGCACCCAGGCGTTCCTCTCGAAGGTCCTCTGACGCCCCCGGTGGGTCTGATCGAGCCGCTGCTTCGAGGAGGGGAGCGAGCTGCGCGGGCGGTCGGCTATCCGCGGAGAATGGCGAGCTCGAGTCTCGTCTGCTTGTTCGCTCGGGCCGAGACCCACGCCGCGACCACGGCGTTCGACGCGGCCGCTAGGGCGGGTGGGGCGGCTACCGGCCCGGCCCATCGGACGGGCCGCCGAGAAGGGGCTGCCGCTCGATCGAACGGCGTAGTGGAGGCGGTAGTTCCCGTATGACCCGATCTCCCAGACCACGACGCTGGCCGCGCGGGTGGCCCGCGCGGCCGGCGGCTCGACGATGCCGGGCGAGGAGGAGAGTTCAACCGGCGGGCCGAAGCCGCCGTCTGGACGCCGGTCGGAGTTCAGGAGCTTGACCGTCTCCCGAGGGGAGTATCGAATCCAGACGACGGTCGGCGTCGCCGCCGGCCCGGGGAGCGCCAGAGCAGGGGTCAGCACGGCTTGTGTCGCGCCTGGGTCGACCATGGACGCGGTCTCGGGCGGAGCGCCGGGGTCGCCATCGAGCCGTAGCGTGCGAACGAGCACGGGCGACGGGGGGGCAGAGTCCCACCCGGGCGATTCTCCGATGCTCCCGATCACCGTGGTGTCGCGCAGCGTCCGTCCTCGGGTGTTGGTGTCGAGGCCTCCGCTCTCAGTCCAGGCGAGCGCCGTGCCCCCGGGCCCGCTGCTCACCGAGAGGTCGCTGATGGCGGCACCCGGACGGAGCGAGCCAAGCTGGCGGGTGGGGCCGAACCTGTTCGTGTGGGGAGGAAGCTGAGCGAAGGCGGCCGGGTGCGGCACCCCGCCGCTGCACGTCGGACACGACGGCGTTTCGTCGGGACATCCGCACCAGCGGGCGTACCAGGCCGCGGTCACCGTCCCGTCGGGCCCGACGGCCGCCGAGATCCCGGTATACGGTCCCGTCTGTGCGAGCACCCGCGGCGCGCCGAACCGGCCGGTCGGGTCGCTGACGGCGTAATCGACAGCGCCGTGCCGGTCGTCTCCCTTCCCCACCCACCACACGACCACGTAGCGCCGGCCGGCCGCGAGAACCTGGAGGGGCCACGATGCTCCGGGGTCGACGGAGTCGGTCGCCGCGAGCGTTTGCGGACGGCCGAAGCCGATCGGGCCGGGCGCCACGGAAATCTCGAAAAGGTGCGGGCCGCCCGGCTGCTGCGTCTGCCAGGCAACGGCCGCGCCGCCGTCCCGTCGCGCGGCGACCGCCGGACCGGCGCCGGACTTGGCGATGAGGTGCGGCGCCCCGAAACGTCCCGCCGTCGTCCCGCGGCGCGCCACTACGCCGAATCGTCCGGCCCCGCCGATCTGCTGTTCCCAGGCGGCGACGACGTCGCCCGAGGCGGCGACGGCGACCGCCGGGTCGGCGACCGGGGCTCCCGAGAAGGCCCTCAACACGAGCGGGGGGCTGAACCGGGGGCCGGACGATGGGGCAGCCAGGGCGAAGCTGGGGAGGACGACGCTCAGGGCCGCGACGCCGGCGAGCCGGGCGCGATGACACCACCGCCGGCGTCCCATCGCTTACGCCGCCCCGT
The DNA here is from genome assembly GCA_963733245.1 of uncultured Solirubrobacterales bacterium. GTDB lineage: Bacteria > Actinomycetota > Thermoleophilia > Solirubrobacterales > Solirubrobacteraceae > Palsa-513. The sequence goes on from CAVTCI010000018.1 coordinate 92,257, forward strand.
TCATGCCGGCGTAGCCTATACCGGGCCTTTTACGGGATGCGGATGAGAGGACTCGAACCTCCACGGAGCTTCCTCCACACGGACCTGAACCGGTCCAATGCACTGTATTTGCGTCGTTTGGCGTCCAGAATGTCGCTCTTTGCGAGGTTTCGCAGACGGGTTGGACCGGCTGGACAGGACGTTTGTTGTCACGGTGTTGTCACGGATCGGGCAATTTCGGGCCGTAGCCGCCGGGGGTTCTCAAGCGCTCGCAGGCAGCATGGCCTGGATTCTTCGGCGCGTCCCGCGGCCCGGTCGCCCGCGAGCCAGCTCGAGCAGGTCGGCCCTCAAGCCGCTCGCGCGCTCGGGTGGACGTGCCGCTTGAGGAGGGGGCCCAGCGCGGATTCTGCGATGGCGCGCAGGCGCGGGTCGCGCGTGCGCAGGGTGTCGATCGTTGCGAGCAGGGCGGCGAGCCGGGTGGAGGCGGCGGCGGCGGCGACGGCGGCGGGGTGGAGCGGTACGAAGGCTTGGCCGCGGACATGGCCGGTGGCGCTCGGCCACACGGGTGGCGGGTCGTCGCCCGACTGGTGGACCCGTGAGGCGATCGGCTCGACGGCCCAGGCCGCGGGCACGCCGGTGACGAGCTCGCCGAGCTTGGCGGGCGCGATGAAGCGTGCGGCGTGGATGAGGACCTGCTCGAGTTCGCCGGCGTTGACTGCGCGAGTGCCAGCGAGGTACAGGCCGGCGGTGTCGGCGCGCTCGAGTGCGCGATGAACGAGCGTGTGATCAACCTGTAGCTCGCTGGCGACTCCTCGCAACGTCCAGGGGCGATCTTGCTTGACGGCCAAGCCGGCGAGCACGTAAAAGTCCGACGGGCGGAGCACCGCGCGAAGTCTAGTTGCTAGTTGCTAGTTGCGCAACACGCAACAGCCGGTCCCGTTCGCCGTCCCTACTGGGAGCTGTGGCCCTTGCCCAGGGCGGCCTCGATGTCCTTGATGAGGATCATCAGGTGGAGACGGTCGGTAGGCGATGCTTCGAAGCCGTGGCGGAGGTAGAACGCGCGGGCCTCAGCGTCGAGCGCGTGGACGAGCATCGCGCGGATGCCGATCGTCTCCGAGGCGCCGAGTGCACGGGTCATCGCGTCTCGCAGCAGCCACGCTCCCAGGCCGCGTCCAGAGACCGAACGGTCGACCGCGAGCCGGGCGAGGAGAACGACCGGGACCGGGTAGCGGGGCATGCCCTTGATCGCCCTGGCAGGTCGCGGCCGCTCGTTCGACGCCGGCGGCCGTCAGCGCGTGGTAGCCGACCACACGAGCCTGGCGCGAGTCGGTGATCACGTACGTTCTGGCGGAGCCGGCCGCCGCAGCGACCCGCGCGTGCTCGGTCAGCCAGACGTTCAGCGAGGGTCGACCGCAGTCGAAGCCCTCGAGGACGGCGTCGGGTCGGAGTGGCTCCGGGTCACCGAACCGTGGCACTACTCCGGGCGGGGGCGGCGAAACAGCTCGACAAGCGCCGGGATCTCTCGCGCCGGTCTGTCCAGGGCGGCCGTGAAGCTCTGCCATTCCGCTGGCGAGAGGGTGAATCGTGTGCGGTCGGCAAGGACGCGTTCGGCCCGCGCGCGGCCGCTGTCGACGAGGAACTCAGAGAGCGTCTTGCGCTCGGCAGCAGCGGCGCTGCGCAGCAGCTCGTCGTCGGCGACGCCGACTCGCAGATGCACGCGCTGTGTCTTGGTCGGCGCCACACGACCATTGTACGCCTCTCGTGCGTACGGATCAAGGCCTGGTGACTCGGTCACGCCCTGCGATCAGTCGCGAAGGTCCCTGCTCTGCTCGGCTTCGCCTCGCTCCGCACACAGTATCACCAAAGGTGAGCGGTTTTGCTATTTTGCGCCTGGTGTTGTCGATCGGGAAGCTCGGACTGGGGCAGCAGGCCTACTACGAGAAGCAGGTCGCCCAAGGGCGAGACGACTACTACACGGGCCGCGGCGAGGCGCCCGGCGCATGGACGGGCGCAGGCGCGCGCGAGCTCGGCCTCGAGGGTCGCGTCGAGGCCGGCCAGTTCAACGCGCTGCTCGAGGGGCGCGATCCGCGCGCGCCGCAGGACCGCCTGCGGGCCAGTCAGAGGCAGCCCGAGGTCGCAGCGCTGGACCTGACGTTCTCGGCGCCGAAGTCGGTCAGCGTGCTGTTCGCCGTCGCGCCGGCGGAGGTCTCGGCTGCTCTGGTGGAGTGCCACGAGGAGGCGGTGCAGGCGGCGCTCGGCTTCCTGGAGGAGGAGGCGGTGTTCGTGCGACGCGGGAAGGGCGGCGCGCGGTTCGAGCACGCCGGCGGGCTGATCGCCGCGGCGTACCGCCACCGGATGAGCCGGGCGCTGGACCCGCAGCTCCACACGCATGTCGTCGCCGCGAACCTCGCGCGCGGCGAGGACGGCCGCTACACCGCGCTGCACCACCCCTCCCTGTACCGCGCGGCGAGGACCGCAGGGTTCCTCTACCAGGGCCATCTGCGGGCCGCGGTGCGAGACCGGCTCGGCCTCGAGTGGGGCCCTGTGGTGAAGGGCGCGGCAGAGCTCGAGGCGCTGCCCGCGGAGGTGCTGGCGGTTTTCTCGCAGCGGCGGGCGCAGGTGCAGGCGGCGATCGATGCGCGGGAGGCGGAGATCGGTCGGCCGTTGACGCGGGCGGAGCGGTCGCAGTGGGGCGCGATCGCGACGCGGGACCGCAAGCAGTACGGGGTGGAGACGCACACGTGGCGCGAGGAAATCACGGCCCGCGCTGCCGAGCACGGCCTCGACCGGGAGCTCGTCGACCGCGTCGTCGCTGGCGGCGTGCAGCGACTCGCGGCCGGCGAAATTCCTGCCGACGGGGCGCTCGAGCTCGCCGGTGAGCCGGTAGTGGAGAGCGAGCTCGGGCGAGCGCTGACGGGGCCGTCCGGGCTGACCGAGTTCGCGAACACGTTCGACGGGTGGAGCGTGCTGCGCGAGTTCGCCGCGGCCGCACCGCAGGGGGCACGAGTCGACACCGTGCGCGAACTCGGCGAGCGGTTCGCCGGCCGCGACGACGTCCTGGCGACGACCGGCGGCACGCTGACAAGCGTCGACCTCGTTGACCGCGAACGGGCGCTGATCGAGACCGCGACCGCGCGAGCGGGCGAAGACATTGCCCGCCTGAACGAGCCCTCGATCGCAGCCGCGATCGACGCGTCAGCGCGCATGCTGAACCGCGGGCAGGCGGCTGCCGTGCGCGCCGTCGCTGGGTCGGGGAACGGCATCGACGTGATCGAGGCGCTCGCGGGAACCGGGAAGACGTACACGGCGGGCGTGCTGCGCGAGCTGTACGAGGACGCCGGCTACACGGTGCTCGGCGTCGCGCCGTCGGCGCGTGCGGCGCGGGAGCTCGCCGAGCAGGCGGGGATCCCGGCGCGCACCTTGGACAGCCGCCTGCTCGCGATCGCCAACGGACACCCGCTGCCCGAGCAGAGCGTCGTGATCTTCGACGAGGCGGGGATGGCGTCGACAAGGCAGACCGAGCGGCTGCTTGCGCACGCCGCCGCGGTTGGCGCGAAGGTCGTCGCGATCGGCGACCCCGGTCAGCTCCCGTCGGTGCAGGCGGGCGGGTGGCTACGCGCTGTCGGCGCCCGGCTCGGCGCGGTCCGCCTGACGGAGGTGATGCGCCAGCGCGATGCGGCGGAGCGGTTGGCGCTCGCCGCGCTGCACGAGGGCAAGCCGCAGCGCTGGCTCGACTGGGCCGTCGCGGCCGGGCGCGTCGATGTGCTCCCCGACGGCGCGGAGACCCTCGACCAGGCGGTCGCCGAGTGGGCCGCCGGCGTGCAAGAGCACGGGCTCGAGCAGAGCGTTCTGATCGCGCGCGACAACGACACCCGCCGCGCCCTGAACCGCCGCGCCCGCGAGCAGCGCCGCGACGCTGGCGCGCTCGAGCGAGGACCGCATCTACGGGCCGGTGATCGTGGCGGTCGGCGACCGGATCATTTGCCGCAGCAACGAGCGAGATCTCGACGTCGACAACGGCACGCGCGGCATCGTCCGCCACGCGGACGCCGGCGGGCTGGTGCTCGAGACAGACGCGCACACCAAGCGGCTCCTGCCGTCGAGCTACGTCGCTGAGCCACGTCGAGCACGCCTACGCGCTGACCGGCCACGGGATGCAGGGCGGCACGGTCGAGCGTGCGATCGTGGTGGCCAGCGTCAGCGAGCTGACCCGGGGGTGGTCCTATACGGCGCTCTCGCGCGCCCGCGGTGAGACCAGGCTGCTCGTGCGCGACGCGACACCCATCGTCGGCGATCGGGAGGACGTCGGGCCCGACGCGCCGGCGGGACCGGTCGAGCCCGAGCAGGTGCTCGCGCGGGTTGGGCGGCGGATGCTCGAGCGCGACGACGAAGACCTCGCCCTCGACCAGCTCCACGCGCCCGGGCGCGCCGACGACCCGCAGCTCGCCGACCATCCCGAGCCTCAGCCCGAGCCGGCGCAGGAGAACGCCGCCAAGCGCGCAGAGCCGGCCGTACCGCGTGCCAGGCGTATGCCGCTCGCGGAGCTCCGCGACCGGCTGGAGCGATTGCGCGCACAGCTCGCCGCGCTGCCTACGGGGAAGCTCGCGCAGCTCGAGGACCTCGACGCCGCGGCGATCGAGCTGACGGAGCGGCGCGACACCGTTCGCGGCGCGCTCGAGCGGCTGCCGGCGCCGCGGCCGCGCCGCCTCCGGCGCGGTGGCGATCCGCACCTCGTGCAGCGCACCGAGCTCTCGTCGACGCTCGGCGGCCTCGAGGTCCAGCTCGAGCGGACGCTCACGAAGCGTGGCGCGCTCACGCGGGAGCTTGGTGACATCGAGGCGATCAGAGACGAACGCGACGGCCTTACTAGCGCGATCGAAACGGTGCGACGCGAGCACGCCCGGCTCCTCGACGAGCTCGTTGAGAGAGAGCTCGACGCCCGGCCGCAATGGACGCTCGAGGCTCTCGGCGACCGCCCCGATCGCCCGTCAGACGGTCGCCGCTGGGACCGCGCCGCGCGCGTCGTTGCGCGCTACCGAATCGAATACGACCAAACCCGCGACGGCGACCCGCTCGGACCCGAACCCGCCGGCGGCGACCAGCGCCGAGACTTCGACCGTGCGCAGCGCGCCCGCGAAGAGCTCGCGCACGACCTCGGGCGGGAGCCGCACGGCAACGACCTCGGGCTCGGCTGAGAGGTGCCCCAGCGCTTACAGGCCACGGCTTCCACGGGACTCGGCTGAGCGTCCCGAAGCATTGCCGCGCGCTGGTCTGAGCGAGCACCGCGGAGCGATACCCGCTTCCGTCCGCACACTGGGCAGCGGTCGCGCGATGCCGCGCTGGGGATAAGCGTGT
>CAVTCI010000019.1:0-494003 GCA_963733245.1 uncultured Solirubrobacterales bacterium
AGCCAGCTCCCGATCCGCATCCACAGCACCGACACCGCCGGCTACAGCGACATCATCTTTGCCCTCTTCGACCTCCTCGGCCTGAGCTTCGCGCCGCGCCTCGCCGGGCTGCCCGACACCCGGCTCTGGAGTGGTTGGCCCGCTCACGACAGCCCAGCCGGGCGGCTGCTGCGCCACCGGGCCCGCCTCGCGCTGATCCGCGAGCAATGGGACGCGATCCTGCGCCTCACCGGATCGCTGCGCGAAGGGACCGTCACCGCGAGCCTGCTCGTCGCACGCCTCCACGCCCAGCAGCGCCGCAGCGCGCTCGCCGCCGCGCTGCAGGACTACGGGCGGCTCGTGAAGACCGAGTTCATCCTGCGCTACCTCACCCGTCCACCCGAACGGCGCGGGATCAACCGCCAGCTCAACAAGCACGAGAGCATCAACGCCGTCGAAGACTCCGTCTTCTACGGCAACGAAGGCCGCATCCGCCTCCAGACCCTCGACCGCCAGAGCATGCAGGCCGCCGCGCTCGGGCTTGTTTCCGCGGCGATCACGACCTGGAACACGCACCAGATGAACGCGATCATCGCCCGCAAACGCGCCGCCGGCCGCGAGCTCGACGACGTCAGCCTCGGACGCCTCTCCCCGGCGATCCACGCCCACATCAACCTCAACGGCCGCTACCACATCCACCCCGACCAGCCGCCGCGGCACCTCGCCCCGCACCGCGACGCTCTAGCCACCTACCACTAACGCGCAGCCGCCGCTTCCACTAACCGAAACGCCGCATTTCTGCTCCGCTGCTAGGGCGACCCCTTCGAGCGAGCAGCCCCCCGCCCCCCCGCCTGAATGGCGGGACCCCCACGCCCGCAGCGGGCCCAAGGGTGGTTGCCCGGCACGTCCCGGCGCGATCGCCGCCGCCGACTCGGGGACGCGTCGATGAGCGAGCCGTCCCGCGCGTCGACGGGCGATCCGTCCCCAGGCGTCGACGGGCGATCCGTCCCGCGCGGCCGTCCCCTTCGACCCCCGGCGAGTTGGCGTTAGCCCAGGGAACGCCCCTGAGAAATACACGAGCGGCGAGGACCGGCGATCAACGGCGGTGGGGCGTCGCCGGCGTGATCGCCCGCGAGAAAGGCAATTCTCGGGGGCTACCCGACTATTGTCGGGTAGCGTCTGCGTGCGGTGACCTGTGAAGCGTCACCTTCGTGTCAGTGCGCCGTTCGGGTTGTTCGGCCGGCGTCGTGGTAGCCGAGCCTGGCGGGGGACCTCGGCTTCAATCTCGTGGATGCGGGACGATGGCCTCGGCGGCGTCAGCGGCCGTGAGGGTTGGGTACAGCGTCTTGATCGCGGCGATCGCGACGAGACCGCCGATCGCCTGGGCCGCGATGTATGAGGGTGCGGAGGCGGGTGCGATGCCGGCGAAGGTGTTGGAGAACATGCGGCCGATCGTGATCGCGGGGTTGGCGAAGCTGGCGGAGCTGGTGAAGAAGTACGCGGCGCCGATGTAGGCGCCGACCGCGGCGGCGGCTGACGCTCCGCGGCGCGAGCGCGTGAGCGAGAAGATCACGAGCAGCAGGCCGAGCGTCGCGATGACTTCGCCGAGCAGGTGCCCGGCGGTGACGCGATGGCGGGTCGAGATGCTGACGGCTGCACTGCCGTACATGACGTTGGCGGCGATCGCGCCGGTCACGCACCCGGCGATCTGGGCGGGGAGGTAGGCGGCGGCGGTGCGCCAGCGGAGGCCTCCGAATGCGGCGTCGACGAGCGATACGACGGGGTTGAAGTGGGCGCCGGAGACGGGGCCGAAGATGAGAATGATCGCGTAGAGGCCGGCCGCGGTCGCGGCGGCGTTCTCGAGCAGCTCGAGGCCGATGTTGCCGGGTGAGAGCTGTTGGGCGGCGATCCCCGACCCGACGACGATCGCGGCGAGAAACGCGCTGCCCATCCATTCGGCCAGCAGCGGGCGCCACGTCTGCGCGGGCGAGCGCTCGACGCTTTGCGCGCGTGGCCCGCTCATCGCGTCGCGTGCGCGGGCCGAGTGAGCTGGCGCAGCGCGCCGGTTCCGATCGGGAGCTCGGGCTGCCACGGGACCGACCATGTCCGTGCGGTGGAGAGTCGGTTGATCTTTGCGAGGTGTGGCCGCTCGCCGGCGGCGCGGGCTGCGAGCGTGGCGTTCGTGGTCGTCGTCTGGTTGAGCGGGGCGTTGACGAGCCATCCGTGCGGCTCGATACCGGCGCGCCGCAGGTCGACTTGGAGACGTTCAGCTTCGTGTACGGGCGTGGATTCGGCGAGGGTCACGATGATCACGCGGGCGTAGGCGGGGTCGCGTAAGCGACCGGCGAGCTCGCGGACCGCCGGCGGGACGGTCGCGTTTGTGCGCTGAACTTCGCGGTGGTAGCTCTCGGCGGCGTCGAGCAGCAGCAGCGTGTGCCCGGTCGGTGCGGTGTCGAGCACGACGATCCGCTGCTCCGCCTCGGCGACCGTTCGCGCGAAGGCGTGAAACACGGCGATCTCCTCGGTGCACGGGGAGCGCAGGTCTTCGGCGAGCAGCGCCAGACCTTCGCTGTCGATACCGTGGGCGGACGCGAGGACGTGCGCGCTGTAGCGGGCGGTCTCCGCGTGCGGGTCGATCCGCTCGACGCGCAGGCCCGCAGGCGTGTCGTCGATGAGCGTCGCGGTGAGGTGCGCGGCCGGGTCGGTGGTCGAGAGCGTGACCTGGTGGCCGCGGTCGGCGAGCGCGACGGCGATCGCCGCGGCGACCGTCGTCTTGCCGACGCCGCCCTTGCCCATCGTCATCACCACGCCGTGCCCAGCGTCGTCGAGGTCGTCGATCAGCGCCTCGAGGGGGAGGAACCGGGGGAGCTCGATGTCGCTGATGTCGCCGGCCGGCCGTGACGGTGTCTGGGCGCCGGCGAGGTGTCGCAGCGCTGGGATTCCGGTCAGCTCGCCGGCGACGAGGTCGATCGCGGCGACCGGGAGCGCGTCGAGCGCGGCCGGGGCATCGCGCAGCGCCGTGTCCTGGCGTGCGGCGTATGCTCGCGCGGTCGCGTCCTCGCCCGGCCGGCGCAGGACGCCGTTGATGAGGAGCTGCTGGTTCTCGACGCCGAGGTCACGGAGCTCAAGGCTCGCGCGCGCGGCTTCGCGCAGCGCGCCCGGGTCGGCGCGCGCGACGAGCACCAGCGTGGTGCGGGCCGGGTCGGCGAGCGTGGTGACGGCGTCCTGATACTGGCGGCGCAGGTGGTCGAGGCCGGCGAGCGGGCCGAGGCAGCTCGCGCCGGCCGGATGATCTTGCGCGTAGCCGCTCCACGCGCTGGGCAGCGCGAGCAGCCGCAGGGTGTGACCGGTCGGGGCGGTGTCGAACAACACCCGGTCGTAGGATGCGGTGTCGCTGGTGAGGATGCTCGTGAACTCGTTGAACGCGGCGATCTCGACGGTGCACGCCCCGGAGAGCTGCTCGGCCATGCTGGCCAGGGCGGTGTCGGGCAGCACGCCGCGGTACGGCGCGAGGGCCCGCTCGCGGTACGCGGCGGCCGCCTGCTCGGGGTCGATGTTCGCCACCCACAGACCGGGGAGGTCGGCGACCGCCACGGGTTCGCTGCCGGCGCGCAGGCCGAACACGTCGTCGAGGTTCGACGCCGGGTCGGTGCTGATCAGCAGCGTGCGGAGTCCCGCCTCGGCGAGGGCGACGGCGATCGCGCTCGCCGTCGTGGTCTTGCCGACGCCGCCCTTGCCGGTGAAGAAGACGTGGCGAGTGGGCCAGTCGCCCCAGTCGAGGCCGGGCAGGTCGGGGACGGCGGGAAGGCCCATTCAGCAGCCCGTGCCGGGCGCACAGCAGCCCGAGGACTTCGCCTCGACGGCCGGCTGTGCCGGCGCGTCAGGCGCGGCGTCAAGGACGGACGCGAGGTCCTCCCGCGTCGGGTAGCGGCCGTGCAGGCTGATCTCGCCGTCGACGACGAGCGCGGGCAGCGCCTTCTCGCCGAACGCTTGCATCAGACCGGTGACCTTGGGGTTCGCGGCGAACGCGTCGGGGTCGCTCGTCAGGTTGTGCCGTGCGACCGTCGCGCCTTGCGCTTCAGCCCAGCGGAGATCTGTGCGGATGGTGAGGAGCTGCTCGTCGACGCTCGGTCCGCAGACGCCGGTCTCGCAGCACATCGCTGTCTCGTACAGCTCGAGCCGGGGTGCTTCCTGCGTCATGTCGGTGCGCTCGGTCGTCGTCTGGTTGGTGGCGCTCATGCGGGCTCCTTGATCGGTGTTGGCAGCGTCGAGTTCGCCGACGAGCTCGCCGACGCGTTGCTTGATGTTCTCGCGGGTCGCGCGGACCTCGTCGATCGGGCGGCCCTTGGGGTCAGCGAGATCCCAGTCGATGTAGCGCTTGCCGGGGATGTACGGGCAGGAGTCGCCGCAGCCCATCGTCACCACGACGTCCGCCCATTGCGCGAGCTCGCTCGTCAGGAGCTGCGGCGTGCGGTCAGACAGGTCGATGTTCTCCTCGGCCATCACCGCGAGGACCTCCGGGTGGACGCGGTCGCCAGGGGTGGTGCCGGCGGAGCGCGCCTGGTGTCGCCCGCCGGCGGCGCGCTCGAAAAGGGCTTGGCTGATCTGGGATCGCCCGGCGTTATGCAGGCAGACGAAGAGGACGTGCACTCGCGTGGCTCCTTCTCAAAAGGGGGCGGGGGCGTTAGCTGCTTGGGCTGGCGGGGTCGAGCTCGTAGCAGTGCTCGGCGCGCAGGCATTCGCGGGTCTGGCGGTGCGCGAGCGTCATCACGTGGCTGCGAACCTTGACGTCGTCGTAGCGGTCAAGGACGGCGTCCGCGCAGGCGCGGATCTCCGCGTCCGTGCGCTCGCCGGTGAACTCGCGCGCGAGCTGCGGCAGGAGCCGCACGAGTCTCGCTCGGTGCGCGGTCGGGTCGGTGCGGATCGCTTCGAGCTTGGTGTCGATCAGGTCGCGGACCTTCGACTCGATCAGGTCGCGGATCGGGCGGACTTCCTCGAGCGGCAGGCCCGCCGGGTCGGGGATGTCCCATGCCTCGACGGTCGTCGGCACGTAGGGGCAAACGTCGCCGCAGCCCATCGTGACCGCCCAGTCGGCGTGCAGCTGCATCTCGGTCAGCAACTTCCGCGGCTTGCGCCCGGAGAGGTCGATTCCGACCTCCCGCATCGCCTCGATCACGTTCGGCCAGAGTTCCTTGGCGGGCGATGACCCGGCGGACTCGCTGCGGATGTCCTCAGGTGCGTCGCGCTCGAAGAACGCCTGGGCCATCTGCGAGCGGCCGGCGTTGTGGTTGCAGACGAACAGCACGTACTTCATCTCGAACCTCCCGGGCCCAGTGATTCGACGAGGTCAGCGACGTGGTGGTAGAGGTCGTAGCGGATCCGGCGCACTGCCTCGAGCGACTGCCCGGCGGGGTCCGCGACGTCCCAGTCCTCGTAGCGCTTCCCCGGGTACACCGGGCACGCGTCGCCGCAGCCCATCGTGATCACGACGTCGGCGGCACGGACGACCTCGTCGGTCAACGGCTTGGGGAACGCGAGCGTCATGTCAACACCGAGCTCGCTCATCGACCATGCGACCAGCGGATCGATCCGGTCGTCGGGGTGCGAGCCGGCCGAACGAACGCCAATCCGCCCGTTTGAGAGGTGACGCGCGAGCGCCGCGGCGATCTGGCTGCGTCCCGCGTTGCGCTCGCAGACGAATAGGACTTCGGGCATCGCCTTCTCGACGCGCTGTTCGTGCTGGGCGACGGCCCACAACCGCTCGCGGGCGAAGCGATCGACGATCACCGGCAGGAAGTTCGGGCCGATCGTCGGCCGGCCGCCGAGCTGCCCGGCGGACTCGTCGACGTAGCGCGCGACCGTCTCGCGCGAAAAGATGCCGTGGAACTCCTCGGCGAGGTCGGCGATCGTCGTGTCGAGCGCACGCCGCAGCACCGGGGTCATCTCGCCGCTGCTCATGACTGACCTCCGGGACACCAGAAACCCCAACCTTATCGATTGACAAAGATCAGTTCAAGCGATATACGTGTATTGATGGTTATCGATCTGGAACTCACGCCCAAGACAAAGCGCGCACCCGGGCAGCCGTGCTGCGAGCCCGTCGTCTACCCCGAGGTCGAGCGCCAACAAGCCGAGCGACTCGCGAGAGTCGCCAAAGCGCTCGGCGATCCCGTGCGCCTCCAGCTCGTCGACGTCCTACGAAAGCACGCCGGCAAGGTCTGCGTCTGCGAGCTCGTGCCGCTGTTCGACCTCGCCCAGCCAACGGTCTCCCACCACCTCAAAGTGCTGCGCCAAGCCGGGATCGTCGGCTCCGAGCGCGAGGGGCTATGGGCCTACTACTACGTGATCCCCGACGCGCTGAAGGAGCTCTCGGCATGGCTGACCTGAGCGACATCCGCGAAACCGTGCGCGAGCGCTACGCCCGCGCCGCGACCCACGCCGCCGGCGGCGCCTACACCGAAGCCCGCGCGCTCGAAGCCGAAGCTGGCTGCTGCGCGCCCACCGGCAGCTGCGGCAAGACGCCCACCGCGGACGGCGTCGCGTTCGGCTCCACGCTCTACCAGGGTGAGGCCACCGGCGAGGCCGCCACGGCGCTACAGGCGTCCCTCGGCTGCGGCGTCCCGACCGCCGTGGCCGACCTGGGTCCCGGCGAGATCGTGCTCGACCTTGGATCGGGCGCCGGTGGCGACGTCCTCATCTCCGCCCGGCGCGTCGCCCCCACCGGGAAAGCGATCGGCCTCGACATGACCGATGAGATGCTCGCCCTCGCCCGCGCCAACGCGGCCGCCGCCAGGGTCGAGAACGTCGAGTTCGTCAAGGGCTACCTCGAGCAGCTGCCGCTCGCCGACGACAGTGTCGACGTCGTGATCTCCAACTGCGTGATCAACCTCACTGGCGACAAACCGCAGGTCATCCGCGAAGCTGCGCGTGTGCTGCGCCCCGGCGGGCGGTTAGCGGTCTCCGACGTGATCGCCGACCCCAACATGGACGACGCTACGCGCGCCGACATGGCCGCCTGGACCGGCTGTATCGCCGGCGCGCTCACCGAAGCCGAATTCCGCGCGGCGCTCGAGAGCGCCGGACTCCGGCAGATCGAGATCCGCGAAACGCACCGCGTCCACGAGCACGCCAGCGCGGCGATCATCCGCGCCCACAAGCCCGCCCCACGGGCATGCTGCGATCTCGACGCGCTGGCAACCTGCTGCGAGCCGCCCGCCAAGGACGCCTGCTGCGGCACCCCGTCAGCCGGGGATCCGCCAGCAACCTGCGGCTGCGCGACGAGCTGACCAGACAACAGTCGACGCGGTCCGGTGCGCCCCACCAGGTTCGTCGGCGCTCGTTGATCCAAACCACCCTGCTTGTCAGTATCTCGACCGGCATGAGCACCGCGGCGCGAGCATGGCTCACCAAGCGCCGCGCGCACGATCAACCACGGTCGCCAGACGCCGCCACCAGCCCGACGCCCCCACCCGAGCCCGAGCGCGAGCCGCAGCCGAGCGGGGGCGAGGTACGACTCGACGAGCTCGCCGCGGCGTTCGTGGTGAAGGGCAACTTCACCTACGGCGGCGGCAGCGCCACGATCGCCACTCTCCACGGCGACATCGTCGAGCGCCGCCATTGGCTCGCCGAGGCGCCCTTCCAGCTCTCCTACGCCCTCTCGCGGCTCTCGCCCGGGACGAACCTGCTCGCGTTCTCGGCCTGCATCGGCTACCAGCTCCGCCGGATGCCCGGGGCGCTCGTCGCGCTGCTCGCAGCGTCGATCCCGTGCGCCGCGATGGCGCTCGCCCTGAGCGCCGCCTACAGCTCTTGGAGCCGCTACGCCGTGGTGGCGGTCGCAACGCGCGGCGCGTTAGCGGCCGCCGTCGCGGTCACCGTGATGACCGCCGTGACACTGATCCGCCCCCACTGGCGCACAGCCAGCCGCAAGCGGCTCGCCGTCTTTGTCGGCGGCGCGTTCGCGAGCGCCGAGTTCGTCCACGCCTCGCCTCTGGTCGTGCTGATCGCGGCGGCGCTCGCGGGTCTGATCTGGCCCGCCCGGAGCGCCAGTTGAACCCACTTGTGCTCTACCTGCATCTGCTGAAAGCGACGGCGACGACGTTTGCCGGGCTCGCGTCGCTGCCGGTCCTCCAAGCCGACCTCGTCCAGCACCACCACGTCCTCACCAACCAGCAGCTGAACGTCTCGATCGTCGTCACCCGCAGCACACCCGGCCCCGCCGGACTCTACGTCGTCAGCGCCGGCTACTTCGCCGCCGGCGTCTGGGGAGCGATCGCTGGCTGGGCCGCGATGATCACGCCAGCACTCAGCGCCGTCGGCCTGCTGCGCTTCGTCGGGCGACGCGCCGAGCATCCCCGCGCGAGCGGCGCGATCCAGGCCGTCGTCCTCGCCAGCGCCGGGCTGCTCTGGGTCGACGCGCTCCCGCTCGGCCGACAAGCGATCACCGACCCCCTCCTCCTCGCGATCCTCATCGCCGGCGCCGGCGTCCTCGCCACCCGCAAACTGGAGAGCGTCTGGGTCATCCTCGGCTCAGCCATCATCTACCTCGCAGCAGCCGCGCTGCGTCTCGTCTCAGGACTCTGAACCAGCGCGCACCGCAGCAGGCGACCGGCGCTTCCACTACCGAAAGCCCGCACGTCTGCTTCGTTGCTAGATCAGCCCTCACCACCGGGCCAAGTGCTCCGGTCCGTGTCACCAGGGGCAAAGTAGTCTCGACGCCCACGAAAACCCAGGAGCCGGAGAGCTGCTACGCGGAACAGATCGGCCCAACCCTTGGATTCGCGTCGGCATTTCCACGACTTGGTGGCCCGTGGCGGCCCCGTGATCGCTAGCGATCACGGCGCGTAGGGTTGGTGGGAACGGAGTTCTCCCAACCCTAAAGCCGTCCGACGGGTCCGCCACCATGCTTGCCGTGACTGAGGATCGACCACCACGCCCCGCCACCGGCGCCATCACCGAGCCCGTCCGCCGCGCGATCCTGGCCGAGGCGCACCGCCGGGGACTCGAGCCCGCGCACCTCCTCATGCGTTACGCCGAACGCGAGTACCTCGCTGGCCCGGGCGACATTCTCAGCGACGTGGAGAGTCGCTACCAGATGGCCGCCGGCGCCTTCACCAATCGGATCGCGGCTCGGCTTGCCCTCGAGCTCGGTGTCAAACGGCACCAGATCGTGCTGTCCGAGCATCTCTACACCGATGCGCTGCATCCTCTTCGAGCTACCCGACCCCGAGTTCCTCACCGTCCTCGAGCATGCCCTGCCCGGCCAGCCCGACGGTAGAGACGTGGTCAACGTGGAGCTGTTCATTCGATACGCAGCTGGGGCTCTCCGCTCCTATGGCGCGCCGTATCGACGCGTCGACACCGAGCGGCGCTTCGAATGGATCGGTGACCCGGCCCAGCACGGCAGGACTGTCCAGCCCGCCCTGGTCGCTCTTGTAGACGAGCGCCTCGCGGGTGCCCGCGATGAGTTCGAGGAGGCACTCAGGAAGCGGCGTAAGGGTGGACCGAAGGATCTTGAGGCGGCCGTCGGCTACGCAGCCAAGTCGGTCGAGAGCGTTCTCGTGATCCTTCACGAAGAGACGTCCGTGTCGCTGCCTGCCAAGCGGACACTGTCGGCCCTCTTCAACGGGCTGGCCACCCCCGACGTCGCTCTCCTGCCCGGATACCTGGACGGTCTCGTCTGCGCTGCCGGTGGTCCCCGAAACCACATGGCCAGCCACGGTCAGGGGAGCAGCGTGCGCGAGGTGCCGGAGGAGCTCGCCGACGCAAGCATCGCCGCGGCCGCGGTCGCGGTCACGCTGCTTGCGCACTACCTGCCATGAACGGTGCCGCGCTCGAACCCGTCCCGCCCGGCGGCGAGCTCACCGCAAGCGCGGCGCTCGGCCCAGCGGCTGAGCGCTTCGCTCGCAACACGCTGCGCCGCTCGGCGCAGACTCGTCGCACCTACCTGTCGGTGTATCGCCGCTTCGCTGCCCACCTGACCGAGCAGACCGGTGTCGCCGAGCCATCCCCAGACGCGCTGTCGGCCGACGTCGTCGCGGGCTACCTGGACACCCTCGAGGCCCAGGGCCGGTCGAAGGCGACGGTGCGCAAGGAGCGGGCCGCGCTCAACCGACTGACCCGTCATCTGCAATTGGTCGGCGCCATCGACCAGACGACGGCGCTCGAGATCCTCGACGTCGAGGCCTCGACACGATCCGGACAGCCGCGGGTACGACCGGCACTCGACCAGGCGACCTGGCAGCGCGTCAAGGACCGCGCCGCAGCCCGAGTAATGGAGCTCTCACCCGCCGGACGCGCCACGGGCCCGGTCGCGGCGCGCGACCTCGCGATCATCGTCTGCCTCGGCGAGCTCGGGCTTCGCTCAGAGGAGCTGCGCACACTCCGCACGAGCGACCTGATCAGGTTCCGCTCCGGCAGCGCGACACCGTGGCTCCACGTGACCGGCAAGGGAGGCCGCGACCGCGAGCTGCCGCTCCCAGCCGAAGTACAGCGCGCGCTCGTGGCCTGGGCTGACGTCCGCCCACCGGAGTCGCAAGCCAATCCGCTGCTCTTCCCGCGGCTCGGGCGCCGAACCCACGACGGCGGCTTCCCCGAGGCCGTCGCCTCAGCCGTCCGGCCGTTGTCGGCGACGGCGCTGGCGAACATCGTGCGACCGTTGATGGCGGCCGCCGGCGTCCCCGCCGAGCGTTGCCACCCGCACGTCCTGCGCCACACCTTCGCGACGCTCTATCTCCAGCGCCGCGGTCACGACCCGGGAGCCCTGACGAAGCTCCAAGAGCTGCTCGGGCACGCGTCGCTTGAGACCACCCGGGGCTACCTGCACCACACACGCGACGAGCTCGAGCGCAGCATGCTCGCACCCGAGCGCGACGTGCTCGACGCGGCAGCCGTCGCGCGGCGTCGCCGCAACGAGCGCCGGGCGTCGTGACCGGCATGCTGGCCGAGGAAGCCGCGGCGTTCGAGCGGCTCTTGAGCGCAGGAGTCCGGAGCGACGCCCTCGTCTTCTACGGGCGCTGGCTGCAACTCGAAACCTGGCTGCGTGAGGTGGCATACGTCGAGCTGCGCGCCAAATATGGCAAGCAGTGGACCGAGCACCTCGGCGGGCCCGCTCCAAAGCGCGCGGCCAGCGACGCACGGAATTCGTATATGGCCTCCGCTGACGCCGGCGACCTTTTGGCCTACGCGGACGTGTCGCACCTCTTCCAGCTGATCGAGAATCGCTGGGAGCTGTTCGAGCCGCTGCTCCCTCCCCTGCGGCGCTGGCAGGGCTTGACCGACGAGCTACGCGACCTGCGCAACCGAAACGCGCACTGCCGTCGGCCACACCGCGATGATGTCGCGCGCATCGAACAGGCACTGCGCGATCTTGAACTCGGCGCTCAACGGTTCTACGTCACCTACCTGGACACCCGCGCGCTCCGAGACTCACGCGATCCGATGGCGCGAGCCTGGATAACGCGACGCCACGAGGCTGCCGAACGCCTCATCGGGCACGCCCAGCGCCAGTACGATGTGCGACTCCGGCTCGGCTACAGTGCACGGTCGTGGTCCGCGTGGCCCGAAGAGGACCGGGTCACCGGAACGCCGGGCGTCCTGTGGCACGCGAAGTGGATCCTCGGACCCAACGACCTGAGCATCGCCGACCTCTGGCATGAACGTTCGCGCCGCGCCGATCCCGCCGACGATCTGCTCGTCCACCTCGTCGCTGACTACACGTCCGTCACGGCCACGTTCGCGGCGATTGACCCCGCTGACGAGGTTGCCGACGCCATCGGCGAACTGTTCGACGACATCCTGACCGCGACGACGCGAACACGTCACGACTTCGGCGAGACTACGGACGATTACCTCAAACGCTGGCGGGCCGGGGCGGACGCCCTGCCGGCTCGCGCGCAAATCGAATCCCCATTGGCGACGGTTGACCCGCTGAATCCCCGCGACGTCCTGATCTTCAAGGCCTGACTCTCGACGACACGCTCATTCCCCGGTCGCGGACGGAGACAGGCGGCGGCTCCGGCTGGGCCCTTGGGCTGGGTTGGGAGAACCCCGTTACTCACCAGCCAAGACGGGCTGTCCCCGGCAGCGGCCGTGCCGGTCCACCTCACCGTCCGCGCCAGGAGCGCTGAAGGACCGGGCGGACGGCACGACGATCAGCGCCGACCCGGGGTGCCGGAATCGCCTGCGTCGTCGATGCGGCCTCCCGGTGCCGACGAATCGCGTGTGTGGGGAGCGCTGTGTCGGCCCACTAATGCTCGGGTCCGGGTCAGAAGCCGCAAAGTAGCGTTCTGCTGGTCGCTGCTAGCCCGTCGGTTGGCGGCCGAGTTCGCGGGCTATTCGGCCACGAGCTCTTGACGGGCAACGCAGCGACAGCTTGAGTTTGAGGTCCGCGAGCATCGCCACCGTGCGGCCTGCCTGCTGCCTTTGAAGGCTGGCTATCCGTGGCGGAAGGACGCGAGGGCCCCTGGCCCGTTGAGGAGCGTTTGGACGACCGCTTGGTCGAGCTTCCGCGTCACCGTCCCAGACGTGATCGTGTAGGAGATGGCCACCGGGGCTTTGGTCAAGATAGAGCCGTAGGCGTTGTCCACGACCGCCGCTTGAACAGCTGGCCCAGTTGCGAACGTGAACGTTACCGATGTCACCCTGTCTGGGACGATGCCCGTGAACCGCGCGGTGTGGGTAGCATCGGTAGCCAGATGGTTCATGCCGCCGAAGCCTTCAGCGGCGAACGCGGAGGCGGGACCGCACCCGTCAAAGCCAGCGGAAATAGCACAGATCTGACCATTGCCTGGGACGAGGTAGAGCGTCCCGAGAGCGCCAAGCTGCGCGCTACGCGACAGTGCTGGGTTTGCGCCGGCCACCGGTCCGACACGAGTCGCTATAGCTTGTAGCGCCCAAGGAGGTAGCGCGTCCCCGGCCTGCCGCGGGCGACGGAAGACTGCAATGCGAGAGGACAGCGCTGGATCAATTGCCTGGGTCTGCGCGATAGGGCGCTGGCCCGGATCGGTTGAGCCAATGATTCCTTGCCCGATTGCGACACCGCTAACGGCGAGGGCGGCTAGACCTGCGGCGCCACCAAGCCAGAGCCGGCGCCTTCGCGAGGGTAGAGGTGCCGAGCACGTCCCGAGGTCCGCCCTCGCCAACACGCTGGCAATCTCCCGGTCGCTTGGCTCGAGTGCCCGTGCATGCGCGAAGGCCGCGCGGATGCGATCGTTGTTAGGCGTGGGGCTCATGGTTATCTCCTGCGATGTTGGGTGCGAACTCGGCGAGACGTGCGTCGTCTCGAAGCGCGGCGCGCCCACGAGAAAGGAGCGCATGGACCGTGCCTGGTCTGCAGTGGAGCGCCGCAGCGATCTCCGCGTCGGAAGCGTCGTGGACGTATCGCAGCGCGAGTGCGATTCGCTGCTTGGGCGGCAACTCGCCGAGGGCCAAAGTTAGGACGCCCCTCAGGGCAAGCCGCGTCGCCAAGTCGGTCACGTCGGCTGGGGATTCACATCGGTCGTCCTCGAATGACGAGGACTCAGAGTTGCTGCGGACCCTCTTGCGCCGGATCACTCGTAGCGTTCGGCGTACCGTGATCCGGTGCACCCACGCGTCGAATGCGTCCGGATCACGAAGCGTGGGGAGTGAGCGAAGCACGTCGACCGCCACGTCTTGGCCGATATCCGAAGCCTCCTCCCGACTCCGAAGCATCGCGCTAGCGGTGCGCAAGCCCATTCGACAGGCTCGCCGCGCTAGAACCGCGATCGCCTCGTCGTCGCCCTGCAGCGCTCGCTCGACGACGATTGCGGTCGCCGCAGCGGAGTCTTCGATCATCATCAAGCTCATCTATCTGCCCTAGGGCGCGTGCACCACGAAAAGCTTGCGTGCCGCTCGACGAGACGCGTGATCCGATCCCGGCATTGGCCCAGACCCAAAGCTGCCCACCTCCGGTGGGCGCTCGTCGCGCACGGGACGGGGCCCACCGCCCCGCCGCCCGAAGCGCCCAGGTAGGACGACGCGAGTCCAAGCGGCGGTGGAACGGCGCCGCGCGCAGTCTGTGGTGCGACGCAATAATGCCGAGCCCGATCACCGTGCCAGCAGAACCGCCGACGCGGGGGCGAGCGCGGCTGTGCCGAGGCGTCCCTACTTCGGAGAAAAGTTAGCGAGGGCGGCTGGCCCGTCGAGCAGCGTTTGGACAGCCGCCTGATCCAGTGCGCGAGTGTCGGTGTCCGTAGCCGTTGCATAAGTAATGCTCGTGGGCGGCCGATTCAGTATGACGGCGTAAGCGTTGTCCGCAAGCGTGGCTCGCACGCCTGGTCCCGTCGCGAAACCGAACGCAACTGCCGTTACGTTGTCTGGGACGATCCCCGTGAATCGTGCTGTATGAGGCGGATCAGTACCTAGATGATTCATGCCGTTAAGATCCTCGGAAGTAAGGGCGGCTATCGGCCCGCAGCCCCCGAAGCCCGCAGATATGGCGCAGACTTGACCGTTCGCGGGCACCAAATACATGGTCCCGGCGGCTCCGAGCTGAACACTCCGAGATAGTGCGGGGTTCGCGCCGGCCACGGGACCTAAGCGAGCTGCCATGACCTCGGCTGCCCATGCCGGGAGCGAATCACTCGCCCGCCGCGGGCGACGGAAAGCCCCAATATGGGACGCCACGGTGGCATCGACGACCTGCGCCTGCGCGATCGGCTTTTGACCCGGATCCGTGGGGCCGCTGATTGCCTGACCGATGGCAACACCGCTCCCCGCAAGCGCCGCGACCCCAACGATAGATCCAACCCAGACAAGCCCCCTTCGCCTCTGGCTCATGTCCCTAGTTCGCATAGCCGTATCCGTTAATCGTGTGGGGATTCGGACCTGTTTCAAACACGTATTGAGTCATGTAGTACGTGTATTGACTAGCGCAGTTGGAGTAGTAGCAAGCGAACGACGAGTTGTACGACGGTTCGCCGGCCTGTCCGCTACATCCCTGGTAGTAGAGGCTGGAGTTGCCATCCACGTAGGCGCCTGAACAGAGTGTTTGGTTGCCGGCCCCGCCGTAGTAGGAGTCTGTGCGCGACCACGTCACGTAGATGTGGGAGTCTTGGCAGAGCGAGTACGGCTGGATCACGTAGCCGCAGAATGTATCCGACGTCGAATAGGCTTGGGCCGACCTCGGATGCATCGCGAAGAGCGCGAGCGCCGCAAGCGCGACAGTTAGAATCAAGCCGGCCCTCACAGCGTAGGTGGTGCGGAGACAACCGCGCCTAGGCACATTGGCGAGCACGCTGCACACGCTACGGCACCCATGCCGGGGTGTCAAGCAGCGACGGTGTAGGTAACGGCTGGACACATGCCGGTGCTCCAGCTCGTGACAGATAGCTTTGACCCGTCAGATAGTTGTTCCCGGGCACCACCGAGCCGCTGGTCGACCGCTATGCGTGCCGACGTGACGCGCGACGGCCGCCGCGCGATTGGCCGCTCAATTGCGGCTCGGCTGGTCAGGTTGAGACCAGTGGGATCCGGGCGCTAAGAACCCTTAGTCGCCGCGCCAGGATGGCTGGACGACGACTAACGACCGTGCCTTCCGTCCGAAGCGACTAATAGGTTTGCGAGACGATGGAGGGCTGGCTCGGCCCGTCTGAGGCCCTGGCTGCGTACGAGCGGTGGCTGACCGGGTTGCCGCTCGCGGACCGCACCCGGCGGGAATGCGCGCGCTGGGTCCGGGTGTTCTGCGCCTGGCTCGTGCACGGCGCCGATGTTCGGGCGGTCGGCGCGGACCCACTCGTCGATGCGCGGGCGCGGGACTATGCCGCGCGGGACTTCAAGCGCTACCTCAAGCTGGAGCGCGGGCTGGGTCCGGCGTCGGTGAACCTGGCGTTGTCGGCGGTCGATCATTTCTTCCGGCATCTCGGGCTCGATCGCGCGAACGTCCGCCGCGAGGAGCTGCCGCGTGTCTCGCCGAGGGCGCTTGACCGCGATGAGCAGCGGCTCCTGCTGCGGGCCGCGGAGCGCGCTGACGCACGGGACCGCGCGCTGATCGTGTTGATGGTGTTCACCGCGGTGCGGATCGGCGAGGCGGTCGCCCTTGATGTCGGGGATCTGCGGATCTCGCCGCGGAAGGGTGTCGTGATCGTCCGCGCCGGCAAGGGCGACGCGTATCGCGAGGTGCCTCTGAACGCGCTGGTCCGCGCCGTCCTCGACGAATGGCTCAAGGCACGCAAGGCGCTCGCCAGCGCCAGCGGGCCCGCGTTGTTCGTGACTCGCGCGGGTGCGCGGCTCTCCGCCCGGGCAGCCGACGCGTCGGTGCGCAGAGTCGCGCGGGATGCGGGCCTGCAGTTGTCGGCGCATGTGCTCCGTCACACGTGCTTGACGAACCTGGTCCGTCAGGGCGAGGATCTCGTGATGGTCGCCGAGATCGCGGGTCACGCGAAGATCGAGACGACGCGGCGCTACAGCCTGCCGTCGACCGCGGACCGCCAGGCCGCGGTCGAGCGTCTTGAGGCGGGGTTCTGATGGCCGGCTGGCCGACGGCGTCGGAGCGGCGTGAGCTCGGCCCCTACCCGGCTCAGGCTGGTCCTGAGGACGTCAAGGGCTTCTTCGAGCTCCCGCCGGAGGATCTCAAGTTCGTGCTCTCGCATCACCGCGATGCGCAGCTCGGCGTCGCTGTACAGCTGCGCTCGGCGCGCTGGCTTGGCTTCGTCCCCGGTGACCTCGGGGAACTGCCGCGGCCGGCGCTGCTCACGCTCGCCGATCAGTTGGAGACTGACCCGGACGAGGTGATCGTGTGTACGGCACGCGGGGGCAGACGCGCAGCGATCAGTTCCTGACCGTCCGCGACCCTGCTGGTTTCCGGGCGTTCGACGACGCCGAGCGGACGCGGTTTGAGGAGTGGCTGGTGAGGCGGGCGATGGAGCACGAGCGGCCAAAGCCGCTTCACGCGCTCGCGTGCGAGCACCTGCGTTCGATCAGGGTCGTGCGGCCCGGCGTCGACGCGTTGGTCCGGATGATCGGGGCGGCGCGTGACCGGGCGCACGCCGCGACGTTCGACGTCCTCGGCGACCAGTTCACCCCCGACCGCCTCGCTGGCCTGGATCGGCTGCTCGCGCTGCGCAAGCCGGGAGAGGTGACGTGGCTGGAGTCAAGACGGCGCGGTGCTGGACCTGATCGAACCGCTTGCCGCCGGCTGGCCCCGAGACGTTGGCGGTGCCTGCGCGACCGTCTTTGGCCAGACCCGTCCATGGCGCTGCTGTCTCGCTGGTCGATGCTTGGGTGAACGTGCTGCCTGACGACGCCGCGGCCGCACGCGACCTCGCCTGTGGTTCCGGCGGCCCGCGTTGCCGGGACGCCGAGCCCCGATCCACGCGGCTTCGGCCGCGGGCCCGTCGAGAACGGCGACGCGCTCGCCGACCCATTTCTCGGTGTAGCCGCCGCGACCGGACCAGATTCCGATCGCCGATAGAAGCCCGCCCTTAGCCGATCCGAGCGGCGCGTGTACGCCAGCGGGGTGGACCGTTACGTTGCCGCGTACACGGCTCGCGTTACACCCCGGACCCTGGAACTGCGGGCCTCGTCGGTTTGGGCGTTGGGTTGTCCGTGAACGATCGTTCCCGGACACGCCCAGCTTCGCATGCTGCTCCAGCCGTCCCGCGAGCTCAGGACGAGCTCCGGCCTCTACTTTGCACCTGGGGCCGGCTACCCGGGAGACCAGGAGCGTCGGGCGGATCGGCGAGTCGAATCGAGAAGCTCAGCTGCTCCACACGCTCGGCGCCGAGCGGTGGGATCTCGACGTGGTCCCGGCGAACCGGCGACGGATGCTCGCCCAGTACGTGCGTCACGCGACGAGCCAGGCCGTCGGCCGCCGCAGCCCGGCGTTCCGGCACCCGGCGCTACTGGCGTTCTGCGCGGACGCCGCCGCGCGAGTGACTGACGAGATCGTCGACCTTTTCGACGACGGCGTCGGCGTGCAGCACGCCAAGGCAGGACGCGCGCTGGTCCAGCGCTGCTCGACGTCGCAGACGGCGCGAACGCGTCGGTCGTGCTCCTCGGCGAGTGGCTCGAGGTACTCCTCGGCCCGGAGATTCCCGACCCGCAGATTCGTCAAGCGGTGTGGCAGCGCGCAACATCGGAAGAGCCCCAGCTCGCGCTCGACCTTGCCGCGGCGATCCAGCGGCCACTCGAGCACAGCCATCTCCAGCAGCTCGGCGAACGCTACCGGGCGGCGCGTGAGTTCGCGCCCAGGGTGCTCGAGGCGCGTTCGCTGCATGCGAACCCCGCAGGCGAGCCGCTTCTCGCTGCGGTGGACGTGTTGCGCAACCTGAACCGCCGTGGTGCTCGGCGGGTCCCGGACCACGCGCCAGTCGGGTTCGTCCCGCGCAGCTGGCGCCCCTACGTCCACCCGCCCGAGGGAGGACCGCCACCACTGGGAGCTCTGCCTCCTCTCGGAGCTCCGCGGAGCGCTGCGCGCCGGCGAGATCTGGGTCCACGCAGCCGCCGCTACACCGACTCCGAGCGGTTCCTGATCCCCCGCGCAGACTGGCCCAACGCCCGCGGCGACACCCTCAGCGAGCTCGACCTCCCCGCGGGCGCCGACGCGCGGCTCCACGAGCTGCTCGAGCGAACCGCCGAGCACCGACGACGCTCGACATTGAAGTCAGACGCAAACCAGGGCAAGGCGCCCGACCAATACCCCCACGCGACGCGGTGGTGAGCGAACCGCGCCTGCGCGAGCTCGCCGGTTCCGCCCCCTGCGGCTATCGGCTGAGCCTTGTCAGTTGGCTCGCCGGACGTTTGCCGTTGGTCGCCGGGGTGAGATGGCCGGTGCGCGGTGCGGATGTCGGCGTGCCTCGGGGCTGGCCCGTGGACTCCGTGAGGGTGGGACCCGGGGTCCCACCCTCAAGTCGCCGGTCGGCCGGAACGCGGGGGCTACTTGCCGTTGTTGACGAAGCTGACGCAGTCGCCCTGGTTCTTGAACGTGCGGCCGTAGTTGCGCCAGCCGCCGTTCTTGCACTGGTCCTTCGACGTCGGGAGGTTCGGCGTCGAGTCGAGCGTGACGCCGTCGAGCGAGTAGTTCGCCGGTCCCGAGAAGGTGTCGGGGACGCTCAGGTTGAATCTGACGCCCACCGTCTGGCCGGCGTATGCCGAGAGATCGAGCGTGTGCGCGACCCACCCCGTCGCGCCCCGGCCCGGAGTCATCGTGAACGTCGGCGTCGAGGCGATCACCGTCGAGCCGCTGACGATATCGATCGACGCGACACGGTTCTGCCCGCCGAACAGGACCCACGTGATGTTGTCCGACCACGCGAGCGTGTCGGTCGAGTTGGCCGGGATCGCGACGACTTGCGTGAGTTGGGCGTCGTTGCCCGACACGCCGTCCCAGCTCACGCTCGCGAAGTAGTTGCCGTCGACCGCCGAGATCGTGTTCGCGAAACACGGAACGGCCGGGCTCGCGAGCACCTCCCACGGCTCGCACCCGCTGGTCGCCCCAACCGTCCAGCCCGTAAAGGCCCCGGTTTCGAAACTGCCGTTGGTGAGCAGCTGCGTCGTCGCCGCGCCGGCCGCGGATGCGAGACACAGGGCGCTCGCGAGCGCCACGACCAGCGCGAGCGGCGCGCCGCAGCGCGGCATCCCGCGCGACCGCCCGACTGGTCGATCTTCCCGGACACGCGCTGCGTCGCTGCGGTCCCGCGCTATCCGGCTGAACTGCTTACCTTCGCTCATCTGCTGCACCCTTCCTGGCCGAGTGGTTGAGATCCGACGGGCGGCACTCTACGCCCGTCGCGGCGGCCGACACCCGTGCTAACACCTGCACACCACACGCACAACCGCGACGCGAGCCGCAGCGGAGGTCGCCGGCCGTCCGCCACTAGCCGTGTCGCCGGTCCCGCCCATAGCGCGTGTCGTGGGTCAGGGTTGTGTGCCTCGATCATCGCTAGCCCGCTGAAGGGCGCTGCGGCCTCGGTCGAGCGCGGTGATCTCCTGGGCGCGGCGGCGGTCGCTGACGTGGGTGTAGCGCTCGGTGGTGCGGATGTCGGCGTTCCCGGCGAGGTCCTTGTCACCTCGATCGGCACCTCACGCTCGGCGAGCAGCGTGCAGAACGTGTGCCGCAGCGCATGCGGGTCCCGGCACCCTGTGGGCAGCCCGGTGTGGTGGGTGTGCTGGGTCACGATCCTGTGCGCGCCGCGGGTCGAGAGCGACCCGGGCGGCTGTTTGGTGCTGTGGGGGAGGTGAAGCAGGAGCGTGTCCGCCGCGCACGCGGGTCGCGCCTCGTGCCAGGCGAGGACCGCGGCGAGTGCTGGGCGCGCGCCCCGGTGACGTCGTCGAGCGTCAGCGCGACGGCTTCTGAGACCCGCAGGCCAGCATCGCCGAGGAGATACAGCGGCGCGGTGTCCCGCTTGCCGTGCCTGGGGCTGCGGTCGGGTGCGTCGAGCAGCGGCTGGTACTCCTGCGCGGTCGGTGCGGGGGAGGGACCACGCTCACCACGACGTCCCGCGCCAGCCCGAAGCCAGCGCTTGAAGTGACGGCGGCCATGGGAATCTCCCCGTAGGCGGCCGTTGAATCTCCCAGGGAGCCACCATCTAGTATTCCCCGGACGATGCGCGCGACCCTGGCGCCCGAAGACGACCTCCTCGCCGATGCCCTCCGCGGGCCGTCGTCCGCTGACGCGGCCCGATCGCTCGCCTACTGGAGGGCCCGCCTCGAGCGCCTGCCCCGCCGCCGGGTGGCCGCCCGGCGGGAGGCCCGGGCGATGATCCTCACCTGGGAGGAACGGGTCCGCCGAGCCGAGATCGAGCGCTACGGCGGCGGCCCGCTCGGACGGGTGCTCGCCGCCGTCGCCGTCGTGCGCGGCGAGCGTCCCGGGGCGGTCGTCCGCCGGGTCGTCGGGTGGCTCGTGCCCCGGAGGATCCTCAGCGGGTTGGTGGCCTGCGTCCTCGTCGCCGCGGTGACCTTCGGCGTGGTCCTCGGCGTGATCGCCGCCCGGCTCCTCTGAGCCGGCGGCGGGTCGGGCCGGGCCGGGCTCAGCTCAGCCGGTGTTGCGCAGGCCCCCGGCGATCCCGTTGATCGCCAGGAAGCTCGCCCGGACGAGCTCCTCGCCGCCGGCGCCCGCCCGGGCCCGGCGCAGGAGCTCGACCTGGATGAACTGGAGCGGGTCGACGTAGGGGTTCCGCCGGTCGATCGACGCCTGGAGGTGGGGCTCGCGGTCGAGGAGGCGCTCGCCCCCGGTGACGGCGACCAGCTCCGCGCAGGTGAGTTGGAACTCGGCGGCGATCAGGCTCCAGATCCGCTCGCGGGCCTCCTCGTCGGCCCAGAGCTCGGCGTAGCGGCGGGCGATGTCGAGGTCGGTCTTCGCGCAGGCCATCTCGGCGTTCGAGATCAACCCGGAGAAGAACGGCCAGCGATCCTCCATCTCGGCCAGCAGCTCGAGCCCGAACCGCTCGCGCGCGGCCCGGAGCGCGGTCCCGAGCCCGTACCAGGCCGGCAGGACGATCCGCGCCTGGGTCCAGGCGAAGACCCAGGGGATGGCCCGGAAGTCCTCGATCCGGGTCGAGCGCCGGCGCTTGGCCGGGCGCGAGCCGAGCTGGAGGCGGGAGATCTCGTCGACCGGGGTGATCGCATGGAAGAAGGCGCTGAAGTCCGGGTCTCCGTAGACCAGCTCGCGGTAGGCCCGCTCCGAGCAGCCGGCCATCACCCGCATCACCTCCTCGTAGCGCCCGAGCCGGGGCGGGTCGTGGGGGGCGGCGGCGTCGAGCGCGCTGATCAGCACGGCGCTCGCCGTCAGCTCCAGCTCGCGGCGGGCGATCTCCGGGATCGAGTACTTGGCCGAGAGCACCTCGCCCTGCTCGGTCACCTTGAGCCGGCCGTGGACGGTGCCCGGCGGCTGGGCGAGGATCGCCACGTTGCTCGGGCCCCCGCCCCGACCGACCGACCCGCCGCGGCCGTGGAAGAAGGTCCAGGTGATCCCGTGCTCGCTCATCAGCTCGGCCAGGCTGATCTGCGCTCGGTAGATCGCCCAGCCCGAGGCGACGTAGCCGACGTCCTTGTTCGAGTCGGAGTACCCGACCATGATCTCCTGCTCGTCCTCGACCGCCCGCAGGGCGTTGCGGTAGACCGGCATGTTCAGCAGGGTGCGCATCGTCTCGGCCGCCGCGTCGAGCGTCTCCCGCGACTCGAAGAGCGGCACGACCCGGAGCATCGCCCCGCTCCCGCCCGCCCGGCTCAGGCGGTTCTCCTTCATCAGGAGGAGCACCTCCAACAGGTCGGACGGACCGCTCGTCCCCGAGATGACGTAGCTGCGCACGGCCCCGGCGTGGTGGCCGCAGAGGAGGTCGTAGAGCTCGCGGAAGGTGGCGATCACCTCGCGGGTCTCCGGGGTGAAGCCCGAGACGTCGGCCGGGATCAACGGCCGCCGCTCGGCGATCTCCCGCTCGAGCAGGGCGGCGCGGTCGGCCGGGGCGAGCGCCTCGTAGTCGTCGTGGACGCCGAGGACGGCGAAGATCTCGGCCAGGGCCCGCCGGTGGCGGTCGGCGTGCTCGCGGACGTCGAGGCGGGCGAAGTGAAA
Source organism: uncultured Solirubrobacterales bacterium (assembly GCA_963733245.1). Taxonomy (GTDB): domain Bacteria; phylum Actinomycetota; class Thermoleophilia; order Solirubrobacterales; family Solirubrobacteraceae; genus Palsa-513. The sequence goes on from CAVTCI010000019.1 coordinate 22,505, forward strand.
GCCGAACACCTCGACGATGCGGATCACGTCGCGCAGGTCGCCGGCCGCGACGAAGCTCCCCCGGTGGGCGCGCAGGGACGTCTCGACCAGGCGCAGGTCGCCGAGGAGCTCGCGCGGGTCGGCGTAGCCGTTGTCGTTCTGCTTGCGGGTCGCCCGGACCCGCTCGCTGAGGAGGGCGAACACCCGCCGGTAAGGCTCCTCCGGGTGGCGGCCGGCGAGCGCGTCGGCGAGCTTGGGGAACCGGTCGCGCCCGGCGGCGAGGAGGGCGTCGAGCTCGTCGGCGGCGCCGGTCACCCGGGCCGAGAGCGAAACCCGGGAGGCGAGGTCGTGGAGGCGCTGCTGGAGGAAGCGCAGGCAGGCCGCGCGCATCAGCTCGAGCGTCTCGCCGGTCACCGCCGGGGTGACGTTCGGGTTGCCGTCCCGGTCGCCGCCGATCCACGAGCCGAAGGAGAGCAGCGGTGGGACGCGGAGCTCGGCGTCGGGGAACGACGCGCCCACCGCCGCCTCGAGCTCGCGGTAGAAGGTCGGAACCACGTTGACCAGGGTCGAGGTGAAGTAGACGAGGCCGGTGCGAACCTCGTCGAGCACGGTCGGCGAGACCGCGCGGAGCTCGTCGGTGCCCCAGAGCTCCTGGACCGCCGAGGCCAGCCGGTCCCGGGCGAGATCGATGTCGCCCGGGAGGGGGTGGCGCTCGTCGAGGGCGCGGAGGATGGCGAAGATGCGCGACAGCTTCTCGACCGTCGTCCGCCGCCGGGCCTCGGTCGGGTGGGCGGTCATGACCAGGCGCACCTCCGCCCGGGCGAGCATCTGGGCGAGCTCGCCGCTGGTCGTGCCGGTCATGGCGAGATGGTCCATCGCGTGGCGGGGGGAGCCCCGCCGGGGAGCCGGGGCGGACCGGGCCTCGGCGGCCCGCAGGCGCCGGATCCGCTCGTTGTCCTCGGCCAGGTTGACCAGGCCGAACCAGCAGGTCAGCGAGCGGATCAAGGCCTGGAGCTCGGCCACCGAGATCTCGGCGACCAGGCCGGCGAGCTCGTCGGCCGCGGTGGCGTCGCCGGCGCGGGCCCGCCCGGCCAGGCTGACCGAGCGCTCGTGGAGCTCGAGCGCCGGCCCGCCGTCGGCGCCGCTGATCACCTCCCCGAGCGCCCAGGCGAGGAGCTCGGTGTCGTCGGCGAACGACCGCGGGAGGGCCGCGTCGGGCGGGACCATGAGGCGGCCGGGCGCCGGATCGAGCTCGGCCCGGAAGAGCGAGGGGCTCGTCGGTCGGGAGCCCATGGCCCGCCATTATCGCTGACCTCGAGCGCCGGCGCGCGGGACCGGCGGTCCGAAAGATCGCCCGGTGCGCTCGACCGGCGGTCGGACGGCCGGCCGGCCGGCGCCACCGGGCGGGATACAGTGTGGAGCGATGGAATGGCGCCAGCTCGATGTCGAGATCCTTCCCGGCCACTATCACTTCGCCCCGCAGGCGCCGCGCGTCCCGATGCGCTTCCGCCGGGCCGCGGTCATGCGGGGGTACGACACCGACATGGGCGCCCTCGGCGCCGGTGAGGTCACCCTGATCGTGCACGACCGGGCCGGCGCCGGCCGGGCGCCGCTGCCCGACGAGGACCTGCCGCACTTCGACGTGGGAGAGGACGGCATCTCCCAGCCCCGGGCGAGCTGATCGTCCTCCGGCCGGGCGATCGGCTGCGGACCGGCGGTCCATTGACGCGGGCCGCCGGGCGACCTACGGTGTCGGCGTGAGCGACCGCGCCTCCCGAGGCGACCGGCTCTCCCCGCTCGACGGCTCGTTCCTGCGTCTGGATGCGGCCGGCTCGCTGATGCACGTCGGCTGGAGCGCCGTGTGCGCGGCACCGGGCGACCGGCCGCGCCCGAGCGCCCGCGCCCTGCGCGAGCGGGTGGCGGGCCGGCTCCACGAGGTCCCGTGGTCCCGCTGGCGCCTCGAGCCGGCCCCGTTCGGGCTGACCGAGCCGCGCTGGATCGAGGACCCGGACTTCGACCTCGCCGCCCACATCGTCGATCTCACGTCCCCGACCCGGCGGGTGACCTACGCCGACTTCGCCGCCCTGCGCGACGCCGTCCTCTCCGAGCCCCTCGACCGGTCACGCCCGCTCTGGAAGGTGCTCCTCGTCCCCCGGCTGAGCGACGGGCGGGTGGCGATGATCGGCAAGATCCACCATTCGCTGGTCGACGGGATCGCCGCCCTCCAGATCGTCAACCTCGTGCTCGACGGCGAGCCCGACGTCGCCTCGGAGCCGGCGCCCGGCTGGGAGCCGGTGCGGCCGGCCGGCGGCACGATGGCCTGGACCCTCGACGGGGTGGAGCGGACGGCGAGCGACGGCGTCCGGCTCCTGCGCGCCTCGGCCGGCGCCGCCCTGCGCCCCCGGAGCAGCCTGCGCGGGGCGCTGCGCGGCCTCGGGCAGGTGGCCCTGGCCGCGCGGACGGACATCCTCCCGCGGGCGCCCGACTCGGGCCTGAACGTCCCGATCGGACGCCGCCGTGCGCTCGTCGGCTACCACTCGCCCCGGGCCGAGCTCCGCGCCGCCCGCGCCCGCGGGGGCACGCCGAACGACATCGGCCTCGCCGTGGTCGCCGGCGCCCTCCGGGGGCTGGCCGCCCTCCAGGGCGACGACCCGCCGATCGCCCCCCTGAAGATCATGGTTCCGGTGAGCATGCGTCAGCCGAACGAGACCGGGTCGGGCAATCGCTTCTCGATGGTCTACCTCCGCCTCCCGGTCCACCTCGACCGGCCCGCGGACCGCCTGGCCTGGGTTCGCGACCAGACGGAGGAGCTCAAGTACTCCGACCGGGCGGTGGGGACCCAGCTGCTCTTCGCCGCCGGGGGGCTCGTGCCCGCTCCGCTGCGCTCGCCGGTGGTCACCACCCTGGCCGCGCCGCGGGTGTTCAACCTGACGGTGTCGCAGTCGCCCGGGCCGCGGGGCACGCTCTACCTCCTCGGCTGCGAGGTCCAGGAGGCGTTCTCGGTCGTCCCGATCGCCGCGGGGCACGCCCTGGCCATCGGCATGGTCCGCTACCGCCAGGAGCTGTTCTTCGGCTGCTACGGCGACCCCGACGCCCTGCCCGAGCTCGACCGGCTCCCGGGCCTCATCGGCGCCGAGATGGGCGCCCTCGGCGCGCTCACCGGACCGCGGATCCGGGCGGCGGCGCTCGCGGTGGCCGGCAGCTAGCCGGCGAGCCGCCGGGCGGCGGCCGCCAGGGCTTCGCGCCCGTCGGCGGCCAGGCGGGCGACCACCTCGGCGGCCGGCCGCGGCTCAGCCAGCTGGTGGGCCTCGCCGGCCCACAGGTTGATCAGGCTGGCGTCGCCGCGGGCGCGGGCCGCCTGGCGCAGGGGAGCGGTCAGGTAGTGGATCTCCGGGTAGGCGATTGGGGCGGCGGCGGCGTGGGCGTCCATGAACTCGTTGCGGATGCCCCGGGCCAGGCGCCCGGTGAACGCCCGGGTCAGGGAGGTGGGCGCGGCCGAGGACAGGGCCCGCCGGTGGGCCGGGCTCGTCCCGGCCTCGGGGCAGCGCATGAACGCCGAGCCGACCTGGGCGGCGGCGGCCCCGGCGCAGAGCGCGGCGGCCAGCGCCCCGCCGGTGGCGATCCCGCCGGTGGCGACGAGCGGGCGCTCGACGGCGGCGGCGATGAGCTGGAGGAGGGGGAGGAGACCGTCGACGGGGAGGTCGGGCCGATCGACGAACGACGCCCGATGGCCGCCGGCCTCGGCGCCCTGGACGACCAGGGCGTCGGCCCCGGCCGCGGCGGCGACCTCGGCCTCGGCGACGCTCGTGACGCTCACCCACACCTCCGATCCAACGGTCTTGAGCTGCTGGATGACCTTTCGGGGCGGGCAGCCGAAGGTGAAGGAGACGACGGGGACCGGATCGGCGACGAGCTCGGCCAGCTTCCCCTGCCAGTCGTCGTCGCTCTGGCGGGGCTCGCCGAGCGGGTCGCCGGACCAGTCGCTCAGACGCCGGCGGTAGGCGTCGACCGCAGCCGGGTCGGCCGGGCCGGCGCCCGGGACGAAGAGGTTGACGCCGAACGGCCGGTCGCTGACCAGGCGCCGGACGGCCGCGGTCTGCTCGCGGGCCCGGGCGGCGGGCAGGTAGCCGAGGGCGAGGAACCCGAGGCCGCCGGCCCGGGAGACGGCGGCGGCCAGCTCGGGCGTCGACGGGCCGCCGGCGAGCGGGGCGAGGACGACGGGAACCGAGAGGCGGTCGAGGATGGTCTCTCCTTCGATCACGATCGAGGCCTTTCGAGGCGATCCCCGTCGCCGATCGACCGCTGGACCCGGGCCGGCGAGCCGACGGCGACGACCCCGGACGGGAGGTCGCGGGTGACCACGGCGCCGGCGCCGACGACCGTGTCGTGGCCGATCGTCACGCCGGGGCAGACGATCGCTCCGCCGCCGAGCCAGACGTTGTCGCCGATGGTGATCGGACGGGCGGACTCCCAGCCGGCCCGGCGGGGCTCCGGGTCGATCGGGTGGGTGGCGGTGAGGAGCTGGACGCGCGTCGCGATCTGACAGGCCTCGCCGATCTCGATCCGGGCGACGTCGAGCATCACGCAGTCGAAGTTGACGAACGTCCGGGCGCCGATCGCGATCTGGGCGCCGTAGTCGCAGCGGAACGGAGGGCGGACGATGACCTCGGGGCCGACGCGACCGAGGAGCTCGCGCAGGAGCCGGTCGCGCTCGGGCTGGTCGGCGGCCCGGGTGGCGTTGTAGCGGTCGACCAGCTCCTGGGCGCGGAGGTAGGCGGCGGTGATCGCCGGGTCGCCGGCGAGGTAGAGCTCGCCCCGGAGCATCCGGTCGTGCATGCCGGTCATCCCGGCATTCTCGCCGAGGTGGGCGTGGCGCAGGGGGGCACCCGGCCCGGGTTAGCCGTCGCGGTGGAACCGCTCGCGGGCGGCCTCGATCTCGGCCATGGCCTCCGCGCGCGAGCGCCAGCCGTGGACGTCGACGATCTTGCCCTCGAGATCCTTGTAGATCGAGAAGAACTGCTCGATCTCCTGGCGCAGGAGGGCGGGCAGATCCTCGAGCTCTTCGTGGGAGCTCCAGTTCGGGTCGCTGACGGGCACGCAGATGACCTTGTCGTCGATGCCCTGCTCGTCGCGCATCTTGAACAGGCCGACCGGCTTGACGGGGATGAAGCAGCCGGGGAAGGTCGGCTCGGTCAGGCACACGAGCGCGTCGAGCGGGTCTCCGTCCTGGCCCGCGGTCTCGCGGATGTAGCCGTAGTCGGCGGGATACACGGCGGCGGTCATCAGCAGCCGATCGAAGACGATGCCGCCGAGGTCGGGATCGAACTCGTACTTGTTGCGGCTGCCCTTGGGGATCTCGACGACGCAGATCAGGCGCTGCTCGGGCTCGGTGGGCGCCGTCGACCTGTCCGTCCGGGGAAGCGAGCGTCTGGACCCGAGCGCGTCGCGTGCCGGCATGCCGGGTCCTCTACCCGCCGCCGGGCGCCGCCTAACCCGGGCCCGGGGGCCGATCCCGGCTGAGTGCCGTCACCAGTCAGCGGGCGGCGCGTCCGGACAGCGGGGAGCGGCGCGGCGCTCCGGGGGCGGGGACGGAACGAGCGGTACGAGGAAGCGCACGTCGCAGTACCCGCTCACATCGCTGCCGGCCGCCATGGCGCTGAGCCAGGCCGTCCGGCCCTCGATCCGGTCCACCTCGTAGACGGCGCCTCGCCCGTGAATGGTGACGTTGTCGCCCGGCCTCAACGGTTGATCGGGAGGTCGGCTCATAGGGCGTTAATCGGCACGATCCGGAGTCGAGATGAGCTTCGAGCTATCGACGTCGACGGTCCCCGAGCGGACGCGCAGCCGGAGCGGCGCCGTCCCGACTGGGGGCGATAGCCAGATCCCACGGTCCCGGTTTGCCCGCCCCGACGAGGCACCTCCGGCGCGATCTGCCACGATCTCGCGGGTGACCGGGAGACCCGCCGCGGCGCAGCACCTGAGCGACCTCGCGCGGCTGCGCCGCGTCCGCGACCGGATCGACCGGGAGTACGCGCAGCCGCTGGACGTCGAGGCTCTCGCCCGGGGGGCGTACATGTCGGCCGGGCACTTCAGCCGCGAGTTCCGGCTCGCCTACGGGGAGTCGCCGTACGGCTACCTGATGACGCGGCGCATCGAGCGGGCGATGGCGCTGCTGCGGCGCGGCGACCTCAACGTCACCGAGGTCTGCTTCGCGGTCGGCTGCTCGTCGCTGGGCACCTTCAGCAGTCGCTTCACCGAGCTGGTCGGCGTCCCGCCCAGCGTCTATCGGCGCCAGGCGGCCGGCGCGACGGCGGGGATGCCGTCGTGCGTCGCCAAGCAGGTGACCAGACCGATCAGGAATCGAGAAGCGCCGGCCCCGGCGCCGCATTAGCGTGACCGCCATGGACATCACCATTCACGCGAGCTTCCTCCCGCAGGACGACCCGGACGCCGCCCTGACCTTCTATCGCGACACCCTCGGCTTCGAGGTCCGCAACGACGTCGGGTACGGCGGGCTGCGCTGGATCACGGTCGGCCCGGCCGGCCAGCCGGGCACGTCCATCGTCCTGCATCCGCCGGCCGCCGACCCCGGCGTCACCGACGACGAGCGCCGCACCATCGTCGAGATGATGGCCAAGGGGACCTACGCCGTCATCCTGCTGGCCACCGCCGACCTCGACGGTGCCTTCGAGCGGGTCGCGGCCAGCGGCGCCGAGGTCGTCCAGGAGCCGATCGAGCAGCCGTACGGGGTTCGCGACTGCGCCATCCGCGATCCCGCGGGCAACCTGATCCGCATCCAGGAGCTGCGCCGAGCCAGCCGGCGATCGGAGCCATGACCGCCGCCGACGCCACCTTCGGCGGCGTGTGCTGGATGTCGCGGGGAACCGTCGGTTCCCCGCGACACCCGTAGGTGGCCCCACCGCCGGCCCGCGCCATCACGGCTCCGGCGGCGGACCCTCTCGGCGGCCCCTCGGGAGCTACCCGTCCTCGCTGCCGACGCCAGTGTCCTGCGGCGTATCGTGGAACGACACTCCGGGCGGCGGGTTGAGCCCCGGGTCTGCCTCTCCCGAATCGATGTGGTCCAGAGGATGGCTCCCGCCTCCGCACTTGTCTGAGTCGGTGACCACCGAATAGGGCGCGCCGAACCGCGCGAGATCGTCCGTCACCTTTCTACTGCTGGAGAGGCTGCTCTTCGCTGATCTGGGCGCGAAGCCAGCGGGGAAGTCGACGCAGAATCCGCCCCCCGTCTCTTCGTACGGGCTGCGGAACATGATCTTCTTTCCGCCGAAGTTGAACTTGTCCCAGAAGCAGATGCGGCCCGCCGGACAGCTGCTGTCGGCGGTGCTCGCGGTCTGGGTCGCCTCGACGCTCCCGCTCGAGGACGGCGCCGTGCTATCCGCTGCGCGGGCGGTGGTGCCGGCGTGGAGCGGCAGCGAGTTCTTGCAGTCGACCGAGAGCTTCCCGGGCGGCAGGTCACGCACCGCGGCGGTGATCGGGAGCGTGAGGCGCGTGTTCGGCGAGTTCGCCGGGATCGTCGCTGTCACCGTGGTGCCGGGGATCGTGGTGCCCTCGGCGTCGACGAGCACGCATTTGATCGTCTGCTCGACGCTTGACGAACCGCGGTCGTTGATAACCGCCGTCGCGTTCACGAGATAGCTGCCGGCGGGCAACATGGCGCCCGCGATCTCGGTCTTGTCCGTCCCAAGCGACTTCGATGACGTGCTGTGCGAAGCCATCACGGCCGGCAATGCCGCGCTGGTCGGCGCCGCCTGGTTCGCGGCGAACTTCTGCGGCTCGGTGCCCTGCGGGCAAGCGTCCCCCGGAGGCACCACGATCAGCGCGCCCTTGGGCGTAATCACGTGCGTGAGGCCACTCAGCGCCGGATCGGTGATCGAGTTGACGATGTTGTCCTGGGCAACGCAGCCCTGGATCGCCCCATCGCCCCCCGCGAACCCCCCGCCGGCCGCGAACGCCGTCCCACCCAGTGCCACTACCAGCGCCGTCAGCGCAACTCCCATCGACGGCGAGATGGAACCCCTGTTTCCTCGACGCATACCATGCCCCTCGTTTAGCGGCCCGGCACGGCTCCCACACCGCCGCGGCCCGTAGGTCACCGAGCGCCACCCGGCACTCGCCTGAACGTGCGCCACTATACGCCGGAACACGATCCTGTCATCGGTGGGCCCCGGGTCTCGCGCTCCTGAGGTGGCGCTGGACGTCCCGTCCGTGTCAGTAGGGGCCCATCAGCCAGTTGCCCGGGGCGTCCTCGTCGTCGCTGACGCCCCAGTCCCCGAACAGGCTGTCGAACTCGGCGCGCGTGACGTGGCCGTCGCCGTCGAGATCGATGCGCGCGAAGATCGCGTCGGCCTGCCCGGCGTCGACCCCGTAAAGCGACAGGAACGCCCGGTACTCGGCCGGCGAGATCCGCCCGTCGCCCGACCGATCGAAGGCATCGAACACCATCTCACCTGTCGAGACGAACGCCTCGCGATCCATCGACCCGGCCCCGATCGCCCATTCGTCTGGGGTGATCACCCCGTCGGCGTTGGCATCGGCGGCCGCGGCGATGACCGTCCACCAAACGCCGAAGAGCTTGCGCATGCCTCGCGCCTGCGCCGAGTCGACCGCCCAGCCGGCTCGGGCGACGAACTTTTCGGCCATGGCCAGGACATCGTCGCGCTCCAGAACGCCGTTCGCGTTCACGTCGAGCCGATGGAACAGCGCGACGAACTTGCGCCGCCTCAGCTCGCTGATCGTCACCTACCGCCCCTGTAGTGGCATCGAACCCAAGGGAAAGTCACCCTACACACGCCGCGCCGGCCTCGTCGGGTCAACCCGGGTGCGGTCGGCTCGGGCGGGTCAGGCGGGTCCCGGCGGCTCGGGGTCCTCGCCGGTCGGGGGGAGAAGGGGGAGTCGATCGAGAAGCCCGGTGAGCCGGAGCAGCCGGCGGGCCTGGTCCGAGGCGCCGGCGATCCGCAGACGGTTGCCGTCGGCCCGGGAGCGGACGTCCGCTTCGAGCAGGGTGCGCAGGCCGGTCGAGTCGATGAACGAGGTCCCGGTCAGATCGATCACCACCAGCGACGCATCACCGGCCTCGGCCCGGACGAGCGCCTCGTGGAGGGTGGGGGCGGTCGCCAGGTCGAGCTCACCCTCGACCTGGAGGTGCACGTGGTCGGCGTGCGAGACGGTCTCGATGTTGAAGCCGCGTCCCATCAGGAGTCCCCAAGTCCGGTGCTCATTGGCTGTCCGATTCGACGCGCTGCGCTCGTCGTTCGTCCTCCGCGGATGTTACCGGCACCCGCGACTTCGGGTCAACGGCAGCGGCGATCCGGTCGGTGAAGGCGACCGGCTCGCCCTGGGAGGGAGGGCGAGCCGATCGGTGCGAACCAAAGGAGAAAGGACACTGCCGGTATCGGCCGCCGGCGCCGAGTCCTTTAGGGGTGTTTCGGCTCGGGCCCGGGGGCCTCGGCGTCCCGGCGTTCCACCCGGAGGCGGACGGTTCCGGCCGGGGCGATCAGCATCACGAGGCCGACGCGCCGCCCGCCGGCCGCCTCGGTCCGGTACTCGCGCAGGATCGCGCCGCCCAGCTCCTCCCCGCCGGCGATCCGCTCGGCGATCTCGGCCGCGAGGCTGGCCGGGACGAAGCCGACCTGCTGCTCGCCGGACGCGTCGAACACGGCGACGGCCGACGGGTCGACCGGGTTGCTCGGGTCGGGACAGACGAGGACGACCGACCCGGGGGCGAAGCGATCGTCCTGCGCCGCCTCCGCGTGATGGGTCAAGCCGGCGACCTTGCACAACCGGCAGCCGCTCACCCGGAGCCAGTCGTCGTCGCCGACCTGGGTGAACTCGCCGACCGGGTCGAGGAGCGCGTAGCCCCGCGAGTAGATCGTCGAGCCGTCCTCGGCCGCGAAGGACCCGTCGTCCCGGACGACGGTCAGGGCCGTCTCCGGTCGCGGCGCGATCAGGGGATCGTCGGCCCCGCCCGATCGATCGCCGAGCTGGCGGAGGATGTCGCGGAGGCTCATGGTCAGCTGCCGGCTCGTGCGCGTCGTCGCCCCATCACCGCAGAGGATGCCTGATCGTCCCGGCGGTCAAACGTCTCGCCTCAGGCCGCGTCGGCCGGCCGGGCCCGGCGCGCCGGCTCCTCGCCGCCGCCGGCCCGCCGCCCGGCCGTGGCCGACAGGCGGGCGGCGGCCAGCTCCTTGGCGGCGCACAGCGGGGTCACGCCGGCCGCTCGGGCGCGGAAGAGGACGCGCCCGAGCACGGCCTCGATGTCGGCCGCCCGGCGGGTGGCCAGCCCGAGGTCGTAGCCGGTCAGCTCGAGCGCGACGTTGATCAGGCCGCCGGCGTTGACGATGAAATCCGGGGCGTAGAGGATCCCCCGCCCGGCCAGGCGCTCGGCCCGCTCGTCGACGTCGAGCTGGTTGTTCGCCGCTCCGCAGACGATCCGGCAGCCGAGCTCCTCGACCCGCTCGGCGTCGAGCAGACCGCCCAGGGCACACGGCGCCAGGATGTCGACCCGGGCGGCGTGCGCCGCGGCCGGATCCGCGAGCCAGGCGGCGCCGAGCTCGGCGGCGAGGCTCCGCTTGGCCGGGTCGATGTCGCAGAGCTCGAGCCGGGCGCCGAGCCCGGCCAGGCGGCGGGCGAGGTGCTCGCCGACGCTCCCGAGGCCGATGATCGCCACCGAGCGACCGGCGAGGTCCGGGCCGCCGAAGACCTCGGTGCAGGCGGCACGCATCGCCGCGAGCACGCCGGCGGCCGTGAAGTCGCCCGGATCGCCGCTCCCCCCGCCGGTGGTCGGCCGCCCGACCACGTGGTCGGTCAGGCCGGCGAGGACGGCCATGTCCTCGCTCGTGCTGCCGACGTCCTCGGCGGTGATGTAGCGCCCGTCGAGGAGGTTGACCGCCTCGGCGAAGTCGCGGAGGACCGCCTCGCGCCGGTACTCGCCGTCCGGCAGCCGAATGACCGCCTTGCCGCCCCCGAGGGGCAGGCCGGCGACCGCGGCCTTGAGCGTCATCGCCGCCGAGAGGCGGAGCGCGTCGTCGACCGCGGCCCCGAGGTCCGGATAGCGCCAGATCCGGCAGCCGCCGAGCGCCGGGCCGAGGATGGTGGAGTGGACGGCGATGATGGTGTGGGCGCCGCTCCGCCGGCCCCGGGCGACCAGGAGGTGCTCGTGCTCGGCCGCGGCCAGCCGCTCGAGCGGCCGGCCGGCGGCCGGCGGGTCAGTAGGCGAGGAGCTCACGGCAGGCCTTTCTGATGTCGTCGGATTGGGGGAGGACCGCCCGCTCGAGGACGGGGGCGAACGGGATCGGCACGTCGGGGGCGGCGACCCGGAGGATCGGCCCGTCGAGGTCGCCGAACGCCCGCTCGGCGATCAGCGCCGCGACCTGGGCCCCGGCGGCGCAGGTCGCGTTGGCCTCGTCGACGACGACGACCTTCGCGCACCGGGCCACCGAGTCGAGGATCGCCGCCTCGTCGAGGGGGACGAGCGACCGGAGGTCGAGGACCTCGATCGACGCCCCGTCGAGGTCGGCCGTCGCCTCGAGCGCCGCCCAGACCATCGCCCCGTAGGCGATCACCACGAGGTCCGAGCCGGGCCGGGCGATCCGCGCCGTCATCGGGGTCTCGTACGAGCCCCCGGGCACCTCGCCGCGGATCCGCCGGTAGAGGTTCTTGTGCTCGAAGAAGCAGACCGGGTTCGGGTCGTGGATCGCGGTGATCAGGAGGCCCTTGGCGTCGGCCGGGGTCGACGGGGCGACGACCTTCAGGCCGGGCGCGTGCATGAACCAGGCCTCGGGGTTCTGGGAGTGGAACGGTCCGCCCGAGAAGCCGCCGCCCGACGGGAGGCGGACGGTCAGGGGGACGGCGAGCCGCTGGCGGTAGTGCATCTTCCCGGCGACGTTGACCAGCTGGTCGAAGCCGCAGGCGACGAAGTCGGCGAACTGCATCTCGCAGACCGGGCGCATCCCGGCGACGGCGGCGCCGATCGCCGTCCCGACGATGCCCGACTCGGCCAGCGGCGTGTCGATCACCCGCCGCTCGCCGAACTCCTCGAGGAAGCCCTCGGTCACCTTGAACGCCCCGCCGAACGCCCCGACGTCCTCGCCCATGACGAACACCCGCGAATCCTCGCGCATCGCCTCGCGCAGGCCGTCGGCGATCGCGCCGAGGTAGGTCAGCTCAGACACGGCCGGCCTCCCCGGCGAAGCCGCTCCACGGGGCCCGGCCCGCGCCGAGCGGCTCGGCCTCGCCGACGGCGAACACCCCGTCGGCCACCCGCCCGGGGTCGGGCTCCGGCATGGCCAGCGCCTCGGCGGTGGCCCGCTCGATCTCGGCGGTCACGGCGGCCCGGACCTCGGCGGGGTCGACGCCGGCGGCCCGCAGGCGCTCCTCCTGCATCTCGATCGGGTCGCGGGCCCGCCAGTGGTCGACCAGCTCGGTCGGGACGTAGCGCATGTCGTCGTGGGCGGCGTGCCCGTGCATCCGCATGGTCATCGCCTCGATCAGGGTCGGGCCGTCCCCGGCGAGGGCCCGCTCCCGCGCCTGGCGGGTCACCTCGAACACGGCCTCGACGTCGTTGCCGTCGACGACCACGCCGGGGAAGCCGTAGGCCCCGGCCCGCTCGACCGGGTCGACCGCGAACTGGAGGCGCACCGGCGTCGAGAAGGCGTACTGGTTGTTCTCGAGCACGAAGATCACCGGGAGGCGCTGGACCCCGGCCCAGTTCATCGCCTCGTGGAAGTCCCCCCGCGAGGTGGCGCCGTCGCCGAGCCAGGTGAGCGCGCACCGGGCCTCCTCGCGCATCCGGTAGGCCATGGCCATCCCGGTGGCCACGAGCATCATGTCGGGGAGCATCGAGACCATGCCGACGCAGCCGAGGCGGGCGTCGCCGAAGTGGACGTTGGCGTCCCGCCCGGCGGTCACCCCGCCGGCCCGGGCCATGTACTGCCCGAGGATCCGGGCCGGGGTCACCCCGCGGACGAGGTGGGCGGCGAGGTCGCGGTGGAGGACGCAGAGCCCGTCGCGGGGGCCCATGGCGAACGCGGCCCCGGTGGACACGGCCTCCTGGCCGAAGCCGTCGTAGAACGAGCCGGGAACCTTGCCCTGGCGGTAGAGGGTCATCGCCCGCTCCTCGATGCCGCGCATGAGCAGCATGTAGCGGAGGAGCTCGATTCGATCGGTCCGATCGAGGTGGTCGGGGGTCGACGGGATCTCCGCGGTCGCCCGGCCGGGTGCCGGCTGTGTCGCCATGGCTCGCTGCCTTTCTCGGGCCCGCGGGATCTCCGCCCGACCCGATCCGGCGCCGGAGGGGTGACCGCCGGCGCCTCGATGACAACTTCTCTATTCAGTTGGGCGGACCGCGCGGTCCGCTCCATCCAATGTACTCCCCCGATCGGCGCCCCCGGGGGTTCGCCCCGCCGAAAACGGGCATATGTTTGACCGGCGGCGGGCCCGTCGCCGGTGCTCAGAGGAGGACGGATGGGATTCGATCAGTACCACGAGCCGGTCGAGGAGCTCTCCCAGGAGACGCGGACGTTTGCCCGGATGATGGTCTCGCTGACCGAGGAGGCCGAGGCGATCGACTGGTACGAGCAGCGGATGTCGGTCGAGCAGGATCCCGAGGCCAAGGCGATCATGGCCGACGCCCAGAAGGAGGAGTTCAAGCACTTCAGCATGGATCTCGAGTTCCTGCTCCGGAAGAAGCCCGTCTGGCGCGAGATCGCCCAGGGCGTCCTGTTCACCGACGGGAGCATCGTCGATCACGGCGACGAGGCCGAGGAGAGCGTCGACTAGTAGGCGCGCGCCCGCTCAGGCCCGGCTCGGCACCCGGGCCGGGAGGAACGGCTCGTGATCCGCCGCGAGCCCGAGCTCGATCGCCCGGCGCCGCTCGAGCTCGGCGTTGAACTCGGCGCCGAAGACGAAGGCGAGGTTCGAGAGCCAGAGCCAGACGAGGAAGACGACGACGCTGGCCAGGGCCCCGTAGGTCTTGTTGTAGGAGCCGAAGTTGGCCACGTAGAGGGCGAACGCGGCCGAGGCGACGAGCCAGAGGACGACGGCGAGGAGCGACCCCGGGCTGATCCAGCGGAAGCCGGGGTGGCGGACGTTGGGGGCGGCGTAGTAGAGGACGGAGAGCATGACCGTGACCAGGAGGACGATCACCGGCCACTTGGCGATGTCCCAGACCATCACCGCGCTCGAGCCGACCCCGAGCAGGTCCCCGGCCCGCCGGGCCAGGCCGCCGGTCAGGACGACGGCGATCGAGCTGACCGCGAGGAGGGCGAGCATCACGGCGGTGATCAGCATCTGCTGGGGGCGGAGCTTCCAGAACGGACGGCCCTCCTCGATCTCGTAGATCGCGTTCGAGGCCCGGGAGAAGGCCCCGACGTAGCCCGAGGCCGAGAACAGGGCGACGCCCAGCCCGACCACCAGGGCGATCCCGGCCGACCCCCGGCCGCGGGAGATCTCGTTGATCGCGTTGGTGAGGATCGTCGTCGCCGCTCCGGGGGCCAGCGTCTTGATGTTGGCCAGGAGCGGGCCGGTGGCCGACTGGCCGACCAGCCCGAGGATCGAGACGAGGGCGATCAGCGCCGGAAACAGGGCGAGCACCCCGTAGTAGGTGAGCGCGGCCGCCCAGTCGGTGAGGTTGTCGGCCTGGGTCTCCTTGACCGTCCGCGTGATCGCCGACCGCCAGTCACGGGCCCGAAGATCGCGCAGGCGGACGGTCGTCGAGTTCGACGGGATCGGGCCGGTCCGCGCGGGTGGCGGCCGGTCGCCGGAGGACCGGCCACCGCCCCCGCTCGGCTTTTCGCCCCGGGCGGGGGCCGGGCCGGCGTCGCCCGCCGCGCGGCGGCGCTCGGCCAGCAGGCTGTGCAGCTCATCCCTGGCGCTCAGGGCCCTCGCTCTCGATGTGTCGTCGCCCATGAACGGTCTTGGTCCTCCAATCGGCCGGCCGGTGACCCGCGGATACCCGGCAGGGGCCGGGCGCAACCGCCGGACGGAGCGGGCGAGCCGGCCTCACCGGCCGAGGAGGCCGTTCACCGGGGTCCGCCCGATGCACGCGATTGTCGGGTAGCGCTGGACGCGGCGGACGCCAGCCTCGACCGACGCGACCGCCCGGGGCGAGTCGCGGCCGGCGTAGCGGGCGAGCCAGAAGCGCCCGCCCGTCACGACCCCGCCGTAGGCGGTGAGGGCGACCGACCGACCGGGCGCCGTCTCGACCGAGACCGCTCGGGTGGCGGGGGAGGCGAGGAGGAGGACGAAGACGTCGTCGGAGGCGCAGAACAGGGCGAAGCCGCCGGTGGGCACGTGCGGGCGCACCTCCCGGCAGCCGACGGCCCCGTGGGTCGGCCGTCGACCGGGCGCGCGGAAGTCGACCCGCGGGCACCAGGCGGGGATCGGCGCCCCGCCCGGTCCGCCGGGGTCGAGGGTCGCGCCGACGGTGACCCGGAACACCGCCCCGCCGGGGGTGCGCCCGGTCGCCGGGAGGGTCGGTCCGCCGCCGGCGGGGGGCGGCGACCCGGCGGCGCACCCGGCGGCGGCCAGGCAGGCGAGGGCGGCCGGGAGGCGAGACGCTGGGGTGCGCGGAGTCACCGACCCGGCCTACCCGCGTCGAGGACACGCCGCCCGGGGTCCTCCCGCTCGACTTCTCGCTCCCGGAGGAGGAGATGGCCCGGCAGGATGCTCATCCTCACCGCGGCCGGCGCCCGCGGCCGGCCGAACTCGCGGCCCACGCGATCAACCCGGCCGAGCGCCGCCCTCGCTCGTCGGGTGCGGATCCACGGCTCCCCCCGGGCACTGCTCCGACTGCCAAGACTCGTGCGTACCGGCCGCGCGTAGCCGGCTGACCGCCCCTCAGAAGATCAGCGTCCGGTTCCCGTAGACGAGGACGCTGTCGTCGAGGTGGAGGGCGACCGCCCGGGCCAGGGCGACCCGCTCGACGTCGCGGCCGATCCGCTCGAGGGCGATCGGGTCCTCGCGGTGGGTGACCCGATGGATGTCCTGCTCGATGATCGGCCCGCCGTCGAGCTCGGCCGTGACGTAGTGGGCGGTGGCCCCGATCAGCTTGACGCCCCGGTCGTAGGCCCGGGCGTAGGGGTTGGCCCCGGGGAAGGCGGGGAGGAACGAGTGATGGATGTTGATCACGGGGGCGCCGAGCTCGCGCAGGAAGTCGCCGCTGAGGATCTGCATGTACCGGGCGAGGACGACGAGGTCGACGTTACCTCTGAGCATTCGGAGCAGTTCCCGCTCGGCGGCCGGCTTGTCGGCGGGAGTGGGGATGGGGATGTGGTGGTACGGGACGCCGAAGAGGGCGACCTGCTCGCGGAGGTCGTCGTGGTTGGAGACGACCATCGGGATGTCGGCGTGGAGCTCGCCGCCCCGCCAGCGCCAGAGGAGGTCGAGGACGCAGTGCTCGTACTTCGAGCAGAGGAGGGCGACCCGCTTGGGCTGCGCCGCCGGCCACATCGACCAGTCCATGCCGAAGTTGCCGGCCACGGCGTGCTGGAAGTCCTCCTCGAGGGTGAGGAGGCTCCGGCTGCGGAGGTCGAACTGGACGCGCATGAAGAAGATCCCGGCGCCCCCGGCGGTCGAGTACTGCCCGGACTCGACGATGTTCGCCCCCGCCTCGTAGAGGAAGCGCGAGATGGCGGCGACGATCCCCGCCCGGTCCGGGCACTTGAGGAGGAGGCGGAGCCGGACCTCTGCGTCGAGCGGGTGCGACCTGGCGAACGCCTGGAGGGCGGTCGGGGCCAACTCAGCGCTCTTGGACGATCTCCGCGAACGGCCGCCGGTCGGCCCGGTCGATCCACTCGGCCGGCGTCCGGGCCTCCGGGTCGCGCGGGCGGGCCGGATGGCCGAAGGTGAGGACGATCGAGACCTGCTCGTCGGGCGCGCTCCCGACGACGGCGGCGAGGGCGTCGGCGCCGGCGATGCCGTTCGGGCAGGACCCGATGCCCTCGTTTTCGGCGGCGAGCATCATGTTCTGGGCGGCCCGCCCGGCGTCGAACGCGGTCGGGCCCTTGGCCCCGACGACGATGGCCACCACCAGCGCCGCGCCGCGGACGTTCGCCGGGGCGTAGACCGTCGCGGCCGCCCGCTCGACGAGGTCCGGGTCCCGGAGGACGACGAAGCGCCGGGCCTGGCGGTTCTTCGAGCTCCCGGCCAGGCGCCCGGCCTCGAGGATCCGCCGCTCGGCGGCCGGGTCGAGCGGCCGGGGATCGTAGTCGCGGACCTCGCGCTTGCTGACCACCGCCAGGTAGGCGTCCATGGGCCGGAGACTACCTCGGCGCCGGCCGGTCCCGCGGCCGGCGGCTCAGTCGGGTTCCTGGTCGCCGGCCGCCTGGAGCAGGGCCTCGGCCCGGCGCAGGCCGGCGTTGGCCCCGCTGCGGACCATGTCGGCGTAGCCGCCGGCCGGGAGGTCCGCGGCCCGCTCGAGCGCCTTGGCGAAGTAGTCGCGGGCCCGCCGGACGTCGTTGTAGTCGGTCTCGGCCTGGACGAGCTCCTCGTATGAGGTGGCCAGGTTCAGGTAGAGCGACGGGTAGAAGCTCGTGACCCGGTCGTCACGGACGGCGTCGGCGTGCTGGAGCGAGCGCTCGTTCCACTGGACCCGCGCCTCGATGGTCAGGGCGTGCCGGGCCAGGTAGTGGGCGGCGACGCAGGCGTCGAAGTCGTCCTCCCGGGCGTCCCAGGCCTGCTGGAAGAGGCGCTTGGCGCCCTCGACGTCGCCGGCCCCCTCGGTGGCCATCCCCAGCATGCAGAGGTCCATCACCTTGTTCGTCTCCACTCGAGCTCCTCCTTAGTTCGCGCCCCGGCTCGCACGTCCCGCAGTATGCACCGGCCGAGGCCCCGGCCGCGCGTCGACGTCGCTCAGCAACCGCATCGCCGTCTCGGCGTCGGCCGGGTAGAACGCCTCGATGGCCAGCTCGGAGAGGGTGATGTCACGGGCGGTGCCGAACGTCGAGATGGTCGAGATCAGGGCGAGCTCGCGGGGGCCCTCGCGCAGGCGGAGCGGGACGACGATGTCCAGGTCGGGGTCGGGGTCGGGGTCGGGGTTGGCCGGGAGCCCGGTCTCGACGCCCGGGTAGGCGGCCACCTCGTCGTGGAGGGCGTCGAGCTCCGGGTCCCCGGTGATCGCCGCCTCGCGGCGCAGGCGGGCCAGGAGGTGGGCGCTCCACTCGGCGAAGTTGACCGTCCGCGGCGCCATCCCGTCCGGATGGAGGGCGACCCGGATCGCGTTGGCCGGCGGGGCGAGGAGCTCGGGAGCGCAGCCGGCGGTGAGGGCGCCGAGGGCGTCGTTGGCGGCGAGGAGGTTGTGGTGGCGGTCGATCACCAGCGCCGGATAGGGCTCGTGGGCGCGGAGGAAGCGGTCGAGCGCCGCGCGGACCGGGGCCATCTCGTCCGCCTCGAGCGGCCGCTCGGCGTAGACCGGCGCGTAGCCGGCGGCGAGGAGGAGGGCGTTGCGCTCGCGCAGGGGGACGGCCAGGGTCTCGGTCAGGCGCATGACCATCGCCCGGCTCGGCTTCGACCGGCCGGTCTCGACGAAGCTGAGGTGGCGGGCGGAGATCGCGGAGTCGAGCGAGAGCTCGAGCTGGCTGAGCCGGCGCCGGCGGCGCCAGTGCCGCAGGAGCTCGCCGAATCCCTCGGGCTCGGTGGCGACGGCCATCGGCACACCGTAGTTGCTTCGCGTTCGGGCCCGATCAGGCGTCGGCCAGGCCGACGCCGGCCGCGACCGGGCGGGGCTCGCCGGGGAGGAGGCGGGCGAGGGCGGCCACGGCGAGGAGGAGCCCGGCGAGCTCGAGCAGGGCGAGCTCGAACGCGTGTGCCCACCCGCCGGCCCGGGCTCCGAAGAAGATCACCCCGGTGACGGCCACCCCGACGGCGTTGCCGACCTGCTGGACGGTCGAGAGCGCGCCGGAGGCCGCGCCCGAGCTCTCGGGCACGACGGGGGCGAGTGAGATTGCGGTCAGCGGGGTGATGCACAGGCCCATGCCGGCCCCGGCGAGGACGAGCCCCGGGACGAGCGTCCAGATCGAGCCGCCGGTCCCGACCGCGGCGACGGCGACGAGCAGGGCGACGTGCCCGGCCGCCAGGGTGAGGGCCCCGCCCAGGACCAGGCGCCGGCCGTGGCGCCCGGTCAGCTCGGGGGCGCGGATCGAGCCGGCGAGGTAGGCGGCGGCGAGGATCGTGAACACGAGGCCGGCGCCGAGCGGGCTCAGCCGGCGGCCCTCCTGGAGGTAGAGGGCGAGGACGAGGAAGAAGGAGGCCATCCCGGCCCAGAAGACGATCTGCAGGCCGAGCCCGGCCGCGAAGGCCCGCTCGCGCAGGAGGGCGGGGGCGAGGAGGACCGCCCGCCCGTCGCCGGCGCGCCGGCGCTGCTGGGCGACGAGCATGGCGAGGAGGACGGGCGCCGCGGCCAGGGAGCACCAGGTCCACAGCGGCCAGCCGTGCTGGCGGCCCTCGATCAGGGGGAGCGTCAGGGCGACGAGCCCGGCCGCGGCCAGGAGGGCTCCGAGCGGATCGAGCGGCTCGCGGGTCGGGGCGCGCGACTCGGGGACGAGGATCGGGGTGAGGGCGAGGGCGGCGAGGCCGACCGGGAGGTTGATGAGGAAGCAGGCCCGCCAGCCGAGGCCGGCGACGCCCGAGTCGATCAGGAGGCCGCCGATCAGCTGGCCGCCGACCGCCGCCAGGCCCATCACGAGCCCGTAGACGCTGAGCGCCCGGGTGCGATCCTCGCCACGGTAGAGGACGCCGATGATCGAGAGGACGCTCGGGGTGAGGAGGGCGGCGCCGACCCCCTGGGCGACGCGGGCGACCACGAGCACCGTCGGGTCGGGGGCGACGCCGCACGCCCCGGAGGCGAGGGTGAACAGGCCGAGCCCGATCGAGAAGAGGCGGCGCCGGCCGAACGCGTCGGCGAGCCGGCCGGCGGTGATGAGGAACGCGGCCAGGGCGATGCCATAGCCGGCGACGATCCATTCGGCCGCGCCGGGGCCGGCGTGGAGGCCGACCTGGATCGAGGGGAGGGCGACGTTGACGATGAAGAAGTCGAGGACGACCATGAACGTCCCGGCCATGAGCACGGCGAGCGGGAGGAAGCGGTTGGAGGTGGGGCGTCGAGTGAGCATGTCGACACCTTCGCCGCCCGCCGCGGGCCTGTCGATTACCTCACGGGTAAGGGTGGCCGGCGGCGCTTACCTCCGACGTCATGGCCTTGTGTCGGGGTCAGATGACGCTGGTCAGCACGAGCCCACCGATCCCGAGGAGGGCGAGCGCGGTGAACAGGTTGCCCCACCGGTCGAGCCAGTCGCCGTGGAGCTGGTAGCCGCCGAAGCAGGCGAGCAGGGTCAGCCCGATGATCGTCGCGATCGTCACCGCCGAGAAGACGATCAGGGCGCCGACGGCGGCGGCGGCGCCGGCGGCGGTCGCGGCGAGGAAGACCGGGAGGATCGTCAGGTCGGGCGACGCGGCGGCCCCGAACGGGACCATGATCGTCGCCAGCCTTCGCGCCCGCCGGGCCGGGACCTCGCCCGTGGCCTCGGGGTGCTCGTGTCCGGGCTCGTGGTGATGGTGTCCGTGCTCGGGGCCGTCGTCGTGGTCGTGGTCGTGGTCGTGGTCGTGGTGGTGGTGGCCGTGCCCGGTGAGCTCGAGCACCACGAAGGCGAGCCCGGTGAGGATGAGGAGGCCGCCGACGATGGTGTTCTGGGCGCTCTCGACGGCCGCGCGGAACTGGAGGCCGACGACGATGATGATCGACCCGAGGGCCAGCGAGACGAGGACGTGGGCGAACCCGGCCAGGGCCGATAGGCGGGCGACCCGGCGGAGGGAGTAGTTCTGGGTGCGCCCGACCACGGCCAGGGGCACCCAGTGGTCGGGGAGGATCGCGTGGCCGAGCCCGACCCCCGCGGCCGCGGCGATCAGCGCCGGCGTGGTCGCGCTCACCTGCTCACCGCCGTTTCCGCCGGCCGTTCAGCCAGGCCGAGGCGGAGATGCTGGACGTGGGAGACCGCCTCGGCGAGGAGCACGCCGACGTGGTCGTCGTGGAGGGCGTAGATCACGTGCCGGCCCCGGCGGTCGCCGACCACCAGACCGAGGTGGCGGAGGACCCGCAGCTGCTGGGAGACGGCCGACTGCTCCATGGCGACGTCCCGGGCCAGATCGGTGACCGAGCACGGCTGGGCGCCGAGGCGGCTGAGGATCCGCACGCGGCTCGGCGTGGCCAGGGCCTGCATGGTGGCGGCGACGATCCGCGCCGTGTCGCCGTCGAGGTAGGCCGGGTCCACCTCGTGTCCATGACTCATGAGTGGATTATTGCATGAACAGATGTGCGGGTGTCTGGGGGCCAGCGATCGACCTCCGGGTTTGTCCGGTTCGACGGCCGCCGGCGGATCAGGGGCTCAAGGCCGCTCATACATCTGTCGATGGGAGCCGGGAGAAGTTAAAGGCGAGGAGACACTTCGATGGTCGACCTGGAGCAGGGCCAATCCGATCCGAAGCGCGGCGGACCCGCGCTTCCGGCGAGCGCCGACCGCGATCTGGCGCGCCACCAGCGCAGCAGGTCGCGCGCCGCCCGCCTTGGCCGGTCGGCGAGCGCCCGGCTCGTCGTCGGCGTTCTGGCCACCGGCGGCGGCCTGCTCGGCCTGGCCCCTGCGGCCCTGGCCGGCGTCGCCGTGACCGCGACGCCCGATCCACCGAGCGCGCTCGTCGTGGGTCAGACCGGCGTCCCGTCGACCCTGACCGTGGTCAACGCGTCGAACGGCGTCCAGGCGGGGATGTCGCTCACGCTCGAGGAGATCACCTTCGTCCCGAGTTGCGGGACGCAGGCGATCACCGGCTCCGACTGCCCGAGCGGCGCGGTCGATCCCGGCCTGCTCGGCCTGAGCGCGACCCTGGCCGGCCAGTCGGGGACGGCATGCGCCGGGGCGACGTTCACGGCGAGCCTGGTCGATCCGGCGGGAGGCAAGTACCGGCTGACCCCGTCGGCACCGGTGGTGCTCGGTCCGGTCGGGACCGAGAACGCGACGTGCGTCATCGACTTCACGGTGGACGTCCTCAAGGCGCCGGCGAAGGACGCCGACCCGGCGGCGGCGGGCCTCCAGACCGACCAGGTCGCGGGGGTGCTCGCGGTGGCCGCCGACGGCAACCGCGGCGGGAGCTTCGGGTCCAACGAGGTCACGATAGATCCGGGCAGCTCGCCGGCCACCCCCCCGGCGGGTGCCCCGTCGCCGCCTCGGAGCGACCCGCCGGCGCCGGTGCCGGCGCCGGCGCCGGTCGCCGCCGGTTCGATCCCGGCGACGACGACCGGCGTGGCCACCACGGCGGCGGTCGGGCGCACCGTGACGCCGCGCCCGCGCCCGCTTGCGCGCCCAGCGCGAGCCCACCGGCGCCACCACCAGCGTCGTCACCACGTCGCGCGGCACGCCACCGTGCGGCCCCACCCTCGCTCACATTGACAGGCATTGCCTAGGAGCAGTAGTCTGGCCCGGACTACTGGTGCGGGCGCGAGTCGAACAACGATGGGCGGCGGCGGAGACCACCGTCGAGACCTACGACGAGGGTCGGCGGATGGCGTGCGGGGTGCTGCTCTGCGGTCCGGTCCGGGCGATCGCCGCCGAGCGGTTCGTCGAACTGGCGCTCGTCGGGCGCGACGAGGCCGAGGAGCTGGGCGCGCTCTTCACGGAGATCGAGCGGCTGGGTAGGCGGGCGCCGACCCTCTCGGAGCTGACCGATGCGGCGGCGCGGGCGCTGGCGGCGCACGCCCGCCGGAGCGGACGGTCGCTGGCCGCGAGCATGGTGGCGATCTCGGCCGAGCTCGACCGGCGGTTCGCCGGCTGCGCGTCGGGGCAGGCCGGATACCCGCTGCGGCTGGCCGGTCTCGGCGTGGCCGGTCGGGCGGGCCTGGCGGCCGGGCGGAGCCGGTTCTGCGTGACGCACGCGCTCGAGCGGATCGTCGAGTCGGCGCTGCTCGTGGCCACGCTGATCGAGCCCGGGTGCGCGCCCGGGGCCTACGCGGTGACGAGCGGGCCCCGGTCGGCGACCCGGGTCGAGGTCCGGGCCCTCCTGGCCGGGGCGCTGGCCGCCCAGCAGAACGCGACGATCGACTTCGCGCTCGAGGATTACGACCGGGGTCGAAGCCTCGAGGCGGTCGCCTTCGAGCACCTCCAGTGCGTCGTCTTAGCCCTCCGTCCGGGGGTCGACCTCCAGGAGCTGGTCGCCCACGCCCATGGGCTTCTCTCGGCGATCGACGAGGAGGTCGACCTCGATGCGGAGCTGGACGCGGCGGCCGCGATCCTCGACGGCTCGGGACTGGCGACCGCGGGGACGCTCGCGCTGGGCGAGGCGGTCGGCGCCGTCACGCGGTTCGCGTCCGGCCTGGTCTCCTCGCTGCACCGGACCTGCTCGGGCGGCGACGCCGACGGGCAGTCGGCCGAGCTCGCCCGGTCGGTGCTCGGGGTCGCACTGGTGGTCGCCTGGTGTCACGAGCATGGCCGGGTCCGTCCGGGGATCGTGACCGTCGAGTGCCGGACCGGGGGGTGACGAGCGCGAGCAGCCTGGGCGAGGCACTACGGTTAGGTGCTATGACGTCGCTTATGACGCGCGACCTGGCGCCGGGCGAATGGGCGGTCCTCGGACTCATCGGCGAGGGACCGAAGCACGGCTTCGCGATCGCCAAGGTGCTGGCCAGCGGCGGTGAGATCGGCGAGATCTGGACCCTGCCCCGCCCGCTCGTCTACCGAGCCCTCGGGGTGCTCAAGGACCGCGGCCTCATCCGCCCGCTGACCACGGAGGCCGGCGACGGCCCGAACCGGACGATCCTGATCGCCACGCCGGCCGGCCGCGAGGCGCTGGAGCGGTGGTTCGAGGAACCGGTCACGCACGTCCGCGACGCGCGGTCGCTGCTCGTCCTGAAGCTGGTCTACGCCGAGCGCTCCGGCCGGGACACGGGTCCGCTGCTCGCGCGACAGTGTGAGGTGCTGGTCCCGCTGATGGCGGTCCACCGTGAGCGCATCGACGGAAGCACGGGCTGGAAGCAGACGATCGAGCTGTGGCGGTCGGAGTGCACCGGCGCGGTGCTCGCCTTCACCGAGCAGATGCTCGCGTTGAAGTCATAGTAACTGGTTGACTAGCGGCGGTCGACCCTGTAGCCTGCGGAGCGCAGTACCTCCCCAGCATGCGCCCCTGGGTCTCGCCCCGCCGGACCCAGGGGCACCCCCTGGCGCCGCCTCCTGCGCCTGACTTACCGACATTCCGGCGCCAGCCGGGGAGTTGACTCCGGGCGGACGCAGTGCGGCGACGCCTTCGTCTCGTCAGGGGCATCGACTCGTGATAGTCTCAGTTTGACTACCTAGGCGACGATTAGGAGGCGGAGGGCGATGTCTGAACCGGAGCAGGACACCGGCGGCCTGGTGATCGCCCCGGCGGTGGCGGCGGCCATCCGCGACATCCTCGCGGCGCTCGAGGCCGACGCCGGAGCCCAGGGGACGCAAGGGGCCGGTTCGGGCGAGCCGGTCGGCCACGGTACGATCCGCCTGCGGGGCCGCCCGGACGGTCCGGCGCCGGTCGTGATGGCGGCCGAGCCGGTCGGGCACGGGACGATCCGCCTGCGAGGGCGCACGGAGGAGCCCGCGCCGGTCGCGGTCGCCGCCGAGCCGGTCGGGCACGGGACGATCCGCCTGCGCGGGCGTCCCGACGGGCCGAGGTCGGCGAAGCCGGTCGCGGCCCCCCCGGCCGAGCCGAGCGGGCCGGCCGGTCCGGTGGGCCACGGGACGATCCGGCTCCACGGCCGCCCGGTCGAGTCGCCGTCGCCGCCCGCCGGGGCGCTGGATCCGCGGGCGGACATCCTCGCCGCCTCCGCCGCCAACCCATAGGACCGAAGCGGTGGTCGGGGAGCCGGGGTTACGCGTATTCGCCGCCGGGTCGCTCCGCCCGGCCTTCGACGTCCTCGCCGGCGAGGCACCGGAGATCCACGTCGACTACGCCAACGCGCGCGACCTCGCTGGCCGGATCGTGGCCGGGGAGCCGGCGGACGTCTTCGCGTCGGCGAGCGCCAAGGACCCGGGCGAGCTGCGCGCGGCCGGGCTCGTCGAGGAGCCGCGAACGTTCGCCTCCAACCGCCTCGTGGTGGCCGTGCCGGCGGCGAGCCCGGCGCACGACGTCGACGTGCTCGCCGCGCCGGGGATCCGCGTGGTCATCGAGGTGGCCGGGATCCCGCTGGGGGACTACACGCGCGAGCTGCTCGCTCGCCTGGGGGGCGCCGCATTCGCCGCGCGCGTGCTCGCCAACGTGGTGGCCGAGGAGCAGACGGTCGACGCGGTGGCGGCCCGGCTCGTGGCGGGCGAGGCCGACGCGGCGGTCCTCTATGCCACGGACGTCATCAGCCGGCCGGACCTGGTGGCGATCGAGCCTCCGCCGACCTCCGAGGTCGAGGTCACCTGCCTGGTCTGCGTGGTCGCCGCGAGCGTCGTCCGCGAACGGGCGACGGCCTGGGTCGACCGCCTGACCGGACCGCTCGGCCAGGAGGTGATGCGCCGGGCCGGGTTCGGACCGCCGCCTGCCTGAAGCGGGCGGCGACGCAGATGCATAGGCAAACGCGGCAACAAACGCTAGTGTGTGTCCGGCATGGACGAAGGCATCCGAATCGGCGTGGCGGCCCAGGCCCTCGGGGTGAGCGTGGATACGCTCCGCCGGTGGGAGCGCGACGGCCGGATCACCTTCGAGCGTCGGGGAAACCGGCGCGTGCTCGCGGCCGACGAGCTGGCCCGGGTGCTGCGGGAGCGGGGGACCAACCCGCGCTCGAGCGCCCGCAACCGGATGGCCGGCGTGGTCGTCGACGTCCGTCGCGACGGCGTGATGGCCCAGGTCGACATGGCGTGCGGCCCGTACCGGATCGTCTCCCTCATGTCCCGGGAGGCGGCCGACGAGCTCGACCTCAAGCCGGGCCAGACGGCGACTGCCGTCGTCAAGTCGACGATCGTCGTCGTCGAGCGCCCGTAGGGTCGCCGCCGGCGCCCGGTCGACGGGCTACTTGACGATCGCATACGCATTCCATAGGTTGCCGTCTCCAACGAAGAGGAGCGGCGCATGGTGTTGAGGAGCTGGAGACGAGTCTGCTGGGCAGTGGTGGTCCTGGCGGTGGCCGGTCTGAGCGCCCGGGCGACCGCCGGAGCCAGACCGGCCAGCCCGGCGCTCGCACCGGTCACCGGCTTGACCGTCGACGGGGCGGTCAGCCTGCCGACGACCTACTCCCCGGCGCAACTGGCGGCGCTGCCCCAGACCAGGGTGACCGTTCCGGCGGGGGTCCCGGGCGGGCGTGCCACCGCCTACACGGGCGTCTCGCTCGAGACCCTGGTCAACCTCGCCCAGCCGCTGCTGCCGAAGGCCAAGAACGCGCTGCTTCGCGTCACCGTCGACGTGCGCGACCAGTCGGGCCGGGTCGTGACGTTCGCCCTCGGCGAGCTCGATGCGAGCTTCGGCGACCACCCGGCCTACCTCGTCCTCGCCCGAGACGGCGTCCCCCTCCGGACGGCGCCCGGGCTCCTCGTGCCCGGCGACACGGTGCCGACCCGCTCGCTGGACGGCGTGGTCGAGGTCACAGTCAGCGTCCAGAGTCCGCCGACGACCCCCTCGCCGAGCGCGGGTGCCATCACCGTGCACGACGGGTCGCGCGCCGTCGTCCTCAGCGGCCGCCGCCTCGCGCTGCTGCCGGCGCAGACGCTGAACGTGGCCTTCGGGGGACCGGGCGGGATCCAGCACCACACGGAGACGGGGCCCGTCCTGTCGCTCGTCCTGGCTGTGGCCGGCATCCCGGCGACGAGCTCGACCTGGGTCGCCGCGGTCGGCTCGGACGGCTACGCGGCCACGGTGACCCCGGCGGAGGCCACGGCCGGCGGGCGCCCGCTCATCCTCTCGCTCGTGGAGGACGGAGGCGCCCTCGCCCAGCCGCGGCTGGTCGCCGCCGGCGACGTCAAGGGCGGTCGGTACGTCTCCGACGTGACCGACCTCTACGCCGGGCAGGCGTTCCCGCTCGGGTGACCGGGCGCCGGGCGCCGATAACCCGCCGGGCTCTCCTCGGCTCGGCGGCGCGCCTCGGCCTCGGCGCCTCGATGCTCGGGGCGCTCGAGGCCCTAGCCGAGGTGCCGGTCCGGGCCGAGGCGGCGCGGGGCGGGGGCCTGCCGGACATCCAGTTCGACACCGGCGGGTTCACCGCACCGGCGCGGACGGTCGGGGGTGTCGTCGTCCGCTTTCCGCCGGTCTACACGAGCTACACGACGATCGGGCTCCGGCGGACGCCGACGCCGGCCGACCAGGCGCGGCTGGCCGAGGCGTTGCGGGTCGTCGAGCGGGCGCTCCCGTTCAGCCCGCGGGGCGTGTTCGTGACCGTCGCCTACGGCATCCCGTACTTCGACCGCCTGCCGGGCGGGATGTCGGGCGGCCTGGTGGCCCGCGCGGTGCCGCGCCTCGCCGTCGATCCGAATCGCCTCGCCCTCGAGGAGGCGGTCCCCGGGCCGACCGACGTGAGCCCGGCGAACCCGGGGATCGCGAAAGCGACCTTCGACGTGCCGGTGACGATCGAGGCGAACGACATGCTCGTGATCCTCCGCAGCGATACGACTGCCGTCATCGGCGAGGTGCTCGCCTACCTGACGGGCACGGGCACCCGACTCGGCGGGCGGGCGGTCGGGCTCTCGGGGCTGCGCCGGCTCCTGCGGGTCACCTCGCGCCGGCTGATGTTCCAGCAGATCGGGTTGCCGCGGAAGCTCGCCGACCGCCACCGACTTCCGTTCGCCGGGCAGGTCAGCCGGCGCTCGCCGATGTGGATGGGCTTCACCGACCAGCAGGTCACCGGGAGCGGCCCGCCGGCGATCACCACGTTCGCGGGCAGCCCGTCGGCCCGGCTGACGAGCGCCCGGGCAGGCGACTACTTCGACAACGGGTCGATCGTCCACCTCTCGCACCTGATCGAGGATCTCGGGGCGTTCTACGCCGAGCCGCTGGCCGAGCGCGCCCAGTGCATGTTCCGCTCGAACCCGGCCCCGGTGCCGGGGGGCGGGGACCCGGTCTTCATCGAGAACAACTTCCGGGGTCCGGGCGACGCCGTGGCCAACGCGTCGGGGGAGGGCACCCCGGACGGCCAGCACCGCCTCGGCCACCTCGCGGGGCTCCAGCGATCGTCGCGGGCGCCGGACACGACCCCGCTCCACATCCGGGCCGACGGGGCCGGGCTCGACACGATGGACGTGCCCGACGGGTCGCTCCAGCCGAAGCTCCAGTTCGCCATCTTCGTCCCGACCGCCGACTTCTTCGCCCGCCTGCGCCGCGACCAGGCCTCGCTCGACCTGGTCGCTCGGTTCGGGATCGACCCCCGCCACGCCGGGATCGAACGGTTCATCACGGCGACGCGGCGCCAGAACTTCCTCGTCCCGCCCCGGCGCCATCGGGCGTTCCCGCTCCTCGAATTGGCGCGGTGAGACCCGGGCTCGTCGACCGGGCGGTCAGCCTCGCGGAGCCGGAATTGTCACGCGTTCGGGCCCGGGCGCGAGGCCTCTCCTCTGATCGCGGATGCGTGCCGCCGGGGTGCGCAAGCCATTCGGGCCGCGGACTTGCATTGAGCACGGCTTGCGTCATCATCTGATGAGATAATCCATGGATACGAGAGGTTGCACAGATTAGGACGACCCTGGTGCTCGACGACGACCTACTCGCGGAGGCCCAGCGCCTGACCGGCGTAAAAGAGAAGACGCTGCTCGTGCGCGAAGGACTCAACGCCTTGATCGAACGCGAGAGCGCGCGCCGGCTCGCCCGCCTCGGCGGCACCGAGCCGGGGCTGACCGCGATCCCCCGGCGACGCTCTGCGAGCACGTGATCCTCGTAGATACCACGGTCTGGATCCATCACCTGCGCGATGGTGACGCGCATCTGGCCGAGCTACTCGAGCGCGGCTCGGTCCTCGCGCATCCGTGGGTGACCGGCGAGCTCGCGCTCGGCCACCTACGCGGCCGCGAGGAGATCCTCAGGCTGCTCGATGACCTCCCGCAGGCAACGGTCGCGACGCCGGCCGAGCTTCGTGACCTCATCGAGCGACATGAGCTGTACGGCGTCGGCATCGGCTACGTCGACGCGCAACTGCTCGCGGCGGCGCTGCTGACCGACGACGCCGCACTCTGGTCGGGCGACCGACGGCTCCGCAAGGCCGCCCAACGTCTCGGCGCGATCTACCCATCCGCACCGAATCGGTAAGCCGCAAGCGGTTCGGCCTACGAGCCCGGCTAGTGGTTCGTCCGGTAAGTTCGTGTGCCATTCGGCGAGGTCCGGGGGCCGCGTGGCCAGGACGCAGAAGCGGCGGCATACTGGACGTATTCCGAGCTTCGAGGACGCCGCCACGCGGTCATCCGGGCCCGCCCAACGGTGCAGGAACTTGCTGGACGGACCACTGGATGCCGGGCCGTCGCAGCCACCACCGGGCATGTCCGGTCGACGGTCGACGCTTGCCCCGATTGGCGCCGTCGCATTCTGCCGACGGATCTCGGGGTCTACGTCCCGGGTCCGGTGGTGGTGAAGGTCCCGACCGTCCCGCTGGTCGTGCCGTTGGCGTTCGTCGCGACGATCCGGTAGCGGTAGCTCGTGTTCGGGGTCAGGCCGCTGAGGGGGAGGGTGATCGACTGGGCGTCGACGGTCCCCCCGAGCGTCGCCGTCGTCGCCGTCACCGCGGTGGCGGCTCCGGTCGTCGCGATCGGAGCGCCACCCGGGCCGGTCGAGAAGCGGGCGACCGCCCCGAACGTCGTCCCGGTCGCGTTGGTGGCGACCACGCGGTAGTAGTAGGTCGTGTCGGGCGCGAGCCCGGCTCCCTAGGCACCGCACGGGATCCTCAGAAGCGGCGAGATCCTAAGTGAAGCGTACGCGGGAAGTCAAGATCCGGTCAAGGCGCACTGACGAACCCGCCGCCCCGGCCGCGACCCGGGAAGTCCCGCGACCCGGCCTGTCCGGTCACGTGGACCCGGCCCCGCCGGTCGACGGCGACCCCGAGCCCGCCGTCGTTCCCCCGGCCGCCGAGGTAGGTCGAGCGGACGACCGACCGGCCCGTCCGGTCGATCTCGGTCACGAACGCGTCCGCCCCGCCGGCCTCGCCCGGCTGGGCGGCGTGGGCGAGGGGGAAGTCGGGGGAGGTCGTCTGCCCGGTGACCCACACGTCGCGCGCCCGGTCGACGGCGATCCCCGCGCCGGCGTCGTCCCGGCTCCCGCCGAGATAGGTCGAGTAGACGAGGGCGCCGCCATCCGGACTGAGCTTGGTCACGAAGGCGTCGGCCCCCCCGGCGCCCACCGCCTGAAGCGCAAGTGTGGTCGGGAAGTCAGACGACGTGGTCTGGCCGGTGACGTAGGCGTTGCCGTCGCCGTCGGCGGCGATGCCCCGGCCGATCTCGTCGCCGCTGCCCCCGAGGTAGGTGCAGTAGACGACGGCGGTCCCGCCGGCGTCGATCTTGGCCACGAAGGCGTCCGAGCCCCCGCCGAGCGCGGCCTGGATCGGGTGGGTCAGGTTGAGGTCGGCCGAGTTGGTCACCCCGGTGAGGTAGGCAGCCCCGCCGGGGTCGACGGCCACCGCGAAGGCGGTGTCGCCGTGGTTGGCCGGGCTCGCGCCGCCGAGGACGGCCGCGTAGCTGAGGGCGGACCCGGCCGGGTCGACTCGGGCGACGAACGCCCCGCTCACCACGTGCGGCTCGAGCCGGCCGACGGCCGGGAAGTTGGGGGAGACCGTGCGCCCGGCGACGACCGCCCGTCCGCGGGCGTCGACGGCGATCGCGTTGCCCTCGTCGTAGTGGGTGTCGCCGAGGAAGGTCGAGTAGGCGAGGGCGGTGCCCGACGGGTCGAGCTTGGTCACGAAGGCGTCGAACGGCCCGCCGCCGTAGCTGCGCTGGAGCGCCCGCCGCGAAGTCGGGAAGTCGGTCGAGTTGGTCGCCCCGGTCACGTACGCGTCGCCGGCCGCGTCGACGGCGATGCCCCGTCCGGACGTGTAGCGGCTGCCACCGAGGTAGGTCGAGTACACGAGCCGGCCGGCGGCGTCGAGCTTGGTCACGAACGCCTCGACCCCGGCCCCCGGCCGGTGCCCGGCGATCGGATGCCGAGTCGGGAAGGCGGCGGAGGTCGTGTCCCCGGTCACGTAGGTCGCGCCGGCCCGATCGACGGCGATCGCCCGCCCGGCGTCGGCCGCGCCCCCGCCGAGGCGGACGGTCGGGTCGATCACCAGCGGCCGGCCACGGTCGTAGGGCCCGAGGGCGAAGCCGACCCGCCCAAGCCCGTCGAGCACGTAGCGCCCGCTGACCGGCCGCCGCCCGCCGGCAACCACCTGGTAGACCCGGGGCGCCCGCTCGACGAGCGTCGTCGTGGCCAGGCGGACCTCGAGGTCGCCGGCCGCGTCGAGACGGAGCGCCCGGGCGCCGACCATGGCCACGGCGATCAGGCCGGGATCCGCCCCCGCCGCGACGTCGAAGTCGTACTCGAGCCGTCCGCCCGTCCCGTGGAAGCGGAGGTCGACGCCCGGATAGACCCCCCGGTAGACCACCGCGCCGAACGTCGGCCCGGCGTGCGCGGTCCCGGCGCGAAGGTGGCCGACCCGGCCGGGGAGGACGCCGGCCCCGCTGATCGCGGCCCCCCGCCGGGCGCCGACCAGCCGCAGGCGGAGCACGTCCGTCCGGCCGAGCGCGAGGGTCGCCTCGCCCCGGGTCAGGTAGATCGACCCGCCCGCCCCCCGAGCGAGGAACCGCACGGCCGGGTCGACCTGGCCGAGGTTGGGCTCGAAGGCGAGCGGGAGCGCAGCGGCGGGCCGGGACCGGTCGGACCGGGCGAGTCCGAGGATCGAGCCGGCGAAGGCGAGCAGGCAGAGGCCGACGGCCGCGACCCCGACGCGGCTACCGCGAGACGACAAACGCCCTGCTCGCGGCGACGGCCGGCCGCCCGCGCGGCGTGAACGCGCCGCGGGCGAGGAGCCGGATCGGCCGCCCCCCGACGAGCGCGCGCCGGCCGGCCACGGTCAGCCGCACGGAGACCGTCGAGGCGCTCGCCCCGGAGAACGAGCGCCCGCCGGCGGCGACGAGCGTCGCCCCGAGGTACCAGGACACCGAGACGCGGCCGGCCTCGAGCGCGGTCAGGGGGAGGACGGCGCCGCCCTGGCGCAGGAGCCCGGCGACGTTGGCCGCCGCCGGCACGACCTCCCGGCGCAGCCGGACCGCGATCTGCCCGGCTGGCACGGGACCGGCGGCGCGGACCGACGCCGTCGCCGGCGAGGTGGCGGGCGACCCGGCGCCGGCGGCGTTCTTCGCCGTGACCTGCACCCGGATCCGCGAGCCGACGTCGGCCGAGGCCAGCCGGTAGCGGGCGGCCCGGGCGCCGGGGATGGCCACGCAGGCGTGGACCGTGCTCCGGCAGCGCAGCCACCGGTAGGCGTAGGCAACTGGCCGGTCGCTCCAGGCGCCGTGGGCGGCGCGGAGCTCCCGCCCGGCGACCGCGGCGCCGGCGACCCGTGGAGACGCGGCGACCACGGGGACGGCGGGTCCGGCGGCCGGGGGCGGCGCGTCGGCCGGGCTCGCGCACATCGCCCAGACGTCGGTCTCGGTCAGGCTGCCCGAGTCGACGCCGCCGGTGTGCGAGGCGGCCGTCCAGGCCCCGGCCGGTCCGGCGGCGACCGGCGTGCCCCGCGGGTCGCTCGGGTAGCTCCCGGTGAGATGGTCGCCCTGGGAGCCGGGGAGCCCGAAGGCGTCGCTGATGAA
Organism: uncultured Solirubrobacterales bacterium; assembly: GCA_963733245.1. Taxonomy (GTDB): domain Bacteria; phylum Actinomycetota; class Thermoleophilia; order Solirubrobacterales; family Solirubrobacteraceae; genus Palsa-513. Next base: position 55,240 of record CAVTCI010000019.1, read on the forward strand.
CCCGCCGCCGCCGAGCAGCGCCGTGCCGGCCGGGCAGGCGACCGACGCCTGGGCCGGGGTGGTCGCCGGGGCCGGGCCGGGGACCTGGGCGTGGGCGATGGTGACCGTCGGTAGCGATCCGGCGGTGGCGCAGAGGGCGAACGCGTAGGTCTTGTTCCCCTGGTCGCCGCCGCCGCCGTTGAGCCCGGTCACCGTCCACGAGCTCGGGTTGGTCCCCGCGACGAGCGGCGTCCCCCCGGCGTCGCTCGGATAGCTCCCGCTCGGCTTGAGGCTCCCGACGGCCCCGGGCGTGGTGCGCGCGCCCCCGCTCAGGAGGCGGCTCCCCCCCGGGCAGGTCGCGGTGGCGTGGACGGTCTGGAACGTCCCGGACGGCCCGGGGGTGGTGGCGACGACGACCCGGGTCGCGGTCGGCCCGGAGGCCAGGCAGACGGCGTAGGCGAGGGTCTGGGCGTCGTTGGGCACGCCGCCGCCGGAGCCGCCGGCCGCCACCCAGCGGGTCGGTCCGACGTCGCCGTCGGGCGACTGGGCCTGCCCGTCGGGGCTGGGGAAGCCGCCCTCGATGTGGATGCCGTTGTGGGAGACGACGTCGGTGCTCTGGGCCAGGCGCGTACCGCCGCCCGACAGGAGCTGCCCGGCGCAGTCGGCGGTCGCCCGGACCTCGGTGAACGTGCTGCTCGGGCCGGCGACGTTGCCGCTGGCCACCGACGTGGTCGGGGCATCCCCTTGGGCCATTTCGGGAGCGGTGGCCGCCGCCAGGAGGGCCCAGGCGAGGAGGGCGGCGCGGGGGCGCGGCCGGGTCACCGGGTTCCCCGGAGCGTGAGGAGGACGGTCCGCGGGTGGGCGAGGCCGCCGATCGGGGTGAAGGCGATGGCCACGCGGACGCGGACCTTGGTGTGGCGGCGGAGCTCGGCCCGGGCGCTTGCGCCGGGGGTGATCAGGAGGTGGACGGTGGCCGCGGCCGGGACCGAGGCGGCGGCGGCGCCGACCCGAATCCCGCGCGCCGTGGTCGTCGCCGTCGCGGTGAAGCGCCCGGGGCCCGGGCTGCCGAGGGCGATCTCGATGCGCCGGCGGCCGTCGGAGCGGACGGCGGCGAGGTGGAAGGCGTCGGACGGGGCGGCGACGGTCACCGGGGCGCCGGGGCACGGCGTCGGCCCGGCCGGGTCGTTGAGGGGGTCTCCGGAGTAGGTGGCGACCCAGCGGTAGGTTCCGGCGGCGACGGTGGGGACCGGTGCCGAGGCGTAGACGCCGGCCCCGGAGACGGCCGCGGCGGTGTGGGCGAGCGGGCGCAGGCAGGCCGTGTCGCCGGGGCCGTAGAGGGTGAAGGTGACCGTCCCGGTCATGCGCGTGCCCCCGGCCAGGGTCGCCCGGGCGGAGATCGCCCCGCCGAAGGCGGCGCCGGGCCCGGCCTGGGCGGTCAGGGCGGGCGCCGCGGTGACCGCGGTCGCCTGGCCGGGGTCGGCGCACGACCCGGGGCCGGCCGGCTGGTCGACGGCGTCGCCGCCGTAGGCGGCGACCCAGCGGTAGGTGCCGGCGGCGTCGGCGGTGACCGGCGCCGAGGCGTAGGCGCCGTCCCCGGCCACGGCGGCGGTCGAGGTGGCGAGCGCCCTCGCGCAGGTCGGGTCGTCGGGGCCGTAGAGGGTGAAGCTGATCGCGCCGGTGGGCGCCGGGCCGCCGGCCAGGGTGACCCGGTCGGCGATCTGGCCGGCCAGCCGGCCGGTGGGCGGGGCGGCGCCGGTCAGGGTGGTGGCGGCCCGGTTGGCGGCGACGACGGTGGCGGTGGACGTGGTGGAGTCGTCGGCCGGGTTGGGATCGGGCTCGACGGCCGCGACGGTCGCGGTGTCCTCGAAGGTCCCCGGGGCCGCGGGGGTCACGACCAGGGTGGCGGTGACGGAGGCGCCGGCGGCGAGCGACCCGAGCGCGCAGCTGACCGTCCCCGATGAAGGTGTGCAAGCACCGGCGCTCGGGGCGGCCGAGACGTAAGCCGCCCCGGCGGGGAGGAGGTCGGTCAGGGTGACCGCGGTGGCGGCGGCCGGTCCGGCGTTGGCGACCCGGAGGGCGTAGGTCAGGGGTTGACCGGCCACCGGGCGGGCGGGCGCGCTCGTCGCGGTGACCGAGAGGTCGGCGTCTCCCGGGGGGGCCGGGGCGGGGGCGCAGAGGGCGAAGCCGTGGGTGTCCATGTGGTCGCCGGCCGGGAGGTTCTGGCCCCCGGCCTGGACCAGCGTGGTCCAGGTCGCCGGGTTGGGCGCGCCGTCGGCCACCTCGACGGAGCCGGGGTCGCTGGGATAGCTCCCGCGGACGTGGTAGCCCTGCTGGGGCTCGAGGCCGCCGACCGCGCCGACCGTCTCGTCCACCGCGTAGCCGCCGCCGAAGAGCCGGGTGGGGGAGGGGCAGGTGGCGGGGACGGTGGTGAGCGTCGTCCCGGTCTGGGCGTCGGGTCCGGCGACGTCGACGCGGGCGACCCGGATCGGCGGGGTGGTGGGGTCGGTCGAGCAGAGGGCGAAGGCGGTCACGGTGTCGGTGGGGGCGGCGATGCCGGCCGCGGCGTAGGCCGACCAGGAGTCGGCGGTGGTCGACCCGTCGGGGGCCATCGTGCCGGCGGCGTCGGACGGATAGCTCCCGAGGGGCTTGAGGTTCCCGTTGTTGCCCATCGTCGTCCCGTCGTTGACCTGATCGGGGGTGCGGGTCACGGCGCCGCCGCCGAGGAGGCGGTCGCCGGGCGGGCAGGTGGCCGTGGTCGGCGTGGGCGGGCTGGCCTGCTGGGCCGCGTTGAGGCCGGTGGTGCTCGCCGTCCGGACGATCGTGTGGGCGGGACCGCCGGCCGCGCACATGGCGAAGGTGGCCGCCTGGTCGCCGGCCTCGCTGACCCCGGTGAAGTTGGCCAGCGTGGTCCAGTGGGCCGGGTCGGGGGCGCCGTCGCCGGCCGGGGCGTCCACCGGGGAGGCGCCGGTCGAGGGGGCCGTCCCGCCGAGGACGAGGCCGTTGGTCGGGAGGGTCGCGGCGCCGGCGGCGGTGCGCAGGTAGCTCCCGCCCCCGACCAGCGTCGAGCCGGGGCCGCAGCCGGCGGAGACGGTGATCCCGCGGTGGGCGCCGAGGTTGGCCATCGGGGCCGTCGTGACGGCGGTGGTCACGGCGGGGAGGGCGGCCCGGGCGGCGGGCGGGGCCGCAAGAACCAGGGCGCCGCACAACGCAATCGAGTACCGATGAAGCGAAGCCACCCGGCAGGAGCCTACGTCAGGCCTACGTAGGGGTCAAGCCACCCACGCATTGCCGGGATATAGTCTCGTCACGAAACGGACAGGGGGCGTGAAGCGGATGAGCAACCGGAGCTGGGGCACGAGCGTCGCATGTCTCTCCGTGGTGCTGGGCCTGCCGGCCGTGGCGGCGGCGGCGCTCCCGTCGATCGTCGTCCGCGCCGCGACGGCGACGTTGAGCAACGGCGCCCATACGGGCGTCACCATCACCGCCTCGTGCGCTTCGGGACGCCTCGTGTCGGGGGGCGGAATCGTGCGTCTGATCGATCCGGTGAACGGCGGGAGCTCGCCCGGGCCCGGGCTGCCCAGGGTCCCGACCAACGGGCTCGTGCTCGGCGGGACGGTGCCCTCGACGGGAACGAGCCCGGTCGACACCCAGGTCGCCGACCTGACCCCGGATCCGTCGAGCTGGATGGCGATCGCCAACTTCACCGGGGTGGCCGAGGCCGGCGATCAGGGTTCGAGCTTCGCGATGTGCGCGACCGGGGGGCCGTCGCACGTGGTCGTCAAGGCGGCGAGCACGATCGGGGCGAACGCGACCCAGCAGGTCAGCCCGCCGATCCTGACCACGGCGACCTGCCCGGGCGGGGACCAGCTGGTGGGGGGCGGCGCGATGACGACCACCCCGGACACGGTCAACAACGGGACGACGGCCGGGAACAACGGGAACGTGAAGCCGATGGCCAGCTACCCGTCGGACGCCACCGGAGCGATGCTCGCCGACGGGTCGACGGCCGCCACCTCGTGGACGGCCTTCGGCTCGGCGGGGATCACCGCGGCGACCGATCAGGTGATCGCCTTCGCGGTCTGCTCGACCGCTGCGAGCGCGCCGCCGGTCCAGGTTGCCCGGGCGGACACGATCGGTCCGCTCGGCCAGCCGGGGACGACCGTGCTGAGCGCGCCGGTGACCTGCCCGACGGGAACCCGCCTGCTCGGCGGTGGCTACCGGGTCGACGAGACGGTGGCCGGGACGGCGGGCCTCCAGCCCCAGCAGGGCGAGCACATGCGCGGGAGCTACCCGGCCGCGGCCAACGGCGCCTACCCCGACGGCTCGCTCGTCGAGGCTCTGGACGGGACGCCCAACCCGACGACGTGGACGTCGGTCGGCCAGTTGGGCGGTCAGAACCTCCCGGCCAACTCGCAGCTGATCCAGCACGGCTTCGCGCTGTGCGCCCAGAGCGTCTCGGCGCCGGCGGTGACCACGGGGGCGTCATCGGGCGTGACCGGGACGTCGGCCGGGCTGGCCGGGACGGTGACCCCGAACGGTCTGGCCACGACGTTCGTGTTCGAGTTCGGCCCGTCGCTGGCCTTCGGGTCGATCACGCCGCCGACGAGCGCCGGAGCCGGCCAGGCCCCCGTGGGGCTGACCGCGTCGCTCGGGGGCCTCCAGCCGGGGACGACCTACTTCTACCGGGTGGTGGCGACCAACGCCCAGGGCACGGCGTTCGGCCCGACGATGGGCTTCACGACCACCGGTGCGCAGGCGCCCGACGCGGTGACCCTCCCGGCGAGCGGGATCGGGAACACGGGGGCGACCCTGGCCGGGCAGGTCAACCCGCGCGGTCAGACGACGGCGTTCGCCTTCGAGTACGGGACGTCGACCGGCTTCGGAGCGGTGACGCCGACCGTCGTCCTCGACGGGGCGGGCTCGCCCGAGCCGGTGTCGGCCGCCGTGAGCGGGCTCAGCCCGAGCACGACCTACTTCTACCGGGTGGTCGCGGTCAACCCGTCGGGGACGACCCGGGGCGCGGTGATGGCGTTCACCACCGGTCCGACCGGCGTGCCGGTCGCGACGACCGGCGGGGCGAGCGGCCTGTCGCCGGCCGGGGCGACGCTCGGGGGGACGGTCGACGCGCGGGGCGAGGCGACGGCGTTCGCCTTCGAGTACGGGACGACGACGAGCTTCGGCTCGCTGAGCGCGGTGGACACGGCGAGCCCGACCGGCGGCCCCCAGGCCGTCTCGCTCTCGATCGGCGGACTCGCCCCGAACACCACCTACCTCTACCGCCTGGTCGCCACCAACGCCGACGGAACGGCGACCGGGACCGTCCACATGTTCACCACGCCGAGCGGCGGTACCTGACCGGCTGATCGGCGCTGGCGATCCGTGGTCGGCCATTCCCTTGCCGGTAGCATGGCTGGTAGGATCTGCGGTATGAAGCTCAGTGTGAGCCTGCCTGACGAGGCTGTGGCGTTCCTCAACGCCTACGCGGAGGCGCACGGGCTGTCGCGTTCAGCAGCCGTCCACCACGCAATTCGCGAGCTGCGCTCCGGCGAGCTCGGCGACGACTATGGTCAGGCTTGGGCGGAGTGGGCCGACGACGACGACGCGCATCACTGGGACGCTGTCTCCGGCGACGGACTCTGATGCGTCGCGGAGAGATCCGACTCGTGGACCTCGACCCGACTCGAGGCGCCGAAGCCGGCAAGCGCCGTCCGGCCGTCATCGTCAGCAACGACGCCGCGAACGTCACGGCCGCCAAGCTCGATCGGGGCGTCCTGACCGTCGTGCCGGTCACCTCCAACGTGCGGCGCGTGCACCCCTTTCAGGTCTTGCTCGAATCCGGGTGTGGCGGGCTGTCGCAGGACTCAAAGGCACAAGCCGAACAGGTCCGCTCGATCGCCGTCGAACGCATCGGAGAGCGGCTGGGCGAGCTCCCGACCCTGGTCATGCGACAGCTCGACGACGCGCTCAGACTGCATCTGTCGCTGTAGCGTCACCGGTTCGGCTTGCGGGATGCGCGAGGAATCCACTCGCGGTCGATGACCTCCTTGCCTCGGCTCACCCGCTCGCGGCCGGCGTGGTGAAGCTCTTGACGATCCCGGCGGTCGTCCCGTCGGCGTTGGTGGCCACGAGCCGGTAGAGGTAGGTCGTGCTCGGGGCGAGGCCGGTCACCATCAGCGAGACCGCCTGCGGTCCGGCGATCGGATCGACCCTGTCGACCGCGCTCAGCGACCCGAAGCTGTTGGTCGTCCCGTACTCGAAGGCGAACGAGGTCGCCTCGCCGTGCGCGTCGACCGTCCCCGAGAGCGTCACGGCCAGCGCCGCGACGTTGCTCGCCGCCCCGGTCGTCACCGACGGCGGGCCGGTCGGACCGGTGGTGAAGCTCATCACCGCGCCCGCCGCGGTCCCCGTCGCGTTGGTGGCCACCACCCGGTAGTAGTAGGTCGTGCTCGGGCTGAGCCCGCTCAGCGCGCTCGACACCGCCTCCGGCTGGTTGGCCGCGTCGAGGGCGACGACCGGGGTGAGCGAGCCGAAGCTCAGCGTCGTCCCGTACTCGAAGGCGAACGCCGTCTGCTGCTGGCGGGGATTGACCTGTCCGTTCAGCGTCGCCCCCGTGTTCCCGACGCCGGTCGCCGCTCCGGTGAGCGCCACCGGGGCCGAGGCCGGGGCGGTGGTCGTGACGGCCATCACCGACCCGAACGTCGTGCCGGTCGGGTTCGCGGCGACCACCCGGTAGTAGTAAGTCGTCCCTGGGGTCAGGCCGGCCAGCGACCCGGTGACCGCGACGTCGCCGACGCCCGAGCCCGCGCTCACCGGCGGCGAGATCGACCCGAAGGACAGGGTCGGCCCGAACTCGAACACGAAGGTCGTCGGCCCACCCTCCGGGTTCACCGTGCCGCTCAGGCCGGCCGTCGTCCCGGTCACCCCGCTCGGGCTGCCCGTAGTCACCACCGGAGCCGGCGGGGGCGGCGTGAAGGTGACGGTGACCTGGCCGTTGCCGCCGTTGATCGTGTCGCCGTTGACGCCCGCGGTCAGTGAGCTCGCAGTCGCGTTCGGGGTGACGTAGCCGCTCGCCCCGCCGCCCCCGCCGCCGGCGCCGCCGCCGCCGCCGAACGGGCTGCCGCCGCCGCTTCCCCCGCCGCCGCCGAAGAGTCCGCCGCCGGCGCCCCCGCCGGCGCCGCCCCCGGACGTCGTGGAGGTCGGCCCGCACTGCCCGCCGAACTTCGGGTCGGTGCACGGGAAGTTCCCGGTGCCCCCGACGCCGCCGAGACCGAGTGTCCCGTCCGCGCCGTCGCCGCCGAGCCGGGGATCGGTCGGGTCCTGGCCGGCCGTGTGCCGGGCGGCGTTCAGGCCGCCCGTGCCCCCGGCCGTCTGGGTGGCCCCGGTGCCCGAGAAGCCGCGGCCGCCCCCGGCGACCTGCGCGCTGCCGTCCGCTCCGGTCAGACCGCCGCCGTTGCCGCCGCCGCCACCCAGGGCGTTGCCCTGGCCGCCGGATCCGCCGCCGCCACCACCGCCGGCGCCGATCAGCGCCCGGGTCGAGAGGCCGCACATCAGGGTCGCGCAGCCGGCCGCATCGATCCGGACGTCGGAGGAGCCGCCCCCGCCCGAGCCGTTGCCCCCGTTGAACGCCGTGCCGCCGCTGGCCCCCTTTGCGTCGCCGGCGCCGCCGGCGACGCCCCCGTTCGAGCCGCCGAAGCCGCCGAGTCCCCCGGACCCGCCGGACGGCCCGTTCATCATGCCGCCCGACCGGCTGGCCGCCGTGCCGTTGGCGCCCCGACCGGCGACGTCGATCTGGAGGACCTGCCCGGGCGTCAGCGCGAGCGTCCCCGCCGCCTGGCCGCCGGACCCGCCGGCCGGCCCGGTGATGTCCCCGGCCGGGGAGCCGCCGTGGGCGGCGTCGCCGGCGATGAAGTAGTGACCGCCCGTGGCCCCGGTCGCGACGACGCTGGCCTGGGTGACGCCGGCCGGGACGGTGAAGACGTCCGAGCCGACGGTCGAGTACGTGCAGGTGAGGGTCGACCCGGCGCTCGAGAGGGCGCCGGTCGCCCCGCAGGGCGCGGGCCCGGCGGTCGCCGCGCTCCCGGCGGCGGCCGCCGCCGCGACCGCCGCGACGCCCAGGCCCACTACGACGGAACGCGCCCCGGTCAGGCGACGGCGGGCTTGGGTTGGTCTGGGCACGTCAACTCCCGGGGACGAGGTGGGCAGGCGGTCGGCGGCGCGATCGCCCGAGAGCGCAGGTACGCATTGCCTAAAGAAGGAGCGAAGCTACCAAGGCCCTCGGGGGCCTGTCAACCGCGGCCGGCCGTCACGGGGCGAGCAGGGTGAACAGGTTGCTCAGCCCGCTGCTCACCTTCCAGACGCCGCCGGCCAGCCGGAGGGTCACGTCGAAGGTCTGCGGCTGGGCGAGCACCGGGTCGTCGAAGGCGACCCGCAGGCGGGCGGCCGTCTCGCCCCCGCGGTAGGGCGCCGGCGAGAGGGGCACGTCGAGCGTCGGGAGGATCCTGGCCGCGGCCACGGCGGGCCGCTCGCCCTGGCGGAGGGCCACGTACCTCGCTGCCGTGCTCACCGTCTGCGAACAGGTCCTGCCCCGAAAATCCACAGCCAGTTCCGCGGCCGCGCTCGGGGTGAGGGCGGCGCATACCGCGCTGACGTCGTCCGCGGCCAGGTGGGCGAGAAGTGCCGTCAGCGCCGGGCGCGGACCCGGATCCGCGCCCGAGCCACACCCGCAGGCGAGCAGCGCCAGAGCGAGCGCCGCCGCGCGGGCGCTCATACCGGGAGGTCGTAGCGGATGGTCGTGGCCCGCCCGACGATGTCCGAGCACTGCGCCTGACTGTCGAGGCGCACGACGCTCGGGGTCTCGACGTCGACGACGTAGGTCCGGCCGTAGGCGAGGGCGTGGCGGACCTGGTCGAGCCCGAGCTGGTAGACGTCGTGCGCTCCGCAGGCGATCTGCGGGGCCTGGTAGGACCAGATCGGGTAGGCGTCGAGGTCGGGCCGGCCGTAGCTCAGCTTCACCGCCACGTCGAGCTCCCACCACGTACTGAAGACGGGGACCGGCTCGTTGACGCGGGCGACGCCGACCCGCTCGAAGTGCGTGACCACGCCCGGGCTGCCGAACACGAGCAGCGAGGCTCCGCGGGGTGGCTGGGGGAGGGCCGCGTGGAGCGCGGCGAGCACGCTGCCCTGCTGGGCGGACGCCTGATCCCAGAGGACCCGGTCGGCGCGCGTGCGGATGAGGCCGCCGGCGAGCATCACCGCCCAGAGCGCCGCGGCGACCGCGCCCGCCCGGCGCCCGCCCCCGGCGAGGCCGCCGGCCAGCCGGGCGACGGCGAAGGCCAGGACGCTGAGCGGAAGGAGGGCGCCGACGTTGATGCGGTTGCCGACCCCCGGGACCAGCGGCTCGTAGGTCGCGTCGGCCGGCACGTAGATCAGGTAGCTGGCGGCGGCGAGGACGGCCGCGAGGATGGCCGCCGCCAGCCAGGGGTCCGTCGCGGCCGGGCGGAGCCAGACGATCAGGCCGCCGACCCCGAGCAGCAGGACGAGCACCCAGGTCCGGGAGCCGGCGAACGGCGCCACGGTGCCGGCCAGGAGGGTCAGGGCCTGGTCGGCCAGCGTTCCGGCGTGGTGGACGTAGGTCTCCTGCCCGGCGTTCGAGACCCGGCGCCGGGGGGTGCTCGTCGCGTAGTGGATCGCCGCCAGGGCGGCGAGCCCCGCCTCGGGCGCCCACCACCGGAGCGCCCGGCGGACGTCGGCTCGCGTCGCGTAGATCAACACCGAGAGGCCGATCGCCGGGACCGCCGTCTCGGCGATCAGCATCGACGCGGCGTAGAGCGCGCACGCCCCGGCATGGAGCCCGACCGCCCGCCGGCCCGAGGCGCGCAGGCCGCGCAGGGCCAGGAGCAGCCCCCCGGCCGCGGTGGCCAGGCAGAGCTGGGCGACGTCGGGAGTGATCCAGAAGTGGATCGAGTCGGCCACGGGCAGGGCGAGCGAGAGCGCGGCGATCGCCGCCGCGTCCGCCCGGCCGAGGCGAAGCTCGCGCAGCAGGAGGTAGAAGACCGTGGTCAGGCCCGCCGCGAGCGCGACCCCGAGCGCCCGGTGCCACTCGTCGTGGAAGCCGAACAGCTGGTAGGTGAGCAGCCAGTAGACGACGGCGCCGGGGCGGGCCCCCGAGTAGAAGCCGAGGTAGTCGGCGGCGCTCCGGAAGCCGAGGTTGGTCGGAAAGCGGACGTAGGCGCCCAGCCACCAGTCGTCGAGGTATCGCCCGCCGGCGGCGACGTGGGGGCCGAAGATGGCGGTGGCCGCGATGCCCGACCCGATCAGCGCGACGATCGGCTCCGGCCGCCGGGCGCGCGCCCGCGGGTGGGCCGCGCCGGGCCGGCGGGGTGCGCGCGCCGTCCGCTCGATCCGGCGGGTGGGGAGCTCCTCGTCGGCCAGCCCGCCGCCGGGCAGCGGTACCCCGCTCATGCGCGATCACGATACAACCGGCGCGGGCGACCGACGGCGCCCGCGTCGGCTCTCGAAGGTATGCTATGCATAGACTGCTGGGCTTCGACAGGCGGGGGACGTGAGGCGATTGCGGGAAGCCGGATTCGGACGACGTGGAGTGCGGGGGTGGGGCCTCGTGGCCGCTCTGCCGCTCGTCGGGCTGGTCGCCGGTCCCTCCGCCCTGGCGGCGACCGCCGTCCCGGCGGCGGGCTCCGACGGGACACCGACGGTCCAGGTGCCGCCCGGCCCGGGGCCCGGCGTGACCAACGGCCCCGTGCCCGAGGTTCCCGTCTCGTCGACCGTGACCGCCGCCGAGATCATCCATTTGCCGGCGTCTGGCCGGTGCGTGACCAGCCTGCGGATCGGGTTCACCCGGCCGGCGGGCGTGCACCTGCGGACGCTGGGCGTCGCGGTCGGATCCCGCCACATCATCCGGCGTCCGGTGCCCGCCTCGCTGACCATCCGCCTGCTTCCGGCCGGTCTCTTCACCCTCCGGGTCTCGGTCACCACGACTGCGTCGGCCCGATTCACCCGGACCCGGCGCTACGACCGCTGCGGGTAGCCCGCCCGCCTATCCGGTCATCGTGAAGGTCAGCCCGATGCGCGGGCCGCCGGTCGCGAGGTAGGCGAACCGTCCGCGGACGTCGGCGAAGCTCCCGGTCCCGCCGGCGATGATGCCCGCGGCCGGTCCGTTGTGGCTGGCCAGGGCGAGGGCGTAGACGTTTCCCCCGGGCAGGACGAACGTCAGCTGGCAGTTGTAGACCTCGCCGTTGCCGGGCTCGGCCCGGATGCACGTGCCCTCGGTGCGGCCGTTCGCCGTCGAGCCGCCGGGCGGGTAGACCATGGCCGTGAAGATGAGCTCCTGCCCGAGCGATTGTCCCGGCGAGATGAAGACGCTCCGGGTCGAGGAGAGCTGGCTCTCGAAGCGCACGGTGCGGGTCTTGCCGGTGCCCGCGCAGCCGGCGACCGCGACGGCGGCGAGGACCAGGGCGCCGGTGCCGGCGCCCAGACGCGCCGGCCGGGACCTTCCTCGCGTCGCGGCCATCTTCGACTCCCTCGGATCGGTCGGCAGGAGAGCAGGCATCCTATTGGCGACCCCGGGAGCTCGCTCGATGCTTGACGGGCCGTCCGACTCGCGTCTAGGCTATGAGTAGACGAGGAGCTGCGGACTCGGTTTGCCGACCGGTCCCGCGGGAGATCGATGGGGAGGTCTGCGGTGTCAACGCCGGGTGCGCGCTCACTGGTCCCGCCCGGAGCTGGGGATCCCCGCGCCCCGGCCGGGACGACGGTGAGCGACCACGTCCCGTTCAACCGGCCGTACTACGTCGGCGACGAGCACCGGCGGGTCCTCGACGCGATCGCCGCCGGGCACATCTCGGCGAGCGGGGCGTTCACCGACCGCTGCGAGCGGGAGCTCGAGGAGCGCCTCGGGGCGCCCCGGGTGCTCCTGACCCCGTCGGGCACGGCCGCGCTCGAAGCGGCAGCTCTGCTCCTCGACCTCGGGCCCGGCGACGAGGTGATCATGCCGTCCTACACGTTCGCCTCGACGGCCAACGCCTTCGCCCTGCGCGGCGCGGTCCCGGTCTTCGTCGACATCCGCGAGGACACCCTGAACCTCGACGAGGGCCTCGTCGAGGCGGCGGTGACGCCCCGGACCCGGGCGATCGTCCCGGTCCACTACGCCGGGGTCGGCTGCGAGATCGGGGTTCTGGGCGAGCTCGCCGACCGGCACGGCCTGGCGATCGTCGAGGATGCCGCCCACGCGGCGATGGCCGCCCACCGCGGGCGCCCGCTCGGCACCTTCGGACGGCTCGGGGCCCTGAGCTTCCACGAGACGAAGAACCTGACCTGCGGCGAGGGCGGGGCCCTGATCGTCAACGACCCGGCGCTCGTCGCCCGGGCGGAGATCCTCCGCGACAAGGGCACCAACCGCAGCGCCTTCCTCCGGGCCGAGATCGACCGCTACACCTGGGTCGAGATCGGGTCCTCGCTCGGCCTGAGCGACCTCAACGCCGCCTTCCTCTGGGCCCAGCTCGGCGACGCCGACGCGATCACGGCGGCGCGTCTGCGGATCTGGAGCCGCTATCACCGGGCGTTCGCCGAGCTCGAGGCGCTCGGGCTCGTCCGGCGCCCGGTCGTCCCGGCGCACTGCGACCACAACGCCCACATGTACTACCTCCTCCTCCCGGACCAGTCGGCCCGGGACGCGCTGATCGCCGGGCTCCGCGGCCGCGGGGTGGACGCCGTCTTCCATTACGTGCCGCTCCACTCCTCGCCGGCCGGGCGCCGGGTCGGACGCTGCTCGGGATCGCTCGGCCAGACCGATCGCCAGAGCGGGCGGATCGTCCGCCTGCCGCTCTGGGCGGCGATGACCGGCGAGATCGTCGACCGGGTCATCGCGGCGGTCGAGGACGCGGTGACCAGGGTGGCGCTCCTCGCCCGGCCCGAGCCGGTGGGCGGCGATCGCCGCGTCGACGGGGCGCTCGAGCTGGCGAGCTGAGCCGATGACCGGGCCGATCAGCTCACCCCCGTCGAAGGCCGCCCTCCGGGTGGCCGGGCTCGTCCTCGTCGTGGCCGCCGGCGCGTGCGGGTCGTCGTCGGCGACCAAGACCACCGCCACCACGTCGACCGCGGCATCGAAGTCCTCGCCGGCGTCCGCCGCCCACCATGCCGCGGCGGCGAAGCCGGCGCCCGGCGGACGCCCGAGGCCGATCAACTCGACGGCGGGCGCCCATCCGCCGGTCGCCGCCGCCAAGGCCGCGCCGCCCGCCCCGCCGGCCAAGACCACCGCGCCGGCGGCGGCGTCGGTCCCGATTCCGGCCGCCCGGACGAAGCTCGGGACGCCGCGCACGTGGTCGGGGTCGGGCGACACCACCCTCGGGACGATCGCGCTCCCCCGCAGCGCCGTCGTCCACTGGACGGTGTCGGGCTCCCGGTTCTCGGTCTCCGACGCCGCCGGCAAGCTGGCGATCTCGGGCACCGGTGCGACGGGAGCGAGCTTCGCCGCCTCGGGCACCTACGCCGGGGTCAAGGTCAGCGCGACCGGTCGCTGGACGCTCAGCATGGCCTCGCTCGGCGCGTGACGGGCTGGGGTTGAGAACCGGGGTCGTGGGTGTGGGCCGGAGATGATCGTCATGGGTTGCCGTCGCTTGAGAAGATGTGGCGGCCCGTCCGGGCGGTAGGCTTTGAGCACGCGAGTTCCAGCCGGACAACGTCGCCTGAAATGGGGCGTTGGTACGTCGGGGGAACGCGGGCCGCGCGGACGGGTTCTTCCCGTCTCCTTCCTACTTTCGCGCGCGCCCGGTTCCTTGAGGGGGGAGACGGTTCAGGAGGCCGGCGATGACCGGCAGCGACCCTATTTCTCCGCGACCCGACGGAACGAAGACTGCGGCGATCTCCAATTTTACGGTGCGGCTGCTGAGCCAGTACACCGGCCGCGGCCCGACGAAGGCTCGCGCTTACGTCAATGAGAACCTCGTGACGATCGTCCTTCAGGACACGCTGACCAAGGCCGAGCGGACGCTCGTGGATAAAGACCGCGGAGAGCTGGTGCTCCTGACCCGCTCGACGTTTCAAGAGGTGATGGGCGACGAGTTGTCGGCTGGCATCGAGGGCATCCTCGGCCGGAAGGTTGTCGCGTTCCTGAGCGCCAACCACATCGACCCGGACATTGCGATCGAGTCGTTCGTTCTCGCTCCCGCCGATCAGGTCGCACCGGTGCTTACCGAGCCTGTGGACGCCGCCGGCGAGGCCGCGTAAGCGCATTCCGTAGCGCGGGAGGCGGGGGGTGGCGGCGGGCTGGCGGGCCCGCGGTCGCCGCAGGCGTATGCTTGCTGCTGCGCTCGCGCCCCAGGGAGGGACGGGAGAAGCTGTCAGATCGCTGGTACGGCGAGAAATCGGACCGGTTTCGCGTCGGGCCGTCGCACTTCGTTGGCTTCAGAAACGAGTTGCGATGTCCTCCTACATGAACTGCCCACGCTGCGGATGACCATCGGCCTGCGTGGGCCCTTCCTGACCCTGGAACACTGCCCGCGCTGTCTGGCTCGGCGTGGGCGCGGCGATCCCGATGTACCTGTCCGAGGAGCCGCGACGCCGCTGCTTCCCGCCGGGCCGAGCGAGCCGCGTTTCATTGCCGACTGGAGCCACTGAGGACCCGCGCCCGATGCCATCGGCCTCGTACTCGACCAGCGTTGCTGGTCCGCTTCGACAGAGGCGCCGGCGCGTCTTGGCGCCCGTCGCGATGTGCTCGCGCTATGCCTGGCTCGAAGGAGCGACCGGCGTGCATCTGATCGCCGGAGCTGGCAACCAGGGCTCGTTCGTGAGCGTGACCGGCGACGTCGACCAGGCCTCGATGCATGAGGCGATTGAATCTTCGACGCGCGTCGAGGTCGATCTGCGAGGCACCCACCCCCGGGACACAGCTCGAAGCGGATTGGTCGCCTGGGAACCGGCGTACGCCGCCGAGCGCCACGTCACGCTCGCGATCCGGTCGGCGGAACGGCGTTCTACGTCGCTGCAGCCATCGTGGGCGGGGGAACCCAGGAATGGCCAGTGCGCTGCGGGCTGCCGCGGCGACCGGCCATCGACGGCCTCAGCGAGATGACGAGTCGCAGAACTAGCGCTGTCGATCACGTCGCCGATCCCGCGCGACGCACTCCGGCGAACGACGACGGCGAACACGCAGGAGTCAGGGCAGCCCCAGTCGCGTTTGCTGTTCGCGTATGCCCCTATCGCGAAGCGGTCCACCTCAAGATGGTCGGCGAGCTGGACTTGGCGACCGTCGCCGTGCTCCAGGCCGAGCACGAGCGGGTGCTCGGTCGAGGCTTCTGGCATGTGGTCCTCGATCTGCGCGATCTCGAGTTCATCGATGTCGCCGGTTTGCGGCTCCTGCTTTCGTTGACTGCCCAGGCGAGTCGCGATGGCTGGCGCCTCTCGCTGATCCAGGGCCCAGACGCCGTACGGCGCCTCTTCGAGCTCACCGGCACGCTGCACGCGCTGCCGTTCGCGCTTCCCTCTCGGCCGCTGGGATCTAGTAGGCCATAGGCCAGTGCTTGGCTTCTGCGCAGAGGGGGCCGCTCATCCGTGTCGGACGAGCGTGCGGGGGTACACCCTTGACGGACCCGTCGACCCCTATTCGACCAGCAGAATCCCATGATCGGAGGCAACATGGCAAAGACAGCACGCGAGATCATGACCCCGGACTGCAGCTGTGTGGCGGAGGACGACAGCGTTCTCGACGCCGCGAAGCGCCTGGCCCAGGAGGGCGTCGGTGCGCTGCCGATCTGCGGCGAGGACAACCGACTCAAGGGTATGATCACCGACCGCGACATCGTCGTGAAGGTCGTTGCCGAAGGCAAGGACCCCACCGCCACCAAGGCGGGCGAGCTAGGTCAGGGCGACGGGCGGACCGTCACGATCGGCGCTGACGATTCGATCGAGGACGCGCTGCGCACGATGTCCGAGCACCAAGTACGGCGCCTCCCGGTGATCGACGGCAAGAAGCTCGTCGGGATCGTGGCCCAAGCCGACATCGCCCGCAACTACGACGAGGCGAAGGTCGGCGACCTCGTCGAAGCGATCTCGCGGTAAGGAGACAGACGATGGCAAAGGATCACGGACCGTCGGTGAAGGACGACAAGCAGTACGAAGGGCTGCGCGAGAAGGGAATGAGCAAGTCGCGCGCCGCAGCGATCGCCAACTCGCCGGGCGCGTCAAAGAAGGGCGGCGAGAACAGCCACAGCGGCGGCAGCAGCCAGTCAAGCAAGAGCAGCGGCCAGGGATCGGGCGGCAACCGAGCTCAAAAGCAAGCAGCCGGGCGCAAGGGCGGCAAAGCCACCGCCAAGAAGGACTGACGAGACTCCGGCCGCACGGCGTCCTCGGGGAAGAGCAGGCGCCAGCACGTCGAGGACGCCGTGCGCGAGCATGAAGGGATGGTCGTCGGGCGAGTCGCCCGGCGCGAGGATCCGTTCTTGCGCTGTCGCCAGCGCTCCTCATCGCAAGGACAGGAGAGGCGTGCCGATCACCGGAGCGCCTGGGGACGTCGATGTCGACGCGATCCTCGCCGCCTACGGCGCCTGGTTGAAGCGCCAGCCGCTCTCGGTTCGCTCGCGCGGCGTACCTGGCGCAGGTTCGCGACCTCGTGGGGTGGCTTGCGGGCTCCGAGCGCGGCGGCCAGGCCCTGGTCGACCCGCATGTGCGCGACTGGGCGGTCAGGGATGACAAGTGCTTCGCGAAGGCGACGAAGCGGTGGGCGCCGGCGGCGGTGAACCAGCCCGCCGGCTGGTGACCGGGCGATCGCGACGGTCTTCTTCTGCACCGGGCTGCGTCTCTCCGAGCTCGCCACGCTGGACAGGACGGATGTGGCGCTCTCGGCGCGACGCGGCCGCGTGACGATCAGGGCAGGGAAGGGCGACGCGTACCGCGCGGTGCCGCTCAACAGTGCGTGCCGACGAGGCGTTCGGGCGGCGGATCGGCCGGCGGCTCATAGCACCGCGGCGGGGCGCTCAACGACCTGCGGCGCCTCATCTTCTTCGCCAACCGCGGGACCGTCCGCTACTCCGACCACGAAGACCAGACGACCCAGGCGCCCTGCCACACGCTCGTCGTCAATTCGACGACCGGCTACCTCCAGG
Organism: uncultured Solirubrobacterales bacterium; assembly: GCA_963733245.1. GTDB lineage: Bacteria > Actinomycetota > Thermoleophilia > Solirubrobacterales > Solirubrobacteraceae > Palsa-513. Next base: position 72,333 of record CAVTCI010000019.1, read on the forward strand.
ATGCCCTGCTTGCCGAGCGCGCCGACGGGCGCCGCGTCAGCGACGAGGCGATCGCCCACCCGAGCCCCGGCCGGTTCCAGAGATCAACCCCTACGGCACCCTGACGTTCGACACCCCCGGCGTCCTCGCGCGCCCCCGCAGACCGCCGGTTGCGCCTAACTACTTGCCGCGTCTACTCAGACGACGCCAACCGGCCGGCGGCTTCGGTTATCGTTTCGGGCCGCGTGAATCCTCTTCGTCTACGTGCTGCCTGGGCGCGAGCCTTTGCGGTCGCCGTCGTGGTCAGCGCGGTGTGCGCCGTCGCGGTCGCCACGGCCGCCAGCCTGCCCCTGCGTTATGCGGGCAGCGGGAACCTGACCCTCGCTGTGGTCAAGGTGGCCTCGGACTCGGTCGTCCACTGGACCGCGAGCGGCGGTAGCTTCTCGATGGTCTCGGGCAAGCTGAAGGTTTCCGGCAAGGCCAAGAGGGGCCAGACGTTCGTCACCCGGGGGACCTACCGCCGCGTGCAGGTCCGGGCGAAGGGCAAGTGGACGGTCACGTTCACGGCGCTGCCCGCCCCGAAGAAGTAGCAGGGCCCGCGGACCGCGCCGACGCCGCGCGGTCGCCGCGTACCTTCCGCCGGCCACCGCTCGGGCCTCTGCCCAGAAGACGCGTCGACGAGATGCTCATCGTCGGCCCGGCCGAGGGCTGATCGCCGGACGCCGGCGACCCGTGCGTCGAGAATCGGTGCGCTCGCGGCGCCGTCGAGAGGTCGTCTCGTCTTGGGGATCGGCTATCGGTGTGCTCCGGCCTTGACTCGACGCATATGTATCGCATACGTTTATGCTGTACTTGGCCGGGCGGATGCGGCGATAGGCGAGTCGGGGGCCGGGTGAATGAAGCTTGATAGGGGTTGATCGCCGGACGCCTGCGACCAGCGCGTCTCGCGTCAGCGTCGTCGCGAAGACGCCGCGAAACCGTTCCGTTTGGGGAGCCTCGGGCGCGACGAGCAGCATTGACGCGGGGGAAGGCGGATGTTCTTGCCGGTGACTGGGTGGTTGTGGCGGGTTGCGGCGCCAGGGGCGGCGGTGGTCGCGCTGGTGGTGTGCCCGTCGGCGTTCGGGTCGAGCGTGTACGTGGTCAACCAGACGGCGGCGAAGGTGTCGCAGTACACCGTGGGGCCGGACGGGACGATCCCGGCGGGCGCGACGCCGACGGTGGTGGCGACGGGTACCAGCCCGCAGGCGATCGCGTTGAGTCCTGACGGGAAGAGCGCCTATGTCGCGAACGGCTCGGCGAACACGGTGTCGCAGTACACGGTCGCCGCCGACGGGACGCTTTCGGCGAAGACGCCCGCTACGGTCGCGACGGGTACGAACCCGTCGGGAGTGACGCTCGGCGCCGACGGCAAGAGCGCGTACGTCGTCAACTTCCGAGGGAACTCGGTGTCGCAGTTCACGGTGGCGGCCGACGGGACGTTGTCGGCGAAGTCGCCGGCCACCGTGCCGACGGGGACGGCTCCGTTCGGGCTGGCCTTGAGCCCGGACGGTCGGAGCGCTTACGTCGCCAACCGGAACTCCGGTTCGGTGTCGCAGTACACGGTCGCGTCCGACGGCAGCCTGTCGCCCAAGACGCCCGCGACGGTCGCCGCCGGGAGTCAGCCGGCGAAGGTGGCGGTGAGCGCCGACGGCAAGAGCGCCTATGTCGCGAACGGCGCGGCGGCCGGGACGGTGTCGCAGTACACGGTCGGGGCGGACGGGACGCTGTCGCCGAAGTCGCCGGCCACCGCGGCGGCCGGGAACCAGCCCGCGGGAATCGCGTTGACCGCCGACGGGACCGCCGCGTTCGTGGCTAACGGCCACGGCAACAACGTGTCGCAGTTCACGATCGCTGCCGGCGGAACGCTGTCGCCCAGCTCTCCGGCCACCGTGGGCACCGGCGCCAGCCCCGGGCCGCTGGTCCTGAGCGCCGACGGGGCGAGCGCGTACGTCCCGAACTTCACCGACAGCACGGTGTCGCAGTACGCGGTCTCCGGGGGGATCCTGTCGGCGAAGACCCCGGCCACCGTGACGACGGGTGCTGGGCCGAACGCGATCGCGGTGACCCCGAGCCCGCCGGCGCTGGCGGCGCCGTCGCTCTCGACGCAGGCGTCGGCGGCGTCGGTGGCGCTCGGGGGGCAGATCTCGGCGTCGGCGACGCTCGCCGCCGGATCGGCTCCGACGGGCACGATCACGTTCAACCTGTACGGGCCCGGCGACCCGAATTGCGCGACGTCGCTTGGAACCTCGGCGGCGGCGGTGTCGGGCAACGGCACCTACGCGTCCGCGGCGTTCACCCCGTCGTCGCCCGGCAGCTACGTCTGGACTGCGCTGTACGGCGGCGACGGCGCCAACCAGAGCGCCGGTCCGACATCGTGCGCGAGCCCCGGCGCGTCGGTCACCGTGACGGCGAGCACCCCGACCGTGGCCGCGGGCGGCGCGTCGGGGGTGACGGCCTCGGCCGCGACGGTGACGGGGACGGTGACCCCGAACGGCGCCTCGACGGCGTACGTCTTCGAGTACGGGCCGTCGTTGTCGTTCGGGTCGATCACCGCGCCCGCCGACGCGGGGTCCGGCCCAGCGGCCAACCCGGTGAGCGGATCGCTGTCGGGGCTCTCCCCGGGCACGACGTACTATTTCCGGCTCGTCGCGAGCAACTCGCAGGGCACCGCGTTCGGGCCGGTGGGTAGCTTCGTGACGACCGCGCCGGTGACCGCCCCGGTGGCGGTTACGCTCGCACCCCAGTCAGTGAGCGACGGGAGCGCCGTTCTCGCCGGCCAGGTCAATCCGGGTGGCCAGGCCACGGCGTACACCTTCGAGTACGGCACGACCACCAGCTTCGGGTCGATCACGCCGGTGGTCGAGCTCGACTCCGCCCAGGCCCCGGAACCGGTCTCGAGCTTGGCGGGCGGCCTCGCGAGCAACACGACCTACCTCTACCGGGTCGTGGCCACCAACGCGGCCGCGACGACCGTCGGCGGGGTGATGAGCTTCACCACCGGACCCGGCGCGGCCCCTGTGGTCTCGACCGGCGCGGCGAGCGCCATCACGAGTACGGGAGCCATCCTCACGGGAGCGGTGGACCCGCAGGCCAGATCGACGACGTTCACCTTTGAGTACGGGACGACGACGAGCTTCGGCTCGGTCACCGCGATCGACAGCGCCGGCCAGACCGCGGGCCCCGAGACGGTCGCGCTGCCGGTCACCGGGCTGGCGTCGAATACGACGTACCTGTACCGAATCGTGGCGACTAACGCTGACGGCACGAGCGCGGGCGCGGTCAACAGTCTCACCACGGTGCCGTGATCCGTAGAGCGTCGCCGCAATCAGGATCCAGGGCCGCCGGCGGCCGGGCGCGGGGCTTGCTTGCGCTCGCGACGCTTGCCGTGGTCGGCGCTCCGTGGCCGGCGTCGGCCGACGGACCGCCGCCGGTCCGTACCTGTGGCGCCGGCGGGGTGCTGTCGGGAAGCGGTCCGTACACGTGCACGTACGCGGTGGTGGGCTCGGACACGTTCACCGTGCCACCCGGGGTGACCCAGGCCGCGTTCACGGTCGTCGGGGCGAAGGGCGGGACCTACTTCATCGCCGGTGACGCGGCGCATCCACCGCCGGCCGGGGACCTCACCGGCCGGCCGGGCGGGCCCGGGGGCCAGGCGACGGCCACGCTGGGCCTGACCGCAGGACAGACGCTTCAGATCGATGTCGCCGGACGCGGCGGCGACGGTACCGCGGCCAGCCGGTCGGGTGGGATGATGAACGGGCCGTCCGGCGGTCTGGGCGCTCTCGGTGGCTTCGGGGGGTCCAGCGGCGGCGCGACGGGCGGATCGGGCGATGCGGGCGGCGCGAACGGCGGCACGGCGTTCGACGGGGGCAACGGATCGGGTGGCGGCGGGTCGTCTGACGTGCGCCTGGGACCGGGTGGCTGCGCGACGCTGGCCTGCGACCTGACGGCGCGGCTCCTCGTCGGAGCCGGCGGCGGCGGGGGTGGCGGCGTCGGCGGGCAGGGTAACGCGATCGGTGGCGCGGGCGGCAACGGCGGGGACGCCGTCGGCGGGGATGGCGGCGCAGCCGTCGACGGCGGCGGGCACGGGTTCTCGGGCACCGGCGCGACTCAGTCAGCCGGCGGGGTCGGCGGACTGAACGCGGCCCGGCACGCCAACCCGCCGCCGCCGGAGCCCAACGATCCGCGCTTCGGCGGCGACGGCGCCAACGGGGCGTCGGGTGTCGGCGGCGCCGGCGGCGCCGGGAACCTTCCCTGTAACGGCGTGCATGATCCACCGTGCCAGGATCCGAACGCGACCACGTCGGGTGGCGGCGCCGGCGGCGGCGGCGGCGGCGGGCTGTTCGGCGGGGGTGGCGGCAGTGGCGGCGGCAGCACCTCCGGCGGCGGCGGCGGGGCCGGGGGAGGCGGCGGCGGCGGCAGCAGCTTCGCGGTGTCGAGCGCGCTCGCCAGCACGCTTACGGCCGGGGTCAACGACGGCACGTTCAACTCGGGGAACGGTCAGGTGACGGTCACCTGGACCGGCGCGTCGGGCGCCAGCCCCCCGGCGGTCGTCACCGGCGGCGCATCCGCGATCACCCCAGCCGGCGCGACGCTCGCCGCGAGCGTGGACGCGAACGGCAACGCGACCGCCTACGTCTTCGAGTACGGGCCGTCGCTGTCGTTCGGGCAGGTCACGCCTCCGACGGGCGCCGGGTCGGGCGCTGGCGTGGTACCGGTCACCGCGCCGGTGACCGGTCTCTCGACGCTGACCACGTACTACTACCGGCTCGTGGCGACGAACCTCGCCGGGACGACCTTCGGGACCGTGGGGAGCTTCACGACCGGTCCGGGGGCGGCGCCGGCGGTGACCACTGGGGCGGCGAGCAGCGTGACGGCATCCGGCGCGACGCTCACCGCGACGGTAGACGCCGGCGGCCAGCAAACCGTGTTCACCTTCGAATACGGCCCGACGACGATCTTCGGCTCGATCACCGCCACCGACAACGCCAGCCCGACCGCCGGCCCGCAGGCCGTCTCGCTCCCGGTCGCTGGCCTCCAAGCCGGCACGACATACCTCTACCGGATCGTCGCCACGAATCCGACCGGCACCACCTTCGGGGCGGTCGCGAGCCTGACCACCCCCGCGCAGCCACCGACCGGACCCGCCGACGGGACGCTCACCACCGGCGACAACCATGCATGCCTCGTGCGGACCAGCGGGCAGGTCGCCTGCTGGGGCGCCAACAACCTCGGGTACCTAGGCAACGGAATGACGTCGAATTCGAGTCCTCCCGTCTCGGTCTCGGGGCTGACCGACGCGACCGAGGTGACCGCCGGGACGTTCCATTCATGCGCTCTGCGCGCCGGCGGGCACCTCACCTGCTGGGGCAACGGCCTCAAGGGGCAGTTCGGCGACGGCGCCGACCACGCGTCGCTCACCCCGGTGCCCGCGGCCACCGGAATCAGCGACGCCGTGCAGGTGGACGCCGGCAACCAACTCACGTGCGCCGTGCGAGCCAGCGGGCAGGTCGCCTGCTTCGGGCAGAACAACGACGGCCAGCTCGGCAACGGAACGACCACCGACTCGAACAGGCCCGTGCCGGTGACCGCGCTCACCGACGGCACCCAAGTCGCCGCCGGCGGGACCCACGCCTGCGCCGTGCGCGCGACCGGGCAGGTCGCCTGCTGGGGCGCGAACACCTTCGGTCAGCTTGGAAACGGCGCCACCGCCGCATTCTCGAGCGTGCCGGTGGCCGTGGTGGGAATCAACGACGCCAACGGGGTCGCAACCGCCGGAGGCTCGTCGTGCGCCGTGCGCGCCGGCGGCGGCGTCGCCTGCTGGGGCGACGACATCGGCGGGTATCTCGGAGACGGCACGACCACCGCCTCGGGTGTGCCGGTCGCGGTCAGCGGCCTCACCGACGCCACCCAGATCAGCGGCGGCAACGACCACACGTGCGCGCTGCGACGCGGCGGCCAAGTCGTCTGCTGGGGCGAGAACGAGTCGGGCGGGCTGGGAAACGGGACGACCAACCCGTCGACCGGCCCCTCCACCCCAGTCCCCGTCACCGGGATCACCGACGCCGTCCAGGTCGCCGCCGCCAACCTCTACTCCTGCGCCCTGCACCGGACCGGCCGGGTGTCCTGCTGGGGCGACAACAGCACCCTCCAGCTCGGTGACGGAACGACCGTCAACTCGAGCACCCCCGTGACCGTCGCCGGGCTCACCGACGGCGGCAAGCCAGCATTCAGCGGCCCGCCGGTCGCCCGAACCGGCGCCGTCACCACCGTCACCGCCACCAGCGCGACGCTCGCCGGAACCGTCGACGCCGACGGCTCACCGACGGCGTTCGCGTTCGAATACGGCACGACGACCAGCTTCGGCTGGCTCAGCGCGATCGACAGCGCCGGCAGCACGAACGGTCCGCAGGCGATCACCCTCCCGTTGACCGGCCTGACGCCCGGCACCACCTATCTCTACCGGCTCGTCGCCACCAACGCCAACGGCACGACGAGCGGCTCCGTCCAGGCCTTCACCACCCCAGCCGGGACGTAATCGACCAACGACACCGTGAGCGAGGCTGGGACCGCTGGGATGGGCGGGCCTCGCGACGACAAGACGGGCAGCGACCGGTTCCCGGCCTCGACCTCCTTACGGCGGACCGAGACCGGCGGCCTCCCCAGGAGCAGCGGGGCCGGGCACCGCGTTGTGCCCGGCCCGCCCCGCCATCGACTACCAGCTGATTACCACCTTGCCGGCCGCGCCGGCCGAGTTTCCGCCGCTTGTGAGTAGCGCGGACCCGATCGAGGAGCTGGCGTAGCTGCTCGCCCCCCCGCCGCCGCCGCCGGCGCCGCCGCCACCACTGCCGTTGTGACCGCCGCCGCTACCGGAGCTCTTGCCGCCGCCGCTCCCGCCGCCGCCCCCGTAGTAGCCGCCGCCGGCACCGCCGCCGGCGCCGCCGCCCATGCTGCCGAGGTTCACGCCGCTGCCGTCACCGCCGGCGCCGGCAGCGTCGAGGCCACCCCCCAACCCATCGCTCCCGGCGTAGATGTCTCCGAGCGCCCGCCACGTGTTCACGCCGCCGGTGCCTCCGGCGGTGGAGCTGCCGCCGGTACCCGAGGTGCCCGGGTTGCCGCCGCCGGCGCTGCCGCCGGTCCCCCCGGTCCCGCCGCCGCCGCTTCCGCCGGTCGCGCCCTGCGCGCCGCCGCTTCCGCCGTTGCCCCCAGCGCCGCCGCCACCGGCCCCGACGATCACCAGGTTCGACAGGCCGCAGCTCAGCGTGCTCACGCAGCTGCTGGAGTCGGTGCGCACGTCGGAGGCTCCGCCGCCGCCCGAGCCGTTACCACCGTTGGCCGGGTTCGAGCCGCCTCCGGCGCCGTTCTCGTCGTTGTTGCCACCCACACCGCCGGACGCGCCTGACCCGCCACCCGGACCGCCGTTGAATCCGCCGTTGCTCGAGGTCGCCGTAGCGTTGCCGCCCGCTGCGCCGACATCGACCTGGAGCGCCTGTCCGCTCGTCACGGCCAACGTTCCCGATGCTTCGCCGCCGTTGCCTCCGGCTCCGCCCGAGGCCGCCGGCGAGACGGCGTGGCCACCAGCCCCCCCGTAGGCGGCGATGGTGATCGAGGTCACGCCGGTCGGGGTGGTGAACGTGTCGGCATACGGGCCGCTGCCCGAGTAGGTGTACGTGCACGTGTTCGTCCCCTGCGTCCCGTTGCCGCACGGCGGCCCGGTCGCGCCGGCCGGGGCTTCGGCCAGAGCCGCGATGACGGCGCTGGCCAGCGACACGCCGAGAAGCGCGATCGCCCCTCGGCGCTTCCACGACCGATCGACATCCCTGAGCACGTTGCCGCCGGCGACGCGGCTCCCTCGATGGCGCATCACATTCCTCCTATTGGGTGGACTCTCGGCTAGGTGTTACATGGGTAATCTACCCAAACGGAGCTCTCGGGAGCGCTCGCTCTGCCAGTGGGTTCGGTGCTTCCCGGCGGTTGGGGGGCGCACAGGTTCACCGAGGCGTTGCCGCGGATGGCTGCCGGTCACCGGGGACTGCGTGGAGGGCGAGCGATCGGTCGCGGCGCACGATGGTTTCCAGGCTCCGCGTTGCGTTCGCTTCCCCGCGCGCGAAATCGCGCGGACGCATCGTCGGACTGGGCCAGGGGCAGACGTACCGGAAGGCGGCTGAACGCGCGCGAGGGATGCTCGCCGGCGGCGGCGGTTCGCGCCACGGACAGCCTGCTGCTGACTGGGTAGAGGTGTTCGCGCCGGTGGTGTTCGCCCCGCGCGCGCCGGTTGGGGTCGTCTGAGCAAACGCGGCGAAACGGCCAACAAGGCGTCCACTAACGCGCGTTAGAGGCGATGCTGTCTGCGGCGGCGCCCGAGGAACCGTGGGGCGTCGGAGATCGGGGAGAAAGGTCGTCCCTCGTGTTGTGTGCCTCGCGAGTTCAGGCGTTGTCGCGTAGGATCGCGATCGACACCCCTCGCCGACTTTGCCCGGGGTGAGAGATCCATATCGCAGCAACGGCGCCGGGTGATGACGCGAGCACGGCGGCTTGCTCTGCCCGGTCACTCGTCAAGCTGCGCGCCGGACCGAACGCTCCGGCGGAGCGGACCGCGTAGTGGAGGCCGTAGAGGTAGGAGGGGTGGGCCGGCGTGGTCCATGTGATCACGGCGGTCGAGGTGGTTGCCGCGGCGCCGACATTTGTGGCGATCGTGCCCGGCGTCGAGAGCTCCACCGGAGCGCCGTAGGTCCCGTCGGCGAGCGGTTCGGCGGCGAGCACCTTGGCGGTGGCTGGCACGCTTCCGTGGCCGCCTGGGGCGTCGATCAATGCCCACGCGGCGACCGGCGCGAGGCCACCGGCGGGCAGCGCGAGCGCGGGACCGGCGGCGTAGAGCATGCCCTCGTGGCTGTCGGTGATTGTGAACGCGGTCTGCGCGACCGGCTCGTTGCCGATGCTCAGCAGCGCCGTGTGCAGCAGTTGGGGGAGTCCGCCCTCGGTCCACGTGAGGGCGCTGCCGCCCGCGCCGGTCGCGACCTGCGCACCGCCACCTGGGAAGACGGCCGGGTCGACGGGACCGAAGCTCGCCTCACCCGGCGCAAGCCGGGCGAAGGACACCTTGGGGGGCAGGAGCGCGGGCCCGTTCAGGGCGATCGTCACAGTTCCGTCCGGAGCGACTCCGGCTGACACGACGGGGAACGAGTCGGATGCAAATGTCCGGGCCGGTCCGAAGCGGCCGGCGGCGTCGCTCACGGCATAGCTCACGGCGTAGCTCATCGCGAGCCCAGCGGCAATCGGTCGGCTCCATATCGCCACGTAGCGTCCGCCGGCAGCGAGAACCTCTGGTGAGCCGATGTTGTTGCCCCTGGCGAGCGTCTGCGGCTTGCCGAACCGGCCATGGGCGGGGGCGACCGCGACGACGACAGAATGCGTGCGAGGGCCCACCGACGTCAGCCAGATCACGGCCGCCCCACCGCCGGTCCCCGCCGCGACCGCCGGTGCGTAGCCGTCGACGGAGAGATCCACGACGGCGCCAAACGCTCCGGAAGTCGTGCCGCGGCGCACAGCAATGCCGTAGGCCCGCCTGGTGAAGTTCTGCTGCCAGGCGGCCACGACCCGAGCGGACGCCACGGCCACGGCCGGCGACCCGGCGACGTTCCTCGACGGTACCCTCAGGACGATCGGAACACCGAACTGGGGCGAGCCGGTCGCAGCGGCATGCGCTGGGCTCGAACACGCGAGAACGACGACACCCGCGATCAGCATGAGGAGCCTGGTTCCGCGCAGTCGCATGACTCCATAACGCCCTCTGGGCCGAAAAGTTCTTTCCCCGACCGATTATCCAATGCGACGGGGGTTGGCAGTGGCCCGGTCGCGCGACCCGAGACGGGGTCGCCCGCGCCGCGCCCAGGATCCATCCGCGCCCAGGCGGGGAGGCGTCCTCAGTGGCTGCGTCGAGTCGGTCTGACCAGCTGGGTGACGACCCAGTGCTGGGTCCGCGGCAAGAGCCGGAAGGTAGCTTCTAGCTTCGTCTACGCATGTTTATACGAGCGCTGACGCGGCGCTGCTCTGACTGTCCGGAGGGGTGAGACCTGCGCGTGAAACAACGTATCGCGACCGGGCGGTCCCGCGTCCAACAGAGTCCTAAGTCGGCGCTGGCGCCGGCGCCGGGGAGGGAGAGGACGCGGTGCGTCACTTGCGCGTCGTCAGCGTGATGGCGGCCTGGGCGAGCCCGGCGTGCGTGAAGTAGTTGGTCACGGTGACGAGGAGCGGCAGGCGGCGCACGCGGCGCAGCAGCTTCTGCTCGGTGGGCGTGAGCACGATCGGGAAGGTGCCGCTGCGGCCGGGATAGATCATCAGGTTGAGCCCGGGTCTCGTCAGGCGGAGCAGCGCGGGGCGGGCGTGGGGCGTGAACCGGACGCGGTGGGCGGTGCGGATGTCGACGTGCAGCTCGCACTGGCCGGGTGTCTGGTTGGCCTGGGCCTGGTTGAGGCAGGCGACGAGCAGGTCGGCGCGGCCGCCGCTTGGGCTGATGCGGAGCGCGCGGCTGGTGATGCTGACCCGCGGCGGGAGGAGCGTCGGGCAGTTCGGGGCGACGGGCGCCGCCGCGGGCAGCGTCGCCGTCGTCAGGTCGTCGGTCAGGAGCGAGGCGACGCCGCCGGGATCACCGAGCCAGCCGACGGTCGTGCCGTCGAAGCCGAACGGGATCGCCTGCGGGCCGGCGACCCTGTCGATCAGGGCGACGTTGCCCTGGAGGTCGCTCTCGAGCAGGTCGGAGACGCCCTGGTAGCTGCACGGGCTCTCGGGCCGGGAGAAGACGATCCGGTCGCCGGCGATCCGAAGCGGCAGCGTGTACCCGGGGTGGTTCGGGCCGGTCACCGTCTGCGGCAGTGGCAGGACGTGCGGGGTCGGGTCGGCCGGGGAGAACCAGGCGACCAGCGACCCGCCGATGCCGGCCGTGGTCGTCGGGACGAACGCCGCCGCGAGCTTGCCGTCGGCCTGGAGGTCGAAGTCGCCGGCCTGGACCGGCGCGAACGGGCCGGCCGGGCCGGCGAGGTAGACGGCTTGGCCGGAGCTGCGGCGGTAGACGGTGACGCCGTCGGGAGCGGCGACCGTGCGCACGGCGAGAAAGTCGCCGGCAACCGCGAAGGCACTGTTGGGCGGCGCGGCGAACGGCTGCTCGGCGCCGGTGGCGAGGTCGAGCACGTCGAGCGGCGACCCGGGCGCGCAGCCGGGTGTGTAGGCGATCAGGCTGCCCGCGAGGCTGAACCGAACGTCGCCGGCCGGGTTGCTGCACGACGCCAGCGGCTTGTACGGGCCTGCGAGCGGTCCGGCGACGACGAGGCTCGCGACAGGCTCAGGGCCGAAGTGGCCCGAGCGCTCGGCGAGGTAGCCGTAGGCGAGGTAGCCGCCGGACACGCGTACCTCCAACTGGTCGCCGCCGGCGGTGCCCGCGCTGACGGGGATCGTGCCGACGATCCGGGCGGGTGCGCCGGGGCCCTGCGTGAACACGTCGGTGGCGGGCTGGCCGGCCCGGGTCTGCGCCCAGACGAGGCCGTCCCCGCCGATGAACGGACCGGCCGTCAGCGCCGCTGGTCCGCCGGGGATCGTGGCGACCGTCGTCGCGGCCGCCGCGTCCGACGTGACCATCGCGGCGAGTACGAGCGCGACGGCGATCGCCTTGGCCATATGTGCTCCAACGGCCGACGCGAGCGAAAGTGGCGATCTCGGGTGTAACTTGACTGGCACGAGCCAGGATGGGGACCGGCGGGCCTCAGATGCCGAGCGCGCCGCGGTCGCCGCCGAGATCCGTGAGCACTTCGCGGCGGGTCGCCTGAGCGCCGACGAGCTCGGCGCGCGGCTGGAGGCGGTCTACCCGGCGCGGACCGACGGCGATCTGCGCGCCCGGCGCGCCGACCTGCCGCTGCTCCCGTCGGGCTCATCCTGTCAGGAGCCCGTTGAGATCGCCGGGTCTGGCTGGCGGCCACCGCGGTGGGGCGGAGGTGCGCTGCTCGGCTGCCTTGCGTGTGTGCTCGTCGGCGTCTGGGCGCCACGCGGCTGGACGCGTCGAGTAGGTTGCGCCCGATGGGTCTCGAAGAATGCCGCCCAGAGTTGGCAGCGCCGGGACTACCGCCACACCCGGCGGTGGATCGGGAGCACACGATGAGCTGGCGGGTGCGGCGCTTGGTGCTGGGCGTGGAGGCGAGGAGCACTCCGGTGCGTCCGCCGCGAGCTCCGGCATTCCGGCATCTCATTGAGGCCCGGTTATCTGGTCGCGCGCGTTTCAGAGCAGCGGCCCCTCCTCGAAGTGCCGAAGCGTCGGTTGCCCGGGTTCGGTTGATGAGCACGCCGGCTCGTGCGAGTACTTGGGCGCGGTCCCGCGAGGCGTGAGGCGCGGCGGGTGTGGCCCGCGCTGGTCGTGTGGTTGGTCGGGCTGCTGGGCCTTGCCGGCACTGCGAGCGCAGCGAGAGTCACCGAGTTCCATGCTGGCATCACTCCGCACAGCGGACCGCAGAGCATCGCGACCGGAGCAGACGGCAACCTGTGGTTCACCGAAAGCGAGGGCGGCCGCGTCGCGCGGATCACTCCGGGAGGCACCGTCACCGAGTTCTCCGCCGGCATCACCCCGCACAGCCAACCAAGCGGGATCGCGGGCGGCCCCGACGGCAACCTGTGGTTCACCGAGTCCCAGGCTGGCCGGGTCGGGCGGATCACGCCGACCGGCACGGTCACCGAGTTCTCCGCTGCGGGCGACGCTTTGGGGGGAATCACGTCAGGCCCTGACGGGAACCTTTGGTTCACCGAGCCCTTCACCAACCGTCTCGGGCGGATCACCCCGACGGGCACGGTCACCGAGTTCTCCGCCACGGCCACCAAGGACGCCGTCCTCGAGGACATCGTCGCTGGCCCGGACGGCAACCTCTGGTTCACCGAGGATGGCGGGGTGGGACGGATCACCCCGTCGGGTACCGTCACCGAGTTCCCCGTTGGCAACTTCTTCCCACACGGGATCGCGGCGGGCCCGGACGGCAACCTGTGGTTCACCGAGGGGATCAATGGCCGAGTGGGGCGGATAACCCCAAGCGGTAAGGTCACGGACTTTCCCGTCGAGAACCCCGCCGTCACGAACCTCGATCTGTGGGGGATCGCGGCGGGCCCGGACGGCAATCTGTGGTTCACCGAGGGGTCCAGCGGCCGCGTGGGGCGGATAACCCCGATGGGCAAAGTTACCGAGTTCTCCGCTGGCGTCACGCCGCGCAGTGCTCGGTACGGCATCGCGGCGGGCCCCGACGGCAACCTCTGGTTCACTCAGGTTCCCGACCGGATCGGACGGATCACGACCACGACCGGGCCCGGCGTGACGATTCTGACTCGGCGTGCTCCCGTGATCAGTCGCGGCATGACTACCGTCAAGCTCGCCTGCGCCACAGGCCCGTACAGGTGCGCCGGCAAGCTCGTGATCACGCTCCCGACATCTGATATCCCGCTCGCCACCGCCCGCTTCTCGCTCTCCGCGAAGCAGCACGCCACGGTCAGGCTCACGCTCAGCTCCGCAGCCCGCCGGCGCCTCGCGCACACTAAACAGCGCGACCTTCTCACCCAGGCCAGATCGAGCACCATCGGCGGCCACGACGCGGTTGCGCCGGTAACACTCACCGCTCCTTGATCTGGGGCGCGCCGCCGCCGGCCCGCCCCGCTGAGTTCCTCTAAACATGCTTAGTGGAAGTACATCCGGGCTGGGCTTCCACTAACGTGTGCGGCGGCCGGGTCGTAGCCCCCGGGAATCCGCTTCCGCTAACAGGAGGGCCATGCCGACCACCGGAGTGCCCGAGGACGTCGACGTCGACGCGGTCCTCGCCGCGTACGGCGGCTGGTTGAAGCGCCAGCCGCTCTCGGTTCGGTCGCGCGAGGCGTACCTGGCGCAGGTCCGCGACCTCGTGGGGTGGCTTACCTCCAAGACGCCGTGCTTGCCGAGCGCGCCGACGGGCGCCGCGTCAGCGACGAGGCGATCGCCCACCTCAGCCCTGGGCAGTTCGAGACGATCAACCCCTACGGCATCCTGACGTTCGACATCCCCGGCGTCCTCGCACGCCCCCGAAGACCGCTGATTGCGCCTAACCCCGCGTCAGTGGACGCATTGTTGACCGTTTTACCGCGTTTACTCAGACGACCCCGGTTGCGTGGCCGGACCGCGGCACGCCGATGGTAATCGAGGAGCGCTGGCCGCAGACCGAGTCAGTGCGCCGTTGGAGTGTCAGTCCGAGTGATCGCGGACGCGGCGGTAACGCTCGTAGATCACGCGCGAGCCGAACGTCCTGGTCTCGATCAGGTCCAGCGGGACCTCTTCGGTGACCGGCGGCAGGAGTGGCGTGCCGCCACCGACGACGACCGGATTGCGAAACATGCTCAGCTCGTCGACAAGACCGAGCTCGATCGCCGCTGCAGCGAGGCCGGCGCCGCCGATCCCGACGTCCTTGTCGGTCTGTTCGAGCGCCGCAGCGGTCTCCTCGGCCAGTGACGCCTCGGCGAGCCGGGCGTTGCCCTGGACGCGGTCGAGCGTGCGGCTGAAGACGACCTTCGGGATCGCGCACCACACGTCGGCAAACGCGGCCCCGAGCTCGTCGTCGCGCAACGACGGATCGGTCTCCCACACCAGCATCGTCTCGTAAAGGCCGCGACCGCACAGATAGCGGCCGAGCTCGCGTGTCTGCGCGAGGTGGAAACGAAACTGCTCGTCGCTCGGCACCGTCCACCCGAACGCGCCGTCGCGGTCGGCGATGAAGCCGTCCACCGAGACGCCCATCGAGTAGATCAGCATGGCTTCAGGCCGTCGGGCCGCAGCGACCGTCGATGATCGGTGATGAGTATTCGGCTCACCCGGCCCGGCGGTAGCGGATGTGCGTGGCCAGGGGCGAATGCAACACTTCGACGGGCTCCAGCACGAGGGACTTGACGCCGTCGAAGATCCGCTCGCCAGAGCCGAGCACGGTCGGGGCGATGTCGAGCGTGAGCTCGTCGACAACCCCGGCGATGAGCGCCTGGCGCACGGTCGCGGCGCCGCCGGCGATATCGACGCCGTCCTCGCCGGCCGTCTCACAGGCCTGTGCGTAGGCGGCGTCGAACCCGTCCGTGACGAAGTGAAAAGTCGTTCCGCCCTCCATCTCGATCGGCTCGCGGGCGTGATGGGTGAGCACGAACACCGGCGCGTGGTACGGGGGGCACGCCCCCCACCAGCCACGCCAATCGTCCTCCCAGTCGCCGCGGATCGGCCCGAACATGTTGCGGCCCATGACGTAGGCGCCGCGCGGGCGCATGAGCCAGCCGGCTGCCGTCTCGTTCGCCTCGGTGGCGCGCTGGTCGCCGAGGTGCCAGCGGTGGAGCTCCTTTCCACGCTTGCCGAGCGGGTGCTCGCGACTCTGGTCTGGCCCGGCGACGAAGCCATCAAGCGAGATCGACATGTGGCAGGTGGTGTCCGGCATCAGCGCCCTTCGATGGTGGTTGCGAGTTGCAAGTCGTGCTCGCACGTTAGTCGATCCCCGGGGCGATAGCAAACTGCAAGTACTATCCGTCTCATGGCGACGCGGAGCACCAGCGAACCTCGCTCGGGCTGCCCGATCAACGCGGCGGTGGAGGTGATCGGCGACCGCTGGTCGCTGCTCGTCCTGCGCGACGTGATGTTCGGCAACCGGCGGCATTTCCGCGTCCTCCAGGAGAGCTCGGAGGAGGGGATCGTCTCGAACATCCTCGCCGATCGCCTGCGGAGGCTCGTCTCGGCCGGATTGCTCACACGGGCGGACGTCGGCCGCGGGCGGCGCGCCGCCTACAGCCTCACCGAGGCGGCGATCGAGCTGGTCCCGGTGATGGCCGTGCTCGCCGAGTGGGGCTTGCGCAACCGCCCGTCGACCCCGACGCTCCGCGTGCGAGCCGAACTGCTGGTCGACGGCGGTCCCGAGCTGTGGGAGGACTTCATGGCCGAGCTACGCAGCGAGCACCTCGGGGCGCCACCGCCGCCGCGCGGCGCCCCGACCGCGAGCGAGCGCCTGGCCGCCGCCTACGCCGAGGCCGTCGCCGCGCAGGTGGGCTGAGCGATGCCCGGTCCACGCGGCGGCGCTGGCCGGCGCTGATCACGCTGGTCGGCCAACTGAGCGAGCGCTCACCGGGAGGGAAATAGGCGACGCTGTCTCGCAAGCCGAGCCCCGCGCGAGACGCCGCTCCGGGCCCGGCCGAACCGCGCCGGTCACGTTCCCGGGCCGGTGGTGAAGCTCTGCACGGTCCCGGTGGTCGTGCCGTTGGCGTTGGTCGCGACGATCCGGTAGCGGTAGCCCGTGTTCGGGGTCAGGCCGCTGAGGGGGAGGGTGATACCGCAAGGCGCTGGCCGCGATGAGGCCCTTCTGTCCTCGTTCTACTTGACAAGTCTCGATCTACTCTCGGCAGCGCCTGCGCGGCAACGAGCTCAAGCTCAGCGCCAACAGGAAGCGCACCTGCTCGCGCTCCCGCTCCGGCGAGCACACCATCAGCGAGCTCGAGCAGCTCTTCCCCGTCACCCGGCTCCACGATCTACCGTGCGATCGCCGCACCGCGGCACGAGCGGCGCCCGACTGTCCGGCCGGGACGTCGCGCCGGCCGACGGTCCGTGCGGGGTAGGGGCGTCAAACGCGAAAGCTTCGGCGGTCATACGCTCGGCCTCGCGGGAGCACGCGCACGACGACGATCTTCAGCTCCCGATCGTCACGTTCAAACCGCACGCCGCCAGTCGCCGACGCGCAGGCGGTACTCGTTCGATTCGCGCAGACGCTTGATGTCGCCCACCAGCTCATCGCCTTGCACCAGCCGCTCGACGCTCTCAGGATCCGATCGCGCGCGTCGGACGGTCGATCCGCCGCAGGTCCTTCCGTGCACGGTCGTCGACGACGACGCGCCAATACGCCTCGCTCACGCCCGGTCGAACTCGGCGAGCACGTCCTCAAGCGGGACCGGGCTGATGCCGCGCTTGCGATCGGCGAGCGATGCGGCGACCGCGTGACGCTCGTCCTCGGACTCAGGCTCGTCATCCAGGGGCGCGTGATCGAGCATCCACGCAACCGGATCACCCGATGCTGCGGCGAGCGTATGAAGCGCCGTTGCGGCCTCTGCTTCGGTCATCGCCTCGACGGCGTGATGCAGCCGCTCCTTGATCGTCATGAGTCCACGGTAGTCCATCACGTCTGAGCCGCCAAGCCACGGCCGGGAGGCAGCGCGCCGGCGACGACTTCACGCACTGGCTCGACTCGCGACCCCGAGCTGATGCGAATCTCAAGAACAGTAAGAGGCCGCCGTCCAAAAGCTCGGGGACGAGATCGCCGCTGGTGTCCCACGGCTGGCTTCATAAGACGATCAAGCCCGGGTTCGGGCACCACTCGACGGGAGCGACGAGAACTGGGGCGTCACCTTCACGGCCCGGCTCGACGGGATATACGAGCCCTGGACCCGGCGCTGCCCGTCCCGAAGAAGTGGCACGGAGACGCGGACGTACCTACGCGTCTTCCAGGCACGGGAGGTATAGTCGTCCGATGACCAGTCTTCCCTGCGGCGCTCGGCGCCCCAGCCCAACCGGCGCTCTCCGCGGCCGCCGCCGCTTCGCCGCCGCGCTCTCCCTCACCGCCGCGCTGCTGGTCTCCCCGGCCCTGGCCGGGGCCGACACCTCGTCGACGCTGACCGTCGTCGGCACCAGCGACGTGAGCGACTCCGGCCTGATGCCCAACCTGATCCAGCCGGCCTTCACCGCCGCCTACCCCCAGTTCACCTTCAAGTACGTCGGCACGGCCACCGGCACGGCGATCGCCAACGCCGAGTCCGGGGCCGGCGGCCCGAGCGTCCTGATCGTCCACGCCGCGTCGCTCGAGAACCAGTTCGTCGCCGGCAGCTTCTCCT
Source organism: uncultured Solirubrobacterales bacterium (assembly GCA_963733245.1). GTDB lineage: Bacteria > Actinomycetota > Thermoleophilia > Solirubrobacterales > Solirubrobacteraceae > Palsa-513. The sequence goes on from CAVTCI010000019.1 coordinate 90,243, forward strand.
ACGAGCCGTATGGCCGATCGATCTTCACCAACGACTTCGTGCTCGCCGGGCCGACCGGTCAGGACCCGGCCGGGGTGGCCGCGAACGCGGCCCACAACGTCGTGCAGGCCTTCGCGGACATCGCCACGGCCGGAGCCGCCGGCACCGTCGCGTTCGTGTCGCGCAGCGGGTCACCGGGGACGGTGGTGGCCGAGCACCAGATCTGGGCGCTGCTCGGGAGCAACAGCCCGCCGGCGGGCCTGCTCCTCTGCACGGTGAGCTCCGCCAACGGCGGCGGCGAGACGCCGGTCGCCGCCGGCACCGTCGCCTCGCAGGGGGCGGCCTGCCCGGGCGGGCTGCCGCCGTCGGCCTCGCTGCCGCCCTGGTACAAGCAGACCGGCCTGACCCAGGGCCCGAACGTCGTCAACGCGAACGTCTGCAACTACCCGCCCCTCAGCGCCGGGAAGTGCTACGTGTTCACCGACCGGGGCACGTTCGCCTTCCTCGCCTCGGGGACCGACCCGGCCGGGACGATCCCCAACCTGGCGATCGTCACCCGCAACAACAGCACCACCGCACCGGGGGGCGCCTCCCTGCTGGTCAACTACTTCCACGCCTACGTGATCAACCCGGCGGCGTTCCCGCCCCCGTCGAACGTCCAGATCAACCTGCCGGCCGCCCTCGACTTCGTGAACCTCCTCACCTCGCCGGCCGTCCAGTCGCAGCTCAAGAACTACCTCGCGGCCACGAGCGACCCACCGTTCGCGGCGGCCGCGTCGCCGATCATCACGGCGTCCGGCATCCCCGGCGTGGTCAACGCCGGGGCGACGGTGACGGCGACCGGAAACGTGACGAACGCCGAGCCGTTCTTCCCGGCGCTCGCCAACGTGCCGGTCACGGTCAGCAAGCTCGCCGGCGGGCTGCCGGTGCCCGTCGGGAGCGGGACGACCGACGCGAACGGCAACTACCGCGTCGGCTTCGTGCCGACGACGAACGGCTCCTACCAGGTGTCGACGGGCCTGATCCGCCAGATCGAGATCCCGTCGCTCTCGCCGCCGTTCGGCGACCTGCTCCAGCCGTCGGCCTCGGCCGCGGCTCCCCTGAACGTGCAGGGCGCCGTCAGCATCGCCTCGGCCAACCCGACGTCCGGCGGCACCGTCGTGTCTGGCTCGGTCGCCCCCGGCGGGCCCCACGCCGCGGCGGCGGTGGCCGTCTCGGCCCGGCCCCAGGGGTCGACGGCCGGCTTCACCCAGGTCGGTCAGGTCGCCCTCGCCGCGACTCAGAGCACCTACGGGGTCACCGTCCCCCTCAAGCCGGGCAAGTGGCAGGTCGAGGCGACCTTCGCCGATCCCGGTCAGGTGCTCCCGGCGACCTCGGCCGCCGCGAACGTGACCGTCTCGACCGCGCCGGTCCCGGCCGCGAGCGTCAGCTTCACCAAGATCACCGTCAAGTCCGGCGCGCTGACCGTGACCGGCAGGTTCGCCCCGACCCCGACCGCCAAGGGCTCGCTCGTCGAGCTGCTCGGCCGCAGGACGAGCGCGCTCAAGTCGGGGAAGAAGGTCACCTCGAAGCTCAAGCGGCTGGTCAAGCTGTCGATCGCGCCGGGCACGAACAGGTTCACCATCCATGCCAAGCTCGCCCGCGGTTACAAGTGGCAGCTGGAGCTCGAGTACCACAAGTCCGGACTGCGGGCGGCCTTCTCGAAGCTCAGCTCGCTCAACGTACACTAGGCCCCGTGAAGCGCCGGGGGCCTCGGTCCGACCTCAAGCGCCGGCGGGCGGGCCGCGGATCCGGGATTCTCCCGGCCGGGCGGCCGGTGGTCCTCGTGCTCGGGCTGGCGGGCGCCGTCCTGGCGAGTCCGGTGGCCGTGGCCGTGGCCACGGCCGACCCGATGGTGTCAGCGACGATCTTCGAGTCGGGAAGCCCACCCACCGCGATGACCAAGTCGCTCTCGCCGGATGCGCTGGCCGCCTGTCCGGGCGGCTACCGCGGGCCCAACCCGTCTCTGCTGGTGGCGGCCAGGTTTCGGACCCCGCAACCCTTCCCACCGACCAGCTCCTGGTCGATCGGCACCGTCCTCGGGTGCCTGGGCCTCGCGAGCAACACGGTCACCGGCGTGGAGGTGCAGGAGCTGACCGGAGCGTGGGAGGATCCGCTGACCGGCGGGGCCCTGTCGGTCGGGGCGCCCCAGGAGCCGGTGCCCTTGATCTACATCGAGGGGTCGGAGATGTCCTACTTCCGACCGCAGGCGACGCCGAGCGACCTGAACGCCGGCGACCAGGTCAACCGGGCGAGCCCCCTCTCGCTGCGTGTGTACACGGGTCCGTTGCTGACGGTGACCGTGAAGCCCGTCCCGGCGAGCCCGACCGCGCCGGTCGGCGCGACGGCGAGCTTCACCGCCGAGGTGCGCGACGCGCAGGCGAGACTGGTCGATCCGACGACTCTGGCCTACTCCTGGTCCCTCGACGGCACCGCGAGCTCGCAGAGCCCGAGCTTCAGCCAGACGTTCGCCAACGCCGGGCGGTACACGGTCGCGGCGACGGTCAACGACGATAACGGCGGGGGCGGGGCGGGTTTCGTGCAGGTGACGGTCGGCAGTGGCCAGAGCGCGACCCCCGGGCCCGAGGACACGAGCACGCCGGGCAATACCCAGCAGCCCGGCGCCGGCGCCACCGGCCCGCAGCAGAGCGCCGGGACGATTCCCGGCGGTGCGCCCGGCCCGCGCCAGCCGAAGGCGACGACTCCGTCGAGCAAGGCGTCACCGAGCCGCAAGGCCGCTACCCCGCCGGCGACCGCGCCCAAGAAGACGAAGGCCGCCCCGCCGGCGGCCGCGCCGACGCCCGCCTCGGCGCCGGCACCCGGCCCGTCCGCCGCCACCCCGGTCACCGGCCCGCCCCCGCGGGTGACGCCGGCCGGCCAGGGCCCGGTCATCTCGGGACGCCTGATCAGCAACGTGACGCTCCTCCCACCTGGCGCAAGCCCACTCGTCAAGGTCTTGCCGGAGACCGCCACGGCGCCCCCCGTCCAGCGCTCGACCCGCGCCTCGATCCTCCCGACCGTCGCCGGGGCGCTCGCCGTCGTCCTCCTCCTCGCCCTCGGCGCCGGACACCAGCTCCGCTGGCGGCTGCGCCCGATCCGCCGGCTGGTGGTCGGATGATGATCCTGGCGCTGAGCTCGCACGACATCGACAGCGCGATCTTCCATGTGTCGAGCGCCCTCCAGGTCCCGGTCCTCGTCCTCGCCCTGGTCGCCCTCGCCCTGGTCATCTTCGAGCTCGGGTCGTTCGGGGTCGAGCTCCGCGGCCGCCGGGGGAGGCGGTTCGCGACCCTCGCCGACGGGGCCGAGCGGGCGCGACTACTCCTCCAGACTGGAGACCGCTCGGGCGCGGCCGCCGCGCTCGGCGGGATCGCCCGGAGCCCGGCGATGGCGGACACGGCGTCGTTCATCGTCGCCCACGCGCGGACCGACGGGGGCGAGCATCAGCTCAACAAGGCGCTCGCCGACTTCGACTTCGACGCCCAGCGGCGGCTCGGGCGCACCCGGCTGCTCGTCCGGGCCGGCCCGGCGCTCGGGCTGATGGGGACGCTGATCCCGCTCTCGCCGGCCCTGACCGGACTCTCGAACGGCAACACCACCGCCCTCAGCGAGAACCTGCGGATCGCCTTCAGCGTGACCGTCGTCGGGCTGATGGTCGGGGCCGTCGCCTTCGGGCTCTCGCTCACCCGCGACCGGATGTACGGCCAGGACCTCTCCGACCTCCAGTACCTCGCCGCCGTGGTCAACGACCCGAGGCCGGCATGATCTCGGTCACCCCGAGCTCGGGCACCCGCGAGGATCGGGCGGGGGACCCCCTCGACGGCCTGGTCAACCTGTTCGACCTGGGGATCGTCCTGTCGGTCGCCTTCCTCCTCGCGGCGCTGAACTCACTCCACCTCGGGGCGGCGATCACCAAGCACGGCCTGCAGGCGAGCCAGATCGTCGTGCAGCCGGGTGAGACGGTGGCGCCGCTGCCGAAGCCCGGGGCCCGGACGATCGGCCCGGGCACGCAGGCGGGCGTCGTCTACCGGCTGGCCAGCGGCCAGCTCGTGTACGTCCAGCAGGCGCCGGGCAAGAAGCCCTGAGATGCGGCTCCTGTGGGAGGAGGTCCAGCGGGCCATCCCGCTGATCTACGGCGGGAACGCCTACATCCTGAGCGTCACCTGGGTCACGATCCGGGTGGCCCTGATCTCGACGGGGATCGCCCTGGTGCTCGGCCTGCCGCTCGCCCTGGCCCTCGGCCTCGGCCGGTTCCGCGGCCGGCGGACGCTCCAGGTCCTGGCCAACGCGAGCCTCGGGCTCCCGCCGGTGATCGCCGGCCTCGTGCTCTTCCTGCTCTTCATCCCCCAGGGGGCCCTCGGGTCGCTGCACCTGGTCTTCACCCTGAAGGCGGTGTACGTCGCCCAGACGGTGCTCGCCCTCCCGTACGTCGTCGCCCTCACGGCGGCGGCGATCCAGGGCCTCCCGCCCGGGCTGCTCGGCCAGGCCCGGGTGCTCGGGGCGGGGCGGGGCCAGCTGTGCGGGCTGGCCCTCCGGGAGGCGAAGATCGGCGTGCTGGCCGCCGTCATCGCGGCCCTCGGATCGACCCTCTCCGAGGTCGGCGCCGTGGTCATCGTCGGGGGCAACGTCCACGGCTACGACCAGACGCTGGCCAGCGCGGTGCTCGAGCAGGTCAACGCGGCGAGCTACACGAACGCGGTGGCCATCGGCATCGTCCTGATGCTGCTGATCCTCCTGCTCCTCGGTGTGCTGACCGCGCTCCAGCAGCGCGAGGGGGGCATCGGCCTGCGCTTCCGGCCGTCGGCGTGAGGCTGCTCGCGGCCGAACGGGTGTCCGTGCGCCGGGGCGAGCGGGAGGTCGTCCGCGAGGTGAGCCTCGAGCTCCACGCCGGGGAGGTGGTGGCGCTCCTGGGGCCGAACGGCGCCGGGAAGAGCACGCTCCTCGACGCCCTGGCCGGGGTGCTCCCGGCGGCCGCCGGGACGATCGAGCGCCACGGACGGGTCGCGGTCGCGCTCCAGACGCCGGACCTCGCCCGGCGGAGCGTGCTGGCCAACGTGACTCTCGGGCTCGCCTGGTGGGGGGTGCCCCGGGAGGAGCGCGAGGACCGGGCGCGGGCGGCCCTCGAGGCGATGGGGGCCGACCACCTGGCCGGCCGGGCGGCGCGGACGCTCTCGGGGGGTGAGCGCCGGCGGGTGCACCTGGCCCGGGCGATGGCCGTCCGCCCGGACATCCTCATGCTCGACGAGCCGTTCGCCGGCCTCGACGCCGAGGCGCGGGCGAGCCTGCTCGAGGACGCGGTGTCGGCGCTGCGCTCGCAGACGCGGGCGACGCTCGTCGTCGTCCACGACCGGGCCGAGGCGTGGGCGCTGGCCGACCGCCTGTTCGTCCTGATCGACGGCCGGCTCGTGGCGTCCGGGCCGCCCCGGGAGGTCCTCGACGACCCGCCGACCGCCGAGGTGGCCCGCTTCCTGGGCTACGACGGGTCGCTCGGGCAGGAGGGCGGCGTCCTCCTGACCCGGCCGCCCCACGTGCGCCTCGACCCGGCCGGGCCCCTTATGGCCCGGGTCAAACGGGCGGTGGCGCTCGAGGATGGGGTTCGTTTGGAGCTGGAACTGGAGGGCGGACGCCTCTTCACGGTCGCCCCGGTTCCTGGGCCTCGGCCGGGGGACGCCGTGCGCGTGCGCGTGCTCGGAGGCGCGCGGTTCCTGGCCGGCGGCTCGGCGAGTCACGACAGGTGACCTCCGGGCCGTCGTGCCTGAGACGGTCCGCCGCGCGCGGGGCCGGCGCCGCCGCTACCCGCTGGTGCCGGCGGGGGTTCGGGACGGACGGAATCGAAGGGTGGCAGATGGAGGGTCAGCCAGGAGGTCGGGCGGCCGGTGCCGGTGAGCTCGGTCTTCTCGCGGACGTGCTGGACGTGCTTGTCCACGGTCTTGGGTGATATCGAGAGCCGGTCGGCGATGTCGTAGCGGTCGAGGCGTTCGGCGATCAGAAACAGGATCTGGACCTCGCGCGCCGTGAGGCTGACGAGCATCTGCGGTCGTCTCTGCTCGAGCTCCTGGTTCGAGGCCCGGCTGATCGCGTTCACCCGCCCGATCCGCGGGTCTGCTTCGGCGTCGTGGGGTGAGGGGACGACCGCGGTCGCAGCCGGCCCGTCGAGGTCCTCGGGGGCGAGGAGCACCTTGCGGGCGCACCAGTCGACCACGACGCCGAGGAGCAACCCGACGATCGCGACGCCGATCGTCGCGCCCGCGAGCTCGTCGGGCATGCTCAGCTCGGGCGCGCGGGTGTCGAGGAGCGCGGCGACCAGCGTGCCGAGCGCCACTGAGCCGATGACCGCGATCCGCTCGCGGCGGCGCTGGGCGAGGCCGGCGATCAGGGCGAGCGGGGCGAGGGCGGGGAAGTACACGGCGTTCGCGTCCACGGCGGGCCAGAGCGAGCTCAGAGCGGTGAGCGGGCCGGCGAGGACCACCGCGTAGCGGTGGCGGCGCAGCCAGTCGTATCCGTTGGGGCGCAGCCCGGCTCGGACGGCGACGCAGACGAGCGCGGCCACGACGAGCGTGCCGGTAGCCGGCGTCCTGGGGTTGAGCGACGCGAGAAACACGGCGATGGCGGCGAGGAGCACCGTTGCGTAGAGCGTCACCGAGTAGTACCGGCGAAAGAAGCTCTCGCCGACGGCGACTCGCTCGCTCAGCGTGAGGGGCGAGAGGAGGGCCGCCGGCCCCGGCGCCGGCGAGGTCACGACCGGCCTTGGGTCGCGGAGTCGTGGAGCAGCGCAACGAGCGCACGCCGGTCACCGACGCCATATTCGCGCTGGAGTCGCTGGCGCCGATCGCGAATGCGCCAGCTGGCTTTCCCCATGCCGAGTTCCACGGCGATCGCCTTGTCGCTCCGGCCGGCACGCACACCGGCGAGGACCGCGGCATCGTGCTGTCGGGAGGTTCCCGGGCCACCGGGTGCCGGGTGCGGTGCCGCGTCCCTCGCGTCGGCGCGCCACGCGTCGACGGTGGCGCGGCGCTGCTCGATCGCCGCGAAGGCGATCCGGGCCGGGACCAGCGCCCCCGCCATCACCTCGAACACGGCGAGGATGTCGCTGAGCGTCGCTTCGGGTGAGCCCTGGACCCCGGGCTGGGTGTTGCCCAGCAGATAGCCGCCGATCACGAGTGCGGCGGCGAGCACCGCTTGGCGCCAGTAGGCGAACAGGGCGCACACCCCGACCGGGGTCAGGAACGCCGGGAACAAGGTGCCGCGCACGCTCGGATCGAGCGCGAGCATCAGGCCACCGAGCGCGCCGGCGGCCACCGGCAGCCACGGCGCACGGGACAACCGCTCCTCGAGCTGCTCGGCACATGAGAGGGGCAAGGCCGCGAGGGCGAGAGCGATGGCGGCGACGAGTGCCGTCCAGGCCAGGTCGCCAGCGGCGGTGGTGAGCAAGGCCACCGCGGAGAGGACCAGCGCGTTGAGGAACACGACGACCAGCATCAGTCGCAGCGCCGCGCGTCGCATCTGCTCGATCACCGAGCGGGCGTGGGGGATACCCATGACCGTAGCGCAGCGTCCGCCGCGCGGTCTGCCGACCCCCCAAAATATCGCGCGAACAGGCGGATCCTTCTCGTTACGTACAGACCGCGGGGCGGCGATCTGGTTGATTGGCGCCACCGCTGGCTACGCGGGCCGCAGCGCACGTCGTGCCAGGCGGTGCGCCGGGTGCGATACACAAACTTCGAGGAGGACCTGATGCGATCAATTCTTGGCAGTACGGGAGCGGCAGTTGCCCGCCTCGCGCTCGTACTTCTCGCCGCAGGCGCCGTGGCGACGGTCCTCGCGGCGAGTGCGAGTGCGGCGGATGTCCCGTGCTCATCGATTGGGGGCGGCAAGTTCAACTGTTCGTTCTATCCGGCGGGGGACGGGATCAGCGGGGGCGCCCCGGTGCAGGCCTCGGATGGTCACCACGTCGGCTTTCTGAACCACGGAGTCAGCTTCGTCTTCTGCCAGGCGGCGGGTGGCGAGGTCGCGAGCGGTGCGAACCGCAACCGGTATTGGGCCTACACGGAGGCCAACGACCGGGCCTTCGGGTGGGTCAACGCGTTGTGGGCGCACGGGGGCACCAACGACGCGCCCTACGGGGGCGTGCCGACCTGCCCGGCTTCGCGCGGGAAGCCGCCGGGTGCGGCGGTGAGCACGCCGGCGGTGCCGCAGCCGGCGCACATCCCGCCGGAGCCGCCGGTAAACCTCCGGGCCGAAGCTGACGCGATCATGAACCTGCATTACAAGGCGTTCTACGCCTATCGGCGGGACTACCATCCCGGACCGTTCAACTGGTCCAGCGACGGCTGTAGCGGACCCTCGTGGCCCATCATCAAGAAGGTCCGGGCCGTGTACCGCACGCTGTTCAACCAGCCGTGCGAGCAGCACGACTTCGGCTACCGTAACTACGGCGGGAAACTCGGGTTGGGGCGCGACCAAGGCACGCGCGCCTGGATAGACGGTCGGCTCTACACGGAGACGAAGCGGTTGTGTAACGACAAGTACCCCCATATCTGGCAGGTATTCAATAAGGACGCATGTCTCAGCGAGGCGCTCCTGGTCTACAAGGCGCTTCGCGTAGGTGGCCGCTTCGGAAGCTGAGTGCGCGCCAGGGCCTATCACCGAGCCCGGGAGTCCGGGCCTCGGGTCCCCGGCCGGCCGCGGTCGTCGGAGCACCGGCGATCGCGGTCGTTGGCCGGCGGCGGGGACGAACCGCCGCGGGTCAGGCGGCGGAGGTGGCGCCGGGCGCGCCGCACGAGCGCAGGCCGTAGCGGGCGGCGAGCGCGGCGACCGGGCTGGCGCTGAGCGACGCCTCGGCCCGGGCGACGCCCGCGGCGTCGGCGGCCGTGGCCGCCGTGGCCAGGCTCTGGTAGTCGGCCACGACCAGCCCGAAGGCGGCGAGGAAGCTCGCGAGCGTCGCCTTGTCGGCGGCGCCCTGGGTGGGTCGCCGCAGGCCGCGGAGCTGGGTCGCCTCGGCCCGGACGAGGGGGAGCAGCTGGGCGGCGTAGCCGGCGAGCGCGCGGAGCCGCTCGGCCGGGACACGCGTGAAGGTCGGCGGGGGGATCAGCCGGGTCAGGCGGACCGTGCTCGCGCAGATCGCGTCGGCCCGGGCGATGAAGTCGTGCTTGGTGTAGGAGCCGCACCCGACGAGGAGGGCGAGGGCCAGCAGACCGGCGGTCCCCCGTACGAAGCGCACCGGGCGAGGATAGAGGCGCGGGGCCGGGGGCGTCATCGTCGGGTTCGGCTCGCCGCTGCGGTCAGCCCGGCGGCGGATGTCGTCTTGAGAAACCGGCGGCTGTCCTCGCCGGCGCAGAAGAGCAGGTCGACGGCGCTGACACCGTGCTCGAACCGGCCGTGGAGCTGCGGGTACGGCGGATAGCCCGAGTAGTCGAACCATTCGACGCCGACGCCGGCGCGCTCGAACAGGTCGACGTCGAGGTAGCCGCGAGCGAGCGGGCCGGACACGTATTCGGTCGCTCCGGTGGCCAGGCAGATGTCGAGGAGCCGCCGGCTGCGCCCGCCGCCGGTCGCGTAGCTGGTCGACCAGGAGATCGGGGTGGCGATCCCGAGCATGTCGCGCAGGCGGCAGAGGAAGGCGAAGTTGACCTCGCTGAGCAGCTCGGTGTCAAGCTCGCGGTAGAGGGGCTCGAGCCTGGGTGCGACAACCGGGAAGTGTGGGGCGGCGCGGTAGGCCTGCTCGATCGCGCTCCAGTGCGACCGCCTCCAGCCCGGGTCGGCGATCCGCGTCTCGTCGATGCGCTGCTCGTAGCGACCCCGGGTCTGGACCGGGATCGTCAGCCATCGGGTGCCGGCGGCCGTCTTGATCCGGTTGCGGTTGCGCCAGTCCCGGCGGGTGTACTGGACCTCGTCGAGGAGGACGAAGTGGTCGACGTGGTTGATCAAGTCGAAGTAGCCCTTCCAGGGGATGTAGTTCGACTGCACCACGGCGGTTCGCCGCGGCCGAGGCGTGACGCTCACCGGGTGCTCACGATCAGCCCGATCGCGATGATCGCGACGCCGGCGACCTTCGGCCAGGACAGGGACTCGCCGAGCCAGAGGGCGCTGCCGAAGAGGACGAGGGCGAACGACAGGCTCATCACCGGGTAGGCCCGGCTGAGCGAGAAATGCGTGAGCGCGACCATCCAGGAAGCGGCGGCGAGGAAGGCGGCGAGGAAGACGCTGAGGACCCAGGGGCTGAGGATCAGACGGCCAAGGAAGGCGACCCTCCCGCCGAGGTCGTGCGGCATCGCCCCGGCACGGTCGACTTGCCACTTGACGACGAGCTGCCCGTAGACGGTGAGCAGGAGCGTGGCGACGGGATAGAGGTAGCGGGTCACGCAGGGTCGCGGACGGATCAGACGCCTGCGGGTCGCGCCAGCACGGACCGGAGCGAGGGCATCGGGCCGGGGAGTCTAGCGTCAGCGCGCGATCGGTCGCCCAGGTGAAGCGTACGATCGGACGCTCTGTCACGACGCCCCGCCCGCTCCCGGCCCGGCGCCGACGGCGATCGTGGCATCGGGGACCCGGACGCCCGGTGCCGCCTGGCGCCGCCCGCGCTCTGGGCGATCGGGCGGGCCGAGCAGCACGATCGATCGGCGAGGAGCGCGCGACGTGCTTGCTATGCTTTGCATAGTCTGTGGGCCTGACGCCGGCCTTCGACGGCGATCGCCGGCCGTTCTCGCGTGGCGCAGTCGAGTCGTGGAGGTCTTGGGATGAGTCGCCGGCGCTGAGCTCCGTCGGCACCGACGCGTGGGACGGTTGAACGCCATGATCGAGGTCAAAGGCCGGGCGCAAACCCGCACCGACCGGGCGGGTGATCCGCTGGACGGTCTCGTCAACATGTTCGACCTCGGGATCGTCCTCGCCGTGGCCTTCCTGATCGCGGCGCTCCAGGCGCACAATCTGACGACCATCCTCACTCAGCAGCCCACGCCCACCCCCGACAAGCACACGATCACCGTTAAGCCAAACCAGCAATTGGTTCACCTCAAGGCCGGCTCGACCCAAGTTCCGGTCACCGGTGGCGGCAAGCTCGGGGCCGTGTACCAGCTTCCGAACGGGCAGCTCGTGTACGTCAAGAACAAGTGATCGGTCGCGAAATACGCAAAGCAGCGCAATGCCTAGGCAAAGGACGGCTCCGCGGTATACTTGGCGTCAGTCGCCTGGATGATCGGAGAGGGTGCCTACGCTATCCCTATCGCGGTCGCGAGCGGTTCCTCGCGGCTGCTGGTACCGGTCCTGCTCGGTGCCGGACTGCTGGTCGGGCCCGTGGCGACGGCGGGCGCGTTCGTCAGTTCGACGCCTGACGCGACGGCTAGGTTCAACGGCAAGGTCGACTCGAGCCGGTCGCGGGGCGGCGTCACGGTCTGGAGGTCGAGCGTCTGCGATGGGTCGACGCGCTCGGCCACCGCAGCACGTCGCTGCACGGCATCCAAGACGAAGATCGCCTACTTCGCCGGCGGAGCGCTGGCCGCCGACGCCGGCGCCCGCGTGAGGATCGCGTCCTCGCGTGCGTTGAGCCACGAGCCGGGTGTTAGTAAACCCCGGAAAGGCCAGCCCGCACCGAGTTCAAACGCGAGGGGCGTTCAGGTCGGCTCCTTCGGGCGCCACGCCCCGCTGGGCAGGTCGTGTCCCTGGTTCAGGGCGCTGTCGCCGGACGGCGCGCGCGCCACGAGCTTGGCCAGCGCCTTCGCCAGCGCGTCGGCATACATGACGTCGCGCGTCTTCTCAAGGCGCTCGGCAACCTTCTCGGCGCGCTCGAACAGCTCTTCGGGGATCTCGATGGTCACGTACGGCGACTTGCGCGGCATGGAGATCCGGCTCCGCAGCGCGCCCGCCGTCGCGTGCTTCGTCACCTCGATGTAGCGCTCGATCGCCTCGGCGTACAGCACATCGACGGACTTGCCTAGCCGCTCGGCCGTCGTGGCAGCCAGTTGCAACAGCTCGTCGGGCTGCTTGAGGTCGACGCGTCGCACGCGCGTCACTATAAAGCAGCGCTTGCGCGAGGTCTTGCGTCGGAGGTCCCACTGGTTCAGACAACCCAACGGCAACTCCCGACCGGCGGCGCGCAGGGCGGCGATCGCCGTGCCGGCGGGTTCGTCTTGCAGCTGGGCACGGTGCGGTTCCTCGGGATGTTCCTGGCTGACCCGACCGCCGCGCCGGCCGAGGTCGTCGCGCGTGTCGCCGAGCAGGTTGGGGCACGCGACGCGTCCTGGGCCGCCGTTAGGGACGCGGCACCAGCCGCCAAGTAGACGTCGTCAGATCGCCGGCATCGCCGCGGCGGCGGCCGCACCTGCGCTGATCCTGGGCGGCCTCGTGTTCGCCGACCCCAACCCGTTCGTCGTGCTGCCCAGCGCCAACCGGAAGCGGGTGTGGGCTTGGCGCCGGCGAGCCGTCGCAGGGCGACTCGGGGGTTGCTCGCCGGCGAGGCTGCCATGTGGTCGGGGTCAGGTTGCGCCGAGTGCGCGGCGCAGCGGTGGGATGCGCTTGACGATCACGAAGTCGAAGATCAGCAGCGCGACGATCGACAGTCCCAAAAGGGGAAAGAAGACGCCGAGTCCGAGCGTGATCGCGACGACGCCGGCGCCGAGTTTGCGGTTCGGTGCGCGGCGTGGCGCGCCGATGCCTTTCGGGCGTCGTTTGCGCCACATGACTACGGCCGTGGCGGCCGAGACGAGCAACATCAGGGTGGCCACGAGCATCATCAGCTGGCTGACGAGGCCGAGCTGGCGGCCCTCATGGAGCGAGATCGCCAGGTCCGTCGCCTGGGCCAGCACGCCGTATTGGGCGAACCGGACGTCACCGACGGGTTTCGCGGTGTACTGGTCGATGAACAGGTTGCGCTCGCCGAGCGCGCTCTGGTCTGGCAGGACGTCGCTGTCGGGGGAGCGACTCACCGCGTAGCTGCCGGTCTTCCCGAACGGGAAGCTGATCGTGTATCCGCGGGCCATGTGCAGCTCCTGGGTGCGCGCCACGATCGCGTCCAACGGCGCGCCGCTTGCTGGGTTCCAGCGCAATCCGGCGAGCTGCGCCTGCCCAGCCGTCGGGGCCTGGTCGGCCGCGTAGGCCGACGGTGGGACGGGGACCTCGCCGCTGGCCCACGACACCTTCTCGCCGCCTGCGACCTGCGCGAGCGTCTTTGACGGGACGCCGTTGGTCACGGCCGCCGGGTAGCTGGCTCCGAGGCTCGTCGCGACCTGCTGGTACTTCTGGCCCCACACGCCGGTCCAGAACATGCCGGAGACAATCACGAAGAGGAACACGAACGAGAACAGCACGCCGGTCACCGCGTGGACATCTCGCCAACGGACGCGCAGCGAACGAGAGTGCAGCCGGGGCCGCAGCGCCGCCCGGAACGAGCGTTTGGGTCCCCGCGGCCACCACAGGTACACGCCGGTGATGATCAGGACGATCATCCAGCTCCCGGCGAGCTCCATCAGTTTGTTGCCTTGCCCCTTGGGCCCGAACGGCCCGGGATAGGACCAGAAGCGGCTCGTCAACAGCGAGCTGTGGATTTCCCGCGCGATCTGCGTGACCTGGTTGGCGTTGTCTGTGTGGCCGAGTACCTTGCCGGTGTACGGGTTCACGTAGACCGTCCACGCCCGCCCGGACTTCGTGTTGACGCCGAACATCGTGCTTCGTCCGCCGTCTGGTGGCGGCGAGACGCCCGACACCGTGCCGCCCGGGACGGCCGCCTTCACCGCCGCGAGCTGCTTGTCGTAGCTCACGATCGCGGTATGCGGATCGTTCACGCTCCGTAGATGGCCAAGAAACATGTTCTGAATCTGCGGCTTGAAGAGGTACACGATCCCCGAGAACGAGAGGATCACGATGATCGGGATGACCAGCAGCCCAGCGTAGAAATGCCATCGCCAGACCGCGCGAAACAACCGTGATTGCGGTTGTTCGCGCAGCTCGGCACCGCGCGCTGATTCCGCCGGATCGGCGGCCAGCGCGTCGGGTCCCAGCACGGTGCCCTTGAGAGATACGACGGTCGCAGCCATGAAGCTCCTCGTTCGAGATCGGTGCCGGGCGCGCTGCACCAGGCTGCCCGATCAGACAGCCGCAGCGAGCGACCCAGCGCAGCCAGATTTCCCCGGTCAGGCCGCCGCACCTCCCCTCACTCTTCACGCGCGCCACGGCAAAGCCCGAGCCTCGAGCGCAGGTAAACCGCTGCGCCGGCACCCCCCACCCCAGCGGGGGTAGGAGCGTTCGGCGGCGAGGCATGCGGGATCTACCGGTTCACGTGACCGCCCGCGGGCGGCACTGACCACGACCCCCGGGGCGCTAGCGGAAGGCGGAGACCAACATGCCCGAGGGGGGTGGCCGCACAGCCAGCGAGGAACCCAGCAGAGTCCGCCCACGCGGAACGCGTCGGTGCGACCGTCGCGACATGCCCTCGGTACGTGGCGCGCGCGCGACCGGTCGATATCGCGCCCCGGCGCGGCGCCAACGCTCGAGCTGCTCCTGACCGGGATAGCAGCCCACAAGCAGCACGGCGAAAAGCACCAGTGCCGGCAGCAAGTACAACACGCCAGATCCGAGCTCCGGCGCAGCGGCGACCGCGAGCGTCAGTGAGACAACGCTCAAACCGACCGCCAACCAAGCCGCACGCCTGCTCAACATTCGCGGAGCATAACGGTCCGAGCCACGCCCTGCGAACGCCGCGAGCACACCTACTAAGTCGACCAGGCGCTCGCGGTCTCCTCGAGCCCCGGCGCGCTCTCGGTGACCTCGTCGTCGATGACGAACGGCCCGCCGCACAGCCAAAGCGGCGGCGGCGTCGGCCCCCGCACGCTACCTGCCCGGCGGTTGCGCAGGCCCCAGCCGAGGGCATGCTACGGCCATCTCAACGCTGCGACGACGGGCAAACGCCCGGCGGGCCAACCGACACCGGTCAGCCCATAGACGCTGATTCGTCCTGGTGTTCCTCGCGGACGGGCTGCTGCGCCTGATCGCCGGCGAGCCCACCGCCTCGGCCGACGCGCTGATCTGAGATGGCACGCGACCTGGGCCTCGATGACGTCGTCGACCATTTCACGCTGATCGGCGACGAGCTGGACCGGCTGCACACCAAGTCCGGGTCGACGCGGCTGGGGTTCGCGGCGCTGCTGAAGTTTCTGCTCTCGCGCGGGCGGTTCCCGCGTGCGGCGCGCGAGCTACCCGACGAACGCCGTGGCGCACATCGCCGGCCAGGTCCGTACTCCGGCTGGCGACCTGGCCTCGTTCGACTTCGTCGGCCGCAGCGCGCAGCGCTTCCGCGGTGAGATCCGCGGCTACACCGGCTTCAGTGAGTGCTCGGTCGCGGACGCCGAGGCGTTGACCGCGTGGCTGGCTGACCGCGTCGCCTCGGGCGAGTACCGCCCGGAGCGCGTGCGGGACGAGCTGATCGAGCGCTGCCGGAGAGAGCTGATCGAGCCGCCAACCCCAGACCGGCTGAGCGAGATCGCCCGGTCGGTGCTCTACCGGGCCGAGTAGTCGCTGCTCGCGCTAATCACCGGCCGCCCGGACGCCGTCGTCGTCGCGTGCCTCGACCCGCTGATCGCCGTCAGCGTCGACGAGAACAACGGGCTGGGCTGATCAAGGCGGCGCCCGGCAGCGTGCGCCTCGAGACGATGCTCGTCGAGATCTCCAAGGCCGCTGGCCTACGCCTACGGCACGAACGCCGGGATCAGCCGGCGCCGCCGGCGACCACGGCCACAGACGGTCGACCGCGCGACGCTGAACAGCTCGGCGAGCTGGCTGCTGGTGTTCTCGCCCGGCTGGTAGAGGTGCTGCTCCTGGCTTGGGCTGAGCTTCGGCTTCTTCCCCTGCAGGCCGCCCTTGGCCTTGGCGACCCTCAGGCCCTCGCGGGTGCCCATCCGGATCAGGTCCGACTCGAACCCCGCCGAGCGCTCCGAGGGCGTCGCGCTGGGCGGTGAGATCCTGCTCGTCGGTCGAGACGCGGGCGTATCCGATCAGCAGGCCGGGCATCCGGGGGAACTGGAGCGTTCGAGGCTCTCCCATCGCGAAGCTCATCGGGCGGGTCTCCACGGGACACCAGCGAGCCCGGCCGGCCCGGGGCCGCCCGACCGGCGAGGGGTGTCCCGTGGCGAGTTCCGCCGACGCGACGGTCCCGGAGCTGGATGAGTGATTGCATGTCGAGAAGCTCGGGCCGGCTCCGCTCACGAGGTGGAGGGCCCCGACGGGCGCGGCCCACGACACCAGGAGACGACCATGCCGAAGTACTTGCTTCTCAAGCACTACCGTGGCGGCCCGGAGCCGCACCATCCGTTCCCGCCGATGGACCAGTGGGCTCCTGAGGACGTGGAGGCGCACATCGGGTTCCAGCGGCACGTCATCGAACTGCTCGAGGAGCACGGCGAGTACGCCGGCGCGGAGGCGCTCACGCCGACGCGCACCTGGGTGCGCTACGGCGGCCCGGACGCCGCACCGGTCACCACCGACGGCCCGTTTCCCGAGACGAGCGACCTCGTGGCCGGCTGGTTCATGATCGACGTCGAGTCCTACGAGCGCGCGGTCGAGATCGCGGCCTACATCTCCTCCGAGCCCGGCCCGCGCGGAGAGCCGCTCCACGAGTGGATCGACGTCCGCGAGGTCATGTCCGGGGCGCCCGCGGACGACTGACGTGAGCGTGATCGACGAGCCGCCGCGACGGCTGGACGACGGCGCGCTACGCGGGTTCGAGCGGGACCTCGTTCCGCGGGTGCTCGCGGGTCTCCTCCGGCGGGGCGAGGACTTCGATGCCGCCGAGGACGCGCTGCAGGACGCCCTGCTGGAGGCGCTGCGGGTGTGGCCCGAGCACCCGCCGCGCGACCCGCGCGCGTGGCTGGCTACGGTCGCGACCCGGCGGCTCGTCGACGCCCGCCGCAGCGAGGCCGCCCGTCACCGCCGCGAGGAGCACCAGCCGTACGCCGAGCCGGGTCCCGAGGCCGCGCCCGCGGGCGACGACACCCTGTTGCTGCTCTTCTGCTGCTGCCACCCCGACCTCGCGCCCGCCTCCCAGGTGGCACTGACCCTGCGCGCCGTCGGCGGCCTCACCACCCGGGAGATCGCCGACGCCTTCTACGTCCCGGAGGCGACGATGGCGCAGCGGATCAGCCGCGCGAAGCGGACCCTGCGGGGGCGTCGGCTGGACCAGCCCGGCGACCTGGCCGTCGTGCTGCGCGTGCTCTATCTCGTCTACACGGCCGGGCATACTCGCCCGCCCGCCCGGGTGGACCTGGCCGGCGAGGCGATCCGGCTCGCCCGCCAGCTCACCCTCGCCACCGAGGAGCCGGAGGCGCGCGGCCTGCTCGCGCTGATGCTCCTCAACCACGCCCGCCTTCCGGCGCGCCTCGACTCAGACGGTCGCATCGTCACGCTCGACCGCCAGGACCGCGGGCGGTGGGACACCCGCGAGATCGCCGAGGGCGTCCGCGTCCTGCAGTCGGCGCTGGCCACCCAGACGGAGGAACGGCGCCCCGGCCGCTACCAGGTCGAGGCCGCCATCGCCGCCCTGCACGACGACGCGGCAACCGCCGAGGAGACCGACTGGCCGCAGATCCTCGCCTGGTACGACGACCTCGTCGCCCTCACCGACGACCCGGTGCGCCAGAACCCCGCCGCCGTGCTCGGCCGCGCGGTCGCGGTCGGCCACGTACTCGGCGCCGCCGCCGGACTGCGCGAGACCGACCGGCTGCGCGAGGGGCTCGGCGACCGGCACCGGTGGCACGCCGTCCGCGGGCACCTGCACGAACTCGCCAACGACCTCCCCGCCGCCGCCACGGCGTACGCTAACGCCGCCCATCGGGCCACGGACGTCGCCGAGCGCGACCACCTGATCCGTCAGGCCGCCCGCGCGCGCCGGTTCCATGTCGAGAAGCTCTGAACGGCTCCGCTCACCAAGTGAAGGGCCACGACAGGCGCGGCCCACGACACCAGGAGGGACGCATGACGATCCAACGCATGGACCACGTCGGCATCGTGGTCGACGACCTGGCGGCCGCGATCGAATTCTTCGTCGAGCTCGGGCTCGAACCCAAGGGCGACCGC
The DNA here is from genome assembly GCA_963733245.1 of uncultured Solirubrobacterales bacterium. Lineage (GTDB taxonomy): Bacteria > Actinomycetota > Thermoleophilia > Solirubrobacterales > Solirubrobacteraceae > Palsa-513. Next base: position 108,315 of record CAVTCI010000019.1, read on the forward strand.
CCGGTCGAGGGCGGTTGGGTGGACCGCGTGGTCGGGCTCCAGGGCGTCCGGGCGGAGATCGCGATGGTGGAGACCCCGGACGGCCACACCCGGCTCGAGCTGACGAAGTTTCACGCCCCGTCGGGCCGGGGCGGCGACCGGCACGCCCCGGCGAACACCCCGGGCATCCGCCATCTCGCATTCGCCGTCGACGACATCGACGCCGTCGTCGCTCGCCTGCGAGCCCGCGGCGCCGAGCTCGTTGGCGAGATGGAGCGCTACGAAGACAGCTATCGGCTCTGCTACGTCCGCGGCCCGGAGGGGATCATCGTCGAGCTGGCGGAGCGGATCGGCTGAGGGCTCCGGCCGGCCGTCGCCGCGGGCCCCCAGGCGCGGCGGGCCGTCAGGCACGCTCGGCCACGGCGAGGAGCGATCCCCCGGCGGGCAGGCGGGCCCCCCGGGCGATGATCGTCCCCTCGAGCCGCATCGCCAGGTCGGCCGCCCGATCGACTCCCCCGGCGAGCCGCAGCTCCCGCGCCGGGTCGTACGGCCGCCCGGAGACCGCCTGCCAGGCGCGCGAGGCGGCCATCGCCGGCAGCAGCACGGTCGTGAACGACGTCGTCCAGCGCACCCCCAAGCCCGCGGCCTCGAGCTTTCCGATCAGCTCGGCGCGCGTGTACCGGCGCTCGTGGCCCGAGTAGCGGTCGGTCTCGCTCCACAGCCACCGGTGCTGCGGGACGGTGACGAGGACCCCACCCCCCGGGCGCACCGCCCGCCGCAACGCCGCCAGCGCGGCCTCGTCCTCCCAGACGTGCTCGATCACGTCGAAGGCCCCGACGACGTCGAACTCCGCCTCGAACGGGAGCGCCCGCGCGTCCGCGCGCAGCAGGGTCGCTCCGGGCGCCCGCTCGCCGGCGCGGCGCAGCCCGGCGCCCGACAGGTCGGCGCCGGCGACCCGCATGCCCGGGTGGCGCCCCGCTACGGCGCCGAGGACGTAGCCGTTGCCGCAGCCGACCTCGAGGAAGCTCCCCGCCCCGGGGAACTCGGCCGCGAGCGTCTGGAGCAGGAGCCGGTTGCGGGCGCGGAACCAGAAGCTCCGGTCCTCGGCCGAGGCCAGCCGGGCGACGTCGCCGTCGGCGAAGGCTCCCGCCGGGGCCCGATCCGGGCCGACCAGGTCGACGTATCCGGCGCTCACGCCGTCACGGCCGACCCGACCCCGGTGGCCCCGTAGCCGTTGCCGTTGTAGAGCATCAGCCGCCGGCCGGCGTGCTCGATCACCTGCGGGTAGGCGACCATCTCCGCGTCCCACCCGGCCGCCGACGGGTCGAGGCCGGCCTCGGCGTCCCGCCGCTCCCAGGCCAGGCCGTCGGCCGAGCGCGCGTAACCCAGGCGGTAGGCCGCGCCGCGCACCGAGAACCACATCTCGAAGCCGGCGGCGCCCGCCATGACGCACGGCCGCGAGAAGGCATACTCCCCCTCGCCGGCGAAGTCGACGCACACGTGGCCGTCGGTCTCCCAGGCCACCCCATCGGACGAGGTCGCGTGGCGCAGGTGATAGTGGTGGCGGACGTCCTCGCCCGCCCGCGTCCAGCCCACACACGACACATACCACATCCTCCAGCCCCCGCCCCCGTCCGCGTGGACGTCCGGCGAGGCGGTCATGAACGGGTCGCTGGCCGTCCGGCCGAGGACCGGCGCCTGCGAGACCCGCTCGAACCGGCCGCCGTCCCGGCTGACCGCCAGCCCGATGGCCAGCTGGAAGGGCACGGAGACCGCCCGCGACCAGCCCGTGTAGTAGAGGTAGGCGTCGTCGCCCCGCCGCACGACGCACGACGGCGTGACCCCCGCGTCGTCGAACGCGCCCAGCGCCCCGGGCGCGAGGACCGGCTCGCGGTCGATCGCCGCGACCCGCGGCCGCTCGCCGCCCAGGTCGAGCTCGGCCCGGGCGATCCACGACCGCCCGGCCCGGTCCCGCGTCGCCACGTAGAGGTCCGCGCGGTCGCCGGCGACCAGCGCGGACGGCACCGCCGCGTGGGTGGCCGACCAGTCCGGACCGAGCGGCGGCGCCAGGAGCAGCCCGAGCTTCCTCCAGCCGGTCAGAAGCCCTCGAGCTCCCAGCTGCGCTTCGGGAAGACCGGGGTGTTGCGCACCGCGAACACCTCGCCCTCCTCGGTGTCGTGCATGATCACCGCGCCGGCCCCGATCACGCATCGCGGGGCGATCGTCACCCCGTCGCGGATCGTCGCGTTGACCCCGACGAAGCAATGCGACCCGATCGTGCAGTTGCCCGACACCACGGCGTGCGAGGCGACGAACACGTGGTCGCCGATCGTCACATCGTGGCCGATGTGATTCCCGCTCCAGAGGATCACATCCTCACCGATCGTCCCGAACGGCTGGATCACGTTCTCCTCGAAGACGAACGTGTTCGCCCCGAGCGGCGTCTCCTCCCACCGGGTGGCCCGCGAGTTGAAGTAGCTGATCAGCTCGTACCCCCGCGCCCGGCACTCGGCCACCACCTCCGCCCGGGCCTGGTTCACCCGGCTGAACCCGACCGCGACGAAGATAGCGAACTCCTCCGGCGGGTGGGTGACGGTGAGACGCTCGAAGGCGACCACCTCGAGGCCGAGCAGGGTCGCCGGCTGGGGGAGGTAGGGCTCGTCGGCGGTGAAGGCCACCACCTCGTGCGGGCTGTCCACCGCCAGGTAATGCGAGGCCACCCGCGCGAAGTCACCCACGCCGAAGATGACGACCCGGCGGCCGATCACGCCGGCCACCGCTCCAAAATTACAGTGAACTCCCAGAGGCCGTACCGATCCCGCAGGGAAACCTGACCGCCGAGCGTCCGCGCGCAGTGCGCCACGATCGCCGCCGGGGAGGCGTAGTGGAGGTGGGGGCGGGCGAGCGCGGGCGCCGACGCCGGCGGCAGCATGTTGAAGGCCAGGCGACGGCGGGTCAGCGACCACAGCCGGGCCAGCGTCTCCTCGACGTACCGAGACCACGCCGCCTGCGGGGTGTCGAGCTTGACGTTGAAGATTCCACTCGCGATTACGTGGTCGGCCGGGGCGAGGTCCGCCGGATCGCAGGTGAACCGGGCGCCCGACCGGGGGCGGGCGGCGGCGATCATCGCCGGCGCGATGTCGTAGCCCACGTACGTGCACGGGGTGCCTTCGAGGTGCTCGGCCAGGGCGCCCCACCCGCACCCGTAGTCGAGCACCGACGGCGCCGCGCTCCAGTCGATGCCGCGCAGGAGGGTGGCGAAGCGGAGCTCCTGCGACGCGCGCGAGGACCAGTCGACCCCGCGCGGGGTCGGGCCGTGGGCCGCGAGCGCCCGGCCGTAGTAGCCGGCCACCGTGGACTCGATCGCGCTCAACGGAGGGTTTCGGGGACGAGCGCCTCGTCGCCGACCGCCTCGGCGATGACGTAGAGCGGGCGCCCCTTGACCTGCTCGAACGTCTTGCCGACGTAGAGCCCGACCACGCCACTGCTCGCGATCACGAAACCGGTGAGCAGGAGCAGGAGCGTGGCCAGACTCGTCCATCCGGGGGGGGAGGAGCCGGTCACGTGGGCCGCGACGAAGTAGCAGGCGAGGAGGCCGCCGCCCGCGGCCAGGGCAAAGCCGGCATAGACGATCCAGCGGAGCACCACCGTCGTCTGGAACATCAGCCCGTCGACCGCGTGCCGCAGGAGGGCGCCGACCCGGTAGGCGCTCTCGCCCGAGTGGCGCGGCGCCGCCGGGAAGTCGATCGACGCCTGGTTGAAGCCCAGCCAGTAGAGGATGAACAGGTAGTGGCGATCGCGGTCGCGGAACTCCAGGTAGGCGTCGGCGACCGGGCGGGCGATGATGCTGAACGTCCCGTAGGTGCGGTCGATGTTCGTCCCGGCGACCAGGTTCAGGAGGCGGAAGTACGCGCGTCCCGCCTGCGCGCGCCCGCGCGAGGCCGGCCTGCGCTCGATCCGCCGGGCGAAGACGACGTCGTGGCCCTCGCCGGCCTTGGCGTAGAGGCGCGGGATCTCCTCCGGCGGGTCCTGGAGGTCGCAGTCCATCACCACCATCCACGCCCCCCGGGCCTGGGCCAGGCCGGCGGTGATCGCCATGTGCTGGCCGAAGTTCCGCGACAGGCGGAAGGCCCGCACCCGCGGGTCGCCGGCCGCCAGCTGGGCCAGGACGTCCCACGACCCGTCGACCCCCCGGTCCTCGACGAAGATCAGCTCGTACTCGACCGCCATCCCGGTCAGCGTCGCGGTCAGGCGCTCGTGGAGGGCGTGCAGGCAGGTGGCACACGCGTAGGTCGGGACGACCACGCTGATCTCCGGGCGCGCGCTCATCCCTGGCCGCCCCGGTAGAGGCGCTCGCCCGGCGGGCGGTAGTACTCGTCGAGGCTCGTGACCACCCGGGTGTACCAGCCGAGGAGCTGCTGCGTCCGGGGTGCCCGGCGGAGGATCGCCTGGTCGCCGAGGGCCCGGACGTAGTCGATCTGCGGCTTGACGAACGACCGGGTGAACTGCTGGTTGACGGCCAGGCGGTCCCGGCCCGACCGGTTGACCCCGGCCGCGTGCCAGAGCGTCGAGTCGAAGACGATCATCGACCCGGCCGGGCACACGGCGGGCACCGCCGCCTCCAGCTCGTCGCGGCTCGGGGAGTCCCGGCGCTGGTGGCTCCCCGGCACGAGCAGCGTCGCCCCGTTGACGGTGGTGAACTCGTCGATGGCCAGGAAGGCGTTGATCGAAGCGACGTAGCCGTCCAGGTGGCGGGGGAAGTCTCGGTGGAAGCTCGTCTGGAAGCGGTCGGGCGCCTCGCCGCCCGGCGCCGGGGGGAGGATCAGGCCGTTCTGGACGTGGAGGACCGCGGTGGGGGAGACCGTCCGGTCGACGACCGCGAGCACCTCCTCGAGCTCGAGCAGCCGGCAGAGGGACTCGTCGTAGGCGAGCATCAGGCGCAGGACCCCGAGCTCGCCGGCCCGCTCGAGGCGCTCCGGTCCGACATCGGCGACGATCCGCCGCTGGACGTCGTACATCGACGTCCGCGTCCGCTCGACGAGCTCGGGCCCGAGGACGTCCTCGACGATCGCGTACCCGTCCTCGCGGAGCCCGGCCAGGGCGTCGTCGACCCAGCCGGGCCGGCGGGCACTCAGGCGAAGGTCGGTCGTGGGCATCACGTTTGGCTCGGACGGTGGCGGCGACGGCCCGGCGCTTGCCGGTCGGCCAATCCCCACTGCCGTGCCCCGGGCCGCCCGCCGGTCGGGTCACGGTAAACCTACGTAAAGCTTACGGCGAAAGTCAAATCGCACTCGGCCGGGTAGGTTCCGCCCGGGGGACCGCCTCGACATCGACATCTCGGTCGCCCGGCGTGGCTTCGCCCTGCCGGTCGCCCTCGCCCTGGCCGGTGAGACGATCGCCCTCGTCGGTCCCTCCGGCGCCGCGAGCGCTTCGGCATCGCCGATCTCCGGCGGGCGCGACCGGGCCAGCTCTCCGGTGGCGAGCGCCAGCGCGTCGGGCTCGCCCGGGCGCTCGCGCGCGACCCCCGGGTCCTGCTCCTCGACGAGCCGTTCGCCGCCCTCGAGGCGATCACCCGGACCTCGGTGCGCGACGAGCTCCGGACGCTCGGGCTGCCGGCGCTCCTGGTCACCCACGCCTTCGAGGACGCGACCGCCCTGGCCGGTCGGATCGGGGTGCTCGACCGGGGGCGGCTGCTCCGGCTCGGCACGCCGGCCGAGCTCCTCCGGGCTCCGGCCGACGCCACCGTCGCCGCCCTGACCGGGGCGAACGTGCTTGAGGGGACGGCCCGGCCGGCGCCGTCCGGGGGCTCGACGGTCGAGCTCCTCGGCGGCGGGCGCCTGGCCAGCGCGATGACCGCCGACGGCCCGGTCCGGGTGGCCGTCCATCCCTGGGAGCTCGAGCTCGCCGATCCCGCGTCGAGCAGCCTGACCGACCGCGTGCTCAGCGTCCGCCAGGATCGGGGGACCCTGGTGATCCGGTTCGCCCGCCTCACCGTCCGGGTCACCGCGGCCGCCGCGCCGCAGATCGACGAGGGCGCGCAGGTCGGGCTCCGGGCCGCGCCCGCCGACGTGCGGGTCCTCGCCGCCTGACGGGGGACGGGCCGGCCGGATAGACTCGCTCCCTAGGCAATGCGTGGAGGATGAGTTGGCCTGGTCGTGGGGAGCCGCAGGGAGAAGCCGGTGGCCGGTGGGCGGCCTCGGGGTGGTCCTCGCGGCGATCGCGCTCGGCCCGGGCGCTTGCGCGGTCGCCGCCGATCCGCCGCCCTGCGGAGGGACCGGCCTCCTCTCCGGGGCGGGTGCCCTCACGTGCACGTACACCGTGGTCGGCTCGGATGTCTTCACCGTCCCGGCCGGGGTGACGTCGGCCGAGTTCGCCGTCGTCGGGGCCGCGGGCGGCCACTACTTCATCGACGGCGACGTCAGCCATCCGGATCCGGGCGGCATCCTGACCGGCCGCCCGGGCGGCGCCGGCGGCGAGTCGACCGGGACGATCAGCCTGACGGCCGGTCAGGTCCTCCAGATCGACGTGGCCGGACGGGGGGCGAACGGGACGGCGGCCAACCGGTCCGGCGGCATGGCCAACGGCCCGACCGGCGGGGTCGGCGGCCTCGGGGGCTTCGGCGGCTCGAACGGCGGGGTGGCCGGCGGCCCCGGCGACGCCGGCGGCGCCGGCGGCGGGAGCACGGTCACCCCGGGCGGCGACGGCGGCAACGGCTCCGGCGGCGGCGGCGCCTCGGACGTCCGCCTCGCGCCCGGCGGTTGCGCCTCGCTCAACTGTCCGATCGGTGCGGTGCTCCTCGTCGCGGCCGGGGGTGGCGGCGGGGGCGGAACCGGCGGCCAGGGCAACGCCTTCGGCGGCGCCGGCGGGGCCGGCGGCGGCGCGGCCGGGGCCGACGGCGGAGCGAAGATCGACGGCGGGAACGCCGGCGCCTTCGGCCGGGGGGCGACGGATGCCGCCGCCGGGGCCGGTGGCCTCGAGCCGCTGCTCCACGCGCCCGGCGCCGACCCCACCGACCCGCGCTACGGCGGCGACGGGGCGAGCGGCGCCGCGGGCGCCGGGGGCGTCGGTGGGGCCGGGAACCGGCCGTGCCCGACGGGGGTCGTGCTGACCCCGCCGTGCACCGGCGGCCCCAACTCGGGCGGGGGCGGCACCTCCGGGGGCGGGGCCGGCGGCGGCGGGGGCGGCGGCCTGTTCGGGGGCGGCGGCGGGAGCGGCGGCGGAGGCCTCTCCGGCGGCGGCGGCGGGGCCGGCGGCGGTGGGGGCGGCGGGAGCAGCTTCGCCGCGGCCGGGGTGGCCGGTCCGGTGCTCACCGCCGGCGTCAACTGCGACCCGACGCCGGCCGTACCGTGCGGTCCGACGCTCGACGCCGGCAACGGCGAGGTCACGATCACCTGGACGACCGCCGCGAGCGTCGCCACGACGACTGCCCTGGCCACCGGCCCGGCGAGCCCGGTGACCAACCAGACGGTGACCCTGACCGCGACGGTGACGGCGGCGACGGGCACGCCGAGCGGGACCGTCGAGTTCGACAACCACCACGCGGCGGTCCCCGGCTGCGGCGCGGTGCCGGTGACCGCGGCCGGGACCGCCGTCTGCCCGCTCCCGGTCAGCGCCGGGCAGTCGCCGTACGGGCTGAACGCCAGCTTCGTCCCGGCGGCCGGGACGACCGAGCTCGGGTCGACCAGCCCGCCGGTTCGGGTGGTCGTCGGCCTGGACCCGACCACGACGGCGCTCGCCGTCTCGAGCCCGAGCCTCGCGGCGGGCGCGAGCGCGACCTACACGGCGACGGTCGCCCCGGCCGACGCGGGCGCGCTCGCCCCGACCGGGGCGGTCGAGTTCCTCGACGCCGGCGCGGCGATCGCGGCCTGCGCGAGCCAGCCGCTCTCCGCCGGTCTGAGCGCCACCTGCCCGGTCAGCTATGCCAGCGGAGGAGCTCACGCGATCACCGCGGCCTACCTGGCCGACACCGACTTCGCCGGGTCGTCGTCGGCGGCGCAGACGGTGACCGTCGCCGCGGCCACGACCGCGGTGCCGACGGGCGGCGGGTCGTCCGGCGGCTCCGGCACCCCGGGGGCGCCCGGCCCGGCTCCGACCCCTGGTTCCCCGCCGAGTCCGGGCCCGGCGCCGCCCACGGTCGGCGTCGCTCATGCCGCGAGCGCCAAGGTGAGCGGGACGACCGCCAGCCTGCTCGTCAGCTGTACCGGGGCGGCCGGGACGAGCTGTGCGATCACGGTGACGCTGACCGTCGTCGAGACGGTGACCGGCGGCCGGGTCACCGCGGTCAGCGCGGCGGCCCGCAAGCGGACGGTCACCCTGGGCACCGCGAAGGTGACGCTCGCCGTCGGGCACAGCGCGCCGGTCCGGGTCAAGCTCACCGCCCCGGGTCGGCGACTCCTCGCCGCCCGCCACCGCCTCCGGGTCAAGCTCACCGCCTCGTCGCGGACACGCACCGGCGGCTCCGCCGTCGCCCGGACGCAGACGGTCAGCTTCAGGGCGAAGTGAGAGGCCGGCTCGGGCTCAGTGGGCTTTGACCGTCTCGCGCGGCGAGGCGGTCCAGGTCGGGGTGCCCGGCGTCGGCGCCTCGAGCAGGAGGACGGCGCGACCGCCGCGCAGCACCGGGCGAACCCAGTCGCCGAGGTCGATCGGGTCTCCGGGGGCCGGCTCGCGGCCGCTCGGGTCGACGGCTGCGTCGACGGGCACCCGCGCTCGTAGGTCGGCGTAGGTCGTCCTTCCGCGGAGGCTCCGCATCCGCGGCATCCACAGGAACCGCCCGTCCGCCCCCGAGCTGTGGAGGCCGATCGCGGCGAGCGCGCCGATGATGCCGCCTCCGTCGCCGCCGTGGGCCGACAGGTGGACGCCGGTCTCGCCGGCCAGGGCCCTCGCCGCTTCCTGGTCGAGCACGGCGCGCTTGGCCTCGAAGCCGAACGCGTGCAGCCGCTCCCGGGTCGCAGCGTCGGTCCACACCGCGGCCTCGGCCACGGCGAGTCCCGGATCCGAGCCGTCGGCGCTCAGCGCCTCGAGGAACTCGGCGGTCGTGTCCACGATGGCTCTGAGGTCGCCCGGCGACCCGCAGTCGAGCGCGATGCACGCGCTCGAGTTGTGGGACGTGTACGGGATGCGGTCGTCGACGAAGAGCTGGTGGCGGGTCACCCCGAGCGGGGTGCCGAGCCCGAGCTCGTCGATCGCCTGGGCGAGCAGCCGGACGAGCTGGCCGGTGCCCCGGCTGGTGAGGCTGTCGGTGTCGTCGATCGCGACGAGGACGTTGGTCGCGGCCAGGCTGGAGCGCGTCTCGTTCACGTTTGTTGCATCTCTCTGCGCCGGTCGCGCGACGGGGTCAACGGGCGCCGGCCACCTAGACAACGCCTGGGCTATCCTACGCCGATGGTCGGGGGGACGGGTCGGCGATCGGCGAGGGCGCGTTGTCGGTGCCTGCGGATCCCGGCGGTCGTCTCGGCCGCTGCCGCTGCCCTCGCCGGCTGCGGTGCGTCGGCCCTCAGTCCCCGAGGCGTCGTCGCCCTCACACCGCCGCTCCCGGGCGCTCCGGCGCGGGTGATGGTCCTCGCCACGGCGCGCGGGCCGGCCGCGCCGGCCACGACGACGGCGGCCACGGCCCCCTGTCCGGCCGGGACGACGGTCACCGGCGGAGGGATCGCCACCACCCTGATCGGCGGGGGAACCCCGCCGTCGAGCCTCCACGTCGACGGGAGCGCGCCCGCGGGGCCCGGCGGGAAACCACCGACCAGCGCGAGCGGCACGGCCGCCGGCTGGAGCGCCCTCGGCGCCACCGGGGGCCAGATCGTCCTCGGGGGGGCGACGACCGCCGTCGCCCTGTGCGTCGGCGGGCCGCTCGGCGGGCGCCCGGCCGCGGTCGTGGTCGTGGTCGCCACCGTGCCCGGCCCGGCGGTCGCCGCGACGACGGCCACCGCGACGGCATCGTGCCCGGCGGTGGGCTCGCTGCTCGGCGGCGGGGGCTACGCGACGGTGAGTCGAGGATCGGCGTCGCCGAGCCTCCACCTGATCGGAAGCTACCCGAGCGACGCCGAGGGGTCGCCGGTGGCGGCCGGGTCGGCTCGGCCGGGTTCGTGGAGCGCCCTGGCCGACGCCGGCGGACGGACCGGTTCGGGCGTCCAGACGATCGCCTTCGCCGTCTGTGCCCGGGCCGCCGGCCTGAGGACGACGGTCGCCGTGGCCGCGAAGCCCGGCCCGCTCCCCGCGGGCAGCGTCACGACGGCCACCGCCGGGTGCCCGGCCCCGTCGGTCGTGATCGGGGGCGGCGCGAGAACCGGCCCGGCTATGGGAGCCCCGCAACAGGGCCTCCATCTGACCGGGAGCTTCCCGTCGGACCCCGGCGGGCGGCCCGCTTGGTCGGCGGCGGGCGCCGGCGTCAGCGCCTGGTCCGCGCGCTCCGAGTCGGGTGGCCAGGGCTCTCCGGCCGGCACGCTGACCACCGCCTTCGCCGTCTGCCTGAGCCGGTGACCCGAGCTCGGCCGATCGCCTGGGCCGTGGTGGTCGCCGGGCTCGCGCTCGGCGGCTGCGCGAAGTCTCACCCGGCGCGCGTGGTGGCGCCCGCGACCCCGGTCGGCGTGGTCGGGGCCGGCCGCGTCTGCGGTGCCACCGGGGTCCGGTCGGGTCCCGGCACGTGCACCTATCGCCGCGCCGGATCGGACACCTTCACCGTGCCGGCGGGCGTCACCCGGGCCGGGTTGACGGTGGTCGGGGCCGCGGGCGGCCGGTACTTCATCCGTGGCGACGCCGCCCACGGTGGCTCGCCGGGCGGCGACCTCACCGGCCGGCCGGGCGGGTCGGGCGGCCAGGTCGTAGCGACGTTGGCGGTGACCCCGGGCGAGGTGCTCCAGATCGACGTGGCGGGCGCCGGTGGCGACGGAACGGCGGCGAGGCGGTCGGGCGGGATGAGGAACGGCCCGTCGGGTGGTCAGGGCGCCCCCGGCGGCTTCGGCGGCTCCAACGGGGGGCGCGCCGGTCGTCCGGGGGACGCCGGGGGCGGGCGCGGGGGCACGGCGCCCGACGGCGGCAACGGGGCGGGCGGCGGCGGCTCCTCCGATGTGCGCGCCGGGTGCGCCGCGCTCACCTGCCCGCTCAGCGCACGGGTGCTCGTGGCGGCGGGCGGCGGGGGTGGGGGCGGCGTCGGCGGCCAGGGGGGCGCCCTCGGCGGCGCGGGGGGCAGCGGGGGCGGCCCGTCGGGCGCGGACGGTGGCGCGGTGATCGACGGCGGCAACCACGGTACCCCCGGGCGCGGAGCCGGCCCGTCGGCTGGGGGGGCCGCCGGGCTCAACCCCTCGCGTCACGCGGCGGGCGCTCGTCCGGGGGATCCCCGCGCTGGTGGCGACGGGGTAGCCGGAGGCTCCGGGCCGGGGGGTGCCGGCGGCGCTGGGAACCGGCCGTGCACCGATTCGAGGTTCGGCGGTCAGTGCGCCGGGGGCACCCAGACCTCCGGGGGCGGCGCGGGTGGCGGGGGCGGCGGCGGTCTGTTCGGCGGTGGCGGCGGGAGCGGTGGCGGCGGTGCCTTCGGCGGGGGCGGCGGGGCCGGGGGTGGGGGGGGCGGCGGAAGCAGCTTCGTCACGACCATGGCGGTCCCGCGCGTGGTGGGTGCCGCCAGCCGCGCCCTCAACCGCGGCGGCGGGCTCGTCGTGGTCGACTGGACGCGTCCGTGACGGTCGGCCGACCCTGGCGCGGCTGGGGAGGACGGCGCCGCCGGCGGGGGCGCCGGTGCGGGATCGGGTGCGCCAGCCTGGCCGGTGTCGCGGCCGTGTCCGCCCTGGCCGGGGCCGGCGGGAGCCTCGCCGCCGCGCCGGACAGCCCGTGCGGCGCGGCCGGCCTGCTCACGGGCTCGGACTCGCTGGCCTGCACGTACGACAAGGTCGGCTCGGATCTGTTCACCGTTCCGGCGCGGGTCACCCGGGCCGATTTCACGGTGACCGGCGGGGCGGGCGGGCACTACTTCATCGCCGGCAGCGGCCAGCAGGCGGCGATCACCGGACGGCCCGGGGGCCGGGGCGGTCAGGTCACCGCGACATTGACCGTGACGGCGGGCGACGTGCTCCAGATCGACGTGGCGGGCGCCGGGGCCGACGGGACCGCGACCAGCCGGTCCGGTGGCATGATGAACGGTCCCTCGGGTGGGGCGGGGGCGGCCGGCGGCTTCGGCGGCGCGGGCGGCGGGCGCGGTGACGCCGGCGGCGCCGACGGCGGTGCGGCGCCGTTCAACGGCGGCAACGGCGCGGGTGGCGGCGGCTCCTCCGACGTCCGGGGTATGGCGGGCGGATGCGCGGCGATGACGTGTCCGCTGAGCGCGCGACTCCTCGTCGGGGCGGGCGGCGGCGGCGGCGGCGGGATCGGCGGTCAGGGCAACGCGCACGGCGGCGCCGGGGGCGACGGGGGCGGGGCGACCGGAGCCGGCGGCGGGGCCACGGTCGACGGCGGCGGCCACGGTACCTCGGGAGGCGGGGCGACGGGGTCGGCGGGCGGGGCCGCTGGGTTGAACCCGGCGCGCCACGCCAATCCGATCGAGCCGAACGACCCGCGGCTCGGCGGCGACGGGTCCGGGGGCGCGGTCGGCGCCGGCGGGGTCGGCGGTGCCGGCAACCGGCCGTGCAACGGGGCGCATAACCCGCCGTGCCAGAGCGCGACGGCGACGGCCTCGGGCGGCGGGGGCGGCGGGGGCGCCGGGGGCGGCCTCTACGGCGGTGGTGGCGGCAGCGGCGGCGGGAGCACCTTCGGCGGCGGCGGGGGCGCCGGCGGGGGCGGGGGCGGGGGGAGCAGCTTCGCCGCGCCGGCCGCGGTCGCCGGCACCCTGAACGCCGGGGCCAACGACGGATCGATCAACGGTGGAAACGGACGGGTGACCATCACCTGGGCGGTCCCGGCGGCGACGCCGGTGGCGCTGACGACGACGGCCTCGCCGCCGGCGGCCGTGCTGGGCACCGCGGTCGCCGCCCGGACGACGCTGTCCGGCGGCTCAGCTCCGTCCGGGACGGTCACCTTCCGCCTGTACGCCGCCACGGATGCCGGGTGCCAGACGCCGCTGACCACCTCTACGGTGCCCATAGCCGACGACGGGACCTACGCGGCGACCCCGTTCACGCCGACCGCCGCCGGACGATACGGGTGGGTGGCCAGCTACGGCGGCGACGCGCACAACGATCCGGTCGGCGGGGCGTGCGCCGACGCCGTGCCCGTCGCGGTGACCGCGGCGCCGGCGCCGGCCGCGGGCGGGCCCGGAGGCCCGACGGCTTCGCGGGGGGGTGGCGCGCCGTCGACCAGGCCGCCGCCTCCGGGCATCCGCACGCCGACCGCCGCACCGGTCGCCAAGCCGCGCGTCAGGCCCGCGCCGGCCCCGGCGCGAACCGTGGGGGCGCCCGCGCCGACCGGCACGATCCGGCCGTCCACCCCCGCCCCGACGCCGCGACCGCGGCCGCCGCGGGCCCGCGCCGGAGCGAGACTGGTCGGGGTCCTCGTCCAGGCCACGGACGCGGCCCCCGCGACGGCCGGCGGCGCCGCCGGGACGACCCCCCTCGGCCGCCCGCGCTCGCCGGCGGCCGGCGACGGTCGGAGCAGCCCGGCCGCCGCCGTGGCCGAGGCCCTCGGGGTGCTCGGGCTGGTGGGCATCGGGGTCTGGCGTGAGCTCCGCCTCCGGGTTCCCGGGGGCCGGAGGGCCCGGCTCGCATGAGCGACGGCCTGACCGTGTTCGTGCCGGTCGCCTCGATCGAGGACGTCGTGTTCCACGTCGCCAATGCCCTGCGGGTGCCCGTGCTCGTCGCGGCCCTGCTCGCCCTGGCCGTCGTCCTCGTCGAACTCGGTCGGCTCGGCGTCGAGCTGGTTCGGCGTCGCCGCCGGGATCCGCTGGCCATCGAGGCCGCCGCCAAGGCGGCGCGAGCGGCGCTGACCGCCGGCGATGCCGGACTGGCCGAGCGGACCCTCCTGGTGGTCGTGTCGAGCACCGCGATGGTCGAGACCCTCAGACGCGTCCTCCGGGAGGTCGCGTCGACGCCCGTCGATCCCCATGTCCTCCACAAGAGCCTCGCCGACTTCGACCTCGGCTCGCTGCGGCGGCTCGAGCGAGCCCGCGTCCTCGTGCGGGCCGGACCGGCACTCGGCCTGATGGGCACGTTGATTCCGCTCTCGCCGGCGCTCAACGGACTGGCCAACGGGGACACCAGGCAGCTGAGCGACAACCTCCGGGTGGCGTTCAGCGTGACGGTCCTCGGGTTGCTCGTCGGCGTCCTCGCCTTCGCGATCTCGCTGATCCGCGATCGGATCTACGCCCAGGATCTCTCCGACGTCGAGTTCATGGCGGCGGAGCTCGAGGCTGGGGCGGCGGCGCGGTGATCCTCGGCCCATGCCTAGGCGGATCCTTGACACGTATGAGCTCAGGGCGTAGCGTCAGCGGTCGAGAATGAACGACGAGGAGGGTTCGATGAAGTGGCTCCACCGGGTGTCGTCGGCGCGTCGCCCAGCGCCGGGCGGCGGGCTTGTGCGCAAGCCGTGGCAGCGACTCGCCGCCGGCGGCTTGGCCACGGCCGGGGTCTGGGGCTTCGCCGCCTGGAAGGTCCCGCTCGGCCTGCCCGGCCACCGGGCCCTCGGCTGGCTGACGATGCTCATCGCCGTCCGGCTGATCGCCGGACCCGGGTGGGCGGCCGGCGTCGGCGCGGTCTCGGCCGCGCTCGTCCTCGTCACCGGCGAATCGCCGAACGCCGTCTGGGGCGTCGCGCAGTACGCGATCGCCGGGGTGATCGTCGACTCGATGCTGGCGCTCCGGCCGACGATCGCCCGCCACGCGGTGACGTTGAGCCTGCTCGGCGCCGCCGTGCTCCTCGCGGTCGGCTGGATCGCCCCGCTCGGACGCAGCCTGACCGGCGGGATCCCGCTCGCCGAGCTCTGGCCGTCGGTCGTGTCGGTGGCCGGCACCGGCCTCAGCCGGATCGTCGTGCTCGACCTGGCGTTCGGTGCCGCCGCCGGCCTCCTCGCCTGGTGCCTGGCCGCCGCGGTCGTCCGGGTCCGCGACCCGGGGACGACGTCTGAGCTCGTCGCCGCCTCCGCCTGACCCGGCGGGCATGGCGCGGCGGCGCGCGTGGTGGCGTGGCCCGAGAAGTGGCGGTGCGGCGGGGCCGCTGTTGTCTCGGCCGCTGCTGAGTCGAGACCTCGCGTGGTTCTTCTGGGCTGGGGCCGGTGTTCGTTTCGAGGCGGGCGGCCGAGGAGCTCGGCGACGATGACCGGGCGTCGGGGTGGAGCCGCCTGCTCCACCTCGATCGCTTGTCAGCCCGCACGCCGGTCGAGCGCTGTCAGCCCAATCCGTGGGGGTCGATGTATACGTCATCGATCTGCGTCGTTCCGATGACTGCGGTGAAGCGCAGTACGATCGGGGTGGCGCCACCGGCGACCAGTCCGAGAATTCCCGTGACGGTAGGCATCGGCAGCGTCGGATTCCAGTCGCTGGCGGGGGTGATCGCCCCCACGACCAGCGCGGTCTGGCCCAGCACCGTCGGGTAGAGCACCGAGACGAGCAGAACGGCCCCGGGCGTCATCGCGCGGGCAAAGAAGCGCAGGCTGGTGTAGGCGGCGTTCACACATGTCTGGGGCGATTGCCCGAGGCTGCCCGGGGGCAGCGAGAGCGACCATGATCCGCGCGCGCCGGTGGCGGCCCAGGGTTCGCTGCCGGCCGTTACGGCCGCCGCGCCGGTTAGCGACCACGGAGTTGAGCCCTCGAAGTCTCCGCCGGGGGCGAGTTTGTAGTAGTTGGGATCACCCCACGGTGCGAAGGGTTCGGTCAGAGGCGACTGGTCGCACGCGCCGACCGCGGCCTGGGCCGGTAAGGCCGAGCTGCCTAGTATCAGGGCGCCAAGCAGAAACAAGATGACGGCACGGCAGGGGCGAGGATGGGTCTGTACGCTCATGGCGAACTCCAGAGAGTGAGGGAGAGAGGGGGCGCCCGCGTTCAACATGGACCGTCCGCGACGGTCCGCGTACTCCCGGAGGTTTCGGGAGCCGGCAGGTACCGCCTTGTGTCGTCGCGCTCCTCATCGCGCTTTACCCGGCGAAAGGAAAGCCGACGCATGTGTGAGGCGCCTCAAGTAGCACGCGGCTGCTGGCGATGCAGATGGGCGCCTCGGCTGGGAACGCGCGACGCGCGGGCCACCTTCGCTGTCGCGCCCGGTGCTCGTCGCAAGCCCAGGGCGGCGGCCTCGGTCGATACCTAGACGCGTCCCGCGCCCGAACCGCTACCGACCCTGGACGATGGCTGTGATAGTCTCCTGGCAGGAAGCGCGCACTCATCAGCGATACCCCGCTGAGCCAGTAGTCACGGACCTGGCCGCCACGCCTTCCAAACGGGACTCGCCTAGCGGCGGGCCGACCCTTGCGCACGGTGTCGTGTGCATCTACCCACCTCAGGTTCGTTGCGCACCACACGACGCCGAGCGGCGTGGCGTGGACGTGACGCACCTGCCGCGGAGCTTCCTGTGACTAAGCAGCTAATGAGATCGGACGCTGTTGCTGGCGTGTTGCGAAGCTGGGCTGCTGTGCGCGTCGTCCCGATCGACTCCTACACGACCCCGGAGGGCGAGGCGTTACTTCGCGCGGCGCGGACTCGCCGCAGCAGGCGGGTGCCGCTGGCGCACGAGATGCTGATCCATCGGGTGACCGCCGCCGCGTTCGTGGCGGCCGCCGTTGGCTTGGTCGCGCTCGCGCCTTGGACGCGGCCCCTCTCGGCGGTGACGCTCATGCTGACGATTGTCATGTACGGCGTGGCGGCCAAGGTGCGCTTCCCGGTCGGGAGCGTGTTTGCATACCCGACCCAGCTCGTTTTCGTGCCGATGCTGTTCGTCCTCCCGGTATCGATCGTGCCCCTCGCGGTCGCCGTCGCGACGCTTCTCGCGCGGAGTGTCGACTCAGCGCGCCCCGGAGTCGCTCCGCGACTCGTGCACCTCGGCGACTGCTGGTATTCGATCGGACCGGCGGTCGTGCTCCTCGCCGCCGGTTCGTCCGCGTTCAGCTGGTCGCACTGGCCGCTCTACGTTCTCGCGCTCGCCGCACAGGTCGGATGCGACTCGGTATCGACGATCGCGCGTTGCTGGTTCGCCGAGCGGGTCCGGCCCCGCGACCAGCTGCCCCCCATGACATGGACATTCGCGATCGATCTGGCCCTCTCTACCGTCGGCCTGTTGATCGCCGCGGCCGCCACCGACCGCCCAGGACTAGTGATTCTCGCTCTGCCCCTGACCGCGATGCTCGGATTGTTCGCGCGTGAGCGCCAACAACGCCTCGATCACGTGCTGACCTTGAGCTCAGCCTACCGCGGCACCGCGCTGCTTCTCGCCGACGTGGTCGAGGCCGACGACTTCTATACCGGAGAGCACAGCCGCGGCGTGCTCGACCTGTCCCTCGCCGTCGCTGACGCGCTCGGGCTCGATCCGACCCACCGGCAGCTCGTCGAGTTCGGCGCGCTCCTGCACGACATAGGCAAGATCCGCGTGCCGAAGACGATCATCACCAAAGCGGGACCCCTGAACGACAAGGAGTGGACCATCATCCGCCGCCACACCATCGACGGCGAGGCGATGCTCCGCCAGGTCGGAGGGGCCCTCGTCGCGGTCGGGCGCGTAGTGCGCTCCTCCCACGAGCGCTACGACGGTCACGGCTACCCCGACGGCCTCGTCGGCACCGAGATCCCGCTCGAAGCGCGGATCGTCACCGCCTGCGATTCCTACAGCGCGATGACGACCGACCGGCCCTACCGCCAAGGACGCTCACCCGCAGACGCACTCACCGAGCTCCAACTCGGCTCCGGCACCCAGTTCGACCCAACCGTCGTCGCCACCCTGCGCCGCCTATGCCAAGACACCGCACCCAACTAACCAACCGGATGATTCAACCGCCGGTTCCGGCGTCCCGGCCTCCCCGGCACGCGACCAGACCACCGCCTTACGCCAAGGGCACCTCCTGGTCAGCCCAACGGCTCGCCCTCGGGCGCAGCACCCAACGCTTGTCGGCACCGGACCTGGCGTCGTGAACAACAACCCGACCGAGAGCGAACAACTCGACACCGTCGCGACGGTTGACCAGGCACCGGCGGCAGTCGGGGTTCGCGAACTCGCGCGGCGCGTCAGCAGCGTGGTCAACGGCGTCAGAAACACCGGGCGGCCCGTGGTCGTCACCAAGCACGGCCAGCCGTATGTGGCGATCGTTCCGATCCGCCCGGGCGCCGGCCCGACGTTCTCTCACGATGCGCCCGTAATCGACGACACGGCGCCGGAGAAGCCGCGGGCGGGGCGCAATCCCCCCGCGGAGAGTCAGCAGCCAGCACAACGTGACGACGCACTTGGCCCTGGGTGACACGGACCCGAGCACTGGGCCGACTGAGGGGATCGTCGAATGTATCGCTCGCTGAGGCGGTTGACCATGCTCGTCGGCGCGGTGGTTGCCGTGGTCGCGCCGGCGCCGGCGTCTGCCGCGCTTCCGGTCTCCTACCGCTCCTCCCGTTCGCGTTCTTCTGGGGGTGGGTCGCCCGGCGCCTTCCTCTTCGGCGCGATCCCGCTTCGTCGGCCGCTTCCGATGTCCCGGCGGCGGACTCCGGGCCCTGACGGTGCAGGCCCACGCCCGCTGGCTGAGACGAGGCGGTACGGTTCGACCAACCGACCGGGAGGGCGACATGTCCGTGCAGAGCAGCGCGACGACGGTGTGGGACGGCGGTCTCGCCCATGGCAGCGGGGTGACCACCCCACAGAGCGGGGCGTTCGGCCCGGTCGACGTCAGCTGGGCCTCCCGGACGGCCCGGTCGGCGGGCAAGACGAGCCCGGAGGAGCTCCTGGCCGCCGCGCACGCCGCCTGCTACTGCATGGCCCTCTCCCACGAACTCGGCGAGGCCGGGACGCCGCCCGAGCGCCTCGAGGCCCGGGCAACGGTCTCGTTCGTCGCCGGCGAGGGCGTCAAGTCCTCGCACCTGGTGGTCAGCGGGCGGGTCGCCGGGGTCGACGAGCAGGCGTTCGCCACCGCCGCGCAGGCCGCCGCCGAAGGCTGCCCGATCTCAGCCGCCCTCCATGGCAACATCGAGATCACCGTCGAGGCGACGCTCGAGTCATGACCAAGCAGCACGGCGGGAGACGCGGCGAAGCTCGTCGATCGCCTCGGCCACGAGGCGCCGGCGACCGGATCATGAGTCCGATCGACGACCCGGCGGCGACCGGGTGCTTATCACCCTCGACGGGAAGTTCCTCCCCTACCGGTGGGGATAGGGGCGCCCCGACCCGGACGGGGAAGCTCGATCCGGCGGTCCTCGAGCGCGCGTGACCAGGCGAGGGCGGACCGCCAGCCGACCCGGCCTGCGTCGATGGCGCGTTCGCCGCCGCCGAGTTCCGCGGCGTCTCGCCGCTACTCGTGCTCGTCGCCGCCGCCCTGCCGGGCTCATCTGCCCGGCGCCCAGCGCGACTTGAGCCCGCTCGTCCTCTATCTCCACCTCCTCACGGCCGGCCCGGCCGGGCTCTACGTCGTCAGCGCCGAGTACTGGGCGCGGCCTCCTCTGGGTCGACGCGCTTCCGCTCGGACGCCAGGCGATCACCGACCCTCTCCTCCTCGTCGTCCGCCGCCGGTGCCGGCGTCCTGGCCACCCGCAGGGTCGAGAGCGCGTGTGGGTGATCCTCGGCTCCGCGATCCTCTACCTCGCGGCTGCCTCGGTCCGCCTCGTGGCGGGGCTGTAGCCCGACCCGGTTAAATGACCACGCCCCGTCCCGGCGGGATATGGGGCCGGGTTGCGGGGCGTGGCCGAGGGAGGAGAGGGGCTGCCGGTTAAGGATCACCCCTCCCCCTCTAGAAGTCCAAGACGAGTATTGTCAGAGATCTATAGGCTGCGCTTATGGAACTCCGCCAGCTGCGCTACCTGGTCACGCTCGCCGAGGAGCTCCACTTCACCCGGGCGGCCGCCCGCGAGCACATCGCCCAGCCGGCGCTCTCCCAGCAGATTCGCCGGCTCGAGGACGAGGTCGGCCTCGCCCTCGTCGAGCGGACGACCCGGCGGGTGGCCATGACCGACGCCGGCGCCGCCCTCGTCGGCCGAGCCCGGCGGATCCTCGCCGAGGTCGACGCGGCCGAGGCCGAGATGCAGGCGCTCAGCGGGATCCAGACCGGGCGGGTGAACGTCGGGGTCATGCACACGATGGGGCCGGTCGACGTCTCGCTCGTCCTCGCCGGCTTCCACGAGCGCCATCCCGGGGTCGAGCTGACCGTCCGCGAGCAGTCGAGCGAGGAGCTCGCCGAGCTCCTCCGGGTCGACGAGCTCGACCTCGCCTTCCTGTCGGTCACCGAGCGGATCGAGAGTCACGGGCTCGGGCTCCGGCAGCTCGTCTCGGAGGAGCTCGTCCTCGTGCTTCCCCGCCAGCACCGGCTCGGCGGCCGCCGGCGGGTCCGCATGGCCGAGCTCGCCGAGGACGAGTTCGTCAGCTACCGCGAGGGCGCCCGGCTCCGCGAGCTCCTCGTCTCCGCCGCCGGCCACGCTCGCTTCGTCCCCCGGGTCAAGCTCGAGTCGAACGACAGCCAGCGGATCCGGCGGCTCGTCGCCCAGGGGCTCGGCGTGGCCATCCTGCCCCGCTCGGACGCCGAGAGCCCCGGGGCCGACATCGCCGTGGCCACCCTGGTCGAGCCGGCCCTCTCCCGCGACATCACGCTCGCCTGGCGCGCCGAGCGCCGCCACGCCCCGGCGGCGGTCGAGTTCCTCGCCCTGGCCCGGAGCATCTTCGCCGGCGACTGACCCGGGCCCGCCCTGAAAGGCGGGGGCCAGGGAACTATGCTGGCGCCAACGACCGGTGAGGGCAGGATTTCGATGAGGTGGCACTGGGGCGGCGGTGAGCCAGGCGAGAAGGCCGGCGGCCCGACCGCGACCGCGACCGGGACCGCCGCCCGGGTCAACGGCCCGGTGGCCGCCGCCGCCGCCGCGGCCCGGATCGCGCTCGCGGGGGCCCCGCCGGCGCCGGACTTCATCGGCCGGACCGCCGAGCAGGAGAGCTTCAGGAAGATCCTCGAAGCCGCGGGCTCCGGCCACTCGGGCTTCATCCACCTCACCGGCACGGCCCGCAGCGGCCGGCGGGCCCTCCTCGACCAGTTCCGAATCCTCGCCGCCGAAGGCGGAGCCCGCTGCGGTCCGGTCGTCGACCTCGAGGACGACGCCGGGCTCGAGCTCGACGAGCTCCTCGAGCGCATCGCCCACGCGCTCGAGCCCGAGCCCGACCGGTTCGGCCGGTTCTTCGACGCGGCCAAGCGGTTCCGCTCGCGCGAGGCCGGGCGCCCGACCCTGACGTCCCAGGCCGTGGCCGTCGTGCGGGCCGGCAGCTCGGCGGTCAGCCAGCTCGCCGGGACCCTCCCGGTCAAGGCGATCAACGCGGCCGTCCAGAGCCCGATCGGCGATCTCATGACCGAGCACGCCGAGACCCGGCGGACGCTCGGGGCGGTCAGCGAGGAGTTCGTCAGCGGCCTGCTCGACCTGGCCAAGACCGGCCGGCCGATCCTCCTCGTCTTCGGCAACCTCGACTTCGCCCCGTCGAGCGCCAAGCTCCTCTGGCTGCGGCGATCCCTCCTCCCGCGCATCGCCCATGCCCGGGTGGTCGTCGCCGTGTCGAGCGAGCCGCGGTTCGAGCTCGACGACGTCGGGCCGCTCTTCGACCACCCGGAGCAGATGCCGCTCGACCGCTTCGACGAGCAGGAAGCCGAGCAGTTCCTCGAGCGCCACATCAAGCTCCCCAAGGGCTCGCCGCTCGGCCGGGCCGTGCTCGAGGACAGCGACCGCTTCCCCGAGCGCCTCGCCGGCTACGCCCGCTACTTCGACGACCATCCGGACGCCCGGACGAGCGAGCGCCTCCCGACCGAGGCGCGCGACCTCACCTCCGGCGGGCTCGTCTCCGGCCTCCTCGGCCGGGTCGGCGATCCCTTTCTGCGCGAGGTGCTCCTCCACGCCGCACCCCTGCGCTGGTTCAACGCCGAGCTCCTCACCGGGATCGCCGATGTCTGCCGGCTCACGCCGGCGGCCGGCGGCCCCGGCGCGGCCGGTCTGCTCGACATCGGCCAGCGTCCGTCGTGGGTCTCGAACCTCGGCGGCGGCTGGGGGATCGACGTCGAGGCCCGGCGGCGGGCGGTGGTCGACGAGTTCCGCCGGCTCCACCCCGGGCTCTACCGGCGGGTCCACCTCTACGCGGCCCGCTACCACGTCACCCGCCTGCGCGAGCTCGAGGGGGCGATCCCCGCCGACGCCGGGCTGGTCGCCGAGCAGGACGTCCTCGACTACGAGCCGGTGACCCATCCGACCGATCGGCTGCGCTGGGAGGAGTACCTCGCTGCGCTGGCCGAGTGGCTCTACCACCTGGTCGCGCTCTCGCCGCGCCGCGGCTTCGCCCGCCTGGCCGACCACGTCGGCGAGGCGCTCGCCTGGGAGCGTCCGGCCGCCGCGGGCGCCCTGCTCGACATCGGCGTCGAGGTCGCCCTGCCCGGCTCCGAGGCCCTCGCCCGGCAGCGACTGCTCGAGGTCGTCCGGTCGGTCCACAACGGCCGGCACGCCGACACGCTCCAGCTCCTCGACGAGTTCTCCGCCGGCGGATCGGCGAGCGCGATCGCCGACGCCGCCGCCCACTACCTCGCCGGGACCCGGCTCGTCCTCCTCGGGCGCTCCCCGCTCGCCGTCCACGACCAGTTCGAGCGGGCGGAGACCCTGCTCGAGGGGACCGACGGCGGGGTGCAGGCCCGATCGCTCCGTTGCCTGAACCTGACCCAGCTCGCCGCGGCGAAGGCCCGCCGCGACGAGCACGGCGACGCCGGCCTCGCCGTCCTCGTCCAGGCCGCCGAGCTCGCCGAGCCCCTCGACCCGCGCATGCGCGCCGAGGTCAAGCGCGTCCGCGGGCTGATCCTCGCCGGCACGAACCAGGGCGCCGAGGCGCTCGTCGCCTGCGGCGAGGCGCTCGAGCTGCTGAGCCGGACCGGCGCCGCCGCCGAGGCCGCCCGCGTCCTCTGCCTGCGGGCCGAGCTCAACCTCGACGCCGGCCAGCGCCCGGCCGCCCGCCGGGACCTCCTGAGCGCCCAGTCGATCTACCGCCAGCTGGTCGAGCCGGAGGCCGAGGCCGGCGTGCTCGTCGGCCTGGTCGACATCGCCCTCCGCGCCGGCGACGACGCCGAGGTGGCGGAGCTCGAGCGCGCGATCGCGCGCCTGCGCCCGGACGAGGCGCTCCTGCGCAGCCAGATCGGCAGCCTCTTCCTCGCGGCGCACCGCCCCGAGGAGGCGGTCGACCGCTTCGCCGCCGCCCTGGCCATCGCCGCCGACGCCGGGACGCTCGCCCGCCGCGGCCGCGCCTACCTCGAGTGGGCGAGCCGGACCGAGGACGACGCCCAGGCGGACGCGCTGCGCCAGAAGGCGCGCGACGACCTCGACGCGGCCTACCAGCTCGACCCCGACGACCTCGACACCGGGATCGAGCTCGCCGAGCTCCGGCGCCGGCTCGGCGCGGGCGCGGAGGCGCTCGAGACGGCCGGGCTCGTCGCCCGCCGGGCGCTCGAGGCCGCCCGGGCGCTCCCGCCCCTCCCGGCGCGCGAGCTCGACGACGCCGCCGCCCGCGCCGCCCGCGCCGCGATCGTCGGGCGCCTGCGCGACCTGCTCGTCCGGGGCGTCAGCCTGCTCGGTCCCGCGGCGGCCGCGGAGATCCTCGACGGCTGGAGCGCGGCCCGGCTGCCCGGCGACGAGGAGCTCGACCTGATCCGGGCGATCGCCGGGCACGAGCTCGCCGAGGCCGACCCCGACGCCCTCCCGGCGGCGATCGAGGCCGCCGAGCGGGCCGCGACGACCGGAGACCCGCCGCGCGGCCGGGCCCTGGTCGAGCTCGCCGCCCTCCAGGCGGCCGCCGGACGGTGGAGCGAGGCCACCGGCTCCGCCCAGCAGGCCCTGGCCGACGAGGCGGTCCGCGTCCAGGCCGAGTACATGCTCGACCGGCTCGACCAGAAGCACCGGCGCGACGACGAGTTCGGCGGCGAGCCGGAAGCCGTCGTCGAGGAGCTGGTCATCGACATCGCCGAGGACCTGCGCCACTGGTTCGACCCCGAGTCGACGGTCGGCGGCGAGTTCTTCGCCTGGATGGTCGAGGAATTCCGCCGCCGCCGCGCCGACCGCGTCGGCCTCCCGGCCCCGGGCCTCTGGGTGGGCATGAAGAAGGACCTGCCGGCCGGGAACTTCCAGGTCGTGATCGACAACGGAGTGCGCGCCCGGATTCGCGTCGACGGGGATCTGCTCGCCGGGGCCCCGCCCGGTGACTGCCCCGCCGGCGGCCGGCCCGGCACCCGGCCCTGGGACGGCGGTCCGGCGACCTGGCTCCCCTCCGGCGCCGCCGGCGACCTGATCGCCGCCGGCATCCCCTTCTGGGACCCGCGCGGGCTCGTGCTCGCCGCCCTCGACGACGCGCTCGAGGCCTGCCCGCGGTTCCTCAGCGCCGAGACGGCGGCCAGCCTCTCCGGCGAGGACTGGAGCGCCCTGGAGGCCGGGGAGTACTTCGCCCGGGCCGACGTCGTCCGCCGGCTGCTCGGCGCGCGCGTCCCGCCGCGTGAGCTCCCGGGGGTGCTCAGGGCCCACGGCGCGGCCGCCCAGGCCGAGCGCGCCGCGGTGATCGACGAGGCCATCCGTCGCCTCGCCGTGCCCCCGGTCGCGCCCGAGGAGCTGGCCGCGGCCTTCGAGTTCACCCGTTTCCAGCCGCTCGAGACCGCCGGCGGCCCGGCCACCGGCCCGGCGGTCGTGGTCGGCGTGCGCCTCGGCGTCGGCGTCGGCGTCGCCGACGGCGACGGCCGCGTCGCCGCGTCCGGCCGGCGAGTGCTCGCCGCGCTCTGCGGCGCCCTCCACCTGCCGGTCCCCGAGCTCCGCGTCGAGGAGGATCCCGACCTCGGGTCGGGGGAGGTGGCCGTCTCGGTCGGCGGGGTGACCCGGCTCCTCGCGCGGCCGGCCGGCGAGCTCGACTGGTGGCGCTGCCACGCGGCGGCCGGCGCCGGCGGGCGGACCGGCGCGGGCGCCGGCGACCGGGCTGGGAGCGCCGCCCGGGCGCTCGAGGCGGTCCTCTGGGACGACCCGGCCCTGCTCCTCGACGCGGCCGGCGCCCCCCGCGGCGCCCTGACCGCCGTGCTCGGGACCGAGCCCAGCGACCGCGTCGCCCGCTCCCTGCTCGAGGTCCTCGGGCGCCGGGTGCCGCTCGGCCCGCAGCCGGCCCTCAAGCGGGCGGTCGAGCACGTCCTCGACCGCAGCGCCAGCGGCAGCCTCCGCCAGCCCGGGGCCAAGATCGTCCCGTCGAAGCCCCGGCGCCCGGTCCCCGACAACCTCGCGTTCGGGATCCGCGACACCATTCGCGTCGACGAGCGGGGGCGCCTGCGCTACTTCGCCGTCCGGGTCCAGCTCCACCACGACGACCAGACCGACGTCCGCATCAGCCTGACCAGCCCGACCGGGCGCACGGCGATCCTCCACGAGTTCGGCGGCGACCTCGACCGGCTGCGCAGCGGCGTCGACGCCGACCGGGTGCCCGCGCTCGCGTGCTTCAACAACGAGCAAGCCGAGGGCGACTGGGTGCTCCACGTCCAGGACTTCTCCTCACCGGACGCCGGGCTGCTCGAGGAGTGGGCGGTCGAGCTGACCACCGTGTCCTCGCAGACCGGGAAGACGGAGGCGCCGGTCAACCCGGAGATCGCCCTCTCGCGCCACGAGCGCGACGCGATGACCCGCAGCGCGAGCCTCGAGCGCGACCTGCGCAGCCGGCGGATCGTCGCCGAGTGCGGGGCGCGGGTCTGGTCGGCGCTGGAGGAGGGCACGCCCGGCGGGCGCCTCCAGCGCGAGCGGGTCCGCCTGGGCACCCATCTCGCCCGCGAGCTCGGGCTGCGCTTCGGCCACTCGATCCACTTCGCGCCCGTCCCGACCCTCCCGGACGACGGCTTCCGCATCCTCGTCAACGACCTCGTCCGGGCCACCGGCGAGCTCCCGCCCGGCCGCTACGGCCCGTCCGGCGCGCGGGAACCCGCCGGCGACGACATCTGGGTCGGCCCCCTGTCGGGCCTGCCCCACCGGCGGCTCGCCGAGGACGTCCCCGGCGGCTTCGACGCCCCCGACCGGCTGATGCGCCACATCCGGGCGGCGGTACGCGAGGCGGCCGTGGAGTTCGCCGACGCCGACTGGGCCAGCGCCTTCCTCGACCGCCTCTGCCACAGCTACCCGGTCACCGTCCCGGCGGCCCGGACGGCGGCCGGGGACGACCTCCTCGCCGCCGTCCTGCGCGAGCTCGTCACTCACGGCATCGCCGTCGCCGACCCGCAGTTGATGGAGCTCGTGCGCGAGCTGGTCCAGCGGCCGGACCTCGCCCGGGAGTGCACGGCTCTCGCGGTGGCCCCCCCGGCCCACCTCGGGCGGACGGCCGGCGCGATGGCCGAATGGCTGCGCGAGCGTCTCGACGGCGGTCAACCCGAGGACGGCGTCCCCCTGGTCGAGCTCGGCCCGGCGATCGAGGAGGCGGTCCGGGCCGCCGTCAGCTCGTGCGACGGGCGCGTGCCGGTCTACTCGCTGGCCGGCGCCGGGGACATCCTCCGGCGGCTCGAGGCCGCCCGGATCGATCTCGGAGCCACCGAGATCGGCGTGGTCACCGCGGCGTCGCTCCGCCGCCACGTCCACCGTCTGATCGCGGCGCAGTTCCCGACCGCGGCGGTCCTCGCCCGCGAGCGCCTCGACCCGGCCCTCCCGCGCCACCCGATCGACCTGCCGGCGGCCGGGTGACCCGAGCGGTGGCCGCGCACCGGGCCGGTCTATGAGCGTCGCCGTCCATCACGAGATCAACCGCTCCGAAACAGAAGCATCCGTACTGGTGCTCGGCAACTCCCTCGGGACGACCGCCGCGATGTGGGACCCGGTCGTCCCCGCGCTGGCCGCCCGCCGGCGCCTCGTGCGCTACGACCACCGCGGCCAGGGCGCCTCCCCGGCGCCGCCCGGGCCCTACGCGATCGCCGACCTCGGGCGGGACGTGGTCGCCCTCCTCGATCGCCTGGAGATCGATCGGGCCGCCTACTGCGGGGTCTCGCTCGGCGCGATGGTCGGGCTCTGGCTGGCCGCCCACGTCCCCGACCGCATCGAGTCGCTCGTCGTCTGTTCCGGGTCCGCCCACCTCGGGAACCCGGATGCCTGGGTCGAGCGGGCGCAGACCGTGCGCGCCGCCGGGAGCACGGCGCCGATCGCCGACGCCGTCGTCGGGCGCTGGCTGACCGCCGACTTCGCCGCCCGCCGGCCCGACATCGCCGCCTGGCTGCGGGCGATGGTCCTGGCCAGCCCGGCCGCCGGGTACGCCGCCTGCTGCGGGGTGCTCGAGCGGCTCGACCTCCGGGCCGAGCTCGCCCGCATCACCGCCCCGACGCTCGTCGTCGCCGGGTCCGAGGACACCTCGATCCCGCCCGAGCACGGGCGGGCGATCGCCGCCGCGGTGCCCGCCGCCCGCCTCGAGCTGCTCTCCCCGGCGGCCCACATCCCGATGGCCGAGTGCCCCGAAGCGGTCGCCGCGCTGATCCTCGGGCACCTCGACGCCGCGTGACCGCGTGACCGCGTGACGGCGTCCCGGCCCGGAGCCGGAACGCCGCCCGCGTTTGGGTGAGGGGTCAGCCGCCGAAGCCGAAGAACCCTCCGAAGCCCCCGAAGGAGCCGCCGCCGCTCCCGCCGCCGAAGAAGCTGGCGAAGTTCGGGATGAAGCTCATCGCCAGGCTCGGCAGGCTCGACACCGAGCCGGCCCCCGGCACCGTCACCGGCGCGGACGGGGTCTGACCCGAGCCGATGCCCGGAAGGAAGCTCGAGAGGAGCTTCTGGACGAGCTCGGTGATCGAGCTGATCAGCGAACCGACGGTCGTGACGATCGAGCCGGCGCCCGAGGTCGGCCCCGGAGTGGTGGTCACCGGCGTGCTGGTCGAGCAGTTGAACGCCTGCTTGATGGTGGCCAGCAGGGCCGTCAGCTGCCCGGGCAGGCCGTTGACGATCCCGGTGAACGTGCTCGCCACCCCGGCCGGGAGCATCGGGATCAGCGAGAGCACCCGGGCGAGGTCGGCCTGGACCGAGGTGAGGACCGTCCCGATCACCGTGCTGACCGCGTCGATCGCCGGGCAGGCGATCGATCCGGGCGAGATCGCGCCGGCGAGCTGCCCCGGCTGGACGCTACCGACGTTCGAGAGCGCCGCCACCGTGCCCGCGACCTGGCCCTGGGCCGGCGCCGGGAGCTGGCCGAGCAGCTGCGTCACCAGCGAAAGCGCCTGCTCGCGGCCCTGGGTGGCCGCGGCGATGAACCCGGCGATGTCGGTCTGCCCGGACCCGCTGAGCTGGCCGAGCAGCGGCGTGAGCGCCGTCGTGTCGCGGTTCTCCTGGGCGGCGAGCCCGGTCAGCACGCTCGCGGCCCGCAGGCTGGCCGCCGCCCTGCGGGCGTGGTGGGCGCTGCGGTAGAGCTTGGCCGAGCTGTGCCCGGCGGCGACGAGGTGCGCCTCGAGTTGGGAGAGCGGGCCGTTGACCGACCCGACCGCCGCGGCGGCGATGACGCGGTGGAGCGCCGCGTCGGCCCCATGGAGGTGGCTGCGCACGCTCGAGGCCGAATCGGCCTGGGCGGCGGGGGCGAAGACCGTGGCGGCGCCGATGGCCCCGAGCAGCAGAGCCCGCGTGGCGATGGACGCCGCCGTCTTCCGGTTTCGGATCGTGAGGAATGCGCGCATGCGTGGCTTCCCATCCTTTGAAGTCTGGTTAGTGAGGTCCGTCACAAGGGAAGAGCCGGGCGGCCGGCAAACGTGACGGCGGCATCGCTCATACATCCGTCCAGTCGGGTCGGTCGGGTCCGAGTGGGGTCGGTCGGCGCCGGGTGGGGCGGCGCGTGCGCGCGGTGGGGTCGCACGACCCCGGGACTTAAGACCAAAGTCCGATGGCGCTTGAGACCGGACACCTGGCACGCTCCGCCCATGCCAAACACCGACCCGCTCGACTTCGCCGAGACGGACGACCAATGCGTCGGCACCTCCGTGCCCGCCGGCGGCTCGTGCACCCTGACGGTCCTCTTCAAGCCCACGGCGACCGGGACGCGTACGGCGACGATCTCGGTGACCGACACCGCGGCGGGCAGTCCGCAGGTCATCACGTTCACCGGCACCGGCACGTCGGCCACCGGACCGACGCCCCTGTCCGTCGACACGGCGGGGATGAGCTGTACCGCCGGTGTCTGCGACCTCGGCTCGGGCTCGCTCGTCAACGACTTCTTCTTCGCCAGCTTCGACGCCGTCGGCGACACTGCGCCCCCGTTCACCTGGTCGCTCGCCTCAGGCCCGCTCCCCCCGGGGGTGACCCTGTTCGCCAACGGGGCGATGTACGGCACCGCGACGGCGACCGGCACCTACGCGTTCACCCTCCGGGTCACCGATCCCAACGGCAAGACGGCCACCCAGGCGTTCACGGTGGCGATCTCGTCGCTCCCGGCTCCCGGCGACCCGCGCTGCCAGCACGCGCCGAGCTCGTCGAACGCCGCGCTCGCCGGCCCGGCCATCGGCGGCACGACGCCCAGCGGCCAGGCGATCGGCGACCAGTCGAAGCTGACAGCCTGCGGCGGCTTCGTGACGATCAACGTCAACGTCAAAAACGTCAACGTGGCCAACGGGACGGTGCTCTGGGTGACCATGGGCCGGCCGATCGGGACGATCACGGTCAACAACGGGACCGGGACGATGAAGCCCTTCGTCCTGAACAGCGACTTGCGAAAGAAGAGCGTCGCGATCTACCGTCAGCCGCCGCAACTCGCCTTCGGTCAGCCGCCCGTCCTCTCCGGTCCCTTCATCTGACGGCCGAGGGGACGTCCGCGTCGGAAAGCCGCGAGTCCCGGCTCGATCGCCGGGCCAACGCTTACCGGCGCGCGCCCGGCCCGCTGCCGCTGACCCAGGACGCCGTCAAGCTCCTTTGACCGTGGTGTCCGGGGAGACGGGAGGGGCGCCGTGGTCGCCGGCGCGCCTTCGCGCTTGACACGGGCCGCCACGTTCAGCCAAGGTAGGTCCAGCTGGTACTCGGAGCCGGCACGCGCGGCGCGGCGCCGCGCCGTGCGGGCAGGCTTCCGGCGAGGTTTGGTGGGTAGGCAACGCGGGCGGGCAAAAGGGGAGTCGACATGTCAGAGGGCGCGGCATCGATGCCGGAGGTCAAGGCGGTCCGGGTACCGCACGGCCACTACGACGTTGTGATCATGGGCGGCGGGCTGGCCGGGCTTTCGCTCGCCAACCAGCTGATGCTCGCCCGGCCGGGAACGCGGGTGCTCGTCACCGACAAGCGGGCCGAACCGGCACCCGAGTCGGCGTTCAAGGTCGGCGAGTCGAGCGTCGAGGTCGGCGCGTACTACTACCGCAACATCGTGGGGATGGCCGACCATCTCACGGAGAAGCACATCAGGAAGCTCGGGCTCCGCTTCTTCCTGCCCGCCGGCGACAACAGCGACATCACCCGCCGGGTGGAGTTCTCGACGCCGCCGACCCCGAGCCACTCCCGGGTCCGCAACTCGGTGTTCACCCACCAGATAGACCGCGGGGTGTTCGAGAACGCCCTGTTCGACCGGGCGGTCGAGCGCGGGGCCGACGCCCACCGGGGCTGGCGGGTCGAGGACGTCGAGCTCGACGCCGAGCACCAGCATGTGGTCACGGTCAGCCACGAGGACCGGACCACGACGGTTTCGGGTCGCTGGGTCGTCGACGCCACCGGCCGGTTCAACCTGCTGCGGCGCAAGCTCGGCCTCCAGACCGACACCGGTCATCACGTCAACGCGGCCTGGTTCCGCCTCAAGGGGGGAATGGACTACGAGGACTGGACCGACGACGAGGAGTGGAAGTCCCAGGGCTGGGAGCCGGGCGTGCGCAAGGACGCGACCAGCCACCTGATCGGCCAGGGCTACTGGGTCTGGCTGATCCGGCTCGCCCCGGGACCGATCAGCATCGGCGTGGTCGCCGACCCGCGCTTCCATCCGTTCGACGAGATCAACGAGCTCGATCGGATGCTCGCCTGGTTGCGCAAGCACGAGCCCCAGCTGGCCGGGCAGCTCGACGACCGCCTCGGCGAGGTGCAGGACTTCCTCGTGGTCGAGGACTTCTCCTACGGCACGTCGCAGGCGTTCTCGATGGACCGCTGGTGCCTGACCGGCGAGGCGGCCGCGTTCATCGACCCGCTCTACTCGCCCGGATCGGACTTCATCGCCTACCTGAACAGCTTCTCCGGCGACCTAATCTGCCGGGACCTCGACGGCGAGGACATCGAGGAGCGCCTCGACTTCTACAACTTCTTCTTCACCCAACTGTTCGAGCCTGGCCTGTGGCTCTACCGCGACCAGTATCAGATCTTCGGCAACCCGCAGGTGATGATGTGCAAGCTGCTCAACGACAACATCGCCTACTTCTCGACCCTCGCCTTCCTGTTCCTCCACGGCAAGATGACCCAGCTCGAGGACCTGGGCGACGTGATGGACGTCTTCGAGACGTTCGTCCCGCTGCTCGAGCGCATCCAGAACCTGTATCGCGACTGGCACCAGATCGACCAGCGGAAGTTCGAGCAGATGGGCGTCCAGTCGACCGACTTCGCGCCCTTCCTCCAGGCCTATCACGAGCTCGGGGAGTCCTTCGAGCTCGAGACGATGATCGAGCGGGCCAAGCAGAAGGTCCGGGTCCTCCAGGCGATCGCCGTCTGGACCTTCCACATGGCCGCCCGCCACCTCCCGGAGCCGCCCGACCCGGAGCGGCCGATCAACCCGCAGGTGATCAGCCTGCACCCGGAGCGCTGGGAGGAGGAGGGCCTGTTCTCCGAGGACGGGACGACGCTCGCCCAGGCGCTCGAGCTGATTCCCGGGATCGAGGAGTTCGACCTCGAGGCGCGGGGCGCCGTGCTCGTCGCTGACGACTAGCGGCGCTCGCCCCGGCCGCGGGCCGCGTCGATCCGCCGGCGGTCGCGCTTGGTCGGCCGCTGCCCGAGCTCGGCTTCCGGGGCCCGGGCGAGGCGGGCCTCCGCCGCCTGGCGCTCGCGCCCGGCCAGGCTCCCGGGCGTCTCCTCGTAGAGCAGCGCCGCCTGGCTGGCCGGCCCCCGGCGCTCGGCGAGCGCCCGGACGACGACCGTCCGCCGCTCGGGGCCCGATGCGATCTCCACCCGGTCGCCGACACGGAGCTCCTTGCTCGGCTTGACCCGCGCCCCGTTGACCTGCACCCGCCCGCCCTTGACCGCCTCGATGGCCAGCGACCGGCTCTTGACGAAGCGGGCGGCCCACAGCCACCGATCGACGCGCACGCGGTCGCCGTCCATCGGGATGATCATCCCACCGTGGCGATTCGCCGCGCCCAGGCGGCTCTACCCGGCTCGGGGCGGGGTCGTCTGAGTGACCGCGGCAAGTCTCGGAATACGCGACTACGAGACCGCGGCCGCGGGCTTTGCCCGATCCCTCCGCAGCGGCGACTGCGAGGTGCGGTCGGTCGCCACCACGAGATAGGGCTCACGCGACGCCGAGCGCCGACAACCGCTCACCGAAGAAGCGCAGCGCGGCCGCGCGCTGGTCGCTGGCGTCGAGCAGCGCGGCGTACCCGAGCTCAGCACCGGGGAACGGCTGGGTCTGCCAGAGGGGACCGGTGGGCACGTCGGCCCAGGGCGTGACGTAGAGGTAGGGGAGCGGGTGGTGCTCGTCGCCGGGTGAGGCCCCGTAGCCGGCGCGCCGACCGTCGGTCTCGCCGCCGAGCTCGACCGCCAGGTCGAAGTGCTCGGGCCACAACTGGACCCGCGAGGGCTCGTGCTCGTCACCAACGTTTGAGCGCACCTCCTCCAGAACGGACGCGCCGAAGCCGAACCAATCGCCGAGAAACCCGGCCGCCACCGGGTCCACGCTGAGCGGCCGGTCGGCATCCGTGATCGGGGTGTCGGGGGCGAGGTGCGGCGCGACGTGGGCGGCCATCTCGCCGAGCGTCGTGATTCGGGCTGACCGCTCGCCGCCGAAGTCCTGGACGATCAGCTGGTCGCCGGCGACGCGGAGTTGGACGTCGTCGCCGAAGAACGGCGTGCCAAAGCCGCCACGGGTGAACCGGAGCGCGATCTTGCCATTGGCTTGCGCGCGCGCCGGCGACATCAGGTGCTCGGCGAGGCGGTGCAGCGAGACCCGCGTCGCCACGAGGCCGTCCGGGGATGGCGAGAGGCGGCGGTGTGCGGCCAGCCAGCGCTCGGCGCACCACGCCGCCAGCTCGCGGTCCTCGCCGACGAGATCCTCCCAGCGCAGGTCGCCGCCGCCGACGGGCGAGACTCGGGGCAGGTCGCCAGCCGGCTCGCCGCGGGCGACTGGGTCGTCAGCGAACCAGGGCGGGTCGGTCACCGCCGGCGGCGACGGTTCGAGGACACGGGCGTCGTAGCGGCCGTCCACGCGCGCCCGCGCCTCCGCGCGCGGGTTCACGTGATCGCCGCCTCGCGCCGGGCCACGCGGCAGAGGTCGCGATCGTCGCTGCTGAGGACCGGGTCGGCGCGCGCTGCCGGTCCCGTGTCCGGGCCGCCGGTCTTCGCGCGGCGCAGGAGCGCAAGTCCGGCGGCCGGGAAGATGACCACCGAAAGCAGCCCGGCGGCGATCAGGCCGGCGGCCGTCGGCTTGGTGATCACGCCGATCTGCTGGCCGATCATCGTTGCCGTGACGATGAACGGGAGCGAAGTCGCCTGGAGCAGGCCGGCGATCGCCGCCTGCGAGCGGTCGAGGGTGCCCCGGCTCTGGTAGACGAGCGCCGGGAGCCCGCGGACGACGAGCAGGGCGAGCAGGAAGAGGGGCACCCGGGCGACGGTGGAGGCGCTCGAGAAGAGGGCGTTCAGGTCGAAGCGCAGGCCGCTGGAGACGAAGAAGACCGGGATGAAGAGGCCGAAGCCGGCCGCCTCGAGCTTGAGCCGGAACTGGGGATGGGTCATCGCCTGGTCGCGGTCGATCAGGCTGAGCAGCGCCCCGGCCGCGAAGGCCCCGAGGATCGTCTCCAGGCCGACCTGGTCGGCGAGCGCGACGAACCCGATCAACAGGACGAACGCGCCGCGCACCCGGATCTGAGCGGTCGTGTCCTGGAGGCGCAGCAGCGTGGCCGACAGGCTCACCGACCGCTCGGCCCGCGCGACGGCGAAGCCGATGGCGGCGACGAGCACCGCGAAGCCGCCGAGCAGGATCAGCTTGCCGGTGGTGTCGGTGCTGCCCCGGCCCGAGAAGAAGAGCGACAGGAGGATGATCGCGCCGAAGTCGGCGATCGAGGCGGCGGCGATCACGAGCTGACCGAACGGCGTCCCGACGTTGCCGGAATCCTTCAGCACGGGGACGATCACCCCGAGTGACGTCGCGCACAGGACGATCGCCAAAAACAGCGGCGACTTGACGACGCCGGCCGCGTGGAAGGCGACGCCGACGACGATGCCGAGGGCGATCGAGAGCAGGAAGCCGAGACCGGTGACGCGGAGTGTCAGGCCGCGGAGGCGGTCGATGTCGATCTCGAGGCCGGCCAGGAACAGAAGGAAGGCGAGCCCGACGAGCGCGAGGATGCGGACCGGTAGGTCGACCTCGACCCAGCCGAGCCCCGACGGCCCGAGCGCGATCCCGAGCAGGATCTCGAGCACGATCGCCGGCAGCCGCAGCCGAGGGAGAAAGCCGAGGGCGAGCGGTGCGACGAACGCGGCGGCGACGACGAGCAACAGGTTGGTGTAGTGGACCTCGAGCATCGCGGCTTAGTCCCCCGAGCCGGCGATCCGTTACAGGCGGCGTGTAACGCCTGGGCGGCTCGCGCGACTACGTAGATGCCGACGCCGTCAAACCCGAGGAGGAGCCCGATGCCGGAAACCGCGACGCCCACGCTGATCTGGCACCGTGTCCTCGCCGCGGACGAGCTGCCCGAGGGCCGCGTCAAGACGGTCGGCGCCGGCCATCACAGCCTCGCCATGATCCACTTCGACGGCCAGTACGCGGCGCTCAGCAACCGCTGCCCTCACCAGGGCGGACCCCTCGGCGAGGGCTCGATCGAGAACGGGATGCTCCGCTGCCCCTGGCACGGCTACGACTACTGCCCGCTCACGGGCAGGTCGGCGTTCGGCGACGCCGTGCCGACGTTCCCGGTCGACATCCGCGCGGACGGCGTCTACGTGGGGATCGAGCCGGATCGCCCGCATGTGCGGACCGTCAGTGACGTCATGGCGGAGACGCTCGTCAACTGGGGCGTGCGCCACGTCTTCGGCATGGTCGGCCACTCGAACCTCGGCCTCGCCGACGCGCTGCGCCGCCAGGAGGAAGCCGGCAACCTCACCTACATCGGTATCCGCCACGAGGGCGCCGCCGCGTTCGCCGCCTCGGCCTACGGCAAGCTGACCGGCCGCCCGGCAGCCTGCCTGACGATCGCCGGGCCCGGCGCGACCAACCTCCTCACCGGCCTCTGGGACGCCAAGGTCGACCGCTCGCCGGTGATCGCGATGACCGGCCAGGTCGACACGCAGGTCCTCGGCCCCGGAGCGTTCCAGGAGGTCGATCTCGCCGCAGCGTTCGGGTCGGTCGCCGCCTGGAGCCAGCCGGTGCTCGAGACGAGCAAGCACGCCGAGCTGATGACGCTCGCCTGCAAGCACGCGATCCTCCGCCGCGATGTCTCGCACCTGATCTTCCCCGACGAGGTCCAGACCCAGCCGGCGGCCGCCGGCGCGAAGGCGTCCGGGCCGGAGGGCCGGCTCACGCCGCTGACGATATCGCCGCCGGCCGAGTCGCTCGCCGCCGCCGTAACGCTGCTGTCGGCCGCCAAGCGCCCGGTCATCATCGTCGGCCACGGCGCGCGCTTCGACATGCCGGCGGTCACGGACCTGGCCGAGCAACTGGGCGCCCCTGTGATCACGACGTTCAAGGCCAAGGGACAGCTCCACGATGACCATCCCTTGGCCTGCGGCGTCCTCGGTCGCAGCGGCACGCCGATCGCGAGCTGGTTCATGAACGAGAGCGACGCGCTACTCGTGCTCGGTGCGTCGTTCTCCAACCACACCGGCATCTACGCCGGCAAGCCGATCGTCCAGGTCGACTTCGATCCGCTGCAGCTCGGCAAGTTCCACCCGGTCGCCGTGCCCGTCTGGGGCGAGGTCGGCGTCACCGTCGGCCTGCTCGCGCAGCGGCTCGGCGACGCTCCGGCGGACCGCGTCGACCAGCGACCGGAGGTGGCGGCCCGGTGGGCGATCTGGCGGGCCGAGAAGGCGAGTAGGGCGGTCGACGATCGCGGTCGGGGCGTCAACTCGGCGGTCGTCTTCGAGGCCCTGGGTCGTCACGCGCCGGCGGGATCGGTGATCGCGGTCGACGTCGGCAACAACGCCTACTCCTTCGGGCGCTACTTCGAATGCAAGCCCGGACAGTCGGTGCTGATGTCCGGGTACCTCGGCTCGATCGGTTTCGGCTACCCCGCGGCGATCGGCGCCTGGGCGGCGGCGCCCGAGCGGCCGATCTTCGCCGTGACCGGCGACGGCGGCTTCGCCCAATACATGGCCGAGCTCCTGACGGCGGTCAAGCATGGGATGAACATCACCCACGTCCTACTCAACAACGGGCAGCTCGGAAAGATCTCCAAGGAGCAGCGCGCCGGCGACTGGGACGTCTGGCAGACCTCGCTTCACAACCCCGACTTCTCACGCTACGCCGAGATCTCCGGCGCACTCGGCATCCGCGTCACCGACGCGGCGGCGCTCGACGGCGCGCTCACGCGCGCGGCCGCGCACGACGGGCCCGCGCTCGTCGAGGTCATGACGGACGCCGAGCTGGTTTGAACCCCACGACCGAAAGGACACCCCCGGAATGCCGCTTCCAGACACCATCCAGGCGTTCATCGACGGCCAGTGCGACGTCGCGCCCGGTCGCTATGACGACCTCCGGGCGGTGATCTTCAACGGCACGACCAAGCGCTCGCCCGAGACCAGCCACACCGACGGACTGCTCGCGATCCCGCGCTGCATCTTCGGTCGCGTCGGCGTGCGGCTCGACGAGGTGCGGACCGTCGACCACGAGATCCCGCACGGCCTCTGGCCCGACATGCGCCAGCACGGCTACGAACGGGACGACTTCCCCGCGATCTACCAAGAGCTTGTCGAGCCGGCCGACATCATCATCATCGCCGGGCCGATCTGGCTCGGCGACCAGAGCTCGCTGACGCGGAAGATCATCGAACGGCTCTACGCCTACTCCGGCGACGTCAACGACCGCGGCCAATGGTCCTACTACGGCAAGGTCGGCGGCGCGCTGACGACGGGCAACGAGGACGGCGGCAAGCACGTCAGCGCCCAGATCCTCTACGCACTCCAGCACATCGGGCTCACGGTCCCGCCCCAGTCGGACGCCTATTGGTGCGGCGAGGCCGGGCCCGGGCCGTCCTACCTCGACGCCGACGGGGGCGGCCAAGGCAATGCCTGGACAACCCGCAACACCACCTTCATGACGTGGAACCTCCTCCACATGGCCCGACTACTCAAGGACGCCGGCGGCGTCCCCGCCTACGGCAACTCAACCCACGACTGGGATCTCAGTATGCCCGACCACCCGAACCCCGAATACCGCTGACCGGCGCCCACAGCACGGGCTGCGCGTCTTGATCTGACCGCGGTTGCCCGGAACGACCTCGGCTGCCACCCCGCCGGCGGACTCGAGTCGACGTCAGCCCCGGACTCGCACCCCGCGGCCCCGGTCAGGCGGACCCGTGGAGCCCGGCGACCACCACCGGGAAGAAATCCGCCTCGGCGCGCTTGCCGAAGAACAGGTCGAGGTGGCCGAAGCCCTCGAGCTCCTTGAAGGCGTGGTGGCCGGGCGGGGCGTGCCGGTCGAAGTGGGCGAACGTGGCCCGCATCCCCCGGGGCAGGAACATGCGGTTCTCCCGGCCGACCACGAACGTGAAGCGCGCGGCCGTCCGCGGCGGACCGGCGACGTAGCTGCGCGGGAGCCCGTCGAGCTGGACGGCCGGGGCGACGTGCCCGCGCTCGGTGCTCGCCCTGATCTGGTTGAACAGGCTCAGCGGCGAGGTCCCGAGCTCGCGGCCCATCCAGTCGTGGATCTCCCGGGTGACGTTCTCTCCCCACCAGAGGACGTTGGCTCCCGCCCCGTACATGAAGTTCGCCATCCGGCAGACCGGGTGCTCCGGGCCGTCGGTGCCCCGGCGGCTGCGGCCGATCGACGCCGGCGGCTCGTCGTCCGGGTGGGCGGGCGCCGGGTTCCCGCGGCGGGCGGCCAGCCGGGCGAGGAGGTGGGTGAACCCGGCGGAGACCCGCTGCTCGCCCGGCGTCATCGCCCCCATCCGGGCCAGGCCCCGCCCCTGGGGGGTGATCGGGCGGATCGCCCACTGGGCGTCGATCCACGGCGTCAGCCGGGACACGAACGGAAGCATGAGGTGCTTCTCCCGGGCCTCGCGCGGCACCTCGATGTGGAGGGAGACCCCGCTCGAGACGGCGTCGGTCACCTCCGGCAGGAGGCCGGCGGCCGCCGCCATCGTGAAGCTGACCGAGCCCTGGCAGTGGACGACCGCCTTCAGCGTCGACGCCCCCGTCTGCCCGAGGATCGTCGCCACCGACGCCGGATGGTCGTACCGGGCGACCTCGTCGAGCGTCCACGAGCGGGCCGGGAGGTCGATCGACCCCCGCCAGTGCTGGACCCACACGTCGTAGCCCTCCGCGAGCAGCCGGGCGGCCAGCGACCGGCCGCTCGGCTGCCCGTAGTACATCTGGCCGCGGAGCCCGGCCCCGTGGGAGAGGAGGACCGGCCCCCGGGTCGGCTCCGGTCCGCCGGCCCGGCGGAGGTGGTCGAGCTTGAGCGGGACCCCGTCCTCGGTGACGTGGGGGACGATCTCTCGCTCGAGGCCGCGACCGACCGCCTCCCAGGCCGCGGACGCCGGCGCCGGCGCCGGCGCCGACGCCGGCGGCGCGTCGTGCGGGAAGCTCGGCAGGCCGTGAACCCGCGGCCCGGCGTAGGCGAGCATCAGCTTCGAGAGGAAGAACGCCTGGAAGCGGGCGATCCCGCCGACCCCGGCCAGGCGCGTCGGGCCGGTCGCCCGGTAGGTCGAGAGCTGGCGGGCGAAGGCGACCACCGGGATGCGCAGGACGCCCGTGGCGATCAGCTCCGGCCCGAGCTCCCCGCCCGGCGGCTCGGCCTCGACGCGCCCCGTGTAGATGCGGGTGAACAGGGTCGTCTGGTCGACCCAGTGATCGACGCCGAGGTCGTTCTCGACCAGCTTGAAGCCGACCAGGGTGAACGCGCGACCGCCAGCGTCGGTGGCGAACAGGCGGTAGCGCATGCGCAGGTGGAAGGCGTCGGGCTCCTCGACGAACAGGTTGAAGCGGCCGTCCTCGACGGCCAGGCGCCCGCCGAGCTCGCCGCACTCGAGCCACCCGGTGGCCCGGGCCTGGTGCCCGGGGTCGGCGATGAACCGGTCGAGGTCGGGGATCTCGATGTCGAGGTGCACCCTCGCCGTCCGGCCGGCGCTCCGGCCGGCGAGGAGCGCCTGGTTGAAGTCGGTCTCGACGAAGGAGATCCACCCGGACATCTCCTCGGTGAAGCCGATTCCGCCCATCAGGCCCGCTCGATCATCCGCTCGGAGAACCGGTCGGCCAGGGCGGCGATGGTCAGGCTCGGATTCGGCCCGACCGGTCCCGGCATCACCGATCCGTCGGCGACGAACAGGCCCCGGTGGACGCCGCCGGCGGCGAACACCTCGCCCCGGTCGTCGACCACCCCGTGCTCGCGGTCCCGCCCCATCGGGCACCCGCCGAGCGGGTGGACGGTCATCGCCCGGGCGCGCGCCAGGCCGAAGCGGGGGGCCAGGCGCCCACCGAGCGCCCCGGCCACCCGGCGGGCCGCCGCCTCGGCCGCGTCGAAGTAGTCCCGCGACTCGCCGTGGGGATCCCAGTCGAGGTTCAGGACGTCACCGTCGAGGCTCAGGTGCCCGCCCGGGACGTCGACCCCCATCGATAGGAGCGGGACCATCGCCGCCGACGATTCGGAGCTCCCGAAGGCGGCGGCCACGTCCGCGCTGATCCGCGTCCGGTGGCGGCCGCCGACCAGCTCGGCCGCCCGGCTGAAGAGCATCCGTCGGACGAGGCCGAGCACGTCGCCGGGGACCTCAGGGGCCTGCCAGAGCCACTCGCTGAACTCCGGCCCGCCGGCGTCCTGGAGCCAGAGCTCCTGCCCGTCGCGCGTCTGGTGCCCGCTCTGGGTGATGACCGGCCCGAGGCTCGGGTTCAGGTCGAGCCAGCCGCCGTCCACGGTGCGGCAGTCGCGGGCGAAGGTGATCATGTCGCCGTTGCTCGAGAAGCCGCAGCCGAGCCGCGGGCTCAGCCCGGGGAGGGCCGCCCGCCGGCCGAGGAGGAGTCGGGTCGAGCCGAACGTCCCGCCGGCGAGGACGACGACCTTGGCGGAGATCGTCCGGTCGGCGTCGAGCGACGGATCGAGGAGGTCCTCGCGGTGGCCGGCCCGGGCGCCGACGTGCTGGACGTAGCGGACGCACCAGCGGCCCTCGGGCGCCGGTTCGACCGCCACCGCCTCGCAGAGGGTCCGGATCCTCGCGCCGTCGCGCTTGGCCTGGCTCAGGTAAGTCAGGTCGAGCGAGCTCTTCGAGCCCTCGTTGCAGCCGATGTCGCACTCGCCGAGGAGGCGGCAGGTCAGCCGCGGCCGGCCGTGGAGGTTCCCGTCCGGCGCGAGCTCCCGGCCCGGCTCGGGGGCCTCGCCGTCCACGGCGAAGCGGATGGCCAGGGGCGGCCGCTCGACCTCGAACCCGGCCGCGCCCGCCGCCCGGGCGAACTCGCGGGTCTTCGGGATCGACGCGTAGGGCTCGCCCTCGGGGAGCGGCTCCGGCCGGAGCACCGCCCGCACGGCCGCGTAGTGCGGCTCGAGGGTGGCCCGGTCGACCGGCCAGGGCACCGGCGTGCCGTCGGCCGCCGTTTCTTGGAACGTGTGCGCCGGCTTGGGGAGCATCACGTTCGCGTAGATCAGCGACCCCCCGCCGAGTCCGCTCGAGACGATCGCGTTCACCTGGGCGAACGACCAGACCTCGAACAGCCCGTGGAGGCCGGCGTCGGGATCCCAGAAGTTGGTGCGCATCTCCCGGGGGGTGCGGGCGAACGAACCCGGGGGGTGGGGGGCCCCGCGCTCGAGCACCACCACGTCGAGACCGGCGGCGGCCAGCCGGGCCGCGCAGACCGAGCCGCCGAACCCGGATCCGATGATGATGGCATCGAAGGTCTCTGACTCGCCGGTGTCCGTGGTCATCGCAGTCGGGGCACTTTAGATGACTTCGTGACCGGGCACGATAAAGTCACGGCCGTGGAAGGGTCCGGGTACGGGCGATGGCAGGTGGTGACCGCGCTGACACCGCTGCGCCGCCGGGCGTGGGTCAGGTGGTTGCGCGTGGTGTTCGCCTTCGGCTCGCGCACCACCATCCTCATCCGTCCACTGATCAAGCTGCGTGTCATCGCCTTCGCCCGGTGGACGCTGATCGAACGGCCCCGCCGGCCGCCGGCGCTCGTCTTCGAGACCAACTGGTCGGGGGCCCCGGCCAGCTACATCCCCGATTTCGCGATGATCATGCCCTGGCAGTGGCGGGCCATCTGGGGCGGTGCGATCGGCTTCCCGGGCCCGCTCCCGGCGACCGGACTGCTCGACTTCGTGGCCGAGCACGACCAGCGCGCCGACCACTTCCACACCGGATATGTGGACGGTACGACCACCGAGATCGTCGTCGGAGCACTCGAGCTCGACCGGCGCCTCGAGCGGTTCGTGCGTGACACCGACGGACTCGGCCCGCTCGACTTCGCCGCCCGGTGGGACCGCTTCCTCTTCGACGTCCAGGACCGGCTCTGACCATGACCGGGGACTTGGTGGTGGTGACGGATGTCATGGACGGGCGTGAGGACGCCCTCAAAGCGCACCTCCGGCGCCTCGACACGCACACCGGTCCGCTCGCCGAGGTCGGGCGGGCGACGCACTTCGCCCGCTTCGTGGTCCTCCCCGTCGACGGTCACAAGCTGTACTTCTCGAGCCGCTTCGACGGCGAGCCGCGACCCTACCTGGAGGCGCTGGCCGGCCAGGCGGCGGCCCAGTCGATCTGGGCGTTCTGCGACCCAGCGGCCGCGGCGAACGCCGACCGGCTCCTCACCTACCTCGAGGCGCACGTCATCGCAGTGCCCTACACGGTCGCCGCCTGGGCCGAGACGGTCGACCAGGTCAACGCGGCGGTCCGCCGCCGGGCCCAGCTCCAGCGCTTCGCCCTGCGTGCGGCGACCCTCGACCCGGTCGGGCTGGCCCACGCCTTCCGCGAGGAGTTCCGCCGATGACCCCGGACGCGCCGGTCGAGCACGACATCCAGGGGAACATCCTCCGGGGGTACACCCTCGAGCACGCCGCCCATCTGTTCGTCACCGTCGCCGACGGCGCCGAGGCGCACGCGCGGGCGCTCGTGCGCGCCCTGGTGCCCCGGGTCACCACCGCGGCGCCCTGGCCGCGGGGGGGTCGGCCCGACGCGACGCTCAACCTGGCCTTCACCTACCCCGGGCTGGCGGCCCTGGCTCCCGGCCAAGCCCTGCTCGACGCCTTCGCCCCGGAGTTCCGGGCCGGGATGGCCGCCCGGGCCGAGGCCGAGCTCGGCGACACGGGCCCGAGCGCCCCGGGCAACTGGGAGCCCGGGCTCGAGGACGCCGCCGTCCTGCTCACGCTCTACGCCGCCAGCGCCGCCGCGCGCGACGCGGACGCCGCGGCGCTCGCCGCCGAGGTGGCCGGCCACCCGGGCCTCGAGGTGCCCTACCTCCAGCGCACCGACGCCGACCGCGACGCCCGCGAGCACTTCGGCTTCCGCGACGGCTTCTCCCAGCCGGCGGTCGCGGGATCCGGCCGCCCCGCCCCGGGCGAGGGCGTCCGCGGGCGCCTGGGCTGGCGGCCGCTCCGGCTCGGCGAGGTCATCCTCGGCCACCGCGACGAGGACGGCATCGTCCCCGGCGCCCGGAGCCCGTTCCTGCGCAACGGCACCTACATGGTCTGGCGCAAGCTCGCCCAGGACGTCGACCGGTTCGATCGCTGGCTGCTCGACGCCTCGGGCGGCGACCGGGACGCGGCCGAGCTCCTGGCCTGGCAGGTCGTCGGGCGCCGGCGCGACGGGACCTCGCTGATGCGCCCGGCGCAGGTCGGACCCGGCCCGGCCGACCCGGACAACGGCTTCACCTACGCGGACGACCCGCGCGGGCTCCGCTGCCCGCTGGGCGCCCACGTCCGCCGGGCCAACCCCCGCGACGCCCTCGGCTGGCGGACCGAGCGGACCAAGCGCCACCGGATCGTCCGCCGGGGGATGGCCTACGGGGGTGGGACCGGCCAGGAGGCGGGCCTCGTCTTCGTCTGCCTGAACGCGAGCATCGCCCGGCAGTTCGAGTTCATCCAGGCGAAGTGGCTGGGCGACGGCGGGGCGTTCGGGCTGGGCGACGACCGCGACTTCCTCCTCGGGGGCGACGACCCCGAGGCGAAGATGACGATCCAGGGGAGCCCCCCGCGGTTCCTCACCCCGGGCCAGCGCTTCGTCACCACCCGGGGCGGGCACTACCTGTTCGTCCCGGGGATGGCCGCCCTGCGCCGGCTGGCTACCCCGGCGCCGTGACCGCGTCGGCCGAGCCGGTCTCGAGCTCGGCGGCCTCCGCGACGACGTGGCGCATCTCGAGCTCCTGGGCGAGGACGCGCGCCTCGCGCGAGAGGACGGTCACCCGCGCGCGATCACCGGGTGAGTCCCGGAGCGTCAGGAGCCGGGCCTCGTCGAGCTTTGTGAGGGCCAGGGTGGGGAGCGCTCCCGCCGGTTCGGCCATGGCCCGGGCCGCGGCCAGGTGGGCGAGGGCCACGTCGAAGGCGCCGAAGGCGGCGGCGAGCAGCCCGAGCGAGCGCTCGACGGGCCAGAGCGCGGCCGCGGTGGGGGAGACCACCCAGCGACCGGCGTACGGCCGCAGCCAGGCGTAGAGCGACTGGGCCCGGCGCTGATCGCCGAGCCGGGCGGCCGCCTCGGCGAGCAGGGTGAGCGCGACGATGTGGGTGTTGTCGCGGGGGATGCCCGCCAGCCCGCCGGTCATGACGGCGTCGAACTCGATCCGGGCCTCCTCGGTCCGGCCGGCCTGGACGAGGGCGGCCACCAGCGCGCAGCGGAGGGCCACCACCCCGGGGTGGGCCGCGGCCAGGCTCCGGAGCGGCTGCTCGAGCTCGGGCAACCGGCCCTGCATCAGGCGGATCACCAGGAGCTGGGCGGTGGCGGCCAGCTCGCTGCCCGATCGCCGCACCCGGGCGCCGATCCGCAGCGACTCGGCGTGCAGCCGCTCGGCCTCGGCCAGCTCGCCCCGGACCACCGCCTGCATGCCCCGATGGAGCGGGAGGAAGACGATCGCCCGGGGCTGGCGCAGCTCGGTGGCCATGTGCTCGACGCTGGCCAGCTCGCGGTCGACCCCGGCGAAGTCGCCGCGCTCGAAGAGGAGGTTGGTCCGCCAGTTGCGCACGAGCGTCTCGATCTCGCTGTGGCCGAGCTCCCGGCACAGCGCGAGGAGCTCGGCGCATTCGAGGTCCCCGGTGGCCGAGTCCGGCCCCCAGCCGGCGAGGAGGGCCCGAGCGAGGACGTAGACGAGGCTGGCGGCCGACTCCCGGTCGCCCTCCCGCTCGTCCTCGGCCCGGGCGAGGGCGACCGCCTCGGCGCACAGGCCGTGCCGGCGCTCGCTCTGCGGGCCCGGCGCGTAGTAGAGGGC
Organism: uncultured Solirubrobacterales bacterium; assembly: GCA_963733245.1. Classification (GTDB taxonomy): domain Bacteria; phylum Actinomycetota; class Thermoleophilia; order Solirubrobacterales; family Solirubrobacteraceae; genus Palsa-513. Next base: position 153,070 of record CAVTCI010000019.1, read on the forward strand.
GGCGCCCAGGAGGCCCTTGACCTCGGCGAGCAGGCGGCGGCTCCCGCCGCTGCGCTCGAGGCGGGCGATCGCCTCCTCGGCGAGCTCGATCAGGATCTCGTCGACGCCGAAGCTGAGGCCCCAGATGCCGCATCCGAGCGTGGCCCGGGCGAGCGCCTCCGGCTCGTCGTGGCGCCGGGCGTCGGCGGCGGCCTCGAGCAGCGTCCGCCGGGCGGCCTCGGCGTCGCCGCTGCGCATCTGCGCCTCGCCCAGGGCCTGGAGCAGGGCGATCCGGTCGCGCGGCCGGTCGGGCGGGGTGACCTCGAGGCCGCGGACGAAGAGCGCCTCGGCCCGGTCGTAGGCGAACTGGCTCATCGCCTGCTGGCCGGCCCGCCGGGCGTACTCCCCGGCGCGGGTCGAGTCGGCGTCGACCGTTGCCTCGAGGAAGTGGTGGGCGAGCTCGGGCAGGCGGTCGAGGCTCCCGGCGTCGATCGTCTCGATCGCCAGCCCGACCGCTCGGTGGAGCGTGATCCGCCGACCCGGCGGGAGAGCGTCGTACAGCGTGGCCTGGACCAGCCCGTGGCTGAACGCGTAGACCTGCTGGCCGGCGGCCCCCGCCCGGCGGGTCAAGAGCGACGCGGCGACCGCCTCGTCGAGCCGGTCGAGCAGCTCGGCCGCCGGGAGCGAGGCGGCCCGCCCGAGGAGGTCGAGGTCGAACTCGGGACCGATGACCGCCGCCGCCCCGAGCAGGCGTCGGGCCTCCTCGCCGAGGCGCGCCACCCGCCGGCCGATCACCTCCCGCACGCTCTGGGGGAGCCCCCGGGTCAGCGGCGGGCTGGCGAACGACCAGCGGCCGTCGTCCTCCACGGCGATCGCCCCGGTCTCCCGGAGATGGCGGAGCATCTCGCCGACGAAGAACGGGTTGCCCGCCGTCTCGCGCTGGAGCTGCCCGGCCAGCGCCCGTCCGGGGCCGTCGATCTCCTGTCCGGCCATGCCCTCGATCAGGCCGACGATCTCCGGCTCGTCGAGGCCGACGAGCCCGAGACGCGTGACCCCCGACTCCCGGCGCAGGTCGGCGAGGACGGCGCTCAGCGGATCGTCCTGGGCGACGTCGGAGTCGCGGAAGGTCCCGATGAGCATCAGCCGGCCGCGGTCCGAGGCGGTGACCAGGTACTTCAGCAGCTGGAGGGTCGGCGGATCGGCCCAGTGGAGGTCGTCGAGGATCAAGAGCACGGGGGCCACCTCGGTCGCCGCGGCGAGCAGGCCGCCGACCGCGGTGAACAGGAGGTAGCGCTCGGTGTCGGGGTCGGACGCCGCCGGCGGCGGCACGCTCCCGAGCTTCCCGGTCAGGTCCGGCACGAGCCGCGAGAGCTCGGCCGCGTGGGGGCGCAGCAGGCGCCGGGGCGCGACGCGGACGTAGTCGCGGAGGACCTCGACCCACGCCTGGTAGGGCATGCCCTGGTCCTCGTCGCAGCGTCCGTAGAGGATCAGCGCCTGGTCGGGAAGCGCGGTCCGGGCCGCCCGGGTGACCAGGTGGGTCTTGCCGATGCCCGGCTCGCCGGAGATCAGGACGACCTGGCGGTGCCCGTCGACGGCCCGGTCCCAGCGCTCGAGCAGGAGGTCCTGCTCGGGGCGCCGCCCGACGGAGACGTCCTGCGACCCTCCGCGCAGGCGCGCCGGAAGGGCGGCGCCGGCCGGCTCGGGCAGGGGCTCCCAGCCGACCTTCCAGGCGAGCACCGGCTCGGGCAGTCCCTTGAGCTCGAGGGCGCCGGCGGACTCGAAGCGGTGGCCCTGACGGTCGCGGAGCATCGCCCGCACCGGGTCGGCGATCAGGATCTCGCCCCCGGCCGCCCGCCCGCACAGGCGGGTCGCCTCGATCGGGGGGATGCCGAAGTAGTCGCCTTCGTCGACGGCCGCGTCGCCGATGCTGACCCCGATCCGCACGGCCATGGCGACCTCGGCCGTCCGGTTGCGGCGATCGAGGTGCTGCTGGACGGCGACGGCGGCGGCGAGGGCGGCGGTGACGCTCGGGAAGGCGGCGAGCAGGCCGTCGCCCGTGTTCTTCACGACGTGGCCACCGGCGTCCTCGATGTCGTCGCCGAGGAGGGAGTCGTGCTCCCGGCGGAGCTCCTCGAACTTGAGGCTCCCGACCCGCGAGGCGAGCTCGGTCGATCCGACGAGGTCGGTCGCCACGATGATCGCGGTCTCGATGCGGGTCACGCGAGCCGCACCCGGTCCGGGCACGGTCGCGACGACCACGGCGCCCGGCGCGCCGCCGGAGCTGTCACGTCTTGACCCCCCAAGGCTTCTCAGCATACGCCCAGTGAGCGGGATCGCCACCCCGTCCACCGGGGCTTCCGGGCCGGGGATCGGTCAGGCGCGCGGAGGGGCGGACGCCCGATCGCCGCGGCGAACCGCGAGACGGCGGCCGAGCGAGCCGAGCGGGCTCCGAATGAACCAAGGCGCCCGCGGCCCCGCGGCGAGCCGGCCGGCCGCGCTCCGGGCCTCGACGCCGCTCGCGAGTCAGGCGGGGACCGTCCGGCCCCGGCGCAGGAGGCTGAGGCTCGCGGCCAGGGCGAGGGCGGCGACCGCGGCGGCGAACACGAGGCCAGCCGTCTCCAAGCTCGTGAGCTCGGCGAGGAGGCCGACGCCGACGACGGGGATCGAGATGGCGACGTAGGCGACGACGAAGTAGCTCGACGACACGGCGCCGCGCTCCTCGGCGGCCGCGGTCGCGGTGACCGAGGCGAGGCCGGCGCGGAAGCTCAGCCCCTGGCCGAGGCCGGCGAGGATCCCGGCGGCGACGAGCAGGGCGAGGGCGCGGAGCTCGAGGGCGGCGGCGAGCAGGCCCATGGCGGCGACGAGGGCCAGGCAGCCGGCCGGGAGGGCGACGCGGGGAGTCGTGCGCTCGAGGCCGACCTGCCCGGCGAGCGAGGCGGCGAACACGGCGAACACGACGGCCCCGGTCAGGGCGTGGTCGGGGAGCCTCAGCACCTGGCCGAGGAAGGCCGGGGCGACCGCGGTGAACAGGCCGAGGACGGCGAACCCGGCGAAGGCCGCGGTCGCGGCGCGGACGAAGAGGGCTCGGGCGCCGGTCGGGATCAGGAGGCCCTGGAGGCGGAGGCGAACCCGCGTGCGGTCCTCGACGGTCTCGGGGATCCGCGCGACGCCGGCGATCGCCAGGGCGACGAGGACGAGGTCGACCACGAAGCAGAGCCGGACCGGGAGCGGCGCGTACTGGGCGAGGAGTCCGGCGAGCAGCGGCCCGCAGCCGAGGCCGCCCATGTTGGCGGCGGTGGCGATCAGGGTCGCCCGCCCGCGGCGGCCGGACGGGGCGAGGTCGACGAGCGTCGCCGTCGCCGTCCCGGTGAACACGCCGGCCGAGAGGCCGGAGAGGATCCGGCCGGCGAAGAGGACGGGCAGCCCGCCGGCGAGGAGGAAGACGGCCGCGCTCGCGGCCGAGAGGCCGAGTCCGGCGAGGAGGACCGGCCGGCGTCCGACATCGTCTGAGAGGCGGCCGAAGAGGAGGAGCGCGGCGATCACCCCGACCGCGTAGACCGCGAAGACCACGGTGACCATGAAGCTCGAGAACCCGATCCGCTGCTCGTAGAGCGGATAGAGCGGGGTCGGGAGGGTGGTCCCGAGCATGGTCACCGCGAACGCGAAGGCGACGAGCTGGCCCGGCCGGCGGGCGGTCGATCGAAAGCGATGGTCCAAAGGGTGGTCGGGTCTTCCCGTCTCGGTCGCCGGCGAACCGGCCGATCAGGCAATAGCCTGCCGGGCTGCGATGACCACTGCCGATGCGACGGCCCTCGCCCTGTCCTGGAGCGGCGGCAAGGACTCGGCGCTGGCCCTGTGGACCCTCCGGCGAGCGGACGGGCTCTGGCCGCGGGCGCTGATCACGACGGTCACCGACGCGTACGCCCGGGTGTCGATGCACGGCGTCCGGCGGGAGCTCGTCCTCCGCCAGGCCGAGGCGGCCGGGGTCCCGCTGGTCGAGATCGAGATCCCGGTCGGCTGCACGAACGAGCTCTATGAGCAGCGGATGGCTGAGGCGTTCGCCTCCGAGGGCCTGCGCGGGATCTCGGCGGTGGCGTTCGGCGACCTCTTCCTCGCGGACATCCGCGCCTACCGGGAGGCCCGGCTGGGGGCCGCCGGCCTCGAGGCGGTGTTCCCGCTCTGGAAGCGGGACACCGCGCGCCTCGCGCGGGAGTTCATCGCCGCCGGCTTCCGCGCCGTCCTCGTCTGCGTGGACCCGGGTCAGCTGGATCCGTCGTTCGCCGGGCGGGCGTTCGACGCCGACCTGCTCGCCGACCTCCCGGGGCACGTCGATCCGTGCGGCGAGAACGGCGAGTTCCACACGTTCGTCCACGCCGGACCGGTCTTCGGGCAGCCGATCGCCTGCCGGGTCGGCGAGATCGTCGAGCGCGACGGGTTCGTCTTCGCCGACCTCCTCGGCGGCTGACCGTCGCCGGCGGTCGTCCTGATTCACGGCCGGCCGGGGTCGGCCGGCGCCGGGCGATCTCCGGGGCCGTCCGGGATGTCCGGTGGGCGGCCGTGGAGGAGTGCCTCGACCGCGCGCCAGTAGTCGTCGCTCGTCCAGGCGGCGACATGGACGGCGGTCCGCTCGCGCAGCTCGCGACGGCGGCCGGGCGCCGCCATCAGGGCGGAGATCGCCGCCCGGAGGGCCTGCGGATCGCCGACCGGGACGGTGACCGCCGGACCGTCGGCCACCAGGTAGTCGGCGAGGGACGCGGTGGCGGCGACGACGACCGGGACGCCGGCGTCGGCCGCGTCGCTCAGCCGGACCTGCCCCTGGCTGACGCCGCCGTCGTGCATGGCGAACACGGCGAGGGCGGAGCCCCGCAGGAGGGCCCGGTACTCCTCGAGCGGAATGTCAGCGCGGACGTCGACGTGGCGGTCGGGGTCGAGGCCGAGCACGCGGGCGCGGTCCGCGGTCGAGCAGACCACCGTGAGCGGCCAGGGGAGGCCGGTGGTCGCCGCGAGGAGCGTCTCCCAGTCGCAGAAGGCGCGGCCGGCGGAGAGGAGCCCGCCGTCGACTGCGTACTCCGGCAGGGTCGCGCCGGTCGTGCCCCGATACCAGGGGATGTAGACGAAGCGCGTCGGCTCGAGATCGAGGCGCCCGGCGTAGAGGTCGATCTCGGCCCGGGTGAGGACGTGTCCGACGTGGAGAGCGCGCCCGAGCGCCCAGCGCTCGACTCGGGCTCGGAGGCGGGGAAGGCGGCCGGGTTCCGGGGGCGGAGCGATGAACTGGAGGGCGATCAGCTTGCGATGGCGGCCGAAGAGGGCGCGGGTCAGCAGGAGGGTGCGCCAGCCCCGATCCTGGCGGACGAGGGCGATCGCCGGGGCCCGGATGCTGGCGACGAAGAGGAGGACGCCGCGGAGCAGGCCATACCGCGCGGCCGGGCGGGATATCGCCGCCGGAAGACCCCACAGCCAGAGGTCGAACGGGTGCGTCTCGTGGAGGTACGGCCCGTAGTACCCGTCGACGACGACCGCTCGGGGCGGGAGGGCGAGGCCGATCGTCACCCGGCCCCTTCGATCCGGCTGAAGCCTCGGGTCGGAGTGGCCCCCCTGGTCTCGTCTCCGGCGGGGGGCTCCATTCGATGATCCTCGCAAATCGGTGCAGCCCAATCGAGCCCTCCGTCTCAGGTGCCTGCACCTTCCGGCTCCCTGGGTCTGTGCTCGGCCTCGAACGCCGGCGCCGCGATCGTGGGCCAAGCCGTCACTCCGGCGAGAACCCTCCAAGGAACCCCGACGGCTCGAACTATCAATTTTGGGACGGCGCGCAAGCAGGAAGAGACGGTGCTCGAGCTCACGGCCCCGACGCGGCTTCCCAAGGACGTCGAAAAGAGCCTGGAGGTAGTCGCTGATCCCATTCTACGCGTCGGTGATACGACGGACTCGGCGTCCGTTCCAGACCCTACGTTCTCGGCGCTCGGCTTATCACCTGACCGCAAGACCCTTAGCTTTCGGGTTTGCCTGGACCCGGCAAGCAGTCTGCCGGCCGGGAGTACGTGGGCACCATCAGCTTCGAGGGTCCGTCAGGCATAGATAGCACGCCGATGACCATCACAGCCAATGCAAAGGACAGCGGGTGGTTCTTGTGGTCGACGATCGTCTCGCTGGTGTTCGTGTTCTTCATCCTCCTCTATGAGGGCGCGAGCGACCGGCGTGCGCGCCTCAAGGCGGAGGCCGAGGCGATGCCCAATCAGGCTGATGGCCAACCAACTGCCGAGAAGGCGGCGGCGCGCGCTACCGCCACGGCCGAGGACAACTCCTGCTCGCTCAGGCGGACGTTCCAGACCCGCCGACCCCGATCCTTGGCGACCATTGGAGGTTAGAGCCTCTCCTTGAGGACGATGATTAGCACGATCAGGGCGAAGACCCCGAAGATCGCGCCGACGATCGCGACCTTGAGCAGGAAGAAGGCGACAGCGATCAGGGCGATCAGGCCTAGGAAAACTCGTGCGTAGGACAAAGCGACTCCTCGGGTTCAGGTGGCTGCGCGCGACGCATTGTGGGGGTTCTGCTACCGGCGTGTAGCCGTGGGACGAATGAGCCGAGCCCGGCGGTCCATTGGGCCCTTAGAGCCGCCCATCGTGCTTGCTGGTGGGCGGCAGGAAGCCGCGGGCCCACATTTGCCGCATAATTCCCAAAATGCAGCAAAACCCCCACAGCGGCCGCAGGAGCTCGATTCGAGCAGCCGTCGCGGAACTGCCGTGGCGGAGCGCCGACGGGACCGAGTCGAACCGGGGAGTCAGGTGGCGAGCGCCGGAGACCAGGAAGTCGGCGGCGGCCACGCGCGCGAGCCCGACGAGGTAGTCGTCGCAGGGATCCGCCGTCCGCCCGACTTGGTCCGGCACGTCTTCGACGCGTTAGTCGAGTGCGAGGGCAATGCGGAGCGCGTCGTCCAGTGCGCGCGTCTCCGCTCGGCCGAGGGTGCCGCGCAACGCGGCGACTGCCGCCTTCGGCACGGTGAGCACGTTGTCGCAGTTGGCGACCGATCCCTCGATCAGCCCGTGAGCGGCTCCGAGCTCCACCTCCGTCGGTACCCCGCGTACGCGGGTCGTGATCAGCACGACGGTCACGTTGGTCAGGTGGGGTATCGCCGTCGGGCGCGTCACGACCACGGCCGGTCGCAAACCCAGCCCGGGCCAATCGATGTCGTACACCTCTCCCCTGTTCACGCAGGCGGCTCGCCGCCCGCCAGCTCTTGGTTGGCGAGGTTCGCGGCGCCCAAGCGCGACCCGGTCTCGCCGACCCACTCTTCCGCGGGCTCGCTGGCGTAGCCGCGACGGTAGGCCTCAGCGATCTGCGTCTCGCGCTCCTCGTCGAGAAGCCGCCGAAGCCCGGCCCGGACAGCGGCCGCACGGCTGGGAAACACGCCGCGCGCGACGGCGGCGTCGAGCCGCTCAAGATCATCGTCGGTCAACCGCACGGCGATCTGGACGCTCATCCCGTCAAGCATACCACCAGCGGTATGCAGTACTGTTCGAGCGCGGCCGTTCCGACGGAACAGTGCGGCTCAGGGCTGATGGCAGATAGCGGCGGTAAAGCCGGTGCCTTCGAGTTGCTGGTCGGTCGGTAGCGTGCCGACGCAGTCCCCCGCGCGAAGCGCAAAATCCTGTGCCCGGCGCGAATAGTCCGCCATCGTGCTCCTCCACGCCGCCACCGCGGCGTTGTATTGCGCCGGCAGCATCCCGTCGGCACCCGCGAACGTCGGCGGCCGGTTGTTCCTCAGGAACGTCAGCCACGCCTCGCTGTGTGCTCGCTCATGGGCATGGAGCGTCGGGTCGTCATGCGCGCGCGTGCCCACTCCGTAGCCCGGAGGCTTCTTCTTCGCCTCCGCCGAGCCGTATTCCGTCCAGATCTCCAAGGTCATGTCGGGTGGGCTGACGCCCGCGACCGGCGTGTTGGCGTTCTCCGGCGTGATGGGAATGAGCCCGGGCGGGAACGCCTGAAAATCGGCGTGGGTCTGCGCGTGATCGCCGAGCGCCGGGATCACCCGGTCTTGCCCGAAGGTGATCCGAACGCCGTTGATGGCGAACTTCGCCTCTCCGGCCGGGGTGATCACGGCCGAGCTCGGTGCCGGAGCGGTCATCCCAGACAGCGCCGCCGCCCGGCGAGCCGATTCGCGGACGGCCGGATCGGTCGCATTGGCCGCGTAGTCGTCGATCGCCCCGGGCTCGAGGGTGCGCAGCCGCGAGATGAGCCCTTCTCCAGCATCGGCTGCGGTCAGCGTCTGCGCTTCGACGATGCGCCGATTCTGCCCGCTGAACTTCGACCACAACCGGTCACGACCCACTCCCTGGGCGATCCGATCACGGTCCGCGCCCGAGCCGCGGAGAAGCGTGATGATGGCCCCCTCGTCGAGGAACGAGGTCCAACCGTCGAGCATGTCGTCGATCAGCCAAATCTTCGTCTGGACGTCGTACGGGCCGAGCTCCCGTTCCCGCGACACGCAGGCTCGAGCCTTGTTGTCGCTGAAGAGCCCGAGCTCCGGTCCCCGTCTCGCCCGCAGCCCGCTGAGGTACTCCCGGAGCTGCTCGGCCGGAAAGGTCTCGAGCCCGAACAAGCGAGGGATGAACAGCAGTACGTCGAGCAGGCCGCTCAGGAACGAGCCCTGCACGCGCGGCCCGGGGACCCTGCCGAGGCGTGGCACCTCGCCATGCTCGGCGACCGCCCGGACCGAGGCATCCGCCTCCCGTTCGTGAGCGTCGGCGGCCTCGCCGAGGAGCGGCTCCCCCGCGGTGGTGTCGACGTCGCGCTGCTGGACGACGTGGGCAAGCTCGTGCGTCAGAAGGGCTAGTCCGGGCCGGGTGGTCGGCGCGTACATGCCGGCACCGAACACCACGTCGGACCCGAGCGTCCAAGCCCGTGCGCCGATTTCCGCGGCCGACCGCGCTGCCGACCCGTCGGCGTGCACCCGCACGCGACTGAAGTCGTACCCGAAGCGAGCACTCATCGAAGACACCATCGGCTCCGGGAGGCGGTCGGCCGGCGACCTCGAAGCGGCGACGACCGTGGCCGGCACGTGCGGCGTGGCTCTCCGCTGACTCGGTGCGACCCGCTCCAACTTTCCCGCCTCGGCTCAAGGTGCTCGCCAGCCCTCACAGGATGACACGGATGACGCGTTCCCCCAGCCTCACCGCAGGCCAGCGTTGATCCCGGCCCAGAGCCCTCGATCAGCGACCGAGTCGGCCCCCGAGCGCTCAAGCAGCAGCCCGACGGCACGCGGTCAGCACGTGTCCCGCGTCGCGGGTGACGTTGGCGTTTGGCGCCGCTCCGCGTCGTATTCGCGCCGACGCCGGCGGCGAGCAACCGTGATTCGTGCCACCGGCGCGACTCCGGGCGCCGAAAGTCTTGATTACGGCCTGTCCGCCAGGTGCCGTCGGGTAGTGCTCGCCGATGCCGGTGGTCAGGAGCGAGCGCGATTGCGGCGATCGATTTCTTGTCGCCGCGTCGACGCGCGAGCCGGCGATAGGGCGCGATGCGGGACAGGCGCAGTCCTTGCGGAACTTCTCGAGTTGCTCTTTGCCGCTCGGCAGGGCGTCGCCGAGCTGTTGCGCGACCCGCAGGCGGCGTTGGGCCTCGACGATGTCGGCCTGAGACTGGGTTGCCTGCCCGCGTTGGAAGAAAGCGAGGGCCGAGGCGAAGGCGCGGTAGCGGTGTGGTGGTCGGGTGTCGAGCGCAGCGCGCCCTTACAAGCCGCGGTGATGTTCGCAAAGTCGACGGCGCGATCAAAGCTGCGCTCGGAAGTGAGCAGCCTCGAGACCGCGCGTCGCACGCCGGTGATCGCCGTGACGCAAGACGTCCGGTCCTGGCAAGGGGCAGCTATCCGACGGATGACCGTTGCCCCCAACAGGCAGGGACGTCGCAGGGCGCCGAGCAGCGCGTCGTTGCGGTCGAGTGCTTTGCAGGCCACGACAACGGGCCGTACGGCTGCCTGAAGCTCCGCGGGGGTGACGATCGTCCTGCCCCGAAGCTTGTCGGCAGGCACCTCAGCGACGTACACAGCGTCTACCGCTTGGAAGCGTGCGTGGCCAAGCGTCGACTGCTTGCCGGCTCCCGCCTTGGTCGGCGCGACCGCCGACGCGGTCGCGCCGGCACCGCATGCCGTCAGCAGCACGCAGGCCAATGCCGCGATGGCTGCCACCGCTGCCAGCCGCGCCCTGTCTCGCAGGGGGCTGACGTTCGAAGGGCCGGCGGGTGCGGCGGCTCGCCGAGCGCGGCCTACGAACTCGCGTGCGGCGGTCGGCGCGCAAGCGGTAAAGGCAACCTCGGACGAACTAACCAGAGTAGCGGCACCGGCTCGCTCAGGTCGGTTTGCCTTTCCTACCTGCCCCGCTTGCATATGGCTCCCATCTCGCCCGTCGCGGACCAATTCGGCGAGCGCTCGCAGCAGTCTCCCCTCGCCCTCCCGGACCACGCTACTCGCGCCAAGCCCGCGCTTGCGTGACAATCATCACACGAGACCGCATCCAGCGGGGGGTCGCGACAGCGACGGTTCGTAGTGATCGTCGCATCCTGACTCGTCTCCCCCCGTCGCTTCTCGTGTTGGGTCTCTCCGCGCCTCGGGGAGTCTCGGAAGCGATCTCAGGGCTGTGCTGGCTGCGAATCGAGGGAGCCGGGCCCCGCCCAGTGCGCGAGCTCGATCCTGGCCGTTGGCCCGGGGAAGCCGTCAGTTCAGTGGCCCCCGGGGTCCCTGCTGGCTGTACCACCGCCCAGCGCGCCGCCGAAAGCCAACACGAGAAGCGACGGGAGGACTCATCTTGGCTCGGATTCCGCGAACTGGTCGCTCAGGGCTGATCATCGAGGCAGCGGCCGGCCGGACAACCCCGCGCGCCGATCCCGGCGAAAGCAACGGACCAGCGACCTTCAACGCCGACAAAGAGCCCCAGCCATCCTCGACATCTTGGGCTCTCCTCCACCGCCGCCAAGACATTTGCTGCATAAGAATCAAAACGGGCTATCCATTTAGCCGGAGTAGAGTGGCGGAATGCCCATTCCGGCCGCCGGCGTCCACTATCCGGGCTCGCTCGGCGAGTTCCAGGCGTGGTTTCGGACCGACGCCGACTGCCTGGACTACCTTGAATGGCTGCGCTGGCCCGACGGGTTTGTCTGCTCAGCCTGCGGGCATCGCGGCGTCTGGCGCCTCGGTGACCGCCGCTTGATGTGTCCCGACTGCGGCCTGCGGACGTCGGGCACGGCGGGCACGATATTCGACAAGACGCGAAGGCCGCTGACGGTGGGGTTCATGACGTGCTGACGGTTCGCGACGCAGAAGGACGGCATCTCGGGCGCGCGCTGCAGCGGGTGCTCGGGATCGGCTCCTACCAGACGACGTGGGCGATGCTCCACCGCCTGCGCTCGGTGCTCGTGCGCCCGGGACGCGAGCTGCTCCAAGGCCGTGTAGAGGTCGACGAGACGTACATCGGCGGCGTCGAGCTAGGCCTCTCCGGCGGGCGCGCGAAGGGCAAGAAAGCGCTCGACGGGATCGCTGTCGAGCGGGTCGAGCCCCGCGGTTTCGGGCGCTGCCGCATGGCGTGGCTGCTCGACGGGTCGGGCGACACGCTGCGCGCGTTCCTCACCGACCACGTGCAGCAGGGCGCGACGGTGATCACCGACGGCTGGGGCCCCTACCGACCAGCGACGAACGACCTCTACGTCCACGAGCGCGTCGTGCAGCCCGGCACGAAGGCTTCCGAGTTGCTGCTCGGCGTTCACCGCATCGCCTCGCTCGTCGACGCTGGCTGCTCTGCGACTCATCAGGGCGCCGTCAACGAGTCGCACCTCAGTCTCTACCTCGACGAGTTCGTGTTCCGCTTCAACCGCCGCCACTCACGCAGCCGCGGGATGGTCTTCTACCGCGTGATCGAGCTCGCCGCCGGCCACGACCCGGGCCGCTACAGCGAACTGATCCTCAACCCCCGCACCACGCCAACGCTCCGTACGCCGCCCGCGACGCATCGCCAACTCGCGAGCTTCGACCGGCCGCCAGCCAACCGGGCTCAGTGCTCGGGTCCGTGTCAGGAGCCGCCAAGTAGCGTCTACTAATCCACGCGGGCATCCAACGCTAACTGTTGGTCGCCGTTCAACCGGATGAGACGTTCGGCTTCCGTCGTGACGGCGACTGCGCCACACCGTCCGAGTTGCCCGCAGTGGAGCGAGCTACTCAAGTCGTGCCGTGGATCTGCCGATGGCGCCGGACAGGTCCAACGACGGGGATGGGGCGCGAATGGCTGTGAGGTGATGCCAGCACTGAGCGTCAAGGCGGTCAGACCGCATACGACAGCAGCACAATGCGAAATCCTAGACACGAAGCAGACGCGTTTTACGTGGATACCCAGGCTCAGGATGTGGCGACCTGGACCATGGCTGCGGAAGACCTCTGCGCCGGGGATTTCGCTGCACAACTCTCTCTGTCTGACTGTTCCTCCGCCCAGGAGGGGCTTGGCGAGATCAACTATTTCAAGGGATGGGCCGAGGCCGGCTCGGGACCGACCGTGTCGGTCGACGGCAATGCCCAGTGTTATGCCTCCACGGTCAACACGAGTGACGCGATGGTCAACTCGACCGTGTGCGCAACCAAAGGCTCTTCTCAAGCCGGGAGTCTGCAGAACACGTACAGTCCGACATCTCTCTCCGTCGGGAACGACGGCAGCATATCTGAGACGATCGCGGCTCAAGTCGTGGGTCTGTGCTCGGCGAGCTTTATGTTGCGCGCCCAAGTGTTTAGCGTGACCGAATCGCAGGCCGACCAGGGGGCCGCGCTGCGCCGCGCCGCACTCTTTGCTCCGATCTTGCATTTCGATACCTCTGAGAAGTTCCGGCCCCTCAACGTCAATTCTTTCCTGGGCGAGACGTTCTCAACGGGCGCCACCTCCGTTCCCACCACGACCCTGCCAGCAGTGGGCTCGGTAGGCGGCGGCTCGGTCGGGGTGAGCGTCGGGACGCTTGGTCAGCAAGTCTGTGGTCCGAGTTCTATCGCGGCGACGGACACCGGGTGCCGGACTACGACGAGCACGGCCTCACTCGCTGGCCCGTGGGGCGCCTCCGACTACATCGACATCTACGGCTCGGGTGATGCCAGTAACTATCACTCGCCCAATGCCGCTTGCACCACCAATGGTCTTCAGGACTGCGACTCGGGTCCGGCTTCGGCGATCTACTACCACGAGACGACATCGCCGACGTCGCTCTACGACTTCTTCGACTATTGGTTTTTCTATCGTCTGAATGACTTCTATAACGAGCTCGGAATCGGCGAGCACGAGGGCGATTGGGAAGGTGTGACGGTAGCCCCCTCCCTCAGCCAGCCCGGCACCTTCGATTTCGTGAGCTTCAGCCAGCACGGCGTCTGGTACTCCTACTCGCGTGACGTGCTGTCGTGCGATGGAGAGAAGCAGGCCGGCACTTGCGAGGGAATCAATAACGCTCCAGCGGGCCAGCGGGTGGATACCTATCCGAGCAACGGTGGCCACACAAACTACCCCGAAATGTGCTCGGACAGTCAGACGTCGCTTAGCTACATCTTTAGCTTTCAGCTTTTCCCTTGCCAGCAAGATCATATGAGCGTCGGAACGGTCGGTCTGCCAGAGAAGGGTCACGATGGCGCCCGGGACTGGGGAAACAACAACGCCATGCTTTCAGGCGCTCTGATCCCGTTTCCCGCGCTCGGACAGCTCTCGTGGGTCGACTTTCCGGGTCGATGGGGCAATTCGACGGATCCAAACCAGGGGGTCGGGAACACCGGTCTTCCCGTTGCGATCGACAACGGCGGTCCTCGGAGCCCGGGCTGCCAGCTCCCGCATTTCACTCAACCGGACCAAGGAGGAGCGGGCACCAGTTGCGGCGTCGCGAGCGGGCAACCGTACACCACTCGGAGTGTGCAACTGCGCTCGAGTACACAATCCACCACGAATATCGGACCCCGGGATTGCGCTGACTGGTTCGCAACCGACGTGCCTGTTCTCGTTTGCGACGCGACAGTGCTCGATGCGGCGATTACCAGGGGAGCATTCGGTGCGACTCCTTACACCCGCATTACGCTCTCCGGTCGCGCATTCGGTGGAGGCCAAGGCGTCGCGCAGACCCTCGGACGACCGCTTTCGCTCGGCGATGTCGCTAATGTGCGGTTGCCGTCGACCGGTAGCGCGAGGATCGAGGTGCACTGGCTCGACGGCACGGGCGCGGAGCAAGCAACGATCCAATCCGTTCAGGCCTCAGGCCAGTTACTCCGGATCAGCCTGGCGTCGGTGGCGGGCGTCGTTGGCCCCATCTTCGCGACGTCTCCGTAGAGCACGGCGGACGCCCCGGGATTGCGGATGCTCTGGATCGGAATATTTGCACTTGGCTACGTCGTCGGGCGTTATCTGCGTACGTGGGCTGTTGTGCTGCTGCCGACCCTTATAGTCGGGCTTGGCGTTCTCGCCACGGGCTCGATGGCCGCGAATGACAGCCAACGAGGCCTCGCCGTTTACGTTGCGCTCCTAGTGGCGGTCGTTGCCTGCGTCGGGGAGGCTCTTGGTAGATGGGTGCAACGGCACCGCACGGGCCGCTCGCCGTGAGGGGGGCTCGAGCTTGAGCGCTCGGCGCGTCTTCTAAGTCCCATTAGCAGACGGTTCCGTCCGGTGGATCGTCTACTAATCGCGTCGTGGTGGGACCGCAACCCGGAGAATCGGCGTCCACTAACAAGCCGGCTAGCGCCGGGGAGGCGGTCGCCGCGGCCCTCGCTGGCTACCTGCTGGATCTTGAGCGGGCGCCGTTGGCGGCGCGGACGAGGGAGGCCTACGCCCAGCATGTCGCCGCGTATGGGGCGTGGCTGGGCGAGCGGCCCGCCGGCGAGGCGGCGCTCGAGGATCCGCGGGCGCGCGATTACGCCGCCCGAGACTTCAAGCGGTGGTTGAAGGCCGAGCGGCGCTGGAAGCCCGCCTCGGTGAACCTCGCGCTGGCTGCGGTCGACCACTTCAACCGGTTTCTCGGGCTCGGGCCGGCGAGCGTGAAGCGCGAGCCGCTCGCGCAGGCGGCACCGCGAGCGCTCTCCGAGGATCAGCAGCGGACGTTGTTGCAGGCGGCGGAGGCCTCGCGGCCGCGGGACCGCGCGATCGTGACGTTGCTGCTCTACACCGCGGTGCGGCTGCACGAGCTCGTCGCGCTCGACGTCGACGACGTGTCGACGTCGGCGCGGAAGGGGCTGCTGATCGTGCGCTCGGGGAAGGGCGACGTCTACCGCGAGATTCCGCTGAACCGGCCGTGCCGCGAGGCCGTCGACGTGTGGACCAAGCAGCGCTGGTCGGTTGCCGAGGAGCGCGAGCGCGCGTTGTTCATCGGGCCGCGCGGCGGCCGGTTGACGCCGCGGTCGATCGACCGCGTGGTGCGCAGCGTCGCGGGCCGGGCGGGCCTCGAGCTGTCCCCGCACACCCTGCGGCATACGTGCGTGACGAACCTCGTGCGCGGCGGCAACGACCTGGTGCTGGTGGCCGAGCTGGCGGGCCACCGCCGGCTGGAGACGACCAGGCGCTACAGCCTGCCCTCGGCGGCGGACAGGCAGGCGGCAATGGAAGCACTCGAACTGGAGGAGTAGCCGATGGAACGGGTCTGGGAGCCCGAGCAGCTGATCTCTTGCTGGACGCTGGATGAGGCCGACTGGCAGCTACTCGCGAACAAAACCGGGGCGACGCGGCTCGGGTTCGCGCTCCTGTTGAAGTTCTTCGACCTCGAAGGCCGCTTCCCGGCGAGCGCTGGCGAGCTGCCGCAGGCCGCGGTCGATTACGTCGCTGCGCTCGTCGGCGTGCCGGTCGCTGAGCTGGGCCGCTACGCGTGGTCGGGGCGCACGATCGAGCATCACCGCGCCCAGATCCGTTCGGAGCGTGGGTTTCGTCAGGCGACCGGCGATGACGAGCAGCGGATGGCCGACTGGCTCGCGGGCGAGCTGTGCCCTGTGGAGCTCGACGAGAACCGGCTGCGTGACGACCTGCTCGCACGCTTTCGCGAGCAGCGAATCGAGCCACCCGGGCCCTCCCGCGTGGAGCGGATCCTCAACTCAGGGCGCGCCCAGTTCGAGCGGCGCTTCACAACCGGGATCGTCGAGCGGCTACCAGCGGCGACGAGCGAACGGCTCGAGCAGATCGCCGCCCCGATCGAGGACGCCGCCTCCGCCTCGATCGGGGTATTGGCGGAGCTCAAGAGCGACCCCGGGCGACCCAGCTTGAACACCGTGCTCGAGGAGATCGACAAGCTCGAGCGCGTCATCGCGCTCGGCCTACCGGCCGCACTGTTCGCCGACTGCTCGGAGAAGCTGATCGCGGCCTGGCGCGCTCGAGCGGCGGCGGCCTACCCATCGGATCTGCGGGCGATGCCCCAGCCGATCAGGCTTACTCTGCTCGCTGTGCTGTGCGGGTCGGGCATGGCGGAGATCACCGACTCGCTCGTCGACCTGCTGATCGAGGTCGTCCACAAGATCCGCGCCCACGCCGAGAACAAGGTCGAGAAGGAGCTGGTCGCCGACCTCAAGCGCGTGCGCGGCAAGCAGGGCCTGCTGTTCGCGCTCGCCGAGGCCGCCGTCGAGCACCCCGACGACACGGTCCGCACCGCGCTGTTTCCGATCGTCTCCGAGCGGACGCTTCGCCAGCTCGTCAAGAAGGCCAAGGCGAGCGAGCAGATCTTCCAGCAGCGAGTGCTCAAAGTGATCCGCGGCTCCTACTCCAACCACTACCGACGGATGCTCCCCCGCCTGCTCGAGACGCTCCAGTTTCGCTGCTCCAACAGCGCCTACCGGCCCGTCATGGACGCGCTCGAGCTACTCGCCCGGCACGTCGACACCCCAGGCCAGCAGCGCTTCTACCCGCCCAATGAGCACGTCCCGTTCGACGGCGTCGTTCCAGAGGAGTGGCGTCAGGCCGTCGTCGACGAGCACGGCAAAGTCGAGCGGATCCCCTACGAACTGTGCGTCCTGCGCGCGCTGCGCGACGCGCTGCGGCGCCGCGAGATCCATGTCGCCGGCGCGCAGCGCTGGCGCGACCCCGACGAGGATCTGCCGAACGACTTTGAGGAGAACCGCGACGTTCACTACGCGGCGATCCGCAAGCCACGCGATCCGGCGGCGTTCATCGCCGATCTCCAGCAACGCCTTCACGCCGGCCTCGAGCGCCTCGACCACGCAGTCGCCACGGGCACCGCCGGCGGCGTGCGGATCGCGACGCGCCATGGCAAACCGTGGATCGTCGTGCCGCCGCTCGGGGAGCTGCCCGACCCCCCGAACCTCAAGGCGCTGCACGCCGAGATCGAGACACGGCACGGCACGATCAACCTGCTCGACGTCCTCAAGGACGCCGACCACCTCTCGCGGTTCACCCAGCAGCTGACCTCCGTCGCGTCGCGAGAGATCACCGATCCCGAGACGGCCCGGCGGCGCAAGCTGCTCGTGTCGTTCGGGATCGGGTCGAACATCGGGATCAAGCGGATCGCCGACGCGATCGACGGCCACCTCGCCGACACCGAGGCCGCGCTACGGCGCTTCCGGCGGATCTACTTCAACCGCGACGGCCTGCGCCGCGCGATCGCGAAGTGTCAACAAGACGCTCGAGGTCAGGGACGGCATGCTCTGGGGGCAGGGCACCGCCTGCACGTCTGACTCCAAGCAGTTCCGCTCGTGGGACTCCAACCTGATGACCGAATGGCACGCCCGCTACGGCGGCCCGGGCGTGATGGTCTACTGGCACGTCGAGCGCAAACAGCTCTGCATCTACAGCCAGCTGACGACCTGCTCGGCCCCGAGGTCGCCGCGATGCTCCAAGGCCTCCTGCACCACGACACGACGTGCCGATCGAGAGCAACATCACGGACAGCCATGGCCCGTCGAACGTCCGCTTCGTGTTCTGCGAGCTCGCTCAACTTCAGCCTGATGCCGCGCTTCAAGCGGATCGGCCGGATGCGGCTCAGCGGCCCCGGCCTGCCTGGCGACAAGCCGTGGACGGCGATCGCGCCGGTCATCTCCGGTCGCCCCATCGATTGGGACCTGATCGCGCAGAACTACGACGAGCTCGTCAAGTACGCGACGGCGCTGAAGCTCGGCACCGCTGAGGCCCAGCAGCTGCTGCGGCGTTTCGTGCGCGGCGGCCCCAGGCGCCCCGCACACCGGGCACTCGACGAGCTCGGACGCGTCACCCAAACGATCTTCCTCTGCAAATACCTCGCCGACGAGGCCGTCCGCCACGAAGTCCACGAAGGCCGCCAGGTCATCGAGCACTGGAACAGCGGGATCGACTTCATCTTCTACGGCAAGAACTCCGAGCTGACCGGCGACGACCGCGAAGACCAAGAAATCTCGATGCTCGCGATGCACCTCCTGCAAGCCTCGCTCGTCCTCGTCAACACCCTGATCATCCAGCAGATCCTCTCCGAACCCAAGTGGGCCGGCCGGCTCACCGACCGCGACAAGAAAGCCCTCACCGCCCTGATCTGGGCCCACATCAACCCCTACGGCACCTTCCACATCGACATGAACACCCACCTCGACCTCGAACCCCCGAGTCAAGGCGCCCAAGCCGCCTGAGCCGCATCGGCCGTCCACCAACGAGGATTAGCAGACGCTACTTGGCGGCTCCTGACACCGACCGAGTACTGGGCCACATAGTGGATCACTCCACGATACGAGGGGACGACCAGCGGCGAATCACGGTTGATCTTGGCCTTTTGCTCCACTGGGCGGTCATCGGGTTGGTATCACGACTGATACCATTGCGGCTATGGCGATGACGCTGCGACTGAGCGACGAGGAGTTGGAGGCGTTGCGTCGGCGGGCGGGGCGGGAGGGCCGCTCGATGCAGGAGGTCGCGCGGGCGGCGGTGCGCGAGTACATCGATCGCACGAGTCGTTTGGAGCTGCTCGACCAGGTGCTCGACGAGGAGCTGCCTCGCTATGCGCAGGCGCTCGCGCGTCTGGGCGAGTGATCTTCCTCGACCTTGACGCGCTCTTGCACGTCGCGCAGCGAACGCTCGGGTTCGAGCCGGTGGTGCGTGACCATGGGCTGCTCGAGTCGGCGCTCGCGCGGCCGCAGGCGACCGCGTTCGGTGAGGACGCCTACAGCGGCATTCACGAGAAGGCCGCGGCCTTGCTGCACTCCCTCGCGCGCAACCACGCCCTGGTCGACGGCAACAAGCGACTCGCGCTCGCCGGGCTGCTCGCGTTCTACGGGATGAACGGCCGGCGCCTGACGCTCAGCAACGACGAGGCCTACCAACTGGTGATGAGCGTCGCCACGGGCGAGCTCGACAGCGTCCCGGCGATCGCCGCAGTGCTCGAGCGCGGCACCGAACCCCGACCGTAGAAACCGGCAGTGGACAGCAGGAAGCGGCTCCTGAGCCTGGCGTCGCTGGCGCTCCGCTTAGGTCCTCCCTCCGCGACGCGAAGCGCTCACGCCAGGACTTTCTCGCGATCCCACACCCGCAGCGCACGGCAGCGCTCGACGAAGCCCGCGGCCGCGTCGGGATTGTCGAGCTCGACGAACCCGTCGTCGATCATCCCGCTCAGCCCGGTCGCCTCGAATAGCTCTCGGGCCGCCTCGACGTACCCGATCAGCTTGCAGTGCGCGAATGCATCGGTGACGAAGTCGCGCGCCCCCGGCTGTCCCGCGAGCCTGGCGGCGCCTTCCTCCGAGACGAGTAGAACGACGGCGTCGTAGAGCACCGACGGGCCGCCGTCGATCTTCTGGTCGGCCGCGACTCGTTTGCCGTCGCTCGTCTCGACGCCTCCGATCGCCGGCGCGACGAGTTCCACGCTCGCTCGCTCCTCGGCGGCCGCCGCCCGAACGCCGGCGAGGAGCGTCGCGTCGGCGCCGTCGGTCACAAGCACGCCGATCTTGCGCCCGGCGAAGCTCTCCGGCGGGTTGGCGAGGATGCTGAGCGCCGGCGACGCCGGTAGGTCGCCGATCGGCTTGACGGCCGGCGAGACCGCCCGGGGAAGACGCTCGAGGCCAAGCCCGTCGGCGACTGTCCGGGCGAGATCGTCGTCGACGTTGCGCAGCCCGGCGACCAACCGCTCGCGGATCTCCGGCCGCTCGACTTTGCTCAGCTCGAACACGAAGGCCTCGCAGATGTGGCCCTGCTCGACCGGTGTCTGGCTGATGTAGAACTGCCGGGCCTGGCTGTAGTGGTCGGCGAAGCTCTCCGGCCGCAGGCGACGCTTGGCCCCGGCCTCCTCGGCCGCGAACGTCGTGAAGCCCCGGGCCGGGTCCTCGCGCGGACCGCCGTCGCCGCCGTCCCACGAGTTCGGCTCGTAGTTGACCCGGCCGGTCGGGTTGGTCATCGCCATGTGACCGTCCTGCTGGAAGTGCGCCATCGGACACTTCGGCGCGTTGACCGGGATGTGCGTGAAGTTCGGGCCGCCGAGCCGCTTGACCTGCGTGTCGAGGTAGGAGAAGTTCCGCCCCTGGAGCAGCGGATCGTTGGTGAAGTCGATCCCCGGGATGATGTTCTGGGTGCAGAACGCGACCTGCTCGGTCTCGGCGAAGAAGTTGTCGACCACCCGGTCGAGCACGAGCCGGCCGACCCGGCGGACGGGCACCTGCTCCTCGGGGATGAGCTTCGTCGGATCGAGGACGTCGAACTCGAACGCGTCGGCGAAGTCGTCGTCGAACAGCTGCAGGCCGAGCTCCCACTCCGGGTACGCCCCCTCCTGGATCGCGTCCCAGAGATCGCGGCGGTGGAAGTCCGGGTCGGCTCCGTTGATCTTGACCGCCTCGTTCCAGACGACCGACTGGAGCCCTTGCTTGGGCTTCCAGTGGAACTTGACGAAGGTCGACCGGCCCTTCGCGTTCACGAGCCGGAAAGTGTGGACGCCGAAGCCCTCCATGAACCGGAACGACCGGGGGATCGCCCGGTCGGACATGGCCCACATCAGCATGTGCATGGACTCGGGCATCAGCGAAGCGAAGTCCCAGAAGTTGTCGTGCGCCGTCTGCGCCTGCGGGAAGCCCCGGTCCGGCTCCTGCTTGGCGGCGTGGATCAGGTCGGGGAACTTGATCGGGTCCTGGATGAAGAAGACGGGGATGTTGTTGCCGACGAGATCCCAGTTCCCGTCCTGGGTGTAGAGCTTGACCGCGAAGCCGCGCACGTCGCGCGCCAGGTCGGCCGAGCCCTTGTTGCCGGCAACGGTAGAGAAGCGCACGAACGCCGGCGTCCGCTGACCCGCCTGCCGGAACGGATCGGCCCGGGTGAGCTTGGTCAGCGGCTCGTAGTTCTCGAAGAAGCCGTGGGCCCCGTAGCCGCGGGCGTGCACGACCCGCTCGGGGATGCGCTCGTGGTCGAAGTGAAAGATCTTCTCGCGGAAGTGAAAGTCCTCGAGCGCCGCGGGCCCGCGCTCGCCCACGCGTAGCGTGTTCTGGTCGTCGGCGATCGGGACGCCCTGCTGCGTGGTCAGCGTCGGACGCTCGTCCGGCGCCGCCGTCTGATGCGTCTCGCCGCCGCCCCCTCGATCGATGCTGACATCGCCGTAGCGGACGGTCCTCCGCGACCCCCGTGAGCCGTTGGCAGCCATCGCGCGGTCCTTCCTTTCGCCTCGTAAACCCGTGTCGGGGCGCTACCCGGCAGTCCCGGCGGGAAAACGACGGCCAACGTCCGGCGATCCGTCCACCAAGCCAGTCGCGGTCGGCCGCGGACCGGCTCGATCATGCTCCCTCGGGCGAGCGGGCATCTCGACACGCGACCACCGCCGCGTCTGCCCCGGCGGCAACTCCGAGGGCAGCGCCGCGCCACCGCCGGATCCGGCACCTCGTCATCGACGAACGCCATCGTCATCCACCGGTGCCGGCGTCCGGCCCGGGTCGCCCGCGACCAGTACGACGTGGAAACCGTCGGGATCGGCCACCGTGACGCCGTGGCGGCGCCAGTAGGGATTGGCCGCCTCGACGGGGACGCATCCGAGTCGCGCACACGCGGCGTCGACTTGTGAGCGGCTGTCGAAGTAGAGGACGAGCAGCGTCTCCGCGTGCGCCGGCGGCCCACCGTGGCCACCCCCGGTCGTGAACTCGAGGTGCGCGTCCGTGTCCGGGAGATCGAGAAACACGCCGTCGTAGCCGTCGTGGCCTTCGAAGCGTCCGAGCTCCGGCAGGCCGAGCCCGTCACGGTAGAACCGGACGAGCTCGTCGAGGCGCTCGGTGTGTCGCGCGAAGCGGACCCGATCGACCCGGAGCGGCACGGACCGGCTACTCGATCGCCCGGCCGGGCCGGCTCAGCGGGCAGGAAGCGGTCGGAACCGATCCACGGTCCACCCGATCTCGTCGTCGACCGCGTTCTTGATCGGGTCGAGCGACACGGTGCGCGGGAACCCGCGGTGGGCGTCGTAGCGCACGGACACGGCACCGGCCTGAGGATCGAGGAGCACGTGGCGGATCGCCGCGAACATCTCCGGCATCGTGCCCACGCCCGTGAAGGGCCTCGGTCCGACCGGTCGGCCGCGGCGGACGGTAACCGTGATCCGCTTCCCCGGCGCCGGGCAGAAGCACCGCACAAGCAGGCGGAAGCGGTAGTCGCGCAGGTCCTGGTGGGCCCAGAGCGCCCGGTTGACGACCAGGTCGCGGCGCTGGCTGGCCGTGTCGCCGCCGACCGCGAGGGCCGGAGCGGCGCCGACGGCGAGCGCGAGCAGGGGGAGGATCAGCCGACGCACGAAACCAGCCTACAGCCCTTCCCCAGTCGCCGCCGCATCGGCGCCGGGGCGCCGGCGACCCGCCACGGCCCGGCTGGTTGGCGAGCCCCGTCCCCGGGTACGGTGCGGCCACCATGCGCTTTCTGATTCGCCGGCTCGGCCCCTGGGGCTGGGCGCTGATGGCGCTCCAGGCGGTTCTGACCACCCGCCGCCACCTCCAGGGCACCTCGCCCGAGGACCGCGCCCGCATCCGCGAGCTCGTCCGGAGGTCCGGCGGTCGACCCGCGAACCTCACCCCAGCCGAGCGCCGCGAGGTTCTGCGCACCGCCCGCCGTCTGCGCCCCGGCAAGCTCGCCCGCGACCTCGGCGTCGGTGTCGTCAGGCCGGGCCGGGCCGCCCGCCGTCTGCGCCGAGGCTGACCGCCGCGCCACCCTGCCGCGAAAACCCGGCGTCGCGCCGCGCCGCCGCGAACTCCCCAGCCACCTCGACTCATGCTCGTCCTTGCTGAGGGGTACCGCCTGGCTGGACGGGTCCGAACGGGAACGATCGCGACTCTCCTCCCCCAGGCAGGCGCGCCTCCTATCATGCGCGCCGACGTGCGGCGCTGGCTCATCAACGGGATCGTCGCCTCGGCGGTCGTGCCCCCCCGGCTGCGGCTCGTCGCCCTCGCCCTCTACGGCGTCGATGTCACCCGCTCGACCTCCGTCGGACCGGGCTGCTTCTTCGGCGGCTCGGAGATCCGGATCGGCGAGCGCTCCACGATCAACACCGGATGCTTCATCGACAACGTCGCCCCGGTCGAGATCGGCGACCACGTCGGCGTCGGCCTGCAGGTGACGATCCTCACCGGAGCCCACGAGATCGGGCATGCCGGCCACCGGGCCGGCCCGCTTTCCTCGGGTCCGGTGACGATCGAGGACGGATGCTGGCTCGGTGCCCGCGTCGTCGTCCTCCCCGGCGTCACCATCGGCCGGGGCTGCGTGATCGGCGCCGGCGCGGTCGTCACCCGCGACTGCCAGCCCAACGGGGTGTACGCGGGCGTCCCGGCCCGGCGGATACGCGAGCTCGGCGCCGGCTGACCAGGCGTCGCCCAGACTCGGGCGACGCCGCCTCTACGCGGATTCCGGCTTGCTCTCGCGCATGCCGCGGACCGCCGTGGCGATCTCCTCGGCCTCCAGCACGTCGGCCATCACGCCGATCTGGTCCTCCCAGACATCGTCGGCGATCTGGCTGCGGAACTCCTCCTCCAGAACGTGATACACGGAGAGACCCAACTGGGCCTCGGCCAATGCGCCTGCGTAGGTCGGATCACCGAGCACGACTGTCTCGGCGGCGATCTCCGCGCTCTCCGGGTCCGGTGCCCCCAGGATCACCAGCAGCTGGTCGGGCCCGTGCTCGTCGGCGAGACGCTTGATCGTTTCCTGACTGTTCAGGTCCATGGCCCCCGAGGCCGTTCAGACGAAGCACTCCGTCGATGCGTAGGCCACGTGGCCTCCCGCGCTCTTGACGCAGGCGGCGATCGCGGGGCCCGCGATCCCGTCGCGCTCACCGAGCACGACGACCTGCTTGCCATCGAACATGAGTATCAGCTCACCCCCTCTCGGGCTTCCTCGAGGCTCTTGTCGAGCCAGCCCTTCAGCTGCGCCGGCGTGAGCGTCGGCGCCGACAGTCGCGCCACCTCCTCGCCGTCCCGCATGAGCAGGAACGTCGGCAGCCCGTGCACGCCAAGGCGGATGCAGACCCGCCGCGCCTTCGGCGCCTCCAGCTTGATGAAGTTGACCTCCGTCCGGGCCGCCGCCAGCTTCTCGACGTGCGGCAGCAGGGCCAGGCACGGCTTGCAGTCGGGGCCCCAGATGTCGACGACGGTCGTCCCGGAGGCCACCAGCTCGTCGAAGTTCTCTCGCGTCGCCTCGGTCAGCGTGCTCACCGGCTCAACTCCCCTCCTCGTCGTTGCGTTGAATTATGACGCTCATCCCGTCGGACTGCTCGGACATCCGCCCCAGGAACAGGCTCCCCTTGGCGATCAGCTGCACCCGCGTCGCCTGACCGCCCATCAGCCGGGCCCGGGCGTGCGGGACGTAGCAGAGCGCCGAGGCGATGTGGCCCTGCGTCGGGGCGAAGCCCGGCATCCCCCGCGTCGTGACGAACTCGCCGATGTCCGCGCGCGCCAGGTCGCCCCGCCGGACCGCCAGCGCGGCGATCGTCTTGTAGTTGCGCTCCGGCACGTTGCCCGACCCCTGCGGCTCGGTGATCTCCGGGTTGTGGAGCTCGGTCGCGTAGTCGTCGATGTCGAGCATGCTCAGCCCGAGGCGGTCGAGCGGGGCGATCGCCAGCGCCTCCATCACCTTCGGGTTCGACGAGCCGGCCGCCACCGGGTGGCGTCCGACGCTGTCCAGGCGCACCTGCGGCGAGACCCCGTCGTCGGCCTCGATCAGCAGCGCCGACGCCCCGAGCACGTCTTCGAGCACCGGGAGCTCGTGCTTGAGGTGGCCCTGGAACTTCATCCCCAGCTTCGGCAGCGACCCTCCGGCCACCACCACCACCCGCCGGAAGACGCCGGCCGCGACCAGGCTGGCGGCGATCACGATCGCCGGCACCGGGGCCGCGCAGAAGTTCTTGACGTCGCACCCCGACGCCTGTTCGCAGCCGGCCGCGGCGGCGACCGCCTTGGCCATGTTGCCCCCGCCCCGCTGGTAGCGATCGCCGATCGCCTCCTCGCCCGCGCCGATGACGTAGTCGATCGACGTCGGGTCGATGTCGTTGTCGGCCAGCAGCCGCAGCAGCGCGAGCGTCGCGCTCGCCTTCCCGGCCAGGTTCTCGAGCAGCACCGGCGCGCCCAGCGCCTCGTCGGATTCGTGGGCCCGGCGGATCGCCGCCACAGCGCGCCCGTCGCCGAGATGCAGGGCGAGCGCGCCCGGCTCGGCGGCGATCGCCTCGACGTCGCCGCCGGCCGCGGCCAGGCGCTCGAGGTCGAGGCGCCCGGCGAGCGGGTGGGCACCGAGCCGGGCGGCGACCGCGTCCACCGCGGCGAGCTTGACCAGGTCGAACTCGTCGACGGCCGCCATCAGCCCGAGGAACTCCTCCTCCGGCATCAGCTCGCCGGCTCCGGCGAAGCGGGCGGCGCCGTTGGGCGGCGCGGCGACCCACGGACGCTCCGGGAGGTCGCGCGGGTGGAGCGCACCGAGGAAGGCCTGGTGCGGCGGGTAGGCGACCGCCTGCTCGAAGGTGCGCAGCGAGCCGAGGAACGACGAGGCGAGCGCCTCGTCGCGCGGCAGCTCGCGCGACGGCTTCGACCCGAGCCGCGCGAGGCCGGGCGTATGGGCGAGGACCGCGCTCGCGGCCGAGATCACCGGCTTCGTCATGTCACCGTATTCAATCGAAAACCGTCGGCCCGGTGACCGAGGTGGCCACGGCGACCAGCGCCCGCTCGACCAGCTGCCGCCGCCAGGCCCGCTCCTGCTCGGGCCCGAGCTCCGGGTCGCCGGTCGGATACGGGATGCCGCGCGTGGGCACGATCCGCGGCGCCCCGACGCGCAGGGCGATCGAGACGAGGTTGCACAGCAGCGCGGTGGGAATGCCCGCTCGCTCCAACTCCTTGCTGAGCGTTGACCCGCAACGCGTTCCCGTTCCTCAGGTGGCGGTGAGGATCGCGGCCTGGATGCCGGCCTGGCGGAGCTCGGCCGCCCACTCGAGCCCGAACCGGCGTGCGTCGGCGACGGTGGTCCCGTTCCCGGTCGTCGCGAAGTACTCGGCGTGCAGGCCGCCGATCGCCCCCTCGCGCTCGAGCTGGCGCGCGACGTCGAGCGGCAGGATCCGGTTCGGCTCGGCGTTCGCCCACTGCGTCGAGAAGCCGCCGTGGACCGACTCGAAGACCCCGGCCTCGGCCGAGTCATGACCGGCGAGCGAGTGTCGGATCCACTTCGTCGCCCGCGCCGACTCGAGCCGGTCGGGGTTGCCGGCCGGCACGAACCCGCCCTCGGTCAGCAGCGCGACCAGGGCGAGCGTCGGATCGCCGATCGGCGCCGCCGGCGTGACCTGGTCGAACGCCGGCAGGGGGATCTCGGTCGCCTCCCGATCGCCGGCCAGGCGCGCGAGGACCAGGTCGACCGCCCGCTCGGCGGCGCTCCGATCTGCCCGGCGGTTGGTCCGCGGGACGGTGCCGATGCGGCCGTCCGCGGCCGTCAGCTCGCCGCCGGCCGCCACCTTGGCCAGCGCGGCGGCGAGGCGATCGAGCGACGCGCGCATCCCGCGCGCCGTCTCGCTGCTCTCGACGACCGGCGCACCACCGGCCTCGGCGAGCCCGGGGTTGTCGGGGTGCATCGCCGCCAGGGCCGGGAGCCCGGCCGCGGTCGCGGCGGCGGCGATCCGGGCGCAGGCGAGTCCGTAGCGACCGCTCGTGAACGCCGGACCCGCGACGAGCAGCTCGGCGCCGCGGGCGCGGGCCTGCTCGACGAGCGCGGCGGCGAACTCCGGGTGCCCGGAGGCGTGATCGTCGCCGCAGACGGCGGTCGCGACGATCTCGTGCTCGTCGCCCAGCACCGCCGCCAGGCGGCGTCCGGGTCCCAGCGGACCGTCGTGGAGCGACGGGCCCGTGCCGGCGGCATCCTCGCCGCCGACGCCGGCGAAGAACTGGTTGATGTAGTGGACGACCCTCATCAGGCGGCCTCGTGAGCAGGTGAGGTGGCCCCAGCCGAGCGGGCTGAGCGCGCAGTAGATCGCCGCGACCGGGAGCTCGAGCGCGTCGGTCGCCGGCCGGTCGAGCAGGGCGACGCGCGCCTTGCCGAGCGCCCGGTCGCAGGCCGGCAGCTCGACGCGCTCGTCGTAGTTGCCGACGCTGACCATCGCCGTCGCCCGGGCCGGCGGGACGACGAGCGGCGGCCCGGTGCCGTCGCGCCCGGCCATCTCGGCGAAGATCCCGACCGCGACGATCCCCTCGTCCTCCAGCCGGTCCATCTTCAGCGCGACGTCGGCGTCGGCGTTGCCGCCGCCCTCCTTGGTGAGGATCACCGCGTCGAGCCCGAGCTCGCGGCAGAGCCGGGCGGCGTGGGCGGAGACGAGCTCCTTGGTGCTCTGCCCGACGGGCTCCGGGCAGAGCACGAGCGCGGCCAGGCAGACGTCGTCGCGGGCGCGCAGGGCGGCGACCACCGGGTGCGTCTGGTGCAGGTAGGTCGGGTTCTTGAGCGCCGGATGGCCGTACTGCCCGCTGACCACCGCGCCGTCGTCGAGCTCGTTCGGCGAGATCACGGTCGGCAGGCCGCCGGAGAGGCTCCGCCCGTAGACGAACACGTCCTTGAACCGCCCCTGAGTCTGGAGGTTGGTGACCACCCCGATGCGCGGCCGCCCCGACGGCCCGTCGCCCGGTTCCGGGAGCTCCTCGACGGCGTCGGGCTCGGCCTCGAGCGCCGCATCGGCGAGGTGGACGGCGACCCGCAGGAGGCCACGGCGGACCGCCGCCTCGACGTCCTCCCACGCCGCTCCGTCCGCCGACTCGAACTCCATCACCAGGTTATGGGTGGCGGCGAGCGGAGACAGCGGCGCGGCCGGACCCGACATGTCGATCACCGCCTCCTGGGCGCGCGGCAGGTATCCGGCGGCGACGACGGCGACACCCCGCAGGATGTGGGTCTCACCGCGCCCGGCGGGGAGCGCCGGCCCGACGAAGCCCGGGAAGACGCCGCCGCCACCCGGTCCCTTCGAGCACGGCTGGACGGCGTCGAGGGCGCCGACGATCCGGACCGGCTCGCCGGGGGCGGCGCAGGCGAAGCGGACCGCGGCGAGCGCAGGATCAGCGACGAGCCCGCTGACCTCGGCCTCTGAGACGGTGAGGCGGCCGGCGTCGTAGAGCGTCGCCTGGCCGAGGCCGAGCTCGCCCACTTCGTGCACGAGGCGGCGCAGACCGGGCCCGCTCATAAACTTCCAAACCTCATCTCGGAACGTAGCTTATTGGCCGCGGCGCCGTTCGTCGTCCGGCTCAGCCGCCGTCGGGCGCACCGGCGGCGGGCGTCGCGGCCAGGGTCCCGGCACTGGCCAGGAGCTGGAAGCGGACGAAGCGATCCTGGCGGGCCTCGCCGAGCGGGGCCGCCGCCGCCAGATCGATCAGCGCGCTGATCGAGCGGCAGAGGTGGGCGTGGGGCGCCTCGTCGCCGACCACGCAGGCCAGGCGCGCCAGGTCCATCATCTCGAGGGCGTCGAACCCCTGGGAGGTGAGCCCGCTCGCCCACGCGAGGTAGAAGACGATCCGCAGGAGCAGCGGGTCGCCGTCGCGCGCGGCCGGCCCGGGCGCCGGGCCGAGGTCGAGGGGCTCCTCGCCGGCCAGGAGGCGGGCGAGCTGCGCCCCGGCGACCGCCTCGATCGCCGCCGGGGCGAGCCCGGCCTGGAGGGCGCAGCGAAACGTCATGATCCCGGTCTGGGTCGGGGAGCCGTAGGGCATGTCGGTCGCGTAGAGCACCTGACCCGGGGGGACCAGGGTGAACAGCGCGAGCAGGTCCGGCGGGCTCATCCACGCCGTGTCGAAGAGGAGGTTCGCGTGCCGGCGAGCCTGGCCCGCCAGCCAGCTCAGATCGCTGACCCCGGCGTGGGCGAGGATCAGCGGCACCCGCGGGAACTCGGCGGCCAGGGCCAGCGCGTACTCGCCGAGCGCCGGAATGCCTCGCCCGGCGTGGACGAGCACCGGCACGCGGGCCTCGCTGGCCACGCTGAACAGCGCGCGGACCTCCGGCTCCCCCATGCTGAACTCCTCGGCCCGCGGGTGGAGCTTCAGGCCCTGGGCCCCGGCCGCGAGGCAGCGCTCGAGCTCGCGGCGAGCCCCGTCGCGCGGGTTCACTCGGCAGAACGGGGTCAGCCGGCCGCCGGAGTCCGCGGCCGCGGCGATCACCCGGTCGTTGGCCTCCGGGTAGCCGTCGGGCTCGTGCATGGGGAAGACGACGGCTCGCGAGTCGACCGGCTCGAGCGCGGCGATCAGCTCCTGCGGCGAGCAGCGAAAGCCGTCGGGGTCGTGCTCGCCGACGTGCGTGTGGGCATCGAGCAGCTCGACCGCCGGTAGGAGATCGAAGACGTGGCGGTACCAGGCGCCGAGGTGGTCGTCGGCGTGCACGGTCGCGAGTGTAGACCGCTGTGCCAGAATCGCGCCGTGACCGATCCGGCCGCCTTCCGGGCCCAGTTTCCGGTCTTCGAGCGGCTGGCCTACCTGAACGCCGGCACCGACGGGCCGGTCCCCGGGCGGGCGGCCGCGGCGGCCGCCGCGGCGATCGCCGCCGAGGCCGCGGACGGTCGCGGCCGGCGCCCGGCGTTCGAGCGTCGACTGGCGGTCGTCGAGTCCCTCCGGGTCGGCTATGCCGATCGGCTCGGCTGCGCCGTCGAGGACGTGGCCCTGACCCGGTCGACCACCGACGGCATCAACACGGTGCTCGCCGGACTCGACTTCGCCCCCGGCGAGGAGATCCTCACCACCGAGGAGGAGCACCCGGGGCTGCTCGCCCCCCTGGCCGCCGCCCGCGACCGCCGCGGGATCGACGTGCGGCTCGTGCCGTGGGAGGAGCTCGCCGGCGCCGTCGGACCGCGCACCCGCCTCGTCGCCTGCTCCCACGTCTCCTGGGCGACCGGGAGGATCGTCGACGCCGCCGGCCTGCGGACGACCGGCGTGCCCGTCCTCCTCGACGGCGCCCAAGGCCTCGGGGCCGTCCCGGTCGACGTCGGCGAGCTCGGCTGCGACTTCTACGCCGCTTCCGGCCAGAAGTGGCTCTGCGGACCCGACGGTGCCGGCGTCCTCTTCGTCGCCGCCGCGCGGCGCCCCGAGGTCGCCGTGGCCTGGCCGAGCTACGCGTCGCTCGCCGAGCCGGGCCGGCCGCTCGAGCTGCTCCTCCACCCGGGCGGCGCCCGCTACGAGGCCGGGTTCCCGGCGGGGCCGATGGCCGACTGGGCGCTCGCCGCGCTCGCGGTCCTCGGCGAGGCCGGCTGGCCCTGGATCCTCGACCGGGCCGCCGGGCTGGCCGCCGCATTCGCCGGACGGCTCCGCGAGCGGGGGCTCGAGGTGGCGCCCCGCGGTCACTCGACGCTCGTCTCCTGGCGCCCGTCGGCCGACGACGTCGATCAGGCCGTGGCGGATCTCGCCGCCCGCGGGTTCGCCGTGCGCAGCATCCCGGCCTTCGGACTCCTGCGCGCGTCGATCGGGGCGTGGAACTCCGAGGAGGAGCTCGACCGGCTCGCCGCGCTCGCCTGAGCGCGGGTCGCGCCCTCCGAGGCGGCGACCGCCGCCGGGACGACGCCTTCGCTCGGCCCCCTCAACGAGCCACGCCGTGTCGACCCACCTCGCCGGTGCCCGGAGGCGAGGTCGCTGCTCGAGCACGGCGCCGGTGGTTCGGCTAGAACGAGAAGCGCGTGAGGCGACGCAGGAGCCCCAGCCGGCGTAACACCGGTTTTGCGTACGCTTGCTTGGTCAAGGTGTCGTCTCCCGATGCTCGCGGTTTCTAATCGTCCGAGATGGCAACGTCGGCTGAGGCCCCCGGCCGGCCGTTGCCCTTGAGCGTGATCGTATTGTGATCGCCGGGGCGCATCGCTTGGGCCAAGTCGAGATTGACCGACTGGCCGTCGCGGAGGCCGTTCAGCCAGAACCTGTGGCCGTTGACCTCGACCTTGAGTACCCGGAGCCCGGGGGCGCCGTTCTTGACGGTGAGGAGATGCTCGGCGCGGGCGACGCCGGGGACGGTCAGCGTGCGCATCTTCCCGCTCGCGCCCACCGTGGCCAGCACCGGGTCGCAGGTCGTGACGTTCCCGGACACATCGGTGACCTGGAGCGCCACCTGAGCGCTCATCGACTGGTCGATCTTCGTGGCCGTCACCACCACCGGGTCGGTCGTGCCCGGCGTGAAGGGCGGGACCGGTACGTTGGCGTTCGTCGCGGTGCTGACCGTGATCGATGAGATGCCCGACTCGCTGTCCTGGGCGGTGATCTGAAGCTGTTTGGGCGGACCGGCGACCACGGCGGTCAGCCCGCACGACGGCGGTGTCGTATCGGGCGGCGTCACCAGCAGCGCCGAGGGCTGCGGCGGGTTGAGCCCGACCGAGGTGATGTTCGCGGGCCCGTTCGGATAGCTGCCGGTCGCCGAGGCCTTGACCGGAACCGAGGCTGTGCAGAAGCTCTGTCCGGCGGCAAGGTCGCCGGTCACCGACACGCTGGTCGCGCCGACCGGCGCGGTGAGCACGCCGTTGGTGCAGGTCGTGGTCGCCGGTCCGGCCGCCACGGTCAGGCCTGGCGCGAGCGCGTCGGTGAAGGAAAGGCCCCCCTTGAAGGCGAGATCTGTCGTGTTGGTGACCGTGAACGTCAAGATCGAGGTCTGGTCTTGACGGACGCTCGCTGGGCTGAACGACTTGTCCAGGGTCGGCGTCGAGTCGAGCACGCTGATGTTGTCGATTGCCGCGTCGTTGCCGCTGCCCGACCCGTCGCCGTTGCGGAGCCTGATGCCGAGCGAGGACCCGGTGAAGAGGACAGCCGTGTCGCTGGCGAAGCGGCCGACCCGCCCGTTGCTGAAAGGCTGGCCGCGCGGATCGGTGCACGGGTCGATCGGCGAGGTGAACGTCGGTATATCCGGGCCGGCGCCGGTCAGATAGAACTTGTAGAGCGGATGCGTCGCGAAGCAGTTGATGACGGCACTGTCGACCGAGAAGGAGACGAACCGACTGGTGGCGCTCAAGGCGATCGGCTGGACCGTCTCGAACTCGATCGCATCGACACCCGGGTCATTCGACGTGTAAGCCGACAACGCGTGGTTCTGATTGGGATCACCGGGGCTCAGCGTCCCGAGCCCCTGTGCGAGGAGGCGAATCTGCGCGTTGAATCCGCAGCCGGGAAAGTCCGCGCTGTTGAACGAGGTGATTATGCCGTTGCAGAACGGTCCGCCTACCCAGGACGGGTCGGCGGTATAGGCCTCGGAGACCGGCGGCGCGCCGATATAGCTCGTCAGCAGCTCAGGCGTCGTCGGGTTCGCGACGTGCTCGAAGTTCTCGGTGTACACGATCACGGGCGGCGCCGGGACGCCCGGTGCCGCATGGGCCGGGGCAGCAGACCCGCCAAGGAGGCACGCGGTCACGAGCGTGGCACGTGCCAGGCGAGGCGATAAGCGATTCATGAGGGCCCCCTGGATGTCACGCAGGCGTGTGCGCTAGCGCGTTGATATCAGCTGGCCAAGGACCAAGCGGCCCGCGACAGGGCTTGTGAGATCCGGCCGTGCTGGGACGAGCTCACACGATAGCACACCTTGCACGTGTTGTGCGACACGGGCGCGGGGTTTCGTTTCCCGGTGCGGCGGTGCGCGCTGCGGCCCGCCGGGCGCCGCCCGAGCAGCTTTCACGGATCAGTTCGCGCGGACTCCGCCGCGCGTGGACTTCAAGCGCCGGCTACTACAGGTCGAGCGGCGCTTTGCGCCGGCCTCGTGAATCTCGCGCTCCTCACCGCGATGCGGATCAGCGAGACAGTCGTGCTCGACCTCGACGACGCGCGGATGTCGGCGCGCAAGCGCGAGGCCGTGATCCGCTCGGAAAGGCACCACCGGCCGGTCCCGCTGACGCCGTCCGCGCGATGCTCAGCGAGTGGCAAGGAGCTCAAGGCGCCGGACGGTGAGCGGCCGGTGCTCGTGACGCGGCGCGGTGGCCGGCCTGACGTCGGTACCCCATCATCAACCGAGAACTCGGTGTCTTGGTAGCCATGACGCTCTTCTTGGTCCATGCCTACCCGGTTCGTCTGACACTCCCCGCGCCCGCCTACGAGGAGCTACGGGCACGGATGCGCATGCATGTCGGGCTGTCGTCGGCCACTCCGCCCCCGAGCCGAGATCCGGCGGATGGCCCCGCGAAATAGGCCAGATGGCCGATGTGCGTGCCCGGCTCCGAGGCGAGACTCGTCGGCACCAAGTCAGTCCATCCGAAAAGGAGCCTCGCCATGACGAAGTCGAACCGCCTCTCCCAGCGCCCGCTCGGGTCGTCGCGTCGGCGTACCGGCGCGGTCACGCTCGTCACGCTCACGCTGCTCGGCGCCGCCGCGTCGACCGCCTCCGCCGACCCGGACACCAACATCCAGAAGCCGGGTCACGTCACCTACCAGCAGGCCTAGCCGGCCCGGCCGCCTCGACGAGCCCGAGCGCACCGCCCTCAGCGGCTGCGCTCGGGCACGCCGGGCCCGCCAGCGGAGCCGCGCGCCCGCCCATCGCTACATCGGTGTGGCGATCTCCACCAGCGTGCCGAACGGGTCGCGGACAAAGGCGACCCGCTGGCCATGCGGCTTGTCCTCCGGGGCGGCGAGCGGCAGGCACCCGGCCTCGAGGGCCACGCCATGGGCCGCGTCGACGTCGTCGGTGACCAGGGTGATCTCGACGTTCGCCGGAGGCCCGTCGAGGTTCGCGCGACCGACGCCGCCGTCGAACATCTTCTCGCCGAGCCCGTAGGACGCGAACGCGAGCTTCGTCGCCCCGGTATCGAGCTGGACGTAGGAACCGTCGGGGGCGGCGAACTCGCCCCGCAGGCCGAACGTCCGCTCGTAGAACCCGCCGGCGGTCACGGGATCCTCGACGTAGACGATCACCCAGCCCAGTCGTAGCTCGACGTCAGCCACCGGCCCGGGCCTTGCGCTCGCGGCTGAACTCCCACCACGGCCGGGCCGGACCCCCGCCGACGAACGCCACCGCGGCGACGAAGGTATCCAGGAGGCACGGGTCGTGGGGCTGGCCGTCGAGCACGCACAGCTGCTCGAAGAGCTCGCCGGCATCGCGTCCACGCAGGTCGTCCGGGTGCGCGATCCCGAGGCGCTCGAGCTTCTTGGCCACGGCCGGGCCGACGTTCGGGATCGAGGTCAAATCGCTGGCCATCGGCCTAGAGCTTCGCGCAACGGGCGCCGCGGGTCTTGCAGGAATCGGCCACTTCTCCTATTCCGCGAGGACGGTCGATGGCGAGACGCCGGCCAGCGCCCGGCAGTCGTTGGCGAAGTGGGCCTGGTCGGCGTATCCGGCCTCGATCGCGACCCAGGCGAGATCGTCGCCCGCGCGGGCGCTCTCCAGAGCTCGCCCGAGGCGCAGGACCCGGGCGAGCCGCTTGGGACCGTAGCCCACGCCGGCCGTCACCCGCCGGCGCAGCTGCCGCTCGCTCACGCCGAGCTCCCAGGCAACGCTCGCCACGGCCGCCCCCGGCCGGGCGAGCCGGGTCACCGCGCCGGAAACCAGGGAGTCCGGCCGCTCGGCCCGCTCGGCTCGGGCGAGGAGCTCGGCGCGCAGCCGGTCGAGCGGATCGCCATCCGTCTCGAGCGCCTCGGCCAGCCGTTTCCCGGGGTTGCCCCAGGCGTCCTCCACGGGAACCCGGGCGTCGAGCAGAGCCTCGGGCGCGACGCCGAGGAGCGGTGCGGCGGCCCCCGGGCGCAGGCGCGCACCGACGACGCGCGTACCGGGCGCCAGGGCGACCAGGAAGGCGCTCGTGTTCGCACCGACGATCTGCGTCCCGGTCGCCTCGATCCACACGACGTCGATGCATCCGTCCGGGAGCACCCGCACCGGCGACCCGCCGGCCGCCCGACGCTCCCACGTGCAGGCCAGCCACGGCCCGAGGCCGGGCGGCGCCGGGTGTTCGCGATAGGTCATGACGGTATCTGCCCATCTCGGCCCGCCCACGGGCCGACCGCGTCGATGTCGTAGCCGCCCGCGCCGAGCACGACGGCCACCACGATCTTAGATCGCCGTCACGCCGGCCGCGAGGCCCGCATCCGCTCACCCGGCGGCCATCTCCGCCGCGTTCCGATCGGTCGATCGGAGCGGTGGGGCATACCCCTGCAAATGCTGGAAAAGTCGGAGTATCGTCCGGGGATGGCCGGAGCCCCCCTGTTCCCCGAGCTGGTCGACGACTTCCTCGACACCCTGCGCGCCGCGAAGCGCTCCTCCCACACGCTCAACGGCTACCGCAGCGACCTGTACGGCGTCGCCGGGCGCATCGTCGACGCCCGGGTGCCGGCCGGTCCGGATCGCGACCGGCGCGTCGCCGAGCTGACCGTCGAGGAGCTCGATCACCGGGCGCTCCGCCGCGGCTTCGGCTCCTGGGCCACCGACCACGCGGCCGGATCGATCGTCCGGGCCTGGACGGTCTGGAACCGGTTCTTCACCCACCTCGTCGACGACGAGCGGGCCGCCCGCAACCCGATGAAGGCGGTGCCGAAGCCGAGGCTCCCCAAGGAGGCCCCCCGTTCGATCCGCCACGAGAGCCCGGCCGAGCTCCTCCTGGCCACCGCCGCGGCCGTCGATCCCCGCTCCAAGCTGACCAAGCGCTGGCCCGAGCGCGACATCGCCCTGATCGCCACATTCTGCGTAACCGGCATCCGGCTCGCCGAGGCCGTCTCGTTGAACCTCGACAGCATCACCGGCCCATCCGGCGCCCGCCGGATGCAGCTCACCGGGAAGGGCCGCAAGGACCGGGCGATCCCCGTCCAGGCGGGCCTCGAGGCCGTGCTCGACCGGTACCTCTCGACCCGGGTTGACCGGCACGGACCCGACGCGCTCGAGGATCCCTCCTCTCCCCTGCTCGTCCACTACGACGGCACCCGCCTGACGCCCGCCCGGATCCAGTACGTCGTCGAGCAGCTCTACAAGCGGGCCGGAATCCGCCAGGCCGTCCCGGCCGGCGCGCTCGTCCACGCCCTCCGCCACAGCTTCGCCTCCCTCGCGGTCGAATACGGAGCCGACGTCGTCGAGCTCCGCGACCTCCTCGGCCACTCGTCGCTCGCCACCACGAGCCGCTACCTCGATGCCAACGCCAATCGTCTCCGCGAAGCCGTCGCCGGGCACCCCTCGCAGCGAGCCGTCAACTCGCTTCGCTGAGCGGCTCCCCTGGCCGGGCGCGCGGGTCGAAGTCGCGCGGGCCGGGTACCCCCTCGCGAACCCGATCCAGGAGCCGCCATGAAGACGTCAGAGACCCAGCCGCTCGAGGAGCCCACCCCCGTGGTTCCCGAGACGGTGGCCACCACCGACCAGGAGGGCGAGCGGTCGCGGGGCCGCACCGCCGCCTCCGGGCCGGCGCCGGACCCGCCGCGCGACGACGACCGGCCGTCCGACGATGAGCCCTCCGAACGTCACTACCCCCCGGCCCCCGCCGGCTCGGCCGGGCATCCCTGAAGCCCCCATAGTCGAGCTGCGGCCCCGACCGCGCTCCGGCCCGGTCGAACTCGCGGTGGGCCGTGCGGTCGAGCTCGGCCGTCGTGATGCCCGGGCGTACCGTCCGCCGCATGGCACGGATCGTCTCGGCGATCACTTGCCTCACCGCGCGCAGCGCGCGAAGCTCCTCGGAGTGTTGACCGACATGGTGGTCAGGAGCCGACATCCGGCGGGTCCGGGCACCCGGCCCCGCCGCCGATCCGGACGCCCTCCTAGGCCGACGGGTCGGCGGATCGCCACCGGCCTCCTCGCCGGCCTCGTCGCCGTCGCGGCCCCGGCCTGCGGGCGGTCCGCCCACCGCGACTCGGTCGCGCAACCGTCCGGAGCGTGCGCGCCGGCCGTTCGCGCCGTCATCGCCCGTCAGGCGACGATCCCGGCGCCGACGACGGTCGCCGCCACGCCCTTCACGACGCCGAGCGGCGCCCCGGGCTGCCGGTTCGCGGTCCCTCGCCCGAGCGGCCGGCCGCTCACCGTCGCAGCCGACATCGACAGCGCGCCCCAGGCCTACCCCCGCCTCGACCGTCAAACCGTCGAGTACAGCCAGAACGTGCTCTGGTCACATCTGGGAGCGGGCGCCTACCCCCGGACGGTGGCCGGTCTCGGGCTCGCCGCCGACTGGTTCCCGGCCGAGCGCCGGCTCCTCGCGACCGACGGCAGCCAGCTCGTCGACGTGGTCGTCACCTGGCCGGGGGCGCGCCCGGGCACCGAGCAGGCGCTCGCCGAGGCCGTGGCCCGGCCCTACCTCCAGCGCGGGTGACCGCCCGGCCCATCGGCGGCTCCCGCGCCCGCGCGACGCACCCACGCCCCCGGCGTCAGTCAGTAGCCGAGCGACTTGTAGCTGATGTGACGGCAGCCGTAGAGGTGATAGCCGGAGCGGCCGGCGTGGCTCAGGTAGACGGTCACCGTCGCCGACCCGCAGTGGATCGCCCCGCGGCCGAAGTGGGCATGGACGACGTCGCGCCCGCCGCCCGTGTAGATGTAGTTCGTCCCGTGGCTCGCGTAGATGAAGTCGTTGCCCACCCCGCCGGAGAGGCGGTCGACCTGGTTGGTCGGCTGATCGCCCGGCTTGTAGTCGCCCCAGATGACGTCCCCGGCCGGCCCGGCGTGGATCGTGTCGCTCCCGTGTCCGCCGAGCAGCTCGTTGTGGCCGATCGCCGCCGGGACGAGCGCCGCGCTCGTCAGCGTCCGGGAGCACCCGGGCGCCGGCGCGGCCGTCCGCAGCCTGGCGGCCAGTCGCGTCTCCGCGGCGGCGAGGGCGGCGCAGGTGACCCCACCGGCGTGGCGGGTGACCCGGACCCCGCCGGGGACGCAGTGGGAGTGGAGCCTGCCTCGCGGGCAGCGCGTGCTGTAGTCGGTGCCGTCGAACGGATCGGCGCTCGGCCGGCCGTCGAGCGGCCGCGCCTGGTCGAGCTTGTTGATCAGGAGCATGCCGGTGAGTGGCGGCCACCCGGCGTGGCTGGTGTTGGCCGGGGCGAGGGCCGGCCAGGTTAGGGCGAGCGCTCCGAGCGCCGCGAGGAATCGCCGCATGCCTCCCCATCGGAGCTAGCGTCGATCGCCTTGAGCGACCCGACCCCCGCGTGGGCGAATCCGGGCATGGCGTGCCGCCGCGGCCGGTGTAGATGCGGTGCGTCCCGTGGCTCGCGTAGATGTAGTCGTTGCCCGGCCGCCGTAGAGGTAGTCGACCTGGATCCTCGGCTGGCCGTCCGGCTTGCAGTCAGTCCACAGGACGTCGCCGGCCGGCCCGGCGCGGATCGCGTCGCCTCCGTGACCGCCGAGGAGCTCGTTGTGGCCGATCCCCGGGGGCACGAGGGCGGCGGTCACGAGGTCGCCCGTGCAGGCGGGCGCCGGCACCGAGGCGGGTGTCGGAACGTGGCAGGAGGCGTTTCGGGCGCCGGCCAGCGCCGTGCCCGTCACCGCGGCGCGGCTCGGCACGGCGATCCCGCCGGAGCTGCAGTGAGATGTCTACCCCGACTGCGATCATCCGGCTTCTCCGCATTCCGTCGCTGACGCCGTCGCCGGCCACACCCTCAACGGAGCGTCGGACGCCACCGCTCGGACCCCCGCGAGCTAACCGCAAACCTCGGATCGGCCGAGCAGCGCCACATCCGTGGCGTTTCCGCCCACGGACGGGACGCGGCGTCGACCACGGCCGGTCGCTTCCGGCGAAGCGCTGAGTCGCGCTTCACGCCGCGGCGGGCGCCGCCTTCGCCCAGTGGCGGTCGAGGCTCCCGTCCATCATCCGGACGCCTTCGACGATCTTGCCGTCGACGAGCCTGAAGGTCACCGCGACGCTCCCTGCGTGGTGCTCGCCGTCGATCTCGGCGCTCTCCGACATATGCACCACGACGATCTCGTCGCCGACGGCTTGGATGCTGACAGGGACGGGTGTCCAGGTGCCGTCAGAATCGCTGACCATGCGCCCCATCAGGTCGGCGATGATGGAATCACGGCCCTCGTAGGTCCGGGCGTGATGACATTCGCCGAGGTGGTGCCAGACCGCGTCTTCGGCGAACGCGTCAACCATCATCGCGTGGGCGGCCTCGGCGTCAGTCGCCGCTGCGAGCGTCGTGTAGAACTCGCTCACGCGGTCCGCGTTCGGGTGTTCCTGGCCGGGCATGGATTTGCCTCGCTCTGGTTTGGGATCGAAGGACGGCAACACCCTCTCACGGGCGGACCGGCGCGGTCAACCAGCGGTCGGCGGTGTCCGCCGGTGGCGGTGCGCGGGCACGGCTGTCCTCTGCGGCTGCTGTGAGCGAACGCGACGATGATCCGGTGAGCGTGCCGTGGTGGGTGGAGACCCTCCATACGTCTCGACGACGGCGCCGCTGATTCGTTGCCAGGCGAACATCGCTTCGTAGTCCCCCTTGAGATCGCCGGCGCTCAGGCCAGGCGGACGTACGCCGGTCGGGCCCGGGCCGGCCGCAGCGCCAAGCTGCCGGCGAAGACCGCGTGGATCTCGACCCGGCCGGCCCCGGCCACCCGCGCGGTCCCGGCGAAGAGGCAGGCGGCGGTCAGGCGCAGGCGCCGGGCGACCACCGTCCGACCGGCCCGGAGAATCCGGAGGCTGACCGCGCTCCCGGCGCAGTCGGCCGGACCGGCGGCGGTCAGGCTCCCGGTCACGCGCAGGCTCATCCGGCCGCGGGCCCGCCCCCGGAGGTGGAGGGAGCTCGGCTGGGCGACCCGCGACTCGGTGCAGGTGGAGACGCCGAGGCCGGTCGGGTCGACCGCGTCGGCCATCCGGCTGTAGCACGAGATCGTTCGGATGGACGTGGTCGCTGCTGTCGAGGCTCGGATCGAGCTCGTTCGGCTGGGCGGCGCCGCGCACCCGCCGCGTCGAAGTCGACGACCCGTCGGCGCCGCTCGGCGGTCTGGTCCGTCGCATGTTCCTGAATTGGCCGCTGCCGGCGCCGTCCATCCGTGGTCGCCCGGCTGTGCCCATCTCCCGTCCCGACAGTATCGGCGCCGTCCGGCCGGCTCGATCGGCGACCTACAGATATACGCGGAACTGACAGATACGACTCTGCTCCGGCGCCCCCGGTAGCCTGGGGGAACAGGCATTCGAAAAAGGAGGATCGATGCGGAGTCATCTCAGGGGCAGTCGACTCGTCGTGGTGCTGGCGGTGACCGGCGTGCTCGCCGTGATGGCCGGGGGTTCCGCCCTCGCCGCGGCCCAGTACCCGGCGAGCGTCCGGACGGTGTTCGTCACCGCGTGCACCAAGTCGGCGGTCTCCGTCTCGAACGGGAAGATCAGCCGCACGCGAGCCAAGAGCTACTGCACGAGCGCGCTCGCCTGCATCTCGCGCAAGCTGACCCTCAAGCAGTTCGAGCGGGTCGTCCTGAACATGCAGAGCGGCGCGGTCAACCCGAACGCGAAGGTCCTCACCCAGTGCGAGAAGGCGGCGGCCAAGCACCTCCTCGCCTGACCCGGGCGACCCTGGACGAACGTTAGACCCGGCGGCAGCGTCACGTTTGCCGCCGGGGCCGCTCTTCTCCCTATGACGGACCAACCGATATGGGGACGGGCTGACCGGATGAACCGATTTCTCACCCTCCGCGGCCGGATGGCGGCCGCACCCGGTCACGGGGGAGACCGCCGCCCGGGTCAAGAAGACCACCGGGCCGCGCGGCCGACCACCGGACGGCGCGAAGCCACCGGTCGCGGTAGCCGGCGGCGGCGGAGCGACCGCGTGGCCCGGGCCGCTCCCCCGCCCGCCGCTCGATTGGGCTCAAGGTTCGGGTCGCGGCTGCCGATAGAGCACACGGAGATGGGACGGCGGCCCGAACGGGAGGGTGTGGCATGGCCAGCGTGATCGGCAGCGCGATCCTGCGCACGCAGACCGACGAGCGGCTCGTCGCCCTCGCCCGGACCGGCCACGGCCGGGCGTTCGAGGCGATCAGCGAGCGCTACCGGGCCGAGCTCACCCGCTCCCTGCGCCGGATCCTTCCCCCGGGGTCGGTCGACGACGCCCTCCAGCAGACCCACCTCCAGGCGTGGAAGGCCCTCTCCGGGGGGACGGACGTCCGGGAGCTCCGAGCCTGGCTGCACGAGATCGCGCGCAACGCGGCCCGGTCGGTCGCCTCCCGAGGCTACGACTACGACGAGCTCAAGGACGCCCTGCTCGTGACGCCGGGCCCCGAGCAGGACCTCGAGCGGCGCGAAGCGGTCCGGCGGGCCCTGCGGGGGATCGCCGAGCTCCCCGAGCGCCAGCGCGCGGCGCTCCTCGCCGTGGCCGTCGGCGGCCGCTCCCACGCCGAGGTCGCACTCGACCTGGGGATAACCGACACCGCCGCCCGGCAGCTCGTCCGCCGGGCCCGGGTCTCGCTCCTGGCGATGTCGAGCGTGGCGATCCCTCCCCAGCTCGTGCACTGGGCGGCCCGCGGCGGACACGCCGCCATGGTCGGCAAGGCCGCGGCCGGGACGGGAGCCGGGAAGGCCGCGGCCGGGACCGGCCTGGGCGGTGGCCTGGCCGGGTCGGTGCTCAAGGTCGGGGCCGTCGCCGTGACCGTGGGCGGGGTCGCCGTCGGGGTCGCGCCGATCCGCCAAGCCCTGGCTCCCCCGGCGCCCGCTCACGTCGCCCGCCACCACCGCCACCACGCCCCGCGCGCCCAGCCGATCCGGCTCGCCGCGGTCGACAAGACCCGGGCACCGGTCCTCCGGCGCCCGGCGACGTCCGCGCCGACCGTGTCGAGCACCCGGCCCTCCGCCCCACCCGCCGCGCGCCGCCACCGTGTCCGCCGGATCAGCCCGGCGGCCGTCGGCAAGACCGGGCTCCCCGCCCCCGCGCCCAGCCCGATCCCGACCGCCGTTCCGGCCCCGACCCCGACCCCGACGCCGGTCGCCGCCCCGACGGGGCCGGCGGCGGTCATCGCCGCCCTCGCCGCCTGGTGGAGCGCGGCCCAGCGGATCCAGGCCGCCGCCGTGAGCGCCGGGCAAGGCGGCTCACCGGGCGTCTCGTGGTTCGGCCACCCGCAAGGCGGCGGGACGACCACCGCGACGTCGTCCTGCGGGGCGACCGTCGTCTGGTCGCAGAGCAGCGGCGCCGGCGCGAGCCAGGGGTCGACCGGGTCGGACGGGTGCTCGGCGACCGGGCTGTCTTCGGGGAGCGCCCCCGCCTACACGGGCGCCCTCGCGGGCAGCCACTGACCGGTCGGGCGGTCGGCCGGGGGCCGGCTCGTTAAAGAGCTGACGCCCCGGGGGGAACGGGGCGTCAGCGGTGCATTTCTGGGAGGAGATGCGGTTGCGAGGTATTTGTCGCACCCGCAGTATGCGTCGCGACATTCAACGCCAGCTAATAAGTTCCAAAGCCCAGATAAAGGCCGGGGCGGCCTGCGAGACTGGCGGGGTGAGCGATCCGCCGCCGGACCAGCAGGGAAGCGGGTCCCGGCCGCGGCCGGAGCGCCACGCGTCGCGCGTGCGCGTCCGGCGGGACGCGCCGATCTGGTCGGTCCTCGGGATCCTCGGCCCGGTCATCGTCGCGATCGGCCTGCTCGGCGTGGTCGTCGGGCTGGTCGCCGGCCAGTCGGTCGGCCTCATAGCGCTCGACGCGATGGTCGCGGTCGTCGGCGGGGTGCTCCTGCTCATCCTCCGCTGGCGCTGACCTCGCCGGCCCGCGGGGCTCGCTCCGGCTCGGGGCCCGGGGGGCTGGCTAGTGGTCCGTCCAGCAAGTTCCTGCACCATTGGGCGGGCCCGGATGACCGCGCGGCGGCGTCCTCGAAGCTCGGAATACGTCCAGTATGCCGTCGCTTCTGCGTCCTGGCCACGCGGCCCCCGGACCTCGCCGAATGGCACACGAACTTACCGGACGAACCACTAGGTGAGGCCGTTGCCGCTGGTGCCGTGGCCGCACACCTTGAAGCCGTAGCCCTGGGCCAGCCCCTTGGCGACCGCGCCCCGCTGGTTGCCCTCCTTCTCGGCGGCGG
Source organism: uncultured Solirubrobacterales bacterium (assembly GCA_963733245.1). Lineage (GTDB taxonomy): Bacteria > Actinomycetota > Thermoleophilia > Solirubrobacterales > Solirubrobacteraceae > Palsa-513. The sequence continues at coordinate 196,314 of CAVTCI010000019.1, forward strand.
CGAGGGCCACCTTGTCGCCCTTGGCGAACGCGGCGGCGATCCGGCCGACGAGCATGACCGCCTGCGTCCCCTCCTGGAGATAGGCGGTCACCTCGGTGTTGTCCCCGCTCGGGAGCCGCAACCCCTGGAGGCGGCCGAGCTCGGCCTGCTCGACCGCTTGGATCTGGCGGAAGAAGGGCGCCGCCGCGGCGAAGGCCTTCGGCGTGTCGCCGAGGGCGATCAGCGACTTCGTCTGGAGCTTGGACAGCGAGGCCCGCGTCTCCTGGCAGATCGCGTCGGCCTGGGCGATGAACTGGGCCCGGGCCGGGACCGGCCCGCTCGCCGGCGGGGCGGTGGACGAGGTCCTGGCCGCCGTCCCGCCGCCACAGCCGGCGAGCCCGGCGGTCGCGGCCAGGAGGCCGAGCGTGGCCGCCGTCGTATGCATCCGCCTCATCGGTGAGCCTCCGTCTCCCGCCACCGGTTGGTCGCGCCGGGCGCATCCTACGCGCAAGAGCGCCTGCGGCCGGGTCCGGGAAGGGGGCGGTCTGCCACGCTACGCGTGTGCGCTTTGGCCGAGACCGCCCCCGCGGGGCCACCTCCCGGCGCCGGTTCGGGACGACCCTCGGCGTCCACGACATGGCGATCGACCTCGGCACGGCGAACACCCTCGTCTACGTCGGCGGCGAGGGCATCGTCGTCTCCGAGCCGTCGGTCGTGGCGATCGACTCCTACAGCGGCCAGGTCCACGCCGTCGGGGCCGAGGCCGAGCGGATGCTCGGGCGCACCCCGGCGTCGATCTCGGCGGTCCGCCCGCTCCGCCACGGCGTGATCGCCGACTTCGAGGTCACCGAGGAGATGCTCCGCTACTTCATCGGCCGGGTCCTCGACCGGCGGTGGGCCCATCCCCGGGTGATCGTCTGCGCCCCGTCCGGGGTGACCGAGGTCGAGCAGCGGGCGGTCGAGCAGGCGGCCCTCGCCGCCGGGGCCCGGCAGGTCCAGCTGATCGAGGAGCCGATCGCCGCGGCGATCGGCGCCGGCCTGGCGATCGAGGAGCCGGTCGGGCGGATGGTGGTCGACGTCGGCGGCGGGACGAGCGAGGTGGCGGTCATCTCCCTCGGCGGGATCGTCCTGTCCCGGTCGATCCGGGTCGGCGGATATGAGATGGATGAGGCACTCGGCCAGTACATGCGCAACGTCCACCAGCTGGCGATCGGCTCGCGCACCGCCGAGGCGATCAAGCTCTCGGTCGGCTCGGCTCTCCCCTTCGCCGACGAGGAGGTCGTCCCCGTCCGCGGCCGCCACCTGGTCACCGGGCTGCCGAGCGAGGTCCAGCTGAACAGCGCCGAGGTCCGCGAGGCGATCCGGGCCCCGATCCAGGAGATCCTCCTGGCCATCAAGGAGACGCTCGAGGAGACCCCGCCCGAGCTGGCCGGGGACATCTCCCAGGAGGGCATCCTCCTCGCCGGGGGCGGGACCCTCCTGCGCGGCCTGGCCGGCCTCGTGGAGGCCGAGACGGGCATGCCGACGACCGTGTGCGAATCGCCCCTGACCTGCGTGGTCATCGGGTCCGGACAGGCCCTCGAGCACTACGACCAGCTGGCCGGGAGCGCGACCGGCCGGCGCGGCCGGGCCGGGGGTTCGTCGGTTCGCTAAGGAGCCGGCCCCGACCGGCCCGGCGGGTCGTCGGCTGTGTTAGGCGCTCCTAACAGAGCCGGTTCGCCCGATTCGCCCGGTCGGCAACCGGGCAGGTTGAGGCCATGCCCGCGACCGTCGACGGGCGCCCGGCCCCGGGCGCCGGGGTGTCCCCGTCCTCCCGGGCGCGCCTCGGCGCCTCGACCGGGGCGGGCGTCCTCGGCGGGGTCGCGGTCGCGGCGGTCGGGCCGTGGTGGCTGATCCCGCTCGTCGCCTGGATCCTCGCCGCGCTCGTCTACGTCGTCTGGATGTGGACGACGGTCTGGCCGCTCGGACCCGAGGAGACGGCCCGCCGGGCGCGCCGGGAGGATCTCGGCCGGGCGAGCACCGACCTCATCCTGCTCAGCGCGAGCCTGGTCAGCCTCGTCGCCCTCGGGCTCGTGCTCGTCCGGGCCGGCCAGATGAAGGGCCTCGAGAAGGCGCTCCTGGTCGGCACCTGCGTCCTCAGCGTCGTCCTCGCCTGGACGGTCGTCCACACGGTGTTCAGCCTCCGCTACGCCGACCTCTACTACGACGGCGAGCCCGGCGGGGTCGACTTCAACGAGGACGAGCCGCCCTGCTACTCGGATTTCGCCTATCTCGCCTGGACCATCGGCATGACCTTCCAGGTCTCGGACACCGACCTCAAGACCAAGGCGATCCGCCGGACGGCGCTCCGCCACGGCCTGCTCTCCTACACCTTCGGGGCCCTGATCATCGCCACGACGGTCAACCTGATCGCCGGCCTCGGAAAATAGCCGGGCGGCCCTACGATGGGGCCATGGCCGAGCCCCACCCGAAGCCGCTCCAGAGTCACAGCGGTCATCACCACCGCGCCGGCGACCATGCCCGCGGCAGTCACCATCACCACGGCGTCGCCGCCGACTGCGACACCCGGCAGCTGACGATCGCCCTCGGGCTGATCCTCGGGTTCATGGTCGTCGAGGTCGCCGGCGGGGTCCTCGCCCACTCGCTCGCCCTCCTCTCCGACGCCGGCCACATGCTGACCGACGCCGCCGCGATCGGCCTCTCGCTGGCCGCCGCCCGGATCGCCCTGCGTCCGGCCGGCGGGGCGATGACCTACGGATTCCGCCGCGTCGAGATCCTCTCCGCCCAGGCCAACGGCGTCACCCTCCTCATCCTCGCCGCCTTCATCGCCTACGAGGCCGTCCACCGCCTGTTCGCTCCCCCGGTGGTCCGGGCCGGGCTCGTCCTCGGGGTGGCCCTCGTCGGGGTCGCCGTCAACCTCGCCGCGACCTGGGCCCTCGCCCGGGCCAACCGCCAGAGCATGAACGTCGAGGGGAGCTTCCAGCACCTCCTGACCGACCTCTACGCCTTCGCCGGGACGGCGATCGCCGCCGTCGTGATCATCCTCACCGGGTTCGAGCGGGCCGACCCGATCGTCTCACTCGTCGTCGCCGGGCTGATGGTCCGCTCCGGCTACGGGCTCCTCATGGCCTCCGGCCGGGTCTTCCTCGAGGCGGCGCCCGCCCACCTCGACCCCCAGTCGATCGGCGAGGCGCTGGTCGGCCAGGCCGGGGTCCGCGAGGTCCACGACCTCCACGTCTGGGAGATCACCAGCGGCTTCCCCGCCCTCTCGGCCCACGTCCTCGTCGGCGAGGACGCCAACTGCCACGCGATCCGCCGCCGGATGGAGGCGATGCTCCACGACCGCTTCGCCCTCGTCCACACGACCCTCCAGGTCGACCACGAGGGCGGCGACCTGATCGAGATCGAGCCGCTGCCCGGGCGCGACCCCCTCGGCTGAGCCGGTCAGCCGGCGGCGGCGGCCGCGGCGGTCTGGCGGCTGACGAACTCGTGGATCGTGGTGATCACGAGCTCCGTCGCGTCCCACATCGGGACGTGTCCCGTGCCGGTGAGGACGACGAACTCCGCCCCGGGGATCTCGGTCCGGAAGCGATCGGCGTGCCGGCTCATCGGGAGGATCCGGTCGTGCTGGGGCCAGGCGATCAGCGTCGGGACCCGGACGGCGTCGAGGCCGTCGATGGCGGCCCGCTCGGCGAAGAGGGCCTCGATCACCCGCCCCTCGATCGCGCAGCTCGCCGACGCTCGGACCATGTCGATGGCCGCCCGGGCGCTCATCCGCTCGCCCCGCCACATCACGTCGCGCATGGCCAGGCGGCGGCTGAAGGATTGGGCCATGACCATCGGGAGGGTCGACCGACCGGCCCGGACGAGCCGCCGCTGGCGGACGAAGAAGCGCGCCAGCCGCCGGCTCTCCCCGCTGTCGGCCCGCCAGCCGCCCGACGGAGCCAGGCCGACCACGCTGCGGGCCCGCCCGCGCTTGGCCAGCTCGAGGGCCAGGCCGCCACCCATCGAGTTGCCGACGATGTGCGCCGTGCCGACCCCGAGCTCGTCGAGCTGGGCCTCGACCGAGTCGCCGGCATCCGACATCTGGAGCGCCCCGGTCTTCTCGAAGGGCGGCCCCCCGTAGTGGCCGGGGAGGGTCGGGGCGATGATCTCGTAGGAGGCCGACAGGGCCGGGAGGATCGGCGCCCACTGGTGCCAGGTGCCCTTGAAGCCGTGGAGCAGGAGGAGCGGCTCACCCTGGCCGCCCCGGTAGAGCCCGGGTGTGACGATCTCGGTCATGACGGCCGGCAGTCTATTGATTGCGCCCCGACCTCGCCCGGGGCCGCCCTCCATACTCACCGCCATGGAAGCCGCAGTCGCCCCCGCCGGCCGGACGGCCTGGGCGCGCAACGTCGGGGCCCCGGTCCGCGACTTCCTGCGCACCGAGTCGGGTGGGGCGGTGATGCTCGTCGGCGCGGCCGTCCTCGCCCTGGCCTGGGCCAACTCACCCTGGCGGGACACCTACGAGTCGGTCTGGCGGACGCGGCTGGCGATCACCCTCGGCCACCACGCCGTGGCCGCCGACCTCCGCCAGTGGGTGAACGAGGGGCTCATGACCCTCTTCTTCCTCGTCGTCGGACTCGAGGCCAAGCGCGAGGTCGACCTCGGCGAGCTCCGCGAGCGCTCGCGCATCGCCATCCCCGTGGTCGCCGCCCTCGGCGGGATGGTCGGGGCGGTGGGGATCTACCTGGCGATCAACCAGGGCGGCCCCGGCGCCCCCGGGTGGGGCGCGGCCATCTCGACCGACACGGCGCTGGCCCTCGGCGTCCTCGCCCTCGTCACCCCGGCCGGGGCGACCCGGCTGCGGGTGTTCCTCCTCACCCTGGTGGTCGTCGACGACCTGGCCGGCCTCCTGGTCATCGGCCTCGCCTACACCGGCCGGGTCTCGGCCGCCGCCCTCGCCGTCGCCCTCGGGCTCTTCGGCCTGCTGATCGGCCTGCGCTACGTCGGTGGCCGCTGGCGGGCGCCCGCGGCGGTCGTCGTCGGCATCGGGATGTGGGTGGCGATGTTCGAGTCGGGGATCGATCCGATCATCGTCGGGCTGGCCATCGGCCTGGTCACGAGCGCCTACCCCCCGGCCCGGGACGACCTCGAGCGGGCGACCCAGGAGGCCCGCCGCTTCCGCGAGCAGCCGACGCCCGAGCTCGCCTACACGGCCCAGCGGAGCCTGACCGCGGCGATCTCGCCGAACGAGCGCCTCCAGTACCGGCTGCACCCGTGGACGGGGTTCGTCGTCGTCCCCCTCTTCGCCCTGGCCAACGCCGGGATCCGGATCGACGGCTCCCTCCTCGGCGACGCGGCGAGCTCGCGGGTGACGATCGGGATCTTCCTCGCCTACGTCGTCGGCAAGCCGCTCGGCATCGTCGGCGGCTCCTGGCTCGGGACGCGGCGCGGGGCCCGGCTCGCCGTGACCTGGCCCGGCCTGGCCGGGACCGGCGCGGCCGCCGGGATCGGCTTCACGGTCTCCCTCCTGATCGCCTCGCTCGCCTTCGCCGACCGGCGCCTCCTCGACCAGGCCAAGCTCGGCGTCCTCGCCGCCGCCGTCGTCTCCCCCCTCCTCGCCTGGGCCGTCTTCCGGGCGATCGCCCGGATGCCGGCGGCCGTCCGGGCCCGCCAGCTCGGGCGGACAGCCGAGCAGCTGATCGACCTGGCCGACGACGTCGACCCCGAGCGCGACCACATCCGTGGGCGCGACGACGCCCCGGTCACCCTGGTCGAGTACGCCAACTTCGAGTGCCCGTTCTGCGGCCGGGCCGAGCCGGTGATCCGCGAGCTGCTCGCCGGGGAGGGCGACGACCTCCGCTACGTCTTCCGCCACCTCCCCCTCGCCGACGTCCACCCCCACGCCCAGATGGCCGCCGAGGCGACCGAGGCGGCCGGCGCCCAGGGCCGCTTCTGGGAGATGCACGACCTCCTGTTCGCCCACCAGGGCGACCTCACCCCCCGCGACCTGCGCGGCTACGCCGACGAGCTCGGACTCGACGTCGACCGCTTCGCCGACGAGCTCCGCCGCCGCCGCTACGCTCCCCGCGTGACCGCCGACATCGCCGGCGCCGACGCGAGCGGCGTCTCCGGCACGCCGTCGTTCTTCATCAACGGCCGCCGCCATCACGGGGTCTACGACATCGCCACCCTGACCCGGGCCGTCGACGCCGCCCGGCGGGCGGCTACACCTCCGAGCGGAGGTGCTGGGCCTCGTCGAGGACCTGGAGCTTCTTGATCGTCTCGGACTCGATCTGGCGGATCCGCTCGCGGGTCAGGTTGAACGACCGGCCGATCTCCTCGAGCGTGCGCGGCTGTTCGCCGCACAGCCCGTAGCGGAGGACGAGCACCTGGCGCTCGCGGTCGGGCAGCCGCTTGAGGACGTCCCAGAGGGCCTTGCGCCGGAGCGCCTGGGCGGCGCGCTGGTAGGGGCAGGCGGCGACGCGATCGGCCGGGATGAAGTCCCCGAGCTCGCTGCCCTCCTCGTCGTCGACCGGCTTCTCGAGCGAGACCGGCGGTTGGGCGGCTCGGCGGATCGCCTCGACGGCGTCGCGGTCGATGCCGGTCGCCGCGGCCAGCTCGGCGAGCGTCGCCTCCCGCCCGACCCGGGCCTCGATCTCCCGCTCGGCCCGGCGGATCCGCTGGAGCTTCTCGACCAGGTAGACCGGCATCCGGATCATCCGCGACTTGTCGGCCAGGGCCCGGGACACCGCCTGGCTGATCAGCCAGCTCGCATAGGTCGTGAAGCGGAAGCCCCGCCGGTGGTCGAACTTCTCCGCCGCCCGGACCAGGCCGATCGTCCCCTCCTGGATCAGGTCGAGGAGGGGCAGGCCCTGGTCGCGGTAGTTCTTGGCGATCGAGACGACGAGCCGCAGGTTCGAGGCGACCATCCGCTGCTTGGCCGCCTGATCGCCCCGCTCGATCCGCTTGGCCAGGTCGATCTCCTCCTGGGCGCTGAGCAGGGGCAGCCGCCCGATGTCCCCGAGGAGGAGCTGGAGGGCGTCGGTCGTCCTGGTCGCCGCCCGCGCCCGCCGGGTGGCCGGCCGGATCGGAGCGCCGGCCTCGAGCTCGTCCGACCAGCCCGACTCGCCGTCGTCGACGTGCTCCGGCGTCAGGGTGAGCAGACCGACGGCGTCGTCCAACTCGTCAAGCTCTCGTGACTCGGCTACCGACAATCTCCCCTGTCCCTCAGTCGACGGCCCGCGGACGGCCCTACCCAAGCAGAAAACGCGACCCGGCCGAGGACTCGGTTCGCGCCGCACCCTCCATACGTGCGAAGTGGCGGCCCGGATCACCGAGATTTCACCGGATCCGCCGGGCCGGGCCGGCGTCTACCATCGGCAGCGTGCGTCGACGCCGCGCCCCCTCCGGGTCCCGGGCCCTGATCGCCGCCGCGGCCGCGGCCGGCGCCCTCGTGGGCCCGGCCGGCGGGCTCGCCGCCGGCCCGGCGGGCTGCACCGCGCCGGCCGCCCGCCAGCGCGCGTCCGCCGACCTCGCGTTCGCCGAGCGCCGCTACCGGCTCGAGGCGGGCGGCCCGGCCGTGCGGGCGGCGCTCCAGCGGGTGGTCGGCGACCGGGCGCTGACCGGCGCCCTGGTCGCCGGTCGGCTGGCCGCGGCGAGCGCGGCGGCCCGGAGCCTCCTCCGCCGGCACCTCCACCTCACGGCGATCCGCGTCGTCCGCGGCGGCCGGGTCATCCTCGCCACCAAGCCCCACCCGTTCGACGTCGCCGGGGCCGGGCAGGCCGTCCGGGGCGCCGGGACGCTCGAGGTGACGATCCAGGACCTGATCGGGTTCATCCGGCTCGTCCACGAGTTCACCGGGGCCGAGGTCGTCGTCCGCGGGGCCGCCGGCGAGGTCAAGAGCTCGCTCCCGGCCGCGCTCGGCGCCCGGCTCCCGGCCGGCGGGTGCGTGGCGCTCGGCGGCCGCGCCTACGCCGTGCGGTCGTTCGCCGCCACCGCCTTCGGCGGCGAGTCCCTGACGATCTCGGTGCTGCGGGGCTGACCGGCCGTGATCCTCGCCCATCTCGGCGGCCTCCCGCTCGAGGAGAGCCTGATCTACCTCGTCCCGCCGATCGGGGTCGTCGCCTGGATCTGGGTGCTCGGCCGGCGCGGGCGCGACGATCCGCCCGAGCTCGACGAGCCCGACAGCGACGACGACGAGGAGGTCGAGGCCGAGGCCGCGCCGACCAGGGGCCGCCGCGGCGACGGGCCGGCGTGAGCGCCCGAGAATCCAGGTTGCGCGCCGCGCGCTTTCCGGTATCCTGAGTCGGGCGATCGTCGTGCGGCTGGCCCGCCGCTCCGGTCGTTTGGGGACCATCAGGAGGGGGCACGGTGCCCGCCCGCGCGGCCCACCGATGCCGTACTTCTTGTCTGACCGTTCGCGACAGGGAGACACCGGCTGGCCAGGTCCGTTTCATGTGCTTCGCGCCGTTCGCTCGTTCCGCGGCGCCTCCCCCTTCGCTCGGGAGATTCCCTCCTTCCCGAGCGAGCCGGGCGTCGAACGCTCCCCCAAGCCTCGACGCCCAAACGCTCGCTGCGGTCCCGGCGCTGGATAGCGCCGGGGCCGTACGAGCTCAGCCGGTGATCGTGAACGTCCGCTGCGTCCCGGTCGACCCGGACGTCCGCAGGGTGGCGCGGGTGCGCAGGCGGTGTCCGTGGCTGGCCAGCTGGCGGGCCCCGCGCGGGGTGATGCGGACCGGCACCTTGGCCGTCGTGTTCGCGGCGATCGCGAAGTGGGCGACCCCGACCGTGGTGGTCGTCCGGAGCGTGAGCGATCCGGTGCACGGTCCGCCGGTGCAGCGTACGGAGACCCGGGCGACGCGCCGGCTGACCCGGCCGGTCGCCGTCGCGAGGCGGGCGGTGCCGCTCACGGCCCCGCCGCTCCGCGGCGGGGCGACCCCGACCGGCGTCGGGGCCACGGCCAGGGCCTGGCCGGCGGCCTGGGCCTGCTGGTTGATGAAGGCCGAGATCGACGGGGTCGCCACCCGGACGTAGACCCCGGGATACCCGGGCTGGGCGCAGCCGGCGCCGAAGTCGATCAACCCGGCGAGGACGTAGTCGGCCGGCGGCGCCTGCGGGTTGTCGACGTCGACGACCAGCGGACCGCCGCTGTCCCCCGAGCAGGCGTCGGTCCCCCCGGCCGGCTCGCCGGCGCAGAGCATCCGCGGGGTGATCGCCGGGACTCCGATGCTCCCGAGCTCGGCGTACTGGCTGGCGCAGGTCGCGTCGGGGACGAGGTGGGTCCGCACCGCCTGGAGCTGCTGGGGCAGGTTCGGGTTGTTGTCGTGGGCGCCGACGCCGAGCGGGCTCGTCTCCCCCCAGCCGCTGATCGTCACCGTCGCGGCCGGGCTGACGTCCGGGTTGGCGTAGCGGGCGGCGAGCGCCGGGGTGATCAGGGCGATCGGGGCGACGGCGGCCGTCCCGTCGGCCCGCGGCGTGCCGGCGTAGAGCGGCGCCGAGAGGGTCACCACGGCGACGTCGTAGTCGGCGGTCGCCGGGTCGTAGCTCGGGTGGACGGCGACCCCGACGGCCACCGGGGCGGTCGGGACGTTCGGGGGGAGGGTCGCCGTGCCGGCGACCGCGGTGACGTTGCCCGGGGAGGCGAGGCGGCCGGTGATCTCGTCGGTGACGCAGTGGGCGGCGGTGACGATCTGGGTCGGGTCGATGATCACCCCGCCGCAGAAGGCGAGCGTCGGCTGGCCGAGCGGGCCGGTCAGGCCCTGGATGAAGAGCGCCGCCTGAAAGGGGAACGAGGCGATCGCCGGGACCGGGGTCCCGCCGACCACCCGCAGGACGCCCGGGGAGACGGCGGCCGCCGCGGTGCCGCCGCCCACCGACCCGGCGAGGACGAGGGCGAGGACGACCGGCGCGGCGGCGGCGGCGGCGCGGCGGCGAGGCGCCCAGTCGGCGGGCGTGGGCGCAGGCACGCGGATCCGCATCAGCTGGAGAGTGGAGCACCTGCCTAAGAGGTCCGTAAAAGCCGTCACCCGCGCAGGACGCGGGCGGCGACTCCGGCGATCGTCTCCTCCCCGTAACCCATCGACGGGCCCGAGCGGGTGAGGACGGCGATCGCGAAGGTCGCCCCCCGCCCCTCGAGCCGCGCCACCTGGTTGACCAGCCCGCTGCTCGGGAACCACCCGCCCTTGAAGAACACCCGGAACGCCGGGCGGGCGACGGCGGGGACGCCCCAGCTCTGGTCGGGCGAGATCCCCGAGAGGAGCGACCGGGCGTAGGCGTCGAACCGCGGCGGGATCAGGCGGTCCTGGACGAAGAAGAAGCGGGCCTGGTCGGCGGCCGAGATCTGGGTGAAGCCCCAGGCCGGCGAGGTCTGGAAGTCGGTCATCCCCACCTGGCGGGCCACCCCGGCGAGCCCCGCCTGCCCGACGATGGCGAAGACCGCCGAGGCGGCGCCGTTGTCGGACACGTGGATCATCGGGTAGAGGAGGCTCCGGCCGCCGGCGTCGAGGGGGCGGTGGGCCGCGGCGAGCCGGTCGAGGTAGGCGACGAGGAGCATGGCCTTGACCACGCTCGCCGAGTTGAACCGCTCGTGGACGCGGACCCCGCTGAGGCCGCCCCGGTCGTCGACGACGGCGAACGCCGTCTGCCCGGCCCGGCCGGCGAGGAAGCGGCCGGCGGCGGCCACCCCGGCGGCGCTCGGATAGACCGGTCGCGGGGTCCCGGTCCCCTCCCCCTGGTACTCGAGCGCGGCGGCCGGGGCCGTCCAGGAGAGGGCGAGGACGGCGCCGGCGGCGAGGACCGCCCGCGACCTCATCGCGCCCTCCCGGCGACGAAGTCGCCCTTCGGACAGACGCGATGGCCGGCCGGCGGACCGGCGCCGGCCTCCCCGGCCCCGTTGAAGCAGACGCGGAAGGCGAAGCGGGTGGCCGGCGGGTCGACGGTGGCCGTCGCGTAGGTCACGCCCGGCCGGAGCTCCCGGGTCCGGGTCACCGCGGCGAGGCGGAAGCGCGAGCTTCCACGCGGGGCGACGTACCAGTAGGTCGGTACGCCGATCCAGCGGAAGTAGGCCGAGTGATGGGAGATCATGGTGAGCATCGCCCGCCCCGGGCCCCGGTCGTAGCTGTGGAGCGTGGCCGGCACGTCGACGTAGACGGTGAGCGCCGGGCTGTAGCCGCCGAACGAACGGACGCGGTAGCGGGTGTTCCGGTCGGGCCGCAGCGGCCCGAAGGCGAAGCTCCCGTCGGCGGCGGTGGTCGTATGGGCGGCGTCGGCGAACCCGCGGTAGGGGTACGGGTCGACCTGGAGCTCGAGCGCGGCGCCGGCCCGCGCCACCGTCCCGCCGGTGCGCAACGTCCCGGTCAGCTCGGTGGACATTCCGGAGCCGAGCTCGCCGGGCGTGGCGCCCAGGCTGATCGAGTCGCCGGCGGACTCGGCCGGGGAGGCGGCCCAGAGGACGGCGGCCGCGGCGACGGCGACGACCACGGCCACGGCCACCCGTGCGCCCCAGCTTCCCTCCGGACCCGATCGCAACCCCGCTCCCTTTTCGTGACCTTGGCCTGGCCACGGTAGCGAGCCCGGCGGACGGTGCACTAGGCTGTCGCTACCGGCGGATCGCCCACTCGGCCGAGCGCGCTCCGGCGCGCAACCGGGCAACGCGGTGGGCCTCGCGGCCCGCTTCTGGTCCCGGTGGCCGGGAGTGTCAAGTCGCCCAGGCAAGACACAAAGTCCTGGGACGTTGTAGTTCAGTTGCGATCCATGCCCGGCCCCGAACGTCCCCGAGCCTCCGGGCTCGGGGCGGGCGGGTCGTTTGACCGGCTGACCGCCCGGGTATCGGCGAAAGACGGGTACGCGCGACGACAGGAGGCGGGCAGATGACCGACAAGCACGTGGACGAGGCCAAGGGCCGGGTCAAGGAGGCCGCCGGGGCGGTCACGGGCGACGACGAGCTCAGGCGCGAGGGTCAGGGCGACCAGGCCGTGGCCAAGGTCAAGGACGCCACCGACAAGGTCGCCGACTCGGTCAAGGGCGCCGTCGACCGGGCGACCTAGACGGTTCCCACGGTTTCTTGGCGTCACCGGCGGGCGGAGGGTATCCGGCCCGCCCGAACGACCCGCCGCCTCGGGCGAGGCGGTGGCGCGCGAGCATGTCGGCGATCGGCCGCTGCGCCCCCGGACGGGCGGGCGCGACGGCCCGGGGAGGTGCCCGGCGGTAAAATGGAACTGACTGCGAATAGACGGCCACCCGGCGCTCTGGCCGAGGGCCGGCTCCACCGCTCGCCCAGCCGCCGGAGCCCCATCCTCGCGCCACCCCCGGACCCGCGTTTCCCGCACCCCCTCCTTCCGGCCAGGGCCGGCCGATGACCGCGGAGGCTCCCAACGTCCGGCTGGAGCTGCCGAACCGCCCGGAGAACGTCTCGCTCGTCCGGGAGATGCTCGCCGGGGTGGCCGAGGCGGTCCCGCTCGAGGACGGCCAGCTCGACGACATCAAGACGGTGGTCAGCGAGGCGGCCAACAACGTCGTCCTCCACGCCTACGACGGGGCCGAAGGGCCGCTCGAGGTCGAGGTCTACATCCGCGACGGGCGGCTCGAGGTCGTCGTCCGCGACCAGGGCGGCGGCATTCGCCCGCGGCCGGCGGCCGACGACCAGGTCAAGGGGATCGGCCTGTCGGTGATCCAGGCGCTGACCGACCGGACCGAGTTCCGCGGGGCGATCGGCGAGGGCACCGAGGTGCGGATGGAGTTCTCCGTCCCGGCGGCCCGGCGACCGGCCGGCGGCGTCAACGGCGAGCTCGGTGCCGCCGCCGCCCAGGAGGCGGTGGCCCGCGGTGCGACCGCGGTCCTGGCCATCGCGCCGGTCTCCCTCGCCCGGCGCGTGCTCAGCCGCCCGGTGTACGCGCTGGCCTCGCGGGCCCGCTTCTCGATCGACCGCCTCTCCGACGTCCAGCTCGTCGCCGACGCCCTCACCGCCCACGCCGAGCGGGCGGTGGCCGGCGGGGCGCTGCGCCTCGGCGTGACGGTGGACGTCCGCCGGCTCGACCTCCGCTTCGGCCCGTTCGCCACCGGGCGCGCCCGCCAGCTGATCGGCGAGTCGGCGCTCGCCGGACTCGAACCGCTCGTCGAGACGCTCGCCGACGAGCTCGACGTGGTCCCCTACGGCGAGGCCGAGGTGCTCACCCTGCGACTGCTCGACCACCGCTGAAGGAGGCCGCCGTGAAGGTGCTCGTGATCACCAGCGAACCGATCGCCGCCGCCGACCTCCGGTCCGCGCTCGGCGGGGAGGCGGCCGACGACGCCGAGGTCCTCGTCGTCGCCCCGGCCCTCCACTCCTCGCCGCTGCGCTTCTGGCTCTCGGACGCCGATCGGGCGATCGCCGAGGCCGAAGGGGTCCAGCGGGAGAGCGTCGATCACCTGGCCGAGGCGGGCATCAGCGCGCGCGGGGACACCGGGGAGGCCGACACCCTCGCCGCCGTCCAGGACAGCCTCCGGACCTTCGCGGCCGAGCGGATCGTCATCTTCAGCCACCCGCCCGGCGATCGCGACTACAAGGAGAGCGTCGGCACGGCCGAGGTCGAGGAGCGTTTCGGGCTCCCGGTCACCCAGCACGCGACGCCCGGCTAGGAGGCTTCCTCGACGATCTCGCGCAGGTCGCGCAGGGCGTTGCGCAGGAGGCGCGAGACCTGCATCTGCGAGACGCCGACCCGCTCGGCGATCTGGGTCTGGGTGAGCCCGTCGACGAAGCGCAGGCGGATGATCAGGCGATCGCGCTCGGTCAGCTGGACGATCGCGCTCGAGAGCGTCGCCCGGACGTCGATCTGCTCGAGCCGCTCGTCCTCGACGCCGATCGTCGCCGCCCGACCTCCCGGCTCGTCGTCGTCCCCGCCGCCGTCGATCGACTCGGCGTCGTGGGCCGAGCGGGCTTCGAGCGCGTCGAGCACGCCCTCGTTGCTGAGGCCCGTCGCCAGCGCGAGGTCGTCGACCGTCGGCGCCCGGCCGAGCTCGGCCGAGAGCTCGCGCTCGCAGCGCTCGACGAGGAGCACCTTCTCCTTCAGCGCCCGCGGGCACGTGGAGCGCCCAGGCCGTGTCGCGGAAGTGGCGCTTGATCTCGCCGATCATGGTCGGCACCGCGTAGGACGAGAAGGCGAGCCCCCGCTCGGGATCGAAGCCGTCGACCGCCTTGACCAGGGCGAGGTTGGCGACCTGGAGGATGTCCTCGAAGGACTGCGGGGTGTGGCGGTAGCGGTTGGCGACGCTCCGGGCCAGCGGCATGAAGTGCTCGATCAGCCGGTCGCGCAGGCCGGGGTCGGGCTCGGTCCGCAGGGCGGCGAACATCGCCTCCGGGTCGCGCGCGTCCGGGCGCACGCTCACGCGACCGCACGGCCGGGTCGGACGGGGGGCCAGGCGGCGGCGAGCTCACGGCTGGCGTGCGCGATCGGCACCCGTGGCTATCCCGCGGCCGGTCGCGCGAGCTCCACGAGCGCCGCCTCGCGCGAGGCGACGATCGTGATGATCTGGTCGACGCCGGCGACTTGGAAGGTCCGGGCCACGCTCCCGCCGCCGTCGACCACCACCAGCTGGCCTCCCCGGCCGCGCGCCCGCTTCATGGCCAGGATGAGGGCGGCCAGCCCACTCGAGTCGATGAACGCCGTCCGGGTGAGATCGACGATCAGGTCGAGCGCGTCCCCCTCCAGGGCGCCGGCGATCGTCCGCTTCAACTCCGGGGCCGCGAACAGGTCGAGCTCGCCGCTGACCGCCAGCAGCCGAACTTCCGGGGCGAGGGTCTCGACTTCGAGGGCAAACTTGGTTCCGGTCAACGCATGGGCAAGGGGTCGGGTCGGCGAGGTACCCGCGACGGTCCTCAGGGCAAACCTCCCTCGGCGGCGGCCGCCCGGACGTGGAGCTCCCGGCCGGCCACCTCGACGCGATCGCCGTCGTGGAGCTGGCGCCCGCGACGGCGCTCGGGCTCGCCGTTGACGGCGACGGCCTCGCGCTCGAGCAGGCGCTTCGCCTCGGCCCCGGAGTCGACGATCCCGGCGAGCTTGAGGAGCTGGCCGAGGCGGATCATCGCGCCGCGGATCGCCACCTCGGTCCGGTCGGCCCCGGCCGCCTCCGGCGCGGGGCGGCTCACGCGCTCGGCGCGGTCGCCACGACCTGCCACGGGTGGACGTCCGACCCCTGGAGGCCGAGGGTCCAGTGCAGGCCGAAGCGTACGGGCGAGGACTGGGACCCCTCGAGGACGGCCGCGGTGTCGCGGTCCTCGATGTAGCGGCGGCCGCGGACGCTCAGCTCGACGGTGATCGTCGGGGGCACGCTGTGGGCGTCGAGCCCGGTGATCTGGACCTGCTCGACGTGCGGCCCGCGCACGACGAGGCGGGTGCGCTCGCCCGGGTCCCCCGGGTGGAGGAGCTCGGAGACCGCGGCCGGGGTGGCCAGCTCGCGCAGGTCGGCGTCGTCGCCGTCGACCGCCTCCGCCCAGGCGGCGACCGCCCGGCGGACCTCGGCGCTCAAGACGTCGGGCGAGAAGCGGCCGTCGACCAGGGCGAGGTCGAGCGCCGCCGTCCGGGCGGCGCCGGTGAACTCGGCGGCCGCCACCTCGCTGACCGCGACCCCGTCGGGGAGCTTCTCGGCCGCCGCCTGCTCGACGAGGGACTCGGCGCTCAGCCGCTCGGTGTCCGACCACGGGGTCGGGACGAGCGGCTCGGCGAGCTGGTGGTCGCCCTCGCGCCGCTGCTCGATCGAGAGCACGATCCAGCGGCCATCGGGCTTGCCGAGCGTCCAGTACTCGCAGACCCGGCTCGTGTCCTGCTGGCTGTCGCTCCGCAGGACGACGTCCCCGGCCCGGTCGGTCACCACGTCGCGCAGCGTCGCCTCCAGGCGGACGACCGCCCGGTCGTCGCGGTCGGCGGTGCGGTTGGTCAGCCCGACGTACTCGACGCCCACCTCGCCGACGACGCTCACCCGGTTGGTCCACCCCCGGCGCTCGAAGTCGTCGAGGCGGCGCGACCACTCCCGCATCAGGTCGGGGCCGCAGAGGTTCCGCAGGCGCGCCCGGTCGCCGGCCGACCACGCGGCCTGGACCTGGGTGAAGAGCCGCCGGCCGGTCGGCTCGACCGTGTCCGGCGCGAAGTCGGGATCGTCCTCAGCCGCCTCCAGGGCGGCCAGCCGGACGGCCTCGGACCGGCGGCGGCGCCGCGCCCGGTAGCGGGCCGGGGCGATCACCCCGGTGATCACCACCGCGATCACTACGAGGACGATGATCACGAGCAGGACCACGCCGAGGCCCCCTCCGCCGGCCAGTCCGCCGCCGAAGCCGACGCCCCCGCCGAAGCCGCGCCCGAAACCGCCGCCCCCGCCACCGCGGAAGCCGCCCCCGCCGCCGAACCCGGCGCTCCCGCCGCCGCCGCGGGCGGCGGCGCTCGCCGGGGCGAGGAGCAGCACGGCGCCGATCAGGCCGAGCGGCGCCCGCAGGCGTGGTGAGCCGGGTCGGACCATGCTGCCGATTCAAGCAGAACCGGCCACTCGGCCCTTGCCAATCGGGGTAGGCTTCTGAACCCTTCCCCGGGATCCGCTCCTTGGACCACGCCGACACCGCCCACCACGAGGGGTCGAACGCGTACGCGCAAGCCGCGACGCTCGAGTTCCGCGAGGTCACCAAGCGCTACGCCGGGCAGCGCGAGCCGGCGATCACCGGTCTCTCGCTCGAGGTCCCGGCCGGCGAGGTCTGCGTGCTCGTCGGCCCGTCGGGATGCGGCAAGACGACGGCGATGCGCCTGGTCAACCGGATGATCCCGCTGACCAGCGGCGACATCCTCCTCGGCGGACGCAGCGTCCTCGACCGCCGCCCGGACGACCTCCGCAAGGAGATCGGCTACGTGATCCAGCAGATCGGCCTCTTCCCGCACCTGACGATCGGCGAGAACATCGCCACCGTCCCGCGCCTCCTCGGCTGGTCCAAGCAGCGGACGGCCGCCCGCACCGACGAGCTGCTCGAGCTGATCGGCATGGATCCGGAGGAGATGCGCCCCCGCTACCCGGCGCAGCTCTCCGGCGGCCAGCGCCAGCGCGTCGGGGTGGCCCGCGCGCTGGCGGCCGACCCGCCGCTGATGCTCATGGACGAGCCGTTCGGGGCGATCGACCCGATCAGTCGCGAGCGCCTCCAGGACGAGTTCCTCCGCCTCCAAGCGCGCGTCCGCAAGACGATCGTCTTCGTGACCCACGACATCGACGAGGCGCTCAAGATGGGCGACCGGATCGCCATCCTCCGGGAGGGTGGCCGCCTCGCCCAGTACGCGACCCCGGCGGAGCTCCTCGCCCGCCCGGCCGACGACTTCGTCGCCTCCTTCGTCGGCACCGACCGCGCCCTCAAGCGCCTGGCGCTGTGCACCCTGGCCGACCTCGAGCTGATCACGCCCAACGGCGACCGGGCCAACGGGCACCGCGTCGCCCTGCGAACCAACGTCCGCGACGCCCTGTCGCTGATGCTGGCCGCCGGCGGTGGGCCGCTGACCGTCGTGGACGACGGCGATCGGGTCGCCGGCCTGGTCACGATGGAGCTGATCGGCGGCGTGCTCGTCGACGCCGTGCCCGAGCCGCCCGGGCGGGAAGGCGAATGATCGCCGCCGCCAGCGTCGTGATCCCCAACTTCGGCGGGGGCGGCGGGACCGGCAGCTGCGAGCGCGACAACCACCTCTTCTGCTTCGACTGGGTCCGGCGCAACTGGAGCGGCGTGCTCCAGCCGGCGCTCGGACAGCACGTCGTCCTGACCCTGATCGCCATCGGGGTCGGGTTCGTCGTCGCCCTGACCATGGCCGTCGCCGCCTACCGGCGGAGCTGGCTGATCCGCCCGTTCGGGATCGCCACCGCCGTGCTCTACACGATCCCGTCGATCGCCCTCTTCGAGATCCTCGTCCCCTTCTTCGGCCTCACGCGCACGACGGCCGAGATCGGGCTCGTCGGCTACACGCTGGTGATCCTGTTTCGCAACTTCGTCACCGGGCTGCGCGAAGTACCCGCCGAGGTGCGCGAGACGGCCGAGGGCATGGGCATGACCCGGCGCCAGTCGCTCCTGCGCGTCGAGCTCCCCCTCGCCCTCCCGGCGATCATGGCCGGCCTGCGGATCGCCACGGTGAGCATGATCAGCCTGGCCACGATCGCCGCCTACGTCTGCAACCAGGGGCTCGGGGCGCCGATCTTCCAGGCGATCGGCGAGAACGTGTTCAAGACCGAGCTGATCGCCGCCGGGGGTCTCGCGATCATGCTGGCCATCGTGGCCGACCTCCTGCTCGTCCTCACCCAGCGGCTTCTGACCCCGTGGGCCCGCGCCCGATGAACGACTTCAGCGCCGCCCTCGACTTCATCGCCCGCAACGGGGTCGACCAGCCGGGCGAGCCGACGCTCGTCCACCTCGCCGTCAAGCACCTCGAGGTCGCGGGCGCGGCCCTGGCCGTGGCCTGCTTCATCGCCCTGCCGATCGGGATCTGGCTCGGCCACACGCGCCGGGGATCGTTCCTGGCCATCAACATCGCCAACATCGGGCGGGCCCTCCCCGAGCTGGCGGTCATCGCCATCGGCGTCGCCGTCATCGGCCTCGGCTTCGCCAACGTGCTCGTCGCCCTGGTCATCCTCGCCGTGCCGCCGATGCTGACCAACGCCTACGTGGCGGTCGCCGGCGTCGATCCCGACGTGGTCGACGCGGCCCGGGGGATGGGCATGCGCGACCGGAGGATCCTGCTCGAGGTCGAGCTTCCCCTGTCGCTCCCGATCATCTTCGCCGGGATCCGGATCTCGGCGATCTTCGTGATCGCCACGGCCACCATCACCTCGCTCGCCGGCTACAGCGGGACGCTCGGCGACGTCATCGCCAACCAGGCGAGCTACCGGCTCTCCGGCGTGCTCGGCGCCGCGATCTGCGTGGCCGCGCTCGCGCTCGCGGTGGACGGGGCGTTCGCCCTGCTCCAGCGGGCGCTCACCCCCCGGGGGCTCCGGCTGGCGGGGCGGCGGCTCCCCCAGGCGGGGCTCCGCCAGCCGGCGACACCCGACGTTTCTTGACAACCAGGAGGGATCACATGGGATCGAACAGAAGGCGCCGTCTCGGGGCAGGGGTGATCGCGCTGGCCACGGCGGGGGCGCTCGCCGCCTGCGGAAGCAGCTCGAGCAGCTCGAGCGCCACCAGCCCGGGCGGGACGGCCTCCGGGCCGGGCCAGGGCAAGCCGGCCGTGACCATGGGCGACAAGAACTTCACCGAGGAGTTCGTCCTCGCCCAGCTCTACGCCCAGGCGCTCCGGGCCAAGGGCTTCACGGTCAACCTCAAGGAGGGCCTCGGGTCGACCGAGATCGCCGACAAGGCGCTGACCAGCGGGCAGATCGACATGTACCCCGAGTACACGGGGACGCTCCTCTCGGTCGTCGCCGGCCAGAAGACGCCGCCCAAGAGCGCGGCGGACGCCTACCGGCAGGCGAAGGCGTTCGACGAGGCCCGCGGGTTCACGCTGCTCGCGCCGACGCCGTTCTTCGACTCCGACGCCGTGGCCGCGACCGCGGCCTACGCCAAGGCGCACTCGCTGAAGACGATCGCCGACCTGAAGCCCCTCGGCAAGCGCGTGTCGCTCGGCGCGGCGCCCGAGTTCGCCACCCGGGCCGAGGGCCTCGTCGGACTCAAGCAGGCCTACGGCATCAACCCGTCGTTCAAGCCGCTGGCCATCGGCCTCACCTACACGGCGCTCGACAGCGGCAACGTCAACGTGGGCGACGTGTTCACCACCGACCCCCAGCTCGTGGGCGGGAAGTACACGCTGCTCAGCGACCCGAAGTTCGTCTTCGGCTTCCAGAACGCGGCGCCCGAGGTGAGCAAGAAGGTCGTGGCCGCCGAGGGGCCGGCGTTCACCCAGACCCTCGACGCGGTGAGCGCGAAGCTGACCACCGAGGCGATGCAGAAGATGAACGCCGCCGTGTCGCTCGACAAGCAGAGCGCCGCGACCGTCGCCCACACGTTCCTGGCCGCCAACGGCCTCGCGTAGAGCGTCGAACCCGAGCCGGGCGCCCAGACGAGCGCCCGGCGGCGGGGCCGGATCGGCCCTGGCCGGCCCCGACCACTAGCCTCCATGGGGTGCTGATACCCCGCGAAGATCTCCGCAACGTGGCCATCGTGGCCCACGTCGACCACGGCAAGACCACCCTGGTCGACGCGATGCTCTGGCAGTCGGGGGCCTTCCGGGCGAACCAGGACGTGGCCGAGCGGGTGATGGACTCGACCGATCTCGAGCGCGAGAAGGGGATCACCATCCTCGCCAAGAACACCTCGGTCCGCTACCGCGACGTCAAGCTCAACATCATCGACACGCCCGGCCACGCCGACTTCGGCGGCGAGGTCGAGCGCGGGCTGACCATGGTCGACGGGATCCTCCTGCTGGTCGACGCCAGCGAGGGTCCCCTCCCCCAGACCCGCTTCGTCCTGCGCAAGGCGCTCGAGGCCCGGCTCCCGGTGATCCTCGTGGTCAACAAGGTCGACCGCCCGGACGCCCGGATCTCCGAGGTGGTCGACGAGGTCTACGAGCTCTTCCTCGACCTCGACGCCGACGAGGAGCAGATCGAGTTCCCGATCGTCTACACGAACGCTCGGGCCGGCTGGGCCGCGCTCGAGGAGGGCGCCGTCGGGACCGACCTGGCGCCGCTCATGGATCTCCTGCTCGAGCGCATCCCAGCCCCCCTCCACGATCCCGACCACCCGCTCCAGGCGCTCGTCACCAACCTGGACGCCTCCCCCTACGTCGGGCGGCTCGCCATCTGCCGGGTCCGCCACGGCGTGATCCGCAAGGGCCAGCCGATCGCCTGGTGCCGGGCCGACGGGTCGATCGAGCGCGCCCAGGTGGCCGAGCTCTACGTCACCGACGCCCTCGACCGCGTCGACGCCGCCGAGGCCGGCCCCGGGGAGATCATCGCCATCGCCGGCATCGCCGAGGTGACCATCGGCGAGACCCTGGCCGACCCTGAGGACCCGCGCCCGCTCCCGGTGATCACCGTCGACGAGCCGTCGCTCTCGGTCACGATCGGCATCAACACCTCCCCGCTGGCCGGCCGCGAGGGCAGCAAGCTGACCGCCCGCCAGATCCGCTCGCGCCTCGAAGCGGAGCTCGTCGGCAACGTCTCGCTGCGGGTCGGGGACACCGAACGGCCGGACGCCTGGGAGGTCCAGGGACGCGGCGAGCTCCAGCTCGCGGTCCTGGTCGAGCTGATGCGCCGGGAGGGCTTCGAGCTGACCGTCGGCCAGCCCCAGGTGCTGACCCGGGAGATCGCCGGCAAGATCCACGAGCCGGTCGAGCGGCTGGCCATCGACGTGCCCGAGGACTACGTCGGGGTCGTCACCCAGCTGATCGCCCTGCGCAAGGGCCGGATGGAGCAGATGGTCAACCACGGGACCGGGTGGGTGCGCATGGACTACCTGGTGCCGGCCCGCGGCCTGATCGGCTTCCGCACCGAGTTCCTCACCGAGACGCGGGGGACCGGGATCCTCCACCACGTCTTCGAGGGCTGGGAGCCGTGGTTCGGCGAGCTGAAGATGCGGCCGACCGGAGCGCTCGTGGCCGACCGCCGGGGGATCACCGCCCAGTTCGCCCTGATGAACCTGCAGGAGCGGGGCACCCTGTTCGTCGGCCCCGGAGCGGAGGTCTACGAGGGGATGATCGTCGGCGAGAACGCCCGGTCCGACGACCTCGACGTCAACGCCACCAAGGAGAAGCACCTCAACAACATCCGCTCCTCGACCTCCGAGGTGCTCGTCCGGCTGGTGCCCCACAAGCAGCTCTCGCTCGACCAGACGCTCGAGCTCCTGCGCCCGGACGAGTGCGCCGAGGTCACCCCGCTCAACGTGCGCATGCGCAAGGCGGTGCTCAACAAGACCGAGCGGATCCGGGCTTCGCGCCGCGAGCGCGCCCCCGCCCCGGTCGGCTGAGCCGGCCCCCGGGGTTCCGGGGGCCGCGGAGCGGTCGCCCCCGCCCCGGTCGGCTGCGCCGGCCCCGGGGGTTCCGGGGGCCGCGGAGCGGTCGCCCCCCCGGTCGGCTGAGCCGGGTTCCCGGGGTTCCGGGGGCCGCGGAGCGGTCGGCCCCGCCCCGGTCGGCTGAGCCGGGTTCCCGGGGGCCGCGGCGGGGTAGCCATGCGGGCATGGTCCCTGGGGAGGTCCGGCCGGTCGAGGAACTCGCCGACCTGATCGGCGACGCCCGCTTCGTGCTGCTCGGCGAGGCGACCCACGGCACCCACGAGTTCTACGCCGTCCGAGCCGAGCTGACCCGGCGCCTGATCGCCGACCACGGCTTCGGCGGGGTCGCCGTCGAAGCCGACTGGCCGGAGGCGGACCGGGTCGACCGCTACGTCCGCCGAGCCGGCGCCGACCCGGGCCCCGCGGCGGCGCTCGCCGGGTTCCGCCGCTTCCCGCCCTGGCTCTGGCGCAACCCGGTCGTCGCCGAGCTGGTCGCCTGGCTGCGCGAGCACGGTCGCGGCGCCGGCTTCCACGGGCTCGACCTCCGCCGCCTGCGCGAGGCGATGAGCCCGGTCGTCGACCACGCGGGCGCGGCCGACCCGCCGGCCACCCGCGACCGGCGGCGCTCGGACGCCTGGAACCTCCGGGACGTCCACATGGCCGACAGGCTCGACGCGCTCCACGCCCACACCGGCGGCGGCCGGATCGTCGCCTGGGCCCACAACTCGCACGTCGGCGACGCCCGCGCCACCGAGGCGGCCGCCCGCGGGGAGCTCAGCCTCGGCCAGCTCATGCGCGAGCGCCACGGCGACGCGGTCCGCCTCGTCGGCTTCACCACCCACGCGGGCACGGTGACCGCCGCCCGCGAGTGGGGCGGCCCGGCCGAGCGGCGGGTCCTCCGCCCGAGCCTCGACGGCTCGCTCGAGCGCCTCCTCCACGACACCGGCGTCCAGGCCGGTCTGCTCGACCTCCGCCGCGGCGCCCTGGCCGGACGGCGCCTCAGCCAGCGCATGGTCGGCGTCGTCTACCGGCCGGAGGCCGAGCTCTGGTGCCACTACCTGAGCGCCCACCCGGCCGACCAGTTCGACGCGCTCGTGCACCTCGACGAGACGACTGCGCTCGAGCCGCTCGAGCCCTGGGCGGCGACCGAGGAGCCGGCCGCGACCGACCCCGCCCGGCGCTGAGTCGCTCAGTTCGCCGCGGCGGCGACCCGTAGGCCCGGGTCCGAGCCGGCGGGCCCGCCGAGGCGGAAGCCGGGGTCGGCGCCGGCCGTGGGCGCCGCGGCGCCGGCCGGCGAGGCGCTGGCCACCACCTCCCACTCGCGCTCGAGCTGGCGGCGGATCTGGCCCGGGGTCGTGCGCAGGGCCTCGAGGGTCTGGGTCGCCCCGTTACGGGAGTCGGCCAGGAGGGCGAGCAGGAGATGCTCGACGCCGATGTAGCCCTCCTGCCGCTTGACCGCCTCGCGCAGGGACCCCTCGAGGATCCGCCGGGCGTGGGGGGTGATGCCCCCGCTGCGCCCGGGTGCCGGCGCGCCCGGCGGCAGGGCGACGATCGTCGGCTGGAGGCAGGCCCGGGCGGCCTCCAGGGTCACGCCCAGGGCGTTCAGCGCACGCACCGCGTGGCTCTCCCGGCAGCGGAGGATGCCCAGCAGGATGTGCTCGGTCCCCACCGCCTGTCCGAGGTCGCGCGCCTCCTCCCGCGCCAGCTGGATGCTCCGGCGCGCCTCGCCGGTGACGAGGATCTTCGGCTCGGCGGCCGCTCCGCTCGGCGGGACCTGCTCGGTCAGCCGCCGATGCTTCTTGTGCGCCGCCTGCTTGGTCACGCCCAGCGCCCGGGCGATCTGGCTCCACGAGGCGCCGGTGCGGAGCGCCCGGCCGACGAGCTCGGGCTCGAGCATGTTGAGCTCCGACCGCAGGGCGGTCAGCGCCCGCAGGGCATGCTCGGCGTCCACGCTGACGACGACGTCCCGCGCGAGCTGCTCGATCGTGGCCACCGACGCCGACACGCCACTCGCCTACCCGGCCGCCCCGACCGGCAATCGTGATTGACCCGCACGTGAACCCCGGCTGACGCGTCGGCGACCGCGACGACCGACCGTTTCCCCTGCAAATCCGGGTATATGTCGCCGGAGGGGACCGTCGACGGGGTTTCGCCGGCGGCAACCCGGGAACCCCCCGGGCCATGCAATGGAGGAAGCGCATACGCATCGAAGAGGACGGCCTCGACCTCGACCTGGCCGCCGACATCGACGCGGCGGTCGCCGTCAACCACGGCCGGCCCGGGACGACCACCCGGGTCGCCCGGACGAGCCGCGTGACCGCCGTCCAGGACTCCCGGCGTGACCGCGACGCCGGCGAGCCGCCGCAACCCGACCCGAAGGAGCGCACATGACCGACGAGCAGAAGGACTACCGGGCGCTGTCGCGCAAGGAGATCACCGAGCTGGCCGGGGAGGAGCTGCCCGAGCGGGCCGCCATGTCGCTGGTCAACGCGAACGTGGCGATCCCGATCAACGCGGCCGTCGCGGCCAACGTCCTCTCCGACAACGCGACGGCGATCGCCAACGCGGCCCAGTCCGGATCCATCGGCCAGCAGAACTGAGAGGCGGAGACCATGAGTGCAGAGACCCCCCAGGAGTACCGCCCGCTGACCCGCGAGGAGCTCACCCAGATGGCCGGCGAGGAGCTGCCCGAGCGGGCCGCGATGTCGCTGATCAACGCCAACGTCGCCGCCCCGATCAACCTCGCGGCCGCGCTCAACGTGGCCTCCGACGGCTCGACCGCCATCGCCCAGGCGACCCAGACCGCGCCCATCACCCAGCACAACTAGGAGGACTCGATGTCCGATTACCGACCCCTCTCTCGCGAGGAGCTCAACGAGATCGCCGGCGAGGAGCTGCCCGAGCGGGCGGCCATGTCGCTGATCAACGCCAACGTCGCCGCCCCGATCAACGCGGCCGTGGCCCTCAACGCCCTGTCCGACGGCTCGACCGCCGTGGCCCAGGCGACCCAGACCGCCCCGATCACCCAGCACAACTAGAGGAGGCAGACATGGCCGAAGGCAACACCCCCCAGGAGTACCGCCCGATGACCCGCGAGGAGCTCAGCCAGATCGCCGGCGAGGAGCTGCCCGAGCGGGCCGCGATGTCGCTGATCAACGCGAACATCGCCGCGCCGGTCAACGCCGCCGTCGCCGCCAACGTCCTCTCGGACAACTCGATCGCCTACGCCGACGCCACCCAGACGGCGCCGATCACCCAGGGCAACTGATCGACGAAGGCCGCCGGCCGGACCCGGGGAGCGGCATCGACCCGCTCCCCGCGTCCGCCGCCCTACGCTGATGCTCGACCAGGAACCCCCGGGAACGACGGCGCCCCGCGCGCCGGCCCCCACCAACGGCGACCGGCCGCCCCGGCTGGCCGACGGCGTCGAGCTGATCGGCGAGTTCGAGGACTCCGGCTTCAAGGAGGCCCCGTTCATCGCCCGGCGCGCCGACGGCCAGGTCGTCCAGCTCCCGGCGATGCTCTTCCGGCTGGCCGAGGAGGTCGACGGCCGGCGCGGCTACCAGGAGATCGCCGACGCCTTCAGCGAGGCGATCGAGCGCCGCGTCGAGGCCGGGGACGCGCAGATGCTGATCGAGGAGCAGCTGCGTCCGCTCGGCGTCGTCGGCCCGGCCGACGGCGAGTCCGTCGAGCTCGGCAAGGTCGATCCCCTCCTCGCCCTGAAGTTCCGCGCCGCCGTGGTCCCCGACCGCGCCGTCCGCGCCCTGACCACCGTCTTGCGCCCCCTCTTCCTCCCGCCGGTCGTCCTGGCCGTCGTCCTCGCCATGATCGGCCTCGACGGGTGGCTCTTCTTCGTCCACGGGGTCAGCCAGAGCCTCCGGCACACGCTCTACCAGCCGCTGCTCATGCTGATGCTGATCGGCGGCGTCGTCCTCGCCACCGCCTGGCACGAGGTCGGCCACGCCACCGCCGTCCGCTACGGCGGGGCCGAGCCCGGGGTCATGGGCGTCGGCGTGTACATCGTCTGGCCGGCCTTCTACACCGACATCACCGACGCCTACCGCCTCGGCAAGTGGGGGCGCGTGCGCACCGACGTCGGCGGGATGTACTTCAACGCGATCTTCGCCCTCATGGCCGCGGCCGGCTACGCCCTGACCTCGTTCGAGCCGCTCCTCCTGCTCGTCCTGCTCCAAAACTTCGCCATCCTCCAGCAGTCGCTTCCCTTCCTGCGGCTCGACGGCTACTACATCCTCTCCGACCTCACCGGCGTCCCCGACATCTTCCTGCGGATCCGCTCGGTCCTCGTGAGCTTCATCCCCGGGCGTCCGGCCGACGAGCGGGTGACCGCGCTCAAGAGCTGGGTGCGGGTGGTGGTCAGCGGCTACGTCGTGCTCGTGGTCGCGTTCTTCGCGGTCACCATCCTCGCGCTCGTCCTCAACCTCCCGCGCCTGGTCGCCACCGGCTACGACTCGGCCGCCCTGCGCTACCAGGCGACCGGCCCGGCCTTCGCCTCCGGGCGGACGCTCGACGGCGCGCTCGACATCGTCCAGCTCGTCTTCCTCGTCCTCCCCGGCGCCGGGCTCGCCTACACCGCCGCCCGGGTCGGCGGCCGGAGCTCCGTCGGCGCGCTCCGCTGGGCGCACGGCTCGCCCCCCCGCCAGGCCGGGCTCGTCCTCGCCGGGATCGCCGGGCTGGCCGTGGCCGCCTTCAGCTGGTGGCCGAACGGCGAGTACCGGCCCGTCCAGCCCGGCGAGCGCGGCACCCTGACCGGCGTGGTCAACGAGGTGGCCGCGCTGCCCACCGGTCGCCCGTCGCTCACCCCCGCGCGCCAGCGCCAGCTCGGCGGCGCCCCGACCCAGCGTCAGCTCCAGGCCCCGGCCCTCCGGCGCGGCCTGGTCACCCCGCCGGTCGACGTCACCTCGACCACCGACACCACGACGACCTCGGCCCCGACCTCGACCTCGACCCCGACCTCGACCGACACCACTCCCACCCCGGCGACCGGCACCACCGCGGCTCCGCCCGCCACCGGCACGCCGACGACTTCGACGACGCCCTCGGGGTCCACCACGACCCCGACCTCGACCACCCCCGCGGTCCCGTGACCGCCGGGGCCCGACCCACGAACCCTGGAGGTCACACCGTGCGCCGCCTGGCCGCCTGCCTCGCTTCCGCCGCCGTCCTGTCGATCCCCGTCGCGGCCAGCCTCGCCGACCCGGGCGGCGGCCTCGACCAGAACGTCGTGGCCGACAACAGCCAGGGCGGCACCGTGCTCGCCCTCTCCGGCCTCGAGGCCGTTCGCGATCACGCCGGGGGGGACGCCGCGGCCGCCCAGGCCACCGGCGCCGCCGACCCGGTCAACTTCGCCCGGGCCAACGCCCACGACTGCGCCACGCCCTGCCAGGCCATCGCCGCCGCCTTCCAGATCGTGCTCGTCCCCACCGGCACGACCGTCCAGGCGCCCCAGAACGTCGCCCTCGCCACCAACGTGAACTGCGACCACTGCGGGTCGTTCGCCTTCGCCTACCAGTACGTTGTCGACGTGGCCCACGACGTCAGCCTGTCCGGGCAGGCCCGCCATCGGATCGCCCAGCTGCGCCAGCAGGCCGGCCAGGACGTGCGGGCCGGGCTCGACTACCCGACCCTCGACGCCAAGCTCCACGACCTCGCGACCCAGTTCCGCGCCGTCGTCGACGGCGACCTAGCCCAGCAGCACGTCGGCGAGGACCACAAGCACTCCTTCCAGAACGTGAAGCAGAACCCCGCTCAGTGAGGCTGCCGTGGATCGGCGCCGCCCGGCCGCTGCGCGCCTCGCGGCGCTCGGCCGAGCACCGGCGCGCCGGTCCCGGGCGGCCCCATCCGGGCGCCCGTCTCGCCCACCGCACCCGCCGGCGGCGACTCGGCCGAGCGCCCACCCCCGTCCAGTGGCTGCTCGCCGCCGGGCTCGTCCCCGCCGTCGGGGTCGTCCTCGCCCGCCGCCGGCTGCGCGTCCCGCCGCCCGTGACCCTGGCCGTCGTCTCGCTCGCGCCGCTCGCCGTCGCGGCCGCCACCCCCCGGCGGCGGTGGCGCTACGCCGCGGTCGGGGCGGCCTACATGTGGTCGTTCACCGTCACCTGGACCCTCCCCTACGAGCGCACCGACCGGCTCCGGCGCCGGCTGCGGGTGGCCTACCCGGTGCGAATCGACACCCTCCTCGGCCTGGGCACGCCCCCGACGCTCCGCCTCCAGCGCGCCTTCCGCCACCCACCGCGGGTGACCCTGCTCGACCGCGCGGTCACCCTCGCCTACGCCTCCTGGTTCGTCCCCCACGCGCTCCTCGCCTGGCTGCTGCTCCGCCATCACGAGTACGTGCCCCGGGCCGCCGGCCGGCTCGCCGCCGCCTATCACCTGACCACCCCGTTCTACTTCCTCCTCCCCACCGCCCCGCCCTGGTGGGCCTCCGAGGAGGAGGGGATGATGGACGGCGAGGTCGAGCGCGTCCGCCGCCACGTGATCAACGCCCTCCTCGGCCGCCCGCGCCAGCCCGAGGGCGACCCGGCGGGCAACCCCTGGGGGTCGATGCCCTCCGACCACGTCGCCTCGGCGGCGATCACCGCCATGGGGCTGGCCGAGGTCGGTCCGGTCTACGGCGCCCTCGGCTGGGGCTACGTCGGGCTGGCCAGCTTCTCGGTCGTCTACCTCGGCGAGCACTACCTGATCGACGTCCTCGCCGGGCTGGCCGTCGCCGTCGCCGTCCACCGCGCCGAGGCGCGGGTGGCGCCCTGGGTGCACCGCGTCGTCTACCTGCTCGACCGCCTCGCCGCCTGAGGCGGGCCGGGCCGGGCGGACGGGCGGGCGGGCGGCGCGTGCGCTGGGGCGGGCGGGGCTGGACGGGGCCGGAGGGACGGGCGGACGGGCGGGCGGCTAGCGGCGCGTGCGCTTGCGCTGGCGGCGGGCCGCCTTGGCTCGCGCCCGGGACTGCTCGACCCGCTTGGCCTGGGGGCGGACGGTCGCCCGCGGCGCATCGCTCGCCGGCCGCCCGGCCGGCGTCCGGGCGTGGGCGTCCCGGCGGATCAGGAAGGCGATCCCGGCGATCAGGACGATCCCGGCTCCGAACAGGGCCACCTGCTCGGTGCTCGAGAGCCCGCCGCTCGACGTCGAGGTCCCGGTCGTGGCCGCGCTCGGCGCGGTCGCCGTCGGCGTCGTCGCCGGTGGCGCGGGGAGCGGCCCGAGCGGGCTCTGCGCCCGGGCGACGCCCGGCAGCGCCGCGAGCACGAGGGCCAGGAGCACGGCCGGCCGGAGGCGGCCGCGACGCCGGGCCGGTCGCTGGCGGTCCAGGGCGTCCACCGGGCGAATATATCGGCGCCGGACCCCCGGGTATCCCTAGACTTGGCAGCCATGGCCAAGCAACGTCAGGTCCGGATCGAGCAGGGACTCCCCCAGAGCCTGATGGAGGAGATGCAGGAGCGCAGCGACGAGCAGCTCGAGAGCGAGTCCAAGCACCGCTCGATCGCCCTGGCGATACTCGGCTCCCGCGCCGCCGAGCGCTACGACGCCGCGACCGCCCGGACGTACTTCCAGCGGGCGATCGCCGCCTCGCGCCCCCAGGAGCGGGTCCAGATCCGCCGGATGGCCGACGCCTCGCTCGCCCTGGCCGAGCGCCGCGCCGACGACCTCAAGCACGCCGTCGAGAAGCTCGGCGGCGAGGCTCCGTCCGGACGCGCCCTGATGGGCCTGCGGCTGATGGGCCTGATCGTCCCCCCACCCGGCGCCGGCCCCCTCCTCAAGGCTCGCGGCTTCGGGATCGTGGCCCTCATCGTGATCGTCCTGCTCGCCCTCGGCCTCGGCGTCGTCGAGCTCTTCGGAACCCTCTTCTTCGGTGGTGTCGGCCTCGCTCCCGGGCTCCTCCTCGGCCTGATCGTCGACGGCGTCGGGCTCGCCGTGCTCGCCTTCTTCGGGCGCCGGCGCCAGAAGGCGGCCGGCATCGGCGGGAGTCGGCCGGCGGCCGGCGTCGGGAAGGGCGGCCCGTCCCCCGGGCGCGGGGCGGCCCCCGCGAAGGCGCCCGGCCCCCGGGCCTCGGCCGGCAAGGGTGCGAGCGCCGCTGGCCCCAAGGCGGGCGGCACGCGCACGAGCAGCGGCGGCCGCGGAAGTGGCGGCGGTGGCGGCGGTGGCGGCGGTGGCGGCAAGGCGAATGGCGCGGGGCCGAGCGGGGCCCGGCGGGGCGGCGGACCGGCGCGGGGCGGCGGCGCCGGGACGACGGCCAAGGCGCCCGCGGCCAAGCCGGGTAAGGGCCCGGCGAAGAAGGGCAGCACCCCGCGGCCCAAGCGACCGGCCCGCTGAGCGCTCAGAACCGGTAGCTGACCCCGGTCAGCTCGCTCGAGACCCGCCAGAGCCGGGCCGCGACCTCCGGGTCGACGGCGGCCGGGCTCGGGGCCACCAGGCGCGGATAGCCGCGCCGCTCGCCCGGTCCGTCCGGCCCCAGGAAGGCCCCGCTCGGAACGTCCGGGTCGCACGCGGCGCGGAGGATCGGCAGGGCGCCGCCCGCCGCCCCCTGAGCGACGAGCAGGTTGCCCACGGCCAGGAGGACCCGCTCGTGCGGCCGGCGCGGGCCGTTGGCCTGGAGCTTCGTCGCCGCATAGCCAGGATGCGCGGCCACGCTGGCCAGCTCGAGGCCGGCCACCCCCGCCCGCCGGTCGAGCTCGAAGGCGAACAGGAGGTTGGCGAGCTTCGACTGGGAGTACGCCCGCCACGGCCGGTATCCCTGCTCGGACTGGAGGTCGTCGAAGTCGATCCGCCCCGACCGGTGGAGTAGGCTCGAAACGGAGACCACCCGCGGGGCCGGCGCCGCCCGCAGGCGGTCGAGGAGGAGCCCGGTCAGGGCGAAATGGCCGAGGTGGTTGGTCGCGAGCTGGAGCTCGAAGCCGTCGATCGTCCGGCGGTGCGGCGTGGCCATCACCCCGGCGTTGTTGACCAGCAGATCGAGCGGATCGTCGCCGAGGTGCTCAGCGAAGGTGCGGACCGAGCCGAGGTCGGCGAGGTCGAGGACGGCGAGCTCGACCGCCGCTCCGTCGACCTCGTCGCGGATCCCGGCGATCGCCGCCTCCCCGCGCGCCCGGTCACGGCAGGCGAGGACGACCTCGGCGCCCGCCCGGGCGAGCTCGCGGGCCGTGGCCCGGCCGAGGCCGCTGTTGGCGCCGGTGACCACGGCGCGGCGGCCCGTCTGGTCGGGGATGTCCTCGGCGGTCCACTTCAACGGTCTCTGGGCTCTAATGCCGTCGCCGAGCCCCAGCCGGATCAACGGGCCCGACGGGTGCCCTTGAGCCGGTCGGTGTGTGTGTCGTCGTGTCCTCGCACACGTATGATGGTTGCCCGGCCTTTGGGAGGAGACCCTTGTACAGCCATTCCGTGCGCCGATGCCGCGCTCATATCCACGTCGCCGCGCTCGGCGTGCTCACCGTCCTTGGCGTGTGTCAGCCCGCGATGGCGTCGGCGGTCGCCCCCGTCCCGGCGCCGCGCGTGGTGCTCGACGGCCAGCACCTGACGCTCGCCCGGGTGGTCGCCGTCGCGCGCGGCGGCGCCCCGGTGGCTGTGCCGGCGGCGGCCATGCAGCGCGTCGCCCGCTCCTACATGCTGCTCTTCGAGGCGGCCCGCGAGGACAAGCCGATCTACGGCCTCACGCGCGGCGTCGGGGAGAACAAGGACAAGACGATCTTCCAGGGCGGTCAGATCGACGCCGCCGCCCGCCGTCTCTCCGAGCAGTTCAACGCCAACCTGCTCCGGGTCCAAGCCACGGGGACCGGGCCGCCGGCGGCCGCGGCGGTCGTCCGTGCGGCGATGGCGATCCGGCTCAACGCGATGCTGATCGGTCACACCGGAGTCGAGCCGGCCGTCGTCCAGGGCCTCGCGGACTTCCTCAACCGGGGAATCACACCGGTGGTCCCGACCGAGGGCACCGTCGGCGAGGCCGACATCGACATCCTCGCCCACATCGGGCTCGCCCTGATGGGCGAGGGCGACGTCTACTACGGCGGGCGCTCGGTCCCGGCCGCCACGGCGCTGCGCCAGGCCGGCCTCGTGCCGATCGTGCCGTTCGCCAAGGACGCCCTCTCGATCTTCAGCTCGAACGCCTACTCGGCGGCGATCGCCGTCCTCGCGGCGAGCGACGCCGGCCACATGCTCGGGCGCTCGCGCCAGGTGTTCGACCTCAGCCTGGAAGGGCTCAACGGCAACGTCGCCCCCTTCCTCGCGGCCGTGCAGGACATCCGCGCCTTCCCCGGGCAGGCCGAGGCGGCCGCGGCGATCCGTCACGACCTCGCCGGGAGCTATCTCTGGTCGCTGTCGGACACCCGGGCGCTCCAGGATCCGTTGAGCTACCGGACGTTCAGCCACGTGCTCGGGAGCGCCGAGGACACGCTCGCCCGGTTGAGCCGTCAGCTCGGTCTCCAGATCAACCGCTCCGACGACAACCCGACGGTCCTCCTCGACGCCGTCCCCCCGCCCGGGGCCACCCCGCAGGAGCAGGCCTACTACGTCGACGGCAACGGCATCCACGGCGCGGTGATCCCGACGTCCAACTTCGAGCCGCTCCCCTGGGTGCTGACGCTCGAGTCGCTGTCGGTCGCCCTCGGCCACGTCTCGGGCACCTCGGTCCAGCGGATCCTCCGCCTCGGGACCCCGGAGTTCAC
Source organism: uncultured Solirubrobacterales bacterium (assembly GCA_963733245.1). Lineage (GTDB taxonomy): Bacteria > Actinomycetota > Thermoleophilia > Solirubrobacterales > Solirubrobacteraceae > Palsa-513. Next base: position 228,906 of record CAVTCI010000019.1, read on the forward strand.
CCACCTCTCGCGCTTTCTCACCGCCACCCCCGACTCGATCGGCTTCGCCGCGATCCAGAAGATCCCGGCCGACCTCGACGCCCAGGACCGGCAGCTGGCGAATCCCGTCTCGCTCGACGTGATCCCGGTCGCCGGCGACATCGAGGACACGGCCACGAACGCCGCGAGCGCGGCGACCAGCGTCGGGAAGATCGTCGACAACCTCTACACGATCCTCGGCGTCGAGCTGATGCACGCCGCCCAGGCGGTCAACCTCCGCCAGCAGGCGAGTCCGGCGCTCGCGCTCGGCCGGGCCACGCTGCCCCTGCTCGCCGCCTACCGCCGCGTCGTGCCCTTCCTCGACAGGGACCGCTTCCTCAGCCCCGACGTCGGGCACTCCGCCGCGTTCCTGCGCGGATCGGCCGGCTAGTGGTCCGTCCAGCAAGTTCCTGCACCATTGGGCGGGCCCGGATGACCGCGTGGCGGCGTCCTCGAAGCTCGGAATACGTCCAGTATGCCGCCGCTTCTGCGTCCTGGCCACGCGGCCCCCGGACCTCGCCGAATGGCACACGAACTTACCGGACGAACCACTAGGTCCCGTCCACCCCGGCGAGGACGGCGCCGGCCGGGCCGCCACGCGATCCTTCGGGCCCACCGGCACCGGGGTCGGCCGCGGCGCCGCCGGGATAATGCGCGCGTGCCGCTCTCCGCGCTCGCTCGGCGCTACGACCATCTCCTCCTCGACCTCGATGGCTGCGTCTGGATCGGCGACGAGGTCGTGCCCGGGACGATCGAGACGATCGCCGCGCTCCGCCGGGCCGGCAAGCGGGTCGCCTTCGTGACCAACAACGCGCGCCGGGGGAGCGAGGAGTTCGTCCGCAAGCTCTGGTCGCTCGGGATCCAGGCCTCGCTCGAGGAGGTCGTGACCGTCGGCGGCGCGATCCAGCACGTCCTCGCCGAACGCCACGCCGGGAGCACGGCGGTGGTGATCGGCTCCCCGGCCATCCACCGCCACGTGATCGACGCCGGCCTGCGCATCGTCAACGGCAGCGACTTCATCAGCCGGGCCCAGGTCGTCGTCGTCGCCGGCCACGACGGCTTCGACTACGACGAGCTCCGCGAGGCGATGCAGGCCCTCCGCGCCGGGGCCGTCCTCCTCGGCGCCAACCGCGACCCGAGCTTTCCCATGCCCGGCGGCTACTGGCCCGGGACGGGCGCCATCCTCGCCGCCGTGGAGATCGCCGGGGACGCCGTGGCCGAGACGGTCGGCAAGCCCGAGCCGGGGCTCTTCCTCACGGCCCTCGACCGGCTCGGCCCCGGCCGGGCGCTCGTGGTCGGCGACCGCCTCGACACCGACCTGGCCGGCGCCCACGCCGCCGGGCTCGACGGTGCCCTCGTGCTGAGCGGGGCGACGACCCGGGCCGAGGCCGACGCGGCCGGCGAGCCCCGACCGGTGGCCGTCGGCGAGAACCTCGCCGCCCTCCTCCTCGTCCAGTAGCGAGCGGCGCCGCCGGCCGGCGACCCGGCGAGCGGGCCAATACGCTTGGCCCATGGATGGCGCCCTCCTGATCGTCAACCCGTCCGCCGGCGGCGGGCGCGCCGGGCGTCTGATCGACCGGGTCGAGCGGACGCTGGCCGGGCTCGAGGTCGCCGCCACGACCCACCGGACCCGCGACCTCGATCACGCCCGCGAGCTCGCCCGGGCGGCTGCGGCCTCCGGGCAGCTGGCGATCGCGCTGGGCGGCGACGGCCTGGTCGGCGCGGTGGCCGGCGCCCTCGCCTCGCGACCCGGCGGGCGCCTCGGGGTCGTGCCCGGGGGGCGGGGCAACGACTTCGCCCGCGTCCTCGGCATCCCCAGCGACCCGGCCGAGGCCTGCGCGGTGGTCGCCGGCGGGGCCCTGCGCGAGCTCGACCTCGGCTCCGTCGACGGACGGCCGTTCGCCTGCATCGCCAGCGTCGGCTTCGACTCCGACGCCAACCGGATCGCCAACGCCGCCCCGTCCCGCCTGGGCAACCTCGTCTACGCGTACGGCGCGCTCCGGGCCCTCGCCGCCTGGCGTCCGGCGACCTTCACGGTCACCGTGGACGGAGCCGAGCGGACCTTTCGGGGGTACAGCGTGATCGCGGCCAACACCCGCTGCTACGGGGGCGGCATGTGCATCGCCCCGGACGCCGCCGTCGACGACGGCCAGCTCGACGTCGTGCTCACCGAGCACATCGGCCGCCTGCGCTTCCTGGCCAAGATGCCCAAGGTGTTCAAGGGCACCCACGTCAACGAGCCGACCGTCCACGTCCTCCGCGGCCGCGTGGTCGAGATCCGGGCCGACCGGCCGTTCGCCGTCTACGCCGACGGCGACCCGATCGGCGAGCTCCCGGTCACCGTCCGCGCCGTGCCGCACGCCGTGCGGGTACTCGTCCCCGCCTGATGGTGTTCCCCGCCAAGCTCGCCCTCGCCCGCACCGCCGGGGCCCTGTCGCGCCGGCGCGGCGGCGGGGGGACGAGCCTGCCCGGGAAGCTCCTCCTGCGCCTCGACCGCCGGGCGATCGCCCGCCTGGCCGGGGGCCTGCGCCAGGGCAGCGTGGTGATCTCGGCCACCAACGGCAAGACGACGACCGCCGCGATGATCGCCAGCATCCTCGGCGAGGCCGAGCTCGACGTCGTCCACAACACGGCCGGTGCGAACATGGCCGGCGGGATCGCCTCGACCCTGCTCGAGGCGGGCTCCTGGCGGCGGGGACCGGTGGCCGACCTCGGGCTGTTCGAGGTCGACGAGTTCTGGCTCGTCCCGGTGGCGCGCGAGCTCGAGCCCCGGGCGATCGTCCTCGCCAACCTCTTCCGGGACCAGCTCGACCGCTACGGCGAGCTCGAGACGATCGCCGACCGGTGGGCCGAGCTCGCCGCCGCGACGCCCGCCCGCCTCGTCCTCAACGCCGACGACCCGCTGATCGCCGACCTCGGGCGCGACGCGGCCGACGCCCTCCACTTCGGCGTCGAGGATCCCTCCTGCGCGCTCGCCTCCCTCTCCCACGCGGCCGACTCCAAGCACTGCCGCCGCTGCGGGGCCGCCTACGACTACGCCCGCGTCTATCTCGGCCACCTCGGCGACTACTCCTGCCCGCGCTGCGGCGCCCGCCGCCCGGCGCCGGCGGTGAGCGCCCACGCCGTCACCCTCGAGGGGGTGCGCGCCGCGTCGTTCGAGCTCCGCACCCCGTCCGGGTCGGCCCGGGTCGACCTCCCCCTCCCCGGCCTCTACAACGTCTACAACGCCCTCGCCGCGGCCGCGCTCGCCGTCGCGCTCGAGGTGTCCCTCCCCCAGATCGTCGCCGGGCTCGAGCGGGTGGCCCCGGCCTTCGGGCGCGCCGAGACGGTCGACCTCGGCGGGCGGGAGCTCTGCATCCTCCTGGTCAAGAACCCGACCGGGACCAACGAGGTCCTCCGCACGCTGGCCATCGAGCCGGGCGAGCACGACCTCCTCGCCGTGCTCAACGACCGGATCGCCGACGGCCGGGACGTCTCCTGGATCTGGGATGCCGACTTCGAGGGCCTGGCCGACCGGGTCCGGCGGGTGACCTGCGCCGGGACCCGGGCCGCCGAGCTCGCCCTCCGGTTCAAGTACGCCGGCGTCCCGGAGGACCGGATCGTCCTCGAACCGAGGCTCGCCGCCGCGCTCGCCGCCGCCGCGGCAGACGGCGGCGGCGGGGAGACGCTCTACGCCCTGCCCACCTACACCGCCATGCTCGAGCTCCGCGCCCTGCTCGTCGCCCGGGGCGCCGCCGCCAGCTCCTGGGCGGTCGCGTGAGACGGCGCGAGGAGATCGGCGGGGCCGACGCCGTCGTCTGGCACGACGTCGAGTGCGGCGCCTACGCCGCCGACCTCGCCCTCTGGCTCGAGCTGGCCGCCGCCACCCCCGGCCCGATCCTCGACGTCGGGGCCGGGACCGGGCGCGTCGCCCTCGTCCTCGCCCGCGCCGGCCACGCCGTCCACGCGCTCGAGCGCGACCCGGTCCTGCTCGACGCCCTGCGCGCCCGGGCCGCCGGCCTCCCGGTGACCTGCGTCGCCGCCGACGCCTGCGCCTTCTCGCTCGAGGAGGAGCGCTTCGGCCTGTGCATCGTGGCCATGCAGACGATCCTCCTCCTCGCCGACCGGCCGGCCTTCCTCCGGTGCGCCCGGGCCGGCCTGCGCCCCGGCGGGGTGCTCGCCGTCGCCCTGCTCGGCGCCGGCGTCGAGCCGTTCGAGCTCGAGCTCGAGCCGGACCGGACCGCCCGGGCCGGCGTGCTCTACGAGAGCCGGCCGACCGCCCTGCGCCTCGACGGCGCGACGATCGTCCTCGAGCGCCGCCGGGATCGGATCGATGCGACCGGCGTGCGCTCCGAGCGCGACGTGATCCGCCTCGCCCGGCTCTCCCCGGCCGAGCTCGAGCGGGAGGCCGCCGCCGCCGGGTTCGCCCGGCGGGGCACCCGGACCGTCGCCCCGACCGAGGAGCGTGCCGGGAGCCGGATCGTGCTTTTCGAGCCGGAGGCCCGATGACCAGGGAGCTGCGGGTCTGCGCGCTCTACCCCGACGTCATGAACATCTACGCCGACCGGGGCAACCTGCTCATGCTCGCCCGGCGCTGCGCCTGGCGCGGGATCGGCATGCACGTGCACCCGGCCGGGCTCGGCGAGACGCTGACCGGCACCGGCCATGATCTCTACTACCTCGGCGGGGGCCAGGACGCCGACCAGCGGCGCTGCGCCGAGGATCTCGCCGCCCACAAGCTCGACGGCCTGGCCCGCGCCGCCGGGGCCGGGGCCGTCGTCCTCGGGGTATGCGGCGGCTACCAGCTGCTCGGCCACTCCTACGAGCTGGCCGACGAGACGATCGGCGGGGTCGGGCTGCTCGACGTCCACACCGTGCGCGACCCCGGACCCCGGCTGATCGGCAACGTCGCGATCGAGCTGCCCGACGGCCAAGTCCTCGCCGGCTTCGAGAACCACGCCGGGCGGACCCGGCTCGGCGACGGGCAGGCGCCGCTCGGGCGCGTCCTGCGCGGACACGGCAACGACGGGCGCAGCGGAGCCGAGGGCGCCCGGACGGGCAACGTGATCGGCACCTACCTCCACGGGCCCCTCCTCCCCAAGAACAGCTGGTTCTGCGACTGGCTGATCGCTACGGCCCTCGGCGGGGACGAGCCTTTGGAGCTCGCCACCCTCCCGGACGAGCTCGAGGCGGCCGCCCACCAGAGCGCACTCCGCGCCGCCGGCGTGTAGCCCGGGCTCAGGACGGGCCGGCGCGGGCGTGCTCGTAGACGGCGAGCTCGTCCGTCCCGGCCGGTTCGACCCCGCGCAGGCGGTAGAGGTGCTCGCGCGTCGGGTCGGTCGCGTCGGTGCAGAGGACGACATCGGGCGGGGGATCCTCGACGTCCCGCCCGGTCTCGTCGAACGGGCCGCCGATCAAAGTCGCGCGCATCGGCGGCCCCCCGGCCGGTGAACTGGCATCGCTCGGGCGGCTACCCGAGCCCGACCGGGTCGAAACCGACTCAGGATGTTCACCGTTCGGTCACCTCCTGAACACCGCCGGTGGCCGCCGCCTGGCGAGACTGGTCGCCTGGTCACCGCGGCCGGACCGCGGCCGGACCGGATCACGACCTTTCTGAGGAGGACGCATGGGTGGGACCCGAGGACGGTGCAGGGCGGCGGTCGCCGCGCTGGCGGCCGCAGGCGCCGTGGGCGGAGCGGTCGCCTCGGCCGCCCCCGGCCGCGCGGACGCGCCGGGGGTGGCGGCGACCGCAACGCCGATCAAGCACCTGGTGGTGATCTTCCAGGAGAACGTCTCCTTCGACCACTACTTCGGCACCTACCCGAACGCCGCCAACACCTCCGGGCAGCCGTTCAGCTCCGGCCGGCGGGGCACCGACCCGGCCGCCCAGCTTCAGAAGCTCGGCCTCGGCAACCTGGCCGGCCTCCTCCCGCCCGACCCGCGAGCCGTCGCCGTCAACGGACTGGCCAACACCCCGGGCGCCGGTGGCGCCGGCACCCTGCTGACCAACAACCCGAACCGCGACGCCGCCGGGCACCAGGTCAACCCGCGCCGCCTCGACCCGGCCAACATCGACGACGTGTTGACCTGCGACGAGAGCCACAACTACAACACCGAGCAGAAGGCGTTCGACGGCGGCCTGATGGACAAGTTCGTCACGACCCTGGGGACGGCGGGCGGGACCAACGGGCCGGGCCAGCCGTGCCAGGCCAGCGACGTCATGAACTACTACGACGGCAACACCGTGACCGGGCTGTGGAACTACGCGAGTCGCTTCGCCATGAGCGACAACTCGTTCGGGACGACCTTCGGCCCGTCCTCCCCGGGCGCCGTCAACCTGGTCTCGGGCAACACCGGCACGGTCGACAAGGCGATCAACGGGGCCGACGTCGACGGCGACACGGTGCCCAACGGCCAGGGCGGCCGCTCGCTGATCGAGGACCCCCAGCCCTACTTCGACGACTGCTCGACCCGGGACGCCGTGTCCCTGACCGGGGCCAACGTCGGCGACGAGCTGAACGCCGCGGGCGTCAGCTGGGGCTGGTTCCAGGGCGGCTTCCGTCCGACGACGACGTTCGCCCAGGCGACCGGCGGGACCCAGCCGACCCGGACGTTCACCCCCGACCAGTTCAAGGGCAGGTTCGCGGTCAAGCCCGCCTCCGACCAGGGCCTGTGCAACGCGGCGCATCCGGTCGGCGCCGCTCTCGGAGGCACCGGCGGGACCGCGCCGGGGGGCACCAACTACGGGACCAAGGACGACTACATCCCCCACCACGAGCCGTTCCAGTACTACGACTCGACGGCGAACCCGCATCACCTGGCGCCGGCCTCGCTGGCCTCGATCGGTACCGACACGCAGACGACGACAGCCGGCGTGCCGCAGTTCGACACGGCGAACCACCAGTACGACACCAGCGACTTCGACGCGCTGGTCGGGGCGATCACCCGCGGCTACCTCCCGGCGGATCGCCTGCCGGCCGTGAGCTTCCTCAAGGCTCCCGGCTACCAGGACGGGCACCCCGGGTACTCCGACCCGATCGACGAGCAGCAGTTCATCGCCAACGAGATCAATGCCCTCGAGCACACGCCGGACTGGGCGAGCACGGCGGTGGTGATCGCCTACGACGACTCCGACGGCTGGTACGACCACGCGTACAGCGGCGTCCACAACCCCTCGAACACGGCCGGGGTGGCGAACCCCCCGGGACCGCAGGACTTCCTCAGCGGGACCGGGCTCTGCGGGCCGGCGCCGGCGACGCCGCTGGCCGGGCAGGCCGGACGCTGCGGCTATGGCCCGCGGATGCCGCTGCTGGTGATCTCGCCCTGGGCCAGGAGCGGGTACGTCGACCACACCCTGACCGACCAGAGCTCGATCCTCCGGTTCGCCGAGGACAACTGGCGCCTGCCGCGGATCAGCGGCTCGTTCGACGCCCTCGCCGGCCCGCTGAGCTCGATGTTCAGCTTCGCCGGCGGGCACGGCAGCAACCCGACGCTCTATCTCGATCCGGTGACCGGCCAGCCGGCCGGGAGCCCGGGCGAGCGGTAGTCCGGATCGCCCCGGGACGGTCCCCGCGACGCGCCGGACGGCCGTCGCCGGGGCTCCACGTGGGGGGTGTTGATCCATCGAGCCGCGCCGCGCGCAATGATGGGGGCATGAGACAACGCTCGATCGCCCGGAGGGTCCGATGAAACGCGTTCCCCGGCGGGGACTGGCCGCCGCCCTCCCCGTCGTCGTCGTCCTGCTGCTGGCGTTCTTCGCCCAGCGCCTGATCTCGCCGAGCCCGACCGGTCCGGTGCATAGCTACAAGACGTTGGTGGCGCAGGATATTCCGCAGGGGTTGGTGCGTTCGGCGGTGGTGAAGACGAAGGACAGCGTGGTGGACGTGACGTTGACGAATGGGTCGAAGTATGAGGTTGGGTTCGTGCCGGGGCAGGCGGCGGCGGATCTGGTCAAGCAGTTGGAGACGGCGCCGGGTCATCCGTCGTTCAACGTGGAGGGGACCAAGAGCAACGGCTGGCTGTCGTTGTTGACCTATGTGCTGCCGTTCTTGATCTTCATCGGGTTCTGGATCTTCCTCATGCGCCAGATGCAGGGTGGTGGGTCGAAGGTGATGTCGTTTGGGAAGTCGAAGGCGAAGCGGTTGTCGGCTGATTCGCCGAAGATCACCTTTCGGGATGTGGCGGGGGTGGATGAGGCGGTGGAGGAGCTGCACGAGATCAAGGAGTTCTTGGAGAATCCGAAGAAGTTTCAGGCGCTCGGTGCGCGGATTCCCACGGGCGTGTTGCTCTACGGACCCTCCGGGTACGGGGAAGACGTTCCTGGCGCGCGCGGTGGCGGGTGAGGCGGGGGTGCCGTTCTTCTCGATCTCGGGCAGTGATTTCGTTGAGATGTTCGTGGGGGTTGGGGCGTCGCGGGTGCGGGATCTGTTTGAGCAGGCTAAGCAGAATTCGCCGTGCATCATCTTCATGGACGAGATCGATGCGGTCGGGCGCCATCGGGGTGCCGGCCTGGGTGGTGGGCATGATGAGCGGGAGCAGACCTTGAATCAGTTGTTGGTGGAGATGGATGGGTTTGAGGCGAAGGACAACATCATCATGATCGCGGCGACGAATCGGCCGGACATCCTGGATCCGGCGTTGTTGCGGCCGGGGCGCTTTGATCGCCAGATCGCGGTGGATCGTCCGGATCGCAAGGGTCGGGCGAAGATCCTTGAGGTGCATACGCGGGGCAAGCCGTTGGGTAAGGAGATCAATATCGATGCTTTGGCGGGTCAGACGCCGGGGTTCACGGGGGCGGATCTGTCGAACTTGATCAACGAGGCGGCGTTGTTGGCGGCGCGGACGGGGAAGCGGGAGATCACCCAGGTGGAGTTGGAGGAGGGGATCCTGCGGGTGATCGCGGGGCCGGAGAAGAAGACGCGGGTGATGAGCGAGAACGAGCGGTTGATCACGGCGTATCACGAGATGGGTCACGCGATCGTCGGCAACTACTTGGAGCATTCCGATCCGGTGCACAAGATCAGCGTGATCAGCCGGGGTCAGGCGTTGGGGTACACGATCTCGATGCCGACCGAGGACCGGTTCCTGACCACCCGGGCGGAGCTGCTCGACACGATGGCGATGACGTTGGGCGGCCGGGCGGCCGAGGAGATCGTGTTCGGCGAGATCACCACCGGCGCGTCGAACGACATCGAGAAGGTCACCCAGACCGCCAAGCAGATGGTCATGCGCTTCGGCATGAGCGAGAAGCTCGGCCCCCGCGTCTACGGTCGCGATCATGGGCAGCCGTTTCTCGGTCGGGAGTTCTCGACCGAGCCGGATTACAGCGACGAGATCGCGCGGGAGATCGACGACGAGGTACGACGGATCATCGAGGGCGCCCACCAACGAGCGAAGAACATCCTGACCGAGCACCGCGAGAACCTCGACACGATCTCCGACATCCTCGTCCGCCGCGAGACGATCGAGAAGCACCAATTCGAAGGCCTCCTCGAAGGCAAGAGCGAGGCGGACCTGTTCGGCGCCGACGACGTGGTCGTCGAGCTTCCGCCGGCGCCGCCGTCCGCCCCGGCGCTCGACCGCCCGCGCGAGGCCCCGCGCCCCCTCCCGCGCCCGGGAGTCGAGCCCGCCTGAGCCTTGGTTGATCAGCCGCTCGAGCCGAAGCCGCGGGTGTCGCGCTCGCTGCGGGGCAGCTCGGCGACCTCCTCGACGACCGGCGTCTGGATGCGGATCAGGACGAGCTGGGCGATCCGGTCGCCGGCCGCGAGCTCGACCGGGGCGGTCGGGTCGGTGTTGAGCAGGAGCACGCGCACCTCCCCGCGGTAGCCCGAGTCGATCAACCCGGGCGCGTTGACCAGGGCGACGCCGTGGCGGGCGGCCAGGCCCGAGCGGGGCAGGACGAGTCCGGCCTGACCGGCTGGGATCGCCACGGCCACCCCGGTCGGGACCGAAGCCCGCTCCCCGGGCGCGAGCCGGACCGGCTCGCAGGCGTAGAGGTCGAGGCCGGCATCGCCGGCGTAGGCGCGGGTCGGGAGGGTCGCCTCGGGCCGCAGGCGCGTGATCTTCACCGGCCGCCGCCGGCGCCGTTCACCGCATAGCGCTCGAAGCGGGCGGCGACCGCGGCCGGAAGCAGGACGCTGACCCGGACGCCGTCGGCGGTGTCCTCGCGCTCGAGGAGGTCGCCCGCGATGTCGTGGAGCTCGGCCAGGCGGGCCCCGTCGGCGTAGGGCAGGAGGAGATCGACCGACCGGAGCGTGCGGAGGAACTCCTCCTCGATCCGCTCGCGGAGGTCGTCGATGCCCTCGCCGGTCGCCGCCGAGACGAGGACGGCGTCCCGATTGGCGTTGCGCACGCCGGTGAGCTCGTCCGGGTCGAGCAGGTCGATCTTGTTGAGGACGCGCAGGCGGGCCCGCTCGCCGGCGCCGATCTCGTCGAGCACGTCCTCGACCGCCCGCGACATCTCCCGAAGCTCGTCCTCGGGGACCGAGGCATCCTCGACGTGGAGGATCAGGGCGGCACGCCGGGTCTCCTCGAGGGTGGTGCCGAAGGCGTCGACCAGCTGGTGAGGGAGCTTGCGGATGAAGCCGACCGTGTCGGTCGCCAGGTAGGCGCGGCCGTTGATCCGGAGCGTCCGGGTCATCGGGTCGAGCGTGTGGAAGAGGCGGTCGGCGACCGGCACGCTCGCCCCCGTCAGGGCGCCGAGAAGCGTCGACTTGCCGGTGTTCGTGTAGCCGGCCAGGGCCATCTCGGGGAGGGCGGCGCGGCCCCGCTCGGTGCGCATCACCCCGCGGGAGGACTGTACGCCGGCGAGCTTGCGCCGGAGCGCGGCGATCCGGTTGCGGGCCAGGCGGCGATCGGTCTCGATCTGCGTCTCCCCCGGGCCCCGGGTCCCGATGCCGCCGCCGAGGCGCTCGAGATGCGTCCAGAGTCCGCGCATCCGGGCCATGTTGTACTCGAGCTGGGCGAGCTCGACCTGGAGCTTGCCCTCGGCGCTGCCGGCGTGGGCGGCGAAGATGTCGAGGATGACCGTCGTCCGATCGACGACGGGGAGCTTCAGCTCCTGCTCGAGGTTGCGCTCCTGGCGGGGCGAGAGCTCGTCGTCGCAGGCGATCAGGTTGGCGTCGCACTCCTCGGCGTAGGCGGCGAGCTCGACGAGCTTGCCCGGACCGAGGTAGGTGTTCGGGTGCGGGGTCTCGTTGTGCTGGACGAGCTCGCCGACGACGGCGACGCCCGCGGTGCGCAGGAGCTCGCGCAACTCGGCGAAGTCCTCGCCGGCCGGGAGCGACGCGATGCACACGGCGCGCTGGCGGGCCCGGGGAGCGGCGGGCGGATCGATGGGGTTCTGCGGGGCGGGCATGTCCTCGCCTTCATGATGGCGCAATCGCCGGGGGACCGGTCTGGGGTTCTGTGCCGAGTACGATCAATGGCATCCGGGGCGTGGGGTCCCCGGGAGACTCGGGAGGTGGGTTGCGGTGCGGAACGTCACGAGGCGGCGGCCGTGGGGCGGGACGATCGCGCTGGGGGCCGCGGCCGCATTCCTGGCCGGGGCGGGGTTGGCCCCGACGGGAGCGATGGCCCGACCGTTCGACAAGGTCCTCTCCGGCGTGACCTATGCGACCCCGCCGACGACCGCCCAGTGTCTCGCCGGACTGGGGATCGCCTGCTACTCGCCGGGGCAGTTCCAGCGCGCCTACGACATGGGCCCGCTCTACAGCGCCGGTCTCACCGGGGCCGGCCGGACGATCGCCGTCGTCGACTCCTTCGGCTCGCCGACGGTCGCCGCCGACCTCGCCCGGTTCGACAGCGACTTCGGCCTGCCCGCGCCGCCCTCACTTCAGGTGATCCAGCCGGCCGGCCCGGTGCCGGCGTTCGACCCGACGAACGACGACATGGTCAACTGGGCGTTCGAGACCTCGCTCGACGTCCAGTACGCCCACGCGATGGCACCGGGGGCGAGGATCCTCGTCGTTGAGACGCCGGTGTCGGAGACCGAGGGGACGGTCGGCTTTCCGGAGATCGTCGCGTCAGAGAACTACGTGATCAACCACAACCTGGCCGATGTGATCAGCCAGAGCTTCGGAGCGACCGAGGCGACCTTCCCGAACGCCGGGGCGGTGCTCCAACTGCGCACGGCGTTCAGCAACGCCCTGGCCCACCAGGTGACCGTGCTCGGGGCCTCGGGCGACGCAGGCCCGACCGACTTCGAGACCGACCTGACCAACTACTTCCCGTTCCGCGTCAACTCCTGGCCGTCGACCGACCCGCTGGTGACCTCGGTCGGCGGAACCCAGCTCCACCTCGACGCGGCCGGCGCGCGGACCCAGCCGGACAACGTGTGGAACGACACCCCGCTCTTCGACAGCCCGGCGGCCAGCGGCGGCGGGGTCTCGGCCATCTTCGCCCGGCCGGGCTTCCAGTCCCGGCTCGGGGCGATCGTCGGCTCCAAGCGGGGGACGCCGGACATCAGCATGTCGGCGGCGGTCGACGGGGCGGCGCTCGTCTACCTCGGCTTCCCCGGCGTGCGCACCGGGTATCACCTGGTGGGCGGGACGAGCGAGGCGACGCCGCTCTTCTCCGGCGTCGTCGCGGTCGCCGACCAGGCCGCCGGTCGCCGGCTCGGCTGGCTGAACCCCGGCCTCTACGACCTCCGCAGCGGGGCGGTGGGGATCCCCGACGTGACCCTCGGCGACACGACGGTCACCTTCCCCCAGGGCGGCGCGACGATCACCGTCCCCGGGTTCCCGGCGACGCTCGGGTATGACCTGGCCACCGGCCTCGGAACCCCGGACGGCGCCCAGCTGGTCAGCCAGCTGGCCGGGGTCCGCTGAGCGGGGCGTTTGACGGGGCTCAGGCGGTGAGCCCGCGGATGTCGAGCCTGGCGACCAGCGCGGGGTCGTTGGACAGGTCGATCGCCGCCGCGGGGTCGCCGACGACGGTGAAGGCCAGCACCGGCGCGCTGTTCGCCCGGATGAAACGAGCACTTCAGCGACCAGCAGCCCGGCGAGATCACGGCGCGCCTGACCGTCGCCAAGCTCGACCGGTTCAACGCCGCCTTCGGACTCGGCTCGGCCGGGTTCAGCGAGGGAATGGTCTGCGTGGCGCCGGAGCGCCCCGGCGGCGGCGATCGAGCACCAGCAGCACCAGCGTGACGAGCAGGAGCGGGAGGACGGTGGCGTGGTAGGCGACGCCGATCGTGTCGCCGCCTCGAACGGTGAAGCTGAGCCCGACGAGAAACCCGAGGATGGCAAAGGCGAGGGCGGCGGTCGCGATGCTCCGGCCGGGCGGCCGGCCGCGAGCCTGCGCGATCGCGCCACCGGTGAGCGCGACACAGATCAGCGCTTCGGCGAGGCCGGCGTGGCTGGCCTGAAACGGCTTCGCGCCCCCGGCCAGGGTGCCGGTCAGGTGAAGCGCCGACATCGCGGCGAGGCTCGCGGCTTCCAGACCCATGTAGCCGGCAATGCGCTGGGAGGTGGTCATCGTCGTCCTCGCGCCCGGCCGGGCTCCGGGGCCGGGCCGGGCGATGGGCTGACCCGCAGGATTCGAGCGACGCCGCCGCGCCGGTAATCGTGACGGCCTGCGGGTTCTGGCCGAAGCTCCCGGCCGTCGGCGGCGGGTAGGCGAGCGGGAGCGTGGTGCGCCGGTCGCGGGAGACGAACGCGCGATCGCCGGTCGAGACGTAGGAGGCGACCCGGTACTGGTCCGAGAGCGTGCTGACCGCCGATCCGGCCGGCGCCATCCCGACGAGCGTCACGACCAGCCAGGACAGCGTCACCAGGCGGCGATGGCGCAGCACGAACCGGGTCACGCCCGATCATCGGCGTCGTGTTCGGTACGGGGGTCAGGCTGGTTCTCGGCACGGGCACCTCGCTCTCGGTCTCCTCAGCGCCCTGACCGTACGGTTCGCCGGCCGATATGAAAACGCCCCGGGGAGGGAACCTGGGGGTCCTGCCCCAGGGGGACGGGGATCCTCCCGGCGGGTGACGACGGCGACGCTCGCCGCGATTACCCTCGTATCGGAGATGACCGCGTCCACCGGCCGGCTGACGTCCCGTCGTCGCGCACGCCCACCGGCGCTCGTGGGCGACGCGGTCGTGGCGGTGGTGGCCTTCGGCCTGTCGCTCGGGCTCCTCAGCGGGCGCGGCAGTGCGCCCCGCGGGCTCGACGTCCTGGGCGTCGGCCTCGCGGCGCTCGCCTGCCTTCCGCTGCTCGGGCGCCGGCGCTGGCCGCTGGCGACGCTGACGGTGACCACGGCCGCGAGCGCGACGATCAACGGGCTCGGGTACGCGCTCGGGCCGCCGTTCGGGCCGACGATCGCGCTCTTCCATGTCGCCACCGACGAGCGAACCCGCGCCCGGCGGCCGGAGACCGCGCCGATCCTGCTCGGGCTGTTCGCGCTCCACGTGGGCGTCACCGCGATCACCCGCGGCTCCCCGGCGGTCCCGATCCTGTCGGGGACGATCGTCTGGGGCGGGGCGTGGATCGTCGGCGATCAGCTGCGCCAGCGTCGCCAGCGGCAAGCCGACCTGGAGGAGCGCGCCCGGCGCTCGGAGCGCGACGTCGAGCGGGAGCGGCGGCTCGCCGCGGCCGAGGAACGCACCCGGATCGCCCGTGATCTGCACGACTCGGCCGCCCACGCGATCAACGTGATCCTCGTTCAAGCCGGCGCGGCGCGGCTGCTGGCCGACCGCAACCCGGCCGGGGCCGAGCAGGCGCTCGCCACGATCGAGGACGTCGCGCGCGAGACGATCGGGGAGATCGACCAGTTGATCCGCGGCTTGCGCGAGGACGGCCGGACCACGGCCCCGGCCGACGTCGGCGTCGAGCCGCCGATCGGGTTGGCGGCGGTCGGGACGCTCGCCGCGCGCCACCGGGCCGCGGGGCTTCCCGTGGCGCTGCGGATCGACGGTCGGGCCCAGCCGCTCGCGCCGGGGCTCGACCAGGGCGCCTACCGCATCGTGCAGGAATCGCTGACCAACGCCGCCCGCCACGGCACCGGCCCGGCCGAGGTCGCGATCACCTTCGGCGAGGAGGCGCTCGAGCTGACGGTGTCGAACCCGGTCGGATCCGACGGAGGGCGCGTCGAGGGAGGACACGGAATCCTCGGCATGCGCGAGCGGGCCGCCCTGCTCGGTGGCAGCCTCGGCGCCGGACCGGACGAAGGATCATTTCGCGTCCACGTCCGCCTGCCGTATCTGCTCGGCGAGGGACGATGACCGACTCGCCCATCCGGGTGATGGTGGTCGACGACGACGACCTGATGCGCGCCGGTCTGCGGGCGGTGCTGTCCAGCGACGAGACGATCGAGGTCGTCGGCGAGGCGGCGACCGGCCGGATCGCGGTGGAGAGCGTTCGCGCCGCGAATCCCCATGTGGTGTTGATGGACGTGCGGATGCCCGACCTCGACGGGATCGCGGCCACCCGCGAGGTGCTCGCCGTCGCGCCCGCCGTCAAGGTCGTGATCCTCACCACCTTCGAGCAGGACGACTACATCTTCGGGGCGATCAACGCCGGTGCCTCCGGCTTCCTGCTCAAGCGAACCAGGCCCGAGGAGCTGATCGCCGCGGTCCATGCCGTCGCGGCCGGCGACTCGCTGCTCTCCCCATCGGTCACCCGCACGGTCATCGACCGGATGGCCAGGCAACCGGCGCCGCCGATCCACCCGGACCGCCGGCTCGAGGAGATCACCCGGCGCGAGCGCGAGGTACTCGGACTGATCGCCCGGGGATGCTCGAACACGGAGATCGCGGCCGCGCTGGTGATCGAGGAATCGACCGTCAAGACGCACGTCAAGCGAATCCTGATGAAGCTCGGTCTTCGTGACCGTATCCACGCGGTGATCTTCGGCTACGAGAGCGGGCTCAACCAGCCGGCCGCCGAACCCCCGCGCGAGATCTGATCCAGCGGCTCGCACCGCTCGCGGCGAGTCGGCCCACTGCGCGTCAGCAGGAGCGACCCAGCCTGCCGCGATGGCTCCTCCGGGCGGATCGAGGTCGACCTCGCCGTCCATGTCGAGGGTGAACCCGATGCCGGCGGGTGTGCGCTCCGCCTGCCAGGAAACCTCGGGCGTCGAGCGGTCCGTCTCGGCTGCCGAACCGGGCGCCGGGTCGAGTCGGGCGGCGACGAGCTATTACTTAGGGGGTGGCCCTGGGACTTCGCGCCGGGGCAGGCACGACAAGGAGGCTTTGATGGGCGAATCGACTAACGAAGGCAATGCGACGCTCTACCGCACGCCTCGGGACGCCATGGCGGCCCCCGCCGAAACGCTCGCCTACGTCGCCCTGCTCGACCCGGACGCCATCGTGGTGGTCGACGTCGATCCGACCTCCGAAGCTTTCGGGGCCGTGGTCGGCCGGTGGGATCCGCCGGCGCAGGCCTCGCCCGACGAGTTCCATCACTACGGCTGGAGCGTCTGTAGCTCGGCGTTGGGCGGCGACCACGACGGCCACGCTGACTTGGAGCGTCGCTACCTCGTCGTGCCGGGCATCCGCTCGTCGAGGATCTACGTCCTCGACGTCGGACCCGATCCCCGCAATCCGACGCTGGTGCGGACGATCGAGCCCGACGAGGTGATGAGCGCGGGCGGCTACAGTCGCCCCCACACCGTCCATTGCGGTCCCGGCGGGCTCCTCGTCAGCGCGTTGGGCTCGGGATCGCCGGACGGCAACGACGGGCCCGGCGGGATCTTCACGATGGACCACGACGACTTCCGGGTCACCGGGCAGTGGGAGCTCGACCGGGGCAGCCAGTTCTACGCCTATGACTTCTGGTGGCACGTCAACGCCGGCGTTCTCATCGCATCGGAGTGGGCGCCTCCCCGCCTGGTCGAGGACGGGATCGTCCCCGAGGCCCTGCTCGGCCGGGAGTACGGCCACCGGCTCCACTTCTTCGACCTCGAGGAGCGCCGGCACATCGCCGAGATCGACCTCGGGGACCAGCACCAGATGGCGCTGGAGGTGCGCCCGGCGCACGACCCGACGAAGACCCACGGCTTCCTCGGGGTCGTCGTCGACGTCACCGATCTCTCCTCCTCGATCTGGACCTGGCACCGGGACGGCGATACCTGGAAGGCGGAGAAGACGATTCACATCCCCGCCGTCCCCCACGACGCGGGCTTACTGCCCCCGCTCCTCCAGGGCTTCGGTGCGGTACCACCCCTGGTGACCGACATCGACCTGTCGCTCGACGACCGGTTCCTCTACGTCGCGTGCTGGGGCATCGGGGAGCTCCGCCAGTACGACGTGAGGGACCCGTTCGCGCCTCGCCTGACCGGACTCGTCGAGTTGGGTGGCATCCTCCACCGCGCCGACCACCCGTCGGGACGGGCCTGGGGTGGCGGCCCGCAGATGGTCGAGGTGAGCCGGGACGGCCGGCGCGTGTACGGGACCAACTCGCTCTACGGAAGCTGGGACCCCCAGTTCTACCCGGAGGGGGTGCCCGGCGCCATGTTCAAGGTCGACGTCGACATCGACGCCGGAGGGATGACCATCGATCCCGGCTTCCACCCGGAGTTTCCCGGCCAGCGGGCACACCAGATCCGCCTCGAAGGCGGCGACTGCTCGACCGACTCGTTCTGCTTCGCGTAAGCGAGCGGCGCTCGAACCCAAGCGGGCGCCCGGCGCCGCTCACGGCATCCCAATGACGTCGCGTCCGGCCTGAGGGCCGGCCGGGGAGCATCTACGGGCGCCGTGCGCCCAGGTTGCCCACGAGCGGAGCGAGCTCGACGCGAAGGGTCAGCGAACACCGGGCGTTTGCTCATATCGTGCCGTCGAGTGGTCAGTGTGCCTATACTGACCAGACAGCTCCAAGCATCGGCTTCGCGGCACCTCAATAATCGGTTCCGCCTTGTACCAGCGGGCCAGAGTCATCGGCACCGCAGAAGAGTCCGTCCTCACGAATCGGTCGGAGCGCATCGCCCCGCAAAGCCGGGCGACGTCGTTCTCCAATCGAGGATGGGACCAAGATGCGTGGAAGAAGCACGAAACTCGCCGGTGCGCGTCAGCGCCAGGCCAGCCCGCCGCGGCTCGACGACGCCCGGGATCGATCGCTCCGAGGCGAGCCGGCGCTCACCCGGCTGGCCCTTGTCGGGACGCCGGACAATCCTCCGTCACGCGTCCCGCGCGGCCGGGACATCCATCTCTGCTTGGCGCCGCCCGTCGTGTCCCCGCGCCCGGCTACCCCGACGGTAACCGTGGTCATTCCGACGCTCAACGAGGCCACGAACATCACGCCGGTCATTCAGGGCCTCCCGAGCTGCGTGACCGAGGTCATCGTCGTGGACGGGCTCTCGAGCGACGACACGATCCACGTCGCACTCGCCGCCGACCCCCGGGTACGTGTGATTCTCGAGCGCCGGCGCGGCAAGGGCGTGGCCATGCTCAGCGGCTTCGCCGCGGCCGGGGGCGACGTGATCGTCGCGATCGACGCCGACGGCTCGATGGATCCGGGTGAGGTCACCATGTTCCAGGCGACGCTCGCCCGCGGATACGACCTCGTCAAGGGGAGCCGCGGGTCGGTGGGCGGCGGGTCTGAGGACTTCTCGCCGTTGCGGCGCCTCGGGAATGCCGCGCTCACCGGACTGGCCAACGCGCTGTACCGGACCCACTGGAGCGACATGTGCTACGGCTACTTCGGGTTCTGGCGCGACGTGCTCCCGGCGCTGGACCTCCGCTGGGCGTCACTAACGACCCGGGCCCTCGCTCAGCAGCTGAAGGTCGAGACCAGACGGGCCTCGGGGATCGCCGAAGGCGACGCGCTGATCTACGGCGAGGGGTTCGAGATCGAGACCGTCCTGTTCCTGAGGGCAGCCCGGGCCGGGCTGCGCATCGCCGAGATGCCCAGCCGCGAGGCCCCCCGGAACATGGGCACCAGCCACCTGCGGACGGTTCGCGACGGGACCCGCGTGCTCGGCGCGATCGCCCGCGAGCGGACCCGGCGGGTGGCCCCCGGTCATCCGGAAGTCGATGTGGCGACCCCGGTCGCGCTGGGCGGCGACCGATGATCGGCGCGCCTGCCGCCCGCGCGGCGCCGACGCCCGAGGTCAGCGTGATCGTCTGCGGGTACACGCTCGACCGCTGGGATGCGCTGATCGCCGGCGCGCGGAGCCTCGCCGCCCAGACGCTCCGTCCCCGAGAAGTCGTCTTCGTGGTGGACCACAACCCCGAGCTGCTCGTCCGCGCCACGGCGCGGCTTCCCCGCGAGCTGCCGGGGGTCCGGGTGGTGGCCAGCCAGGGCCGGCCCGGGCTCTCGGGCGCGCGCAACACCGGCGTGGCATCCAGCCACGGCGAGATCGTCGTCTTCCTCGACGATGACGCGGTCGCCGAGCCGGAGTGGATCGAGCGCCTGGTCGAGCCCTACCGGGGGCCGGCGGTGATGGCCACCGGGGGCCTCTGCGTGCCGGACTGGGAGGCCGGCCGGCCGTGGTGGTTTCCCGAGGAGTTCGACTGGGTCGTCGGGTGCTCGAACCCCGGCCTGCCGGAGCAGACCGCCGAGATTCGCAATCCCACCGGAGCGGCCATGTCGATGCGGCGTAGCGCCCTCGCCCGGGTCGGGGCCTTTCGCGAGGACGTCGGCCGCGTCGGCATCACCCCGCTCGGGTGCGAGGAGACCGAGCTGGCCATCCGGATCCGTCAACGGATCACCGGTGCCCTGATCCTCCACGTCCCGTCGGCCATCGTCAAGCACACGGTTCCGGCCAGCCGCGGTCGCCTCCGGTACTTTCTCAGCCGCTGCTACGCCGAGGGGCTCTCCAAGGCCGAGGTCGTTCGCTCCGTCGGGGGTGGCGACGGACTGGGCACCGAGCGAGCATACGTCTGGAGCGTTCTGCCCTCGGGGATCCTCACCGGGCTGCGCGGCGCTCGTCGGGGAGACGGCCGCGGCATCGCCCGAGCCGCGATGATCGTCACCGGATTGGCGCTCACCACGGTCGGCTTCCTTCGCGGCTGCCTACCGCCGGCCGCGAGGCAACCGCCGAGATGATGGCCTCCCTCCTGCTCGGAGACCGCCGCGCCGCCCTCGACCTGGGGCTCCTCGGGCTCCTCGCCGCCGCCGCCGGGCTGAGCCTCGTCCAGGTCCAGCCGCTCACCGGCCTGGTCGTCCTCCTGGCCATGTCGCTGGTGCCCGGTGCGGCGCTTCTCACCCGCGTGACGGCGCGCGACGCGTTGGCCGGGGTGGCCCTCGCGCTCGGGCTGAGCCTCGCCGTCGACACGGCGGTGGCCACCGCGATGGCGTGGACCGGCTGGTGGCATCCGCAGGGCGCGGCCGGAGCGGTCGCGGCCGTGGCGGCCGCGCTGCTCCTCGCCGACCTCCGCCGGGCCCTCACCGACTCGCAGCTCGGGGCGGCCGCGTGAGCCTGCGCCGTCGTCTGAGCATCGAGCTGTCCGGGTTGGCCCTGGCGACCCCGGTCGCCGGCCATCCGCCGGTCCTCGACGCCGCGGAGCTCCCCGGCGAAGCGCTCGAGGCGGGGCCGGCGGCGATCGCTCCGCCGCCGGCCCGGACGCCCCGGACGGGAGGCGGTCGGGTGGCCCGCCGGCCGCGGCCCGCCGTCCTCGGGTGGGCGATGGTCGTCAGTGGGGTCGCCCTGTGGTTGGCGTCGCTCCATTCCGTGGACCTCGCGCACATCGGCCGCTACGGCTTGTCCGCGAGCCTGCCCGCCACCTGGTACGCCGCGCTGGCCATCGTCATCCTCGGCGCCGTCAAGACCATCTTCGCGCGGCGGTTTCGCCCTCTCCTCGCCGCCGCGCACGTCGGCGCGGCGGTCCTCGTCGTCTACGCGACGATCCCGGCGGTCGCCGCCGTACCGCAGTACGCATGGACCTATAAGCACATCGGCGTGACCCGGTCGATCGAGCAACTCGGCTCGGTGGCGCCGCTCGTCGACATCTACCACCGCTGGCCGGGGTTCTTCGCGCTGGCTGCCCTCTTCTCGCGCCTCGCCGGGCTCGGCGACCCGATCCGCTACGCCGCCTGGGCGGAGCCCGTCTTCTCCGTGATGGGGGCGTTGCTCGTCGCGGCGCTCGCCCACACGGTCAGCCGCAACTACCGCGTAGCCGCCCTGGCGGCGATGTTCTTCGTCCTGAGCGCCTGGGTGGCCCAGAGCTACTTCGCGCCGCAGCCCCTGGCCTACATCCTCGGGCTCACGCTGATGCTCGCCGTGCTGCGGTGGCGCACCAACCATCGCTCCTACCCCCGCTGGCTCGTCCACCTGGCCGGCGCCGAGGCCGAGGGTCCGGCGCGCGGCTGGAGTGGGCGCGTGACGCTGGCCGTCGTGGTCGCCGTCGACGCGGTGGTCGTGGTCACCCACCAGCTCAGCCCGTACATGGTCCTGCTGGAGCTGGTGGCCGTGGCCCTGTTCAGCGTCCTGCGGCTGCGCTGGATCGTCTTGCCGGCGCTCGCCCTCCCCGCGGCGTACCTGCTGCCGAACCTGACCTACCTCAAGCAGCACTTCCCGCTCTTCAACGGCACCCATCCGGGCAAGAGCGGACCGGCCACCGGCAGCATCGAGCCGTGGCTGGTCGCGCAGGCCGGAGGCCTCACGTCGGCCTGTCTGTGGGCCCTGGCCCTTCTCGCGGTCGCCGGGCTCCTCTGGCGCCGGGCGGGGCCGACCCCGCTCATGGTGCTCGCCCTGGCCATGGCTCCGGCGTGCACCCTCGCCTTCGGGGTCGCCTACGGCGGTGAGGCGTCGCTGCGCGTCCACTACTTCGCGGCGCCGTGGCTCGCCGTGCTCGTGGCCTGGGGCCTCGTGACCCTGCCGCGGCCCCGGTGGCGGGCCGGGATCGGACTCGTCGCGCTCCTCGGGGTGACGGCGCTGTTCGTCGTCGCCTTCTTCGGACGTACGGCCCTGAACGTGATCCCGCGCGACGAGGTCGAGGCGAGCGCCTACTTCTACGCCCACGCCGAGGCCCACTCGCTGCTCCTGCTCGTCAACCCCGGCTTCCCGATGCGACTGTCGGCGCGCTACACCGTGATGCGTCCCGCCGAAGGGGGTGACACCAGCCCGAACCTGATGGCGCGCCAGAACGCCCCGCTCGTGCGGGGCGGGAGCCTGACCTCGGTGATGACCACGCTCCGCCAGCTCGCACCCGCCATCGGCGCCCACCGGTACCTCGTCTTCTCGCGGACCGAGGCCCAGTACGCCAACGTCACGCACGTCCTCAGCTTCGCCGAGACCCGGCGCCTGGAGAGCGAGGTGGTTGGCTCGTCCAGGTTCCGGCTCTGGCACCAGACCGCGAACAGCCGCATCTACGAGGAGATGGGCGTGTGACCATGACCGGCGGGCTCGCACGCGGTTGGCGCGGCACCGGGATCAGGGAGATGCTGCTCCCGGACCACCGGATGCTCCGGGCCGGCTACAGCCTGGTCGCCAACGTCGTGGTCACCGCGATCCTCGGCTTCGGCTTCTGGATCGCCGCCGCCCGACTGTTCCCGAGCGCCACCGTCGGGCGGGACACGGTCCTCGTGTCGGCGATGCTCACGCTCTCGGCGATGTGTCAGCTGAACCTCTCCACGGTCATGCTGCGCTTCCTGCCCATCACGCGGGTCGCGCCCGGGCGCTTCGTCGGCGTTTCGTACGCGTTCGTCGCATCCCTCTCGCTGCTGGCGGGGGCAGCGTTTGCCTTCCTCGCCCCCCGCCTCTCCCCGCGGTTCGGGTTCCTCGAGGCTGAGCCATTGGTCGCCGCGGGGTTCGTCGGCGCGGTCGCGGTCTGGGGCGTCTTCTCGCTCCAGGACGCCGTCCTGACCGCCTTCCGCCGGACGGCCTGGGTGCCGATCGAGAACGGCCTGTTCGGGGCGCTGAAGATCGGGCTCCTCCCGGTCCTCCTCGTCGCGGGCGCCGACCACGCGGTGTTCCTGGCCTGGGCCGTGGCGATGGCCCTGCTCATCGTCCCGGTCAACGGGCTGATCTTCCGCCGGGTGGTTCCCCACCGCCCGGCCCGCGCCGAGGTGCCCTCCCCCGTCGAGCGTTTCGGCTGGCGGCGCCTGATCCGGTTCTCGCTCCACGACCTCGGGGGCACCCTGCTCGGGCATGCGGCGAGCACGATGCTCCCGGTGGTCATCGTCGCGTTCGTGACCAGCGCCCAGAGCGCCTACTTCTACATGCCGTTCACCGTCGTGGCGACCTTCGACCTGATGTTCCTCAACGTCGCCGCGGCGCTCACCGTCGAAGGCGCGGCGACCGAGGAGCGACTCGCCGAGCTGGTGCGGCTCACCGCGCGCCGCTTCGGGCCCCTGCTCCTCGCGGGCGTCGCGGTCATCCTCACGGCCGGGCCGCTGCTGCTCTCGCTCTACGGTGCCGCCTACGCCGAGGCCGGTGCCATCGTGCTGCGGCTGCTGATCTGCGCCAGCGCGTTCCGGGCGATGACCGCGCTCTACAGCGCGGTGTGCCGCGTCGAAGGACGCGGCGCGCAGATCCTGGCCATCCAGGCCGCCACGTTCGGCCTCGTCATGGCACTGACGACAGCGCTCGCCCCCGGGCACGGCATCGCCGGCGTGGCGGCAGCTTGGCTCGCGGCGAACGGGATCGTGGCGCTGGCCGTCCTCCCGCGCATGGTTCGCCTCCTGCGCCGAGACGGCGCGCCCCCGGGCCTCCAGGTCGAAGGAGTGGCGTCCTGCGCTCCGTCTGCGTGACCGTCACCGAGGCGAGCAGCGCGGGAGCGGCGAACCTCGCGCTCCTGCTCGAGAGCCTTGAGCGCCAGGGCGTCGCGGTCGACCTCGTGCTCGTGGTTCGCGGTGGCGACGGCCGGCGCACGCGACCCGTCGGCGACCGCGTCCGGGTGCGCTCGATCGCCGCTCCCCGCTCGATCTCCCTGAGCATGGCGCGCAACCGCGCCCTCGCGCATGCCCGGCGTTTGGGGCTGCTCGAGCAGGCCGACGTCGTCGCCTTCCCCGACGACGACTGCCGCTATCCCGCCGATCTGCTCGCCCGCGTTCTGGCGCACCTGGCGAGCTCGGCGTGCGAATGCGTGACCGGAGCCTACGCGCCTTGCGGGGCGGCGATCGACCGCCGGCGGTTCCCGCCCGGCGACGCGTGGCTGTCGCCGCGCCTGGTCATGCGCACGGGCTGCTCCGGGTCGATGTTCTTCACCGGGCACGCCGTCCGCGCCATCGGGGACTTCGACGTGCGTCTCGGGTTGGGCGCGCCGTACGGGGCCTCGGAGGACGCCGACTACCTGCTGCGCGCCCTGACGCTCGGGTTGCCCGCCGTCTATCGCCCGGGGGACATCGTGGTCGAGCATCCGTACAAGGCCGACCGGCCGGCCGCGTACTACGTGGGCAACGTGGCCGTGCTCGCCAAGCACGCCCGGGGCCACGTCGGGACGCGGCGCCTCCTCGTCCGGCGGCTCCTCGGTGGGATCCTGCTCGTGTCGAGGTCCCAGATCCCCCCCGCCCAGCTGGGCCGGGCGCTCGGCGCGTCGCTGACCATGCTCCTCGACCGGCCGCCGCATCTGCCGCCCGCCGCGCCGGCGGGGGGACCGGGGCGAGGATGACCACACCGCCAACGACGTTCGCGGCGACGACGAGCTGTGTCGTCGACCTCGACCACCCCCTCCGTGACCTCGAGCTCCCCGCGTCTCGCGGTGGTGGCCGGTACGCCCACGCTCTCGTTCTCGTCCGCCTCCACGAGCAACCGCTCGGCGTCGTCCGGGTCGACCTCCTCGACGGACGTTGCCCGGCGCTCGAGCTGGCCGAGACGATCCTCCGCGAGCTGCGCCGAGAGTTGGCTGCTCACGTCCGCGGCAACCGATGCTCGGCGGTTCCCGACCAGGCCAGCGGCCTCGTCGAGCCCGGCCCCGGCGGCCGGGCGAGGCCATGCGGCGGCGCCCGGCGCGGCGTCGACGAGGCGATGCCGAGCGTCGCCGTGATCGTCCCGACGGCCGGTCGGCCGGACGACGTCGGGCGGTGCCTCGCGGGTCTCGCGGAGCTCGACTATCCGCACGTCGAGATCGTCGTGGTCGACAACCGGCCGGTGGAACTGGCGACCCGCCGCGTGGTCGAGGACGCGGCGGCGAGGGATCGCCGCGTCCGCTACGTGGCCGAGCCGCGCCCGGGAAGCTCGGTCGCCCGTAACCGAGGCGCGGCGGAGACGCGGGCCGAGATCGTGGCCTTCACCGACGACGACGTGGCGGTCGACGCGCTCTGGCTGCGCTGGATGATCGAGCCGTTCGTCGAAGACGAGCAGGTACAGGTGGTGACCGGTCTGGTCCTGGCGGCCTCCTACGACACGGTCGAGCAGCAGGTCTTCGAGGAGTACGCCGGATTCGGCAAGGGCTTCGCCCGGCGGGTGTACGACATGGGCCCGAACCGGCCGGCCGATCAGCTCCTCTACCCGTACTGGGGTGCGCCGTTCGGATCCGGCAACAGCATGGCGTTCCGCCGCCGGGCCCTGGTCGGCATAGGAGGGTTCGACCCGGCGCTCGGGGCCGGGAGCCCGGCGCTCGCCGGAGCGGACATCGAGTCGTTCACGCAGATCGTGCTGGGCGGGGGGCGGCTCGTCTACGAGCCGCGGGCCGTCGTCTGGCACGACCATCGCCGCGACCCCGACGCGCTCGCCCGGCAGCTCTTCAACTACGGCGTCGGATCGACGGCGATCCTGACCAAGTGGATGTTGCGCGACCGGCGCGCGATCGTCGCGGTGGCGCACGCCGTCCGCACGCTCGCCGGGAGCGTCGGCGCGGGTCCTGGGCGTGAGGCCCCCCGCGAGCTCGCGCGGCTGAATCGCCAGCTCGCGCTCAGCTCGGAGCGGTCCGGGCTCGGTCGGCAGCTGCGCGGATTCGCCTCCGGGCCGCCGCTCTACCTACGCAGCCGGCGCTGGGCGAGGCGTCGGGGTCTCCGCGCGGTGATCACCGAGGGCGCTCACGCCGGCTCGGGCGGGCGAGCTTGACGAGGGCCCGACGATGGCGAGGGGCGGTCGGACGGAAGGGGCACAGGCGTTCGCCGAGAGGAAGGCGTCGACCACGCGCGGCACGCGGCTGCCCGGGCAGCTCTAGGCCGCGAGCGCCCGCATGACGGCAAACCCGTCGGGCGGCGGCATCTCCAGATCGAGCAGGACGAGGTCCGGCGCGAATCTCGGCACAGACCGCGAGCGCCCGGGAGGACTCGGTTGTGGTCAGGAGATCGTGGTAGTCGGCCCTCCGGTAGCAATGGACCCAAACGCACGCTAAGCGTCTGACGGGCGATGCTGGCCAGCTCGTCGCGGGGAATGGCCTATTCCCCGCGACAGCCTGCGACCGACCGGTCACCACACCGCTCGGCCTTCCGAACGATATTCGTCGAATCAATACTCCATCTGGTTAGTGATCTCGTTTGCGCTTGGGAAGGCCTCGTGGGCGCTCTTCGTGCCGGCTGCTGCGCCGCCCGACTCCTTGCAGGCCGTGCCGACCTTCGCGGGCGCCGCGAGCGTCACAAGGGCGGTGAGCGGGATCGTCAGATGTAGGCCCGCCGACCCTGCCGGGATCGTCGCGGTCGACGTGGTGTTGGGGATCGTGTTGCCGTGGGCGTCGACGAAGACGCACTTGATCGTCTGGTCGCTAGTGGCCGTCCCGCGCTGGGTGACCGTGGCCCTCCCGTTGACGATCGTCGTCCCGGCCGGGATCATCAGGCTTGCAAGCTCCGTCTTGCCAGCGCCGACTGGCTGCGCAGCGGCGTGTGACGCGTCGTGCGCCGGCGCCGGCGCCGGCGTTGCCGGAGTCGACGACAGGCTCTGCGGCGCCGTGTTCGGCGGGCAGTCGGTGCCCGGCGCGACGACGATCAGCGTTCCCTTGGGCGTCACCGCTGTGGTCACCGAAGTCAACGCGCCCCCCGTCGCCGAGTTCACACCGCCGACGACCGGGTCGGTGATCGAGTTGACGATGTCCGCCTGCGCAACGCACGCCTGAACGAGTCCATCGCTGCCCGCGAACGTGCCCCCTGCCGCTGCGAACGCCGTGCCGCCGAGCGCGACCGCCAAGGCGGCCATCGCGACTCCCATCGACGGCGTTATTGGATTCCTACGACCTACCCGCATACCTTCCTCCCTCTTGCTAGCGGTGCAAGGGCGCGCTGCTCGTCCGTGTCGGTCTTGCCCGTATCGACGACGGCAGCGATCCGTGACGCGCGTCGGAGGCGCCGAGTATGGCCGATTCGTTCTTTGCCTGGTTGGCGCCCTCGGCTCGACCGCTCGCCTCCACCAGCCGGGCGCGACCCTCCTCGAGCGAGCGCGCCATGGCGTCGAAGGAATCGGCCAGCTCGGCCAGCTCGCGAGCGCCACGGCGGGCGATCCGGACCGTCAGATCGCCGCCGGTCATCCGGTCGGCGGCGGAGCGCAGCCGCCCGAGCGGACGGGCGATCGAACCGGCGAGCACGACCGCGAAGAGCGCGATCACCATCAGCGAGCCGGTCAGTCCGGCGAACGCGACCGCGTCGGCCAGGGCGGCGGAGCGGTTGGCCTCGGCGGGGCGACTGACGTTGAGCGCCTCGTCGATACGGGGCCCCGGGGCGGGCGCTCAGTCCTGCGCCGGGCCGGGGGGAAGGAGTAGGAGGAAGCTTTCGACGATCGCCGCGGCCACGTCGGCGAGCTTCGACCCGCCGTGCTGGGAGTGGTCGCGCAGCATCGCGAAGGCCTTGTCGGCGTCGATCGCGTGCCGGGCCATCAGGATTCCCTTGGCCTGTTCGATCGTGGCCCGGCGCCCGAAGGCGCCCTGGAGGTTGTGGTATTCGGAGAAGCGCTGGAGCGTGATCTCGATCGCCAGCTGGAGCTCCTCCGGGGTGGTGTCGACGATGTAGGCAAAGACGCCGCGCCGCGCCGCCTCGTGGACATAGGCGGGCTCAGCGGCCGAGAGCAGGGCGATCACCGGACAGCTCGCGTCGTGGACGATCTGGTCGATCAGTTCGAGGGCGTGCTCAGAGGACAGGCCGAGGCCGACCAGGGCGACGTCGGGATGCTCGCGCGCCGTCGCGGCGGCGACCGCGTCGACGTCGACCTCGCGGGCGATCACACTGTGCCCGAGCCCGGAGACGACCTCGGCGAGCCGGGCGAGTTGGCCGCGCTCCTCGCTGGCGATCAGCACCCGCAACTGCTGAGGTTCGTCCACGTCGGTCACCGTGCGAACCCGGCGCGGTCAGGTTCCGGGGGGCCGAGCCGATGCGGCACTCCCCGACGCCTCGACCGGCTACGGGAGCGCTTGGGCGGCTCTTGAGCCATCCGCGGACGCGAAGGTCGCGGTCGCTCGATCGAACCCGACGCCGGCGGCCTTCACCCGGTAGGTGTTGTTGCGGACGGCGGTGATCGCGGGGGCCTCGCCGTGGAAGGCGACCGTGGCTTGTGTCACGCCATCCGGCACGAGGCCGACGATGTCCCCGAACGTGCGAAGCACGACCCCCGTGCTGTCTACTTGTGCGGTGGGCGCGCAAGCGTAGGTGAGCGCCACGTGCTCGAGGTGGCGCGCCTGCTCGAGGGCGGCGTACTGAGTGCCCGGCTCGAGGCCGAGACACAGGCGGCCATCCGTAGTCGGAATCAGCCAGGTCCGGCCGCTCGCATCGCTCGCGAGGACGCGGGCGCCGGGCACGACGAGGGCTGGGTCGTGCTGAGCGGCCCCGGCGATCGTGGCATTCGCGAGGTCGTTGACGGTCGGCGCGCGGGTCAACGCGGCATACGCCGAGGAGATGGCCGCGTGGGCGCGGTGCCCTGGGTTCCGAGCGCCTCTGGCCGAGGCGAGGGTGCCGGTCAGCAGGAGTCCTCCGAGCGCGCAGCAGACGGCGACGGCGGAGGCGGCGCGGCCGGCCCGGCGATGGGCGTTGGGCATTGTCGGGACCTCAATAGTCATAGTGTGTGGCGGAGTTGACCCAGATCGGGCTGAAGGGGCCGCCGTTGACGATCGTCGCGTGGAAGCAGCACGTGGGGGTGAAGTAGACGGATACGCCTCCGCCGGAGGAGTAGGCGTAGCAGTCGCTGAACAGGGGAGCGTCGAAGTAGCTGCCGGTGACGCCTTGTTCGAGGCCGACGCAGAACGTGTCGTGGTTGGCGCTGCCCTGGATGTACGAGATGCTGTGTGCGGCGGAGCTCGCCCAGCCGAACTGGTAGGAGAGGTTGCCGCTGAACCAGTGGTCGACGCCGGCCTGCGCGGGAGGAGCGATCGTCAATATGTACATAAATGTCATCAATGACAGCGCCGCGGCTCCATGCGATCGCGTCCTCATAGCTGTGCCTCCGGTTGGGTGGAAGACGATGCCCGCCGGACGATAGGTCAGCTTTATGGGCACGTCCAAGACCAACCGCGTAACGCGCGATAGCCGCCGGGTATCGCACGTCGGAAACCAACCTTCGACCACGCGCGGGGCGTCCGGCCGGCCCGTCGGTCGGACGGCCTGAAGGGGGCGCAGTCAGGGCCACCCTTTCGATTTGAGGCTGGTCATCGCCGAGCCCTCGGCGGGGATTCACCCCACGCCAACCCGGCGGCGCAACCCCCCTTCGTCAGCTGAGCTGCGAGGCCAATGAGGGCCTCGACGGCGAGCGAGGAGTCGCCGTAGCGCCACGCGAGGTGGATCGCGGGCTGAGGTCCCCCGGGGAGGGGTCGGTACCACAGGTCCGGACGGGGATAGCGATGGGCGACGAGGGCCGGGGCCGTGATGAGGCCGCAACCAGCGGCGGCCAGCTCCAACGCCTCCTCGAGACTCGACGCTTGCGGGCCGCCGGCGACCTCGACCTCCCAATAGTCCCGCCAGGCGTCGGGC
The DNA here is from genome assembly GCA_963733245.1 of uncultured Solirubrobacterales bacterium. Taxonomy (GTDB): domain Bacteria; phylum Actinomycetota; class Thermoleophilia; order Solirubrobacterales; family Solirubrobacteraceae; genus Palsa-513. The sequence continues at coordinate 258,603 of CAVTCI010000019.1, forward strand.
GCGTTGGCGAAGCGGATGCGCGGAGGCGGAGCGTCACCGCGAGAGCCGTCGGCCTCACGCACGTCACCCGGGTGCGCGGCGGCCGTGATCACGGTTCGCGGACAGTGACCGAGCACGAGTGAGGCGACGCCGGGGGGACAGGCGAACGGCGACGCGACGAGCATCGCGTCGGCGTCGAGTTCGACGATCGGGGCGGCGCCCGCGAAGAGGCCGACATCGCGAAGCTCCATCGCGACATCCGGAAAGTGACGGCGGAACTCCCGGGCGAGCGTCGCGGGCATGGTGCCGACGAATCCTCCGCAATAGGCCAGCCGCAGCCCGGACGATTCCGAGCGGCGCAGAGCGTCCATCTCTGCCAGTAGAACGTCGTGGGCCGCCAGCAGCGTCCGGCTTCCCGTGAGCAGCATGCGCCCGGCTTCCGTGAGGGCGACCGTGTGCGAGTCGCGGACCAACAGGGCGAGGTCAAGTCGCGCCTCGAGCAGCTTGATAGCTTTGCTCAGGGGCGGCTGGGCTATGCAGAGTCGCCGTGCCGCCCGGCCGAAATGGAGCTCCTCCGCGACCGCCACGAAGTAGTTCAGCAAACGCAGGTCGACTCCGGCTCGCCCTGGTCCGGACGGGGGCTCCCGGTCGACCCGGGCGACGCTGTCCGGTGGGTGGAAGGCCGCGGGCATCCTAAGGCGTCTACGAACGACGTCGCCGAGCGTGACCGCTCCCGGCCCGGCGGCTGGTGTGAGCCCCAAGGGCACCGGGTCTCGGTCACAGATCCGGGGCCGGCGCGTATACAGGGGCGCGGCATGCGTAAGCCAACGGCCATCCGGGACGCGGCGACCGACGCGGAGCTTCTCGCCGCGACGGCGGTCAGCGCGGCTGCGTTCGCCGCGTTTTACCGGCGGTACGAGGCGCGCGTCCTCGGCTACATGCTCGCGCGAGTCGAGGATCCCGAGCTCGCCGCCGATCTGACGTCCGAGGTCTTCGCCCGGATCCTGGAGAACGCCGAACGCTACGAGCCCGATCGGGCCGGGCCGAGCGCCGCCAGCTGGGTTTTCGCGATCGCGCACAACGCGCTGGTCAGCGCGCTGCGGCGGCGACACGTAGCGATGGACGCCCGCCAACGCCTCGGAATGTCCACGCCGCTGGCGCTCGACGACGAAACGTTCGAGCGCGTCGAGGCGCTCGCCGACATCGCTCCCGACGCCCTCAGCGAGCTCCGCGACCTTCCTGAGGCCCAGCGCGCGGCGATCGTCGCGCACGTCTTGGAGGAGCGGCCGTACGCTGAGATCGCCGCCGAGCTCCGTTGCTCGCCGCTGGTCGTGCGCAAGCGAGTTAGTCGGGGGCTCGCGGCGCTCCGCGCCCGCGTGGAGGAGACGGCGTGAGCGCTCCCGACCAGTCCATCATCCCCGAGCTCGAGCAGCTCCTGGTGGAGGCAGCCGAGCGACGGATACAGGGGGCTCGAGAGCTGAGACTCGACGGGCACCCGGCGCCGGTGGTCGACGGCCGGCGCCGACCGAGGCGGCGCGCAAGGTTGAGACGCATCCTCCCGAACGGGATAGCGCGGCGACCGGCGATCGTGGCGCTGGCCGCCGTCGCGGCCGGGGGGACCGCCGTGGCTGCCACCCGACCGTGGGCGCCGCTCTTGGGCAACGATGTCGGTGGGCACCCGATCCCTTCGGCCAGCTCTCCTCCGAGCGACCAGCTCGAGCGTCTCGCCGTGCTGCGGGCGCCCCAGACCGCCGCCGATCGGGGAAGCGGTGTACAGGCGGACCTGCGTACGATCGGCAGCCAGAACCACGGCGTCCGCACGGCGTACGTCCGGCTGCTCGGCGCCACATCCACGGGCGCGGCGGTCGCGCTCATCCCGACCGAGCGCTTCAGCGACGACGCGGCCGGGCCGCCGCTCACCAGGACAGAGGACGCCCTCTGCGTCCTCTATCCCTCGAGCCGCTCTGCGACCCGCATCGGCGGCGCCGCCTATCCGTGCTGGACGACCGCCATGTTGCTCGGTGGGCGCGCCGTGGGGCGCGTCGCGGACGGCGCCGTCGAACACGTCTTCGGGCTCGTGCCCGACGGTGTCGCGCGCGTCGAGCTCACCCTGGGCGACGGGACGATCATCACGACCGCGCCGCGAACGAATTTCTTCGACGCCGCGCTGCCGCCGGCAACCCCTCGGTTCACGGCGATCCAAGCGACGCTCTGGTTCGACGCGAACGGCGCCGTCGTCGGACCCACCTGATCCGCGTCCCGCCGGGGCGTCACCCGAGGCGGCCGAGCCGGTCGACCGCCTCGGTGAGGCGGGCGTCGGGCGTGGTGAGCGAGATGCGGAAGAACCCCTCGCCGTTCGGGCCGTAGGCTCCGCCGGGCGAGATGACGACGGCGGCCTGCTCGAGGACGTGCTCGCAGTAGGCGGCCGCGGTGGCGAAGCCGGCGGGGACCGGCGCCCAGACGTAGATCGTCCCGCGCGGCGGCGTCACGTCGACGCCGATCGCGGCGAGCGCCTCGCAGACGAGGTCGCGCCGCCGGGTGTAGACGGCGTTCATCTCCGCCACGCACGCGTCGACCTCGGGCGCCAACGCAGCGGCCCCGGCGAGCTGGACGGCCTCGAAGAGGCCGGAGTCGATGTTCGTCTTCAGCCGCCAGTAGAGCTCGATGGCCGCCGGGTTGCCGAGGATCGCCGCGCAGCGCCAGCCGGTCATGTTGTAGCCCTTGGACAGCGAGAAGACCTCGACCCCGACCTCCTTGGCCCCGGGGGTGGCCAGGAAGGACGGGGCGACGTAGCCGTCGTAGGTCGTCTCGGAGTAGGCGTTGTCGTGGACGATGAGGATGTCGTTGGCCGCCCCGAACTCGACCAGCCGGGCGAAGAACCCGTCGGGCACGACGGCGCCGGTCGGGTTGTTCGGGTAGTTGACGAACAGGAGCTGGGCCCGCCGCCGGGTCTCGGCGTCGATCGCGTCGAGGTCGGGGATGAACCCGAGCTCGGGCACCAGCGGCATCAGGGCGGCCTCGGCCCCGGCGAGGAGCGGCCCGCCGGTGTACACCGGGTAGCCGGGGTCGGCGGCGAGGGCGACGTCCCCGGGGTTGAGGAACGCGAGGTTGAGGTTGAAGATGCACTCCTTCGCCCCGATCGCCGGCATCACCTCGGTCGCCGGGTCGACGGTGACACCGAAGCGGCGGGCGTAGAAGGCGGCGAGCGCGTCGCGGAACTCGACCCGGCCGCGGTTGGACGGGTACCGGTGGCAGCCGGGGTCGGCGACCGCGGCCTGGGCGGCGCCGACGACGGGCGGGTAGGTCGGCGTGTCGGGATCGCCGATCCCGAGGCTGATCACGTCGATGCCGGCCGCCCGCTTGGCGGACACCTTGCGCTCGAGCTCGGCGAACAGGTACGGCGGGATGCGCGCGAGGCGATCACTCGGTCTCATCGAGCTCCTTGACGAATTCGTCGGCGAGCTCGCCCCGGTAGACGGGGACGGCCCAGCCGGTCAGGGTCACTCGCAGGTCCTTCTCGATCTCGACCAAGAGCTCGCCGCCGTCCAGCTTGACGGTGACCGCCGGGGGCCCGCCGTCGAGGTGGTAGGAGATCGCCGCCCCGGTCGCACCGGTGCCCGAGGACATCGTCTCCCCCACCCCCCGCTCGAAGATCCGGGCGCGGATCACCCCGCGCTCGAGCTCGCGAAACCAGGAGACGTTCGTCCGGTTGGGAAAGAGCTCGTGGCGCTCGATCGCCGGGCCGATCGCGGCGAGGTCGAGCCCGTCGAGCCAGTCGCAGCGGATCGCGCACTGGGGATTGCCGACCTGGACGTGCTGGAAGCGCCAGCGCTTGCCGTCGGCGTAGAGCTCGGCCCGGCCGTGGTGGCTGCCGGAGGGGAAGTCGGACGACTCGGTGGCGACGCGCCCGAGGTCGGTCGCGCAGGTGGTCGGGCCGGTGATCCGGGGGCGGACCGGGCCGGCCCGGGTCTGGATCTGGAACTCGTCCTGGTCGGTGAAGCCGCGGTGGCGGAGGTACATGATCGCCTGGCGGGCGCCGTTGCCGGAGAGCTCGGCCTCCGACCCGTCGGGGTTGAAGATCCGCAGGCGGGCGACCGACTCCGGATCGTCGGACCCGTCCAAGAGCAGTATTCCGTCGGAGCCGATTCCGGTGTGCGGATCGCAGAGCCGCCGGATCCGCGCCCCGGTGATCGGCCAGGGAAGGTTGGCGCCCTCGAGGATCAGGTAGTCGTTGCCGAGGGCCTGCCATTTCTCGAACCGCATCGCCGGCGATCATCGCAGCGCGGCGGCGACCTCGTCGGGCGACCGGCCGGTCACGTCGACGAGCTCGACGGCGGCGAGCTTGCGCATCCAGGTCAGCTGGCGCCGGGCGTACCGGCGGCTCTGCTGCTTCATCCGGTCGACGTCGCCGGCCAGGAGCGCGGCGAACCCGAGCGCCTTGCGGGCGGTCGGGGAGGCGCCGGCGGCGTCGGCGGCCCGAACCTCGGCGGCGGCCCCGGCGGCGACCATCCGCTCGACGCGGGCGTCGATCTGCCGGTAGAGGGCCTCGCGCTCCATGACCAGACCGATCAGCCGCGTCGGATGGCGGGTGTGGGCGGTCCAGAGCTCGGACGGGCCGGCCGGAGGCTCGACGAGCGCGTTCATCTCGTGGAGCTCCATCGCCCGGCCGATCCGCTGGCGGTCAGCCGGGTCGATCCGGGCGGCCGCCCACGGGGCGCGGGCGGCGAGCAGGGCGTGGACGGCCTGGGGGCCCTGGCGGTCGAGCTCGGCTGTCCAGCGGGCGCGGAGCTCGGGGGGCGGCGGGGGGCGGAGCGAGAGCTCGGTCAGGGCGGCGCGGAGGTAGAGGCCGGTGCCGCCGGTGACGATCGGCACCCGCCCGGCGGCCAGGAGGACGTCGATCTCGGCGTGGGCGAGCTCGGCGTACCGGGCGACGCTGAACGAGGCGGTGAGGGGAACGCAGGAGATGAGCCGATGCTCGAGCTCGGCCTGCTCGGCCGAGCTCGGGACGCCGGTCAGGATCTCGAGGCCGCGGTAGATCTGGAGCGCGTCGGCGGAGACGGCGACCGGCCGCTCTCCGCCGGCTCGAAGTGCCGCCGCCAGGGCGATGGCCACGGCGGTCTTGCCGACGGCCGTCGGACCGAAGATCGCGACTACCGGGCGGGCCATGGCGCCAGTATCGTGACCGCCGTGGGGATACGCATCGGCTGTGGCCTGTCGACGCTCACCGACGCCCGGTCGGGAGCGATCGCCGCCGCCCAGGCGGCCGGCGCCCAGCTCGGGGGCCGGCCGGCGGACCTGGCGGTGGTGTTCGCCTGCGGCTCCCACCTGGCGGCGCCCGAGGCGACGCTCGAAGGCGTCCACGAGGCGAGCGGTCCCGACCAGCTGGTCGGCTGCGGGGCGGGGGGCGTCCTCGGCGGGGACCGGGAGATCGAGGACGAGACGGCGGTGGTCGTGTGGCTGGCCGCGCTCGGCGACGGAGCGGTCACCACCTTCCACGCGACCTCCGATCCGGACGGCGGCTTCCACGGAGTTCCGGGGCTGGCTGGGGCGAGCGGGGCGATCCTCCTGCCCGACCCGTACTCGTTCGCGACCGACGGCCTGCTCGCCCAGCTCCACGCGCAGGCGCCGGGGGTGCCGGTGCTCGGGGGCCTCTCGAGCGGGCGGACCTTCGACAACACGGCGGCCCTCTTCCACGGCGACCGGGTCCTGGAGGCGGGGATGGTGGGGGCCCGACTCGACGGGGTCGAGATGCTCCCGTGCGTCTCCCAGGGGGCGGCGCCGCTCGGGCCGGAGCTGACCATCACCCGGGCCGAGGGCCACGTGATCCACGAGCTGGCGGGCAAGTCGGCTTTGGCCAAGCTGCGGGAGGTCTTCGAGGAGCTGAGCGAGCACGACCGGAGCCTGATCAACGGCGGCCTCCTGCTCGGCCTGGTGATCGACGCCGGGAAGCCAGAGTACGAGCACGGCGACTTCCTCGTCCGCGGGCTGCTCGGGGCCGACCCGGAGGCGGGGTCGATCGCCGTCGGTGCCGACGTGGGGACCGGCCAGATCGTGCGCCTCCACGCCCGCGACGCCCGGACCGCCGACCGCGACCTCCGGGACGCGCTCGGCCTGCGCCGGACGGCGCTCGGGGGGCGGGCCCCGGCCGGGGTGCTGATGTTCACCTGCAACGGGCGGGGACGGGCGATGTTCGGAGTGCCCGACCACGACAGCGAGGCCTTGGTCGCGGAGCTCGGCGCCGTGCCGGCGGCCGGGTTCTTCGCGGCCGGGGAGATCGGCCCGGTCGGGGGCGAGTCGTTCCTGCACGGCTTCACGGCGACGGTCGCCGTGTTCCCGGGGACGCCGGCCGACTGACCGGCGCGGCCGGGCATCGGGGCGGTCCATGAGCGCGCCGGGGGCGGACGTGTGGACGGTGGCCGCCAACGGTCTGCGGGTGATCGAGCTGCCGGTGGCCGGGCGCCTGGCCACGTCGATCTCGATCGCCCTGCCGGCTGGGTCGCGTCACGAGCGGGCCGACGAGATCGGGGCGGCGCACCTGCTCGAGCACCTGGCGTTCAAGGGCACGGTCGCCCATCCGACCGCCCGCGAGCTCAACCGGGCGGCGGAGCGGCTGGGGACGGAGCTGAACGCCCAGACGGGCGAGGATCACGTCGAGTTCTTCACGCTCGTCCGGGCCGAGGCGGCGATGGAGCTGGCCGGGCTCCTGGTCGAGGTCTGCGGGTGCCCGCTCCTCCCGGTCGAGGCGCTCGAGAGCGAGCGGGGGGTGGTGCTGGCGGAGATCGCCGACCGGGACGACGAGCCGGCGAGCGCGGCCGACGACCGCCTCTCGGCCGCGCTCTTCCCCGGTCACCGGCTGGCCACGCGGATCACCGGGACGGCCGCGGACGTCGAGGGGCTCACCCACGCGAAGCTGGTCGCCTTCCGCGCGCGCCAGTGGAGCCCGCGGGCGGGGGCGGCGGTGCTCGCGGGCAACCTCGACCACGTCGATCGGGGCGGGCTCGAGGAACTCCTCGCTTCGATCCCCGGCCGGCCGAGCCCGCCGGCGCCGCCGCCGATCCCGCCGTTCGTCAGGCGGATCGAGATCGATCCGCGCGCCGGCGAGACCGCCCATCTGCGCCTCGGCTATCACGTCGACGGGTTCGACCTGAGCGCGCGGCGGGAACGGGCGATCGCCGAGGTCTACTCGCAGGTCCTCGGCGGTCCGATGGGCTCGCGCCTCCACGAGGAGCTGCGCGAGGAGCGGGGGCTCTGCTACGCGATCGACGGATACGTCTGGGGCTATCCCCGGTACTCGGGCCTGGCGATCGAGCTGAGCCTCCAGGCCGGCCGGGTCCCGGAGGCCTACGCCGCGATCGACGGGATCGTCGCCGACCTGCGCGACCGGGGGCCGACCGGGGAGGAGGCGCACCGGGCGCGGGCGTACGCGCTCGGCTCGTTCGCGCTGAGCTTCGACGGCGTCGGCGCCCGGGCGGCGTACGCGCTGGAGGCGGTGATGGAGTACGGGGACGAGAACGTCGACCCGCTGCCCTACCTCAAGGCGATCGAGTCGGTCACGCGGGACGACCTGGCCGAACTGGCCGGGCGGGTCGCCGCCGGGCCGTGCGTCGGCTGCGCCGGTCCGGTCGAGGCGGGCACGTTCGGCGCCGGCGGCCTGCTCGTGCGACCATCCTGACCGCGGGTGTGGCGACAGAAGGAGCCGAATGCGCAGGATCCCTGGAACCGAGCTTGACGTCTTCCCGCTGTGCCTGGGCGGGAACGTGTTCGGCTGGACGGCCGACGAGCGGGAGTCGGTCGCCGTGCTCGACCGGTACATCGAGGTCGGCGGGAACTTCATCGACACGGCCGACATGTACGCCGGGGGCGAGTCCGAGGCGATCCTGGGACGATGGATGCTGGCCCGGGCCAACCGCGACTGGCTGGTGGTGGCGACGAAGGTGGGAATGGCTTCGGGCCTCGAGGGGCTCGCGCCGGCGACCATCCGGGCGGCGGCCGACGGGTCGCTGAAGCGGCTCCAGACCGAGCACATCGACCTCTACTACGCCCACCGGGACGATCCGGACACCCCGCTGGAGGAGACCCTGGGGGCGTTCGACGAGCTCGTCCGGGCGGGGAAGGTCAGCCACATCGGGGCGTCGAACTACGGGGCCCCGCGGCTGGCGGCGGCGCTCGCCGTCTCAGACCGTGAGGGCTACGCCCGGTTCGTCGCCGTCCAGCCCCACTACAACCTGGTCGAGCGACGCGAATACGAGAGCGATCTGGCTGGGCTGTGCGCGCGGGAGAACCTCGGCTGCCTGCCCTACTTCGCCCTGGCCAGGGGGTTCCTGACCGGCAAGTACGCGCCGGGGGTGGTGGTCGACAGTCCCCGTGCCGCCCGGGCGGGGGCGTATCTTGACGCGCCGCGCGGCATCGCCGTCCTCGAGGCTCTCGACGACGTCGCCAAGGCGCACGGGACGACGGTGGCCGCGGTCGCCCTGGCCTGGCTCCTGGCGCAGCCGACGGTCACCGCGCCGATCGCCAGTGCGCGGACACCCGAGCAGCTGACCGGCCTCCTGCCGATGGCCGAGCTCGAGCTGAGCGAGGCGGACGTCGCGCGCCTCACGCAGGCCTCGCAACCGGCCGCATAGAGCGCCTACCGCTTCTTGAGCACGTGGTGGATGACCGCGCCGGCGGCCACCGACTTCAGGAGCGGGTGGCTCGACCCGCGCTTCTTGAGGACGTGATGGATCACCGCGGCGCCGACGACCGACTTGAGCAAGCGATGGTGAGAGCCGCCGCTTGAGCCGCATCCGGCGAGCCCGACGGCAAAGAACAGCGAGACGCTGAGAACGACGGCCACTGCCCGATTGCGCACGGCGAGCCCTCCTGTTCGCGGGACCTACCCGGCCGCCCTCGTACCCGCGGCGGTCGAGCGACAATCGCGGTCAGTGCGAGTTGACGGCGAGGGCGTAGAGGCGGCGGGCCATCGGCTCGGGGAGCCGCTCGAAGCGCAGGACGTAGACGTGGGCGCGCTGCTGGCGGAGGACCCGGGCGTGCCCGGCGACCCGGATCCCGAGGTTGGGGACGTCGAAATCGACGGTCTCGTCCTCCGCGAGCGGGCGGGGGCTCGTCACCCGCATCCCCTCGGGCCCGATCTCCAGGGTCTGGGCCGGGATCGGCGAGCCGGTCCGGCGGCGGAGCGTGCAGCCGAGGACGATCTGAGCGCGAGGGGCGCGGCGGGGAGCGACGAGCTCGGGGGTCATGAGTGCATATTCGCACCGATCCGGCGCCCCGCGGATGATCTCGGTCGGGCGGGACGACCGCCGGGGGCACCGGGCGCGTCGTCGCGGGTTGACGAAGGGCGTTCATTTCCGGCGCCTGGGTACACCAGGGTCAGCATCCCCCGCCGCCTTCGCGGCCGGACAAGCTTCCCATCAAGGAGGAAATGAACGCATGAGCTATGGCACCTCGATTGTCCTCATCGCCGTCGGCGCGATCCTGAAGTTCGCGGTCACGGCCACGGTCAGCGGCATCGACCTGGCGACCGTGGGCCTGATCCTGATGATCGTCGGCATCATCGGCCTGATCTTCTCGGCGCTCTGGCTCGGCGTGTTCGCCGACCGCCGGACGGCAGCGGCCGTGCCGCCGCCCGTCGACCGGCCGGTCGTCCGCGAGCGGGAGCTCTACTGACCCGACCGGTGGACTTCGCCCCGCCGGTCGTGCTCGATCCGGCGGGCGATCAGCGCGGCGGCCTCCGGGCCGAAATGGCGCTCGACCAGCCAGAGGGCCATGTCGATGCCGGAGGTCACCCCGCCTGAAGTGACGAGGTCGCCGTCGTCGACGACGCGGGCGTCGATGACCTCGGCCCCCTGGTCGGCCAGGGTGGCCAGGGCCAGGTGGTGGGTGGTGGCCGGTCGTCCGCGGGTCAGGCCGGCCGCCGAGAGGAGCATGGTCCCGGTGCAGACGGCGGCGAGCGCGGCTCCGCGGGCGGCCTCGGCCGCGAGAGCTCGGGGGAGCGTGCCGCGCTGGACCTCACCCCAGGCGCCGACCTCGGCGCGGGCGGCCCAGGATCCGCCGGGGACGATCACGAGGTCGGCGCGGCCGTCGAGGATCCCGTGCGGGACGACCTCGAGCCCGTGGCTCGAGACGACCCGGTCGGACGGGGCGAGCGTGACGAGACGCGCGGTGACCGGGAGGCCGGCCTCCCCGGCCATGCTCAGGACCTCGTAGGGCGCGACGGCGTCGAGGTCGTCGAAGCCGGGGTAGAGGACTATCTGGATCTCCACGGTGGTGGGGACGGTAGCGCGGCCGGCCGCGGTCGCGAGCCCGATAGGATGGGAGCCGCAAGATTGGGCCACGACGATCGGGTTGATCGGACTCTTGCCGGCGCGAGCCGGGGGCGGCGAGGACAGGCTCGTGCCCCCATTCGAGATCGACAGCCGGATCGCCGAAGGCGTGCATCGCCTGACGGTGGTCGGCGACCTCGATCTGGCCACGACGCCGGAGCTGGTGCGCCGCCTGGCCGAGGTGGACCGGACGGCGCGAGCGGTCGAGATCGACCTCGGGCAGGTCAGCTTCCTCGACGCGTGCGGCCTGCGCTGCCTGCTTGCGGGACAGGCGGAGTTCGAGCGGAACGGAGGGCCTCCGCTGGCCCTGACCCACCCGTCGCGTCCGGTCCGGCGGCTGTTCGGGCTGACCGGCCTGTCCGGCCACTTGCCAGACTTGACATCGGCACACTGAGATTTTATCCTGAGGACATCGCATCGGTCGACGAGTCGGGAGGGGCGATGATCACTTTAGGGTTGGACATCGTGAGCCGGGTGGACGACGGGGTGGGGCGTCTCTTCGTGTCCGGTGAGCTCGACTTGGCCACGGCGGCGGAGCTTTTCCGGCGGGTCGAGGAAGCGCAGGGTGGCGAGGAACCGCCGGCCGAGTTGGATCTCTCCGGGCTCGTCTTCCTCGACGGGAGCGGCTTGCGCTGCCTGATGGCGGTCCAGTCGGGAGCGAACGGGCAGGGTGGGCTGGAGCTGGTCCGGGCATCGCGCGCGGTCCGCCGGCTGTTCGCCTTGGCGGGTTTGTCGGGACGGCTGGCGGCAGTGGGCTCGGTGCCGAGCGCTACTCGATAAACTTGATAGACTACGACTTAGGTTTCGTATATCAAGCACTTGAGCCCACGAGAGAGCAAAGGAGGACAGAAGATGGCACTTGTCAGATGGGAGCCGGTGCGGGAGCTCCACTCGCTCCAGCAGGAGATGAACCGGCTGTTCGGAAGCTTCTTCGATGGCCCGGCCGGCGGCGGGGGAACCACCGGCAACGGCGGGGCGATGCGCCACTGGATCCCGGCGATGGACCTGGTCGAGACAAAGGGAAACTTCATCCTCCGGGCCGACCTGCCCGGCCTCCGCGAGGCGGACGTGAAGGTCGAGCTCGAGGACAACGTGCTGACGATCTCCGGGGAGCGGAAGTCCGAGCAGGAGGAGCAGCGGGAGGGCTTCTACCGGATCGAGCGGGCGTCCGGCCGATTCGCCCGGTCGCTGACCCTCCCGGACGGGGTCGACGCCGACCGGATCGAGGCGAGCTTCGAGAACGGGGTGCTCGAGGTGCGGGTGCCGAAGCCGGAGGAGCGCCGGCCCCAGCGGGTGACGATCGGCCTCGCCCGCCAGCCGGGCGAGACGATCGAGGCGGGCGAGGCGGCCAACGGCGGCCCGGTCGCCGGCTAGCAGCCAGCGGCGCGACGCAGGTCCGAGCCGGCTTCTGCCCCGCCGCCCGGCGGGGCGGAAGCCGTCGCTCGGGTCCCGGGTCGGCTCCGGCGGCGTAGACTTGGCTGGGTGAAACTGGCCGGGCAGAGGGTGCTGCTGACCGGCGCGACCGGCGGCCTAGGCCTGGCCATCGCCCGACGGCTGGCCGGAGCCGGAGCCGAGCTCCTGCTGACCGGACGGCGGGCCGACGTGCTCGCCCCGCTCGTCGGCGAGCTCGGGGCGCAGGTTCTCGTCGCCGACCTGGCCGATCCGCGGGCCGTCCGCCGGCTGGCCGTGGCCGCTCGGGACGTCGACGTCCTCGTGGCCAACGCCGGCGTCCCGGCGTCCGGGCGCCTCGAGACCTACTCGGTCGAGCAGATCGACCGGGCGATCGCGGTCAACCTCCGGGCGCCGATCGTCCTCGCCCAGGCCCTCACGCCGGGCATGGTCACGCGGGGCCGCGGGCACGTGGTCTTCATGTCCTCGATCGCCGGGAAGACGGCCCCGCGGGGCGGGTCGCTCTACAGCGCGACCAAGTACGGGCTGCGGGGGTTCTCGCTCGGCCTCCGGGCCGACCTGCGCTCGGCCGGGGTCGGGGTATCGACGATCTTCCCGGGCTTCATCCGCGACGCGGGCATGCACGCCGAGACCGGGATCAGGCTCCCGGCCGGGGTCGGGACGCGGACGCCCGAGCAGGTGGCCGGGGCGGTGGTCCGGGCGATCGAGAAGAACAAGGCCGAGATCGACGTCGCCCCGCTGCTCCTCCGGGCGGCCGCCGTGTTCGGGGGCATCGTGCCCGAGCTCGTCGATCGGGTGAGCCGGCTGGGCGGGAACGAGAAGGTCGCGCTCGAGTTCGAGCAGGCTCAGTTGGACAAGCGCTGACGGGACGGCCTGTGCGGGAACATAGGCGGTGGTTGACTGCCCCACAGTCGCCGCCTTTCCCACGAGCATTGCTGTGTCTTGCGACCGACTGGGCCACATGGACGACCTAGTGGTGCTCGGGACTTCGGTAATGGCAAGTACCTCTGTCCCCCTCCGCTGCGGTAGCGGCGCCCCCGGCGAACGAGACAGGGCAGCGACCTCCACGTCGTCGGCGCTCAGGGGCTTGAAGGCGCGGAGTCTCCGCTCGGCTGGCGGGTCAGAAGAGGCTCTCCTGCGGGCTCGGCTCCGGGGCGCGGGGCGGCTGGGCCCGTGGCCGCCGCGGTGGCGGGGCGGGATCGGGTCGGTGGTCGCGGAAGCGGCCCGGTCCGGGCCGGCCGGCCGGGCGGCGAACCAAGCCGGCGAGTCGGCTGCGCTCCTCCCGCGGCGCGTACGAGCCCCGGTCGTAGAGCTCCGCGTAGCGGCCGACCAGGTCGGGCCGCGACCCCTCGAGCCAATCCATGAACACCGCCCGCACCCCCGGGCGCAGGTGGAGGGCGATCGGCGTGATGTTCCGCGCCCCTGCCTCCCCGGCCAACTCCAGGATCCGCTCCACCTGCTTCGGGTCGTCGTTGATCCCCGGCATGAGCGGCGCCACGAGCACGCTCGTCGGGATCCCGGCCCGGTTGAGCTCGGCCACCGCCTCCAACCGCGCCCGCGGGTGCGGCGTATGCGGCTCGGTCGCCCGCCACATCTTCTCGTCGAGCGTCGGGACCGACAAGGCGGCCGAGAAGAGCCCCTCCCCCGCCATTGCGCCCAGGAGCTCGATGTCGCGGAGGACGAGCGGGGACTTGGTCAGGACCGAGCACTCGGTTGCCGTCTCGCGCAGCGCCTCCCAGATCCCCGGCATCAGGCGGTAGCGCGCCTCGACCCACTGATACGGGTCGGTGTTCGTCCCCAGCGCCACGTGCTCGCCGTTCCAGCTCGGCCGTCCCAGCTCCTTGCGCAGAACCTCCGGCGCGTTGACCTTGACCACGATCTCCCGCTCGAAGTCGCGCCCCGCGTCGAAGCCGAGGTAGGCGTGGGTCGGTCGGGCGAAGCAGTACACGCAGGCGTGGCTGCACCCCCGGTACGGGTTCACCGTCCAGCGGAAGGGCATCGGCGAGCCCTTGGGCACCCGGTTGAGCGCCGACTTCGCGTGGACCTCATAGAAGCGCATGTCGAGCGCCTCCGGGACCGCGAACCGCCGCACCATCGCCTGCTCGGCGTAGCCGGGGAGGTGCTGCTGCTCGGTGCCCGCCTCGGTCAGTCCTTTCCATCGCACGAACGTATGTTCGCACACCCGTCGGACGGAACGCTCCGCCCGGTGCCGGGCTCAGTCGGGCGCCTCATCGAGGAGCGAGCCTTCGGGACCGGCCGGCTCGAGCAGGAAGAGCTCGGCCCGGAGGTCCGGGCACTGGCGGGCGGCGCTCAGGAAGCCGATCACCGTCCGTCCGGTCAAATCCTCGATGATCTTGGTCAACCGACCCTCCATCGCGTCCTGGAGGGCGTGCTGGGAGTCCTGGACCGCCTGCTTGTGCCCGGCGTCGAACAGCGTCTGCTCGGCCACCGTGAAGCCCCCGCGCAGGAGGACGACGAGCAGGTCACGCCCGGCCCAGTACGACTTGCACCGACTCGGCCCCTTCCCGATCGACGCCCGGAACTCCTGGACCACCCGGTTGGATATCTCGACGAGGAGCTGTCCCTCGGAGAGGATGCGTCCTTGTTCGGTGGCTTCGGTGGCCAAGCTGACCTCACCTTCTCCCCCGGCCCTGTCGTCCGGTGGAGCTAGGAACGGCTGTCGGGGGATCCGGTCGCCCGGGCTACGGGAGGCGCGGCTCGGTTCCATCGTACACGCCACCACCCACCGCCCTCGGGCGGCGCCCGCCGGCTACCGCTGGAGCGACGCCCAGGGCGACCACAGGCCGAGCGCCTGGTCGCGGGTCCGTCCGTAGGCCCGCCGGAGCACCCGGCGCTGGCGGGCGACGCCGCCACGGGCCTGGACGTAGCGCCCCCACAGGCTGAGCGCCCGATCGGCCTCCGGGCTGTGCGCACGCCGCAGCCGCGAGAGCGCGCACGGCTCCAGGCCGGAAAGACTGTTGCACCCCTCGCCCGGTGGACAGCAGTCGTTCATATCCGGGGGTGTACCCCCGATCGCCCGGTTCATGCACTCCCGGCCGGGTCCGGTCTCCCTCGCGCGGTACCGCCCGCCGGCGCTCGGCCGGCGATCGGCCGGGTCCGGTCTCCGGCGCGCGGTGCCGCCAGCCGGCCATCGACTCGGCGGCTCGGCCGGCGATCGGCCCGGCGTGGCCCGGCGTACGACCCGGCGCTGGGGTGGCGATCGGCCATACGCGCGGCCCCGGCGACTCAGCCGGCGCTCGGCCCGGCGCTCAGCCAGGAGCTCAGCCCGGAGCTCAGCCGGCACTCGGCCCGGCGCTCAGCCCGGAGCTCAGCCGGCACTCGGTCCGGAGCTCAGCCCGGAGCTCAGCCGGAGCTCAGCCGGAGAGCTCAGCCGGCACTCGGCCCGGAGCTCAGCCGGCACTCGGCCCGGAGCTCAGCCGGCACTCGGCCCGGAGCTCAGCCGGCACTCGGCCCAGCGCTCAGCCGGCACTCGGCCCGGAGCTCAGCCGGAGCTCAGCCCGGAGCTCAGCCGGCACTCGGCCCGGACCTCAGCCGGAGCTCAGCCCGGAGCTCAGCCGGCACTCGGCCCGGAGCTCAGCCCGGAGCTCAGCCGGCACTCGGCCCGGAGCTCAGCCCGGAGCTCAGCCGGCACTCGGTCCGGAGCTCAGCCCGGAGCTCAGCCGGAGCTCAGCCGGACCCCGGAGCTCAGCCGGCACTCGGCCCGGAGCTCAGCCGGCACTCGGCCCGGAGCTCAGCCGGCACTCGGCCCGGAGCTCAGCCGGCACTCGGCCCGGAGCTCAGCCGGCGCTCGGCCCAGCGCTCAGCCTGGAGCTCAGCCGGCGCTCAGCCCGGAGCTCGGCCCGGAGCTCAGCCGGCGCTCGGCCCGGCGCTCAGCCCGGAACTCGGCCCGGAGCTCAGCCGGCGGTCGGCCCGGAGCTCAGCCCGGAGCTCGGACGGCGCTCAGCCGGCGCTCGGCCCAGCGCTGGCCCGGCGCGTGGCCCGGTCGACCGGTCAGGCGCGGGCGGTCACGCGCTCGTGGCCGGTCAGGCTCTGGCTCGTCGCCGCCCCGATCTCGACGGTGGCGAGCTCGCCGGCCCGGCTCCGGCCGGTGAAGTTGACCGCCTTGTTGTGACGGGTTCGCCCGCGCAACCGCTCCGGGTCGGTCCGCGAAGGCCCCTCGACGAGCACCTCGACCATCCGGCCGACGAACCGCTGGGCCCGGACCTGGGCCTCGCGCTGGACCGCCTCGACCAGCCGCTCCATCCGCGCGACCTTGACCTCGTGGGCGACGAGCCCCTCGGTCAGGTCCGCCGCCCGGGTCCCCCGCCGGGGCGAGAAGACGAAGGTGAAGGCCCCGTCGTAGCCGACCGACTCGACGACCGACAGCGTCTCCTCGAAGTCCTCGTCGGTCTCCCCCGGGAAGCCGACGATCACGTCGGTGGTCAGCGCGCAGTCGGGCACGTGCCCGCGGATCTCGGCCACCCGGTCGAGGTAGCGCTCGCGGGTGTAGGTCCGGCGCATCCGCTTGAGGACGGCCGACGACCCCGACTGCAGTGGGAGATGGATGTGCTCGCAGACCGACGCCAGGTTCGCGTGGGCGAGGATCACGTCCTCGCGCATGTCCTTCGGATGCGGGCTCGTGTACCGGATCCGGTCGATCCCGGCCACCCCGTCGATCAGCTCGAGCAGCCCGGCGAAGCTCGTCCGCTCCCCCCGGCTCAGGTCGCGGCCGTAGGAGTTGACGTTCTGGCCGAGCAGCGTCACCTCCCGGACCCCGTCGGCGGCCAGCCGCTCGGCCTCGGCCACCAGCTCGCCCGGCGGCCGCGAGACCTCGCGGCCCCGGGTCGACGGGACGATGCAGTAGCTGCACACCGAGTTGCACCCGACCGAGATCTGGATCCACGCCTGGAACGGCCGCTCGCGCTTGGCCGGCAGGCGACCGGTGAACCCCTCGAACTCGAAGAACCCCTGCGAGGTCAGCGAGTCGCTGACCAGGAACTCGGCGAGCTTGTGGACCTGCCCCGGCCCGAACGCGACGTCGACGAAGGGAAACCGGCGGAAGACCTCCTCCTTGACCGACTGGGCCCAGCATCCCCCGACCCCGACCACCCGGGTCGGGTCGAGGGCCTTCAGGCGCTTGGCCTCGCCGAGGTGAGCGAGGAACCGGCGGTCCGCCTTCTCCCGGATCGAGCACGTGTTGAACAGGATCAGATCGGCCTCCTCCCGCCCCGGCGCCTCCTCGTAGCCGATCGACTCGAGCATCCCCTTCATCCGCTCGGAGTCGTGGACGTTCATCTGGCAGCCGAACGTGGTCAGGTGGTAGCGCATCGCCCGACTAGGGTAAGGCTTCCCGGTCAGTAGCCGACGCTGAAGTAGCTGAGGTGCCGGCAGCCCAAGAGCTTGTAGTGGGGCCGGCTCCGATGGCTCAGGAAGACGACCACCCGGCTCGACTGGCAGTGGATCTCCCCGCCCCCGACCGACGCGTGCACCTTGGTCGCCCCAGTGCCCGTCCAGACGTAGTTCGTCGTGTCGGTCGCGTAGATGAAGTTCGCCCCGTTGCCCGCGTGGACCGTCCCGACCGACGGCGGCGGCGTGCTCGACGGCGGCTTGCCCGTGCTCGCCGGGAGCGCCTGGCACGCCCGGTCGCTCACCGCGAACGCGGCCTTCACCGACACCAGGGCGGCCGGCGTCGCCGGCTTGACCGGCAGCGCGCCGATGTACTCCTTCAGCCGCGGGCAGTAGCGGACCGTCGGGTCGTAGGTCGAGAAGTCCGGGTTGTAGTCGGTCCAGATCACGTCCCCGGCATTCCCCCCGTAGATCGTGTCGCTCCCGAAGCTCCCCAGCAGCTCGTTGTGGACGCCCGGCGTCGCGTAGAGGACGTGGCTCCCGCCCGAATGGTCGTGGTCGATCAGCAGGTTCTCGATCGGCGGCCACCCGGCGTGGCTCGTGTTCGCCTGACCGACCGCGGCCAGCCCGAGAACCAATCCGACCAGCGCACCCATCACCCCGAGCCGGCGCACCGCCATGATCCCTCCCCCGCTCGCCCCGCCTCGACCGCCCGGAGGATAGTCGACCGGCCGGGTCCGGTCGACCGGCCGGGTCCGGCCCGGTCGCCGGGTCACTCGCCGGCACCGGCGAAGTGTCGCCCGACCGCCTCCTCGGCCAGCTCGAGCTCGTAGCCCCGCCGGGCGAGCAGGCCGAGGGCCCGCCGCCGGTTCCGGTCGTCCCCGGCCGCCCCGGCCATCCGGGCCTCGAGCACGGCCACCGCCGCCGCCAGCTCCGCCCCCGCCTCCCGCTCCCCCACGGCCCGGTCGATCAGCTCGACGGACACCCCCAGCGCCTCCAACCGCCGGCGGATCCGCTCGCTTCCCCACCCGTCGAGCCCCCGCCGGTCGGCGGCGAAGCGCTCGGCGTAGCCGGCGTCGTCGACGAAGCGCCGCTCGCGCAGCCACGCCACCGCCGCCTCGACCGTCTCCGCCCCGACCCCCGAGCGCCCGAGGCGAGCCCGGACCTGGGCGACCGTCTGGTCGCGGCGGTCGAGCTCCCGGAAGCAGAGCCCGAGCGCCCGCTCGAGCTCCTGCCCGGCCTCGTCGTCGACCGCCGGGGCCGCCCGCACCCGGCCGTCCGGCCCGCCCATGCCCGGCCTACCCACGTCCGGCCCGCCCGACTCCGCGTGCCCGCCCACGTCCGGCCCGCCCACGTCCAGCCCGCCCGACTCCGCGTGCCCGGTCAGGCCGCCCGCCCCGCGGCCCGGAGGGCCTGGGTCCGGGCCGCCGTGGCCGCCTCGCCCACCGGTGGCGGCGGGGCCGCCTCGCCGGCGACCGGCTCGATCGGCGTGACCAGGTCCTTCGAGAGCCCGAGGATCGCGTAGATCCGATCCTCGACCGTCTTGGCCAGCTCCGGGTGCTCGTCGATGTACGCCTTGGCGTTCGCCCGCCCCTGACCGAGGCGCTCGTCCCCGTAGGAGAAGAACGACCCCGACTTGCTGATGATGTTGTGCTCGATCCCCAGGTCGAGCAGGCACCCGGCGGTCGAGATGCCCTTGCCGAACTCGATGTCGAACTCTGCCTGGCGGAACGGCGCCGCCACCTTGTTCTTGACCACCTTGACCCGCACCCGGTTCCCCACCGCCTCGGTCCCGTCCTTCAACGTCTCGATCCGGCGGATGTCCAGCCGCTGGGACGCGTAGAACTTCAGCGCCCGCCCGCCCGGCTGAGTCTCCGGCGACCCGAACATCACGCCGACCTTCTCGCGGATCTGGTTGGTCAGGATGCACAGCGTCTGCGTCCGGTTGAGGTTCCCGGCGAGCTTGCGCATCGCCTGGGACATCATCCGCGCCTGAGCCCCGACCGTCTGGTCGCCCATCTGCCCCTCGAGCTCGACCCGCGGGGTCAGCGCCGCGACCGAGTCGATCGCCACGACGTCGACCGCCCCCGACCGGACGAGCATGTCGGCGATCTCCAGCGCCTGCTCGCCGTAGTCCGGCTGGGAGACCAGGAGCTCGTCGATGTCGACGCCGATCTCCTTCGCGTAGAGCGGGTCCATCGCGTGCTCGGCGTCGATGAACGCGCAGATCCCCCCCAGCTTCTGGGCCTCGGCGAGGACGTGGTAGATCAAGGTCGTCTTGCCCGACGACTCCGGCCCGAAGACCTCGACGATGCGCCCGCGGGGCACCCCGCCGATCCCGAGCGCCAGGTCGAGGGACAGGGCCCCGGTCGGGATCACGGCGCACCGCACCTGGGCGCCCGGGTCGCCCATCCGCATGACCGAGCCCTTGCCGAACTCGCGCTCGATCTGGGCCAGCGCCCCGGCGAGGGCGAGGTCGCGGGCCTTGGCGGCCTTGTCCTGGTCTGTCACGGTCATCCTCAAAGCTCCTCTGCGCGCTGATCGGGAGTACGGCGCATCAACAAGTTGGCGTGTATCGAGCACGTTAGGCGCCCCTGCGGACGGAACGCGTCGAACGCCGGCCGACCGCCCGCCCGCCCCTCCCCCGCCGCCCCGCCGCGCTCACCCGATCCGGCTCCCCGGCCAGAACAGCGCAATCCGCGTCAGCGACTGGTACTCCGCGCCATCCGGCTCGAGCCGCGACCGGTAGAGCGTGAGCGACTCCGGCTCGAAGACGAGCCCCGGGGTCGGGGCCAGCGCCCGCGGGGCGAGCGCGCCCCGGGCGACGGTGACGTGCGGGCGGAAGCGGCGCGACTCGGGCTCCCAGCCGATCGCCTCCCCCAGGGCCCGGGTGAGGTCGCCGGCGAGGTCGCCGAGCGTGCCCGTCTCGTCGTGGAGCTCGATCGCCAGGGCCCGCGGCCGCCGCCGGGGCAGCCAGGCCGGCGCCCCGAGCTCGAGCGGCCCGACCGGCGCCGCCCGGGCGGACACCACGGCGGCGATCTCCTCGATCCGGTCGGCCGGCTGGGTCCCGAGGAAGCAGAGGGTCACGTGGAGCGCCTCGGCCGCGACCGGGCGGGCGCCGGGGAGGTCGGCCACCGCCCGGCGCGCCCAGCCGGCGAGCTCGGCCCGGACCGGCGCCGGCGGGTCGACCGCGGCGAACAGGCGGACCCCCCGGGTCAGACGTCCCCCTCTCCGCGCAGCGCCCGGCGCAGGAGGTGCATCGCGTGGGTCGTCGTCCGGTCGCGGATGTCGGCCCGGCCGCCCCCGAGCTCGAGCCGGCGGTGCAGGCGCCGCCCGGGGGCCGCGACCGCGACGTGGACGAGCCCGACCGGCTTCTCCGCCGTCCCCCCGCCCGGCCCGGCGACCCCGGTCACCCCGACCCCGACCGCCGCCCCCAGCCGCTCCCGGGCCCCGTCGGCCAGGGCGACGGCGACCTCGGCCGAGACCGCGCCGACCCGGCCGATCAGCTCGGCCGGAACCCCGACCAGGTCCGTCTTGACCGCGTCGGAGTAGGCCACCACGCCGCCCAACGCGTATTTCGAGGAGCCGGCTCGGTCGGTCAACCGGGCCGCCAGGAGCCCGCCGGTACAGGACTCGGCCACCGCCACGGTCAGGCCCGCCTCGAGCAGGAGCCCGGCGACCTGGTCGTCGACCGACGACCCGTCGTCGGAGAAGAGGGTTCCGGCGTGGCGGTCGCGGAGGATCCGCTCGAGCGCCCGGTAGGTCGGCTCGGCGTCCGGCTCGTAGCGGGTGACGATCTCGATCTCCCCCCGCCGCAGGCAGGTCGTCACCTCGAGGCGGTCGAGGTCGACCCCCGAGGCGGTGGCCAGGCGCAGGGTGGCCGCGATCTCCGACTCGGGGATCCCGAACATCCGCAGCATCGTCTGCCGGTAGGTCGTCGCCCCGGCGATCGCCCGGCCGAAGGCCGGTGTCGCGGTCGCCGCCGCCCACATCGGCTGGAGCTCGCGCGGCGGCCCCGGGAGGACGACGACGGTCGGCCCCGCCCCGGTCGGCGGGACGACGAGCCCCGGGGCCGTCCCCACCGGCTCGAGCACCGTCGCCCCGGCCGGGACGAGCGCCTGCTTGCGGTTGGACTCCCGGATCGCCTCCATGTCCAGGTCCGGCCACCGCCGGGCCATCGGCCGGAGGATCTCGGCGATCCGCCCCTCGAGCTCGGCGTCGAGCGCGAGCTCCCGCCCGGCGAACTCGCCGACCACGGCCGCCGTCAGGTCGTCCGCCGTCGGCCCGAGGCCGCCGCTCGTGACCACCAGGTCGACTCCCTGGGCCGCGTATTCGCGCAGCGCGGCCAGGATGTCGGCCGGCCGGTCCCCGACGATCGTGATCTGGGCGAGGTCGACCCCGAGCTCGCGCAGGCGCTCGGCCAGCCACGGGCCGTTGCGGTCGCGGACCCGGCCGGTCAGGACCTCGGTCCCGGTGACGACGATCCCCGCCCGGGCGCTCACGCGCGTCCGGCCGCCGGTCGGATGCGCCCGCCGCCGGCCGCGGTCATGCGCAGGTCGGGCGCCGGGCCGCCGACAGGACCCGGCGCCCGGTCACCGTCAGCTCGTAGCCGATCCCGTTGTCGACCTGGGGCACGCTCAGGATCGTCCCGTTCGCGTCGAGCTTGGCGTTCCCGTTGCCCAGCGTCAGCTCGAACCGCTTCGCCCGGTAGACCTGGGTCTTGACGCCCGGCATGAGCACGAGCTTGTCGATCAGCCGCCGCCCGTCGCCGATCAGGCAGACGTACACCGATCCGGTGGGGACGATCCGCAGGACCACCACGCTCGCCCGCCGGCGGGTGGCCGGGACCGCCGGGGTCCGGCGGGCGGTGGTGCCCGCCGTCCGACCGGTCGGCGCCGTCTTCGCCGGCGCGGCCGGCGGCGTCGGCGTGTTGCCCTGGCGGTTGCCGAGCTCGAACAGGGCGCCGATCAGCAGCACGGCCAGGACGACCCCGATCGCCCAGCGGGGCACCGCCGGGCGCGGCTTCGGACGGCGCTCCCGCCCCGGTCCGGTCGCCCGGATCGGCTGGAGGTCGAACTCGGACGGCCGCTCGTGGCGGAGCTTGAACTCCTCGACGATCAGCTTCGCGTCCAGCCCGAGCGCCTCGGCGTAGGTGCGCAGGAAGCTCTTGACGAACGTCGGGCCCGGGAGCAGGTCCCACTCCTCGTTCTCGAGCGCCCGCAGGTACTTCGCCCGGATCTTCGTCTCCGACTCGATCTCCGAGATGTCGATGTGCGCCCTCATCCGGGCCTCGCGCAGCATGGCTCCGATCTCGGGCATCGCCCCCGTAGGCTACGCGACGGTGGGGATCCGATCGTCCGCCGATCGTCCGGTGTCAGCTCGCCGTGATGTACCCGGCCATGTAGCCCGGGTGGGTCATCGCCCAGCCGCCGGCCGCACTGTCGCACGGGAGCACGCAGACCCACTCGAACCGACCCGCTCGCCTGGCCACCATCGTGTAGGTGTGGACGCCCGGCAGGACGGTGATGCTGACGCCGGTCGCGGCCGAGGTGATGCTGTGCGGGCTGCCGTCCGCGTTGTCGATGCGCAGGCGGGTCGGCTGGCCGACCTTGACGACGAAGTCGGTCTTCGAGAACGAGTCGTGCATCTTCCCGTCCGGGCCCAGCTTGTTCGAGCCCGCGACGCTAAGGCTGATCGGCGCGGCCGAGGCCCCGGCCGGAGTCGCGGTGGGCGCGGTCGTCATCGGCATGGCCATGACCGCGGACGGCTGCGCCCGGGAGCTCCGGACCAGGGCGATCGTCGACATCCCGACCGCCGCGAGGATCGCCACGACGGCGAGGGCGAGGAACGCGGCGTTGCTGTTGCGCTCCACCGCGGCGTCGAACTTCTCCTGCTCGGTGGCGGCCGGCGGATCGGCGGCTCGGCTCCGCCGGGCGGGGACGACCGGCGGGTGCGGCGCGAGTGATCTGGCCACGGGGGCCTCTTTTCGGGGTTCGGGGTCGGACGGTTGGCTGGCGGGGCGGGGCGGGGCGGGGCGGTGCGGGGCGCGCCGCAGCGGCGTCCCGCACCCGCTCAGGCGAGTGCCGGGGCGTGGTCGCGGCGCTCGAGATACGGAGCCAGGTAGGTCGCCGCGATCTTCGCCGCCGGGCCCCAGGTGGGCGCGTCGGTGAACTGGGAGTTCAGTGGCCGTCCGCCGATGAGCTGCGCGGTGATGTACCTCGGCCTCCCACCGGTGAACAGCACCCCGTGGATCCGCGGCCGGAAGGGCTCGGGGACCGCCGGCGAGCCGGCCAGCGCGGCGATCGATCGGGCCGCGGCGTCCGCCTGCTGGGCGGCCATGCTCCCGTGCTTGACCGGGAAGTCGGTCGCGTCGCCGGCCGCGAACACCCCGGACAGCCCGTGCACCTGGCCGTAGGAGTCGACCGGGAGGAAGCCGTGGGCGACGCCGGCCAGGCCGCGGATCGAGGGTCCGAAGAGCTCGGGCAGGGCGATCACCCGGTCGGCCCGCAGGCGGCGGTCGCCCGGCTGCATGACGATCAGTCCCTCCTCCGGGACCGCCGGGCGCGCGCCGCAGATCGTCGTGACCCCGGCCGTCGCGAGCAGCCGGTCGACCCCGCGGCTCGCCGCCTCGCCGAAGATCTCAAGCGGAGCGGCCTCGGGAGTGACGATGCTGAGCGCGACCTCCATGTTCATGGCGTACGCCCGCTCCGCCATCATCAGCGCCAGCTCGTAGATCGGCAGCGGCCAACCGACCCGCTCGGGGGCGACGAAGGCCACGCTGCGCACGTATCCGCCTTCGACGTCCTGGACGATCCCGTGGAGCAGTCGCTCCATCGACCGGTCGTCGACCGTCAGGCCGTGGGCGAACGGCGGCCGGGCGCGGGCGCCGGTGGCGATCACGAGCGCGTCGTAGGCGAGCTCCCGCCCCTGTTCGGTGTGCGCCGTCATGGCCGGAGCGTCGACCCGGGTGAGCCGGTCGGCGATCAGCTCGGCCCCGATCTCTTGCGCGAGCTCCTCGACCGGGTAGCGCCGCGCCGACGGCCGGGCGAACGGCTCGCCGACGCTGGTCGGGCGGTAGACGAACTCGGCCTCCGGGGCGACGAGCTCGATGCTGACCCGATCGGCGGCGAGCTCCCGCAGGGCGAGGGCGGCCTCGAGGGCGGCGACGCCACCCCCGGCGATCACTACGTTGAATCGATCATGTGTGGTCATGCCAGCCACGATGGACGATCCCGGTCGCTCCTCCCAGTGGGGATAGCCACCCGCTTTGGCGGAGAACTACGCGGTCCCGGCCGTGGCCGGGGGGTGGCGCCCGTCGCCGGCGGCGGCGACGGGCGCGATCGTGCGCTGGTCGTCCGGGGCCGGCCGGAGGATCAGCACCTCGGCCGGCGCCCGCTTCAGCAGCCAGACGAGGTCGTCCGAGCTGAAGCTCTCGTGCTCGCTGGCGGTCGCCGAGACGATCACCCGGTCGAAGCGCTCCTCGGCCAGGATCCGCCGGAGGGCGTCACGGTAGGAGCGGCCCCGCTCGATCCGACTGTCGACGCGGATCTCGGCCCGCCCGGCCCGTTGCTCGATTGCCTCGAGCAACGGAATGGCCGTCTCGCACTCGCGCTGGATCGGGACGTCGAGCGGCAGCGCCAGGGGGACGGTGGCGAGATACGCCGCCACGAGCGTCGCGTCCTCGGCGCTCGCCAGGCGCAGGGCCGCGTCGAGCGCGCGGCGCGAGATCGTCGTACCGGTGAACGGCAGCAGGATCATGTGGACCCGGCCGGCGCCGACGGAGGTCGCGTGCCGGTGCGCCCGGGCCAGCCCGTAGCCGGCGGCGAAGCCGGCGGCAAGCGCGAGGACGACCGCCGCGACGACGAGCGTCATGGCTCCTGCTCGGGGTCGCGGTCGCGGCGAGCCCGGTCGGCGACCATCCGCACGTCGACCCCCGGGAGCAGCCGCATCAGCTTCTGCGGCAGGGGCTCGTGCAGGCGGCGGGCGCCGCGGATCGCCGGCGGCTGGCCCATGAAGATGTAGGTCGTGCCCTGCTCGCGGGCCACCCGCGCCGCGCCCGCGGCGACGTCGTCGTCCTCCTCGACCAGGAGCGTCACGCCGAGCACCGAGGCCAGGCGGCGCATGCTCGCGAGCTGGCGCTCCTCGTCCTCGCTCGCCGTGGTCCCCGGTCGGCGGACCCAGAGGAGGTCGAGCCTCGCCCCGAGGCGCTGCGCCGAGCGCCAGGCCCGGCGGATCAGCCGCTGCGCCGCCGGCTCCGGCCGCACCAGCGCGAGCAGGCGCTCGCCGACCGCCCGGGAGAGGTCGCGGGTCAGGCGGTCCTCGCGGGCGCCGAGCGTCTCCACGACCGGTCGCCTCGGCGACACGTCCTCGGCGATCTGGCGCAGCGCCACCTCGCGCAGGCTCGTCAGGTTCTCGATCTTGAAGAACCCGTTGAGCGCCGCCTCGATCCGCGGCGCCGGGTAGATCTTCCCGGCCCGGAGCCGGGCCAGCAGGGCCTCGGGTGTGACGTCGACGATCACGACCTCGTCGGCGTCGGTCACGATCCGGTCGGGCACCGTCTCGTGGACGCGAACCCCCGCGAGCTCGGCGACCTTGTCGTTGAGCGACTCGAGGTGCTGGATGTTCACGGTCGAGCGGACGTCGATCCCGGCGGCCAGGAGCTGCTCGACGTCCTCGTAGCGCTTCTCGTGCTCCAGGCCGGGGGCGTTCGTGTGGGCCAGCTCGTCGATCAGCACGCGGTCGGGGTCGCGGGCGACGATTCCCGGGAGATCCATCTCCCAGAGCGTGCTCTCCCGGTAGACGACCGCCCGCCGCGGCAGGATCTCGAGCCCCTCGGCCTCGCGGGCCGTGTCCTCGCGGCCGTGGGTCTCGAGCACGCCGACCACCACGTCACGGCCGCTCGCCTCGTCCGCGTGTCCCTCCTGGAGCATGGTGTACGTCTTGCCGACGCCGGCGGCCATGCCGAGGTACACCTTGTGGTGGCCGCGCTGGTTCATCGCGGCCTCCGCGCCGCCGGTCCGGGCCGCGGTGCTAGCGGCGCGGACGAGGTGGGTCTCGGGATGGCCGTCTATCCCCCGAGCAGGTTGTGGACGATCAGGTCGATCAGCTTGATCCCGATGAACGGCGTGACGATCCCGCCGAGACCGTAGATCAGCAGGTTGCGCCGGAGCAGCGCGCTCGCCCCGATCGGCCGGTAGGCCACGCCCTTGAGGGCCAGCGGTATCAGGGCGGGGATGACCAGGGCGTTGAAGATCACCGCCGAGAGGATCGCCGACCGCGGGTCGCCGAGCGACATGACGTTGAGGACCGCCAGCGGACCCGTGGCGCTGCCGCCCGTCGCGTAGGTGGCGGCGAAGACCGCCGGGAGGATCGCGAAGTACTTGGCGACGTCGTTGGCGATCGAGAACGTGGTCAGGGCCCCCCGGGTGATCAAGAGCTGCTTGCCGACCTCGACGATCTCGATCAGCTTGGTCGGGTTGGAGTCGAGGTCGACCATGTTCCCGGCCTCGCGGGCGGCCTGGGTCCCGGTGTTCATCGCCACGCCGACGTCGGCCTGGGCGAGGGCCGGGGCGTCGTTGGTCCCGTCCCCGGTCATCGCCACCAGCCGGCCGGCGGCCTGCTCGTCCTTGATCAGCGCGAGCTTGGCCTCCGGGGTCGCCTCCGCCAGGAAGTCGTCGACGCCGGACTCCTCGGCGATCGTCGCCGCCGTGAGGCGGTTGTCGCCGGTCACCATCACCGTCCGGATGCCCATCGCCCGGAGATGGTCGAAGCGCTCGCGCATCCCCTCCTTGATCGTGTCCTTCAGATAGATGACCCCGAGGATCTGGCTGTCCCGGCAGACGGCGAGCGGCGTCCCGCCGTCGTGGCCGATGCGGTCGAGGGTCGCTCGGAGCTCCGGCGGTGCCTGGCCGCCCTCGGCGCGCGCGAAGGCGATCACGGCGTCGCCGGCGCCCTTGCGCAGCTGCTGACCGTCGAGGTCGACGCCGCTCATCCGGGTCTGCGCGGTGAACGCGACGAACTCGGCGTGGCTGGCGGCCATGTCGTGCTCGCGGATCCCGTAAGTCTTGGCCAGGACGACGATCGACCGGCCCTCGGGCGTCTCGTCGGCGAGCGAGGCGAGCTGCGCGACCTCGGCGAGCTCCGCCTCGGTGACCCCCGGCATCGGGATGAACTGGGAGGCCTGGCGGTTGCCGAGGGTGATCGTGCCCGTCTTGTCGAGCAGGAGCACGTCGACGTCGCCCGAGGCCTCGACGGCGCGGCCCGAGAGCGCTAGCACGTTGCGGCGCACGAGGCGGTCGATGCCCGCGATCCCGATCGCCGAGAGCAGCGCGCCGATCGTCGTCGGGATCAACGCCACGAGCAGGGCGATCAGCGTCGTCTCGGAGATGCTCGTGTGCGCGAAGAGGCCGAACGGGCGGAGCGTGGCCACGACGACGATGAAGATCAGCGTGAGGCCGGCGAGGAGGATGTTCAGGGCGATCTCGTTCGGCGTCTTGCCGCGCTCGGCCCCCTCGACCAGGCGGATCATGCGATCGAGGAAGGACTGGCCCGGCTCCTGGGTGATCTCGACGACGATCCGATCGGAGGTGACTCGCGTCCCGCCGGTCACCGCGCTCCGATCGCCGCCCGACTCGCGGATCACCGGGGCCGACTCGCCGGTGATCGCGGACTCGTCGACGGTGGCGATGCCCTCGATGACCGACCCGTCACCCGGGATGACCTCGCCGGCCGCGACGACGACGACGTCGCCTCGCTGGAGCTCCGAGGCCCGGCGGGTGCTGCCGTCGGCCATCGTGGCCACCGTCTCTTGGCGCATCGCCCGGAGCGTGTCGGCCTGGGCGCGGCCCCGGCCCTCGGCGAACGCCTCGGCGAGGTTGGCGAAGACCACGGTGAGCCAGAGCCAGACGGCGATGCCGAAGGTGAACCACGCCGGCTCGCCCGCGCCCGTCAGGGTATTCCCGCCGCCGAGGGGCGCGCCCCCGGTCGCCTGGATCACCCAGGCGACGGTCGTGATCACCGAGCCGACCTCGACCACGAACATCACCGGGTTGTGGACCTGGACGCGCGGGTCGAGCTTGACGAAGCTGTCGATCAGCGCCCGGGTGACGATGTCGCGCTGGAGCAGCGACACGGCTTGACGCTCGGAGGTCATCGGGCCGCCTGCCGATCGAGGGCGAGGTTGAGCTCGAGCACGTTGACCCCCGGCTCGCCGAAGATCCCGAGCGTGCGCCCGTCGATGTTCTGGGCGACCAGCCGCATCACCGTGCTCAGCCGGAGTCGCCGCACCGCGGCGACGCGGTGGGCCTGGATGTCGGCGTTGGCGCGCGAGATGTCGGGGTCCACGCCCGACGCCGAGCTGTCCGCGGCGTCGACCGGGATCGTCCCGGCCCGCAGGCCGGGGACGTAGGGCCGCTCGAGCCCGAGGTAGCCCTTGATGTTCGCGGCGATCGCCTGCTCGGTGGCCGTGCTGTTGGGGCCGAGGTTGGAGAACGCGGTCGAGGCCGCGTTATCGGGCGGGGCGGTCGCCGACGGCCGTGACTGGAAGTAGCGCGGGTCGGGGGTGGTCACGGGGTTGCCGTTGGTGTCGATCTGCTTGCCGTTCTTGCCGATGACCGGGTCGGCGAAGCTCTGGCCGATCCGGCGCGATCCGACGACCTTCCCGGCGACCTTGACCTGCTCGCCGTTCGCCTGAGCCGGGAAGGCGAGCTGGCTGGCGCCGGTGACCAGCAGCGGGTAGGCCACGCCGAGGAGCAGCGTGAGCACGACCATGGCGAGGGCGGAGCTGACGAGGTCGCGGCGCATCAGTAGAGACGTCCGGTCAGGGCCTGCACGATCGGGCCGAGGAGCAGGGCCGGGAAGAACGTGAGGGCGCCGACCAGGATGATCACGCCGAGCAGCAGCACGACGAACGTCGGGTTGTCGGTGCGCATCGTCCCGAGTCCGGCCGGGCTCACCCGCTTGCCGGCGAGGGCGCCGGCGACGGCGAGGGCGAACAGGATCGGCGCGTAGCGCGCGAAGAGCATCGTGAACCCTCCGAGCAGGTCGGCGAAGCGGACGCCGTGGGCGCCGACGTTGCCCGGGCTCGGCTGGACGTAGCCGGTGTAGCCGGCGAACGCCGAGCCGTTGTTGTTGGCCTGCGACAGGTACGCGTAGAAGCTCTCGGAGAACCCCTGCGGCCCGGTCGCGCTGGCCGAGATCGACGCCCGCCCGTCGTGGTCGGCGACCGCCAGCGAGGTGGCCAGGAGCGCCGAGAGGGGCGTGACCAGCAACCCGAGGGCGACGAGCTTGACCTCCTTCGCCTCGATCTTCTTGCCGAGCAGCTCGGGCGTGCGCCCGACCATCAGGCCGCCGATGAAGACCGCGAGGAGCACGTAGAGGAGGATCGAGTAGAGGCCGGTCCCGACGCCGCCGAAGATGACCTCGCTCGCCGAGAGGTTCGCGAACGGGATCGCCCCGCCCAGGCCGGTGTAGGACTCGATCGCGCTGTTGACGGCGCCGCACGACGTCACGGTCGTGATCACGTCGAAGAGCGCCGACCCGGCGATGCCGAAGCGCTGCTCCTTGCCTTCGAGGTTGCCTCCCGTGGATCCCGCGATCACGTGCGTGCTCAGGCCGGCGGCGTGCTGGGCCGGGGAGCCGTGCGCCTCCGCCGCGAACGCGACGACGACGCCGGCGAGGAAGAGCACGGACATCGCGGCGAGGATCGCGTAGCCCTGGCGCCGGCTGCCGACCATCCGGCCGTAGGTGATCACGAGGGCCGCGGGGATCGCGAGGACGAGCAGCATCTCGATGAAGTTGGTCAGCCCGTTCGGGTTCTCGAAGGGGTGCGCCGAGTTGACGTTGAAGAAGCCGCCGCCGTTGGTGCCGAGCAGCTTGATCGCCTCCTGCGAGGCGACGGGTCCCTGGGCGATCGTCTGGACCAGCCCGGTGGGCCCGGTGACGGTCAGGTAGTGGCCGAGGTTCTGGAGCGCCCCCTGGGAGACGAGCACGAGGGCGGCGACGAACGAGATCGGGAGCAGCACGTAGAGGATCGTCCGGACCAGGTCCGCCCAGAAGTTGCCGATGCTCTTGCCGCTGCGGGCGGCGAGCCCCCGGATCAGCGCGACCGCGACCACGATCCCGACGGCCGGCGAGAGGAAGTTCTGGACGGTCAGACCGACCGCCTGGCTGAAGTACGTCAGGGTCGTCTCGCCGCCGTAGTACTGCCAGTTGGTGTTCGTCACGAAGGACGACGCCGTGTTGAACGTCAGGTCCCACGTGCCCGAGTGGAGCGCCGTACCGGCGTAGGCGTTCCCCGGATGGATGTCCTGCGTGCGGAGGATCAGGTAGAGGAGGAGCCAGCCGGCGAGCGAGAAGGTCAGGAGGCTCTTCGCGTAGCCCTTCCAGTCCTGTCCCCGCTCGGGGGTGACGCGCAGCAGCCGGTAGACGAGGTGCTCGGGGCCGGCGAGGACGCGGGTCAGGAAGACCCGCTCGTCCGAGTAGACGCGAGCCATGTAGTTGCCCAGGGGCACAGCCAGCGCGCAGAGCACCGCGACGAACAGGACGATCTGCGCCCAGCCGCCGAGGGTCATCTACAGGCGCTCCCCGCGCAGCAGCGCATAGAGGAGGTAGGCGACGAGCAGGACCGCGACCACGAGGCCGAAGAAGTCGGCGCCGCTCATCCCGGCGACGAGCGCCGCCGGCGGGGGGGCGCTCATACGCGGTCGATCCCCTCGAGCAGCGCGAGCAGGAGGGCGAACATCAAGACGCCGAGCACGACGGCGACGGCGTCGCCGGGAAGGCCGAGGAACGTGGCGGAGAGGATCACACGGCCACTATGCGACGGCGGGTGTCCAGGCCGCGGGAAGAATCCACGCCCCGGCGTGAAGATTCTGCGTAGTCGTGCGTTTCGCTACGTGTTCAGGCGGTAGCCGATGCCCGGGTCCGTCGTGATGTATCGCGCACCGCCGGCCGGGTCGAGCTTGCGCCGGAGGTTGGCGATGTGCTTGCGCAGGGTCTGGGTGTCGTCGGCGTAGGCCGGGCCCCAGACCTCGACGAGCAGCGTCCGGTGGGTCAGGAGCCGCCCCTGGTTGCGGGCCAGCGCCCGGAGGAGGTCGTATTCGATCGGGGTGAGGTGGATCGGCTCGCCGTCGCGCCGGACGGCGCGGGCGGCGAGGTCGACCTCGAGGGCGCCGACCACGATCACCGGCTCGGCCCGGCCGGGCGCCGCCCGGCGGAGTGCGGCCTGGAGGCGCGCGACGAGCTCGCGCGAGCTGAACGGCTTGACGAGGTAGTCGTCGGCGCCGGCCTCGAGCGCGGCGACCTTCTGGTCCTCGTTGCCGACGGCCGAGAGCATCAGGATGGGCATCGCGCTCCATTCGCGGAGCTGGCGGCAGAGGTCGATCCCGTCGCCGTCGGGCAGGAGGAGATCGAGGATGGCCGCGTCCGGCGGCCGCACCGCCGCCGCGTCGAGCGCCTCCTGCGCGTTCGCGGTCAGGGTCGCCTCGAAGCCCGCGTCACGCAGGACGACACGGAGGGCACGGACGATCTGGGGCTCGTCGTCGCAGACCAGGATCCGGCGGGCCTCGGTCACGGCGTTCCGACCGTCTGAGGCTCGAGCGGCAACTCGACGACGAACGTCGCGCCCTGGCCGGGAAGGGACTCCGCCCAGACCCGACCGCCGTTGGCCTCGATGAACCCCCGGACGATCGCCAGGCCCAGCCCGGACCCGCTGTGCGCGCCGCCGGGCGCCCGGTAGAACGCCTCGAAGATCCGCTCGAGCTCGCCGCTCGGCAGGCCGGGGCCGCGGTCGACGATGCGGACGACCAGGCGTTCGCGCACGGCCCGCGCCCGGACGGAGACCGGATGGCCGTCGCGGTAGCGCGCCGCGTTCTCCAGGAGGTTGGCGAAGGCGCGCTCGATCTGGACGGCGTCGGCCCGGATCAGCGGGAGCCCGCGATCGATCGAGAGGACGAAGCCGTCGCGACCGATGTGGTCGAGGGCGACTTCGAGGAGCTCCTCGATCGAGCACCAGTCGCGGCGCGGGACGGCGGCCCCGGCGTGGAGGCGCGAGAGGTCGAGGAGCTTGTCGACCAGGTCGGTCAGGCGAACCGCCTCGGTGGTCAGCGCGCTGACCAGCTCGGCGCGCTCGGCGGTCGTGATCGCCGGCGAGGAGAGCATCTCGGCGGCGGTGACGATCGCCGTCAGCGGGGTGCGCAGGTCATGCGAGATCGAGCGCAGGAGGGCGGTCTTCATCTCGTCGCTGCGCCGAAGCGCGCGGGTCTCGATCACCTCGCTCTGGAGCGCCTCGCGCTCGAGCGCCGCGGCGAGGAGGGCCTCGAGCGCCGGGACCACCTGCCCGCCGAGGCGGGGGTCGGCGCCGGCGGGGACGAGGAGCGTCCCGACCCGGTGCTCGGCGCGGCGCAGGGGCAGCGCCGCCTGCCGGGCGTCGGGGGCCGCGAGCTCGCGCAGCTCGATCCGGGCCGAGCTCAGGCCGAACGTCTCCGCGAGCCGCGAGGCGACCGCGGCCAGGGCCCGATCGAGCGTCGCCTCGCCGAGGAGGAGCCGCGCCATCTCCGCGGCGAGGTCGGCCTCCCGACGGCGAAGCTCGGCTTCGCGGGTGCGGGCCCGGGCGACGTCGGCCAGCGAGCTCGCCACGACCGCGGCGACGAGGAAGACGCCGAGGGCGAGCCAGTCGCGGTCGTCGGCGATCGCGAACCGGCCGACCGGGGGGATGTAGAAGAAGTTGAACGCCGCGGCCCCGGCGACGGCGGTGAGCAGGCCAAGCCAGAGCCCCCAGCCGGTGGCCACGAGCAGGACGGGCAGGAGGTAGAGGACGACGTTGGAGAGCGCCGGGGAGACGTGGCGGAGGGGATAGATCGCCGCCGTGATCAGCCCGACCGAGACCGTCGCCACGCCGATGCCGACCCAAGGCGGCGGACGATCCAGATCGAACAGGCGACGGGCGGCGAACGTCAGGGCCCGGGGGCGCGACCGGCGACGCGGGAACTCGGGGAGCTCGCTCAACGGAACCCCACTCTACCCCGGCACTGGCTCTCCGCCGTCGAGGGCGGTTGGCGACGTTTCGCGTTGCGGCCTGGGGGATCCTGTCTGGCTGGCGCCCGGTACTCAAGGACCAGGGCGGCCGTCCCCGTCGCCGGTGAGCCGTCCCCCCTCGAGAGCGCCACCGTCGATCGGGAGGGGGCCGACGAGCCGTCCCGCGGGTCGCCAGCCATCCGTCCCGGGCGTCGACGGGCGACCTATCCGGGGCGTGGACGGGCGATCCGTCCGGCGCGGCCGTCTCGCGCTGGACACCCACGGCCTGTTTCGGCGCGTCGGATCTCGGGTCGCCTGAGTAACGAGAATGCCGGTGGGCTGCTGTTGCTTGGGATGATGGGGGGGCCCGTCCGGGCGGTAGGCTTTGGTTACGCGAGTTCCAGCCGGACAACGTCTTCCTGAGATGGGGCGTTGGTACGTCGGGGGAACGCGGGCCGCGCGGACGGGTTTCGTCCGTCTTCTTCCTACTTTCGCGCGCGTCCGATTCTCGAGGGGGGAGACGGTTCAGGAGGCCGGCGATGACCGGCAGCGACCCTGTTTCTCCGCGATCTGATGGATCGAAGACGGCGGCGATCTCCAATCTCACGGTACGGCTGCTGAGCCAGTACACCGGGCGTGGCCCGACGAAGGCCCGCGCCTATATCAACGAGAACCTGGTGACGATCGTCCTGCAGGACACGTTGACCAAGGCCGAGCGGACACTCGTCGATAAGGACCGCGGCGAGCTGGTGCTTTTGACCCGCTCGACGTTTCAAGATGTGATGGGCGACGAGCTGGCGGCGGGCATCGAGGCGGTTCTCGACCGGAAGGTGATCGCGTTTCTGAGCGCCAACCACATCGACCCGGACATCGCGATCGAGTCGTTCATTCTCGCTCCGGCCGATCAGATCGCTCCTGGGCTCACCGATCGCAAGGATGTCGCCGGCGAGGCCGCGTAGCGCAGCGCAGCGCAAGACCCCGGGTGACGGCCGCCCTGGCGGGCTGCGTCGCTCAAGGGGTATGCTGTGGTTGAGTTCGCGCCCCAGTGGAGGGGCGGGAGAAGCTGGTTGATCGTTGGTACGACGGGAATCGGAACGGTTTCGCGTCGGGCTATCGCACTTCGTTGGCTTGAGAAACGAGTTGCGATGTCCTCCTACATGAACTGCCCGCGGTGCGGATTGACCATTGGTCTGCGGGCCCCGTTCCTCGTCATGGAGCGCTGCCCCCGCTGTCTCGCTCGGGCGGGCGCGGCAATCCCGATGTATCTCTCGGCTCAGCCGCCCGCCACGCCCGCGAAGGCGCCCAGCCGGCAGATGGTCGCGGCCAGTCGCGCGGTTGACGCGAGTTCCAGCACCCCGGCCGCCCGCGGCGGCGGCAGAGCCGGAGCGGGAGCCGTTGCGGCAGGCGACGCGCCGTCGTCGCCTGACGCCGCGCCCTCCGCTGTCGCGGCACCACCACTGCTTTTCGTCGAGCAGAACGAGTCGCGTTTCATCACCGACTGGAGCCACTGAGGACCGCCCGGTGATATCTGGCGGGCACCCAACCGGCGCCGTCTATCCGCTTCGCCAGCGGCGACGGGCCTCGGTGGCCGTCGTGACGTCATCGCGCCTTGACTGGCTCGAAGGTGCCACCGGTGTGCGACTCATCACCGAGGCTCGCAACCAGGCCGGTTTTGTGAGCGTGACGGGCGATGTCGACAAGGCCTCGATCGACGTGATCCACACGGCCGTGCGCGAGGCGATCGTATGCTCGACGCGCGTCGAGCTTGACCTTCGAGGCGTCTACCCGCGGGACCGCGCACGGGTCGCCGCCTGGGCGCAGGCGTGCGCCGGCGAGCGCAACGGCAAGCTCCTCATCAGGCCGGCGGGATGCTCTAACCCATCGCGGGCGCCGGCGGCCAGACCAGTTGGCTGGTGCGCTGCGAGGCAGCGCGACGAGCTGCGCTCAATGCCGCCCACGAGATGACGGCTCTTAGATATAGCGCTTCCGGGCAATCCGCCGATCACGACGAACACGCAGGCCCCGGGGTCCGCCCGGTCCCGTTTGATGTTCGCGTATGTCCCTACCGCGAGGCCGTGCACCTCAAGGTGGTCGGCGAGCTCGATCTGGCGACCATCGATACGCTTCAGGCCGAGCATGAGCGGATGCTCGCGCGCGGGTTCCGGCACGTGGTGGTCGACCTGCGCGGTCTCGAGTTCATCGACGTCGCCGGTTTGCGGCTCCTGCTCGCGTTGACCGCCGAGGCACGTCGCGATGGCTGGCGCCTCTCGCTGATCCAGGGCCCGTACGCCGTACGACGCCTCTTTGACCTCACCGGCACGCTGCAAGCGCTGCCGTTCACGCTCCCCCTCGCGGCAGCCGGGGTCTAGGCCCCGGCACTGGTTCCCGGCGGAACCGAGGACCGGGCATCAGTACGGCCGCCAACGGGGTACGGCGGCCGCTTCGGCTCCCACGACGACAGCGGCAGGACTGCGGCGACCCTAGTTTCCGTCCCGCGCCCCGCGGGTCTTGGTGATCCCGACCGGTCGAACCCGTGATGTGACCCGAGGTCGAGCAGCGCCTTCGGCAGGAGCATCGCGAGACGTTCCGCCCCTCCCGGTTGATCGACTCGTGGTTGACGATCTTCCCCACCCGCCGCGCGAGCATTCCCGGCAGGAGAAGGCGGGTCAGATGCATCGGACCAGTCAGCGTCGACTGAATGAGTTCGTAGATTCGCGCGACATCGTGACGCTCGAGCAGGCCGCCCTCGAAGACCCCGGCGTTGTTGACGAGAATGTCGATCCGCGTGCCGTCCAGGCGAGCGACGCTCGCCGCGATCGAGTCCCGCGACGACAGGTCGGTCCGGACCAGCCGCAGCCGCCGGGTGCGCCGTATTTCGTGGTCGTGGTCGAGGAGCCGGACACCCGCCCCTCCTGCTCGAGAGCCTCGGCGATCGCCCGGCCGATGCCCCGGTTCGCGCCCGTCACGAGCGCCGTCAAGCCCTTGAGCCTCGTTCTCTCTCGTCAGTGCGAGCGTCCGCCGACCGGGCCCGCCGACCACCGGGTGGTCATCCCGCGTGGTTGCTCAGTGCGACCGGCCGCCGATCCCGGTTAGAAACTCGCGCACCCGGAACCGGCCTCCACCACCCGGAGAGAGCGGCGGCGTCGGGATCCCGTCACCGCGGCGCATCCCCTCGAGCAGCTCCAGCAGCGCCTCCCCGGCCCCGTGGGCCGGCGCGAAGCCGAGCTCCCGGCGCGCTCGTGAGACATCCATCACGGGGACGCCGAGCGCCAGGTCCAGCCACCCGGGCGGTGACGGCTGGAGACGCAGCCGCCACGTGAGGTCCATCGCCCCCCGCAGCACCCAGCCCGGCATTCCCACCGGGCGCGCCCCCAGCAATCGGCCCAGCTCAGCCGGATCGAGCACCGGGTCCGCAGCGATATTGAACGCCCCGCGGACGTCCCGCACAACCGCTTGGTGGTAGGCCTCCCCGACATCATGCGAGTGAACGCCCTGGAAGACCAGCCGCTCCACCTTCGGGACGATCGGGATCAGCTCCGGCCGGACCAGCCGCGACGGTAGCAGCGGACCGCTGAACAGCCGCCGGATGCCCGACGCCGCCTCGGACTTGAAGATCAAACCCGGCCGCAGGCGCACGACCCGTAGACCGGGATTGCGGGCTTCCACGCCGTCGAGGATCGCCTCGACCTCAGCCTTCTCGCGCGAGTAGAACGACGTGCGGATCCCGCCGGTCGGCCAGCTCTCGTCAACTTGCCGGTCCTTCGGCCCCGGTGAGTACGCCCCGACCGACGATCCGTGCACGAAGCTCGACACACCGGCCGCTACGACCGCCTGGAAGACCCGCCGACTTCCCTCGACGTTGACCGCGTAGGTCGTCCTTCGGTCGCGAGATGGCTGGATCAGCCAGGCGAGATGCACGACGCAGTCAGCGCCCCGGAAGTGACCTTCGAGGTCGTCGACCGCAACATCGCCTGTGACCCACCGCGTCCGCGGAAACTCCAGCCGCGGCCGGCGACGGGCCAGCCCGACAATCTCCTCGACCGAAGGATCCCGGCCCAACGCGCTCAGCACACTCGTTCCGAGATTGCCGCTCGCCCCCGTGACCACCACCCGCATCAGCGGTCCGCTCCGGGCGCCAGCCTGTCGAGCATCCCCATCGCGATGACGGTTCCCCGATTCCCTGAGAACTGAACCCATCCCCCGCTGAGTTTGCCGGGGCGACACTCGGGTATTGAGCCGCCATGGTTCGTCACCCGCAGCGCGACCAGCCCCTCGAGCGTCCTCGAGATCCCCCGGGCTGCCACGGCTCTGAACGCCTCGCCGGACAGCGGTCGGGCCTGACGTGAGAGGCGTGCCGGGCCGGCCGCGTGGCCCGCGCTCGTCCCGGCCACCCAAACCGAAAGCTCACCCGCCCCATCCCGTTCGACGCTCGAGAGGAGCCCGCCGATGAAAGCAGTTGCGTGGCATGGCAACGAGGACGTCCGGGTCGACACGGTCGACGATCCGGAGATCGAGCAGCCGACGGACGCGATCATTCGCGTGACGTCGTCGGGGATCTGTGGGTCCGATCTGCACCTCTACAGCGTGCTCGGCGCGTTCATCGACGAGGGCGACATCCTCGGCCACGAACCGATGGGGATCGTCGAAGCCGTCGGAGCCGACGTCAAGGACATCGCTCCGGGCGACCGGGTCGTGATCCCGTTCAACATCTCCTGCGGCCACTGCTTCATGTGCGGCCGGGGACTCCAGTCGCAGTGCGAAACGACCCAGGTCCATGAGCAGGGAACCGGCGCGGCGCTGCTTGGCTACACCAAGCTGTATGGCCAGGTGCCCGGGGGCCAGGCTGAGTTCCTGCGGGTGCCCCAAGCCCAGTACGGGCCGATCAAGGTCCCAGACGGTCCGCCGGATGACCGCTTCGTGTACCTCTCGGATGTTCTGCCGACGGCGTGGCAGGCCGTCGAGTACGCCAACGTCGCGCCTGGTGCGACGGTCCTAGTGATGGGCCTGGGGCCGATCGGGGAGATGTCGACGCGCATCGCGCAGCACCGCGGAGCGCGGGTGCTCGCCGTCGATCTCGTGCCCGAGCGACTTGAGCGGGCCCGCGGCCACGGCGTCGACGCGCTTGACCTGCGCGAGTACAACGGCGACCTGCCCGCGGCGGTGCGGGACCTAACCGACGGGCGGGGACCGGCGGCGGTGATCGACGCCGTCGGCATGGAAGCGCATGGCGCGCCGGCAGCCGAGTTCGCGCAAAAGATCGCCGGCGCGCTCCCCGACGCGATCGCCGCACCGCTGATGCAAAAGACCGGGGTTGATCGTCTCAGCGCGCTGCACATGGCGATCGAGGTCGTCCAGCGCGGCGGGACTGTCTCACTGTCTGGTGTCTACGGTGGGGCGGCCAGCCCAATGCCGCTGCTTCAGATGTTCGACAAGCAGATCAACCTGCGAATGGGCCAGGCGAACGTTCGCCGCTGGCTCCCCAACCTCTTACCCCTCCTGACCGGCGACGAGGATCCGCTTGGCGTCGAGAGCTTCGCGACGCACCACGTGCCGCTCGAGCAGGCCCCGCACGCCTACGCGATCTTCCAGAAGAAACAGGACAACGCGTTCAAGGTCCTGCTCCGACCGTGACGCGCCGCGCCGCTAAGCCCGAATCCACCGGTGGGGCCGGGTCGGAGCTCAAAGCTCGCGTTGCGCTCCCGGATCTCGGCGTGCCGGCCCGATTTGTGGTGTGTCGGGTGGTTCGCGGGTCGGTGATGGCTCGGATCGGCGGCAGTTGGGGTGTTCGCGGGCAGCGGTGATCTCCGGCGGTGTCCCGGGGTCTGGCGTGGTTCTCGGCGGGACGCGGCGGCCTGTTCAGGCTGGTGCTGGGAGACTCGCCAACAGCGCTCGAGCCCCATCCGTCCTCAGGCATCCCTCCGGCCACGTGGAGGGCCGTTTACGAAGCTGTCGTGAGGGGCAAGGTAACCGGCGCGCCGGGATTGCCCTTGCTGATGAATAGCGCGGGCGACCGCACCCCTCGCGCCTTCACGCGAGCTACAGCGCGCCAGGTTCGATCGATCTGCGTACGGCGGCGCTGGGCCAGTGAGCGGCAGCCAGGTCGGCCATGCGGGCCGCGAGCTGGCTGTAATCAATGTCGGGAAAGACACGACGCTGTAGTCCGCACGCGTCCAGCAGCCCGCCGAGGGCGGCCGTGC
Source organism: uncultured Solirubrobacterales bacterium (assembly GCA_963733245.1). GTDB lineage: Bacteria > Actinomycetota > Thermoleophilia > Solirubrobacterales > Solirubrobacteraceae > Palsa-513. The sequence goes on from CAVTCI010000019.1 coordinate 297,871, forward strand.
GCTCGTCGGACTGAGCGCCCTGGATGACCACCTGGTCCAGTCGAGCGCGCGCGGCCGTCTTGGCGACGGAATCTGTGGCGGGGTAGGACCACGTCGGGTAAACGCCGAGGATTCTTGCTCTTTCCCGCCGCAATATCCCGCGGGCGGTGAGCTGGGCGAGCATGCGGTTGCGGAGTCCGAGCCGCAGCCAGCCAACCCAGATTTCGGGCTCCTGCCGCGGGTCCTGGGCGACGATCCGGGCCAGAACGGCATCGCTCTGGGGGTCACCGACAGGTGCTGGGTCGAGCGCGTGCACCCTCCCGTCAACGAGGTCGATCCGCTTCGCTAGCGCCAGGTCGGCCAGGACGGCCCCGGCAAGTCCGCGGCCGAGTTGGGGCGACCACCACTCCCGTCGTCCAGTTTCCTCGTTGTACGCGATGAGCAGCAACTCCTCGGCAACGGTCACGTCCACGCGAGGCACTTTACGGCTCTGGGGCGACATCGGCCTGCTCAGGCCGACTCGAAACCAGGTCACCACCGACGAGCGCCCACTCGTCAAGGAAGACACGGAACCCGTCGCGGTGCAGGTGGCCCGCCAGGGCCCCGACCCAGCCCGCGTCACCATGGCCGTAAGAAACGAAGACATCCCAGCGCTCCTCGGCCACCAGGCACCGTATCCCACCGATCATGCAGTGAGCTAACCAAGCCACCCCCACTAACCGATGTGCGCCGGAGGGCTCCGCACACCCGTCGCGGGCGGCCTGCTCGGCGGTCCCACGGTCGTCGGCCTCGAGCGCCTCGTCCACGGCGCCCGGGTCGCCGACCCGGAACGACCGCCCCGGCGATCTCGCCGGCCAGCTGGGCGAGCTCGCCCGAGAGCGCGCGGCCGCGAGCCGATCACCTCGTGCAACAGCAAAGGGCCGTCCACAAGCCGGAGGTCTCCCCCTCGAGCAGCCGTGTAGGGCTCGGCCTACATCCGCCACTCTCGTCCGCGCATCGACCCGGCCCCGGGCACCGCCCGAAGGCGCGGCGGCTCGTGGTTTAGGCTTATGGCATGACGACGCTGGTGCTCGGGCCGCCTCCACCGGAGCTCGAGGCGCTGCTCGAGCGCCGTCGCCAGGCCGGCGTGGACCGTCTCGACGAGGTCTGGCACGGTGTCCGTCACATGGTTCCCGGCCCCAGCCTCGAACACGCACGCATCTCGACGCAGCTGGCGCTTGTGCTCGACGCGCCGGCGCGCGCGGCCGGGCTGCTGCTCGCGATGAGCGAGTTCAATCTCGGCGAGTCCGAGCACGACTTCCGGGTGCCCGACGGAGGCCTACACCGCCCCGGGGCAGCCGGCGTCTGGCACGCTACAGCCGCAGCCGTCGTCGAGATCCTCTCCCCAGGCGACGAAAGCCAACAGAAGCTCCCCTTCTACGCCGACCACGATGTCGACGAGGTGTTGCTCGTCGACCCCGCCAAGCGAGCGATCGCCTGGCTCGCACTACACGCCGGCGAATATCAGCCCGTCGAACGCAGCAGACTGATCGACCTCGGCCCAACCGAGCTCGCCGACCGAATCGACTGGCCCTAACGCAGACGACGGTGCGGGCCAGCTGACCTCACCGCGCAACGCAACCCGCTCGCCGCACTCGACGTCGTCGCCGGGCGAATCTACGTCGACGACCGCCTGACCGACCCCAACCGGGCACCCCCGGCGGTGAACGCGGGGTTTGCCGGTCGCGGCAAGACTTCCCGTTCAGCCCCAACCTCGCCATCCCCACGCAGCGGTGCGAGGACACTCATCTCGAGGTGCGTCCGGCGCTGGCCCAAGCCATCTCTTGACGCCGGCGACAAGATCGAAGCGGCCACCGAGGCCTTCGCCCCTGACCGAGGTGCCGGCGTCACACCTCCCGAGTTGCGACCGGCAACACGCGCACCGTCTACAGACAGTATGGAGAGACGGCGGGCGCGGCACCGGGCAGCCGCGGCGGCCGCGGCCACGGTTTGCCTTCCGACGGCAGGTGGATTGTTGACCTCCCCGCCAACCTGACCTTCGTTGCGATGCTGCTCAACGGCCCAGCCGCGCCCTACGGGATGTCGGCCGGCGTCCGGGCCTCCTCGACGTCGACCGAACGGTTGATCGGGTCGGGGAGCCCGCCACCCGGGCCCGGGGTGCGCCCCCGCTCGGAGAGGGCGGCGAGGACCCGGGGGACGTCGGCCTCGGAGACGAGCACCTGGCGGGGCTTCGACCCCTCGTAGCCGGAGATGATCCCCCGGCGCTCGAGCATGTCGATCAGGCGTCCGGCCCTGGTGTAGCCGAGGCGCAGGCGGCGCTGGAGCATCGAGGTCGAGGCGGTGCCCATCTCGGCGACGAGGAGGATCGCGTCGCCGAGGAGGGGATCCTCGTCCGGGTCGAACTCGTCGGGCGCGTCGTCCGCACCCGGCTCGGGCTCGACCTCCTCGAGCAGCTCCTCGCGGAGCTCCGGCTCGCCCTGGCGGCGCCAGAAGTCGGTCAGGGCGAGGATCTGCCCCTCGTCGATGTAGGCGCCCTGGATCCGCTGGAGGCGGGAGCTCCCGACCGGGGAGAAGAGCATGTCGCCGGCCCCGAGGAGCGACTCGGCGCCGTTCTGGTCGAGGATCACCCGGGAGTCGGTCTGCGAGGAGACGGCGAAGGCGATGCGAGAGGGGACGTTGGCCTTGATCATCCCGGTGATCACGTCGACCCGGGGCGACTGGGTGGCCAGGACGAGGTGGATCCCGACGGCCCGGGCCTTCTGGGCCAGGCGGATGATCGAGTCCTCGACGTCGGCCGGGGCGACCATCATCAGGTCGGCGAGCTCGTCGATCACGCAGAGGATGTACGGGAGCTCGGGGTCGCCCCGCTTGACCCGTGCCTTGTTGAGCTCGGGGAGCGATCGGGTCCGGGCGAGCGACATGATGCCGTAGCGCATCTCCATCTCCCGGACGAGGTTGCCGAGGGCGTTGGCCGCCATCTTCGGGCTCGTGATCACCGGCGTCAGCAGATGGGGAATCGACTCGTAGTGGTTGAGCTCGACCTGCTTGGGGTCGACGAGGACGAGGCGGACCTCGCGCGGGGTGGCGCGCAGGAGGATCGAGCTCAGCATGGCGTTGACCGCCCCCGACTTCCCGGCCCCGGTCGTCCCGGCCACGAGGAGGTGGGGCATCTTGGCCAGGTCGGCGCCGATCGCCCGCCCGGCCACGTCCTTGCCCAGCCAGACGGTGAGCGGCGACCAGTCGGGCGGCGGGTCCTGGAAGACGTCGCCGAGCCGGACGATCCGCCGGCGGGCGTTCGGGACCTCGACGCCGACCGCCTGCTTGCCGGGGATCGGGGCGAGGATGCGGATGTCGGTCGCCGCCAGGGCGTAGGCGAGGTCGTCCTTGAGCTGGGCGACCTTGGCCACCTTGATCCCCGGGGCGAGGCGGAGCTCGTAGCGGGTGATGTGCGGCCCGGCGACCGTCCCGACGACCGTGGCGGCGACCCCGAAGTGGCCGAGCGCCTCGATCAGGCGAGCGGCGGTCTTCTCCTGGCCGGCGGTGTCCGGGCGCGACTGCTCGGCGGTCGACCGGGTGAGGACGCTCGGCTTGGGGAGCCGCCAGACGAACTCGGGATCGTCGATCACCGAGCCGCGGTAGCGCCCCTGGGGCGTGAGGTCGTCCGGATCGACTTCGCGGTCGGGGACGTCGTCGGGCTCCGCGACAGCCGCGGGCTCTTCGGCGGGGACGTCCTCGGGCTCGTCCGCGAAGCCCGGAGGCGGGGGCGCGGCCGGGGGCGCGGCGAGGTCTGGCTCGCCGTCGTAGGGCATCGGCGGGGCCTCGACGTGGGTCGAGCGGACGATCAGCTCGCCGCTCGCCGGGTCGGGGGGAACGAGCCGGGCCGGAAGCTCGGGCCGGGGCGGCCGGGGCACGGGCCGGGGGGCGCGGAGGGTACGGGTGACGTCGAGCATGCCGGCGCCGGCGGCCCGCATCAGGGTGGCGACGCCGCCGCCGGTCAGGAGGGTCACCCCGGCGGCGGCGAGGAAGACGGCGAGGATGTGGGCGCCGGTCATCCCGATCAGGTGCGAGGCGACCCAGAGCTCGGCTTCGCCGAGGACCCCGCCGTGGGTCTCGAAGAAGGCCGGATGCCAGAAGCCGGTGCGCGTCCCGGCCGGGGCGAGTCCGAGCGTGTCGGCGGCGAGGGCGAGGGTCAGGGCGCTGAACAGGAGGATCGTCCCGGTCCGGAACGGCTTGACCGACGGAAGCACCGGGCGGAGGACGAAGAGGCCGCCGATGGCCACGCAGGCCAGCGGGGCGCAGTAGCGGATCTCGCCGAGGAGCCAGCCGAGGGCGGTGGAGATCGCCTGGCCGCCGCGGCCGCCGTCGGCCGCGGTGTAGAGGAGGACGCCGAGGAAGACCCCGAGGGCGACAAGGCCGAGACCGAGGACGTCGTAGTGGCGCTGCTCGAGCACGACGGGAGCGCGCGCCGGCTTCTTGCGGGCCGGCGCCGGCCGGCGCCCGGCCGCCGGGGCTCGGGCGGCCGGCTTGCGGGCCTTGGCGGCCGGCTTGCGGGCCTTGGCGGCCGGCTTGCGGACGGGTGGCTTACGGGCAGGGGCCATCGTCTGGCCACTTCGACGCGGGCGGGCGTTGCCCTGCCGCCGCCCGAGCCGGGGTCGGCTACCGGGTGGCGCCCCCCAACCAACGGGCGTCACGCCACCCGGGCGGCGGCCCCTTCGAGGATCAGCCGGCTGACCAGGACCGGGTCGTCCCACATCGGGATGTGGCCGCATCCGGGGAGGATCACGGTTCGCGCCCCGGGGATCGGGAGGCGTGCCGGTCGGACCAGGCGATCGAGCTCGCCGAAGGCGAGGGTGACGGGGACGGCGATCTGCTGCGGATCCTCGAAGAAGCTCTGCCGCATGGCGGTGTTCGTGGCGTCGTAGGCACCGCCGCGGGCGTAGGAGCGGACCATGCGCAGCGCCGGCCGGTAGGGCACGAGGTCGGGGTCGGCGACCACGTGGCCGAGGGCCAGGCGCCGGACCCGGCGGCTGCGCAGGAGGACGGGCAGGGCCGGGCCCAGGCCGTGCACGACCCGATGGGCGCGACCCGGGGCCCGGGCGCCCCGGGCGAGGAGCGGCGCGGCCCAGAGGCCGGCGGGGCTGAGGGCGGTGACCGACCGGGCGCGGCCGGCCTTGGCCAGCTCGAGGGCGATCCAACCGCCGAGCGAGTTGCCGACGAGGTGCGCCCGGTCGATCCCGAGCCGGGCGAGGAAGGAGGCGACTACGGCGGCGATGGCCCGGGGGCTCGGGACGAGGTACCGCGGGAGGGCGGGCGAGCGACCGAAGCCGGGCAGGTCGACGGCGATGACGTCACAGGCCTGAATGAGGGTCGTCCACACGGGGTCCCAGACGCCCAACTCGCCACCGATGCCATGGAGGAGCAGGATCGGGTCACCGGATCCGGCCCGCTCGTAGTGGAGGATCTGGTGCTCGGCCATGAGCAGGGGTACGCGCGCCGCGGCCCGGCGGATGCCTTCGGGCGGGACGGTCGCCCGGGGGTGGCGAACCGTGAAGACCCGCTCGGGGCTCCGTCGCGATCGGCGGCCCGGACCGGGCGGAGGTCGTCGGCGACGGGCCCGTGACCGGCGCGCCCGGAGGGTGGCCGGCGCCCGGTGGCGGTAGCTTTGACCGGTCTTGGAGCGCGAAGCCCTAGCCCCGGCACGCCTGCGCATCGACCTGCGGGTGACCCCGTGCGCGACCGTCCTCTCCTACGCCGGCGCCTATCAGCTGACCCTCGAGTCGACGGTGGCCGAGCTCAGCATGGAGCTCCACTCCTACTACCTCGGCCAGCGCCAGGCCGGCTTCGTGGCCACGAGCCATCTCGTCCGGGTCGCCGGCCAGGGGCCGCGGGTGTTCTGCGCGCCGGCCGGCGAGGCCGAGGTCCCGGTCGGCGAGCGCCGGCGGGACTGCCTGATCGACCACTTCGACCAGCTGAGCGTCCTCGTCGCCGGGGCGAGCGGCGGAGCCGTGGTGATCGACGTGAGCGAGGCGGCGCTTCAACGGATGGACGAGACCTCACCCCTCAATCCCGGCTAAAGATCCGCTCGGTGCAGGGCACGAGCGCATACGATCGGCCGGATGTCCGACTACGAGCGCTCGCCGCGTGTCCTGGTCGTCGAGGACGATCAGGACATCGCCGACGTCCTTCAGCGCTCACTGCGCATGGAGGGCTACGAGGTCAGGATCGCCGGCGACGGGCTCGCCGCCCTCGACGAGGCCCACGGCTTCCTCCCCGACGTGGTCATCCTCGACCTCGGCCTGCCGCGCCTCGACGGGATCGAGGTGGCCCGGGAGCTCCGCCGCGATGACGACGTGCCGATCCTCATGCTCACCGCCCGTGACGCCCTCGAGGCCCGCGTGGAGGGGCTCGACTCCGGGGCGGACGACTACCTGGTCAAGCCGTTCGAGCGCCAGGAGCTGCTTGCTCGCATCCGTGCCCTCCTGCGCCGCCGGCCCCCGCGGGGGAGCGCCCCGCTGCGGGTCGGCGACCTGACGCTAAACGCCGACACCCACGAGGTTCAGCGGGCCGGCCGGACGGTCGAGCTGACCCAGCGGGAGTTCGAGCTGCTCGAGTACATGATGCGCAACGAACGGATCGTGATCTCCCGCCAGCGACTCCTCGACGAGGTCTGGGGCTACGACCCGTTCTCGACGACGAACACGATCGAGGTGTTCGTGTCGAACCTCCGCCGCAAGCTCGAGGCGGCCGGGGAGCCACGGCTCCTGCACACGATCAGAGGGGCCGGGTACGTCCTCCGCGCCTAAGAGCTGGCGGCCCGCCTGGCTGCCGAGCCGGGCCTCGACCGGCGGCGGGCCCGATCCGGCCGAGCGTCCGCCGCGCGGCGACGCCGGGCGACCGCCGCGCACCGGCCGGGCCGGAGGGCCGCCGGCCTGGCGTCGAGTGGACCTCCGCCGGATCGACTGGCCGCGCATCGAGCTTCCGCGCCTGCGTCTGCCGGAGCCGGACGACCCGGCGCTGACCGGCTACCAGGTCGCCGTCGCCCGGATCATCGGCGCATGGCGGATGGCGGTGTCGGTGCCGATCTCCCGCCTGCCGATCCGGATCCGCCTGGCCGGCGGGTCGGCCGCGCTCACGCTGGTCATCCTGCTGATCTTCGCGATGGCGATCGGCACCCTGACCGCCCGCCGGATCCGCGCCGACTTCACGAGCGAGCTGACGACGGCGGCCGACAACATCGGCAGCAACCTGGTCGTGTTTCAGAGCTCGGTCGGGTACTACGCGTTCAACAAGCCGCTCGACCAGCTGGCCGCCCCCGACCATGCGGTGGTGCGCATCATCTCGGCGACCACCAACGAGGCGCTCGGCGGGACGGTCGACGCCCCGTATCTCGGGCGGGTGAGCAGCGCGCCGACCGACATCAACGGCTACCGGGTGGTCACCCGCCTGGCCCAGGCCAACATCCCCGTCTACGTACAGTACGCCCGGCCGGTGTCCGACCTCGACAAGACGATCGGCCGGCTCCAGGTCTTCCTCATCTTCGGCGTGCTCGGCGGGACCGGGCTCGCCTTCGCCGCCGGGACGATGATCGCCCGCCGGGCGATGGCGCCGATCGCCGCGCTGACCGCTGCGGCGAGCGAGGTCCAGCGGACCCGCGACCCGACCCGCGGGGTCCCGGCCTCCCAGTCGGAGGACGAGGTCGCCGAGCTCGGGCGGACGCTCGAGGGCATGCTCGACGCCCTGTCGGCCGCCCGGGCCGAGACCGAGGCGATGCTCGACCGCCAGCGGGCGTTCGTGGCCGACGCGTCGCATGAGCTGCGCACGCCGCTGACCAGCGTGCTGGCCAACCTCGAGCTCCTGAGCGAGACCCTCCGGGGAGAGGAGGAGACCGCGGCCCGGTCGGCCCTGCGCTCGTCTCAGCGGATGCGCCGCCTGGTCGAGGACCTGCTCCTCCTCGCCCGCGCCGACGTCGGCCGGGCGCGGGTCAGCCGCACCTTCGACCTCGCAGAAGTGGTGGTCGAGGCGGCCGGCGAGCTCGGGCCGGTGAGCGGCGGGCACGCCGTCGAGCTCGACACGCGCCCGGCGCCGATGTCCGGGGCGCGGGACGACGTCCAGCGGGTGGCCATCAACCTGCTCGAGAACGCGCTCCGCCACACGCCGCCGGGAACCCACGTCACCGTCTCGACGCGACCGTCCCCGGGCGGTGGGGCGGTGCTGACGGTCAGCGACAACGGTCCGGGCATCGCGCCCGACCTGGCTCCCCGGCTGTTCGAGCGCTTCGTGCGCGGCGGGGGCGACCGGGCCGGGTCGGTCGGGCTCGGCCTGGCGATCGTCGCCGCGGTGGCCGAGGCGCACGGCGGCGACGTCGCCGTCGAGCGGTCAGCCGGAGGCGGGGCCCGCTTCGTCGTGCGCTTCGGCGGAGACGTCGCGGCCGGCGCGCCGGGGTGGCCCGGCGAGCCCCAGGCCGTGGCGGCCGACTGACACCGGGTCGGCCGACGCGCGCCACGCGCTATGTTCCCTCGGATGACCCGCCGTGACCTTCGGCTGCTGTTCGTCCTCGCCGGCCTGGCGATCGGTTGGGCGCTGGTGCAGGCGGCCACGGGCTACGACGGGGGCTTGGCGTTCATGGCGCCGGCGGTGTTCGTGGCCGTCCCGCTTCTGGCCGGCCGGTACCTCGGCGAGGATCAGATCGCCCACCTGGCCTGCTGGGTGCAGCGGCGGCGGGCGCCCCGCCGGGCCCCGCGGGTCCACGGTCACGCCCGGGCGCCGCGGCGCCTGCTCTCTCGCGGTGGGGCGCTGATCGCCCGGTCGCTGGCCGTTCGCCCGCCGCCGCTCGCTCTGACGGTCTAGCTCCCCACGGCCCCGGGCCGGCGCGAGCCGGGCTCGCCGGCCGCCCGTCAGAACAACGAAGAGAAGGAGCCCGCGATGAAACGCGTGCTGGCGTTGACCGCGATGGCGGTCGCGCTCAGCGTCTCGGTCGCCGAGGCGCACCTGGGGAACTCCAACTATCGCGACGTGATCGACCGGGTCGGGCCGTCGCCTCCCGGGCTGTCGGTGCAGGTGCTGAACTTCGACAACAACCTCGAGGTCGACAACCGGACCGGCAAGCCGGTGGTGATCTACGGCTACACCGGGGACCCTTACGCGCGGCTGCTGGCGGACGGGACCGTGCAGGTGAATCAGCGCTCGCCGGCGTTCTACCTCAACGACGACCGCTACGCGACGACCGTGGTTCCGGCGAGCGCGAACCCGAAAGCCCCGCCCCAGTGGGTGACGCTCGACAAGACCGGGCGCTTCGAGTGGCATGACCATCGCATCCACCTGTTCACGACGGCGACGCCGAAGTCGGTCACCGACAAGTCGAAGACCACGAAGATCTTCGCCTGGACGGTGCCGATCACGGTCGGCGGCCAACCGGGCGCGATCGCCGGGACGCTGTACTGGCACGGCCAGGCGACCGGCTTCCCGATCTGGGCCCCGATCTCGGTGATCCTGGCGGCGCTCGGCGGCGCGGTGGTCGTCGCGCGAGCCCGGCGGCGCCAGGCGGCCGGCGACGGCGCGGATGTGGAGGCGCCGGCACCGAAGGTGCGTGAGGCATGGTGAGCCGCCGTCGCGCGCTCGTGCTCGCGCTCGCGGCGGCGCTCCTGCTCGGCCTGCCCGGCGGGGCGTTCGCCCACGCGACGCTCGAAGGCACGCAGCCGGAGCGGGGTGCGACCGTGGCGCGTGAGCCGGGGCAGGTCGCGTTCCGGTTCGACGAGACGGTGGAGGGCAACTTCGGCGCCGTGCGCGTCTTCGACACCCGGGGCGCCCGGGTCGACATGGGCGACGGGTTCCACCCGAACGGGACCGGCTCGGTCATCGGCGTCCACCTGAAGCCGGGGCTGCCCGGGGGGACGTACACCGCCACTTACCGCGTCGTCTCGGCCGACGGCCACATCGTGACCGGCGGGTTCGTCTTCGCGATCGGCAAGCCGGGCGCGGCGGCCGGCCTGACCGTCGCCCAGCTCCTCGGGCGCAGCAGCACCGGACCGATCACCGAGGTCGCGTTCGGCGCGGCCCGCGCCGTGCAGTACGCCGCGATCGCGATCGCCGTGGGTGCGCTCGTCTTCCTGCTCGCCGTCTGGCTGCCGGTGCTGCGCCTCCAGGCCGGCGGTTCGGCGCCGTGGCGCGAGGGGTCGGCGGCGTTCGTCGGGCGGCTGCGGACGATGCTGCTCGTCAGCGCCCTCGCCGGGGCGCTGAGCGCCCTCGCCGGGGTGGTCCTCGAGGCGGCCGAGGCGGCCGGCGTCACCGGCTGGGCCGCGCTGGCCCCCAGCGTGGTGCGTGAGGAGTTGGGGACCCGGTTCGGCACGATCTGGACGGCCGGCGCGGGGTGCTGGCTGGCCGTCGGCCTGCTCGGCGCCGCGCTGCTCCGGCCGAGTGCGGCGCGCGCGCCGGTGCTCCGCCCGGTCCCGCTCGGCTCGACCGGGCTCGCGCTGCGCGGGCGCGAGGGGATCCTGGCGGGCGCGCTGGGCCTCCCGCTCGGGGCGCTGCTCTTGTTGCCGGCGCTCTCCGGCCATGGCGCCACCCAGTCCCCGGTGATCGTGATGTTCCCGTCGATCACGCTCCACGTGACGGCGATGTCGATCTGGCTCGGCGGCCTCGTCAGCCTCGTCGTCGCGCTGCCGGCGGCGACGCGGCGGCTGGACGCGACCGAGCGGGTGCGGCTGCTCGCCGGCGTGGTGTCCCGCTTCTCGGGGTTCGCGCTCGCCGCGGTGGGCGTGCTCCTGGCGGCCGGCCTGGTGCAGGCCTACGTCGAGGTGCGCCACCCCGGCCTGCTGACGAGCACCGACTTCGGTCGGGCGGTGCTGATCAAGTTCATCCTCCTGATGGCGCTGATCGGCCTCGGTGCGCTGAACCGGCGGCGGACGCTTCCGCAGCTGAACGCGCGGGCCGAGGAGGGCGCCGCTCCGGGCGCGGCTGGGGTCATCCTGCGCCGGACCCTGCGCGCCGAGGTCGGCCTGATCGCCGTCGTCCTCGCCGTCACGGGCGCCCTCGCGAGCTACGCGCCGGCGGTCGCCCAGTACAGCGGGCCGTTCAACGCGACGACGACGGTCGGCGGCAAGCAGCTCCAGCTCACGCTCGACCCGGCTCGGGTCGGGTCGAACGAGCTCCACCTCTACCTGTTCGACCCGACGACGGGAGCGCAGTACGACGGGGCGCAGCAGGTCACGGTCGCCGAGACCCTGCCCGCGAAGGGCATCGGCCCGCTCACCCAGACCGGCGAGAAATCCGGTCCCGGCCACTACACGGTTCCCGGGGTGCTCCTCGCCGTCCCGGGCACGTGGAAGCTCCAGATCAACGTCCTGATCGACAAGTTCGACCAGTACTCCCAGACCGTCTCGGTGCCGGTCCAGTGAGAGCCGGCCGGGTCGCCGCGGCGATCGCGCTGCTCGTGGGCGTCTGGGGCGCCGGGTTCCTCGCCCCCGACCTCCACCTCGCGCTCCTCTACCTCGCTCCGGCGCTGCTCCTGGCCACCGCCCTCTTCGCCGGCCGCTACCCCGGCGAGGCGCTCCTCGAGCGGCTCGGCGCGCGCCGGGCGGCGAATCCGGCCGGCCGGCGCCCCGTCGCCCGTCACCACCTCGGGTCGCTGCCGCGAGTCGCCGCCCACGGCGGACTCCTGCTCGCGCGTCGACTGGCCGGCCGGGCGCCGCCCGCCTCCCGGGAGGTGACGACGCCAACCGCCTAACCGACCAGGAGACAAGCAAAGTGAGACGAACGCTTCTCATCGCCACCGCCACCGCCGTCGCCACGCTCGCCCTGCCCGCGACCGGCGAGGCTCACGTGAGCCTCCACCCGAACACGCTGCCGGCCTCGTCGAACCCGACGGTCGACGTCCGGGTCCCCGACGAGGAGGACCATGCGAGCACCGTCAAGGTCGACATGCAGATCCCGCCCGGGTTCCTCGACGTCTCGACCCAGCTCCCGCCCGGGTGGACGGCGAGCGTCCTGAAGCGCAAGCTGGCGACCCCGGTCAAGACCGACGCCGGAACGATCACCGAGGAGGTCGCCGAGGTCATCTGGACCGCGCCGGCGCACGGCGGGATCCCGCCCGGATCGTTCCTCCAGTTCCCGATCACCACGGCGATCCCCGACGGCGACGCCGGGCAGACGCTGACCTTCAAGGTCATCCAGACCTACTCCAACGGGGACGTCGTCCGCTGGATCGAGGCACCGGACTCGACGAACCATCCGGCGCCGACGGTCAACATCACCGCCAAGGGCGGCCTGATCGAGGACGTCGCGGGAACCGAGGCCGGACCGGGACCGGTACCGAGCACCGGCGGCACGGCAGGCGGCGGCTCCGCGGCGCCGGCGAGCACCTCCCAGGGCGCGAGCAAGGGACTCGGCGTCGCGGCGCTGATCCTCGGCGCGCTCGCCCTCCTCGTCGCGGTCGGGGCGATCGCCCGGGGTCGACCCGGCCGTGGCGTCTGATCGCCGCGGCCGCCGACCCCAGTCTCGCTGACCCGAGGAAATCCACATGACGCCACGCAAGATTCGCGGCGCTCCTCTCGGCCTGCCTGGTGGCCGCCCGGTGGCCGGCCCGGCGGGCCGTCCCGGCGACTGCCCCGGCCGTCGCCCCGGCGGTCGGCCCGGCGGTCAGCCCGGCGGTCGCCCCGGCGGTCGCCGACGGCGACATCACCCCGCAAGCCAAGGTCGCCGTCCCCCAGCTCGGTCAACGACGCTGGCTCTGCTCGGTGAACTCGACCGCCCAGGACTTGAGCGCCAGCAGGTCGCGCGCCAGGAGGAGTTCGGTTCGGGTCGCCTCGACCGGGTCGAGTTCGCCGACGATCACCTCGCCGTCGAGGAGGCGGTTGAGCAGCCGGACGATCCGCTCGGAGTTCGCCCGCACCAGCCCGAGTGGCTCCTCCCCCGCGCAGAGCACGACCAGGCGGTCCTCCTCGAAGGCCACCGGGAGCGTCCCGTCCGGTTCCGCGGCGAAGATGCGCGGCCATACCCGCGAGACGCGCAGCACGCGATCGATGTCTGGAAAGTAGTCGCCGGCCGGCACGTCCAGTCACCCTAGAGCCACCGCCGCGCCGGACCCGGCATCCGCCGCGGAAGGACCACGCGCACCGGCCAATCATCGGCGAGCTGGCCACCGGCTTCGGCGCCCCCGGGCGGAGGTTAGGATGGCCGGGCGCGGTCGCGGAGGCCGCTTTGCAACAATCCGTCGCTCTTCAGTCGATCGAGGAGGGTGGTGGGCGATGTTCGGCCTTGTGCGTCCCTGTCGGCACCGACTGTGCGCACCGCTGCGGGCGTCCTGGATGTCCCACCTCTGCGGCCTGTGCCTGACCCTCCGCGACGAGCACGGGCACCCGAGCCGGCTGGCGACCAACTACGACGGCCTGCTCGTGTCGGTGCTCGCCCAGGCCCAGGCGCCGCTCGGCTCCCCGCTGCGCCGGGCCGCCCCGTGCCCCGGTCGGGCCATGGCTCGCGCCGAGGTCGTCGAATCCCGGAGCGAGGGTGCCCGCCTGGCCGCCTCGGTGTCGCTGATCCTCGTCGCCGGCAAGACCCGCGACCACGTCCTCGACGGCGACGGTGTCTTCGCCGGACGGATCGCCGCCGCCGCCGGCCGCCGGATCGCCGACGATTGGGAGCGGGCCGGGACACGCACGGCGACAGCCGTCGGCTTCGACCCCGGCGTCCTCACCCTCGCCCTCGACCGCCAGGCCACGCTCGAGCAGGCCGCGCTCCGGCTCGGCGCCCTCGGGCCCCGGCTCCTCGACCTCACCGAACCGACCGAGGCGGCGGTGGCCGCCGCGTTCGCCCACACCGCCGTCCTCGCCGGCAAGCCCCACAATGCCGCTCCGCTCGCCGAGGCCGGACGCCACTTCGGGCGACTCGCCCATCTCCTCGACGCGGTCGAGGATCTCCCCGCCGACCGGCGCGCCGGCGCCTTCAATCCGCTGGCGGCGACCGGCACGAGCCGGGCCGAGGCGCTCCGCCACTGCGAGGACTCCGTGCTCGGGCTCGAGCTCGCCGTCGCCGACCTCGACCTCGCCGACGACCGCCTGGTCAAGGCCCTGCTCGGGCGCGAGGTTCGCCACGCCGTCGACCGCGCCTTCGGCCTCCATGCCCACGCCCACGACGGCCCCGCCGCCCGCGTCGGATTCCTGGCCCACCAGTTCGCCGGCGAGGATCCCGACCCCGAGCAGGTCAAGCCGCGTCGGGGCGGCGACGGCGGGTGCGGGTTCTGCGAGTGCTGCGAGTGCTGCGCCTGCTGCGAGTGCCTCTCCTGCTGCGACTGCTGACCGGCGGCGGATGAGAGCGCCCGCGCGATGATTCGCCGGGTGGACGAGTGGGGCGTCGGGTGCTACGAGGACACGGCGGCCCAGCTGGCCCCGGCGTCGGAGGCCGCGGTCGCGGCGCTCGACCTCGGCGGCGGCGAGCAGGTGCTCGACGTCGCCTGCGGCACCGGGAACGCCGCGCTCCTGGCGCGTCGCGCCGGGGCGGTCGTCACCGGGCTCGACGCCTCGCCCCGGCTGCTCGAGGTCGCCCGGGAGCGGGTTCCCGCAGCCGAGTTCGTCCTCGGCGACGCCGCGCGACTCCCGTTCGACGATCGCCGGTTCGACGCGGCCATGTCGGTGTTCGGCCTGATCTTCGCCCGCCCGGGCCACGCCGCCGCCGCCGAGATCGCCCGCGTCGTTCGCCCCGGCGGGCGGGTGGCGATCACGACCTGGCCGCCGCGCGGGCCGATGTTCGCCGCCGTCGCCCTGATGCGCCAGTCGCTCTCGCGCCGGCGTCCGCCCGACCGCTCTCCGGCCGCGAGCTGGGGCAGCCCCGCCGCGCTCGAGAGCCTCTTCGGCCCCTACGGGGAGCTCGAGGTGACCGAGCACGAGCTCGCTCACGAAGACGCGACGCCCGAGGAGGTCTGGGACCGGTGGGAGCGGCTCCATCCGATGTGGATCGCCGCGCGCGCCGAGCTCGAGCCGGCCGGCGAGTGGCAAGGCCTCCGCGCGGCTTCGCTCGCCGCACTCGAGCAGAGCGCCATGGGCGCCGGGGCCAAGAGCCCCTTCCTGCTCGCGGTCCTCGAGCGCACGTGATCTGGACCGCGTCGATCCGTTTGAACATCTCCGCCCCGCTCTCCCCCGCGGCGACGGCGGCCTTCCTCGCCGCGTTCGGTGACGGCGTCCGCGGCGTGCCGGGCGTGCTCGCCGCCGGGGCGGGCGCCGGCCCGATGGAGATTGCCGTGCAGCTCGACGCGCCCACCGAGGAAGACGCCGACCGGCTGGCCGCGGACCAGGTCCTGATCGCCGGCCTGAGGACCGGATTCGGCCGGCCGGGCGCGCCCGACGGGCAGACGGGCTGGACCGCGAGGATCACCATCACCCCCACCCCACGCAACCAAAGTTGACAGCCGCGCCGCTGTCAACTACAGTTGCTGGCGTGCTCACCAGCCAGGCGGAGACGCCCCCCGACCCGGCCGACGGACTCGCCGCCGTGGTTGCCCTGCGCCGGCTCGCCGATCGCGTCGAGGATGCCGGCGTCGAGCGGGCCCTCCGCGACGGCTGGACCTGGTCGCAGGTGGCCGACGCGCTCGGAGTGACCCGCCAGGCGGTGCACAAGAAGCACGCCAAGCGCCTCGCCGCACGCGGGCCTACCGACAGGAGAGGGTGATGTTCGATCGACTGGCCGGTGACGCCCGCCGCGTCGTCGCGCGCGCCGCCAGCGAGGAGGCGCACGCCCTCGGAGCCACCAGCGTCGAGGCCGAGCATCTGCTGCTCGCGCTCGCCGCCGACGAGTCCCGACCAGCCGGAAGGCTGCTCGTCGAGACCCGCCTCGACCACGACCGACTCGGCGCCGCGCTCGAGCGCGAGACCGAGCTCAGCCTGGCCGCCGTCGGCATCGCCCTGGCCGATTTCAGCCTCCCCGGCACACCCCGGCCCCCGCGCGGCAACCCGCGATTCGGTGCCTCGGCCAAGCGGGCGCTCCACCGGGCGGTGGTCGCCGCCGCCGCGCGCAAGGATGGCCGCATCACCTCCTCCCATCTCCTCGTCGGCATCCTCGGCGCCGAGATCGGGACCGTCCCCCGGGCCCTGGCCGCCGCCGCGGTCGACCGACTCGTGCTGCTCGAGCGGGCCGAGGCGCTGCTCGCCGCGGCGGACTAGACCTCGACGACGACCGGAAGGACCATCGGCCGGCGACGGAGGCGGTCGTAGACGAGCGCGGCGAGGTCGTCGTGGAGCATCTGCTGGAGCACGTCGACCTCGCGCACGTGGTCGCCGGCCGCTCGCTCGAGCGTGTCGTCGACCGTGTCCCGGAGCTCGTCGAGGAGCTTGCCCGCCTCGTCCATGAACGGAACCCCCCGGAAGATGACCTCCGGGTCGGCGACCGAGCCGCCGTCCTGCTCGGAGATCGTCGCCACGACGATGAAGATCCCGTCGGCCGAGAGCATCCGCCGGTCGCGCAGCGCCGCGTCGGCGATGTCGCCGATGTCGACGCCGTCGACGAAGATCATCCCCGCCCGCTCCGCCTTGCCCCAGCGGGCGCCGCGCCCGTCGATCTCCAGCACCATCCCGTTCTCCCCCGAGAAGATCGCCTCCGGGGCGACGCCGACCGCCTCGGCCAGCTTCGCGTGGAGGTGGATCCGCTTGAAGTCGCCATGGAACGGCATCACGTAGCTCGGCTTGACCAGGTTGAGCATCAGCTTGATCTCCTCGGCGTAGCCGTGCCCCGAAGCGTGAATCGGCGCGTCGCGGGTGGTGATCACGTCGCAGCCGATGTGGTAGAGCCGGTCGATCGTCTCGTTCACCGCCCGCTCGTTCCCCGGGATCGGCGTCGCCGAGAAGACCACCGTGTCGCCCTCGTGGAGCTTGACCTGCGGGTGGTCGCGGTAGGCCATCCGGCGCAGCGCCGACAACGGCTCGCCCTGTGACCCGGTCGAGATGATGACGAGCTTCTCGTCCGGGTAGCTCTCGATCTGGCGGCCCTGGACCATGATCCCATCGGGGACCTCGATGTGGCCGAGCTGCGAGCCGATGTTCACGTTCTTGCGCATCGACCGGCCGATCAGGGCGACCTTCCGCCCGAGCGCCGCCGCCGCGTCGACCACCTGCTGGACGCGGTGGATGTTCGAGGCGAAGCTCGTCACGATGACCCGCCCGTCGGCCCGGCTGAACACCTCCTCGAGGTGGGGCCCGACGCCCGACTCCGACGGCGAGAACCCCGGCCGGTCCGCGTTCGTCGAGTCGCCGCACAGGAGCAGCACCCCCTCGGCCCCGAGCTGGGCCAGACGCGAGACGTCGGCCGGGACGCCGTCGACCGGGGTCTGGTCGAACTTGTAGTCGCCGGTGATGAGGACCGTCCCCATGTCGGTGGTCAGGGCGACGGCGTTCGAGTCGGGGATCGAGTGGGTCATGTGGATCAGCTCGAGCCCGAACGGACCGAGCTCGATCTCGGTGCCCGGATCGAGATCGCGGAGGACGACGTCCCGGAGCTTGTGCTCCTCCAGCTTCGACCGGGCCATGGCGATGGCCAGACGGCCCGAGTAGATCGGCGGCATCCGCTTGCGCCCGAGCTCCCGGAGCACCCAGGGCAGCGCCCCGAGGTGGTCCTCGTGGCCGTGGGTGATCACGATCGCCTCGATGTCGGCCGCCCGCTCGAGCAGGTAGGTGAAATCCGGGAGCACGAGGTCGATGCCGACCATCTCCGGGGTCGGGAACCGGAGGCCGACGTCGACGACGACGATCCGCCCGTCGTACTCGACCACGGTCATGTTCTTGCCGATCTCGCCCAGCCCGCCGAGCGGGAGGACCCGCAGCTTTCCGTCGCTCATCGGTGCGAGAGCGCCTGGAGGCCCCGCCGGGCGAGCATCGCCCCGACGACCTGCGACTCGGCGTAGTCGGCGGCGACGAGCGGCGAGCGCAGCCCGCCGACCCGCATCCCGAGCATGTTCAGGGCCGCCTTGATGCCGATCGGGTTCGAGGTCACCGAGAGCGCCTCGTAGACCTCCCGCAGGTCGGCGTCGATCGCCGCCCGGTTCTCCGGCTCATCGACCATCCGCCGCATCTCCTCCCCGACGATGTGGCTGGCCACGAGGATCCCGCCCTCCCCGCCCAAGTCGAGCGTCCGCCCCAGGGTCTCGTCGTTGCCCGCGTAGATGCCGAGGCCGTCGACCGGCGCCAGGTTGTCGTTGTTGGCCTGCTTGACGAAGTCGATCCGCGGGGTCTGGGCCAGCTCGGCCAGCAGCTCGTTGGGCATGTCGGTGCCCGTCCGCGACGGGATGTTGTAGAGGACCACCGGCTTGTCGGTCGCCGCCGCCACCGCCCCGAAGTGGCGGAGGAGCCCCCGCCGGTTCGGTCGGTTGTAGTAAGGCGTGACCGAGAGCACGGCGTCCGCCCCGAGCTCGGTGGCCCGCTCGGTCAGGTAGACGGCGTGACGGGTGTCGTTGGACCCGGTTCCCGCGACGATCGTCTTCCCCGCCGGGCGCTCGGCCACGGCCAGCTCGATCAGGCGCAGGTGCTCCTCGTCGGTCAGGGTCGGCGCCTCGCCGGTCGTTCCGCAGACGACGAAGCCGTCCGACCCGTGGTCGGCCAGATGGTGCATCAGGGAGACGAAGACCTCCTCGTTGACCGCAAGGTGACCATCGAACGGGGTCACGATCGCCGTGAGGATGGAGCCGAGCTCTGGCATCTGACGCCAGTATCCCAGGGTCGGCGGCGACGGCGCGTTCCGGGGTCGGCGACCCGCCGCCGGCCCTGCGCGGCCGCGCCGACCGGGTGCGGGCCGGCGACCCGCGCCCAAACCGGTCCGGGCAGGTGCTACGGTGCGGCGTGGGGCGCTATTGCGGCCGACGGGGCCGACCGTCGCGCCCCGCACCGGCGGCACCCCATCTGGGGCAGGCGCAGCCGGATCTCAGCGGGTGACCAAGCGTCGACGGCACGGATGTCAGCCGAAGTCTCTCGGTGGGCTCACCGGAGGCGCGCGCCCCCCACGGTCTCGCATCCTGCCAGACCCCACCCGAGGAGAACCATGGCCGACATCGATCTCAGCTCCCCCAAGCAGCGGGCTGACAGCAAGAGCCCGGGCGCCGTGCCCGTCGCGATCGGCACCAAGGCCGCCGTCAGTGGCGCGGCCGCCAACATCAGCAACCTCACCCCAGCGCAGCGCGCCGCGCGCGACGGCTCCTAGCCCGCTCCGCGGCCGGCTCGGGCAGGAGGCGCTGCCCGGGCCAGCCGTGGTTCGGCCGAGCGCTCTCGGCGGAGGTCGTCGCGCCGGCCGCCGGCCGCCGGACGCGGGCTCGCGATCCGGGGCGGCGAGAGCACTAGCTGAACAGGAGGTGCTCGAGGCCGACCAGCGGCGACTCGGGCAGGTCGGCGACCCGGCGCACGGCGAGCAGCACCCCCGGCATGAACGACTCCCGGTTGAGCGAGTCGTGGCGGATGGTCAGCGTCTGACCGAGGTCGCCGAGGATGACCTCCTGGTGGGCGACGAGCCCCGGCAGGCGGACCGAGTGGATGACCGGCGGCGGCCCCCCGGTCGCCGCCGCCATCAGCCCGGCCGTCCGGGCGGCGGTCCCGCTCGGAGCGTCGACCTTCTGGTCGTGGTGGAGCTCGATGATCTCCGCCGCCGCCATGTGCCGGGCCGCCTCGGCCGCGAAGCGCATCATCAGCACCGCCCCGATCGCGAAGTTCGGGGCGACGAAGACGTTGGCTCCGCCCACGTCGCGAAGCGCCTCGACGTCGAAGCCAGTCGTGCCGATCACCACGTGGACGCCGGCCGCGAGGCACTCCCGGGCGTTCGGCAGGGCGCTGGCCGGCACGGTGAAGTCGACGACGACGTCAGCCCCGGCCAGCACCTCGGCCAGGGCGACCCCGAGGGACGGATCCGCCCGGCCGGTGAGCTCCATGTCCGGGGCCCCGTCGACCGCCGCGCACACCGCCTGCCCCATCCGGCCGGCCGCGCCGGCCACGGCTACCCGGATCACACCAGGCCGGCGTGGAGGTGGGCGATGCCCGCGAGCTTCGGGTTGATCGGCTCGAGCGCCTGGGCGAACAGCGCCCCGTCCGGCCCGATCCCCGCCGCCGAGAGCTTCGACGGGAGGAAGAGCTCGTTGGCCAGGGCCTGGATGTCGTCGGCCGTGACCGCGTCGATCCGCTCGATCAGCTCGTCCACGCTGATGATCGGCAGGTCGGCGAGCAGGCTCGCCCCCAGCCGGTCCATCCGCGACGTGGTCGACTCCAGCGCCAGGACGACCCGCCCCTGGACGTTGTCCTTGGCCCGCTTGAGCTCGTCGTCGAGCACCCGGCCGAGCGAGATCTGCTCGAGCTCGCCGCCGATCACCCGCAACGTCTCCTCGAGGTTCTCCTCCCGGGTCCCGACGTACACGCCGACCTGGCCGGCGCCGGCGAACAGCGTGTGGAAGCTGAACACCGAGTAGGCGAGGCCCCGTCGCTCGCGGACCGCCTGGAAGAGGCGCGACGACGACGTCCCGCCGAGGAGGTTGTCGAGGACGCGCAGGGCGAACCGCCGCTCGTCGTCCCGGGCCAGGCCCGGTCCGCCGAGGCAGACGTGGTACTGCTCGGTCTCCTTGACCCGGAAGCGCGGCGTCGACGGGCGCTCCTCCGGCGGCGCCGGCGGACCCGGCGGCGGGCCGGCCCCGGCCGCCGGGCTCGACTGCCGCGCCCAGGCGACGATCTGGTCGTGATCGACCGACCCGGCCGCGGCGACGACCACGTTGCCCGGCGTGTACCGGGCCGCGTGGAAGGCCTCGAGCAGCGGTTGGTCGGCCGCCGAGACGACGTCGGCCCGGCCGAGGATCGCCCGGCCCAGCGGATGCGGACCGAAGACCGCTTCGCCGAGCACGTCGAAGACCCGATCCTGGGGATCGTCCTCGTACATCGCGATCTCCTCGAGCACGACCTCCCGCTCGTTCTCGAGCTCGTCCATCCGCGGGTGCCAGACCATGTCGGCGATCACGTCGAACGCCTGCTCGAGGTTGCGGTCGAGGACACGGGCGTGCACGGAGGTCATCTCCTTGCCCGTCCCCGCGTTCAGCTCGGCTCCCATCGAGTCGAAGATCTGGTCGATCTCCTCCGACCCGTAGCGCTCGGTCCCCTTGAAGAGCATGTGCTCGAGCAGGTGGGAGAGCCCCGACTCGGTGTCCTTCTCGGTCACCGAGCCCGTCCCGATCCAGAAGCCGAGGGCGACCGAGCGCACGCCTGGCATGTGCTCGGTCACCACCCGGACGCCCGTGTCGAGCGTGGTGATCTCCGGGCCGGTCATCCGGTCGGGCTCAGCGATCACGGTGCCGCGGCCGCCCGGACCCGCGCTGGCCGCCGTTGCGGTCGCCGCCGCCGCCCGGACGCGGAGGACGGGGACCGCGGTCGCGGTCGCGGTCGCGTCCGCCGCCCCCACCGCCCCCGCCGCTGCCGCCGCCGACCGCCGCGAGCTCCTCGACGGTCTTGCCGGCGACATCCGGGTCGTCGGCCAGGCGCAGGCCGATCCGCCCGCGCTCGCGGTCGACCTCGACCACCCGAACGGCGATCTCGTCGCCCTTGTTGAGGACCTCCTCGACCGTCTCGACCCGCTTGCCCGGGGCGACGTTCGAGATGTGGAGCAGGCCGTCGGTCCCCTTCGAGAGCTCGACGAAGGCGCCGAAGGCGGTCGTCTTGACCACCTTGCCGGCGAACGAGTCGCCGATCTCGACCTCCTTCATCATCGTGTTGATCCGGGCCACCAGGGCATCGGCGAGCTCGCCGTTGGCCGAGTAGATCAGCACCTGGCCGTCGTCGTTGACGTCGATCTGCGACTCGAACTCCTCGCACAGGCCGCGGATCGTCTCGCCGCCCTTGCCGATCAGCATGCCGATCTGCGACGGGTCGATCTTGACCTTCTCGATCCGCGGGGCGTACTGGCTGAGCTGCTCGCGCGGCGCGTCGATGACCTCGGCCATCTTGCCGAGGATGAACGTCCGCGCCGCGTTCGCCTGGGTCAGGGCGTCCCGGAGGATCTCGAACGTCACGCCCTCGATCTTGATGTCCATCTGGAGGGCGGTGATCCCCTCCGAGGTCCCGGCGACCTTGAAGTCCATGTCGCCGAGGTGATCCTCGACGCCGGCGATATCGGTCAGGACGATGTAGTCGTCGCCCTCCTTGATCAGGCCCATGGCGATCCCGGCCACCGGCCGCTTGATCGGCACGCCGGCGTCCATCAGCGACAGCGACGACCCGCAGACCGAGGCCATCGACGACGAGCCGTTCGACTCGAGGATGTCCGAGACGACCCGGATCGTGTAGGGGAAGTCCTCGATCGACGGGATCATCGGCACCAGCGCCCGCTCGGCGAGCGCCCCGTGACCGACGTCGCGCCGCTTCGGGCCGCCCAGCCGGCCGGCCTCCCCGACCGAGAAGGGCGGGAAGTTGTAGTGGTGCCAGTAGTACTTCTTCGTCTCCAGGCCGAGCGTGTCGAGGCGCATCTCCTCCTTGAGCGTCCCGAGCGCCGCCACGCTGATCGCCTGGGTCTGCCCCCGGGTGAAGAGCGCCGACCCGTGGGCCCGCGGCAGGACCGAAGCCTCGATCGTGATCTCCCGGATCTCGTTCTCCTGGCGACCGTCCGGGCGCTTCTTGTGGACGGCGATCCGCTCGCGGATCATCTGCTTCTCCAGCTTGTCGAACGCCTGCTGGGCCGCCGCCCGCCGCGCGGCGTACTCCGCCTCGTCCGGGCTCCCCGAATGGGCCTCGAGCACGCCCGCCTCGACCGCCTTGCACGCGTCCTGGCGCTCCAGCTTGTCCTCGACCTGGGTGGCCGCGTCGAGCGCCTCGCCGTGCGAGCGCTTGACCGCCTCGAGCAGGCCCGGATCGACGACCGCCGCCACGACCTCGCGCTTGGGCTTGCCAACCTTCTCGGCCAGCTCGCGCTGGAGGGCGCACAGCTTCTTGATCTCGGTGTGGGCGATGTCGAGGGCGTCGAGGATCTCCGCTTCCGGGATCTCGTTCGCCCCGGCCTCGACCATCAGGATCGCCTTCTCGCTACCGGCCACGATCAAGTCGAGATCGGAGCCCTCGAGCAGATCCTGCTCGTTGGGGTTGACCACGAAGTTCCCGTCGACCTTGCCGATCCGCACGGCGCCGACCGGCGTCGCCAGCGGGATGTCGGAGATCATCAGCGCCGCCGAGGCGCCGTTCATCGCGAGGATGTCGTACGGGTGCACGTGGTCGATCGACAGGGGGATCGCCACCAGCTGCGTCTCGTAGCGCCAGCCCTTCGGCATCAGCGGCCGGATCGGCCGGTCGATCATCCGGGCGGTGAGAATGCCCTTCTCGCCGGCGCGGCCCTCGCGCTTGAAGAACGACCCGGGGATCTTCCCGGCCGCGTACATCCGCTCCTCGACGTCGACCGTGAGGGGGAGGAAATCGACATCCCTCAGGCTGCCGGCCGTGGCCGTCGCGAGGAGCATGGTGTCGCCACAGCGGACTACGACGGCTCCACCGGCCTGCTTGGCCATCCGTCCGGTCTCGAACGAGATCTCGCTCCCGCCGATCTCAACCGAGACCCGGGTAACAGCGTTGCTGCTCATGTTGTTGCCTTCCTGTCCGCCCGTCGGTCGGCGGCTCGTTTCTTTGTTCTTTCTCAATCCGAACACAACCATGGTAATTCATCGCCCGGCAGCACGGCCGCGCCCGATCCGGACCGGCTCAGGCGGGGATCCCGGCCAAGCGCCTGACCAGGCCGGCGTCCGGGGGCCCGGGGTGGGCGACGCCGTCGACGAACAGCGTCGGCGTGACGGCGACCCCGGCGCGGATCCCGCCGTGCACCTGCGCGCCGACCCGCTCGGCCAGCCCGGCCGAGTGGCGATCGGCCTCGAAGCGTTCGAGGTCCAGCCCCAAGCGGCGGGCCCGCTCCCAAATATGCGGATCATCCAGATGTCCCGCATCTGCGTAGAGGGCATCGTGCATCTCCCAGAAATGGCCCTGCTCGCCCGCCGCCTCCGCCGCCAGGGCGACCGGGAGCGCCCGGCGGTCCTTGACCCGCAGAGCGAAGTGGCGAAAGGCGACCCGCAGCGGCTGGCCGGCCAGGCGCGCGGCGGCCAGGGCGCAGCGCGGGCAGGTGAAGTCGGCGTACATGATCACCAGGGGCGCCCCCGGCTCGCCCCGCACCCGGTCCTCCGGCCCGAGCGGGGGGACCGGCGCGCTGCGCAGATCGGTCATGCTCGCTCCATGCGTACGGCGGCGGTCACCGGTTCACAGTAGAAGACCGCGCGGGCGGCTCCACCTCCTCACCCGCGAGCAGCGCATCGACCGCGCCCCCGCGGAGGTGTTCGCCTTCTTCGCCGACGCCTTCAACCTCGAGGCGCTGACCCCGCCGCTCCTGCGCTTCGAGGTCACGACCCCGGCACCGATCCAGATGGCCGCCGGCACCCGCATCGGCTACCGCCTGCGCCTCCACGGCCTCCCGGTCCGGTGGCTGACCGAGATCGAGGAGTGGAGCCCGCCCCGGCGGTTCCTCGACGCCCAGCTCCGCGGCCCGTACGCCGTCTGGCGCCACACCCACGAGTTCGAGGCGCTGGCCGGCGGCGGGACGCTGATGCGCGACAGCGTCCGCTACCGGCTAGGCCTCTGGCCGCTCGGCGAGCTGGCCATGCCGCTCGTCCGCCGCGACCTCGAGGCGATCTTCGACTTCCGCCGCGACGCGGTCGCCCAGCGCTTCCGCTAGCACACGGGCAGGCCCGGGATCGGTTGCTCCTGCCCGCCGACCTTCACGTAGATCGCCGAGACCCAGCCCCGGGCACCCGCGGGCGAGTCGAGGTCGGTGTAGAGCCACCAGTGATTGTGGTACCCGTGGTCGGTCTCCCCCCGGGCGCTCCTGGTCTGGCAGAAGAAGTAGTCGCCGCCGGCGTGGAGCTCCCCGACCGTGCACTTCGGGTCGTCGTAGGAGCAGCTCGGCGAGCGGAAGCCGGGGGCGGCCTTCCAGGTCTCGAAGGCGTACTTCGCCCGCCCCGCGGCCGGCTCCGGCACCAAACTGCCGCCGCCGCCACCGCCACCCCCGCCGCCGGTGCTCCCACCGCCCACGCTCCCGCCGCCGCCACCATCGGCGCCACCACCGGCGCCCTGCGGCGCCGGTGGCCGGGCGGGCGGCCAGTTGCACTTGCCCTCGAGGAGGACCACCTCACGCCGAGGGATGTTGGCCCGCCAAGCCTCGAAGTCCCAGGTCCGGCCACCGAGCGCCGGGACCTTGGCGTACAGGGCGTGGCACAGGAGCTGCTTGTACAGCGACTCGGTCCGCGAGGCCGTCAGCGGCGGAAACCTCACGCATCGATTTGAGGTCTCGCCAGATGTAGTCGACGTTGCTGTGGAGGTTGAGCGGACTCCCCCCGCCTCCGAATACGCGGGCATGAATCGGTGCCCGATACACCAAAGACGGGGAAACCGCCCCCGCTGACGACGGCGGTGCACTCGGCTCGGGGCGCCGCCTACGCGGCGAGGGCGTCGAAGATCAGGTTGGCCCCGGGCAGATCGCCCGGCGACGGCGCCTGGTAGCTCCACTTCACGACGCCGTCCGGGCCGACGATGACGAGCGCCCGCTCGGGGAACCCGCCGGCGTGGAGGACGCCGAAGGCCCGGCAGGTCGCCCCCTTCGGCTCGAAGTCCGACAGCTGCGGGATCGTGACCTTCAGCTGCTCGCGGAAGGCCGTCTGCGAGTAGCCGGCGTCGCAGGAGACGGCCATGACCCGGGCGCCGCGGCCGGCGAGGTCGCCGAGCACCTCCTCGTAGAGGCTCAGCTGGTCCGAGCACACCGGGCTGAAGGCGAACGGATAGAAGACGAGGACGGTCGTGTGACCGAGGAGGTCGGCCTCGGTGAAGCGGCCGCCCTGCTCGTCGGCCAGCGAGAACTCGGGCGCCGGCGTGCCCGGCGCGAGAACGCTCACTTGCGCAGGCCGAGCGCCTTGATCAGGGACCGGTAGCCGTCGAGGTCGCTGCGCTGGAGGTAGTTGAGGAACCGCCGGCGCTGACCGACCAGCATCAGCAGGCCGCGACGCGAATGATGGTCGTGGCTGTGGGTGCGCAGGTGCTCGGTCAGGTGGTTGATCCGCTCGGTCAGGAGGGCCACCTGGACGCGGGTGTTGCCCGTGTCGGTCTCGGAGGCCCCGTACTCGACGGTCAACTCGCGCTTGCGATCCTTGGTCAGCGTCATCGGGTCCGAACCGTAGCAGGGTGCCGGTTGGGCGAGCTTTCCCGCGGTCGCGGACCGACCTCCTGTGGACCTACCGATCGCCGCCGCCGCCCGCGTCCGGGACAGCGCCGCAGATCTCGCGGGCCCGGCGGACGTCGTCGTGCATCTGCTCGACCAGCGCGTCGACCGTCTCGAAGCGGCGCTCCCCGCGCAGGCGCTCGAGGAACTGGAGGCCGAGGACCCGCCCGTAGAGGTCGCCCTCGAAGTCGATCAGGTACGCCTCGATCAGCTCCCCCCGGCCGGTCTCGAAGGTCGGGCGGACGCCGATGCTCACCGCCGCCGGCCGGCCGTCGGCCCGGGCGGCGTAGACGCCGTGCCCGGGGGTCACGAGCCCCGGGTCGGGGATCAGGTTGGCGGTCGGGAAGCCGAGCTCCCGCCCGACCTGGTCGCCGGTCACCACCTCGCCCCGGAGCTCGAACGGCGCCCCGAGGAAGCGCGCGGCCTGGCCGACCTCGCCGGCCAGGACGAGGCCGCGGATGTGGCTCGAGGAGACGACCTCGCCGCCCACCTCGAGCAGCGGCTCGACCCGGGTGGTGAAGCGGGGGTCGGCGGCGAGCATGGCCGCGTCGCCCTGCGCCCGGTGGCCGAAGCGGAAGTTCTCCCCCACGGCCAGGTGGGTCGCCCCGAGCGCCTCGACGAGGACCCGGTCGACGAAGTCAGCGGCGCTCCGGGCGGCGAACTCCCGGTCGAAGTCGATCACCACGAGCTCCTCGACGCCGAGCGAGGCGACCAGCCCGGCCTTGACGTCGAGCGGCGTCAGGAGCCGCGGAGCGTGGGCCGGGGCGACGACGGCCGACGGGTGCGGCTCGAAGGTGAGCACCGTGTCCGAGTCGCCGATCACCGCCCGGTGGCCGAGGTGGACCCCGTCGAAGGCGCCGATGGCCACGCGACGCCGGCGCGCCTCCACGTCGGGCAGGTGGATGACCTTCACGTCGCCGAACCCTAGAGGGTCGGCCTGCGCTCAGCGCGGGGGGGCGTAGCGGTGGTGGAGCATCAAGTCGTTGCCATCGGGATCGGTGAAGAAGGCCATATGGCAGACGCCGGTGTCGAGCGTCTCCCCGAAGAACACGACGCCCTTCGCCTCGAGCGCCGTGCGGGCCGCGGCCACGTCGTCGACGTGGAGCGCCGGGTGCGCGTTCTTCTGGGGCGCGAACGGCATGCCCAGGCGCTCGGGCTCCCAGATCCCGAAGCACGTACCCCCGGCCCAGAACTCGAAGCGCGCGCCCTCCTCCGGGCGGAGCCCCAGGGTGTCGACGTAGAAGCTCCGCGTCCGCTCGGAATCCTGGCTCGGCACGGCGACGAAGTCGATCCCGCCGATCACGGCCGGAGTCTCGGAGGCGGCGGCGTCCATGGCCATGAGCCTAGCCGAGCGCTCGGGCGCCGGCAAGGCGGACGGCCAGGGGCATGGCCGGTCCGGCGGTGGGGCGAGCTCGCACTCCGGGCCGAGCAGGCCGGGCCCCCGCGATCGGTATCTACCTGGTATGACGGCAGCCAGCCCCGACACTCAGGCAAGTCACGCACGCCCCGCGTGGTCGTATCGATCGAGAGGAGACAACGTGCAGTTCACCGGGATCGTCAAGTCGTTCGACGAGGACGAAGGCGTCGGCACGATCGTGCGCGACCGCGACCACCACGAGATCGTCGTGCGGACCGTCGGCCTCGCCCTCGGGGTCACCACCCTCAGCGCCGGCGACCGCGTCGCGTTCGACGTGGACCTCGGGGTCAACCCCCAGGCCCGCAACGTCATGCTCGGCTGAGCACCGCCCGGGTGGGGGTTTCGGCGGCGAGCGATCGGGCGCTCGGCAACGTCTCTCAACCGTCACGTCCTGACGCCCGTTGCCCTGTGCGCACCGCATGGCGTCTCAACGTCGGTGCTCAAGGTCGCCGCGTTCCGAGCCACGCACGCCGGCGTGGTGACCCTCACGGCGCCCCTCGCTACGCGCTGGCGAGCGCTCAAGGCGGGCCCGCGGCCATACCACGCCACTGTCACGGTCCGGTGACTGCGCCCGCCCGAGCCGCTCGAGCTGCTGGACGACATCCTCGACGCGGTCCTCGATAACACGGAGGTCGGCGGCCCCGTGCGGTCACCTGGTCCGAAGCGATTCGCGAACGCGGTCGGTAGCCAGGTGAGGGCTAGAAGAATGGTTCAGTGTCACCGTCGATGGTCGTCGCGTCAGCCGCGCTGGTCGTCGCGCTCGGCGGCTCGGCGATCGCGGCAGCCGGCGGGAGCTTTACGGGCGGGGATGGAGGGGTCCAGGGCTGCGTCGCTCAGAAGGACATCGTCCGCTCGATCACCGACGCGGTCGACGCGGCGACTACATCAGTGACGCTCCGCCCTGCAACTGCTTCTTTGCCGACGAGGCAACTTGACGCGAAGCCCAGGCACCGGGCGATTCTGCGCGGCGTCGTAGCCGGCCGCGGTACAGCCAGCGCGAGGATCACACCCTGTCGGTCGGGGCGGGGTGTGATCCTCCGCGAGACGAACCAGTGGGCAGGTTCGGGGCTGCGCGAGCCCGCGCTGGCGGCGCCGCACGGCGCACCGGGCCCTTCGATCGGTGGCCGGTCGGCGTCGCCAGGAACTCGGCGGACCCGCGCCGGTCATCGCCGTCGGAAACCGACCTCGGCGCGCGGCCGGGCCGACCGCCCAGCTCCTCCCGCGTGGAGCTGCTCGGCCGACCACCACCCGGCTCGCCTTCCTCCTACCCCCGGAACCCCACGACCGGCTTGAGCTCTCCCCCACCCCGGTCCTCGGCCACGGCGATCGGACCGGCGCCGTCGACGAGGAGGACCGCCCCGCCCGGACCTGCTTCCCCGGGCACCGCCCGCCCGTGGGTCGCCGCCCGGGCGTCGGCGCCGTCGAGCGCGACCACCGGCATGAACCGCCCGAGCCCGGGGGCCAGGTCGAGCACCTCGGCCCGGCCCTGGCCGGGCCAGCCGCCGGCGACGTCGAACGGGCCGATCGCGGTCCTCCGAAGCTCGAGGCAGTAGGCGTCGCCCAGCCCCGCGATCAGCGACCGGACGTACGTCCCCGACGAGCAGACGATGCGGAAAGCGGCGCGGTCGCCGTCCCGCCAGAGCTCGGTGAACTCGTGCAGTTCGACCGTCCGCTCGTCGAGCACGACGTCCTCGCCGCGGCGGGCCTTCGCGTAGGCCCGCTCGCCGCCGACCTTGACGGCCGAGTGGGCCGGCGGGCGCTGGCTGACGAGCCCCGACGGAAGGAGCAGATCCGGCGCCGGAAGGACCCCCGTCTCCGTGATCTCCCCCTCCGGGTCCCCGGTCGTCGACGTCGCCCCGAGGCGGGCGACCACCTCGTAGGTCTTCGGCAGCGCCATCAGGTAGCGCTGGACTCGGGTCGCCCGGCCGATCAGGAGGACCAGGAGGCCGGTGGCGAACGGGTCGAGCGTGCCGGCGTGACCGACCCGCCGCTTCCCGAGGGCGTGGCGGGCGCGAGCGACCATGTCGTGGGAGGTGACCCCGGCCGGCTTGTCGGCGAGGATCAGGCCGTCGACGGGACGCCGCCTCCCAGTTGCTCGGTCAGCTGGCCGCGGAGCTCGTCGACGAGCTCGGGGATCTCCAGGTCGGTGGTGAAGCCGGCGGCCCGGCGGTGGCCGCCGCCGCCGTGGGCCCGGGCGATCGCCGAGACGTCGACGTCGTCGTCGGTGGCCCGGAGCGACACCTTCTTCTGGCCGCGCTTGTCCCCGGCGAGGAGCTCGCGGACGAGCGCGGCGACCTTTGTCCCGTCGACGGCCCGGAGGTGGTCGATGATCCCCTCGGAGTAGCTCTCCTCGGCGCCCGCCTCGGTGTAGTCGCGGGCGGTGAGGAAGGCGAGGGCGAGGCGGCCGCCGTCGTAGCGCTCGGCCCGCTGGAGGGCCCGGCGGAGGAGGTCGAGCTTGGCGTAGGGCATGCCCTCGTAGATGCGGCGATAGATCGCGGCGACGTCGACCCCGGCCTCGATCAGGTCGGCGGCCATCCGGTGGGCCCGGGGCCCGGTGTTCTCGTAGGAGAAGCGGCCGGTGTCGGTGATCAGGCCGACGTAGAGGGCGGCGGCGATCGTCGGCGTGAGCTCGACCCCGAGGGCGTGCATCAGGTCCCAGATGACCTCGGCCGTGCAGGACGCCTCGGGGACGACGTGGTTGACCGTCCCGAAGCGGGTGTTGTCGTGGTGGTGGTCGACGTTGAGCAGCGGCTCGACGTCGCGGAGCGTCTCCGCCGGGTTGCGCTCGATGTTGCCGCAGTCGAGGAAGATCGCCGTCCGCTGGTCGAGGTCGGCGGGCAGGACGGTCGAGAGGCCCGCGAGGTCGAAGAAGCGGTACTCCCGGGGCAGCGGGAACTCGTCGGCGGCGATGAACATGATCGAGTCCTTGCCGAGCGCCCGGAGGACGGCCTGCATGGCGACGAGCGAGCCGAGGGCGTCGCCGTCGGGGTGCTCGTGGGTGCCGAGGACGAAGCGGTCGGCCGCGCGGATCTCCTCGACCACCCGCCCGCGGGTCGTCGCCCCGGCTCCGGCGAGCTCGACCTCCGCCCCGCCCCCCGCCCGGGGAGTCATCCGGCGCCCTCGTCGATCAGCCGATCGACGCGGAGGGCCCGGTCGGTCGTGTCGTCGTAGACGAAGTCGAGCGCCGGCGTCCGCTTGAGCTTGAGCTCCCTGGCGATCCGGGCCTGGAGGTGGCCGTGGGCGTGGCGCAGGCCGGCGAGCGTGCTCTCCCGCTCCTCCTGGCCGCCGAGGACGCTGACGTACACCCGGGCGCTCGTCAGGTCGGACGTCGTGCGGATGTCGGTCACCGTGACGAACCCGACCCGGGGATCCTTGAGCGGCGCGGCGACCGCGTCGGCCAGAACCTGCCGGATCGCCCGATCCACGCGTCGCATGCGCTCGCTGGCCATCTGGTGAGCCCGCCGCCGCCGCCGCCCGCCGGGCTCAGGCGAGCTCTCGCTCGACCTGGCGCGTCGCGTAGACCTCGAGCATGTCGCCCTCCTTGACGTCCTGGAAGTTGTTCAGGACGATGCCGCACTCGAAGCCGGCGCTCACCTCGCGGACGTCGTCGTTGAAGCGCCGCAACGAGGCGATCGTCGTGTCGGCCACCACGGTCCCGTCGCGGACGAGGCGGACCCGCGAGCCGCGGGTGATCTTCCCCTCGGTGACGAACGACCCGGCGATCGTCCCGATCTTCGACGCCCGGAAGGTTTGGCGGATCTCGACGTGGCCGAGGGTGTCCTCGACCTCCTCCGGGTCGAGCATGCCCTCCATCGCGGCGCGGAGCTCCTCGATCGCCTTGTAGATGACCGCGTAGCCGCGGATCTGGATGCCCTCGCGGTCGGCCAGCGACCGGGCCTCGCCGACCGGGCGGACGTTGAAGGCGAGGATGATCGCGTTCGACGCGGCGGCGAGCATGACGTCGGACTCGTTGATCCCGCCGACCCCCCGGTGGATGATGTTGACCGAGACCTCGTCCTGCGGGAGCTTGGCGATCTCGTCCTCGACCGCCTCGAGCGACCCGGAGACGTCGGCCTTCAGCACGAGGTTGAGGTCCTTGACCGCGCCCTCCTGGGCGAGGCGGAAGACGTCCTCCAGCGAGATCTTGCGTCCGGAGCGCCGGGCCAGAGCCTCGGTCTTCAACCGGTTGGCCCGCTCGCCGGCCAGCTGGCGGGCGCGGCGCTCGTTCTCGACCACGCGGACGAACTCCCCGGCCTCGGGGACGCCGTCGAAGCCGAGGACCTCGACCGGCTCGCCCGGGCGGGCCCGCTTGACCCGGGTGCCCTGGAAGTCGTGCATGGCGCGGACGCGGCCGAAGCTGGCCCCGGCGACGAGGGCGTCGCCGACCTTGAGGGTGCCACGCTGGATGAGGATCGTGACCACCGGTCCGCGACCCGGGTCGAGCCGGGACTCGATCACGGCGCCCGACGCCTCGGCGGTCGGGTTGGCCCGGAGCTCCTCGAGCTCGGCCATCAGCTGGATCGTGTCGAGCAGCTCGTCGAGCCCGGCCTTGGTCCGGGCCGAGACGTCGCAGAACTCGACGTCCCCGCCCCACTCGGCCGGCTGCAACCCGCGGGTCGTCATCTCGGTGCGCACCCGGGTCGGGTCGGCGCCCTCCTTGTCGATCTTGTTGACCGCGACGATCATCGGGACGTCGGCCGCCCGGGCGTGGTCGATCGCCTCCTCGGTCTGCGGCTTGACCCCGTCGTCGGCGGCGACGACGATCACCGCGATGTCGGTCACCTGGGCCCCGCGGGCCCGCATGGCGGTGAACGCCTCGTGGCCGGGGGTGTCGAGGAAGGTGATCGCCTTGCCGCTGTGGTGGACCTGGTAGGCGCCGATGTGCTGAGTGATCCCCCCGGCCTCGCCGGCGGTGACCTCGGTCGAGCGGATCGCGTCGAGGAGCGAGGTCTTCCCGTGGTCGACGTGGCCCATGATGACGACGACCGGTGGCCGCTCGACGAGCAGGGCCGGATCGTCCTCGAAGGCCGGCTCGGCCGAGACGTCGTCGGCGGCGTGGACGATCTCGACCTGCTTGTTGAAGCCGTCGGCCAGCACCTGGATCGCGTCGTCGGAGAGCGTCTGGGTCAGGGTGGCCATCTCGCCGAGGCCCATGAGCTTCTTGATGATCTCGGGGACGGCGACGCCGAAGTACTCGGCGACGTCCTTGACCGTCGAGCCGGAGTTGACGCGGACGAGGTCGGTCGCCTCGAGGGCGCTGTTGTCGATCGGGGCGATCGTGTCGTCGTAGCTCCCGCGCCGCCGGCGGCCCCGCCGCTGGGGGCGCCGCTGGGGCTGGTTGGCCGGGCCGGCGTTCGACCGGCGGGACGCCTGGGAGTCGATCACGACGCGGCGCCGCCCGCCGGGTCCGGTGGCCGCGGCCGGGGCGCGCTCGCCGGTGCGCGAGTCGCGCGTCGGGCGGGAGCGCTGCTGCTCGCCGGCCGCCGCCTGGTTGGCCGCGCCGGCCGCAGGACCGCCGACACCGCCGGCACCGCCGGCGCCGCCGGCACCGCCCGAGGCCGGCGTCGCGGCCGCCTCGGCCGCCGGGGTCGGGGCGGCGCCGTTGCCGGTCAGGGCGGCGGTGGCCTGCGCCTCGTCGACGGCCGAGGCCGGAGCCTTGACCTCGATTCCGGCGGCCGTGAGCTTGGCGAGCACGTCCTTGCTGGACATGCCGTGCTCCTTGGCCAGTTCATGTACGCGTTTCTTTGCCATCAGCCAATCGATTCTAGGCGGTTCGGGTTACAGGACACGACTCGGGGCGGACGCCGGCTCGTCGGCTCCGCCGAGGAGCAGGTCGGGGGCGATCCGCACCGGCCGCCGGAGGGCGCGGGACAGGCCGCCGCGGCGGGTGGCCCGGTCGAGGCAGGCCGGGGTTCGGCAGATGTAGGCGCCGCGCCCGCCGTGCCGGGCGGTCGGGTCGGCCACGGCGAGGCCGTCGGCGGCGGCCAGGCGCAGGAGCTCTCGCTTCGGCGCCGAGCGGCCGCACCCGACGCAGCGTCGCTGCGGCTCGGCCCGGGAGCGGCCGGCTATGACGCCTGCTCGGCCGACGGGGCCGCGCTGACCACCTGGTCGGAGCCGGTGCCCTGGAGCGCCTGGTGGGATTCGAGCCCGCAGTAGCGGGAGCCGGGGAGCGAGGCGTTGGGGCAGCGGCGGCCGGTGGACATGACGGCGGCGCACCGACCCTGGACGTCCTCCTCCTCGTAGCCGTGCTCGGCCTCCTCGGCGGCGAACTCGCTTTCCGACTTGATGTCGACCCGCCAGCCGGTCAGGCGGGCGGCGAGGCGGGCGTTCTGGCCCTCGCGGCCGATGGCCAGCGAGAGCTGGTCGTCGGGGACGATCACCGTCGCCTGCTTGGCGTCGTCGTCGACCAGGACCTCGCGGACCCGGGCCGGCGACAGGGCCTTGGCCACGAAGCGGGCGGGCTCGTCGTTGTAGGGGATGATGTCGATCTTCTCGCCCCGGAGCTCGGAGACGACCATCCGCACGCGCGACCCGCGCGGTCCGACGCAGGCGCCGACCGGGTCGACGCCGTCGGCGTGGGAGATGACGGCGATCTTCGACCGGTAGCCGGGCTCGCGGGCGACGTTGGCGATCTCGACGAGGCCGTCGGCGATCTCGGGTACCTCGAGCTCGAAGAGCTTCTTGATCAGCTCGGTGTCGCGCCTCGAGACGATGATCGAGGGCCCCTTGGTCGACGGGGAGACCTCCTTGATCACGGCCTTGATCCGCTGGGAGTGGTCGTAGCGCTCGCCGTCGACCTGCTCGGACTTCGGCAGGAGGGCCTCGACCCGCTCGCGGAGCTGGACGAGGGTGTACCGGGAGTCCGACTGCTGGACGATGCCGGTGATCAGCTCGCCGACCCGGTCGCGGTACTCCTCGTACATCATGTCGCGCTCGGCCTCGCGGATCCGCTGGAGGATCACCTGCTTGGCCGTCTGGGCGGCGATCCGGCCGAAGTCGTCCGGGGTGACGTCGCGCTCCTCGATCTGGTCGCGGTACTCGGCGAACTTGGCCGGGTCGATCTCCGGATCCTCGGGCTCGCGCATCTCCCCGGTCTCCGGGTCGACGGTCGTCGCCTCGTCGATCGTCTCGACGATCAGGTGGGCCTCGAGCCGCTCGGGGATGATCAGCTCGATCACGCGGAAGTCGGCCGTCTCCCGGTCGATCTCGACGCGGGCGTACTTGGCGGCGCTCGGCTGCTTCTTGTAGGCCGAGAGGAGGGCGTCCTCGAGCGCGACCATCAGCTTCTCCGGCTCGATGCCCTTCTCCCGGGCCAGCGCGTGCATCGCATCAAGGATCTCGCGTGACATAGGGCTACTCCTCGACGAGGTGGGATCGTTTGATGGCGCTGTAGGGGATCGCCAGCACGCCCTCGGGGGCGGCGATCGTCACCTCGCGCTCGGATGCGCCGACCAGCTCACCGGTCAGGCTCTGGTTGGGGGCAAGCTCGCAGTCGGCCGCCGTCCGCAGGCGGGCGCGCCGGCCGACGAAGCGGCGGAAGTGCTCGGGCTTCGTCAGGGGGCGCTTGGGTCCGGGCGAGGAGACCTCGATCACGAAGCGCTCGCGGAGGTCGTCGAGCTCCCGGGTCACCCGCTCGCAGAGGCCGAGGCTGACCCCGTCGGGGTGGTCGATGAACACGCGCAGGACGTCGCCGGCCTGCTCGACGAGCAGGACGTCGATCCCGGGGATCGGGCCTTGGAGTCGCTGTTCGATGTCGGTCTGGAGGCGGTTCATGGCGTAAAAAAAGCGGGCGAGCGCCCACTTTCGGATGAGAAACGCCGACGCTCGGCGCGGGCGCGAAAGCTGTCAATCGAGCATACCACCGGCGCGAGAGGCGGGTTCCGTTCCGCGGAGCCCGGCGACGGCGTCGAGGATCGCCCCGGCGACGGCCCGCTTGCCGGCCCGGGCGACGGCCTGGGAGCCGGCGGCGGTGATGATCGTCACCTCGTTCTCGGCGGCGTCGAAACCGATGTCCGGGCGGGAGATGTCGTTGACCACGATCGCGTCGACCCGCTTGCGGAGAAGCTTCTCGCGTCCGCGCTGGGCTGCTCCGGAGCCGTACTCGGCGGCGAAGCCGATCAGGACCTGACCGGCCCGCCGGCGCTCGGCCAGGAGGGCGAGGACATCGGTGGTCGACTCGAGCTCGACGGCGAGGCTGGCCTGGTCGCGCTTGACGATCTTCCCGGGCCGGGCCGCGGCCGGGCGGAAGTCGGCGACGGCGGCGGCCATGAGGACGACGTCGGCGGCGGGAAGCAGCTCCAGGCAGGCGGCCTCGAGCTCGGCCGCGGTGACCACGTCGACGTAGCGGACGCCCGGGTTGCGGGGAAGGCTGACGTTGGCGGCGACGACCGTGACCTCGGCCCGGCGGGCGGCGGCCTCGTCGGCCAGGGCGAAGCCCATCCGCCCGGACGAGCGGTTGCCGATGAAGCGGACGGCGTCGATCGGCTCGCGGGTTCCCCCGGCGCTGACCAGGACCCGGATGCCGCTCCACGATCCCGGCCGAAGGGCGGCCTCGCAGGCGCGGAGGATCGCCGCCGGGTCGGGCAGGCGGCCGACGCCCCACTCGCCGGGCGAGCCGAGCCGACCGGTGTCGGGGTCGAGGACGGTGGCGCCGCGGGCGCGCAGGACGGCGAGGTTGGCCTGCGTCGCCGGGTGCTCGTACATCTGGTTGTTCATCGCCGGGGCGAGGACGACCGGGCAGGCGGCGGCGAGGGCCGCCTCGCACAGGAGGTTGTCGGCCAGGCCGGCGGCGAGCTTGGCCAGGGTGTTGGCCGAGGCGGGGGCGATCAGGAGGAGGTCGGCCCGGCGGGCGAGCTCGAGGTGGCTGAGGGGGACGTGCTCGGGGAGCGCGTCACCGGGGAACGCCCCGCGGAGGGGGTCGGGATCGAGGGAGTCGGCGAGGACGGGGGCGCCGGTCAGGGCGGCGAACGACGCGGCCCCGACGAAGCGCTGGGAGGCCGGTGTCTGGATGACGCGGACGGCGTGCCCGGCCGCCGTGGCGAGCCGGACGACCTCCAGGGCCTTGTAGGCGGCGATCCCGCCCGTCACGCCGAGGAGGATGCGCGCCATCGTGCGCCGGACCCGAGGGCCTAGGGCCTAGCGGTAGTGGTACTTCAGCTTGCCGGCGGCGACTTCCTCGAGCGCGATCGTGAGGTAGTTCTTCGAGCCGGTGTCGACCATCGGGGGCGGGAACTCGTCGAAGCTGCCCTCACCGAGGTTCTGGTAGTAGCTGTTGATCTGGCGGGCGCGCTTGGCCGCGACGATCACGCTCGCGTAGTTCGAGTCGACGTGATCGAGGAGCTTGTCGATGCGGGGGCTGGTGACGGGCATCCGTCGAGTCTAGTCGATGTGGCGCGCGACCATCCTCGGATGTCCTGCTGCGCCATCGATCAGTCAGCGGTACTTTCGTGGACGACCTCGATGAGGGCGGCGACGGCCGCGTCGAGGTCGTCGTTGACGATGACGTGAGGGAACTCGGTCTCGGCTTCTAGCTCGTGGCGGGCGAGGCCGAGGCGTTTCTCGACTTGGGTGGAGTCGTCGGTCCC
This sequence comes from uncultured Solirubrobacterales bacterium, assembly GCA_963733245.1. Classification (GTDB taxonomy): domain Bacteria; phylum Actinomycetota; class Thermoleophilia; order Solirubrobacterales; family Solirubrobacteraceae; genus Palsa-513. The sequence goes on from CAVTCI010000019.1 coordinate 335,077, forward strand.
CCGGCCGACCAGCCGGGCCCGGAGCTCGCCGAAGCTCGGCGGAGCGATGAACACCTGGACGGCCTCGGGGAGGGTGGCCCGGACCTGGCGGGCCCCCTGGACGTCGATCTCGAGCACGACGGGCGCTCCGGCCGCCGCCCGGGCGTCGAGCTCGCTGCGCAGCGTCCCGTAGCGGTGCCCGGCGTACTCGGCGTGCTCGACGAACTCGCCGGCCGCGGCCAGGCGGTCGAACTCGACCGGATCGAGGAAGTGGTAGTCGACGCCGTCGACCTCGCCCGGGCGCGGGGCCCGGGTCGTCGCCGAGACCGACAGCCCGACCTCCGGGCGGCGCTCGAGCAGCGAGCGGATCAACGTCCCCTTGCCGACCCCCGACGGACCGGTGATGACGAACACGCGGGCAGCCACCCGGCCACTCTGACAGCCGGTGCAGACCGTAGGCCGGCCGGGCGCGCTAACGTCAGCGGCGATGGCGGACCTTCCTGATCCCGGGACGTTCGGCGCGGCTTTCGAGGAGTTCATGCGGGCGATGTCGGCCGCGGCCACGCACGGCGAGCCGGCCGTGGTCACGCGGCTGCGCGAGCACCTCGGCGGCGATCCGAAGGAGCTCCCGACCACCGGCGGCGAGTTCCCCCAGACCGAGCAGGCCAACCTCCAGCTCGCGCTCGACGCCGTACTGCCCGGTGTCGAGATCCTCGGGTTCACCGCGCGGCACCGCGGCTTCGGCTCGGTCGGCCTGGCCGACGTCCTGACCGCCACGGACGTGGACGGGCCGATCTCGTTCGGTCCGGTCCAGTACACCGACGTCGAGGTCGGCGACGGACGGGTGATCGCCTGTCTGGCCTCCGGGATCCTCCTCGCCGCCCACGACGGCGCCCCGGTCGCCCTCGTGCTCTCGCGGGCCGCCGAGCACCCGATGGCCCCGGCGTCGTTGAAGCTCGAAGGCGTCTCGCCGAAGCCGGGGGTCGTCTCGGACCTGCTCCGGGTCATCCGCTCGGCGATGCGCGAGCACAGCGTGTTCCGCGCCTCTCCCTCCACCCGACCGGCGACCACGGGCAGGCGGTCAGCGTCGAGTTCCATTCCGTGCCGCCGGTCGAGCGAGCCGGCGTGGTCCTCCCCGCGGGGACGCTCGAGCGCCTCGAGCGCCACACGCTCGGCGTCGTCGAGAACGCCGGCCGCCTCCGGGCGGCCGGGCGCCACCTCAAGCGCGGCGTGCTCCTCCACGGGCCGCCGGGCACCGGGAAGACCCTGTCGGTCCTGTACCTGCTCCGGGCCATGGCCGGCCGGACGACGATCCTCCTGACCGGCCGGGGCCTCGGTTTCGTCGAGCAGGCCCTGGCCATCGGCCGCGAGCTCGCGCCGGCCACCGCGCCGGCGCCGTCCGGACCCGTCTCGACCGGGCCGCCTACCGACGCGTGAGCATCCCGACGAGCTCGGCCCGCTGGCGCTCGGACAGGCCGCCGATCGTCTTGCTCGGCGAGATCCGGCAGTGGACGAGGATCTTGTTGACCTTGACCCGACCGTACTTGGGCACGGCGAGGAGCACGTCGAAGACCTTGGCCGTCTCGACGAACTCCGGCGGGTCGAGCAGGATCCGGTGGATCGACTTCTTCCCGGCCTTCAGGTCGCGCTTCAGCTCGGCCCGGAGCGTCCGGATCTTGTTCGCCCGGGCGAGCGCGTCCATCCGCTGGTTGAGTGATCGCTCGGGCGCCGTAGACGAATTCTTGAGCGCGTTCGGACCCGACGACATGGGGCGCGAGTGTACCTGCTCCCTAGCCCCGATCAAGTCCTCTGGCCACATTCGGCTCGACCTCCACATGAGGTTTAGTGCCGTTCATGGCACTTGACGCTATTGCCGCCCTTTGCAGGGTTTTTTTACGGCGTAAGTCAGGCCCTACCGGCCACATTTTGCGTGTCTATCCTGCATTTTGCGGCGAAATATCCAGCAGTTCCCCGCTGATCCGCCAGCCCGCCGCCGGATCCCGGAAGCTCTCGGTTCCGACCCCCACGAGGGTCGCCCCGGCCGCCAGCAGATCGGCGGCGTCCCGGCCCCGGGCGACGCCGCCCATCCCGACGATCGGGATCGTAACCCGCGCGGCGACGAGCGCCACCTGGGCGAGGGCGACCGCCCGGATCGCCGGGCCCGAGAGGCCGCCGAACCGGCCGCCGAGCCACGCCTCCCCCCGCCGCGGATCGATGGCCAGGGCGCGGAGCGTGTTGATCAGACAGACGGCGTCGGCCCCCCCCGCCTCGGCTGCCGCCGCCGCCGCGGCGACGTCGGCCGTGTTCGGCGTCAGCTTGACGATCAGCGGCCGCCCGGTCAGCGGGCGGACCCGCTCGACCAGGGCGCGGAGCTCGTCGGGGTCGGCGCCGATGTCGAGGCCGGTCCGGACGTTCGGGCAGGAGACGTTCAGCTCGATCGCCGCGACCCCGTCCTCCGCGGCCAGCGCCCCGACCAGCTCGGCGAACTCGCCGCTCGTCGAGCCCATCACGTTGGTGATCAGCGGGACGCCGAGCTCCCGCAGGCCCGGGAGGTCGTGCTCGAGATACCCGGCCAGGCCCCGGTTGGGGAGGCCGATCGAGTTGATCATCCCGGCCGGCGTCTCCCACAGCCGGGGCGGCGGGTTGCCCTCCCGCGGCTCCAGGGTGATCGTCTTCGAGACGAAGGCGGCGAACGGGAAGCGCTCGATCAGCTCCGTCCCGAAGCACCGCCGGGCGGCCAGGGCGTCGAAGGTCCCCGACCCGTTGACGATCGGGTGGGCCAGGTCGAGCCCGCAGAACCGGGTCATGCGACCGCCTCGAGCGCGGCGGCGTCGAACACCGGCCCGTCGACGCAGACCCGCCGGTAGCCGTCCCGCGTGGCCACCACGCACCCGTAGCACGCCCCGAAGCCGCAGGCCATCGGCGACTCGAGCGCGAGCTGGCCGGCCACCCCCCGCCGGGCGCAGAGCGACCGGACCGCCTCGAGCATGGCCGGCGGCCCGCACGCGTAGACCGTCGCCGCCTCCCCCCCGGCGTCGAGCTCGGCCTCGAGCAGGTCGGTGACCAGGCCGTGGTGGCCGACCGTCCCGTCGTCGGTCGCCACCCGCCGCTCGGCGAAGAGCTCGGCCGCCGCCGCGTGGCCGGCCCCCCGGAAGCCGAGCAGGGCCCGCCCGCCGCGCTCGCGCTGGAGCATCAGGACCGGGGCGATCCCGATCCCCCCGCCGACGATCACCGGCCGGCCCGACCCCGCGCCGAAGCCGATCCCGAGCGGGCCGGTCAGCCAGATCCGCTCGCCCACCCCCGCCCGGCACAGCCGCCGCGTCCCGGGCCCGACGTCCTCGAGCAGGAACGAGAGCTCGTCCCGGTCGGCCGCGAGGACCGAGCACGCCCGGGGCAGGAACGGGCGCTCGCCCTCCCCCGCCCCCCAGCCGTCGCAGGTGGCCAGCATGTAGAACTGCCCGGCCCGCGGCGGCCGCCCGCCGGCGAGCTCGTCGCGGACGCGGACGACGACGTACGCGCCCACCTCGGCCCGCGCGACGACCTCGGCCGAACGCCGGCCGAACGGCGCGGTCATCCCGCGGGGACGCCGCCCCGTGGCGACCCACCCGAAACGGCTCCAGATGATCGGCCGGCTACTCCGGGGGCGTGGATCTCCTGGAGGGAGACGACCGGCGCGCGGCGCTCGCGGCCCGCCTGGATCGCCCGGGCGGCGGCCTGGCCGCCGGAGAGCGTGGTGATGCACGGGATCCCCCGCATCACCGCCGCCCGGCGGATCTCCCAGCCGTCGGACCGGGCGCCCGACCCGGTCGGCGTGTTGATCACCAGGGCGATGTCCCCCCGCTCGATCCAGTCGACCACGTGGGGCGAGCCCTCGCCGACCTTGTTGAGGGTGCCGGCCGCGACCCCGACCGCGGCCATCGCCGCCGCCGTCCCCCGGGTGGCCACGATGCTGAACCCGAGCGCCCGGAGGTCGGCGGCGATCTGCGCCCCGGCCGCCTTGTCGTCGTCGGTCACCGTGATGAACACCGTCCCCGAGCTCGGGAGCTCCGACCCGGCCGCGGCCTGCGCCTTGGCGAACGCCGTCTCGTAGTCGGCGGCGATGCCCATCACCTCCCCGGTCGAGCGCATCTCCGGGCCGAGGAGCGAGTCGGCCCCGGCGAAGCGGTTGAACGGGAGGACCGCCTCCTTGACCGAGACGTGGTCGCCGGCCATCGGGTCGGCCGGGAGGTCGAGGTCGGCGAGCGCCTCGCCGAGCATCAGCCGGCAGGCCATCTTCGCCAGGGGGACGCCGATCGCCTTCGAGACGAACGGGACGGTCCGCGACGCCCGGGGGTTCGCCTCGATCACGTACACCGACTGGGTCACCGCGAACTGGACGTTGAGGAGGCCGACCACCCCGAGCTCGAGGGCGATCCCCCGCGTCTGCTCGCGGATCTCGGCGAGCGTGTCCGGGCCGAGCGAGTGGGGCGGCAGCACGCAGGCCGAGTCGCCCGAGTGGATCCCGGCCTCCTCGACGTGCTGCATGATCCCCCCGATCCAGACGTCCCGCCCGTCACAGAGGGCGTCGACGTCCACCTCGATCGCGTGCTCTAGGAAGCGGTCGAGGAATATCTCTCGTCTTTGGGGAGCCGGGTCGGGTCCTCCTCGGGGGTGGGGAGTCGTACGGACCAGGTAGTCGGCCAGGTCCTCCTCGGAGTAGACGATCTCCATCGCCCGGCCGCCGAGGACGTAGGACGGGCGGACGAGGAGGGGGAAGCCGACCGCCCGGGCCGCGGCCAGGGCCTCCTCGACCGAATGGGCGGTCGCGTAGGGCGGGGCCTGGTAGCCGAGGCGGTCGAGGAGGGCGCCGAAGCGGCCGCGGTCCTCGGCGGCGTCGATCGCGTCGACGCTCGTCCCGAGCAGGCGGACGCCGGCGTCGCGCAGGCCGGCGGCCAGGCGCAGGGGCGTCTGGCCGCCGAACTGGACGATCACCCCTTCGGGCTGCTCGACCGCGATCACCCCGAGGACGTCGTCGAGGGTCAGCGGCTCGAAGTAGAGGCGGTCGGACGTGTCGTAGTCGGTCGAGACGGTCTCCGGGTTGCAGTTGATCATCACCGCGTCCCGGCCCGACTCGCGGACGGTCATCGCCGCGTGGACGCAGCAGTAGTCGAACTCGATCCCCTGGCCGATCCGGTTCGGGCCGGAGCCGAGGATGACCACGCTCGGGCGGGTGCCGCGCGCGACCTCGTGGCGGGGTTGCCCGTCGGGTCCGGGGCGCTCCCAGGCGGAGTAGTAGTAGGGCGTCCGGGCGGCGAACTCGGCCGCGCAGGTGTCGACCGACTTGAACGTCCGTACCCCGGCGAACGGGGCGTCCGGGTCGGCGGCGAGGGCGGCGAGCTCGCGCAGGAACCAGCGGTCGATCTGCGTCGCCCGGTGGGCCTCCTCGACGGTCGCCCCCCGGCGGAGGGCCTCGAGCAGCTCGTCGTAGCGGGCCGGCCCGGCCCGGCCGGCCCGCTGGAGGAGGTCGGCGACCGGGAGGTCGAGGGCCGGGAGGGTGTCGAGCTCGCGGCTGCGCAGGGCCTTGGCGAACGCCTGCTGGAAGGTCCGGCCGATCGCCATCGCCTCGCCGACCGACTTCATCTGGGTGGTCAGGCCGCTGTCTGACCCGTGGAACTTCTCGAAGGCGAAGCGGGGCCACTTGACGACGACGTAGTCGATCGTCGGCTCGAAGCTCGCCGGGGTGGCCATCGTGATGTCGTTGGGGATCTCCTCGAGCGCGTAGCCGACCGCCAGGCGGGCGGCGATCTTGGCGATCGGGAAGCCGGTCGCCTTCGACGCGAGGGCGCTCGATCGCGAGACCCGGGGGTTCATCTCGATCACCACGATCTCGCCGGTCTCCGGGTTGACCGCGAACTGGACGTTCGACCCGCCGGTCTCGACCCCGACCGCCCGGATCACCTTGATCGCCTGGTCGCGCAGGCGCTGGTACTGCTGGTCGCTGAGCGTCTGCTGCGGGGCGACGGTGACGCTGTCGCCGGTGTGGACGCCCATCGGGTCGACGTTCTCGATCGAGCAGACGATCACGACGTTGTCGTTGCGGTCGCGCATCACCTCGAGCTCGAACTCCCCCCACCCGAGGACCGACTCCTCGATCAGGACCTGGCTGATCGGCGAGGCGGCGATCCCCTGGGCGACGAGGCGGGTGAACTCGGGCTCGGTCCGGGCGATCCCCCCGCCCTGGCCGCCGAGGGTGAACGCCGGGCGGATGATCGCCGGGAGGCCGAGCTCGAAGAGCGCCGCCTCGGCGTCGCCGGCGGTCTGGGCGATCGCCGAGCGGGGGACCCGGAGGCCGGCGGCGGTCATCGTGTCCCGGAAGAGGTCGCGGTTCTCGGCCTTGTTGATCGCCTCGTAGTCGGCGCCGATCAGCTCGACGTCGAACCGGGCGAGGGTCCCGTTCTCGGTCAGCTCCTTGGCCAGGTTCAGCGCCGTCTGGCCGCCCAGGGTCGGGAGGAGGGCGTCCGGGCGCTCGCGCTCGATGATCTGGGTCACCGGCCCGGCGAGGAGCGGCTCGATGTACGTCTGGGTGGCGAACTCCGGGTCGGTCATGATCGTCGCCGGGTTCGAGTTGACGAGGATCACCTCGTAGCCCTCCTCGGCCAGGACCTTGCACGCCTGGGCGCCCGAGTAGTCGAACTCGGCGGCCTGGCCGATGACGATCGGCCCGGATCCGAGGATCATGATCCGCTCGATGTCCTCGCGCCGGGGCATCTAGCTGGTCGCCCGGGCGTGGTCGATCGCCCCGACGAAGCGGTCGAAGAGGTGGAGCGCGTCGTGGGGTCCGGGGCCGGCCTCCGGGTGGTACTGGACGGTGGCGCCGACCACGTCGCGGAGGACGAGGCCCTCGACCGTCCGGTCGTAGAGGTTGAGATGGGTCAGCTCGGCCGCGCCGAAGTCGGTCTCCCAGCGGACGGGCTCGTCGCCGGGGATCGTCCGGGCCCCGTCCGGCCCGATCACCGCGAAGCCGTGGTTCTGGCTGGTGATCTCGATCCGGCCGGTCTGGAGGTCCTTGACCGGGTGGTTGGCTCCCCGGTGGCCGAAGGGCAGCTTGTAGGTCTCGAGGCCGATCGCCCGGCAGAGGAGCTGGTGGCCGAGGCAGATCCCGAAGACCGGCTTGCGGCCGATCAGCCGGCGCAGCTGGGCGACGATGTGGTCGAGGGCGGCCGGGTCGCCGGGCCCGTTGGCCAGGAAGACGGCGTCCGGATCGGCGGCGAGGATCCCGTCGGCGTCGGTCGTGCACGGGAGGAGGACCAGCCGGGCCCCGCGGCTGCGGAGGTTGGCCAGGATCGACCGCTTGATCCCGGTGTCGATCACCGCGATCGTCGGACCGCCGTCCCCGGTTCCGGGGGCCGCCTCGAGGACGGTCGGCTGGGGGGAGGTGACCTGGCCGGCGAGGTCGCGTCCGGCCATGCCCGCCTCGCCGGCGATCAGGGCCATCGCCTCGTCGGCGGGGGTCTCCCCGGCGAAGATCCCCCCGCGCATGGCGCCGCGGTCGCGGATGTGGCGGACGAGGGCCCGGGTGTCGAGGTCGGTGATCGCCGGGATCCCGCAGTCGCGCAGCCAGTCGAGCCAGCCGCCCTCCGACTGGGCGGCGTCGTCGCCGTTGCGGGCGTCGCGCATGATCGCCCCCCGGGCGTGGATCCGATCCGACTCCATCGCCGTCTCGCTGACCCCGTAGTTGCCGATGTGCGGGTAGGTGAAGACGATCAGCTGGCCGGCGTAGCTCGGGTCGGTGACCGACTCCTGGTAGCCGGACATCGCCGTGTTGAACACGACCTCGCCGATCGCCGGACCGGCGGCCGCGGCGCCCTCGCCGTCGAAGCGCGCACCGTCCTCGAGCAGCACGTAGCTCATGTTCTGACCGTGTCCTTCCTGGCCTCGCCGGACCGGGTTAAAGGATTGGCGGCTGACTGTAGCATTGCCCGTGGACGCCGCTTCCGCCCGCTCGCCGGGGGCCGGCGAGCCGCCTCCCGCCCCCGGGCCGAGCCCGGGCGCGGGCACCCACCGACTGGAGGCCCACCGTTGAATCTCCGTCCCCGCGCCCCGCTTTGGACCTGCGCCTGCGCCGCCGTCGCCCTCGCCGGGTGCGGTAGTAGCTCGAGTTCGAGCTCGACGGCCCCCGGGAGCCGGCCCGCCACTCCGGCGACGTCGAAGGCGGGGGGGGCCGGCGCCCACCTGGCGCTGGCCGCCGACCCGTCCGGCCAGCTCCAGTACGTCGAGAAGTCGCTCCACGCGAAGGCGGGGACGGTGACGATCGACTTCACCAACAAGTCGTCGGTCGCCCACGACGTCGCCGTGGCCAAGGGGGGCAGCACGCTCGGCACGTCGTCGGTGATCATCGGGAGCAAGACTGCGGTCACCCTGACCCTGGCCAAGGGCGCCTACACCTTCTACTGCACGGTCGACGGCCACCGGCTGGCCGGGATGCAGGGGACGCTGACGGTCAGCTGACCGGGCTCGGCGCCGGCTCCGGGTCGGCGTGGCGTTCGGCGGCCCGGCGGTGGGCCGGGTCGGGCGGGGCGGCGGCCGGGCCGGGCGGGTCGGGCGGGCCGGCCGGGTCGCCGGCGGCGGCCGGGTCGGGCGGGTCGCCGGCGGCGGGCGCCCCGGGAGCCCGGCCGTCGCGCCGGGCGGCGAGCGCCGGGGCTCCGCGCTCGGGGAAGGGGACGTCGATCAGGTCGAAGTCGCGGGCGACGATCGTCGCCGGGAAGACGGCCCGGGCCTCGTCGCGGAGCTCGGGGCCGGCGTAGCGGGAGGAGAGGTGGGTGAGGGCGAGGAGGCGGACGTCGGCGTCGCGGGCGACGGTCGCCGCCTGGCGGGCCGTGCTGTGGGCGGTCTGGCGGGCGCGGTCGCGCTCGTCCTCGCCGAACGTCGCCTCGTGAACGAGGAGGTCGGCCTGGTGGGCGACGAGGGCGACGGCGTCGGCCGGGCCGGTGTCGCCGGAGACGACGACCTTGCGCCCGTTACGGGACGGGCCGACGACCTGGTCGGGGTGGACGCCGCCGACCGTCTCGCCGTGCTGGAGGCGGCCGAAGTCGGGGCCGGGGCGAACGCCGAGCCGGGTGGCGAGCTCGACGTCGAAGCGGCCGGGACGGGCGTCCTCGACGAGGGCGTAGCCGTAGGCCGGGCCGCGGTGGCGGACGGCGAACGGATGGATCTGGAGGGCGTCGCGCCGGACCGGCTCGCCGGGGGCGAGCTCGACGATGGTCAGCGGATAGCCGAGCCGGCCGAAGACCTGGCGGCGCATGACCTCCATCAGGGTGGCGAGGCCGGGCGGGCCGTGGACGGTGAGGGGGCGGTCGCGGTCGCGGAGGTCGAAGGACTTGAGCATGCCGGGGAGGCCGAGCCAGTGGTCGGCGTGGAGGTGGGTGATGAAGACGTCGGTCAGGTCGGCGAGGCCGACCGACCGGACGAGCTGGCGCTGGGTCCCCTCGCCGCAGTCGATCAGGATCCGCTCGGCCCCGTAGCGGACGAGGAGGGCCGGGAGGCCGCGCCGGGCGCTGGGGACGGAGCCGGCGGTGCCGGCGAAGAAGACGGACAGCTCCATCCGGCCGAGGGTAGCGGGGCGGGTCGGGCCGGGGCGTCCCGGCCGGGGGGCGGGTCCGCCGGCGGCGCCGGCGGCGGGAGCGCGGTCTCCGCGCGGGCGGGGCGGGGTCCCCCGGCCGCGGGGGCGGGGCGACCGCCCGGGCGGGCCGAGTCGGCCGGTCTGGCCGGGCGGGCGGAGTCGGCCGGTCTGGCCCGGGGCGCGGAGTCGGCCGGTCTGGCCCGGAAGGGCGCGGAGTCGGCCGGTCTGGCCCGGGGGCGCGGAGTCGGCCGGTCTGGCCCGGAAGGGCGCGGGGCCGTAAGCTGCGTTGTCCTCCGGCGCCGTCGCCGGACCACCCGCGCCCGTAGCTCAGTGGATAGAGCGCTCGCCTCCGGAGCGAGAGGTCGGCCGTTCGAATCGGCCCGGGCGCGCTCACCGAAAGCCCTGCTCATCGGCATATTCGCCGGTCTCGTCGCCTCGGCGTGATCGCGCCAGAATCGCTGAATGCCAGCGCCATGCCAGCGTAAGGCCGCAAACAAGCCGCTGGGAGTGCCCTGGGAAGCCGGTGTCGGGGTCCGCTGGCCTCGGCGCCCCAACCCAGGCGACGTGTCGGCTCGCCGACGTCTCATAGGTTCGTCCAGAGGTAGCTGCCGGAGCGACTGCGAAACTCTATGGATGCTTTACCGCATCCGGAAGCCCCGGATCCGCAGGGTCGCGGTCGTCAAGCGCCCCGCCAACGGCCGCCAACTGATCCTGAAGGAGACCCACATGGACGACGTCGACCTCGAGCTCGCTGACCTGCTCGCCGACGCGGCGTTGGGCCGGCACCTGCTCGCCAAGACTGGGAAGCAGGCGCGCGGCGAGGTTCTTGACCCGCTTGGCGTCGAGATCCCCCCGCCCGCCGTCGCGGACGACGAGGACCGCGATGAGGACGCGGAGGATCAGTCGATCGACGAGCGGTTGACGGCGATCGAGGAGAAGCTGCAGGCCCTCGTCGATCGCGGGGCGATCGCGAAGGCGCACGAGAGCCGCGCCTTCATCGCCAAGCACGAGGCCACCGCGGTCAAGGGCGCTCTCGCCACCCTCGCCAAGCAGGACGGTGGGCTCCAGGGCCTGGTGGTCACCGACGGGCAGATGGCGGCGCTTGGGGTCGCGGTCAAGCGCGCGAACCTCCGTGAGCACCTGGCCGCCCATGGCACCGACGATCTCGACGAGCGCCTCGCGATCGCCGAGCAGTTCGCGAGGTGGGACCGATGAGCGCTCCCCCCGTCGACCGGGCCGAGGTCCTCGCGTTCGCCGATGAGCACGGCACGGCAGGCGCCTCCGAGCGCTTCGGTGTGCCGCCGGGCACGATCAGGTCGTGGCGGAGTCGCGGAACCGTCACCGATCACCGCGCGCCACGCGACTCCGCGGCCGCCGAGACCGTCGACGCCGCCCTTCCGGTCGACGAGCCGACGCTGGGACTCGTCGACACATCGATCGCGGATGGCGGCTACGACCAGGCGTTCGCCCGCCCGAGCCGGGTCCCCGCGCGGGCCGCCCCGATCGAGCGTTTCACGATAGGGCCCGAACTGATGAGCGAGGCGCCGCTGCGGGACCTCGCCGTCGAGCCTGGCACTGCCGGGCGTCTGCGGCCGGGCGGTCTCCTGCTCCTCGGCGGCGAGCGCTTCGCGCAGGCCAGCGAAGCGGTCTGGGAGATGGTCGAGCACGCCGGCGGGTGGCGGCCGAAGTACGAGTACCGGCCGATCACACCCGGCGACCCCGACCCGCTCGTCGGGTGGGTGCGCCTACGCGTGCGTCCGGCCGTCCTGCAGCCCACGGCACGTCAGCCGACGCAACTCTCGGCCGACCGGTCGCGGATCGAGCCGGTCCCCCCGGAGGATCCCGAGGCGCGTCGCGACCGGGAGCGCAAGTGGAAGGCGGACACCGAGCAGCAGACCGCCGAGCTACTCCGCATGCAGCGAGAAGCGGCCGAGCGGCACAGGCGCCTGATCGGCCTGGATCCTGTCGCCTAACCCCCGGGCCCCCGCCGCACGATGATCGCCGAGCTCAAAGTCACCGATCCCGATACGGGACGGCTGGTCACCGTCAAGCCGGCGAAGGCGTCGGCGTGCGCGGACTGCCCATGGCGAATCTCCAACTGGGGCCGGACCGACACTGACCACCCAGAGTTCAACACCGCGCAGCGGCGCAGCGAAATGTGGAACGACCACCCGGAGCGCCCCAATGGCACCGGCGTCCGCTACGGCGCCGCGATGATCTGCCACCAGGGCGCACCACCAGGGGTCGGTGGGACCAAGGCCGGGTCGGTCATCGCGTACGAGTGCAGCGGGTCGGTCGCGCTCAAGTAACGCGAGGTGCTCCGTTACGTCAAGAACGGCACGCTCAAGCCGCGGGGAATGACGCTCCTAGCAGTCAAACGCTCTGCGTTCGAACTGCTGCAGCGCCCCGATCGATCCGGCAGGCCGCTTTATGCGCTTCTCGGCCTGTTTCCGCTCGGCCCCGTGGCACGCCTCCGGGCGCTGCCTTGGGCGACCGTGCTCGAGGCGGCCCATCCGTCGCTCGCTGACCCCGCGTTCAGCCACGACGACCTCGAGCCACCACGACCCGGCGAGTTCGGAGCCGTGACTTGCAACGTCGCGACCCCATGGACGCGACGCCACACCTAGCCACCGCCCGTCGATGCCTCGCGCGTGCGCGCTCAGGCGAGCGATGCCGCCGCCTCGCGATTCCAGGCGGGACCGTCTGCATCATGCACGGCGGCGGGGCGCCCCAGGTCGCCGCGGCAGCCCGTCGACGCCTGACGAACGCCGCTGTTACCGAGATGCTCCCGGGGCTCATCAGCGCCGCGGAGCTCACGCGCGTCGTCGACCCCGACGCCGGGCATCCGTCCGACCGTACGAACGCCCTCGAGCGCTTCAGCCGCGCGAAGGCGCGGCAGCCGCGCTGGTGGCGTGCGGCCGACGCCTACCGGGAACGTGAGTCCGCCCGGGCGTTTTTCGCCACGGTCGCCGACGAGTTCGACCGATTGACCGGCACCGGGTAGCGGGGCCCCGGTGGCATCCACAGACGGCATCGAGGAGGTGCGCCGACAGCTCGAGCGTGCCCGGCGGGACGGCGTGCCGTTCACGAGGGCCTGGACTGCAGCGCTGCGTCAATGCCCGTGTACAGGTGCGGTGGATCGCCGGGACACGCTGGCCGCCCTCAAGGCCACCCGGGGCGCATGGGTCCGCGCCTACGCCGGCGTGCCCGCCACTCCCGGCGACGTTGCGGCTGAGCAGCTCGTGTCGCTGTTCGGCGACGACGCGGCGGGCGAGCGCAGCGTCGCTCTACTCGTCGCGTAGTGCGCGTAGGAGCCCGTGAGAGCCCCTGTCAGCGCGCGGTCTGCCCCGATCCAGCCCAGGGTCGGCGCCCGGGTCGTCCAGCGGCGCGGCGGGCCTACGTGGTGTGGTGCAAGCGTCGCAGCGTTAGAGCAGTCAAGCGCTCCTCGGTCGTGCTGTCCACGGGCGTCACGGAGCTCTCGAAGCTGAGTGCCGCGTGGGCGCGGCCCTTGCGCAGCACGATGAAGTCGGCGTAGATGCTGATGTTGAGCGCGTTGTAGCTCACCGGGATGACTGCTCGGTAGGCCACGCTCTGGTCGCCGTAGAGCGGGAACGACATCTCTCCGACGCTTGATGCGCCGTAGGTCACGCCAGCCGGCACCTTGTCGCTGGGCTTCGACGGGTGGTGGATCGCGTAGTCGATAAGCGCCTTGAAGGCCGATGTCAGACAGGCGGGCGTCTGCGGCTGCACTCGGCTGCGGAACCAGGCCTTTGCTTGCGCCGGAGTTGGCTCGTAGGCCGCGCCGTTGTCGATCGTCGCGTTGTTCGTGTCGCTGAAGTCTGGGGAGGACACATTCGTGGGCCCCTTCGCGAGTGCTGCCGAGTCGGTATGGAGGCACGCGGCAACGGTGCTGTCAAGCCCCGGTTTGCTCGGCGAGCTCGACTGCGGCTGGGACGTCCACCCCGTCGGCAAATCCGAGAGGCGAAGGAGCGCAAGCGACGCCAACGCCCGATCCCGCGCGATGTCCTGCGCAGGCTGTGCAGGGGTCGTTGCGACCGTCGGGGCGGTGCGCTGCGAGCTGGCGCTCGAGGCGTGAGAGCCACCGCAGCCGGTCGCCCCTGCGATGAGCAGCGCCGCGCCTGCGGCCACGAGGTGTCGGAGGCGGCCGCCACGCGGCCGCCACGTCAAGGATTCTCTCCGGGAGCGAGCTTCCCCGGGCAGTTGTGGCCGCATCCGAGCGAGCGTACTCCGAAGCTCGCGCGGCGCGCCTCGAATGCACACCGGGGCGGCAGATCCGGTGTGCGATCAGGGGCTACCGCGCTTGCTACAGGCGTAAGCGACGGCTCTCAAAAGCGGCATTTTGCAGGCGGTTCTCTGAGCGTGCCAGCGGCCTGCCGGCACCCGGGACCAGACGCAACGCTGTCCACCGTCCGTCGGAACGATCGGCCGCCGCCGAGCGGGCAGGTAGAATCCATGGGCGTCAATCGTGGAGCGCTGGACACGCTTCGAGGGGGGGTCGGCAGAGATGCCGACCCCCCCTCACTCTTAGGCAAACGCCGTGACCTATAGGCATCCGTCTAACGGTTCGTGTAGTCTGGTAACCGTGTCCATCGTCCTATCCACGTTGCCGCCGTGCACGACGAGCTGACCGGTCGGGAATCCGCAACGCCAGCGCCGCGGTTCGTAACCGCGCAAGGCGTCGGATACGTCAAGGACGGACGCTTCGTCCCGACCGGCGAGCGGCTCTCAAGTCAGACGCCGGAGGGCGCTCGCGTGTTGCGTCAGCTCGAGCGGATCGGCCTGGGCCTCAGCGACGCCGCGCGCACGGCCGCCCAACGTCAGGCCTGGGCGCGCCAGCGGCGCGTCGGGAACCTTCACAACCTCCGCGTCCGCCGGGCGCGACGGGCGCCGTGCTACTCGTCTCCTTCACGATCCAGCGGTGGTCGGCCGCGAGGTCGGCGAGCGCGGCGCTCAGCTTCTCGTGGCTCGTGCCGCGCCGGCCCGGGAGGCGAACCACCGCCGCCGGCTAAATTTGCCGCCGGTCGGCACGGCGCGACCATCGGACGCAGACGGCGCTCGTGAGGTCCACCGCTCCTCACCGCAGCCCCGCCGTTTACACGTTCGCGTGCGTGCCGACCGATCACCAGGCGCGTCCCTCGCGGTTCGCGCCTACCGTCGCGGCGAGAGTTCCGGTCGCGACGCTCCGCACGCTACGAGAGCTCGCTGACCCGGCCTGCGACGTGCCGCGTACAGTGGCCGCCAGGCTAGCCGCTGAGCTCGACTCTCTGATCCTCGCCGCCGAGCCGCCTCGAGGACTTTCGTGACCGGCATCCCACAGGACGTCGCGTTGCAGCTGCAGCTCGCGCTGATCGCCGGCCAGGAGCCACGCTCATCGTTCTTCGAGCTCCGCCCACTCGACCGAGCGGGCCGTCCCGCCGTCCACGAGCGGGCATTCCTGCCGGTTGGGGATCTCGTCGGCACCGCTGAGCGCATCCTGCGCCTCGCGGACGGCTTCAACGCGTACATCGGCGCTGCGCCGCGGGTCCGCGAGGACGGCACCGCGAAGCGCCATCGAGCGTGTCTGGTGCCTCTGGGTCGACCTGGACGGGCCTGCCGCCCTCGCTACGCTGCGCGACTTCCGGCCGCTGCCCAACCTTGTCATCCGCTCTGGATCCGAGGGCTGCGCGCATGCGTGGTGGCAACTACAGCAGCCCCTCTCGCCGGCGTGGGCGCGTCGAGCGAATCTGCGCCTCGCGCTCGCCCTCGGCGCCGACCGCGCCGCGACCGACGCCGCACGGATCCTGAGGCCGGCCGGCACCCTGAACCACAAGCACGACCCGCCGAGGCCCGTGGTCTGCACCCACCTCGAGCTCGACGTTCACACGTTCGACGAGATCGCCGGTGGTCTGGCCGACGATCCGGTCTACGCCCCGCGTCCGCTGCCGCCGGCGCGCCCTGCCGCAAGCCCATCCCGAACGCTCGAGGGCCTCGTCCGCACGGTCCACGAGGCCCACCACGGCAACCGCAACCGCGCGCTCCACTGGGCCGCGTGCCGTGCCGCCGAGCACGGCCTCGACCAGGTCGAGGCCTCAGAGGCGCTGCGGGCAGCCGCTCTCGAGGTCGGCCTCGGAGAGTTCGAGGTCCAGCGAACCATCCGCAGCGGCCTTGACGCCGGGGGCAGGGCGACGGCATGAACAACGCGCCGTGGACGCCCGAGGAAGAAGCAGCATTCAGGGTCGCCGCGGACGGTCCACCGCGCCCGGCGCCGCGGACAGAAGGCGGTCTGGCGCTCCTCTCGGTCGTCGAGCTCGCCGAGCTACCGCCGCCCGAGTGGCTCCTCGACAGCATGATCCCCGCCGGCGGCTTCAGCGTCCTCTACGGGCCCAGCGGCGCCGGCAAGAGCTTCGTTGCACTCGACTGGTCGCTCTGCGTCGCAACGGGACTCGCCTGGTACGGGCAAGAGACACGACAGGGGTGGGTGCTCTACGTGGCCGCCGAGGGCGTCGCCGGCCTGTACCGGCGGATCGACGCTTGGATGCACGCGCGCAACCGACACGCGCCAGACGCGATCCGCTTCCTCGCGGTCGCCGTCAACATGCTGGAGGGCGCCGATGTCGGAAGGCTCGAGGTGGCGATCGCCACGATGCCCCAGCCGCCGGCGCTGATCGTCGTCGACACGATGGCGCGATCGATGACGGGGGGCGACGAGAACTCCGCCCGCGATGTCGGTCTGTTCATCGCCGCGGTCGACCGGCTTCGCAACGCCTCAGGCGGCGCCGCCCTCGCCGTTCACCACACCGGCAAGGACGGCGAGGGCGAGCGTGGCTCGAGCTCTCTCCGCGGCGCCGCAGACGCCATGTTCGCCCTCAAGACCGACGGCGCGAACCTCCGCCTCGAGTGCACCAAACAGAAGGACGCGGAGCCGTTCGATCCGTGGCGACTGCACCTCCAGGCCACCCGTGAATCGTGCGTGATAGCGCTTGGGACTCGATCTGGCGCGATCACCGCCAGCGAGCGCGAAATGCTGGAGTCAGTCTCAGCCGCATTTGGGACTCAATGGGCGACCGGCACCGCCCTGCAACAGAGCTTCACGGGCGCACGCGCCAGCTACTTCCGAACACGAAAGAGCCTTATCGACCGGGGGTATTTGGAGACCGAGGACGACAGTCGCACGCCGCGTTGTCGCCTCACCTCGGATGGGCTCGCCCAGGCAGTCTCATCGAGTCTCATCGAGTCCACAGAGACCGGTCCCGCGAGTCTCACCCCAGTCCCCCCTATAGGGACTGGTGAGACTGGACTCGCCCCCGGGACTCAGAACGGTCGAGCAGTACTGCTCGACGACCTAGGAACCGGAGCGATTCCGTGAGCCACGGTCACGACCGTGAACGCGTCGTCCGCGCCAGCCTTGGCGTCGCCGACGTCAAGGCAATCGAGAAGCGGCCCGCCTCGCTGCGCGTCTCGCAGTGGTCGCCGCGATGACCCTGGGACAGATGACGCTCGCTCTCGGCAACGCTGGCCTCCAGGCCCCTGAGGACATCGATCGCCGCCGCGACTATTGCGCCGACCCGCTCGACGCGAAAATGGCGCGCAACGCACGCTACTGCTCGCGTCGCTGCAAGGACGCCGGCGAGCTGGCGACGCGGGCCGAGCGCGACTACGCCGATAGGCGCCCGGCCGTGGGTCGGTCCTGCCGGTGCCCCCGCCCGATACTCCTCGACGACGGGCGCGACCTGAAGTGCGGGCTGGCCGTTGTGACCGTCGGCCGTCACGGAGCCTCAGGCCGTGGGTGGTCTCGCCCATGACGAGTCTCGCCCGCGCCCTGCTCGCCGAGCTGGACGACGACGCGCTCGACGAGCTCGCGGCCCTCCTCGCGCCACGCCTGCAACACCGGCTCGCAATGGCACCCGCCGACGACGGCTGGCTCGACACCCCGGCAGCCGCCGACTATCTCGGCCTGTCGCGCCACGCGCTGCACCGCCTCACGGCCGATCGGCGCATCCCGTTCTCGCAGGATGCACCGGGCGCCCGCTGCTACTTCCGGCGCCGCGACCTCGACGAGTGGCGCGAAAGCCGGTCCCGTGGCGCGCGCTGATGCCGGCACGCTGCTGGCACGCCCCGAAAAGCCGAGTATCGGCGGGCCGTTGCAACGCAGCGCACGCGACCGCAGCAAGGGGTATCATGCGTTGCACTCCGCAAAAGAGCCCCGCGACGCGTCAACGTCCGGGGCCGCGGCAATCGACTGGATTGGAGTCGAGATGCAGCAGAAGCCTACCCGGCGCAAGCGCGTCGAGCCCGGGATCTACCACCGAACCGGAGCGGACGGGCAGGGGCGCTACGAGATCGCGTTCCGCGACTCGGACGGTCGCCAGCGCTCCCAGACCATCGAGGGTGGTATCAAGGCAGCCCGCACCGCCCTGGCGACCGTCAAGAGCGAGATGGGCCGCGGCCGGCGCGTCGCACCCTCGCCGCGCCTGACGTTCGACACCGCCGCCGACCGCTGGTGGGACGCCCGCGCCAGCAAGCTGCGCCCCGCGACGCAAGACGCCTACCGTCACGCGCTCACCCATCTGCGCAAGGCGTTCGGCCGCCGGCGCCTCGACGACATCGCCCCGGCCGACGTCGCGGCGTACGTCGCCCGCCAGCAGGCGGCCGGCTACCGCGGCTGGACGCTGCGTGGCCATCTCGTCGTGATGCGCCAGGTGATCGCGTACGCGCAACGCCGACTCAGCTTCGCCGGCGCCGACCCGGTGGCGCTGCTCGAGCGTGCCGAGCGCCCGTCGACGCGCGACGAGCGGCCCAAGCGAGTGCTCGCCGCCGACGACCTGAGACACCTGCTCGACGCGATCCCCGACCGGCACCGCCTCCTCTTCGAGCTCGCCGCCGAGACGGGCGCTCGCAAGGGCGAGGCGCTCGGACTGACCTGGCAGGATGTCGACCTGGACGACGCGACGATTACGATCGCGCATCAGCTCGACCGCACGGGCTCCCGCGAGCCGCTGAAGACCGCACGCTCCCGCCGTTGCGTCGAGGTCACCCCGGCGCTCGCGGGCAAGCTACGCGCTGCGAAGCTCGCATCGGCCTACAGCGGCCCGCACGACCTGGTGTTCACGACTGCGACGGGCGGCGGCCAGGATCACCGCAACGTGCTTCGCGTCCTCGCCGCCGCCGCGAAGCGCGCCGGTCTCGGCGAGGTCACAGACCGCGATGGGCGCGTGGTCGAGCAGGCGCCGACGTTCCATGCGCTGCGCCACGCTCATGGCTCGGCGCTGATCGCCGCCGGGTGGGACATCGAGGAGGTCGCCGCTAGGCTCGGGCACGCCGACGTGACGACGACGATGCGCGAGTACACGCACGCCTACGACGCGTCTCGGCGCTCGAGCGCCCGGCGCGATCGGCTCGCAGCCATGTATAGCGGGGAGACTCTGCCGGTCGCCGCCGTTGCGTCGGTGTCAGAGATCTCCGGGGCGCACCAGAGCTGAGCCCCCGGCGCGCCCCGGACACGACCAAGCTGACCGGCTCTTACCGGGGGGCTTCGGCTTCTCCATCGTTGTGGCGCCGGGCCGCGGACGACTCGAGGACCGGGTTGCCGTGGTGGCGGACAGTGACGGGCCGGCCGGGGAACCGGGCGCGCATCAGCTTGAGGATGGCGGCCTCGGCTAGCTTGATCTCGAGCTGGCTCAGCGGCTTCCAGTGCTTCTCGACAGACATCGTCGCGGCGTGACCGACTTGGCCCGTCGCCGAACGTGCCATCAGGACACCCCGGATTCGTCGAGACCGAGGCGCCGAGCGGTGCCGTCCTCGAGCAGGTTGAACGCCCAGTCCTCGAGGTCGCCCGCAGCGAGCGAGCTTGGCGGAGGCGGGTGCGCCAGCAAGTAGTCGCCGATGAGCGCGGCAACGTCAATCTCGGGCTGCGCGTCCCAGACGTGCGCAGCGCGACTCGCAGGCATCACGCACCCACCAAATGCGCCCTGCAGGCGAGTCGTGCGGCCTGCACGCTCATCCGCGTGAGCGCGAGCCCCGCACGCGAGGAGAGAGACCGGGCGGTCGCGAGGGGCCTCCACGTAAGCCGAGGCGATGATCACCCATGCGTCGTGGTCAGCGCTGGCCTCGCCCTGCTCGGCGCTGAGGCCGTCACCGGCGGCGAGCCTCATCACGATCCCGGCGGCCGGTCTACTGCCAGCCTGTTCGATCGCCGCACTCATGCCCGTTGCCTCGATACTGCTCATGCCGGATTCCTCTCGGGTCGGGGTTGACCAAGGGCGGACTCCTGGGCGAGGAAGGCACCGACCGGCGACGGTAGGCTGCCTGGCGCGCCGAAGGTGACAGCCTTCGGTGCCACGCTCCCCGGCAGTTAGCGCTGCGCGGGGAGCAACTTTGTTGACCTGCCGCACTCTACGCCGCTACCGGATCCGCCGCAAGGGCTCGGCCGGTCCCCGGCACCCCGATGGCGCCATTGATCTCAGGCGGGTAGGGGGGCCGGCGCGGGCGACTCCCGTGGGGCGGGGGACCGGCGCGACGCTAGACGGTGGGGCGGGGGACCGTCCCGCCGCTAGACGCCGGCGAGGTACGGCGACGCGATGGCGTTGGCGTCGTCGTCGAAGTATTGACCGTGCGTGCGTTTGATGGTCTCGATCGAGTCGGCCCCGACGAGCACGATCTCAAACTTGCCCTGACCCGCGTATTCGCGCTCGAGCGCAGCGTATTTCCCTACGGCGGCGGCAGAATCCGTGAACGACTCGCAGCCGACAAGGTGGCCGAGCTCGATGTTGTAGATGAGGAGATAGTGGATCAGCGGCATCGTCTAGCCCCCCTGGAAGTACTTCTGCGCGCCGTTGCGCGCCTGCTGGAAGTGTCGCATGAAAGCCGGATCGGCCAGAAGGCCAGCGTCTTCTATGGCGAGACCATCGGCCGCCACGCGAAAATACTCAAGCAAGTCCGGCGGCCCGCTGCCCGATTTCATGTCGAGTCCTAGTCGCTTGTCGGTCCGTTCGATCGCCTCGGCCCATTCGTGTTGCCGAACCGTCCGGAGCTGGATTTCGATCAGCCGATTGTCTCTTTCGACGACTAGGTGCCGAGCCCTGTACCCGCTTGGGGCGGGTGCCTCGAGCGTGTAGAGCTTCTGGTGCTTGACGACCCAGTTGCGCTCGATTCGTCGTGCGACGCGCTCTACCTCGTCGTTGTCGCTAAGGATTGCGCGGCAGCCGCCGATGTCTTGCATCCGTGAGAGCTTCATGGCGGGATGGCGTGCGAGCTTCATCACGATCTGCGGCCCCCGCTTGAGGCGTTGGCCGACCGTGATCTGCGCGCCCTCCTCGGATTCGCGAGCGACGAACTGCCTGACCCCAACGGTGACCTTCTTCATCGGGTTTGGGAACTGCTCTCGGAAGGCGAGGAGAATGTCGAGATCGTCCATGGGGACTTCGACCGGGCTGTCGTGTTCGTCCGTCGCGGCGTCGGCGAACCAGGCGCGGAGTCGTTCGCCGGCGCGATCGATCCCGCCCTTCGACACGGCGAGCTCTGGGGGGTACGCATCCGGGTGCATCGTTTGGACGGTAGAGGACCGCTGAGTCCTGCCAGCAGCGTGCCAGCGTCAGGCCCGCAGCGTGAGCGCAACGAGCAGACCGAAGTCGCCGGAGACCGAGAGCGGACGGATTTGCGGGCCAGTGCGCAACGTGGCGCAGCGGCCCGGGACGGCGGCCCACTCCTCCGGAGCGAGAGGTCGGCCGTTCGAATCGGCCCGGGCGCGCTCGACAGGAGGGCGTCCCGCGGATTTGTGCCATCCGTGGGCGCGGACGATCACGATCAAAGGTGACGCTCGCCGCGCGCGCTCACGGACGCGGGCAGTCAGAGGTCGGCGAAGAAGTCCGGCGCCACCTCGATGTCTTCGACCTGGCGGACCGTTCGCCGCACGCCCAGCTTGTACTCCTTGAGGAGATCGCACAGCCGCTCGCCGTCTATGAGATCGACCGGCGGTGCGCCGGTGCGGGTCGCCTCCTGCTTGGCGTCCGCGGTGAAGCTGCCGGTCGTGATCAGGAGGCCCTTATCGCCGCGGCCGCTCAACGCGCCCCGGAAGTCTCGCACGGCGCCTGCGCCGACGCTCCCTTTGTAGCGCTTGCACTGGAAGAACACTGGAAAGCTGACGAGCGATAGCCGGTACACGCCGATTCCGTCGATGCCGCCGTCGCCGCTCCGCCCGGTGACGGTCGCGTTGATGAAACCCGCCTCGCGGAGCAGTCGCCGGGCGAGCCGCTCAAATTGGGCGGGCGGCACGGCGAGGATCGCCTCGAGCAGTTGCGCCTTCCAATCGCGGTCCGTAGCGACAGGGTGGCCGTCCGTTTCGGGATCACCCGCATCGTCGGACTCGGCGACGGGCGCCAACCGCTTCTTCTTTCGAGCTGCCGCTCGTAGACCGACCTTGTAGTCCGCGTGGCGGCTCGCCACGTCGTCCGCGGTCATCGTGCGGCCGAGCTCGGTCGTGCTCCAGACCCCGCGGTCGCTGTTGATAAGCGCGCCCATGCCCTTGAGATAGGTCCTCGCCCAGGCGAGCCGATACTCGATCTCGCTGCGCGGTCCGTCGCCGTGCGGGACCGACTGGACCGCCTCGGTGAAGCCTTCGAGTTCGATCACCCGCTCGACGATTTCCTCGATGGTCCCTGAGTCGCCGATCTCGCGAACCGCACGCAGGGTCGGCCAGAGCAGGTCGAAGTACGACGGAACTTGGATGTCCGTGGGCATCTACCCGGACGCTACACCGCACGGAACCGCCATGCTCGGGGCGGGGCAGATCGGCGCTGACACCGGAGGAGCCGCGGTTCCTCGACCGCAGGTGGCCAAGCGCTCTCGGACCTATGAGATCTTCGATCGCTGTTCGCCGCCCGCTCACCGCACCGGACTCAGGGTGAGGAGCCCGGGCTCGGTGACCGACCGGGTGACCGTGTCGATCGAGTCGCCGAAGTTGACGACGAGGAGCCCGCCGCCCTTCACCCGCAGGTGCTGGGCCACGGCGGGCGGGACGTCGAACACCACGTCGCACGTCTCGCTCCCCGCCGACGCGATCGGCGTCGTGTTCCGCTCGGCGCACGAGCCGAGGTCCGCCCCGCTCTCGGCGTCGAGCGCCTCGCGGAAGTTCGTGCTGCTCGCCTGGAGCGCGGTCTGGGTCGCCCCGAGCCCGTCGAAGGTCGCCGGTGCGCCCGACCGGTTGGAGATGGCCAGGGTGACGACGAGGAAAGCGCCGCTCGCCGCCCGGCTCGCCAACTGGCTCGAGAGCGACGGCGTCAGGCGGGCGCCGACCACCCGGACGGTGAGCGTCCGGAGCCCGAGCGTCTGGCCGGCGGCGGCCAGGACGATGGTGACCCCGCTGGCCGTGCACCGGCCCGGCCGGACGATCGGCGCCCCCGAGGTCGTCCTGACCCGGCTCGTGCAGCTGGGCAGCCCGGCCGCCGGCGGGGTGCTCGACGCCGGCGCCGGGATCGGCGGAGCGGGGCCCGTGGTCGAGGTCGTCGTCGCCTTGCCGCAGGCCGGCAGGACGGTGGCGAGAACGAGCGCGGCCAGCCCTGCGGCGACTCTCTCCATGCTCCCCTCCGTCCCGGTGCCGGTCGGGCCGACTCTAGCCGCTGACCTCGACGATGTCGCCGACCGAGAGCATGCCGTAGACGGCGGCCGCCGTGCTCGGCGGCAGCTCGACGCAGCCGTCGGACTGCGGGGTACCGTAGGAGGCGCGGTCGAAGCCGTGGACGGCGTCGCCGCCGTTGAAGTAGTTGACCCACGGGACCCCCGGGTCGGAGTAGCGCGACCCGTCGGGGTTGGTTCCGCTCATCGTCGTCGAGGTCAGGCGCTCGAAGATCGGGAAGATCCCGTCCGCCGTGGACGCGCCCGGGACCCCGGTGTTCGTCGGGCTCGTGAGGACCACCTGGTTGCCCCGGTGCACGGCGAGCGTCTGGGGCAGGGCCTGGGACACGGTGACGAACGTGTAGGGCCGGCGGTCCGCGTGGCCGGCCGCCTCCGCGCCGAGGAGGGCGGCCCAGGTGGCGGCGTCGCCGGCTCCGGTCGCCGGGAGGCCGTGATCGGTCTGGAAGACCATCAGCGCGCCGCTCGTCGTCGCGTCGAACCGGCCCGGGCTGAGCGGCGGCGCCCCGGCGATCACGCGGGCGAAGTACCCGGCCGGCGGCTTGAACGCCGCCCGGGCCGCCGCCGCCCGCGCCCTCGGCCCGACCGGCGCCCCGAACACCGAGTGGAACCGGTAGGGCAGGTAGCGCAGGCGCGCCAGCGCCTGCTGGATCCCGCGGACCGGCGGACAGGCGACCGCCAGCCGGACCGTCCGGCGCCGACCGAGCGGAGGCAGGCCGACCGCGTGGGTCTGGGCCCAGACCGTCATCCGGTAGGTCGTGCACGGCTGGAGGGTCGCGGCCGGCGTGAACGTCTCGAGGGCCCCGCTCGTCGACCATCGCCCGCGAGCGGCCGGGCTGAGCGTCGGCGCGGGCGAGTCGGCCGCGACCGCGCCGGACAGCCGCACGCTCAGCGGAGCCGTGCCGTCGGGGACGGCCGCGTGCGGCAGCCTGGTCAACCGGGTCGGCGGCGCCGCCCGGACGGCCGCCGCCGCCCTCGAGCGAACCCCCGGCCCCGACGACCCGCCGTCGAGCGCCACGGCGACGGCCGTACCCAGAAGGGCGAGGACGACGGCGGAGCACCCGGCGAGCACGCGAAAGCGCATCTGATTCACACCATACGCCGGCTGCGGCGCCGGCTGGCCCGGAGCTCAGGAGTCCCGGCTCGGCTCGGCCGCGGCGCCGGCTGGCCCCACCAAGGATGCTCCGCCGTGATGGGCGAGCACTCGCCGCGCCGTCTCGCCGGTGCCCGTCCCCAGCTCGAGGATGCGCGCCACCGCCGTCAGATGATGCCGACGATCGCCGCGCAGTCCCAGTTGGCCGCCCCTCGGCCGCCGTCCCACAGCTTGGCCGCGAGGCGGTCCTGCTCGGACTTCGGCGCCAGGTAGGCGGCCGGCGTGCTCCCGCCGAGTCCGGCCCAGGTGCTCGGGAGGAACTGGTAGTAGCCCGAGGCGCCGGCGCTGTTCGGACCGAGGTTCTGCCCACCCGATTCGCAGGTCACGATCGCCTGGGGGATCGCCCATTGCCCGTAGGCCTGATCGGCGCTCGCCGCCAGCTCGGCCCTGAGCTTGGCCAGCGCGCTCTGGAGGGCCCCCGCCCGCGCCCGCGTCGCCCGGAGCGCGTCGAGCTGCGCCGCCCGCGCGTCCTGGAGCGCGGATCGTCGCCCCTGGAGCAGGTCGCTGATCGCGGCGACCGCCCGCGCCTGGGCGGCGACCGCGTCGGTGACCGCGCGATCCCGCGCCGCGAGCGTGGCCAGCCGCCGCGTAGCCGCGCGGGTCTCGGCCTGCGCGGTCGTGGTGGCGACGATCACGTTCCGCTCGTGGGTCTGGGCCACCCGGACGTACTCGAGGCGGTCGAGGAGGTCGGCGAAGCCGTGAGCGGCGAGGACCACGGTGACGATGTCGGGTTGGTCGGTCTCGTAGCTCGACACCAGCTCCCGGGCCAGGACGAGGCGGGCGATCGCCAGCCGTGCGACGAGCCGCACGAGGCGAACGCGCTCGGCCGCCTGGTCGGCGCGGACCCCGGCGAGCCGGTTCTGGTCGAGTCCGAGCTCGGCTTCGACCGCCGCCCGCCGCCCCTCGATGAGGGCGACCTGACGGTCGAGCTTGGCGATCACCCGGCCGAGCGCCTGCGCGCTCCCCGCCAGCGCCTGTGCCCGCAGGCGCTGGCCGCTGAGGGCCGAGCTCAACTGGTCGACGCTCGACCCCGACGCCGTTGCCAGGGGCAGGACCGCGACGCCGGCGCCGGCGACCAGCAGCAGGCCGAGGCAGGCCAAGCGCAGGCGCAGCGCGCGCACCCGATGCACCGGCGTTCTCCTCGAGCGGGGTTGGCGCACCGGGCCCGATCGTAGCGTCCCGGGTCGCCGGCGACCGCCCCTGCAAGCACGCCGTCAGGCCCGCCCGAGTTCGCGTTCGAGGATCTCGGCCAGGTCGAACCCGTTCGCGGCGACCGCGTCCGCCTCGCCGAGCGCTCCCGGCGGATAGGGCCCGGTGGCCACCGCCACGACGCGGAGCCCGTCGGCTCGGGCGCAGGCGATGTCCCGCGGGGTGTCGCCGATCACGATCGTCTGCGCCCGCGGATGCGGCGACCCGTCCGCGGCGGCCGCCCGCCGGCGGGCGATCGCCGGGAGGAGCCCGCGCTCCTCGGCGTCCGAGCCGAAGCCGCCCTGGCCGCTGGGGAAGTGTCGGCCGAGCCCGGCGCGGTCGAGCTTCAGGCGGGCGATCGGCTCGTAGTTGCCGGTGACCAGGGACAGACGCGCCCCGGTGAGCCCGTCGAGGAGCTCGCGCATGCCCGGGGCGACGCGGTCGGCCAGGGTCGGTGGACAGATGCGGGCGTAGGCGGCGGCGCACGAGAGGCGGAACTCGTCGAGGCGGGCGTCGAAGTCCGCCGGCTCGCCCCCGGCGGCGGCGAAGAGCTCGCGGGCGATCTCGGAGTCGGTCCGGCCGGCCGCGTTCCTGACCTTGAGGCCAGCGGTCTCGCGCAGGCCGAAGACCTCGTCCAGCCCCGCCCGCAGCGCGGCGCCGTGGGCGCCGCTCGCCCCAAGCAGGAGCGTCCCGTCGATGTCGAAGAGGAGCAGCACCGGATGCCGCTCGCCCGCGGCGGGCTTCAGCCTCCGGCCACCGCGGGGAGGATGGTCACCTCGCCGCCGTCCTTGACCGGCGTCTCCAGGCCGTCCAGGAAGCGGATGTCCTCCCCGCCGACGTAGACGTTGACGAAGCGCCGCAGCGATCCGTCGTCGTCGGAGATCCGGCCGCGGAGCTCGCCGAAGCGCTCGTAGAGCTGCTCGAGCACCTGGGCCACGGTGGCGCCGTCGACCTGAGCCTCGCTCTCGCCCTCGGCCGCGGCCCGGAGCTGGGTCGGGATCTTGACCGTGACCGCCATCAGGCCGCGACCCGCGCGTGGGCGTCGCTCGCCTCGAACGCCTCGACGGTCGGGTCGATCTCGTGGGTGGTGAACGACCCGCGCACCGCATCGAGCGTCTTCAGCCCGTCGCCGGTGATCACGAGGACGACCCTTTCGTCGGCGTCGATGTCCCCCCGCTCGGCGAGCTTGCTCAGGACCGCCGTCGTGACGCCGCCGGCCGTCTCGGTGAAGACGCCCGTCGTCTCGGCGAGGAGCGCGATCCCGGCGCGGATCTCGTCGTCGGTCACGGCTTCGATCGTCCCGCCCGACCGGCCGGCCAGGTCGAGCGCGTACGGCCCGTCGGCCGGATTGCCGATGGCCAGCGACTTGGCGATCGTGTCCGGCTTGACCGGCTGGCAGAAGTCCGCCCCCGCGGCGAAGGCGTTGGCCACCGGCGCGCACCCCGTCGCCTGCGCGCCGTTCATCACCGGCAGGCGACCCTCGATCAGGCCCAGCTCGACCCATTCCTCGAAGCCGCGGGCGATCTTCGTGTAGAGGGAGCCCGAGGCGATCGGGACGATGCACCGGTCCGGGAGCTCCCAGCCGAGCTGCTCGGCGATCTCGAAGGCGACCGTCTTCGACCCCTCGGCGTAGTAGGGGCGCATGTTGACGTTGACGAACGCCCACGCCCGCTCGGCCGACAACTCGGTGCACAGGCGGTTGACGTCGTCGTAGGTCCCGCGGACCGAGACGAGGTTGGTCCCGTAGATGCCGGTGGCCAGGACCTTCTGCTCCTCTAGGTCGGACGGGATGAACACGTAGGAGCCGAGGCCGAGCGCGGCGGCCTGGGCGGCGACCGCGTTGGCCAGGTTGCCGGTCGACGCGCAGGCGATGACCTCGAAGCCGAGCTCACGGGCGCGCGCCGCGGCGACGGCGACCACGCGATCCTTGAACGAGTGCGTCGGGTTGGCGGCGTCGTTCTTGACCCAGACCTCACGGAGGCCGAGCCGCTCGGCCAGCCGGTCGGCCCGGATCAGCGGCGTGCAGCCGGCTGGCAGGCCGGCCCGGGAGGCCAGCCGGTTGGACGGGCCGGGCGGTCCGCCGGCGAGCGGGAGGAAGTCGGCGTAGCGCCAGACGTTCTGCGGGCCACCCTGGATGCGGCGGCGCAGCTGGCCGATGTCGACCCCCGGATCATGCGAATACGCGACCTCGAGCGGACCGAAGCACCGCTCGCAGACGTAGAGCGCCTCCAGCGGGTAATCCGCGCCGCACTCCTTGCATCTGAGCTTCTCTAGCGTCATGAAAAAACCTCCGCCGGGCTGTGGCGAAGGTTCGATGGGCGAAACTCCGACCACATCTCCCAGGCCTATGTTGGAGCCTGATGGAATTGGCACCGTTCCCGCTCGCGCGGAATGGTTGCCGGGGTTTCACTGGGCCAGTCCCTCCACCCCTCTCGATGTGTGCTGCTATGTCTGACGAAGTATAACGAGCCGCCGGGCGGACTGGCAAGGGCTCAGAGGAGCAGGGCGCGGCTGCGGAGGCTGCCGAGGGCGAGAGCGCCGGCCCCGGCGGCGTCGGCCAGGAGGCCGACCCCGGCGACCCGGACCCCGAGCCGCCCGCCCCAGGCCACGGCGTCGCGTCCGCTCAGCGCCAGGTACGGGAGGCCGGCGGCGAGCGGCCCCGGCCGGCGCCGGGCGGCCGCCGCGCAGAGTCCGACCACCGCCAGGTCGAAGGCGGCGCTCCGCGGCGTGAGGAAGACGCCCAGGAAGCAGGCCTCGACGCGGAGCTCGGGGATCCGGCCGACCAGGGCCGGGAGGTAGCGCAGGCGCAGTCGCTCGGCCACGAAGCCGCCCGCTCCCCGGCGGTGGACCGCGTGGTGGACCAGCGCGTCGGGGGCGAACCCGGCCCGGGCGCCCGCCCGGCGCGCCGACCAGCCGAGGAGCACGTCCTCGCCCAGCTCCTTGCCGGTCGCCGGACCGAGCCAGCTCTCGAAGCCGCCGAGGCGATCGAAGAGCTCGCGGCGGATGAACAGGTTGGCCGTCTGGTACAGGCCCCGGTCGGCGGCGACCCAGAGGGATCGATCGAACGGACCCGGGCCGACCGTCGGATCCGGGGCGACGGCGCCCTGGACGAGGTCGTTTCGAGCGAGCGCCCGCAGGCCGGCCGCGAGCCAGCCCCGGGCCGGGAAGCAGTCGGCGTCGGTGAAGGCGAGGATCGGCGCCCGGGCGGCCGCCCCCCCGGCGTTCCGGGCCGCGGCCGGCCCGACGCCGCCCGAGGCGAGGACCGGACCGAGGCCGGCCGCCCGCGCGATCTCGGCGGTCGCGTCACGCGATCGATCGTCGACCACCACCACCTCGTGGCCGCCGTCGACGACCTGATCGGCGAGCGCGGCGAGCGTCCGCGGGAGCGTGGCCGCCGCGTCCCGGGCGGCGACGATCACGCTGACGGCGGGCACCCGCCCAGCCTATTCGCCGCCCCGGGCGGCCGTCCGCCCGTTGGTAGAGTCAGCGCCGTGCGAGGCCCGGAAATGCGCCGCTTCTGGGACGAGCGGGCGCGGGAGGACGCCTTCTTCTTCGTCGACGATCGGCTCAGCTACCGCCACCCGGACCTCGACTCGTTCTGGCGCGGCGGCGAGGAGGCCCTCGACGGGCTGCTCGAGGCGTGCGGGGTCGCCCTCTCCGGACGCGAGGCGGTCGTCGAGATCGGCTGCGGGGCCGGCCGGATGACCCGGGCGATCGCGGCCCGCGCGCGGTCGGTGCGGGGGATCGACGTCTCCAGCGCGATGCTCGACGTCGCCCGCCGGATGAACCCCCAGCTCGACAACGTCGAGTGGGTGCACGGGGACGGGACGACGCTCGCCCCGCTCGAGACGGCGACGGCGGACGCCTGCGTCTCCCACGTCGTCTTCCAGCACATCCCCGATCCCGAGGTCACGCTCGGCTACGTCCGGGAGATGGGTCGCGTCCTGCGCCCGGGCGGCTGGGCCGCCTTCCAGGTCTCCAACGATCCCAGGATCCACCGCCCCCGCGCCGGTCGCCCGGCCCGGCCGTGGCGCCGGCGCCCGCGCGGCCAGACCCACCCGGCGTGGCTCGGCGCGGCCGTCGAGATCGCGGCCCTGGAGGCGGCCGCCGGCGACGGCGACATGGCGATCGAGCGCCTGACCGGCGCCGGCACCCAGTTCTGCCTCGTGCTGGCCCGGCGGGCTCGCGCCTCAGCGTGAGCCGGCCGCTCAGGGCCAGCTCTGCTCGCCGGCGCACCACCAGGTCGTGCGCCCCCCCACCTTGGCGCGGACCATGTCGGCCCCGCACCGCGGGCACACGCCGCCCGGGCGCCGGTGGGGGATCACCTCGCCGGTGTGGACCCCGCCGCGGCGGATCGCCCGGCGGGTGGCGGCCCGGGCCGTCCGGCGCAGCGCGTCGAGCTCATCGTCGTCGAGATCGCCGGCCGGTCGCAGGGGCGCCTGCGCCGCCTGCCAGAGGATCTCGTCGGCCAGGAGGTTCCCGATCCCGGCCACCGTCTCCTGGTCCATGAGCCGCGCCTTGAGTGCGCCTGCGCCCCGGCCGACCCGGGCCCGGAACTCGACCGCCGTGGCCTCGAGCAGGTCGGGCCCGAGGTGAGCGATGTCGGGGTCGAGGACGACCCGCCCGAGCCGGCGCTTGTCGAACAGGACGAGCCGGCCGCCGTCGTCGAAGTCGAGGGCGAACCGCGCCCACGCCGCCCGCCGCTGACCGCCCCCCTCGGTATCGGTCGTCCGGACCAGGGCCGCGGTCTCGCCGGGCGGCACCCGGTCGCCGGCCGACTCGCCGTCGATGATCACCCGGCCGGCCATGCCGAGGTGCAGCCCGAGCGCCGGGCCGCCGCCCGTCTCGCACCACATCGCCTTGCCCCGCCGGCCGGCGCTCGTCAGCCGGCGCCCCGTGAGGGCGCCCGCGATCTCGCCCGGGGCGTGCGGCCGGCACACGTAGGTGTCGCGATCGTCGACCGCGACGATCAGCCGGCCGAGGCCTCGCTCCTCGATCAGCGCCCGCGCCTGCTCGGCCTCCGGAAGCTCGGGCACGGACGCAACGCTAGCCGGTCGCCCACGGGTCAGCCGCCGATGCCGCAGCACCAGCCGGCGACGACCGGCTCGCCGGCGCCGACGCGCGCCGCCACGTGGGTGACCTGACGGACCTGGGCGGGGCCGGGCGTGGTCGTGAAGAACAGCCAGCTGTCGAGCGGGTGCCAGCCGACGAGGAGCCAGCGCCCGTCCGGCGAGAAGAAGAGGTCGCCGAGCTCCTCCCCGGCGAGCAGCACCAGGGCGCCCCGGCCGCCGGCGGCCGGACCCAGCAGCGCCTCCTGACCACCGCCGGGGCGGCCGACGAGGGCGGCGATCTGGCGGCCCGACGGCGAGAGGGCCGCCGCCCGGACCCGCGACCCGGCCGGTGGATGCACGACGGCGACGAGCCTTCCGCCCGCCTCGAAGACGCGGACGGCGCCGGCCGCGGCGGCGAGGAGCCGGGCACCGTCGCGCGACCAGCCGAGCGACACCGTGGGCCCACCGCTCGCCATCCGGGCCACGACGCGACCGCTGTCGGCCGCGACCAGGGACACCCGGCCCGGCGCGTCGGCGACGGCCAATTCGTGGGCGGCCCCCGGGCGCCAGGCGGCCGGGCCCCGGAGCCCGCCTCCGGCCAGGCGATGGGACTGGGTGCCGTCGGCGGCGGTGACGTGGAGCTGGCCGCCGACGACGAAGGCGATCCGGTTGCCGTCGGGCGACCAGATCGGGGCCGAGACGGTGGCCCCGAAGCGCTCGCTCCACACGACCCGGCCGGTCGGGAGCACCGCGGCGAGGGTCGTCCCGCACGCGCAGGCGATGTAGTGGCCGAACGCCGACCAGCTCACCTGCCCGTCGGTGTGGGCCACCGCCCGGTCGACGCCCTGACCGACGATCCAGGCCTGGCGGCCGGTCCCCACCAGGAGCTGCCCGCCGCCGGGCAGCTCCGCGAGCCCGGCCGGCCGGAGCGGGTCCCCGCCGGCGACCCGATCGAGCGCATGACCGACCCAGCGGGCGATCGGCGCGCCCTGGACGGCGGTGACGGCCACCCCGGTCCCCAGGAGGCTCGCCACCAGGGCGGCGGCCCACCGCCGGCGGAGGCGACGCGCGGGCGCGCGGCCGGCATGGGCGGCGAGGACGAGCTCGCGCGCCCGGCGCTCCGCCGCGGCCCCGTCCGGAGCCGCCAGCCGGCGCAGCGACCGGCGGAGGGTCTCCTCATCCATCCTCGGCCTCGAGCGCCGCCCGGAGCTGGTCGAGCCCTCGCCGCATTCGCGAGTTGACCGTCCCGACCGGGACGCCGACGATCGCGGCGATCTCGCGGGGGGACAGGTCGAGCAGGTAGCGCAGGACGACCACGACCCGGCGGTCGTGGTCGAGGTCGCCGAGGCAGGCCAGGAGGCGCTCGGACGGCGGCGATGGGGCGTCCCCGCCCGCGGTCTCGACCGCGACGTCCCGGACCTCGCGCCGGACCGCCCGGGCCCGGGCGTAGTCGATCGCCCGGTGGGCGACGATCGTGTGCAGCCAGGGTCCGAGTCGGCGGCTGCGGTCGAACCGGTCGAGCGCGGCCACCGCCGCCAGGAACGCCTCCTGGGCGATGTCCTCCGCCGCCGCGGCGTCGCGCGTGATCAGCCACGCCGCCCGGTGACACTGGGGCCAGAACGCGGCGAAGAGCGCTTCCACCGCGGCCGGGTCGCCCCGCTGCGCCGCCGCGACCAGGCGTGCCTCCCGCCGCGGGCTCAGTCCGTCCGCGCGCGCGCCGCGTGACGACGTCACGGGCCGCACCCCGAGCGCCTGGGCCTCCGCGGTCAACACGACGAGGCTATTGCCCCGCTCCCGCCCCGTCCACCCGCAGGCTGTCGAGGGCCGCGAGCAACCGCGCCCGCTCGGCACCCGGCCGCCGGCCGAGGGCGATCATCGCCTGGAAGCGCCGGCTCCCCACCCGGAAGCGCACCAGCCAACCGAGGCCGAAGCACTCGTACGGCCGCGCCGGCCCGGCGGGCAGGGCGAACCGCCGCGGTCGCGGCGGGAAGTCGCCGGCCCGCGTCCCGTGCGGGCCGTACTCGAAGACGAAGGCCAGCGCGCCGGCGGCCGGGATCGCGTCGACCGCCCGGACCGGTCCGCACGTCGAGCCGGCGTCGGGCGGCCGGCGGAGCGGGAACGAGGCGAGCGTGAACCGCTCGAAGGGCTCGGCCAGGGCGGTCAGGCGCAACGCCACGTGCCACCCGCTCGGCACGACGATCGACAGGCCGGCCCCCAGCCGCGTGCGGCTCACCGAGCCCGCGGCCCCGGCCCGCACGCCGGCGACGACCGCGACCATGACCACGACTGCCGAGAGCCGGCGCATGTCTTGCATACGTGGCCACCGCCACCGAAAGTCCTGCGTCCGTTATCACAGTGATACGTCCGTGATAGCGTTCAGCCATGGCCCCGCGCGACTGGAACGCCGACAGCTACGACCAGATCTCGACCCCGCAGCAGGCCTGGGGCGCGACGGTCCTCGCCCGGCTCGCGCTCCGGGGCGACGAGGCCGTCCTCGACGCCGGGTGCGGGACCGGTCGGGTGACCGGGAAGCTGCTCGAGCGGCTGCCCCGCGGGCGCGTGCTCGCGGTCGACGGGTCACCGTCGATGGTCGCCACCGCCCGCGCGCGGCTCGACCCGGAGCGGGTATGCCTCGTCTGCTGCGACCTGCTCGAGCTCACCGTCGCCGAGCCGCTCGACGCGGCGATCTCGACGGCCACCTTCCACTGGATCGCCGACCACGATGCGCTCTTCGCCCGGATCCGCGGGTCGCTGCGCCCCGGGGCGGCGTTCGTCGCCCAGTGCGGCGGCGAGGGCAACATCGACCGGGTGCGTCGCCTCGCCACCGCGATCACCGCGACGGAGCCCTACGCCCCGTACTTCGCCGGCTGGCCGGGCCCGTGGCACTACGCGTCGCCCGCGCGGACCCGGAAGCGACTCGAGCGCGCCGGCTTCGCGGTCGGCGACTGCTGGCTCGAGCCGGCCCCGGTGACCCCGCCCCGCCCGCGCGAGTTCCTCGAGACCGTGATCTGCGCCCCCTACCTCGAACGGGTGCCCGCCGCGCTGCGCCCCGACTTCCTCGACCGCATGCTCGAGGGCCTCGGAGCG
The DNA here is from genome assembly GCA_963733245.1 of uncultured Solirubrobacterales bacterium. Classification (GTDB taxonomy): domain Bacteria; phylum Actinomycetota; class Thermoleophilia; order Solirubrobacterales; family Solirubrobacteraceae; genus Palsa-513. The sequence continues at coordinate 368,759 of CAVTCI010000019.1, forward strand.
GAGCCGGTCCTCGACTATGTGCGGCTCAATTGGGATGCGGTGGCCCGCTGAGAAGCCAGTATCGTCAGGCGGGTGCGGGGGTCGGCGATCGAGCGGCTGGGGCGGCGTCGGCTCCTGCTCGTCGCGTGCCTGATCGTCCTCTTCGCGCTGCCGGCGCTCGCCTCGGGGCGCGTCCTGCTCGTCGGAACCTACCACGGCCGGCCCGGGGACTACACGTCGATCCAGGCTGCCGTCGACGCCGCCCACCCGGGTGACTGGATCCTGATCGGCCCCGGCGACTACAAGGAGACCGGGAACCGGGTCCCAGCCGGCGCAGCCGGCGACGATCGGGCGGGCGCGGCCGTCCTCGTCACCACGCCGGGGCTCCACCTGCGCGGGATGGATCGCAACACGGTGATGCTCGACGGGACCAGGCCCGGAACTCCGGAGTGCAGCCCGGCGCAGGCTGACCAGGATCTCGGTCCGCAGGGCGCCGGTGCGGCGCCGGGCGGGCGCAACGGCCTGCTCGTCTACGAGGCCGACGGCACGCACATCGAGAACCTCTCGGCCTGCAACTTCCTCACCGGCGAGCGCGGCGGCGGCAACCTGATCTGGTGGGACGGCGGCGGAGCCAGCGGGAGCCAGCATCTCGGCAGCTTCTCGGGGTCGTACCTGACCGCGACCTCGACGTTCGCCGGGGGCAACGGCTCGCCCCTCAGCTCCTACGGGATCTACGCGTCGAACACCCACGGCCCGGGGGCGATCACCCGGACCTACGCGAGCAACATGGGCGACTCCGGCTACTACATCGGGGCCTGCCCCGACTGCAACGTGACGCTCGACCGGGCACACGCGCAGTACAGCGACCTCGGCTACTCGGGGACGAACTCCGGCGGCCACCTGATCGTCCAGAACTCCGAGTTCGACCGCAACCAGTCGGGCTTCGTGACCAACTCCCAGAACAACGACGACGCCCCGTCGCCCCAGGACGGCGCCTGCCCGAACGGCGGGATCGGGCCGACCGGGACGCACTCGTGCTGGGTGCTGCGCAACAACTACGTCCATGACAACAACAACCCCAACGTACCTACGTTCGGCCCGGCGGCCCTGGCCCCCGTCGGATCGGGCGTGGTCATCGCCGGGGGCCGCAACGACGTCGTGGTCCACAACCGGGTAACCGGCAACGGCGCCTGGGGAATCCTCGCGATCCCCTTCCCCGACATCGGCAACCCGCCGGCCGTGGCCAGTTGTACGGGCGGGACGATGGTCCCGCTGGCCGGGCTGCTCGGCAATCAGGCGGCCTGCTACTTCGACGACTTCGGCAACGAGATCGCCGGCAACACGGTGAGCGGGAACGGCACCTTCGGCAACCTGACCAACGCCGACCTCGCCGAGGCATCGAACCTGGAGGATCCGGGCAACTGCTGGCACGACAACGTCCGGCCGGCCGGAGCGGGCACCGTCACGACGGCGCCGCCCCTGCTCCAGTTCACCCACCGGCTGTGCGGCGTTCCGAACCTCGGCGCCGCCTTCGTCAGCCCGCTCGGCTTGAACGTCATCTGCGACGCCCAGTTCCTGGCCACCCTGATCCCCGGGGTGGCCTGCCCGGCGATTCCGGCCCTCCTCGGCCTGCCGGGACTCTTCAACTATCCCCGGAGCACCGGCGTCGTCCTCGGTCCCCTCCCCCACCAGGCGACGATGCCACGTCCGTGCCGCGGGAGCCCGGCCAACCGCTGGTGTCCCTGAGCCGCCATCGGGCCACCTCCCCGTCGCCGGGCCGGGCCGTGCGGTGAGGTGAGCCCGAGCCCTGAGGCGCTCGAGTTGGACGTGGAGGGCCCGCGGCGGCGGGCCCTCGTGGTCGTCAATCCCTACGCCACGACCGTCTCCGACCGGCTGCGGAACCTCGTCGTCCACGCCCTGCGGGCGCGCTTCGAGGTCGTCGCGATCGACACCGAGGCAGCGGGCCACGCGGCGGAGATCTGTCGCGCGGCCGCCTGGGAGGGCTACGACGTGGTCGTGGCCCTCGGGGGTGACGGGACGGTCAACGAGGTCATCAACGGGCTCGTCGGATCGCCGACGCCGATCACCTGCCTGCCCGGTGGCCGAACCAACGTGTATTGCAAGCTGTTGGGCATCCCGGCCGACATCGTCGACGCGACCGAGCATCTGCTGGGGCTGGCTGACCGCTGGGCCGTCCGCACGGTGGATGTCGGCCGGGTCAACGGCCGGTACTTCGCCTTCAGCGCCGGCGTCGGCATCGACGCGACCGTCGTCGCCCGGGTCGACGGCCATCCGCGGCTGAAGGCCCGCTTCGGGGCGAACTACTTCCTCTACGCGTCGGTGACCACGTTCGTCGGCCACTATCTGACCCGACCGCCGAGGATGCTGGTCACCGCCGGCGGCGAGACGGTGGCCGGGGTGACGGCGATCGTTCAGAACGGGGACCACTACACCTACTACCGAGACAGCCCGGTCGAGGCGGCCATCGGCGGCGGGCTCGACAGCGCCACTTTGGCCGGGCTCGTCCTCGAGCGCGCCAACGCGATCGACATTCCGTCGATCCTCACCCGGGCCCTCAGTCGCCGGCTACGCCTGGTCGACCACCCGAGGGTCCATGGGTTCCCGCCGTTCACCGAGCTCGAGCTGCGCAGCGCCGACGGCCGGCCGTTGCCGCTGCACGTTGACGGCGACTATCTCGGCGAGGTCACCGAGGCGCGCTTCGATCTGCTCCCGGCCGCCCTGAGCGTCGTCTCCTGATCGGCGGCCACGCCGCCTAGACGATGGTGACCGGGACGCCGGGGGTAATGCGGGCGGCGAGCCAGGCGATGGCGGGATCGGCGAGGCGAATGCATCCGTGCGACACGGCGCTGCCGATCTGTCCACCGACCGCGTCGCGTCCGTGGAGGGCGATCTGCCCGGGTCCGCCGTCGAACTCCTGGAGCACGTTCGACCGGGCGCTGGTGGCCAGGGCGAACGGGCCGCCGACGTCGCCGCGGCGGAGCAGCACGTTCTCCTCGACGAAGTACTCGCCGACCGGCGTCGGTGTCGAGGGCTTGCCGATGACCGCGCCGAAGCTGGCGAGTGGGCGTCCGTTGCGATAGGCGACGACGCGTCGGGAGTAGAGGTCGACGACGATGTGCCAGGCCGTGGCGGACCGCACGGTGTGAACGGCGTTGATCCAGCCGGTCGGCGGCGTCGCCTTGGCGCGGAGGGCGCGGCCGGGAAGTCTCACCTCGAGCCACGAAACACCGGCGGCGTCGGTCGCCTGCGCGAGCACGGGGAGCACGGTGCGCTCGCCGGTGATCGGCCGGCCGGCTCCGACGGACCCGATCGGGACGGCGTCGGCCGCCGGCCGCTCGCTCACGGTGTGCGTCGTGAGCAGGGCGGCGGTCTGCTGGAGGGCCGCGATCGGCGGGCCGGCTGCCGCCCGCGCCGTCGCCGGCGGGAGCAGCAGCAGGAAGGCGACCGCGGCTAGGGCGCGCTTCATCGCCGATCAGCAGCGTCCGACGGCGTAGCGGAGGGACCGCCGTCGGCTGCCCCTCCGTTCGTGCCAGGCGGGCATCAGCCGGCGAAGCCGCCGGGCCAGCGGACCGGCCGGGATGGAGTCCTCGCTGCGGCGGTGCCGCACGCCCGGAACCGCATGTGGAGGGTCGCCGGCCGCGTCCTGTCGGTGAACGTCACCTGGGCCGTCACCATCCCGCCGCGCCCAGCGATTCTGGCCGAGAACGGCGATTTCGGGCGGGTGGCCATGATCCGCCCGCCGTACCAGAAGACGACGCGGCGAATGCGCAGTCCGGTCACGACCGCCCGGAACGTCCGGTCCACGCAGCGACTGGTGCCGAACTGGGCGACCGTGTTGGCGACGGTGCGAGGTACGGTGGTCGAGACGACCATGCCGTTGTGGGCCGTGGTGGTCGCTCCGGTGGTGGCCCCTGTGGTTGTGCCGGTGGTGGCCCCGGTGGTCGCCCCGGTGGTCGCCCCGGTCGTGGCCCCGGTGGTCGCCCCGGTCGTGGCCCCGGTGGTCGCCCCGGTCGTGGCCCCGGTGGTCGCCCCGGTCGTGGCCCCGGTGGTCGCCCCGGTCGTGGCCCCGGTGGTCGCCCCGGTCGTGGCCCCGGTGGTCGCCCCGGTCGTGGCCCCGGTGGTCGCCCCGGTCGTGGCCCCGGTCGTGGCCCCGGTGGTCGCCCCGGTCGTGGCCCCGGTGGTCGCCCCGGTCGTGGCCCGGTGATCGCGCCGGTGGTGCCGGTCGTGGCCCCGGTAGTGCCGGTCGAGGCCCCCGTCGTGCCGGTCGTGGCCCCGGTGGTGCCGGTCGAGGCCCCCGTCGTGCCGGTCGAGGCCCCGGTAGTGCCGGTCGAGGCCCCCGTCGTGCCGGTCGTGGCACCGGTAGTGCCGGTCGAGGCCCCGGTAGTGCCGGTCGTGGTACCCGTGGTGCCGCCACCGGTCGCGCAGTGCGACGGGGTGATCGTGTCGTTGATCAGAGTGACCGCGCCGTTGCGGGCGAGGGCCCGTCCGAGCACCGTCACGCTGTCGTTCATCGAGATGGACGTCAGCGCCAGGATGTCGCCGACGAAGCCGGAGGAGGTTCCGAGCGTGGCGGAGCTGCCGACCTGCCAGACGACGTTGCACGGCTGCGCGCCGTTGATGAGCATGACGTGGCTTCCGGACGCGGTCGTCAGGGTCGAAGCCACCTGGAACATGAAGACGGCGTTGGGATCGCCCTGCGCGTCGAGCGTCAGCGCCCCGGTTAGCCCAACCGACGATGTCGACCTGTAGACGCCCGCCGTGAGCGTGAGGCCGCCGAGATCGCCGGAGACGGCCATCGGCGGTGTTCTCCCGGCGGCGTCGTCGTAGGCGGTCGTGAGGTCGGACTGGGCTTGGGCGGCGACGGCGTCGGCCGCGTGGATCGTGCCGTTCACGTTCCCGGGCGGAAAGCCGGTCAGCGCCGTGCCCGGGCTCACGCCGAGGTCGCCGTTGATCGTCGACCCGCCGGTGTTGGTGACGGTCGAGCCGGCCAGGACGGCAAAGCTGTCGGCCGTCCCGAGGCCGACTTGGGGCTGGGCCGCACCCGCGTCGATTGCCAGCGTGGCCACGCCCCCGACACCCGCGAGAAAGGCGAGGACCAGAAGCGGCATCGTCCAGGCGCGCCGGGAGTACGTAGGAACCTTGACCGTCGGTCCTCCAGCTCTTGCAAGCATTTGGAGACCTCCTCGTCTTAGAGCAAGGGGACGTCCGTCATCCCTTTACTGAGTCGTGTTGCGCTTCGGCGCACACGTGATCGCGCTGGCGCCGCTGCGGTGCAGGCGGTCGATTCGACGCACAGCGGCTCTTGACCGCCAAAAATGTCGGAGTCGTACCGCTAAACCGGCAACTTACGTGGCAAGTTTTAGGCTCGTAGCGGCGGCGACTTCGTCCTGCGGATGCTGACCAGACCCTTTTAGCGTCGGTCTGCACACAGGAGTGTTGCGCACCGTCGAGAATGGCGGTTGGGCCGTTTGGTTCCTTTTTGGTTCGTACCCTTACTAGGTGATCAAGCCTCGGCGCATCGCCTCACCTACGGCGGCCGCACGGTCCGCGACGCCGAGGCTCGCGTAGGCCCGTTCGAAGTGGCGCTTCACGGTCGCCGGGCTGAGGTAGAGCTCCGCCGCGATCATCGCCGCCGACAAGCCGCGAGCGGCGAGCTGAAGCACTTCGAGCTCTCGCGGAGTCAGCACCGGAGCAATGAGCTCCCCGCGGCGGTGACTGAGGAAATGCCCGACCTCGTGACCGATCCCCTGCAACGTGCGGATCAGGCGCTCGGTCGGCACGGTCGGCTCGAGCGAGAGAAACTCCAAGACCGCCAGGGTCTCGTCCACGGATACCACCGGAACCGCCATCGCGCCCTCGACCCCGGCGCGGCGGAGCGCCGCATTTCTTGGGCTCGGTCCACCCTCAGCGGCGTCTCGCAGAATCACCGGCTCACGGCTGGTGAACGCGCTCCCGATGCTCGCCGAGCCGACCCCGGGATGCCAGCGGAGCGTGGTCTCGGTCACCGGGTCGAGGACGGATGCCGGCGTGCGCCAGATCGCCCGCGCGACGAAGTACGCGCCGTCGGGTACCCAGAACGCGCCGAAGACGAAATCCATCGCCTCGGCCAAGCCCCCGAGCAGATCCTCCGCCCCCTGCGCGAGCGAGGTCCAGTCGTCGAGGGCCCGCGTCACGGCGAGATGCGCCGCCAGTTGGCGGTCCAGACGCCGCGCCAAGGTCACGTCCTGGACCGACCCGACGATGCGCCTCGGAAGGCTCGGCTCATCCTCGACGACGCCGAGCGTCATGCTCAGCGAGGTGATCGTCCCGTCCGTTCTGACGATGCGGTACTCGAGCACCGGCCGTCGAAACTCGCCGGCGCTCAGCGCCTCGACCGCCAGTTCGACCCGACGCCGGTCGTCCGGGTGCGTCCTGCCGATGACGAAGTCCCGAGACGGCACGATCTCACCGGGCTCGAGCCCGAACAGGCGAAAATGGTTGTCTGACCACACGAGCTCGTCGGTCTCCGGCTTCCACTCCCAACTCCCCAGCCCGACGATTCGCTCGACCTGCGACAGGAGCGCGAGCTGCCGAGGATCGTAGGTGGCGATCGGCACGACCGCCGCGAGTGGCCCACCGTACCTCGTGATGACCGCCGATCGTCCAGTCTTCGCGACCTCGCTGACGACACCACTGACATTCCGTGCGAGCTCCTCGATGCTCACCGTGGTCATGGCCGGCTGCGCCGTTCGGGCTCAAGGGCGGCGAACATCGGCCGCTGGAGCGCCGGCTCAACCTGGCTACGGCGGATCTCGATCCTCATGCGTTGTGGTTCGTCTCCGCGAAACCGGTCCGAGTGACCCTTCTACCCGCGCGACGCGGACGTCGGTGAGTGGATGGGCAGAGCGCGATGATACAGCTCGGCCTTGGATTTCTACCCAGCGCGCTGGAAAGCACGGTCGTACGTAGCCCAGTCAGGGCCTCTAATCCGGCCAATCAGCAGGCGGAGCGCGCAGGAGATTGTGGCGTTGTTAAGGACGGTCCGGAAACCCCACGTCGCGCTCGAATTCTGTACGTACGGGCTGACCACCGCTTACGGCGCATTCTCCCCCGCCACCGGATCGAGCGGCGCGGCGCCCGCCCGGCGAACCGCTCTCAGCTGCCGCCGGGAGTGACGCGGTAGGCGTCGAACACGGCCTCGATGTTGCGCAGGCGGTTGACCGTCAGCTTCAGCGTCTGGGTGTCGGGAACCTCGACGACGAAGCGGTTGCGCACCATCGGCGGGCTCGCCGTGCACCGGGCCTCGACGATGTTGATCCCGGCCTCGGCGAACGTCCGCGACAGGTCCTCGAGCAGGCGGTGGCGGTCCCAGGCATCGATCTGGAGCTCGACCTTGAACGCCGTCGCGTGCTCGCCCTCCCAGGAGACGTAGGTGAAGCGGTCGGGATCCTTGCGCAGGGCGAGGGCGTTGGGGCAGTCCTCGCGGTGGATGGTGATTCCCCGGCCGAGGGAGATGTAGCCGACGATCGGATCGCCCGGCACCGGCCGGCAGCACTTGGCCAGGCGGAGCATCACCTCGTCGACGCCTTCGACCCTGATCCCGTACTCGCTCGAGGAGCTCGTCGGCCGGCGGCGCTCGCGGCCGGGCGAGAGCAGGGAAGCGGCGGCGGTCTCCTCGCCCTCGGCGGCCTCCCCCTGCTTGAGCCGCTGCATGACCTTGTTGACGACGACCTTCGGGGAGATCTTCGTCGACCCGAGGGCGATGTAGAAGTCGTCGGCCTTCTTGAACCCCATCTCCCGGATCAGGTCGGCCAGGAGCGGCGACCCGGTGATCCGCTGGGCGGGCAGGCCCTGCTTCTTGAGGTGCTCCTGGAGCAGGTCGCGGCCGGTGTGCTCGGTGTCCTGGCGCGACTCGGCCTTGAACCACTGCTTGATCTTGTTGCGGGCGCGGGACGTCTTGACCACGCCCAGCCAGTCCCGCGACGGGCCGCGCTCCCGCTTGGAGGTGAGCACCTCGACGATGTCGCCCGAGCGGAGCTCGTAGTGGAGCGGGGCGATCTTCCCGTTCACCCGGGCGCCGACGCAGCGGTGCCCGACGTCGGTGTGCACCTCGTAGGCGAAGTCGAGCGGGGTCGCCCCCGCGGTCAGGGACTTGACCTCCCCCTTCGGGGTGAACACGTAGACCTCGTCCTCGAAGAGGTCGACCTTGAGCGTCTCCATGAACTCCTTGGGGTCGGAGGTCTCGCTCTGCCAGTCGACCATCGAGCGCAGCCACTGGGGCTTGGGGGTCTCCTCGCTCGACCAGACCGCCGCTCCCCCCTTCTTCCCGCTCGTCCGCGACTGCTTGTACATCCAGTGGGCCGCGACGCCGTACTCGGCCATGTTGTGCATCTCGCGGGTACGGATCTGGATCTCGAGCGGGCGACCCTCCGGCCCGATCACCGTCGTGTGCAGCGACTGGTACATGTTGAACTTCGGCATCGCGATGAAGTCCTTGAACCGCCCGGGTAGCGGCTTCCACAGGGAGTGGATGACGCCGACGGCGCCGTAGGTGTCCTTCACCGTGTCGACGATCACCCGCATCGCCGTCAGGTCGTAGATCTCGTTGAACTCCCGGCCCTTGCGGGTCATCTTCGAGTAGATCGAGTAGAAGTGCTTGGCCCGGCCGGAGATCATCGCGCTGATCCCGAGCGCCTCGAGCTCGGACTGGAGGTACTCCCCGGCCGCGGTGACGTAGCGCTCGCGGTCGTCGCGCTGCTGGGCCACCAGCCCCTTGATCTCCTGGTACTTGCGCGGATGGAGCGTGGCGAAGGCGAGGTCCTCGAGCTCCCACTTGATCGCGTGGATGCCCAGCCGGTGGGCGATCGGCGAGTAGATCTCGAGCGTCTCCCGGGCCTTGTCGATCTGCTTGGTCTTCGCCAGCGCGCCGAGGGTGCGCATGTTGTCGAGACGATCGGCCAGCTTGATCAGGATGACCCGCACGTCTGAGGCCATGGCCAAGATCATCTTGCGGTAGTTCTCCGCCTGGGCCTCGTCGCGGGAGGAGAAGGTGATCTCGGTGAGCTTGGTCACCCCGTCGACCAGGCTCCCGACCTCGTCGCCGAAGCGCTCGCGGACCTCGGCCAGCGAGGCCGACGTGTCCTCGACGGTGTCGTGGAGGAGCGCCGCGCACAACGTCTCGGTGTCGAGGCGCATGCCCGCGCAGATCCGCGCCACCCCGACCGGGTGGACGATGAAGTCCTCGCCGGAGCGCCGCCGCTGGTCGGCGTGGTGCTCACAGGCGAACAGGAAGGCGTCGGTGACGCGCTCGCGGTCGATCTCGACCATCGCCTCGTCGGCGTGCTCGGAGACGATCGCAAAGAGATCGCCCAGGAGCTTCGCCTCGAACGGCGTCAGCTCGGGGCTCCCGACCAGCGTCTGGCGCTCCGGACGGGTCACGCGATCCACAGGGACCCGGATCACCGCGTCGGCGTCCGCCGCGGCCACCGCCACGGCGACCTCGGGAGCCGCGTCCGCCACGATCGTCGCCTCCTCCGGGGGCTCCGGGTTCAGGCTGCCACCGCCCGCGCTGCGTGATTTTCCAGGTATCGCCGGCCGTCCTCTAGTCGTCGCTGGTAGGCCCGGAACGCCGGAGAAGCCTCAAGCTTCGCGCGGTGCCCCGAAAGCACGGTAGCGCCGATTCGCTCGCGGTCGAGTTCGACGAGGTCGAGCTCCGCGAGGATTCGCAGCAACCGGCCCGCCAGGGCCGGCGATCTGGGCTGCGGCCCATCCCCTCGCAGGGCCGTCTCGAGTCCCTCGCCCTCCACGCTCCCCCGGTCGCGCAGCGCCCGATAGAGCACGGCAAGCGAAGCACGCAGTCCGTACTCCTGCTCGTGTATGTGAAGGGCAAAGCGTAGCTCAGGCTCCCCCCACGCCAGGTGGGCGGCCTGGCCCGCCTCGCCGGCCACGGCCCGGGCGTGGTCGCCCCGCGAGGCCGGGGGGTCGAGGAGCACCACGTGGGTGGTGGCGGCGGCGAGTCGCGGATCGTGGGCGAGCGCCGCGTAGCAGCAGAGCGCGAAGCCGCCGAGCCGCTCGCGCAGATGACGCTCGCGCGCCGCGGCGTCGGCCACCAGCACGAGCACGGGCTCGCCCGCGGCCACGAGCCCGGCGATCGTCGCGGCGATGCCCCGGCCGCGCCGGTCGCGCACCGCCCGCCGCCCGAACGCCGCCGCGGCCGGCCGCTCCTCGAGCGGAGCGTCGAGCTCGGCGAGCACCCGCCCGAGATAGCCGTCCGCCTCGCCCAGCACCGCGATCGCGGCCGGCTGGCAGGGCACGGCGTGGCGCAGGAGCAGGCGCGGCTCGACGACGCCCTGCCACTCGTTGCGCTCGAGGCGGAAGGTGGCGTCCACCGGAGCGCCCGCCGCCACCGGGAGCCGCGGCCCGCCGCCGAAGCTCACGGCGCGGGCCCGCGCCCCACCCGAGCGGACGCTGAAGCGGACGTGGTCGGTCCGCTCCGCGCCTCCGAAGCCGATCGGGTCCTCGAGCGTCGCCGCCGCCAGGAGCAGGGACACCGGGGGATTCCCGGCGCCGAACGGCGCCAGGCCGAGGAGCTCCTCGGCCAGCCCGAGGCCGAGATCCTCGCCCGAGACGATCGCGTCGACCCGCTCGACCCCGATCAGGTCCGCCGGGTCGAGCACGGCGGCGGCGTGCGCGGCGAACGCCGCGCGGAAGCCGTCGATCCGCCCCGGCGCGACCTGGAGCCCGGCCGCCGCGCGGTGGCCGCCGTGGCCCTCCAGGTGCCCGGCGCAGGCGTCGAGCCCGGCGAGCAGGTCGAAGGCCGGGATCGACCGCCCCGACCCGACCGCCCGGCCGGCGCCCGCCGAATCGAGGGCGATCATCACCGTCGGGCGGTGGTGGCGCTCGGCGATCCGGGCGGCGACGATGCCGATCACGCCGGGATGCCACCCCTCCCCGGCCAGGACGTAGGCCGGGGCCTCGCCCTGCTCGCGGACCTGCGCCTCCGCCTCGAAGCGGATGCGCGTCTCGACGTGGCGCCGCTCGGCGTTGGCCCGATCGAGCTCGGTGGCGATCGCCGCGGCCCGCGCGGGATCGTCGGTCAGGAGCAGCTCGAGCGCGACGTCCGGCCGGTAGAGGCGCCCGGCCGCGTTGATCCGCGGGGCCAGGCGGAAGCCGAGGGCGTGCTCGTCGACGGTCAGCGGCGAGACCCGGGCGACCGCCATCAGCGCGCGCAGGCCAGGGCTCGTAGTCGCCGCCAGGGCCCGCAGGCCCGCCCGCACGAGGCGCCGGTTCTCCCCCCGGAGGGGGACGACGTCGGCGACGGTGGCCAGGGCGACGAGCTCGAGGTCCGGCTCCTCCTCCCCGCCCCCCCGGCCGGTCGCCTGGTGGAGCGCGGCGACCAGCTTGGCCGCCACGGCGGTCGCGCACAGCTCGGCGAACGGGTAACCGCAGAGCCGCGGGTGGACGAGGAGCGCGTCGGGGAGCGCGCCGTCGGCCCGTGGGGTGTGATGGTCGGTGACCACTACGTCGACGTCCGCGGCCCGCGCGGCGGCGACCGCCTCGACCGCGGTGATCGCGCAGTCGGCCGTCAGGAGCAGGCGCGTGCCCCGGGCGACCAGCCGCTCGACGGTCGCCGCCGCCAGCCCGTAGCCGTCGCTGCGCCGGTCCGGGAGGTACCAGTCGACGTTCGCCCCGAGGGCCCGCAGGGCGCGCACGTAGACCGCCGTCGAGCAGACGCCGTCGCAGTCGTAGTCGCCGTGGACGGTGATCGGCGTCCCGGCCCGGACGTGGTCGAGGATCACGGAGACGGCGTCGCCGATGCCGGCGAAGGCGGACGGGGGGTGGGCCTCGTCGGCCCGGAGGAAGGCGCGGGCCGCCCCCGGATCGGCGAGCCCGCGCCGGACGAGCACCTCGGCGACCACGCCGCCGAGGCCGAGCTCGGCCTCGAGCCGCCGGACGTCGGCGTTCGGGGCGGGCGGGATCGCGAGGCGGACGCACGGCACCCGGCCAGCGTACGCACGGCAGCCGACGGAACCGCGCAGCTTGCGTTCGTCCGGCCGATCCACGAGGATGGCGCTCTTGAAGTGCCCCCGCGGTCTTCTGCTGCCCGCCGCCGTGATCAGCCTGTTGTGGCTGTCCGGCGCGTGGACGACCGCGTCGGGGACCACCCGGCGTACGGCTCGCCCGGCCTGCAAGCAGGGTACCCACAGCCGACGCTGCGGAAACGTCCTGCTCGACAAGGGTACGAGCGGAGCCCACCGGCTGGCCCTCCCGGCGCCGCTGGCCGCCGGGGCGTGCGCGAACGCCGCCCTGGCGCCCCAGGCGGGCAACCTGCCCTTGGTCGCCGCGGCGGTCCTCTGCCTGATCAACCAGCAGCGGGTCGGGGCCGGCCTGCGTCCCCTGCGCGAGAACGCCCGGCTGGGGGGCGCCGCCCAGCGCCACAGCGACGACATGGCCCGGTCCGGGACCTTCGACCACGTCGGCTCCCGGGGCGACACCTTCGGGGCCCGGATCAGCGCCTCCGGCTACCTCCAGAGCGGGCGGGCGGTGACCGCCGGGGAGAACATCGCCTGGGTGCCGGCGCGGCGGAGCACGGCCGCGGCGATGCTCGCCGACTGGATGAGCTCAGCCGACCACCGCGCGAACATCCTCGATCCGGGCTTTCGCGACACCGGCATCGGCCTGACCCTCGCCCCGCCGTCCGGCTTCACCGGCGGCGGGCGGGGAACGACGGTCACCGAGGACTTCGGCGCGCTCCACTGACCGGGGCGGCGGGAACCCGCGCCCGGCGCATCCCCTCGAGGTAGACGGCGGCCAGGCCGAGGAGCGCTCCGGGGATCGCGTAGAGCGCGGTCGCCAGGTGCGTGTCCTTGATGCCGGGGACCCGCAGATGCCCGGACTGGGCGGTGAAGATCAGGAGGCCGATGAGCACGGCGCCGATGATCGCCCCGACGAAGGCGCCGACGATGCCGCCCCAGAAGTGGTCGGGCAGCCAGATGGTGAAGTGCCAGATGGCGAGACCCATCATGACCCAGGCGAGGATGCCCATCAGCGGCCGTGCCGGCGGTTGCGGGGCTTGGACTTCGAGGCGCCGCGGGGCTTGGGCTGGGGCTTGGCGGGCTGTCCGGGCATGACGACGTCCTCGGGCTCGAGATCGGCGGTCGGATCGCGCGGGCGCTTCGGCGCCGGCGCGGCGGGGGCGGGGGCGGGGCGCGGCTTCGTTGGCTGGGCGGCGGCGCGACCCTTTCGCGCCGGTACCGGGCGCGCCGGCTCGGCATCGACGTCGAGGTCGCGGACGAGCTCGTCGAACTCGCGCTTGGAGATCGACTGGTCGGGCAGCTCCGGGGAGGTCAGGCGGCCGGTCCGGCCGGTCTTGCGCCCCGGCGCGGGGTCGACCTCGACGGCGGCGCTGCCCGACAGCGCGTAGGCCGGGACGACGCCGCCGTTCTCGGCGGCGATGCGCAGCCGGCGGCGGGCGTAGACCGGCTCGCGCTCCTTCCAGTGGGTGAGCACGGGCGAGGCGATGAAGATCGACGAGTAGGCGCCCGAGGCCACCCCGACGAGCAGGGCGAAGGCGAAGTCCTTGAGCGTCTGGCCGCCGAAGAGGAGCAGGCTGAGGACGGGCAGGAGCGTGCAGAAGGTGGTGGCCAGCGACCGGGTGAGGACCTCGGACATGGACCGGTTGACGATCTGCGAGAAGGCGGCTCGGGGCATGCGGGGGACGTTCTCGCGGACCCGGTCGAAGACGATGATCGTGTCGTAGAGCGAGAAGCCGAGGATGGTCAGCAGGGCCGCCACCGTCGAGGTCGTCACCTCCCGGCCGGTCAGCGAGTAGACGCCGGCGGTGATCAGCAGGTCGTGCATGAGGGCGATCAGGACCGGGATCGCGTACTTCCACTCGAAGCGCAACGCGATGTAGATCGAGATGACGAGGAGCGAGGCGATGATCGCGTAGATCGCGCTCTTGGCCACGGTCTGGCCGAAGGTCGGGCCGATCGAGCGGTCGGAGAAGCTCGGGGTGCCGCCGAACTTGGACACGAGGGCGGCCTGGACCGCCGCGACCGATCCGGGCTGGAGCGTCTTGGTCGAGATCTGGTAGCCGTTGGGGCCGAGCTCCTTGGAGTTGACGACCTTCTGGATCTGGGCGTCGTTGACCCCCTGCGCGCGCATCACGTCGCGGATCTGGTTCTCGCTGGCCGGTTGGGTCAGTCCGGTGGTGATCTGGGTGCCCGACTTGAAGTCGATCCCGAAGTTCAGCCCTTTGCCGCCGATGGCCAGGGCGCCGACCAGGAGGATCAGGCCGGAGAACGAGAAGAACCAGCGCGAGGCGCCCATGAAGTCGAAGCGCAGGCGCCGGCCCCGGTCGCGGGCCCCGAGGGCGCCGGCGGTCGAGATCAGGCGCGAGCGCCCGATCGTCCCGAGGATCGCCTGGGTCGCGGCCACCGCCGTGAACAGGGAGGTGATCGTCCCGATGCCGAGCGTGAAGGCGAAGCCCTTGACCCCGGCGGTGGCCAGCATGAAGAGGATGAACGCCGTCATGAAGATGACGACGTTGGCGTCGATGATCGCGGCGATGCCCTTCTTGTAGCCGGCCACGATCGCCCGCTGGATCGAGCTCCCCGAGCGGTACTCCTCCTTGACGCGCTCGAACAGGACGATGTTCGCGTCGGCCGCGACCCCGATGGTCAGGATCAGTCCGGCGATCCCCGGGAGGGTGAGGGTGATCGGGATCAGCTTGATCAGGGCGTAGAAGTAGAGCGCGTAGATCAGGAGCGCGGTGACCGCGATCACGCCGAGCACGCGGTAGAAGAACACGAGGAAGAGGGCGACGATGGCGAAGCCGACCAGCCCGGCGGTCAGGCCCTGGGAGAGCGCCTGCTTGCCGAGCGTGGCCGAGACCTGCTGCGAGGAGATCAGCTTGAGCTTGATCGGGAGCGCCCCGGTCTTCAGGAGGTTGGCCAGCTTCTGGGCCGAGTCGAGGGTGAAGCCGCCCTGGATCTGGGAGCCGTTGCTCGCGTCGATCCCGGTCGGGTACTGCTGGAAGTCGATCGACGGGACCGAGATCAGCTTGTTGTCGAGGACGATCGCGAAGTGCTGGTTGTTCGGCGCGCCGAGCAGGGTCGTGTCGGCGCCCCGCTTGGCGATCGCCTTGGTCACGTTCTGGAAGATCGTGCGGCCCTTGCTCGTGAAGTCGAACGTCACGATCGGCTGACCGGTTCCGGTCGCCGAGTTGTCGAACGACTGCTGCGGGTTCTTGATGTCCTTGCCGCTGAGCGCCGGGTCGTCGTTGAGCACGTAGTAGCTGTCGAGCGCGGCAGCCGACTGGTTGGGCGCCGGCTGAGCCTGGACGATGACCGTCCCCGGCTGGATGTGGACCGCGCGCGACCCGGGCGGCGGGGCGCGCTCGCTGAAGAGCGCCGCCTGCGAGTCCTCGGGCCCGCCGAGCACCTTGCTCTGCTTGTCGTTGACCAGGTACCAGGAGCCACTGATGCCCGCACCGATCGTCGTGTCGTTCGGGCGGACCATCGCCGGGCGCTTGGCGGCGCGCAGGACGGCCTGGTAGAGCGAGATCCCGAACGACGAGTCGCCCGGCCCGTTCGGGTCGCCGGTCACGCTGTTGTCGGTCGGCGCCGCGGCGCCGGTCGGCCCGATGACGTTGGGCTCCCAGTCGTAGAAGTACATCTGCGCCGTCGTGCCCACCTGCTGCTGGGCGCGGTTGGCGTCCTTGACCCCCGGCAGGGCGACCGTGATCTGGTCGTTGCCCGACTGCTGGATCTCCGGCTCGGCCACGCCGAGCTGGTCGACCCGCTGGCGGATGATGTCGATCGCCCGGGTCAGGGAGTCGCTGTTGACCTGCGACTGGGCGGTCGGCTTGCCCTGATAGACGAGCTCGACGCCGCCCTTGAGGTCGAGGCCGAGCTTGGTCGGCTTGGCCTTTGAGAGTCCGGGGATGCCGGCCACGACGACGAGCGAGGCGAGGATGATGCCGAGGACCAGCCCGAGGACGAGGAGGTTGCGCCGGCGGTCGGTCATCGGCAAGCCCCTCCGCCGGACGGCGTCGTCGTCGTCGTCGAGCGGCTGGTCATCGGGAGGGGGTGAGGACGACCAGGAGGCCGCCGTCGTGGTCGTACGCCGGGAAGAGGTCCGCCTTGGCCGCGGCCTCGAGGTCGCTCTCGGTACGCAGGGTGGCGTCCTTGCCGAGGGCGCGGACGCCCCACTCGAGCACGGTGGCCACGTGGTTCTGGCCGCCGGTGAAGCGCAGGCCGAGGACGTCGGTGATCGGCTGGCCGATCACCTCCTCCTCCTCGAACCCGGTCAGCTCGAAGGAGCCCCGGCCGCAGCCGATGACCCGGCCCTCGCCGTCGCAGACGAAGAAGGCGGCGTCCGGCGCCGGGTAGTAGTCGTCGAGCAGCTCGAAGAGGAAGCCGAAGCCGCATTTCTCGCAGCCGCGAACCTCGCGGCGGAACCCCTCGTAGCGATTGGAGGCGATGGTCCGGTCCCCGCAGTTGGGGCAGATGAACGGATGGGACATGCGAATCGACAGGTTACTCGGGCCGGTTGAGGGCGGAGGAAGGGGCCGGTCAGAAGAGCGTGTGACCCTCGCGCGGCGGCTCGAGGCCGAGGTGCGACCAGGCCCGGGCGGTGGCCGCCCGTCCCCGGGGGGTGCGCTTGAGCATGCCGAGCTGGAGCAGGTAGGGCTCGTAGACGTCCTCGATCGTGTCGCGCTCCTCGCCGACGGCGATCGCCAGCGTCGAGAGCCCGACCGGGCCGCCGCCGAACCGCTCGCAGACGACGCGGAGGATCTCCCGGTCGAGGCGATCCAGGCCGATGTCGTCGATCTCGGCGAGGGCGAGCGCCTCGCTCGCCGCGGCCGGGGTGATCACGCCGCTCATCCGGACCTCGGCGTAGTCGCGGACCCGCTTGAGGAGCCGGTTGGCCACCCGCGGGGTCCCCCGGCTGCGCCCGGCGATCGTCCGCGCGGCCTCCGGGTCGAGCTCGACCTCGAGGATCCGGGCCGCCCGGGCGACGATCGCCGCGAGCTCGTCGACCCCGTAGGCCTCGAGACGGGCCTGGATGCCGAACCGATCGCGCAGGGGCGTCGTCAGGAGGCCCGACCGGGTGGTCGCGCCGATCAGCGTGAACGACGGGAGGTCGAGGGTCACGACCCGGGCCCCGGCGCCCTGGCCGACGGTGATGGGCAGTCGCCGGTCCTCCATCGCCGGGTAGAAGGTCTCCTCCAGCGCCCGGGGCAGCCGGTGGATCTCGTCGACGAAGAACACGCTCCGCGGAGCCAACGCCGTGAGGAAGGCGGCGATGTCGCCCTTGCGCTCGAGGGCCGGCCCCGCGGTCTGGACGAACGGGACCTCGAGCTCGGTGGCCACGATCTGCGCGAGCGACGTCTTGCCGAGGCCGGGGGGCCCGGCCAGCAGAAGGTGGTCGAGCGCCTCCTCGCGGCCCCGGGCGGCGGCGATCGCCACGGCGAGCTGCTCCTTGAGCTGCGGCTGCCCGACGAACTCCTCGAGGCGCCGGGGACGGAGCGAGCGGTCGAACTCGTCCTCCTCGACGAGGTACGGCGTCTGGATGCGGGAGCCCGGGGTGCTCAACGTCCGACATCCGCGGCGCGCGCGGCGCGGAGCGCCCCGGCGAGGAGCTCCTCCGCGCTCTGGCCGGAGGCCAGTCCGAGGAGGCGCTCGGCCTCGGCGTGGGGGAAGCCGAGCTCGACCAGGCCGTCCCGGGCGAGCACCCGCGGGTCGTCGAGGTCGCCGGGAGCCGCGGGGCCGACCCCGACCCCGACCGCGGACCCGACCTTGTCGCGCAGCTCGACGATGATCCGCTCGGCCGTGCGCTTGCCGATGCCGGGGACCGCCTGGAAGCGGCTGACGTCGCCGGCGGCGATCGCCCCGAGGAGGTCTCGCGGCGCACCGCCCGAGAGCACGGCGAGCGCGACCTTCGGCCCGACCGACTGGACGCCCAGCAGCATCAGGAAGAGCTCGCGCTCCTGCTCGGAGTGGAACCCGTACAGCACGAGCGCGTCGTCGCGGACGATCAGCTGGGTGTGCAGGGCGACCTCGCTCCCGATCGCCGGGATGTGGGACAGGGTGTGCGTCGAGACGGCCAGGCGATAGCCGACGCCGGCGCACAGGACGACGACGTGGTCGGCGCGGCGCAGGGCGACCTCGCCGCGGATCAGGGCGATCATGCGCGGGCCACGGCGGCGGCGAGCGGCGCCCGGTTGACGTGGCAGATGGCCACGGCCAGGGCGTCGGCCGCGTGGTCACCGGACGCCGGCTCGGCCAGGCTCAACAGGGCGGCGACCATCCGACCGACCTGGTCCTTGCCGGCCCGGCCGCTGCCGCAGACCGCGCTCTTGACCTGCTGCGGGGTATAGGAGTGGCAGGCGACGCCTCGGGCGCCGGCCGCCGCCATGACCACGCCGCGGGCCTGGCCGACGGCGAACGCGCTGCGGACGTTCTGGCCGAAGTAGAGGTCCTCGAGGGCCACGGCGCTCGGCTGGTGGCGGTCGAGGATGGCGCCGATCTCCGACTGGATCTGGGCGAGCCGGTGCTCGCTCGCCGCCCGCGCCGCCGTCTCGATCACGCCACCGTCGAGCGCGCACAGCCGCCCCGCCTCGCCGCGGACGACGCCGAAGCCGGTGTTGGCCAAACCTGGGTCGATCCCGAGCACGATCATCCGTTCGGTCACCATTCTCCGCCGCCCGTCGGACGCCTCCCCCGCCGTGGGTATCCTCGCGACCCCTGAACGCGCTCGCCCACTCCGCCCTGTTCGTCGCCGCGGTGCTCGCCCTGGGGGCCGGCGCCGCGCGCGTGGCCTCGCTCGCCGCTCCGCGCGGCCTCGAGCGGGTCCTCGCCACCGCCGTGCTCGGCGCCGCGGCGGCCGTCCTCGAGGCCCTGGCCCTCGGCCTCGCCGGCCTCGGGAGCGAGCCGCTGGCCCTGACCGGCGCCGCCCTCCTGACCTGGGCGGCGGCCCGGCGGTGGGTGCCGAACCCGGCGCACGGCGGACCGATCGCCGAGCTCGTCGCCTTCCTGGCCGGCGCCCCGACCGGCGTCCGCGCCGGCCTCGGGGGGCTCGCCGGCCTGCTCGGGGCGCTTGTCGTCTTCGACCTCCAGCATCCGCTCGTCGGCCTCGACGGGATGGCCTACCACCTGGCCGAGATCGTCGCCTGGGTCCACAGCGGCCGCCCGGGGACGATCGTCGCCTCGATCCCCGGCGTGCCGACCGGCTCCTACCCGCTGACCAACGAGGTGCTCCTGAGCTGGGGCCTCGGGCTGGCGCGGAGCTTCGCCCCGGTCGCCCTGTGGTCGGCCGCGGCGCTCGGCCTGCTCCTGGGCGGCGGGTGGCTCGGGCTGCGCCGCCTCGGCGTGCCCGGCGTGGTCGCCGGTCTGGCCATCGCGGCCGTCGTCGCGGCCCCGGACTTCACGGCCGAGCTCAACACGCCGATGAACGACGGGGCCACGCTCGCCTGGCTGGTCGTCGCCGCCGCGCTGACCGCGGCCGCGGTCCCCGACCGCCCGCGCCTCTACGCGATCGCCGTCCTGGCCGGGGCGCTGTCGATCGGGACCAAGACGACGGCCGGGCCGCTCGTCGTGGTCGTCCTCGCCCTCGGAGCAATCAGGATGCGCGCCTGGTCGCGTCCGGCCCTCCTCCTCGCCGGGCTGGCCGGTGCCCTCGCCGGGGGCACCTGGTACGTGCGCAACCTGATCCAGCACGGCTCGCCCTTCTGGCCGCTCCTCCCCGGGCCGTTCGGCGACCCGGTGCCCGCGAGCCTGGTGCCGGCCGACGTGCGCTTCATCGCCCGCCCCCTGGCCACCCTCCACGGCCGCCTCGACGACTACGCCCGCCTCCTGGCCGGGAACGTCGTGCTCCTGGCCGGCGGCCTCGTGGCCGTCGGGCTCGCCCGCACCCGGCGGGTGGCCGCGGCCAGCGCGCTCACGGCGCTCAGCCTGCTCCTCTGGGCCGACGCGCCCTTCACCGGCCTCGGCCGCGACCCGGCGGGCGACCTCTCGCTCGCGGTCACCCGCTACCTCCTCCCCGGAGTGGCCTGCGGCGCCGTCGCCCTCGCCCTGGCCGCCCGGCGGCGCGGCACCCTGGGCCGGCTCGCGGCGGCGGGCCTCGTCGGCGCGCTCCTGTGGAGCCTCTACCAGTCCTCCCGGCTCGACTTCCCCACCCTCCCGAGCCTCGCCCGCCTGCTCGCGGGCGCCGCCGTCGGGGCGGCCGCCGGGGCCGGCGCCGCCCGCGCCCTGCGCCGAGCGCCGCTGCGCCTCGCGCTCCCGGTCGCCGTGGCCGTGCTCCTGGCCGGCGGCCTGGCGCTCGCCGCCCCGGGCTACGTCAGGCGCAACGCCGCGACTAACACCACCTTCGCCGCCCCGCTCTTGCGCTGGTTCTCCGCGCAGCCGGCCTTCCGCGACGGCGGCGACCCGATCGCGACCACCGCCCCGCGGATCGGGCTGCTCGCCGGGGCCGGGCTCCGCCACGGCCTCGAGCTGATCGGCCAGCGCGAGTCGTGCGCCGCGATCCGGGCTCGGGCCCACCGCGGCTGGGTCGTCGTGCTCGACTTCCCGACCTTCCTGATCAAGTTCTTCCCGACCAGCCCGGCCGGGGCCTGCCTCGCCGGCGCGCGCCCGCTGTTCGTCGACGGCGGCTTCCGGGTCTACCGGTCGGGTTGATCAGCGGGTGTAGACGATGAACGACGTGCGCCGACCGACCTCGTCGTAGAGCGACCGGGCGGGGGCGTTGAACTCCTGGGTGTGCCAGTAGACCCGGACGGCGCCGCGGGCGTCGGCCGCTGCGTAGACCGCCTCGATCAGCGCGCCCCCGACGCCGCCGCCCCGGGCCGAGCGGGCGACGAAGAGGTCCTCCAGGTAGCAGTAGCGCCCCTCCGTCCAGGTCGAGGGATGGAGCACGGCGTGGGCCAGCCCGAGCGGGCGGTCGTCGCCGTCGACGGCGACGAGGCCGAACATGTCATCGGCGGCGACCAGGCGGTCGAACGTGGCCTGGGCCACGGCGGCGGTGGCCGTGTGGCGGTAGAAGGCGTTGTAGTCCTCCCAGAGCTGCTCCCAGACGCCGCGATCGCGCGCGGCGAGCGGCCGGACGGCGCCGGGCGGCGACACCGGGCGTCAGCCGGCGACGCGCTCGAGGATCTCGTCCGAGACCTCGAAGTTCGCGTGGACGGCGCCGATGTCGTCGTGCTCCTCGAGCGCGTCGATCAGCCGCAGGAGCTTGCCGGCGACCTCCTCGTCGACCTCGACCCGCATCGTCGGCTGCTGGGTGACCTCGGCGCTCTCGAGCTCGATGCCCGCCCCCTCGAGCGCCGCCCGCACGGCCACGAGGTCGCTGGGGTCGGTGAGGATCTCGAACAAGTCGCCGTCGTCGACGATGTCCTGCGCCCCGGCCTCGATCGCCACGAGCAGGTCGTCCTCGCCGTGGCGCGAGCCGTCGACGACGATCACGCCGCGCTTGTTGAATAGGTAGGCGACGCTGCCCGGCTCGCCGAGGTTGCCCCCGCCCTTGCCGAGCAGGTGGCGGACGTCGGCCGCGGTGCGGTTGCGATTGTCGGTCAGCACCTCGATCAGGAGCGCCACCCCGCCCGGCCCGTAGCCCTCGTAGAGGACCGCGGTGAAAGCCTCCGCGTCGGCGCCCGCGCCGACGCCCTTGGCGATCGCCCGCTCGATGTTGTCCTTGGGCATCGAGGCGTCCTTGGCCTTCTGGACGGCGTTCCCGAGGGCGGCGTTCATCTCCGGATCCCCGCCGCCGTCGCGCGCCGCGACGGTGATGGCCCGGGCGAGCTTGGTGAAGTGCTGGCCGCGCCGGGCGTCGACGATCGCCTTCTTGTGCTTGATCGACGCCCACTTCGAATGACCGGACATCGACCTGAGTCTAGACGGCGTCCGGCCCGACCGGGCCGACCGGCCCGACCGGTCCGACCGGTCCGACCGGTCCGGCCGGGGCATACCGGCGATACCAGTCCACCGTGCGGCGGGCGCCCTCGGCCAGCTCGACCCGCGGGACCCAGCCGGTGAGCCGAAAGAGCTTCCCGTGGTCGACGGCCTGGCTGGCCGGCTCCCCCGCCGGGACGGCGGCGCCGCGGATGTCGGGGTCGAAGGCTGCCCCGGCGGCGGTGAACACAGCCCGGACGATGTCGAGCACCTGGTGCGCCTGCCCCCCGCCGGCGTTGAACGCCTCCCCGGTGGCCACCACGCCCCCGGCGAGGGCCCGGTCGATCGCCAGGTAGGCGGCGGCGGCGTCCTCGACGTAGAGGAAGTCGCGGCGGGGCGTGCCGTCCGAGCGGATGACCGGGCGGCGGCCGGCGAGCGCCGCCCAGACCGCGCTCGGGACGAGGCGCGAGGCGTTCATGTCCCCGCCGCCGTAGACGTTGGCCAGGCGGGCGGCGGCGACCACGAGACCGTAGGTCGTCCCGTAGCTGCGGGCGATCAGGTCGGCGGCCGCCTTGCTCGCGTCGTAGGGGTGAGCCGGCCGGAGCGGCGTGTCCTCGGTGGCGGCGACGGTCGCCGCCGCCGGCCCGTAGACGGTGTCCGAGGAGGCGACGATCACCCGGCCGACCCCGGCCGACCGGCACGCCTCGAGCAGCCGCCAGGTCCCGGCCACGTTCGTCTCGAAGGTCTCGACCGGCGCGCGCCGGGCGGCGGCCACGATCGGCTGGGCGGCGAGGTGGAAGACGACGTCGACCGGACGCGCGGCGATCGTCCGGGCCAGCGCCGCCCCGTCGCGCACGTCGCCGGCCACCGACTCGACCGCGGCCGCCACCCCTTCCAGCGCCAGCGCCGACCCGGCGGCGTCCCCCCGCTGGAGGACGCTCACGCGGTCGCCGCGGGCCAGGAGCGCCTTGACCAGCCACGAGCCGACGAGCCCGTGACCGCCGGTGACGAGCACGTGGGTCACCCGGGACGACCGCCGCCGGGGATCACCACGGGTCGCCGCCGGCGGGCCTCATCGGCCGCCAGTATGACCGGGGGTCACCGGAGGGCGCGGACCGGCGTCGACCGGCTGGTCAGCCGACCGACCAGGAGCTCGACGCCGCGCTCGAGCTGGTCGAGCGTCGCGTCCTCGACGCCGCGCAGCCCGAGCGTCCGGTTCAGCCAGGCGTTGATCTCCTGGTGGCTGCCCCCGCCGGCCCGGCGGAGCTCGGAGACGAGCCGGTGACGCTCGTCCCGCAGGCCGGCCCGGCGCTCGAAGGTCGACCGGGGGACCGGCTCCGCAACCGCGGCGGCGACCGCCGGCCGGGCGGTGGCCGGTCCGCCGAACAGCGTCATCTGGGGGGAGACGTCGGCGCTCAGGGGGACGAACGGCGCCTCGGCACCCGGCTCGGTCGCCCGGCGCGGCTCGGGCTCCTCCGCCCCGAAGGCCGGCCCGACCGGCCGGAGCGCCTGGCGGATCTCCGACTCGATCGCCGCGGCGTGGCCGCGGAGGATCGGGTCGGCCGGGAGATAGAGCCAAGAGGGGGACGGCGGGCGGCCGGGGCTCGTGCGCACGAACCGCCCGACGATCTGGCGGAAGATCAGCGGGGTCTTGGCCGCGGTCGCGTAGACGCCGACGCGCAGGCGCGGGATGTCGACGCCCTCGGAGACCATGTTCACGGCGACGATCCACGGCTCGGTCGACCCGGCGAACGCGGCGAGCTTGCGCGCGGCCTGGGCGTCGGAGTGGAGCACGACGACCGGGGCCCGCCCGGTCTGGTCGTGGAGGAGCCGGGTCAGGCGCCGGGCGTGGGCGCCGTCGGCGGCGACGACGAGCCCGCCGGCCCCGGGATGCTCGCCGGCGCGGAGCTCGTTCAGCTTGGCGTTCGCCTCGCCGAGGATGCGAGCGAGGCCGTCGGGCAGCTCGGTCGAGATCGCCGTCCGGTAGCGGCGGCTCGCCTCACGGGTCGAGAGCACCTGCGCGAAGGAAGACTCGATCACGTCGTCGCCGCTGCGCCAGGAGAGGGTGCCGTCGTAGGTGACGAAGCCGACCGGGCGGCAGACGCCGTCGCGGACGGCCGAGGCGTACTCGTAGGAGACGTCGGCCACGGCGAAGCCGCTCGGGTCGTACCGGACCCCGGGGATCGGGGTCGCGTCCGAGCGGAACGGGGTCCCGGAGAGGAGGAGCCAGTGCGAGCTGGCGCGGAAGGCCCGGGCGAACCCCACCCCCCAGGCGAGGTCCTCGCCGAGGTGGTGGGCCTCGTCGGCGATCACCAGGGTCCCCGGCGTGATCCCCCGGGACCAGCGTTCGGGGTCGCCGGCGATCCGGGCGTAGGTCACCGCGGTGCCCTGGAAGTCGTGGGGCGGGCGGGGGCCGCGGGCGTCGGGGACGAGGTGGACGCCGAGGCGGGCGGCGGCGGTCGCCCACTGGCGGGTCAGCGGCGTGGTCGGGCAGAGGACGGCCACCCGGGTCGCCCGCCGGTCGGCCAGGAGCCGGCGGGCGAGCTCGAGCGCCGGTCGCGTCTTCCCGGCCCCGGGGGCGGCCGAGATCAGGAAGGGGCCGCCGCGCCAGGCGGCGAGCGAGTCGAGGGCGTGCTCCTGCCAGGCGCGAAGGCTCGTCATGGACCGGGCATGGTGCGCGACCGGGCGGACGGATCGGCCCGGGTCGCGAGGCGGGCCGCGGCCGGAGCCCGAAACGGACGACCGACCGGCGGGCACGCGCACCCGAGCCGGGGCATGGGCCACTACATTGACGAGGTGCTCGTCCCCGACGAAGCGGTCGATGTGCTCGCCGAGCCCGCCCGCGCCCGCGCCCGCGACGGCGCCCCCGTCGCCGCCCCGGCCACACCGCCGCCGGCCGGGGCCCCGCCGCCCGCCGCCGGGACCGCGCCCGCGACCCCCGAGCCGGGCCGGTCGGGCGCCGGCCAGGGCGAGTTCCTGGCCGGGGACGGGATCCGCGGGGTCGGGATGATCTGCATCATCGTCGCCCACCTGGCCGGGGGGACGCTCCTCATCGACCAGGTCTACGGTCGGGGCTTCCGGGCCGGGTACGGCGCCGTCGGCGGCGTCGTCCTGTCCGGGCTCCAGCTCGCGCTGCCCGTCTTCTTCATCCTCTCGGCCTACCTGATCTCGCGCCCGTACGTCCGGGCCTACGTGCTCGGGCGCCGGACGCCGTCGCTGCGTCGCTACCTGACCCACCGGGTGCTGCGGATCATCCCCGTCTTCTGGCTCGTGGGCGCGGCGATGTTCGTCGTCTACGGGACGCAGGGGTCGTCGGCCGGCGAGGTCGCCGCGGTGTTCGGCTTCCTCCAGATCTACACGCCGAGCGAGGCGGCGAACTTCGTCGGCCAGGCGTGGACGATCGACGTCGAGGTCGCCTTCTACCTGATCGTCCCGTTGAGCGCCTGGGTGATGGTGCGCGCGACCCGGCGCCTGCGGATCGCGCGGGGCGGGCGCGAGCTCTCGCCGCGCGGCCGGGTCCTCGTCGTCGTCGGCCTGCTCGCCGCGGCGACGCTGGTCAGCGCCTACGTCCGGGCCACCCGGATCGGTTCGCTGTGGACCGAGAGCCCGCCGGCGACCTTCTACTTCTTCGCCCCGGGGATCGCCCTCGCCGCGCTCGAGCTCGAGTTCCGCGGACCGCTCAGCCGCGGCCGCCTCCCCCACCTCGCCCTGGTCCTCGGGACCGCCGGCGGGCTGATCGGCCTGGTGCTGGCGATCGGGACCTCCGACCAGAGCAACGCCCTCCTGGGCGCCGGCGACCTGGCCAGCACGCTCGGCGTCATGCTGGCCACCGGCCTGGCGTTCGCGGCGCTCCTCGCCCGCCAGTGCGCCCGGGGCGACAGCCCGCGCTGGGTGGACAACCGGGTCTCGCGGGCGCTCGGCGCGCGCTCCTACCCTTGCTACATCATCCAGAGCGCGACGGTCTACGAGGCGGTGCGGATCGTCGGACGGGTCGGGGGGCCGTGGACCGAGCTGCTCGTCCTGACCGCGGTCGGGCTGCCGCTGACCCTGGCCGCCGGAGCGGTGGTCCACGCGGCGATCGAGCGCCCGGTGCTCGCCTGGGGCCGCGGTCGGACGCACCGGGCCGTCGTCGCGCGCCAGGCGTGAGCGAGCCCGGACGGGCGGGGGCGGCCCGGAGCGGGGACGCCGCGATCTGGGCGCTCCTCGCCGGGGCGTCCGGGGTCCTCGCGGCGGCCGTGCTCGTCGTCGCCGGGCCGGTCAGCCGCCTGGTCTTCCCGCCGGTCCACGTCCACTTCTTCTCGATCTGGCTGGGTCTCGTCCACCCGAAGCCGGTCGAGGAGACCCGCTACCTGATGGCGGTCGCCCTGACCATCGCCGGGGCGGTCGGCCTCGCCCGCGCCGGGGAGCCGCGGCGGCGCCCGAGCGACCGGGTCCTCAGACCGGCGGCGGCGGCGGCGAAGCTCGCCTTCGCCGGCCTCGCCGTCTGGTGCTTCGCCCGCTACGAAGCGGCGGACGAGAAGGTCGGCGTCGGCCACTTCCGGGCCCGCGACGTCGCCGCCGGGGCGCTCGTCGCGCTCGTGGTCGCCGGGTGTCGTCTGGTGGCGGCCGCGCACCGTCGAGCCCCCAGCCGCCGGCGCCCGCCCCCGGCCGGCGGCCGCCCGGATCCTCTGGCCGGGCCTCGCCACCCTGACCACCGGGTGCTGGCTCCTGCCGGCGATCTTCCGGACGCGGAACATCGGCCACGCCCTGTTCGTGATGTGGTGGCACCTCGAGTTCGTCTACGGCGACTTCGTGGCCACCCTCGGCGGCCGGACGCCGCTGGTCGACTACAACGCCGAGTACGGGTCGCTGCTGCCGCTGATCCTCGAGCCGCCGCTGCGGGCGCTCGGGCCGTCGGTCGGCGCGTTCACCGGGCTGATGTGCGTGCTGACCCTGGCCGCCCTCCTCGCCGTCGAGCGGGCCCTGGCCCTGATCAGCCGGAGCGAGGCGCTCGCCTTCGGCCTCTACCTGCCGTTCCTGGCCGCCGGGTTCTTCACCGAGTACCAGGGGGGAACCGAGCGCTTCTACTTCGCCAACTACTTCGCGGTCTTCCCCCTGCGCTACCTCGGCCCCTACCTGCTGCTCTGGCTCTGCGCGCGCCACCTGCGGGGGCGGGGCCCCCGCTCGGCGACCGCCCTCTTCGCCGTCGGTGCGCTGGCCGCGCTCAACGACGTGGAGTTCGGCCTGCCGGCCCTGGCGGCCACGCTCGTCGCCCTGGCCGCGGCGGCGCCCCGCGACCAGCCGGTCCGCGCCTGGGCGGGCCCGCTCGCCCGGTCGGCGGCGCTCGGGGTCGCCGGGGCACTCGGGGTCGTCGTCGCCGGCCTCTGGCTGCGCACCGGCCAGCTGATCGAGCCGGGGCGCCTGACCCGCTACGCCCAGCTCTTCGGCCGGGCCGGCTTCGGCGAGGTCCCGACGCCGACGATCGGCCTGCACCTGGTGGTCTACGCGACGTTCGTGGCCACCCTGACCGTCGCCGCCCTGCGCCACCGCCACGGCGCGGCCGATCGGGCGCTGACCGGGGCCCTCGCGTTCGCCGGGGTGTTCGGCCTGGGGGCCGGCTCGTACTACATGGGCGGGTCGAATCCGAGCCAGCTGATCGGGGTCTTCTCGGCCTGGGCCCTCGCCGCCGCCCTCCTGGCCCTGCTCGCCGTCCGGGCGCTCGCCGCCTGGCGCCTGGGCCGGGCGGCCCGGCCGCCGGTCTTCGCCGCGGCGGCGGCCCTCCTCCTCGCCGGCGTGCTGGCGACGGCGGTGACCGAGTTCCCGGCCCCGTGGACCCAGCTGCGCCGGATCGACGCCCGGGCCGCCCAGCAGCCGTACGACCGGTCGGCGGCGAGCGCCTTCGTGCGCCGGACGGCGCGGCCGGGCGAGCCGGTGGTCGTGCTCGAGGGCCTGGGCCCGCTGATCGCCCACGACGCGGGGGTCGAGAACGTCTCCCCGTACAGCGAGGTCTGGGCGGTGTGGAGCGAGGAGCAGCTCGCGGAGATCGTCGACGCCCTGCGCCGGGCCCACGGGACCCGCTTCTACCTGGGACGGGCGGGAACGGCCCCGGGGATCCCGGTGTCCCTCACCCGAGCCGGCTTCGCCCGGGTCGCCTACGACCCGCCGAGCGAGCTGACCGAGTGGCGGCGGGCGGGGGCATGACCGCCGGGCTGATCGCCGACCAGGCCCTCCTCGTCGCGGCGACCGCGGCGCTCGCCGCCGCCGGCCTGCGCCTGGCCTCGCGGGCGGCGCCGGACGGCCTCGAGCGGGCGCTCGCCGCCTTCACCCTGGCGGCGGCCGGCGCCGTCTTCGAGGCGATCGTCCTCGGCCTGGTCGGGGCGGGGGGCGACACGGCCGCGCTCACGGCGGCGGCCCTCGCCACCTACGCGGCCGCCCGGGCGCTCCTCCCCCGGCCGGCGATCTCCCCGGCGGCCGAGCTCCTCGCCTGGGTGCGGGGCGCCGCGCCCGGAGCGGTGGTCGGCGTGGGCGCGGCGGCGGGGATCGTGGTGGCATGGATCGCCTGGCAGGTGCGCCATCCGCTGCTCGGGCCGGACGCGCTGACCTACCACCTGCCGATCGCGTCGGCCTGGGTCCAGAACGGCCGCCCGGGGAGCCTCGTGCGGGTGCTCGACGGGCTCCCGTTCGGGAACTACCCGCTGACCAACGAGGCGATCGTCGCCTGGGGCCTGGCCATCTCGCGGAGTTGGGTCGTCGCGTCGATCTGGTCGCCGGCGCTCTTCACCGCGATCGCCGCCGGGGGCTGGGTGGCGCTGCGCGAGCTCGGCGTGGAACCGACCGTGCGGGCGCTGGCCGTGATCGCCGTGTGCGTCCCCCCGCTGATGGTCGGCCAGCTCGGGGCGCCGTACACCGACATCGCGGCGCTCGCCTGGCTCTGCGTCGCGGCCGCCCTGGCGACGACGGCCCGCCGGCGGCCGGGGCTGATCTACCCGGCGGTGGTGGCGGCGGCGCTCTGCGTGGGCACGAAGACGACCCCGGCGGTCCTCATCCTCGTCCTCGCGGTGGTCGCCCGGGGGCCGCTGCGGGCCGCCCGGCCGCGCCTCCTCCTCCCGACCGTGGCCGTGGCCGTCGCCGTCGGGGGCGTCTGGTCCGTGCGCAACCTGATCGACCACGGATCCCCGCTGTGGCCACTGGTGAGCGCGCCGTGGGGCGACCCGGTCCCGGCGACGTTCCGGGCGCTCGGAGCGAGCTTCCTCGAACACCCGCGCCATCTGATCGGAACGTACTGGCGGGAGTACCTGGCGGTCCTGGGGGGCGCAGCCGTGCTCATCGGGGGCGGGCTCGCCCTGCCCGTGGTCCGGCGGTCACGGGCCGCCCTGTGCGCGGCCGCGGCTGCGGCGCTGGCCCTCCTGGCCTGGGGAGCGGCGCCCTACACGGGCCTGGTGGACTATGGGGCGGTCGGGGCGATCGCCAACACCCGCTACCTGCTGCCGGCGATCGCCGCGTGCGCCGTGGCCCTGGCGCTGGCGGCGCGGGGCGGGGGGCGGGCGATCCGCGGGACGGTCGCCGGCCTCTTCGCCGGGTCGATCGGCTACTCGGTGGTCAAGACGGCGGCGTTCGGGCCGCTGCGGCCGTCGCTCGGGACGCTGGTCGTGGCGGGTGCGGCGGGCGGCGCGGTGTCCTGGTTGGCGCGCCGCCGGCTATCGGGGCTCGACGGACGGGTGGCGCTCGGGGTCCTCGGCCTGGCCGGGGCGCTGGCCCTGGCCGCGGGGGGTGACGGGTACGTCGAGCGCTACCTGGCGGCCGACCATCCGCCGGACCGAGCGCTCTACGGTCTGGCCGCCGTATCGCGGGGGACGGGGACGATCGCCTCGACCCCCGGCGTGTTCGTCCTCCTCCGGGGCGACCGCCTGGAGCACGGGCTGGCGCTGATCGGCGCCGGGGAGGCCTGCGCGGCGGTGCGGGCGCGGCTGCGCCGGGGGCCCGTCATCGTCGGGGCGGGCGCCGGCGACCGGCGCCTGGCCGGGTGTCTCGCCGGGACGCCGAAGGTGGCGATCGGGGGCTATGAGGACGTGTACGGCGCTGGGAGCCCGCCTCCGTGACCGTTCGGCCGCATGGCAGTCGACACCGACGCCAGGCGACCCCCCACGCCAGCCGACCCCCCACGCCAGGCGACCCCCCACGCCAGCCGACCCCCCACGCCAGCCGACCCCCACGCCAGCCGACCCCCACGCCAGCCGACCCCCACGCCAGCCGACCCCCACGCCAGCCGACCCCCACGCCAGCCGACCCCCACGCCAGCCGACCCCCACGCCAGCCGACCCCCACGCCAGCCGACCCCCACGCCAGCCGACCCCCACGCCAGCCGACCCCCACGCCAGCCGACCCTCACGCCAGCCGACCCCACGCCAGCCGACCCCACGCCGACCCCCCACGCCGGCGACCCCGACGCCCCCA
Source organism: uncultured Solirubrobacterales bacterium (assembly GCA_963733245.1). GTDB lineage: Bacteria > Actinomycetota > Thermoleophilia > Solirubrobacterales > Solirubrobacteraceae > Palsa-513. Next base: position 399,061 of record CAVTCI010000019.1, read on the forward strand.
CGCCGGACGACCCCCCGACGCCGGCCGACCCCCACGCCGGCCGACCCCGACGCCGGACGACCCCCCACGCCGGACGACCCCCCACGCCGGACGACCCCCACGCCGGACGACCCCCACGCCGGACGACCCCCACGCCGGACGACCCCCACGCCAGCCGACCCCCCACGCCGGACGACCCGCCAGGCTACCCCCACGCCAGGCGACCCCCAGCCCAGGTTGGCGGTGCCAACTAGTTGACGCGGTGTCGTCGACCCGCTATGGTTTGCCACGTCAACTCGTTTGGAGCCCACGCAAATGGATCGAAGAGCACTCCAGTCAACCGCGGCTACCTATCCCTACCTCCAAGGCCTCTGGGCCGTGCCGATGGGACTGATGATCCCGCTCGCCGGCTTGACCAATCTCCGACACGGGCCGTCCGGCGCCTGGCTGATCGCGATCACCTGCGGCATCCTGCTGACCTCCGGCATCGCCTCGGTCTTCATCGCCCGGTACTACCGGGAGCACTACGGCACGGTGACGCCGAGTCGGAGCCGGCGCATGCGGCACGGGGCCGCCGTCATGGCCTGGGTCGCCGTCCTCTTCCTCGGCGCCAACAAGTACCTGCTCTGGTCACCGGATGGCCCGCTCTGCATCTACGCCTCGGCGTTCGCCCTCGCGACGTTGGCCTACTACGCGATCCTCGTCGGGCTGCGGGCCCACCACGTCCTCATCTGGGGCGCCGTCCTCGCCGCTGGTCTCCTCCCGATCTGGGGGGGCCTCGGCGCCGATCGCGACGCCTTGGCCATGATTCCGCTCGGAGTCGCCCTGATCGCCTCGGGGCTCCTCGACCAACGCCTGCTCGTGCGGAGCATCGGACCCCCGTCGAGTCAGAGCCTTGCCGACGGGTATGCCGTCCGATAACGACAAGCTCCTCGTCGACCGCCTGATCCACGAGCCGGCGCGGCTCGCGATCATGACGGTGCTCTCGTCGGTCGACAGCGCCGACTTCGTCTTCCTCGCGCACGCGACCCGGCTGACCAACGGCAACCTCTCGAGCCATCTCACGAAGCTCGAAGACGCTGGCCTTATCACCATCGAGAAGCGCTTCGTCCACAAGAAGCCCAACACCAACGTCGAGCTGACCCGCGAGGGCAAGACGCGGATCGCGAAGCACTGGACCCAGCTCGACCGCTTGAAGAGCCTCTCGACCGGAGGCGCCGATCGACGCCTCGGGGCTCGCGGTGACCGGGCGCGCCGGATTCCGGCGCCCTGATCGGCTCAGCCGGGACCAGCCAGGAGGACCGCCAGCTGTCGCGACTGGACGAGGAGGCGGCCGTCGGCGCTCCACAGCTCGCCCTCGTCGTCCATCAACCCGTCCACCGTCAGACGCGACCGGAACACCGCGAGCACCGGCTCCCCCGCCGGAGGCGGCGGGCGGCGGAAGTGGATCGTCAGGTCCACCGTCGGCGCGTGCGCCGGCGCGCGCAGGCGCGAGGACACGGCCGGCCACCAGGCGTCGGTCAGGAGCGCCGCGGCCGGCAGGTCGATCGGCCGGCCGTCTCGGAAGCGGACCCACCCGCCGGTGAGCGACTCCTCACCCCCGCCGAACGGAGGCGGGCCGATGCACTGCCGGTATTCGAGCCGCTCGGCGAACGCCGGGGACCGGCCGCCGAGCGACCGGTCGACCTCGGTCACCGCGGTCTCCTCGAACCGGCTCGCCGCCGGCATCCGCGCGTCCTCGAGATCCGGGCCCGGCCGGCCCCGGATGGCCACGGCGAGGCCGGCCAGCCGCAGCGCGTCGCCCTGGCGCAACCGCAGCGCCACGGTCGTCGTCGACCGGCTCGCGCGCAGGCGCTCGACGGCGAGCTCGAACCCACCGGCCCGCGGCGGCTCGAGGTAGTGCGTGGTCAGCGAGCGGATGACCTGGCCCGGTCCGACCGTCGCGCCCACCGCCGCGGTCAGGATCGCCGCCAGGTAGCCCCCGTGGGGTCCGACCCCGCCCCACCAGTCCCGACTCAGCGTGCCCACGAAGCCCCCGTCCACCGGCGCGAGGGCGATCGCCGTGTCGAGGCTCACCGGGTGCTCGGGTCGGGCTGCCCGCATCAGTAGTAGACGTCGTAGTACCCGTGAGCCGCCTGTCCGGCCACCCCGGCCAGGCACCGGCTGAGGCGGACGTAGAGCGCCGACGGCGGCTCGGACTCGAGGATCACCGGCCCCTTCTGCAGTCGCGCGTGGAGGTCGACGCACGTCTCCCCCGGGCCGATCACGCTGAGCCCGTGTTCGAGCCCGTCACCCCGGAGCATGACCACCGTCCCCGGCGCGCTCGAGATCAGCCGCGACCCGTTGACCAGGCCCGGGAGCTGCGCCCGCAGGAGCGGCCCGTCGGCCAGGCCGGTCTCGGCGTGGCGGGCGACGTAGCCGTCGGCCGCCGCCGCCAGCCCCACCGCGCCGGCGATCGCCACCACCCCGGCGACCAGCCGCCGGCTCGGCCCGACGCCCCGGCGCACGGCCACCACCGCGAGCCCCCCGACCCCGGACGAGGCCAGGAGGAGGGCGACCGACGGTACGTACGGGTAGCCGAGCGCGGCCGTCCGCCAGCACGACCAGACGATCGACACGCCGAGGAGCGCGACCACCAGGCGGCGCAGGCCCGCCGTCGCCCCCCGGGCCGCCAGCGCCACGGCCAGCGCGCACGCGGCCAGGGCCGGGAGCAGGTAACGGGTCGCCCCGACGGCGAAGTCGTCCGTCAGGATCCCCGTGTAGGGGGCCGCGCCCCAGGCGAGGAGTGCCGCTCCCGCCGCCGCCCCCGCCGCCAGGGCCGCCCGCGACCGGCGCAGGAGCGGGAGCCCGACCGCCCCAGCGGCGAGGACGATGCCCCCGCCCAGCACGTCGAGGTAGCCCTGGTAGTGGGCCCCCACCAGCTTGCGCGGATGGTCGAGGAAGCTCACCTCGAAGGGAACCAGGCCGGCCGGAACCGGGTCGCCCCACGGCATCGCCACCAGCGGCCAGAGCGGCGATCCGTGGACGATCAGGTTGCGCAGCGGCCAGAGCCCGCCGATCGCCACCCCCAAGCCGACCACCGCGGCCACCCGGCCCGGCTCGGCCCGGGCCACCTCCCGCAACGGCCGCCCGCAGAGCACGGCCAGCCCGACGATCAGAAGCGCCGGGGTCGTCTTCGTACCCAGGCACAGCGCCGCCGCGACGATCGCCGGATACACGAGCGCCGGCGTCCGGCGCGACGCCGTCCCGAGGCCGGCGGCGACCACCAGCCAGGCGGTCGCCGCGATGTCGGTCGTCGGGCCCCCGAGCCCGAAGACGGCGAGCGGGAGCACGCAGACCGCGGCGACGGCCAGCGCCGCCACCTCCCGCGGCACCGCGAGCTCGCGCACGGCCAGCCAGGCGCCGGCCGCCAGCGCCGCGAGGAGCAGGGGCGACCAGATCGACGCGATGACCCAGCTCCGCGAGATCGCGAGGGCCCAGGCCACGACCACTTCGTTGGTCACCGGATAGTTGGCCACCGGGAGCCCGTCGAGCACGCCGACCACGCTCCCCGGCCGGCCGTTCTGGACCCAGGCCGAGGCGATCGGGAGGTGGTAGATCAGCCCGTCGCCGCCGATGAACGGGTGGCGCAGCTGGTGGACGATCCAGCCGGTCACCACGCCCGCCGCCGCCCCGACCCCGACCGCCGCCGCCGCCGGCATCCGCCGCAGCCAGCCGATCAGCTCGACGCCGGCCGGGACCGCCGGCCGCGGGGTCAACCGGCGCACCGCGGCCCAGCTGGCCACCGCCGCCAGCGTGAGGACGACACGGTCGCCCCCGGCCCCGGCCAGCCCGAGGGCGAGCGCCTCGACCACGGCCGCCGCCGTGGCGAAGGTGAAGGCGCTCAGCACCCGCTCGAGGCCGCCGGCGCCCAGCCGGGCGGCGACCCGCAGCCCGCCCGCGGCCAGGGCCACCGCCGCCACGACGAGGAGCGCGTGCCCGGCGAGGACCGGCGGGGTCATCCCGCTCCGGTCAGCTCTCGGTAGAGCGCCAGGTAGCGCTCCGTGCACCGGTCGGTCGAGAACTCGGCCGCCCGCGCCCGGCAGGCCGCCGCCGTCCCTGGATCCCCGGCCAGCTCGAGCGCCTCGAGCAGGGCCGTCGCCAGGCTCTCCGGCTCCTCCCCGTCGAACAGCCGGCCGATCTCCGGCCGGTCGACCACCTCCGGGATCCCCCCCTCGTTGGAGCCGACGCACGGCGTCCCGCAGGCGAGCGCCTCGGCCAGGACCAGGCCGAAGGCCTCCCCCCGCGACGGGAGGACCGACACCCACGCCGCCCGGTAGGCCTCGGCCAGCGCCGCCCGGTCGTCGAGGTCGGCGAACACCACGCCCGGCGCCGGCGGGGCCGCCCGGGGGTCGGCCGGGCGGCTCAGCACGAGCCGGGCGTCCGGCCGCTCCCGGCGCACCAGGCCGAACGCCTCGACCAGGAGCCCGACCCGCTTGCGCGGCTGCTCGATCGCCGCCGCGCAGACGATCGTCGGCGCGGCGGTCCGCGGCCGACCTGGCGAGAACCGCTCCAGATTGACCCCAGGGGGAATCACCCGGGCGTCGCTGCCCAGCCAGCGCCGGCACGCGGCCGCCGCGGCCTCGGTCAGGACGACCAGGGCGCTCGCCTCGGCGATCGCCCGCTCCATGATCTCCATCCGCCCCCGGTGGTCGGCCAGCCCCCGGCGGTGGGGGATGCCCATCAGCGAGAAGACCACCGGCCGCCCCGTCCGGCGCCCCCAGCGCCCGGCCGCCAGCGCGTCGGTCGCGTACAGCGCGTGGGCGACGTCCGCCCCCCCGGCCCGGAGCGCCGCGTAGCTGAAGGGGACGTGGGTCAGGTGCTCCTCGTAGCCCCGCCGGCGCAACCGCCCGGCCGGCGGGCGCCAGACCCGGGTGACCGGCAGCCCGTCCTCGACGGTCCGCGACGGCCGCCCCGGGTGGCTGGTGATCAGGCGGGGCCGGTGCCCCCGCGCGATCAGCCCGTCGGACAGCTCGCGGGCGAAGCGCTCGGACCCCCGGCGGACCTCGGGCCAGTAACACGGGCTGAGCAGCGCCACGTCGAGCGGGCCGGTCAAAGGAAGACGGTCCGCGCCTGGACGCTGCCGACCGCGAGGGCGGCCAGCTCGAAGGCGTCGATCGCCGCCGCCCCCGGGAGCTCGGCGACGGCCCGCACCCGGCCCCGCCAGGACGAGCCGTAGGACGGCCGGGCCGCGCTGACCCACGGGACGGCGAGGATCGCCGCCAGCGGATAGGGCATCCGCCCGGCGGCCGCCGCCCCGGCCGCGGCCACGGCCAGGGCCAGGCGGGCGTGGCGCGGCTTCCAGAAGACCCGTCCGATCGACGCGTTCCTCCGCATCTGGGGGTGGCGGGCGACCACGGCCGGGAGGTGGCGCCAGCGCCAGCTCGCCCGCAGCGCCCCCCGCAGCGTCCGCGGCTCGACCGCGTGGTAGGTCAGCGCCTCCGCTGCCCCGACGAGCGGCGCCCCGCCGGCCCGGGCCCGCCAGGCCAGATCGGTGTCCTCCCCACCCTCGAGCCGCTCGTCGAACCCGTGCGCCCGCACGAGCACCGCCCGCGGATAGACGACGTTGCAGGTCTGGACCCAGTCGACCGGCGGGTCGATGTCCTGCGTGTGCGGGTGGACGCTCGCGTGGAGCAACCCCAGCTCGTCGGGGTCGGGCCGGGTCGCGCCCTGGACGATCGCCCCCGGGTGGGCCTCGGCGGCGGCCAGCGCGCGGGCGAGCCATTCCGGCGGGGGGCGGCAGTCGTCGTCGGTGAAGGCGACGAGCGGCGCCCGGGCGAGGCGCCACGCGACGTTGCGCTGGGCGCCCGGCGGGTTTCGCCCCGGCGGGAGGGAGACGCTCCGCAGGACCCCCCTGGCCGCCAGGGGGTGGTCGGCCAGGACGCGGGCGGTCCGGTCGCCACGCGAGTCGTGACAGACGACGACCTCGAAGCGGTCGAGCCCGAGCGTCTGCTCCTCCAGCGCGTTGAGCAGCCACAGCAGCCGCAGCGGCCGCTCGTGCGAGGCGACCACCACCGAGATCGACGGGGCTGACACGCCGCCTATCGTAGTCGTGGCCCACGCGGCCCGGGCGGGGGGTGCCCAGCCGGAAAAATCGCTGCTAGCGTGGCTGCGGCGCATGTCCGAGAGCCCGCCCCCGCCGCCGCCGCTCGCCGCTCCGGGCGGGCCGCCGGCCCCGGTGCCGACGAGCACCCCGCCGGCCACGCCGCTCCTCCCCTCCGTCGAGGCCCCGGCGCCCGGCGACTCGCTGCGGGCCGGGGCCGGCCTCCGCCGCCGGGCGGCCCGCGGCACGGTGATCAACGCCGGCTTCCTCGCCGCCCTCACCTCGCTCGGGCTGATCAAGGGCTTCGCCGTCGCCGGGTTCCTCAGCCGCCGCGACTACGGGGTCTGGGGCGTGCTGGTGGTCACCCTCGGCACGCTCGGCTGGCTCAAGCAGGTCGGGATCAGCGACCGCTACCTCCAGCAGGACGACGACGACCAGGAGCTCGCCTTCCAGCGGGCGTTCACGCTCGAGCTGGTCATCAGCGCCGGGTTCTTCCTCCTCGCCCTCGCCGTCGTCGGGCTGATGACGGTGGTCTACGCCCGCCCCGAGCTGCTGGCGCCCGGGCTGGCGGTGATCATGATCATCCCGGCGCTGGTGTTGCAGTCGCCGCTCTGGGTGTTCTGGCGCCGGCTGGAGTTCGCCCGCCAGCGCTCGCTCGAGGCGATCGACCCGGTGACCGAGTTCGTCGTCACCGTCGGGCTCGCCGCCGGCGGGGCCGGCTACTGGAGCCTCGTCGTCGGGCTGCTGGCCGGCAACTACGCCTCCGCGGCGGCCATCGTCCGGGCCTCGCCCTACCGGTTGGCGTTGCGCTACGACCGGGGGACCCTCCGCCAGTACGTCCGCTTCTCCTGGCCGCTCGTCGCCGCCGGGGCCGGGGGAATCGTCGTCGCCCAGAGCTCGGTCCTCGTCGGCAACGCCGCCGTCGGCCTGGCCGGCGTCGGCTCGATCGCCCTGGCCAGCTCGGTCGCGCTGTACACGACCCAGGTCGACCAGATCATCACGACCACCTTGTACCCGGCGATCTGCGCCGTCCGCGACCGGGCCGACCTCCTGTTCGAGTCGTTCGTCAAGTCCAACCGGCTCGGGCTGCTCTGGGGAGTCCCCCTCGGGGTCGGCATCGCGTTGTTCGCGCCCGACCTCGTTCGCTTCGGTCTCGGCGCCCACTGGCAGCCCGCGGTCACCCTGCTCCAGGTCTTCGGGCTCGTCGCCGCCATCGACCAGCTCGGCTACAACTGGGACGCCTACTACCGGGCCCGCGGCGATACCCGGCCGATCGCGGTCGTCAGCCTCGCCGCGATGCTCGCGTTCGTCGGCGTCGCCCTCCCCCTCCTCCTGACCGACGGGCTCGACGGCTTCGGCGCCGGGCTCGCCGTCACCGCCGTGGTCACCGTCGCCGCCCGCGGTGTGTACCTCGCCCGCCTGTTCCCCGCCTTCGGCATGGCCCGGCACGCCGCCCGGGCCATCGCCCCGACCCTCCCCGCCGCCGGGGTCGCCCTCGCCGTGCGCGCCCTGGACGGCCGGCGCACGTTGCCCGTCGCCGTCGCCGAGATCGTCGTCTACGTCGCCGTCGCGATCGTGGCCACCCTGGTGATCGAGCGCTCGCTCGTCCGGGAGATCGCCGGGTACCTGCGGGGGGCGAGCACACCGGTCGTGGTCTAGAGCACCGATCCGCCCGAGGCGGCACGGCGGGCGGCCGAGCCCTTCTCCGAATGGACGCGACTCGCCGGCCGGCCTCGGCGCCTGCGGTGGAGACGTCGGGTCGGGTCACCGCCACGCATTAATAGGTGTACTCCGTAAGCAGCGAGGTTAATCGCCCGACCCTGCGGCACGGGCGCACCGAGGTCGCCTCAATCACACTGTCGTAGCCTCCGGGCCTTGACACAGCCACCCCGGCGAGGGATGATCGCCCACGAGTAGAAATGGGTCCAAATGGAGGTGGACGCCCCGATATCGGGGCGTAGTGACGAGCTGTACCGCTTACGCTGTACCGCCTGTTTCAGTGTGCATTAATTACACTCGCTATCCGGCGAGGAGGAATTCCCGATGCCAGTGCCCTTGACGCACCCCGGCGTGTACGTTCAGGAGCTGCAGAATCCCGTGCGTCCGATCGCCGGCGTCGCCACCGCGGTTGCCGCATTCGTCGGGGCGGCGCCCCGCGGCCGGACCGACGACCCGGTGGCCGTCAACTCCTTTTCGGACTACGAGCGAACCTTCGGCGGACTCGACGACGCGTTCCCGCTCAGCCTCGCCGTGTTCCTCTTCTTCCTGAACGGCGGGTCAGCCGGCCTGGTGGTGCGGACCTCAGATCCCTCCACCTCCACCGCGGCGGTGCAGCTCTCGCCGGACATCCGGCTTCTCGCCAGCTCGCCCGGGGCGTGGGGCACGCACCTCACCGCCTCCGTCAACACGAAGGATCTCCTCGACCCCAACGTCAACCGATTCAACCTCGCGATCGCCGATGGCGAGACCGGCAACGTCGAGAACTACCGGGGCGTCAGCCTGACCAAGGGCACCCCGACGTATCTCCCCACGCTGCTCGCGAGCTCCCAGCTCGTCGTCGCGGATCCGGCCAACACCTACCAGACGGTCCCGGCGGCGACCAAGGACCCGGTCCCGTTCTCCGCACCGGCGCCGGCACCAACCACCGGCGGCGCCGCCACACCGCCCCCCGCGACCCCGGCGCCGGCGGGCGCGGCGGGCGCTCCGGCGGCGACGCCCGCCGCTGCGCCCGCGGCGCCGACCAGCCTGGGCGACGAGGGCGCCAAGACGGGCATCTTCGCCCTGAAGAAGGCGGATATCTTCAACATCCTCTGCCTGCCGATCGATCCCGGGACCACCTACTCGACCCAGACCCTGGGCGATGCAGTGGCCTTCTGCGTGGCCCAGCGAGCGATGCTCATCGTCGACCCGCCGTCGGCCTGGACCAACCATCCCGGTCAGCTCGATTTCCAGACGGCCACCGGAAGCCCGGCGCTCTCCCCCGCGAGCCCGAACGCCGCCACCTACTACCCGAACCTCGTGGTCACCGACAAGCTCGGCACCCCGAAGCCGGTCGGCCCGTCGGGAGCGCTCGCCGGCGTATGGGCGGCGACGGACGCCGCGCGCGGGGTCTGGAAGGCACCCGCAGGCACGGCGGCGACGATCTCCGGCGTGACGGATCTCCAGGTTCACATCGACGACGGCGAGAGCGGTGACCTCAACCCCCTGGCCATCAACTGCCTGCGAACGCTCCCGTCGATCGGGCCCGTCGCCTGGGGGGCCCGGACGACCGTCGGCGTCGATCAGCTCGGCGACCAATGGAAGTACATACCCGTACGCCGGACCGCCCTGTTCATCGAGGAGTCGCTTCGACGCGGCACCCAATGGGTGGTCTTCGAACCCAACGACGAGCCGCTCTGGTCGTCGATCCGACTGAACGTCGGCGCGTTCATGAACGGCCTCTTCCGCCAAGGCGCGTTCCAGGGCTCGACTCCGGCGGAGGCTTACGTCGTCAAGTGCGACAAGGACAACAACCCGCAGAACCAGGTCGATCTCGGCATCGTCACCATTCTGGTCGGCTTCGCCCCGTTGAAGCCCGCCGAGTTCGTGATCATCCAAATCCAGCAGCAGGCCGGCCAGGCCTAAGAGCCTAGGAGCGACGATGCCACCGTTCACGGTCAACGCCACGCGTGTCGACCCGTACAAGAACTTCAAGTTTCGGGTGAAGTGGGACAACCGCTACGTCGCCGGGATCAGCAAGGTCGGCATGCTCAAGCGGACCACCGAGGTCGTCAAGCATCGCGACGGCGGCGACCCGAGCACGAGCCACAAGGCGCCCGGGCGCACCGAGTTCGAGGCGATAACGCTCGAGCGAGGGGTCACTCACGACGTCGACTTCGAGAAGTGGGCGAACAAGGTGTGGGACTACCAGAACGCCCAGGCCCAGTCGGCCGACAAGGAGGTGTCGCTGAAGGACTTCCGCAAGGACGTGATCATCGACGTCTTCAACGAGGCGGGACAGAAGGTCCTCTCGTACCACGTCTTCCGGTGCTGGGTCTCCGAGTACCAGGCCCTGCCCGACCTCGACGCGAACGCGAACGCCGTAGCCATTCAGCATCTCAAGCTCGAGAACGAGGGCTGGGATCGGGACATCGCGGTGGTGGAGCCGACCGAACCGTCCTTCGACGGCTAGATGGCGAACCGACAGGCGCTGCTCATGGCTCCGACGGCGGCGGCACTGGTAGCGGCGTGGGAGTCCGGGGCAGCGCTGCCGCCCACCGATCGCGCGCCCGCCCTCCTGCACGCGCTCGACTTCACCCCCCGGTCGCGAAGCGTCGACCGCCTGACGGTCGGACAATGCGACGCAGAGCTCTTCCGTCTCCGCCGGTCGTTGTTCGGCTCCGAGATCGACGCGCTCGCGACCTGCCCGACGTGCCACGCCGAGGTGGAGCTCCTGATCTCGCTCGACGACATCCAACCGCCGTGTCCCGTCGCCGGCGAGGCTCAGGTCCAGACCATCGAGACGCACGGCTACCGGGTCGCCTCCCGGTCGCCCACCAACGCCGATCTGCGGAGGCTGGCTGAGCTGGGTGCCGGCGTCCGGGCGCGCGACCTCCTCGGGCTCTGCCTAGTCGAAGCGCACGATCCAGCCGGCGCGGTCGTGGGCCCGAACGACCTCCCGGACGCGGCGGCCGACGCGATCCTGGACGCGCTCGCGTCCGGCGATCCGGGCGCCTCCGTTCCGCTCGGCGTCCGCTGCCCGTGCGGCGTCGAATGGGTCGACGAGCTCGACATCCGCGCGATCGTCTGGAGCGATCTCACCGACTGGATCGGCCACGTGCTCTCCGACGTCCACCAGCTGGCCCGCGCCTACGGCTGGTCCGAGGCGGACATCCTCGCCATGAGTCCTTGGCGGCGCCGCTGGTACCTCGAGGCCGTCGGATGGTGAAGCCGTACCTCTCGCGGCTCCCCTCGGCCGGCGCGGATGCCAGCTCCATCCGCCTGCGTCCGCGCGGCCGCTTCGAGCCGGTTCGGCTCACGCCGATCGACGGGCTCAGCGGCGTCGTCGATAGCCCGAGCCTCGAAGCGGAGGCGTGGGCGGACGGCGACCCGCACCGGTCGGCGCCCGCCCACCCACCGGACGTCGCCCCGGCCCCCTCCCCGCTGGCCCGGCCGGAGCCGGCGCCCAGCGCTCGCCTCGCCTCGCCGGCGGCCGCCGTCCCGCCGGCGGTGCCCGCCGCGGCGGGCGCCGCCGGGATCCCGGAGCTCGAGTCGCCCGCCGCCGCCCCGTCGCGCCCCGAGAGCGATGGCGAGCGTCCGCCCGAACCCGACCTGGCGTTTCGGGCTCGGCCGACCGGGCCGGAGCCGGCCGACCCGGGGGCCAGACCGCCGACGCCAACGCCGCCGCCGGCGCCGGTGCGCGGCGGCCGCGAGCGACGCGGACGGCCGCTCCCCGGGGGCGCGGGCGAGTTGCGCTCGGCGGCCGGCGCGCCCGCGGTGCCTCCGCACGCCGGACCGGTCCCGCCTTCGGTGGGCCGGCCTGGCGGTCGGCCGCCCGAGTCGGTCGCCTCGAGGCGCGACGAGCGCCCGGAGCCCGGCGACGCCTCCGCTTCCTCGACCCAGGCCGGGCCACCCACGACCTCACCCCAGGATCGACCGGCGGGCATCGAAGGACCCCGCGGACCGGCCGGCGCCGGCTCCCTCGACCCCGCCGCGGACTCGCCGGAGCCTCCTCGGTCGCCACCGGCGCCGGCCGTCCGCCGGGCGGGATCGCCCGCCTTCCCGCCGCCCTCCGTCCCCCCTCGCTACCCGGGTTCCCCGGCCCTCGCCAGGCCGAGCCCGGCCGACCCGCTCCCCGACATCACCGTGACGATCGGACGGATCGAGGTGCGCGGCGGACCGCGGCCGTCCGCGACTCCGCCACCGCCCGCGCCCGTCGCCCCGCGAAGGCGACCGCCGAGTCTCGACGCCTACCTGCGCGCCCGATCGACTGGGCGCGTCGGATGAGCAACGACGCCGCGATCGCGGCGGTCACCGCGACCCTGACGAACATGATCCAGCGGGCGGTGTCGGTCGACGCCGCGGTGGCCGGCGGCAAGGTTACCGCCCGACCGCCGGACCGGGCCCGCCAGTCCACGACCGGCAACCAGATCAACCTCTTCCTGTACCGAACGTCGATCGACCCGGCCTGGCGAAATCAGGATCCACCGACCATCCGCTCGGGCGAGTCCGCCCAGCCACCCCTGCCGCTCGTCCTCTCCTACCTCGTGACCGGCTACGGCGACAACGACGACGAGGTGCTCGGCCATCGCCTGCTGGGCATCGCGATGAGCGTGCTCCACGACAAGCCCCTCCTCTCGCGCAACGAGATCCGAGCCTCGCTCGCCGGCAGCGACCTCGAGGTCCAGTTCGAGCGGGTCCGGATCACCCCGCATCCGATCCCGCTCGACGAGATTTCGCGGATGTGGGCGACCTTCGGCACCGGCTACCGGCTCTCGGTGAGCTACGACGCGGCAGTGGTCTTGATCGACAGCGTCCGTCCCGTACTCGCCCCGCCGCCGGTTCTCGCCCGCGGCCCGGGCGACGCCGGGCCGGCCGTGCTCGGTTCGCTCACTCCCGGCGTCGAGGTCGTCGTACCACCCCACGGTCAGGGCGCCGCCCGTCCGGGCGACACGGTGACACTGGTCGGACGCAATCTCGCGGACGTCACGGCGATCCAGGTGACGGGTCTGAGAATCGCGGCGCCCAGCGTCATCGCGCCGGTCGCGGTCACCGCCACGGCGATCTCGGTGCAGATTCCCACCCCCCCGACCTTGCCGGCCGGGACGGTGGCGCTCGCCGCGCTCTCGCCGGCGCCGCTGGGCGCGCAACTCCTCAGCAACGCGGCGCCGCTCGCGCTGGCCCCCACCATCGTCAGCCGGGCTCCGCTCAAAGCCAAGCGAGATGCGGCGGGCAACGCAACGGTGAAGGTGAAGTGCGCCCCGCCGATCGAACCGGGACAGACCATCGCCCTGATCGTGGGCGACCAGGTGGTTGCCGGGACGGTCGGCCCGGCCTCGAGCCCGCCGCGGGCCGAGCTGTCGTTCCCGCTGGCCGGAATGGCCCCGAGCACGTACACCCTGCGCCTGCGCGTCGACTCCGTCGACAGCATTCCGCTCGCCGCGCCGGCGAATCCCGACGAGCCGCTCGCGCTGGACTTCGACACGGCCCAGACCCTGGTGCTCTCGTGACCGCGGCCGAGACCTGGGAGGAGACCAACGGCGCCTACCTGGCCGCCGGGCTCGCCTGGCTGCGCCAGCGCCTGGCCGGCGATGTCCCCGACGCGCCGGTGTGGTGGGAGGACGCCCGCTTCGCCCGATCGGAGTCGATACCCGCGCTCGAGTTGGTGGGCGATCGCTTCGGGCTCTCACGCTTCGAGCGCCTCGTCCTGCTCCTGGTGGCCTCGATCGAGATCGATCCCGGGCTCGGCGCGCTCATCGCCGCGGCGAACGGCGCTCCCTACCCAACCTTCGCCCTGGCCCTGGCCGTCCTCCCCGACCCGGCCTGGGAGGTCGTCTCGCCCCACCGTCCGCTTCGCCACTGGCGGCTGATCGAGCTGCCCGAGCGCGAGCGGGAGCCACTCACGACGACCGGGCTCCGCGCGGACGAGCGCATCCTCAGCTTCATCAAGGGTCTCAACGCCCCTGACGATCGCCTCGGCCACCTCGTCAAGCCGGTCGGCGACCTACTCGACGAGCCGCTGCCCGGGACGCAGGAGGACATGGTCCTGGAGATCGTGCGAGCGTTGAGCGCCGCGACGGCCATCGGTCAACCCCCGGTCGTCGAGCTCGTCGGGGTCGACCCGCTCGTCCGCCGCGGCCTCGCCGTCGCCGCCGCCCACCGGATCGGACACGGGCTCTTCGAACTGACGCCCGAGCGGATCCCCCAGAGTCCGTCCGACCTCGACGACCTGACTCGGCTGTGGGAGCGCGAGACGATCCTCGCACCGGTCCTCCTCTACGTCGACGTCGCGCACCTCCGAGCCGGGGACGCCAGCGGTCTCGAAGCCGCGCTCGCGGCGTTCGACACCCAGCTCCTCCTCGGCTGCCGCGAGCCGTGGCCGCTCCGCGGACGGCATCTGCGCGTCGTGGACGTCGCGCGTCCGAGCGCCGCCGAACAAGAGTTCCTCTGGGCCGGCTCGCTGGCCGGCACCCCGGACGTATGGGCGCGCCTGGCCTCCGAGTTCGACCTCAACCAGGTGGTGATCGCGGACGTCGCCGGGCAGGTCGGGAGCGCGGGCGCCGACCGGCTGTGGGCCGCCTGCCGGGCCCAGGCGCGGCCGCGCCTGGACACGCTCGCGCACCGGGTCGAGCCGGTCGCCGCATGGGACGACCTCGTCCTCCCGGCCGAGGAGCTCCGGCTCCTGCACCATCTGGTCGATCAGGTCCGCGGTCGCTCCACGGTGCTCCGCTCCTGGGGCCTGGCCGAGCGGATCCGGCGCGGCAGCGCGGTGACCGCGCTCTTCGCCGGACCGTCGGGAACGGGCAAGACGCTGGCCGCCGAGGTGATCGCCCACGAGCTCGAGCTCGACCTGTACCGGATCGACCTCGCCGGCGTCGTCAGCAAGTACATCGGCGAGACCGAGCAGAACCTCCGGCGCGTGTTCGACGCCGCCGACGAAGGCGGCGCCCTGCTGCTGTTCGACGAGGCCGACGCGTTGTTCGGCAAGCGCAGCGAGGTCAAGGACAGCCACGACCGGTACGCGAACATCGAGGTCAGCTACCTCCTCCAGCGGATCGAGGACTTCCAGGGCGTGGCGATCCTGACGAGCAACATGCGCCACGCGCTCGACGACGCGTTCCTGCGGCGCCTGCGGTTCGTCGTCCCGTTCCCGTTTCCGGCGCCCCCCGAGCGAGCCCTGCTGTGGGAGCGCGCCTTCCCCGATCGCGCCCCCGTCGCCGCGCTCGACCTCCCGCGCCTGGCGCGGCTGGCGGCCAGCGGAGGCATGATCCGCAACATCGCGCTCAACGCGGCGTTCTGCGCGGCCGGCCGGCAATGCCCGCTGAGCATGGAGCTCGTGCTCGAGCTGGCCCGGGTCGAGTTCCGCAAGCTCGAGCTCCCGATCAACGATGCCGACTTCCGGCTGGACGAGGTCCCGGCATGAGCCTCGACCTCCGGCTCGACGAGATCGTCCTCGACGGCATCGAGCTGTCCCGTCGCGAGCGAGATCTCCTCGGCGAAGCAGTGCGACGCGAGCTCCGCGCGCTGCTCGCCGGCCGGCCCGCGTCGGATCGGCTCGGCGCCGGCGCGCGCGGGTCCGAGCGCGCGCACCGCCTCGGTCGCGACGTCGCGCTGGCCGTGCACCAAGCGCTCCCGGACGATCTCCGCCTCGCGGCGCGCGACGCCCCGCGACCGCGCGCGCGAGCGCCCATCCCCCCGCGACCAGTAACCCGGGGTCCGCGAACATGAGCACCCCGGGCACCGGGTATCCCCGCGCTCCGCGCATGCTCCGGGGCGGCTTCGTCCGGCTCGACCCGACCACCCGCGCGACGCTCGACGTCGTCGTCTTCCAGTACAACCCGGACTCCCTCACCAGGACGATCCAGCCCCGCGCGATCGGCGGCGAGCCCGGTGACCGCCTCGAGGTGCTCCGGCTCACCGGCCCCCCACACGAGACGCTCAAGTTCGACGCCGAGATCGAGGCCACCGATCAACTCGAACGGCCCGACGACACCGTGGCCTCGCACGGGCTGCTCCCCGCCCTCGCCGTGCTCGAACGCCTGATCACGCCGCCGACCCAGGATCTGATCGCGCTCGATGCGCTGTTCGACCGGGGCACGTTCGAGGTCGCCCCGGTCGAGGCGCCGCTCACCGTCCTCGTCTGGGGCGTCAAGCGCGCCGTCCCCGTGCTCGTCAGCAGCCTCACGATCACCGAGGAGGCCTTCGATCCCCACCTCCGCCCGATCCGCGTCAAGGCAAGCTTCGAGTGCAAGGTGCTCACCAGCAGCGACCTGCCCATGGCCCACCTCGGCGGCAGCCTCTACATCGCCTACCGCCAGGGCGTCGAGCAGCTGGCGCAGCTGGTCACCGGAACCGACGTGCGACCGCTGGGCCTGGAGCACCTCCCGTGAGCGCCAGCCGGTACGCCAGCGTCGGCCGGGCCATCTGGACGGCTCCCGACGGCCGCCAGGTTCCCTACCTCCTGCGCCGATTGCTCCCCGCGCCCGGGAGCCACCAGACTCTGCGCGTCCACGCGGTTCGGCCCGGGGAACGCGTGGACACGATCGCCGCCGTCGAGCTCGGCGACGCGGAGCTGTCGTGGCTCCTAGGCGACGCCAACCTGGCGATGCGCCCGACCGAGCTCGCGCGTCCGGGCCAGACCCTGTTCATCCCGCTCCCCGCGGGCTTCCCGGGACCAGCCAGTGGCCAGTGAGCTGACCCTCAGCCTGTTGATGGGTCCGATCTCGGTCGATCCGGTTCCCCGCGAGGTGATCGAGGCGCTGACCGAGGTGAGCGTCACGGTCAGCGCGAGCGGCACGAGCGGCTTCGAGCTGAAGTTCGCGACCAGCAAGGCCTCGGCGATCACCCGGCAGCTGCTTCCGTCCGGCTACTTCGATCCGCCCCGTCGCGTCGTCATCGTCGCCACCCTGCGTAACACGACGACCGTGCTGATGGACGGCGTCATCACCCACCAGGACGTCGTGCCCAGTGACGAGGCGGGCAAGTCGGCGCTCTCGATCAAGGGCGAGGACCTGACTCGGATGATGGACCTGATCGACCTCAGCGGGTTCCCCTTCCCGGCGATGCCGGCCGAGGCCCGGATCCTGCTCATGGTGGCCAAGTACACCCCGATCTACAAGGTGATCCCCCTGGTGCTGCCCAGCGTCCTCATCGACATCGAGGATCCGCTGAAGAACATCCCGGCCCAGTACGGCACCGACCTGACCTACATCAGGCTCCTGGCCGAACGCGTCGGCTACGCCTTCTACCTCCAACCCGGGCCGCTTCCCGGCATGAGCATGGCCTACTGGGGACCGAAGCTCCGAGCGGCGATTCCCTTCCTCCCCACGCCGGAGCCCTTCGCCATCGACAGCGACGGGCGCAGCAACGTCGAGTCGCTCCAGTTCTCCTTCGACGGCTTCAAGAAGACGTTGTTCGTCGTGCTGATCAAGCTCGACAGCGTCCCCGTCCCGATCCCGATCCCCGTCCCGGACGTCACCCCGCTCAGCCCACCGCTCGGCACCAAGAGCCCGATCCCGCTGAAGATCTCGCCCCTGAGCGGACTCGCCGGCTACAGCCCGCTCCAGGCCGCCGGGATCGCGCTCGCCAAGGCGGCGGACGCCGCCAACGTGATCAGCGGCGGGGGCTCGCTCGACGTGATGCGCTACGGCTCGATCCTCAACGCCCGCACGATCGTGCAGGTGCGGGGCGCCGGCATCACCTACGACGGCGACTACTACGTCGACAGCGTCACCCACTCGATCAAGCCGGGCTCCTACAAGCAGCGCTTCACGCTCCTGCGCAACGCCCTGATCGCCGGGAGCGGGTTCCCCGGCGCCGGCGCGCTCAGCTTCGGCCTCTCCGCTCCCCAACAGCTCGCCGGCTTCGCGCCGGCCGGCGGGGCGGCGACCCAGCCACCCCTCGGAGGGCCCCCGATCCCCGTGCCGCCGCCTCCGGCCCCCCCGCTCCCCGGCCCGGCCGCCCCGCTCCCGGGGATGCCCGGGGGCGGGCCGCTCCCCGCGGGCCCCGGCCCGGCACCCGGCGGAGGGAGCGTCGCGTCCTCGCTGCCGGCCTCCCCCGCGCCCTGACCTCGAGCCAAGGAGACCCGATGCCCGACAAAGACCGCCGCAAGACCCTTGACGACGTCGGGTACGTCGAGGAGTGGAGCCCGTTCGGCGCCCACGCCGCCAACGATCCCGACGCCCCGGTGAGCCACCGCCACTACGGCAAGTACCGAGGCGTGGTGCTCAACAACCTGGACGTCCACGGACAGGGGCGATTGCTGGTCAGCGTCCCGGGAATCGTGATCGCCAACTGGGCGCTGCCATGCGTGCCGGTGACCGACATCGGCATGGGCACCTACGTGCGGCCAAGGATCGGCGCCAACGTGTGGGTCGAGTTCGAGGGCGGCGATCCGCAGCGGCCGATCTGGGTCGGCGGCTGGTGGGGGGAGATGCAGACCCCGTTGATGGCCAAGGCAGCCGCGGTCTCCGTGCCGCCGACGCAGACGGTCATCATCTTGGAGACCCTGACCAGCGGAATCTCCGTGTGCGATACCCCGATCGCCGGAGCCACCGTGATGATCAAGGCCGGCGCCGGCGCCACGACGATCATGCTCACGCCGGGCAGCGTGTCGATCACCGCTCCGATCATCAACCTCACCGCGCCGACCATCAACATCAGCGGTGGGCTGGTCAACCTCGCGGCGACGACGAAGCTCACCGTCGCCGCGCCGAACCTCACCGTGGTCTGACGAGGTGCTGAACGTCGCCTTCCCCTACCGCCTGGACGATCGTGGCCGCACGGCGACCGCGAATCCGGACGATCACATCCGCGAGATGCTCGAGCTGCTCCTCTTCACCCGAGCCGGCGAGCGCGTCAACCGGCCCGACTTCGGCTGCGGGCTCCTCGACCTGGTGTTCGGTCCGAGCTCTCCCGAGATCGCCGCGGCGCTGAACATCACGATCAGCGCCGCCATCCAGCGCTGGCTCGGCGACGTGATCACGCTGACCGCGCTGGACGTCACCGCGCACGAGAGCGAGTTGCGGGTGAACCTCGCCTACGAGGTCGTGTCGACCGGCGCGCCCGCCAGCGCAACCCTGACCATCCCGGGGACCGCCCAGTGACGCCCGCGGACCACCTTCTCGTCGGTGGCGGCGCGCGGCGCCGGCGGATCCACGAGATCCACGGGAACGGCATCGACGGCGTCGAGGTGCGTGACACCGGCCGGCGGCTGATCGTGTTCTTCCTCGCGCACGCGCCGACCGGCGTGCGACCGAGCAACGTCCGGATCGACCCGCCGCCCGGGGGCCGGCCGGTCACGGTGGTCGGGGTGCGCCGCGCCGTCGAGCAGGATCCCGAGCTCGAGGATCGCCTGGTGATCGATCTCCATCGCCCGGGCTCGGCCGGGCCCTACCGGCTCCGCCTCGTCGAGCCCGCGGCCGACGGCGCCCCGGGCCGGGCCGCCTACCACGGCCTCGACGCGCGCTTCGCCCAGGCTACGTTCGTGTTCGACGTCGACGCCCCGAGCCCGCCGATCGCCCGGCACCCGCCCGGGGCTCCCCGACCCGCGCATGACGTCTCCTACCTCGCCCGCGACTACGAGGGCCTCCGCCAGCTCATGCTCGACCGCCTCGCGGTCACGCTTCCCGACTGGAGCGAGCGCCACGTCCCCGACCTGCTGATCACCTTGATCGAGCTCTTCGCCTACGTCGGCGACGACCTCAGCTACTACGAGGACGCCGTCGCCACCGAGGCCTACCTCCAGACCGCGCGCCGCCGCGTGTCGGTCCGGCGACACGCGCGCCTGACCGGGTACCGCCTGCTCGAGGGCTGCCACGCCCGCGCCTGGGTCTGCGTGCACGTGTCCGAGCCCATGGTGCTGCCCCTCGAGCGGGTCCGATTCGCCACCGCCGGCTCCCGCCTCCTCGCGCGGGCGCCAGTGATCGACGCCGCCCGGGAATCGGCGGCCGCGCTCGGCCAGTTGCAGCAGTACACGCCGCTCCCGGCCCGCCTGGCCTCGCCCGCCGTCCGGAACCCGACGCTGCGGCCCGAGCACAACGCCATCGACCTCTGGAGCTGGGGCGAGATCGACGCTCGGCTGCTCGCCGGCGCCACGTCCGCCGTGCTCGTCGACGGCGATCCGGCCCCGGCGCCGGGACGGACGAGCCGGCGCAAGCTGCGCCTGGGTCCCGGCGAGGTCCTCGTGCTCGAGGAGGCCAGCGATCCGGCGATCGCCGGCCAGGAGCCGCCCGACCCGACCCACCGCCAGGCGGTACGTCTGACCCACGTCCGCGAGCTGGTCGACGAGCTCTACGGTCAGCCGCTGCTCGAGGTGAGCTGGGCCCACGAGGATGCCCTGTCCTTCGACCTCCTGCTCAGCGTCGGCGGCCTCCCGCGGAGCCTGGCCAGCGCGAACGCCGTCCTCGTCGGCCACGGCGTCGCGGCCAGCGAGCGACTCGATCCGGTCGCGCCCCGCCTCGCGCGGGTGGGGCTGTCCTTCTCCGCGCCCTTCCCCGACCCCGGCGTGGTCGCCCGCCACCAAGCCCGCCGGCTCCGCTCGCTCTATCGGGTCTGGCGCGAGGAGATCGAGACCTGGCGGCGGGAGGCGCTGCGCGGCGCACCGCTCACCAAGGCGCGGCTCGGCGCGCTGCGCGAGCAGCTGGGCGAGGAGGAGCTCGAGCTGCTGGGGCTGCCCGCGCCCGACCGCTACGGCGACGAGGACGACGATGACCGCGCGGAGCGCGAGGCGCGCGGGCTGGCGGAGCTGCTCGCCCGATCGGATCGCCTCCTCGCCGGGCGCCGTCGCCGGCTGGAGGTGCTCGCGCGGCTGGCCGAGGCGAGCGGACCGCTGGGCGAGGTGATGGTCGCCGAGCTCGAGGACGACTGGGGTGCCGAGGCGGTGCGCCCGCTGATGGCCGGCAGCCCCGCCGTCTGGGGGCCGGCCGCGGCCGCCACCAACCAGGATCCCCGCGCGGCGCTGCCCCTGGTCGAGGCCACCGACGGCGCGGCCACCGGACACCGCTGGCGGCCGGCGGTCGACCTGATCGGCGTCGACCCGGCCGAGCGGGCCCTCGTCGCCGAGGTCGACGACGACCGGGTCGCCCGGCTGCGGATCAGCGCCCCGCCGCCCGACGGCCAGCTCGAGGCCAGCTACTGGGCGGGTAACGGCCCGGGCGGCAACACAGAGGCCGAGGCGATCAACGCGGTCGTATGGCTCCCTTCGGCGGGCGATGACCTCGCCACCCTGGCCCCCATCGTCCGCGTTCGCAATCCGCTGCCGGCCCGCGGGGGGATCGAGGCCGAGGATCCCGTGCTGGCCAAGCAACGGATCCCCGGTGCGTTCGCCGACCACCAGCCGCGTGCCCTCAGCGCCGACGACTACGCGGCCCTCGGCGCGGCGCTTCCCGGCGTCCGGCGCGCCGCGGCGCGGCTGCGGTTCACCGGCTCGCGGACCGTCGTCGAGGTGGCCGTGCAACCTTCACGCGGCGAGGATCCCCATCCCAACCTGCTCGAGAGCGTCGACCATGCCCTCGAATCCGTTCGCCGGATCGGGCACCTGGTTCGCGTCCGCCCGCCGGCGTACCGCCCAGCCGTCCTCGCCGCCGACGTCACGTTGACCCCGGACACCGTCCGGGCCCAGGCCGGCGCGGCGCTGGCTGCCCTGTTCTCGAGCGGATGGCTCCCCGATGGCACCCCGGCACTGTTCAACCCGGAGCGGCTCGCCTTCGGCGCGCCGGTGTATGCGAGCGCGCTGGTCGCCGCCCTGCACGCCGCTCCGGGCGTCCGATCGGCCGTACTCACCAGGTTCGCGTTCCTCGACGCGCCGCCGCCGACCGCCGGCGCCAACCGTCGTGCGTCCCGCGTGCCGGACGCCCTGCGTGTCGGTGCGCTCGAGCTCCTGCGGCTCGACAACGACCCGACGAGACCCGAGAACGGGTTTGCGACGGTGTCGCTCCAGGGCGGCCGATGACCGACATCCCGCCCGCCGGCAGCCTGACGGCGCACGCCCGCTCGGCCCGGCGGCCCGAGCTGCTCGAACGGCTGATCGCGGCCCTGACCTCCGGGTCAGAGGCCGACGGCTCCCGGCTGCCGCTCCGCGACCGGAGCCTCGGCGAGCCGACGATCGCGCTGCTCGACGCCTGGGCGAGCGTCGCCGACGTGATCGGCTTCTATCGCGACCGAATCTGGGCCGAGGGGTTCATCGCCACCGCGCTCGAGCCCGGGTCGATCCTCGCGCTGGCCGGGCTCCTCGGGCACCGGCCGCGGCCGGGCATCGCCGCGCGCGTCCATCTCGCCTACACGCTCAACCCCGATCCCGACGACCAGGCGGTGCTCCTTCCCAGCCAGCTCCTCTGCCAGTCGGTCCCCGGACCGGGCGAGCAGCCGCAGGTCTTCCAGACCACCGAGCCCCTGGTCGCCCGACCGAGTTGGAGCAGCCTGGCGGCCAAGTCCGAGCGACCGCTGTCCGTCGCCAACGCCGCTGACGCAAAGGCGCTGGCCCAGATCCTGATCGGCGGCACGACGAGCAACCTGACCGCCAACGACGCGATCCTGCTCGACGTGGCCGGAGCCACCGAGCCCGTCCTGCTGCGTGTCGCCAGCGCGCTCGTCGACCAGGCCAAGCAGGTGACCACGGTTGCCCTCCAGGCGCCGACCGGCCAGGCCGCGAAGTTCGCCGGCCTCGACGTCCCGGGCGACCTGACGCGCGCCATCGACGGCCTGATGGCCGCCGGCCTGACCCGCAGCGCGCCGGCGGAGGCGCCCTCGCCACGCGAGCTCGACCGGTCGGCGCCGTCGACCTTCGGCCGCTCGTCCGACGCGATACCCCGCCTGTTGACGACGCTCCAGCCCGGGGCGGCGGCGACGCTGTACCCCGCGCTCGGGAGCTCCCCGATCGGCGGCGCGACGGTCACCGGGGCGTCGGTGCTGCGCGTCAAGGCCACGCCCTTCGGCGCACAGGCCCCGCCGCGCACCGTCTTCGACAGCTCCGGGCAGCCCGCCGGCACCGAAGCCTGGCCGATCGCCGACACCGTCCGGCTCGAGCTCCAGATGACGGGTGCCGATTTCCAGCTCCTGCTCAACAACGTCGTCGAAGGCCCGGGCAAGGACCCCGGCCACTTCCCACTGCTCATGCTGACGAGCGTGCTCGGGGAGGCGACCGGCAACGCGCAGCTGAGCTTGGACTCCACGAAGCTCCCGGCGGTCGAGCTCGGCGACGGGAGGCTCGGCGTGAAGGTCGCCGGGGCGACGGCCACGGTCACCTACGCCGGGCCCGGCCTGCGCCCGATCGAAGTGACCGCGCGGCGCGACGCGAGCACCGACGTGATCCTGTGGCAATTCGACGGCTCGGGAGGGCCGACGTTCGTCTGGGATCCGGCGATCCGAACGGCCATCCGTGCCCGCGTCGGGATGCACCGGCTGTCGATCGTCTGGTCGCCCTCGCCGGATCTGGCCGACAAGGAGGCGAGCGTCAGCCTGGTGGTCGAGACGCCGCTCCCGCTCGTCGATCGGACGATCGTGGCCCTCGACGCGTGCTACGACGGCATCCTCCCGGGCACGTCGATCGTGATCGAGCGAGCCGGCGAGCCGAAGATCGCGACACCCATCCCGGGCACGCCGCTCGATGACCCGGCGGTCATCATCGCGCCCGCGGCGGGGACCATCGCCTATCCCGTGGTCGCCCGGGTTCTCGGCGTCGATCGTACGGTGGTCACCGGATTCGGGAGCAGCGCGCTCGTCACCCGGCTCACCCTCGACCAGCCGTGGATCGGGGCGGACGTGACCAGTCAGGCCGAGCTCGCCGCATTGACCGTGCGCGCCCAGCCCGACGCGCTCGTCCTCAAGCCCATCCCCATCGACGAGGACGTCAGCGGCGCGACGATCGAGCTGGCCCGCCTGATCGCCGGGATGGACGTCGGCCGGATGATCCTCGTCGCCGGGACGCGGAGCGACCTTCCCGCCGGGGCCACCGTCCCGGCCGGAGAGGTGGCGACGGTGGCGGAGATCCTCCAGGGCACGGGCGACCACCCCGTCGGAGACACGCCGGTCACCACCCTCCGGCTGGCCGCGCCGCTCGCCTACGCCTACCGTCGCGCGTCCCTGCGCATATTCGCGAACGTCGTCGCGGCCCAGCAGGGCGCGACGATCCACGAGATCCTGGGCAGCGGGCTCCCCGCGCAGGCCCACCAGCGCTTCACCCTCTCGTCGGCGCCCCTGCTCGCCGACCCGGCCCCCACGCCGTCGGGCCAGGCGTCGACCCTGTCGGTGACCGTCGACGGCGTCCCCTACGACGAGGTCCCGCGCTTCGACGACGCCACGCCCGCCCGCTCCTACATGACCGGCCTGGACGCCCAGGGGCACACCACGATCGCCTTCGCCGGGCCGCTGCCCACCGGCAGCGGCAACGTGCAAGCCTCCTACCGCGCCGGCGACGGGAGCCAGGGAAACGCGCGGGCCGGCCAGGTCACCCAGCTCCTGAGTCGCCCGGCCGGAGTTGCCGGCGCCGAGAATCCGCTCCCGGCGTTCGGCGGCATCGCCGGCGACGGACCGGAGGAGGTGCGCGCGGGCGCGCCCCTCGGCCTGCGCGGGCTCGGGCGGGTGGTGACGGTCAGCGACTACGCCGAGCTCGCCCGCTCCTACGCCGGCGTCGGCAAGGCCACGGCCGAGCTCGCCGGCCGCTCGCCCGCCCAGGGTGTCCTGCTCACCATCGCGGGCACCGACCCCGTCCCGCTCGACGCCACCGGGCCGCTCTGCACGAGCGTCGCCGCGACCGTCTCCGCCGCCGCCGACCCGCTCCTCCCGCTGCGCGTGGTACCGGCGGGGCTGTTCATGATCCTCCTCGGCGCCACCGTCACGCGCGATCCCCGGGTCAGCTGGGACGACGCGGTCGGCGCCGTCCGAGCCGCCCTGCTCGCCGGGTTCGCCTACTCGAACCGTGACCTCGGCGCCGACGTCGTCCTCAGCGACCTGATCGCCGCGGCCCACGCCGCGCCGGCGGTGCGCTCGTTCGCCGTCACGGCGCTCGCCCTGGTGCCGGCGCAGGCCTCCGCGTCCGACCTCGCCGACCGGGTCCCGCAACTCCTGGCCGAGCCGGTCCGCACCGTGACCCGCGTGCGCACCGCCGGGAGGACCTGGGGCCTGCCCGACGATCCCCGGAGCGTGGCCTACCTGTCCGCTGCGGTGCCGGACGCCCTCATCCTCCGGGAGCTCGCGTCGTGACCGACGACACGCTGTACGGTCTGCTGCCGGCCGTCTACCGCAGCCGCGACGCGGACCAGGGATATCCGTTGCGTGCGGTGCTGCGCGCCGTCGCCGGCCAGGCGGCCGAGCTCTCGGACGATCTCGCCCGCCTCGAGGCGAACTGGTTCATCGAGACGTGCGAGGACTGGCTCCTCCCCTACTTCGCCGAGCTCGTCGGCCTCACCCTCGGCCCGGCCACGCCGACCGGACCGACCGTGCCCGGAGCCGCCGACGCGACCTGGCGCCGGCGGCAGGTCGCCAACGCGGTCGCTGACCGGCGACGCAAGGGGTCGTTCTCGGTGCTCGAGCAGCTCGCCGCGGATGCCACCGGCTGGCCGGCCCGCGCGGTCGAGCTCGGCGCGCTCGTCCTGGCCACCCCGTCCGTCCGCCTGGTGGAGGTCGGCCGGCGGCGCCTCTTGGGCGCCGCCGACGGCGACGCGCTCGACGTGCTGGCGCTGCCGTTCTCGGACGCCGCACCCCTCGCCGACGTGCGCCGTGTCTCCTCCCGGCGCACGCCCGGGAGCGCCGACCCAGCGGGGGTGGTGGTGTGGCTGTGGCGGTTGGTCGCCGATGGGGTGCGACGGGCGCCGGCGGCCAGCGCCGGCGGTGAGAGCCGCTACACGTTCGATCAGCTCGGGCGCGCCCTGCCGCTGAGCGTCGCTCCCGTCCCGCGTGCGCCCGCGTCGACGCCGGCGATGGACCTCGACGTCCCCACCCCGATCAGCCGCCGTGCCCTGGCGCGGCGACTCGAGGACTACTACGGACCCGGGCGCAGCCTCTGCGTCTACCGGGGCCGCCGCCCCGTCCCGCGCTCGGAGATCCTCGTCGCCGACCTCGCCCGCTGGCGCCACCGCACCCCCGCCGGTCACGTGAGCATCGACCCCGAGCTCGGGCGAATCGCCTTTCCCACCCGCTACCCGCCCGAGGAGGCCGTCTGGGTCGCCTACTCGCAGCTGTCGGTCGGCGCGATCGGCGGCGGACACTACGAGCGGCCGCGGACCGCCGGGGACAGCGGCGCCCGCCTGTACCGCGTCGGCACCTCCGGCGCCGGCGCGGTGCGCACGCTCAACGGCGCCCTCGACGCCTGGGCCGAGGACAAGCGTCACGGGGCGGTGCTCCTGGCCACGATCGAGATCACCGACGACCGGGTCTACGAGGAGCACCTCGACATCGCGCTGGCCCCGGGGGAGCAGCTGGAGATCCGCGCCGCGCCGGGCTGCCGACCGATCCTCCGGCCGGTCGAGACGCGCAGCGGCCGCCCGGAGCTGATGCGGATCCGCGGACCCGAGATCCGGGTGGCGCCGCCGCCGGCGGAGGAGGCGGCACGACCGCGCCGCGGACGCAAGCGCGCCGCCCTCGGCGGCGACCCGCCGGGCGACTCGGGCCGGCCACCGCCGGTACTGACCCTCGACGGCATCTGGATCGCCGGGCGTCCGCTCGAGCTGACTGGTCGCCTCGGCGCCGTGAGCCTCGTCCACTGCACGCTCGTTCCCGCCGGCGGATCGCCGGAGGCCGGCGGGACCGACCGCCGCTTCCCGAGCCTCGTCGTCAGGGCCACGCCTTGCCCGATCTCGATCGCCTCGTCGATCGTCGGACAGATCGTCGTCGAGAGCCCCGAGGTCGATTGCGACGCGATCCCGCTGACCGCGTCCGACTCGATCATCGACGCCGCCCGCCCCGCCGAGCGGGCGATCTGCGGCGCCGACGGCCGCCCGGCCTGGGCTTCGCTGCGGCTCGAGCGCGTGACCGTGCTCGGCGGCGTCGACGTCCACGACATCGACGAGGTCACGGACACGATCTTCACCGGCACGCTCTTCTGCGAGCGGCGGCAGGCTGGGTCGGTCGGCTTCTCCTATGTCCCCCGGGGCTCGCACACGCCTCGCCGGACCAGCTGCCAGCCCGACGGTGTGATCGCGGCGCTCGACGAGGCGGTCGCCCGGGGCGAGATCCCGGCGGACGAGCGCCCGTCGCGCCGAGCGCGGGAGGAGGCTCGGGTGACGCCTCGCTTCGACGCGGTCGGCTTCGGCGCGCCCGCCTACGCCCGACTGACCGAGACCGCCGCGTCCGAGCTCGCCCGGGGGGCCGCCGACGAAGGCGAGCTCGGCGCCTACCACGACCTCTGGCTGCACCTGCGCGCGGCCGACCTGCGGACACGGCTCAGCGAGTTCGTGCCGGCCGGAACCGACATCGACATCCGCTTCGCCACCTAGGAGGCACCCGTGTACGGCGACTTCTCCCGTGTCCTCGACGCCCGGTCCGGCCGCTACTCGGCGGTGCTCGCCCAGCAGGGGCGCCTGCTCCTGGACGCCGAGCTCAACGAGCAGACCGCGATCACCTTGGAGTACCTCCGCCGGCTGACGGTAGACCTCCTCGGCCCGTTCGCCGGACCGCTCGCCCACGCTGGATTCGCCGTCGAGCTGGTGATCGAGGACAAGGCGTGTCGCGCGGTCAAGCTCAGTCGCGGTCACTACTACGTCTACGGGCTCCGCTGCGAAGCCCCGCGGCACGGCCGTCCAGCGGACGAGGCGACACCGGTCAACCCTCACACCGACCCGTTCGTCGTCTACCTGCTGGTCTGGGAGCAGACGGTCAGCGCGATTCAGGCCCCCGACCTGGCGGACCCGGCGCTCGGCCAGAGCGCGCCCGACACGACCCGGCGAAGCCAGGTGCGCTGGCATCCGCAGCTCACGCGTCGACTCCCGGGCAGCCCGGCCGACCTCACCGCGCTCCCGCCCGCGGAGATCGTCGAAGCCTTCGATCGGCACAACTCCGAGCTCGGGAGGCGGGCTCCTTTGCTCCGCGCTCGGATCACCGACGCCGGGCCCGAGCCCGAGGACGAGGACGAGGACGAGCGCGGGCGCGGGCGTGAGAGCGGGCGTGAGCGCGAGCCGGCCAGGATCCCGGGCGAAGTGGCCTTCCGGGGGGCTGAGAACCAGCTCTACCGCGTCGAGGTGCATCGGGGCGGAGGTGTCGAGGAGGCCACCTTCAAGTGGTCGCGCGACAACGCCAGCGTCGAGCTGGCGCTCGACTCGCTGGGGAGCCCGGGCGAGGACGGGGACCGGACGGCCACCCTCCGGACGGCGTGGCGGGACGCCCGGTCGGGACTCGAGGTCGGCGACTGGGTGGAGCTCGTCGACGACCACTGGGTGCCGTTCGGCACGCCCACGCCGCTGATGCGCGTCGCCGGCGTGAAGCTGTTCAAGCGGGAGTTGACCCTCGAGGACGGCCCGACCGAGCGCCGGTTGCACGAGCACGACCACCCGTTCCTCCGGCGCTGGGATCAGGATCCCGAGACGCCGGCCGGGGCCGACGGCGTCCCGGTCGCCGAGGCCCACAACCGGTGGTTCGAGCTCGAGGACGGAGTCCAGGTCCGCTTCGAGGGTCACCGAGTCGACTACCGGCGGGGCGACTACTGGCTGATTCCCGCGCGCACGTCGGGGCTCCTCTGGCCGCGGGCCGAGGATCACGAGCCGGCGGCGCTGACGCCGCACGGGCCGGCTCGCTACCTCGCTCCGTTGGCGCTGGCCACGTCGCTGGTCAGCGACCCGATCGACCTGCGGTCACGCTTTGCCCGCGTGCCCGAGTCGCCGCCGGCGCAGGACGCAGGCGACCCCGAACCGACCGAGGAGGGTGCCGCCCCGACCGCCCAGGCGCCGGCGCTCGCGAGGCGTCGCTGGCGGCTCCGCGGCCGGTCGGGGTTCGACCCCGACGTCTTCTTCGACCTCCCGAACGGAGACACGACGGTCGGACGCGATCACCTCAGCGAGTTGCGCATCGAGCGTTCGGAGGTCTCCCGTCACCATGCGATCCTCACCGTCGACGGCGAACGCCTCACGGTGAAGGACGCCGGCTCGGGGAACGGGACCTACGTCAACGGGAAACGGCGGGACGACACGACCGAGCTCGTCGCCGGCGACACGCTCAGCTTCGGCACCGACGCGGTACAGGTCGAGGTCGAGCGCGTGAGCGACCCGTCCTGACGGCGAGCCGGGCGGCCGCGGCGGCGCGGCGGGCGATCACCTTGCGGACACCCGTTTGCGGCTCCGGTCGGTCGACGCCGGCCGGCCGGCCGGCCCGCCCGCCCGCCCGCGGTCAGATGGCCTGGACTCTGGCCTGTCCCGGGTTGACCACCGTGATCGTGCCCTGCCAGGAGCACTGGCACTTGGCGACCTGGCCGACGGCCGGGACGCCCCGGATCAACACCGTCGGCGAGGGCGGCGCCCAGGGGAGCGTCGTGGCGGGGACGCAGGGGGCCGGGGTCGGCACGCCGGAGGCCGCCGCCGTCGCCGCCTGGACGGCCGGATTCGCCGGGCTGCGACAGAGCCCGAAGGGTGCGATGTTCGCCCCGGGCTTGAAGTCGTTGACGGTCGCGAGCAGCATCACCGGAGGCGGGGCGGCCGAGGCGCTGTGGTCGGGCGTCGGCGGAACGGTGAGCACCGACGGGGTGCTGCCCATCGAGCAGAGCAGTTGTGCCTTGTCGGCCACGAGGAAGGGCATTGATTGGGCGACTGGTGGTGCGTTCGGCCGAGCGCGACCGTGGCGTCGGCGGCAACCTGATGATGGCAGATGCCGGCGAGCACTCCCGCGGACGGAGCGTGAGCGCTCGGGCAGCCAGGCCCGAGCCTTGGCGCCGCCGGCCGGTTAGATCGTTAGCTTCTCGTCGATGACACCGACCCGGGGTGCCGGACGGCGGGTCGTCTTCCTCCCGGGATCCACCGGGGACCCCGGCTTCTGGGGGCCGGTCGCCGAGCGCCTCCCGGCTGACTGGGCGAAGATCCGCCTCGGCTGGCCCGGAGCCGGGGCCCAGACGCACGACCCGGCGGTGCGCGGGTTCGACGACCTCGTCCGGGGCGCGGCCGCGGCGGCCGGCGCCGGGGGCTGCGACGTGGTCGCCCAGTCGATGGGCGGCGTCGTGGCCATCCGCCTCGCCTCGGGCACCCCGGCCGCGTGCATCGCCTCGTCCTCGTCGCCACCTCCGGCGGGGTCGACGCCTCCGGGGCGGACTGGCGCGAGGAGTGCCGCGCCGCCTTCTAGAGGTGAACCATCAGTGTACGTACGTTTTTCACCCGCACGCATGCCCACCACATTCACTCGACAAATGTTGTCTTACCGCCACTCCACGCCGTGCCGACACTCACAGTATGAGTCCAGCAGTGCTGGCCCGGGGCCGGTGGGCCTCACACGTTGCCGTCCTGCTCGTCGCCCTCACGAGCTTTGTGTTGGCCGCGCCGCCGTCTGTGGCCACAGCCGGATCTTCGAGTCCTTTCGTGGGACGCTCGGGAGCCACCCTGACCCTGAACGGTCAGCCGTGGAGGTTCGTCGGCTTCAACGACTACCAGCTCACGTCGTTGCCCGGTCCCGCCTTCTCCTGCGGTCGGGCCGTCGATCAGGCGACGCTCGGCGCAATTCTCGCCGACGCGAAGAAGGCCGGCGCGACGGCCATCCGGACCTGGTTCTTCCAGAGCTACTACGACACCAACGCCCAAGGCCAGACGATCACGCCGACCTGGACGGCGTTCGATCGCCTGCTCGACGCGGCCACGTCCGCCGGTCTCAAGGTGATCCCGGTCCTGGTCAATGAATGGCAGGACTGTGAGCCGTCCTCGGTGAACAAGAACCTCGGCTTCTTCCAGGGCGCCTACCGTCAGCCGGGCTACGGCTACCCGCTGTCCTTCCGGAGCTACGCCGCGACGGTCGCCGAGCACTACGCGAGCAACCCGACGGTCGCCTTCTGGCAGATCGGCAACGAGCTCGAAGGTAACTCCCCGAATGGATGCAGCGGGGCGACCGAGACGCAGGCGGCCAGCGCCCTGCGGGCGTTCGCCGACGACCTCACGACGTCGATCAAGGCCGTCGACTCCCACCATCTCGTCTCCCTCGGGACGATGGGCAGCGGGCAGTGCGGCCTGAGCGCGGCCGACTACCAGTATGTCCACTCGGGATCGGTCGACCTCTGCGAATATCACGACTACGGGGATGCGACGCGGGCGCTGCCGAGCGACGGCTACAACCGGCTCGCCGAGCGGATCAGCCAGTGCCGGGCGCTCGGCAAGCCGCTCTTCGTCGGCGAGGCCGGGATCGTGTCCGATGTCGGCCAGGCCGGACAGTCGACGGGCACCATCGACGCGACCTCGCTCCAGCTCCGGGCCCAGTACTTCAACGCGAAGATGAGCGCGGCGTTCACCAACGGGCTGGTCGGCTATCTGCTCTGGGACAAGCAGCAGGACGCATCGAACTCGGCCTACAACCTCAACAACGGACGCTACTCCGTCGGCCCGAGCAGCCTCTTCCCCGACCCGACCAACGACGTCACCGCGATGATCGCCGCTTCGCTCGGCTCCGTCGCGGCGCCACCGGCGCGGTACGGCTTCGAGGACGGCGGACTCGATGGGTGGAACGTCGCCTGGAGCCCGGCAAACCTCGCCCTGGCCAACTCCACGGCCCAGGCGTGGACCGGCAGCCATTCCCTGGCGGCCAGCCTGGGCGGCGGCGCCGGCTACCCGGCGCTCCGCACCTACGCGACGACCGGCGCGGCACCCGGGTCGACCATCACTTACCACGTCTACCTGCCGGCCGGGGCCCCGGCGGGACTCCAGGCCGAAGCCTACGTCTCGAACCCGTCGTGGCAGCAGACGTTCGGTCCGCCCGCCAACCTCGCCGCCGGCTGGAACTCCCTGGCCTGGACTGTGCCCGCGGGCGTCCCCACCCCGTTCCAGGCGGTCGGGATCCAGATCAACAACGGCCCAGGTTGGTCGGGGACCGCCTACGTTGACGACGTGTCCTGGTAACGCGCCGCATCGCCCCCGGGGGACCCCCGGCGGTCACGCGGCGGCCGGCGAGCGCTCCACGAACTGCATCCGCGCTGCCCCGAGCCGGTCGGTCTGCTCCTGAGCCCCGGCGATCCACCGCATCAACATCACGGCCGCATGCTTGTCGCCGACGACCTCCGGGACCGGATCTCCGGGCCGGAGCGAGTCGCAGACGAAGCGCAGGAACGCATCCTCGGGGAGCGTCACCCGGCAACCGGGCCGAGGTGACGGGGTCGAACTGATGCGCACCGGGCGGCCGTCGTCGACGATCACCCGCCACGTCTCCCGCCGGCTGTTCCCCAGGTCGAAGGCGACCGTGAAGCTGTAGCCGACCGTCCACTTCGGCACGATCGCCGCCGCCAGCGCCAGCAGGACGAGATCCGGGTCGATCGGCAATTCGAGCTCGGCGAGGTCGGCCAGGGGGACCGGCCGCGAAGACCGCAGCAGCTGGTGCAGGCGGCGCCGGCTACCGCCGACCCGCAGCCCGGCTCCGCGGAGGCGAAGCGTCCCGGCTGCGAAGTCGGTGAACTCGCCGAGCGACGCGTCGATGTGGAACTCGCCCGGACTCCCGGCCGCGCCGTCGTGCTCGTCGTCGACCTGGACGGCCCCATGGTCGATCGTCACGCGGAGGGAGCCCATCCCGCGCACGGCCACCGAGTAGCCGAGCTTGGCCCGGACCCGCGCCCCCTGGACCGGCAGGAGCGCCAGGGCCAGGTCGAACGCCGCCGCCGGGTCTGTGGTCGCCAGACTGCGCAGCGCTCGGGCCAGCCACGTCGATCCGCGCGACGGGGGCGCGAGGAGCCGCAGTCCGCGCCGCGACCGCGACCGCGACCGTGACGGCGTCGGGTCGTGCTCGCCGCCGGACGACTCCCAGCCTCGGTCGGGCGACCCAGGCCCGCCATCCTCCCCCCCGCCGGCCTCCGGCGGCCGAGCGCAAGCCGCTCGGTCCGCGGCCGGTTTCGCGCCTCCGTCGGGTGCGACCGGCGACCGGGAGTAGGTCGAAGGAACCTCCATGGCGGCGGGCGCGAGAGCCGAGGCGACTGGCGCGGAGCGGACGGACGGCTCGCCGACCTCCCGGCCGATGGGCGCGAAGACGGCGTCGAACGGCGCCGCCGGGGTGTCTCGATCGACCTCACCTCCGGCGCCGCGCCCCGTGCGCTCGCGGCACAGCTCATCGGTGAGTCGGCACATCAGTCTCGCCACCTCGAGCACCTTCGCGTGCATCGCGACCGGAACGGTCGAGCGGACAACCGCCTCGACCTCGCCCCGCAGGCGCTCGACCAGCTCCTCCAGCTCCGCGAGCGCGGGGTCGGCGTCGCCGTCGGTTCCCGTGTGCCCCCGGCGCGACCCGCGGACGAGCCGAGGCAGACGGCGCGAGAGCTCGGACGTCGTGGCGACCATGGTCGCGCGCAGGCTCGCCAGGGCGGCCGGCGCCCGGTCGGGGCTCCCCCCGTCGGCCAGAAGCCCTTCGAGCTCCCCGGCGAGGAGCTGGGCGTGCCCGAGGCGGTTCCCCAGCCCAGCCAGGGCCACGCGCGACTCGCGGGCCTCCTCCTCGCGGAGCGCTTCGACCCGCTCGAAGACGCGCACGTCGGCCAGGACGTCCGCCACCAGGCGGCCGATGCCGACCGCCCGCGGCCCAATCGGCGTGTCCACGCCGGCACGACCTCCGGACACCGTCGCCTGGGTCATTTCGCCGTCGCCGTGGCGGTCGTCGTGGTGATCTGGGTCGACCCGCTCAGCCCGACCCCCCCGGTCCCCACCGCCGCGGGCGCCACCCCGGGGACGCCACTCGGTGCCACGGCCGAGACTGGGGCCGCCGTACTGGCCGGCTGACCGGTGGCGCCCGGGCTGGACAGGGAAACCGGTGGGTGCCCGGTGACGGCGGTGATCGCCGCATCGCGCTGCTGATCGGTGATCGCCACGAGCTGGTGGGCCGTCGCCGCACTCTGGGCGCGCTCGAAGTAGAAGCGCAGCAAGGCCTGCACCTCGGGGCGCTTGAGGGAGGCGGTGGTCACATAGAGCACGATCCGCCGAGCCAGCGGATAGCTGGCGTTGGTGATCGTGACGCGCGACGGGAAGATGCAGTCGGGCGAGCCTCGGCCGGTGCTCCGAGCCTGGGCGGTACCGTTGGTCGAGGTCGTCGGCGTGCCGCCCGGCTCGATCTCCAACGGGCGGAGCTGGTCTTCGAACTGCTCGTAGTAGGTGAAGCGGAAGAACCCGACCGTACCCGGCGCCTGCAACGTGCCGGTCGGCTGCTGTCCCGTGGCGAGGAGGAGGTCGAACTGCCGAGCGGCCATCGACGCGGCCGCCTGCTTTGCCCGCTCGTCCTCCAGGCGGTTCTGGCGGATCAGCTTGGCGGCGTCGACACGGATCTTCCGGCGGGCGTTCTCTTGATTCACCGTGGCTATCCGGCTGAGCACGCCGCGGTCGGCGGCGACGATCGCCCGCCTGACGAAGGCGGCCCGCTCGGCGGCCGTGCGGCTGTCGAGTTGGCGCTGAGCGAACAGCTCGGCCGCTAGCCGGGCGTCCCCGGTCACCGCTGCCCGCACCGCCGCGTCAGACGGTTGCTCCAGGTAGTCGCTACGTACCTGCGCGAGCGTGGCGCTGCCGTCCAAGCCGAGCACCTGAAACGCGAAGAAGGCGAAGATGTCCGTACCCGGAGCTCGTCCGGTCGCCCGGAGCGGCAGATCGAAGAAGCTGAGCTGATCCCAGTTGGTAATCGGCGAGCCGGCGCGAAATATGTCCCGGACTTGGGCGACGTTGACGCAGTCCCCTCCGACGTCGGCTTCGTTCTTCGTCGCGATCACGAGCGCATCGCTCCCCGCCGTGATCGGGTTGGGCACCGAGAGTCCGTTCGACCGGCAGGCGGCCAGCTCTCCGCTCGAGATCGTCCGCGTCGCGTCGACGACATCAACCCGGCCGGCACAGAGGTCCGCGAAACCCTGCGCCTCACCGCCACCATCAGAGAGCTCGGCGCGCGTGGCGAACTGCCGGCCGAACTCCGCGACGATCGCCTTGGTGAGGATGTCCTCGCTGCCGCCGTCGATCGCGACCACCCCCGGCGGGCGGTGCGGCAACTCCGTCCGCGTGGTCGCTATCGTCGTCGACGTGGAGCTCACCGTCCCCTCCTTGGCGACGTCAACCCCGCATGCGGCGATCGCCACCGCGCAGGTCGCCGCCGCGAACGACAGCCGTCGGCGCTTCACTTGGTGATCACCTGGTCGTCGACCTGGATCAGGTCCAGTGGCGGGTCCTGGAGCACGGCCGGGAGCCGTACGACCTCGAAGTCGGAGATGGCGAGTCCCTGAACCTCGTCTCCGCGGAGCAGGGGAATCGGGGCCGCGGCCACGGCCCCCCCGAGCCGGCTGCCCGAGCCGGCGCTGGGCGTCACGGTCAATCCGGTTGGCGATGCGGCATCCGGCGCCACCACGGCCGTGGAAGCGGCGGTCGCGACGGCCGGCGACCCGTCGGCCGGCACCGTCCAGTCGAAGTTCTGCTGCGCGAACAGCGTGGGAACCCGCGCGCGGTCGACGACGATCGCCCCGTAGCGCTTGAGCGCGGCGACGATCGCCTCCGCGGCGCGCCGGTTCGCCCCGTCCGGAACCCGGCGGAGCTGGAAGCTCGAGCGCAGGCGGATGCGGGCCCCCTCGGGCAGCGACGCGGCCGGACCGTCGCCGTCGGTGCGCGAGGCCGGCTGGACGTAGTTGCGCTGCGCGGGGCCGGGCAGGGCGATGGCCAGCGCGTGATCGATCTGCCCGGCGCGGACCTCCTGCGGGACGATCACGCCGGCGAAGAGGGGAAGGCCGGAGCCCCTGGCGCTGACCACCGTCGGCTTCAGGAAGCCCGGCCCTCCGAGGTCCCAGCGACGGGCGAACTGGTAGGAGATCGTGCCTCCGTCACGAGAACGGCGTGCCCGCCAGAAGTCGAAGGCGACCCCGCGGCTGCGATCGGTCACGGTGAGCCAGCCGTCGTACTGGGGCAGCGGACTGACGTCTACCGGCAGCATCAGGGTGGACACCACGTCGCCGCAGTCCTGCGGCAGCTGGCGGCATACAAAGCTCGTGCTGCGCCCCCCCTGTGCGTCGACGATCGGCGGAGCCCACTTGCGCGTATTGACCCACAACGCTCCGGGGTGGGTCGTGACCTGCTGCTGGACCTGGCCGCTCCCCAGCTCGACCGTCCCGATCCGCTGCTTGACGAGCGCGAGGTACCGGACGGAGTTCGCATCGACTGGGCTCGTGTCGACCGGTGTGTTCCACGGGCTGGCCGACGAGAACGGACGCAGGGTGACGAGCGCCGCGGCGCTCCCGGACGCCGTCGCCTGATTGGCGGATGACGAGGTCGCGGTGGTGCGGGTGGTCGTGCTCGTCCGGGCGCCGCCGGCCGGGGTTTGGCTCGGCGTGGCCTTGTGTTTCGACCCGCATCCGGCGAGGACGAGCACGCCCATCCCGAGGATCGCCGCTAGCCTCACCTGGCTTCGCCGTCCTCGTTGCCGGGTTCCGCGTCAGGCTTGCCGGCGCCACCGGCTGCCTCGAGGAGCGGGGCCGCACGCAGCCGGCCGCGCTGCTCGCCGGAGAAATGGGCCACGGTGGGCAGGGTGATACCCGGCCGCTTCACCTCGCGCGCGGTCTGCTCGGCGGCCTGACCGAGCGCCTCGATGAGCACGTCGAGCTGCCGTTTGATCTCG
The DNA here is from genome assembly GCA_963733245.1 of uncultured Solirubrobacterales bacterium. Lineage (GTDB taxonomy): Bacteria > Actinomycetota > Thermoleophilia > Solirubrobacterales > Solirubrobacteraceae > Palsa-513. The sequence continues at coordinate 435,536 of CAVTCI010000019.1, forward strand.
AACGCCTCGTCGAAGCGTCCCTGTAGCCCTTCCGTCCGCTCGATCAGGGCGTCCGCGAGCTCGCGCAGGCGCTTGACCCGGGCTTCGGCGAAGGCGTCGACCCGGCGGTGGCACTCGGCGAGGTACTGGGCCGCCCGTGCCTCGACGTCCCGCTTGATGCGGTCGGCGTCGCGGTCGACGGTGGCCTGGGTCTCGGCGATCAGGCTGGCCGTCGCCGCCGCCGCCTGCTCGCGGATCGCCTCGGCCGATTCCCGGGCCGACGCGACGATCCCCTCGATGCGCTCGGTGACCGAGTCGGTCAGCTCGTCCGGTCCGAGCGCGACGGCCCCCGACGGCTCTCCGGGATCGGTCACTGGCCGGAGATCCTCGGAGCGCTCGTTCCGGTCGCGGGCGGCGCGCCCGAGGGCCGGCTGGAGCCCGAGCTCGAGGTCGAGCTCGAGCTCGAGTTCGAGCTCCGCGACGTCCGGGGCGTCGGGTTACGGGCCGGGACCTTGAGCAGGAGGTAGCGGTCGTTCTTGAACGCGACGGTTATGCCGGCCGGCTGGCGGGCGGCCAGCCCCGGGTAGCGGGCCGCGACGAGATCGCCCCTTGCCGTGTAGTCGACGAGCAGGTAGCCGACGGCCCCATAGGGATTGGCCAGCGCGGCCTTCCAGGGGCCGTCGCCCTTGATGATCCGGTCGAAGAACAGGCGCGGCCGCCCGCTCAGCAGGATCACACCGAATGTGTCGGCGTTGTCGGTGAGGATCTGGTGGCGCGCCCGCACGGTGCGATTGATGAATGCCGCGACCTGGGCCTCGGACCGGATGCCCACCTTGAAGCCGCCGATCGAGTTCGTCCCCTCCTGGTCGTGCCCAAACCGGATGGCGCGGATGAAGGCCTGCTCCTGAGATTGGAACGGGTAGGTCTTCATCGCGCTATAGGCGGTGAGGAGCCCCACGAGGAGCAGGACGAGCGTCACCCCCCAGACCGCCAGGCGCAGCCCGCCGGCGTTGCGGTACACCCAGGCGGCGGCGACGACGGCGGTCAGCGCCATTGGGGTCGCGTCGCGCAGCGTCAGGAGACCTTCGCGGTGGGCGATCGCGGCGTGGACGCCCATGATCGCCAGAGCGAGGACCACCAGGCTGGCCAGCCACAGTCCCATCGCGTCGCGCTTGCCGAGGAACACGAGCAGCGCGGCCGGAACCGCGACGATGGCGAGCGGCGCTACGGCCACCGTGACCTGGGCGAGGCGGCCGAGGACGTGGACGAAGCCGAGGTTTCCTCCGCTGGCGATGCCGCTCGTGTTGACGGCCTGGCTCGAGCCGGCGCTCAGCCAGCCGACCGGGTCGCCGACGATCAGCGTGTTGAACAGGACCCAAAGGGTGATGGCGTACAGGGCGGGCGCCGCGAAGGCGACCAGCGAGCCCTCGACCTCGACCCGCCGGGCCTCGCGGCGGAGCAGGGCCCCCCCGATCAAGAGGACGAGCACCGCGGCCCAGAGGATGAACCCGTAGCGCGTCAGCAGGAGCACCGACGCGCCGAAGCCGGCGACGAAGAGGAAGCGCGGCTGTGTCGTCCCGTACCAGGAGACCACCGCGTAGAGGGTCACTGCGAGGAGCGCGATGTAGACGGCCTCGCTCATCCCGTTCCCGGCGTAGAACACCGTCATCGGGTTGACCGCGTAGCCGAGCACGATCGGAACCCGCAGGAACGCGGGCATCTCGCAGCGCGCCAGGGTGCGGTCGAGGACCATCACCGTCAGGCCGCCGAACACGGCGGTGGTCAGCGGCAGCGCGACGAGGCCGGTGGCCAGAGGCTTGATCAGCGCGAACGGGAGCAAGACGAGCGTCGTGATCGGCGGGAAGCTGAACCCGATCGCGGCCAGCTTCGGTGGATCGTCGTACCAGACCTGGAAGGCCCGGGTCAGGCGATCGAGCGCGTCGAACACGACGACGTGCTGGTCCACGGTCACCCGGTATCCGACGATCGCGTAAGCGATCGCGGCGACGAGGAAGATCGCCAGCCCGACGAGCCTCCGCGGCGGCTTGACCGCCGGCTCGGTCAGGATCGGGTCGAGGTGGGTCGCCTCGATCCGCTGGGGATCGCTCCGCTGGAGCGGGACCCTCGGGGGCAGAGTGCGTGAAGCCATGGCGCTAGTCCCGCTGGCCCACCGAGCCGGCGCGGATCACCGTCGTCACGCGGTCGGCTTGCGGTCGAGCCCGTGCACGGTCTTCTCCCAGTAGAACGGCCGGAAGAACAACTGGAGGAAGCCCTTCCACGCTGCGAACGACATGAGTCCCCAGTAGATCGGTGTGAACAGCGCGTACTTGGCGAGTCCGAAATAGCCGCGCTGGATGGTCCCGGCGACGCAGAAGTACATGAACAGGAAGTTGGCCAGGAACAGCTGGAACGCCGCGGCATAGAACACGAAGCCGGGGAACAGGTCGCGCACGAACCCGGCCTGGGTGAAGAAGAACAGGGTCGTCAGAGCCCAGAAGATCGGATTCAGGAGAAAGATGAACGTGCCCCCGACCAGGAGCTGGAACGAGATGAAGTTGCGCAGCCCGATCTGACGGAGGAGCTTGCCCGGGTGGCGCATGTGCACGAGCCAGGTCTGGATGTACCCCTTGATCCAGCGCGACCGCTGCCGGATCCAGTTGTTGAGGTCCGAGTTGGCCTCCTCGAACGTCGTCGAGTCGATCATCGCCGTCTGGAACCCGTATTTGTGCAGGCGTATTCCGAGGTCGGCGTCTTCGGTGACGTTGAACGGATCCCAGGCTCCGAGCTCGATCAATGACTCGGTGACGAAGTGACACGACGTGCCGCCGAGGGGGATCGGCGCGTGCGCGTGCGCGAGACCGGGGAGCAGGAGGTCGAACCACATCGAGTACTCGGTGCAGAACCACCGGGTCAGGAGGTTCTGCTCCGAGTTGAAGTAGTTGAGCTTCGCCTGGATGCACACGACGCGGGCATCGGCGTTTCCGTAGGCGATCACGACCTTCTTGAGCTGGTCGGGCTCGGGCCGGTCCTCGGCGTCGAAGATGACCAGGTACTCACCCTTCGACTGGATCAGGCCGAAGTTGCATGCCTTGGGCTTCGTCTTGGGCTGCGCATCGGGTACGACGACGACCTTGAACTGCGGCGGGAGACCCATCGCCAGGACCGCCTCCACGGTCTCCTCGTCGTCCTCCTCGCAGAGCAGGCGGATGTCGAGCTTGGCCTGCGGGTAGTCGAGCCCGCCCAGGCCATCCACCAGCGCGTCGACGACCTCGGCCTCACGGTAGAGCGGGACGAGGACGGTGAACGTCGGGAGGTCGCGCTCGTCGAGGGCGGCCACCATCTCGTCACTGATCGCGATCTCGTAGCCGTAGCCGAGCGAGTCGTAGGTCAGCTTGAACTTGTAGAACGTGGTCAACGTGTAGAACACGCCGGCGAGGCTGACCAGGACGATCAACGTGATCAGCGGCGCGATGATCAGTCCGGCCAGGAGGAGCACCGCGACGACCGAGAGGAAGGCCTTCTGGCCATCGCTGACCACCCGGTTGGCCGCCTCCTCGGGGGCGTTGTCGACGAGCTGGGTGGTGGCGATGCCGATGTACTTCTCGCGGAAGGCGATGCGCAGCAGCTCGTCGATCTGGTTGGCGCTGGCGAGGAACGCCGTCAGCTCGAGGGCCGTGTACGGCGCGAGCTCGGCCAGTGCCGCCTCGTCGAGCCGGTCGGCCACGGCGACGTACAGCTGCTCGGAGTCGATCGCGATCGGAATCAACGCAAGCCGGCGCATCAGCGGCTCGGGGATGACCTCGAGCGCCGCGGGATCGGGCTCGTACCCGGTCAGATCGACCACCGGCATGCCGAGCTGCTCCGCGAGCACCCGGATCAGCTCCTCCTCGGTGACCGCTCCAGCGGCGAGCAGGCCCTCTCCGAGGCGGCAGCCGCAGCGCAGCTGCTCCTCCAGCCCCGCCTCGATCTCCGCCTGGGTCGCGAGCCCCGCCTCGAGCAGCAACCCCCCGAGCCGAGGCGGGAAGTGCTGGCCGGGCCAGTCGACCTTGGTCAGCACCGACTCGTCGGGGTGGTCCGCGTCGCCCGGGTGGCTCCCGAAGACCTCGTCGATCGCCAGCTCGATGTCGCGCTCGGAGGCGACGACGAAGCGGACCGAGCTCGTCGTGACGATCGTCGAGGACGTCTGCGCGAGCTCGGTGGCTGCCTGACGGGCCGCATGGTCGGACGGCTGGGCGACCGCCACCGTGAGGCTCGTCTCGAGGTAGGAGAGGGGGATCATCCGGTGATAGCGGCAGGCGTCGCCGTCGAAGAGGCGCGCGGCCAGCGGGCTGAGCTCGACGAAGTCGCGGTCGCCGCCCAGCTCCGGGTCGAGCACGACGTACTCGAGACCCGCGTGCTCGGCCAGCCGCCGGTAGAACTCACGACCAAGGGGGGTGAGGGTGGACGGATTCATGCCGCCCGCCTCCGTACTTCCTCGAGGATGCCGCTGATCTCGGGACGCGGAGCGATCACCACGCGCAACGGGAGGCCCGGGAACGTCGCCTCGATCTCGCTGAGGTCGGCCCCGGCGGTGGCCGCGGCCACGGTCAGCGTGTCGCTCTCGAGGCTGAGCGGCACCACCAGCTCGCGCTGGGCGACCTCGAGCGGGACGTAGCTGAACAGCCGGTAGTCGATCGCTCGGTCGCGCAGGCCGGAGAAGGGCAGCCCGGCGGCCAGTGCGATCCGGAGCGCGTCGTCGACGGTCCAGCGGTCGACCCCCCGACGGTCGGCGGCCCGGCGCTCGGCCGCTCGGCGCTTGGCTCTGCCGAGCCTTTCCATACCGCGCCCTACGACCCGTCCGGCGCGGCGGGATCATCCCTGGGCGGGCGCTCGCCCAGCTCCGCGCCCGACCTCGGCTTCCGCCCGAGGATTTGCTGGCGGATCCTCGCCTCGATCGCGAGCGGGTCGGGCGGCGGAGGCCGGGAACCGTCCCCAGCGGGCGGCTGTGCCGGCTTGCGCGAGGAGCGATCGCGGGCGGCGAAGATGAGGCAGAAGGCGAGGAGGATGGCCAGAGGCGCGAGCAGGAAGCCGACGAAGAACAGGGCGAAGCCGATCAACGCGAGCAAGACGGCACCGACCAGCGCGAACGGGCCTGTTGCGCGCCGCTTCCGTTCGTCGAGCGATCGCCGGGAGGTGGTCGTCATGTTCCCGTCGTCCCGTTATTGACCGGCGGAGTGGGTGTCGACGTTGATGGCGAGACGTCCGTGCCCGGCCTCGAAGATGGCGAAGTTGAACGGGAGCACCGCGCGGATCTCCCGACCGAGGGCGACCGGCTCGGCGAGATCGAACTCGACGTGGACGCGGTTGAGGTCGAAGCCCCTCACGTACACGTCGCGGCTGCCGGGGATCAGGTCCAGCGCCTGCTGGAACGTCGTGACTGCGGCTATGTCCAGGAACGGCCCGGCGTCGATCGTCACCCGCCCTTCGAAGATTCGGTCGTGCGGGGTGGGCACCGGACCGCCGGGCGGCCGACCGCCGGCCGGGATCTTGCGGGGGAGGGCGGGAGACGGCAATACGGGCGCCGGGGCCGGCTCGGTCAGCTCGGCGGCGCCGGCCTCGATCTCCGCCGCCAGCGCCGCGATGGGCGCGAGTCCGCGTCGGAGCTCCTCGCTCCAGCGCGTGAGGACGGCCGCCGTCACGACTCGAGGCCCGGAGTCGACCGGGACCACGGGCGCGGCCGGCGACGCCGCGGTCGGAGCCGGCTCCGGCGGATCGTGGACCCCGGCCGGCATGGGCTCCACCGGGCCGGCCGGCACCGGTGCCGACTCGGAGAGCGCGGCCCCCCGCGCCGACGACGCGCCCTGGGCAGCCTGCATCTCGCGCTGGAGCATCGCCAGCTTCTCGTCGAGCTCAGCGAGCGTCGCGATCACGTCGCCTCTCATGTGCACACCCCCCGACTACTCCACCCTTCTAGGTCCCAGACCCGCTGCTCTACCTACCTGCCGCTCTCTCTCGCCGGACGTTCAGCCGACGCGTACGCACAAGATGACAGCATAAGCTAAAGTGCCGCCGGAAGTCGATAAATTCCGTGGAGCGCGGGATACGGGGCGGGGGCCGCCAGGGACTCCGACGGGCGTGAGCCGCCCGACTCGCCCGCTGTCGGGGAGGAACCTGTGCGTCGCGGCGGCTACCGCAACACGCCGCGGGCGGAGTTCCACAGGACCAGGCTCCGCTCGGCCAGCTTGCCGCGGGGCGAGTAGAAGTCGCCCGCCTGGTTGGCGTTCGTCGGCCAGTCCCACCAGAAGATGCCATTGACATAGGGAACTCGGGACCAGACGCGCAACGCGGCGACGTAGGCGTTCTGCTGGGCGCGCTCGGTGGGCTTGCTGCGGACCGAGGGGAAGGCGCACCGTGGAGTGAGCGAATAGGGGGCGACGGCGGCGCAGGCCGTCGCACCGTAACCGAGCTCGGTGAACACAATCGGGCGGCCCTGTGTCCGGTGGAGCCGGTCGATCTCCGCCACCCAGTCCACCCGCCCGGCGGGCAGGTAGGACCCGTGCCAGGCCGAGACCAGCTCCTCCGTGGTTGGCGAGTACCGGCGATCCTTGGGGATCAGGGGGAAGTAGGCGTCGATGCCGATGAAGTCGAGCGAACGCCAGAAGCCGACCGTCCGGAGCTGATCCCAGTTTGCCGCGTAGGTGAGGACACCCCGGTATCCGAGGGACCGCACCCGCCGGATCAACCGCTCCCAGCGGCCGGTGTCGCCGGCGCGGTCGACCATCGAGCCGAGCTCCACCCCCACGACGAGCCCGGGGAGACTCAGCTGGCGGGCCATCGTGGCGTAGTGGATGAGCATCGTCCGGTAGGCGGTGAACCAGGCCGAACGGTCTGCCGGGTCGAGGCGCCCGCGGTAGGTGCCGTCAAGGACGTCGAGCTGTGGCTTCAGGAGCACCCGGAGCCCGAGTCCCATCGCCGTGGTCGCCGCGTGGATCACCGAGGCGTCGGACGGCGTCCGGACCGGATCGGGGTCGATCGCGCTCGACGTCGCGGTCGTCATGTACCAGGTCGGGACGATCTCGATACTCGTCTCGCGCTCCTGAGCGGCCGTCTGGATGCCGGCGTCCGACCCGGCGTCGAGGAGGTCGGCGGCGGCGTTGGCGGTGATGTTCACACCGGCCTGCCAGCTCGCCCGCAGGGCGGGGACGCGGGCGCCCGGCCTCGACGTGCGGTGCACCTTCGCCGGGGTCGCCGGCTGCCCGGTCGACCGCGCGGTCAGGTCCCTTAGCGCGGGCGCCGTAGGGCTGGGGCCCGTCCTGCTCAGCGCGAAGGCTCCGGCGCAGACGACCGCACCGAGCCCGCCGAGCAGCAGCGGCCAGCGGGCCGTGAGCACGACGGATACGCGTGCGCCGCGACCGGGCATACGCACAAGGCTAGTGAACGCTCCGCCCGTCCAACGCGGCGATCGACTGGTCCTCCACGGCGCGACGATCTAGACTCACCTCCGATGGGGGAAGGCCGGTCACTGGCTGACCACGGCGCCGTGGAGTTGAGCGCCGGCGGCACGACGCACCGGGGCAGACGGCGACGCGCCCTGCTCGGGCTCGTCGCATCGACCTGGTTGCTCGCGCTGGGCGGGTCGGCGTCTCCGGCCGAGGCGCAGGGCTGCATCACGCGGCTGCCGGTCAGCGTGTCGCTGCCCAGCCCGTTCGCCGCCGCCTACCCGTCGAGCGTCGGGGTGGGCCTCTCGACCACCGGGCGGACGATCCGCGACGTCCGGGCGAGCCTTTACACGTTCGGCGGCGATCAGATCGCCACCGGGCGCCTCCCCGTGCTCTCCGGCTCGCGGACGCTCAAGATGAAGCTCGCCTTCGCTCCCCTCCAGCAGGGTTCCTACACCCTCGTGGTGACTGGCCAGCCGAACGCGAACCCGTCGTGCGGGCCGAAGAAGCTGGTCGAGGTGGTGACGTTTCGGGGGTGCAGCGCCGGGCTCCCGCTGAAGTTCGTCTCGCCACCCGGGGGGACGGCATCCGACTACGGCGGCTATCTCTCGGTCACGGTCCAGAGCGCCGGACCGCTGATCCGCAATCTCGAAGGCGCCGTCTACGGCGCCGACGGGACGGTTTTCGGGCACGGAACGCTGAACGCGCTGTACGGGCAGGCGTCGCTCGACCTGCGCCTCGACCGGCCCCTCGTCGCTGGCGACTACACCGTCGTCGTGGCCGGCATGATCCAGCAGGCGCCGTCCTGCGGGCCGAAGACGATCCAGATCGACCTCCACTTCAACTGATGGCCTCCGGTCCCGACGACCAGCCGAACCGTCCAACGGCGCGGGCGACGGTTGGCCTCATGGCGGTCGCGCTGCTCGGCCTCGGCGGCAGCGTGGTCGCGCGGGCCACGGGTCTGGACCGGGCTCGAGCGGCGGTGGCGGCGACCGGTCCGCGCGGCGCCGCCGGCGCGCGCGGGGCGCCGGGGCCGGCGGGGCCGGTCGGTCCGGTCGGCCCGGCCGGTCCGCCGGCCCGCGACATCCTGCGCCAAGCGGTCGCGGTGAACTGGCAGAACGGCCGCTTTCAGGACCGCGGCGCGGCGACGTTCACGGCTCCCGGGATCGGAAGCGGCGTGGTCGTCTGCCGTCCGGACACCCAGTGGCTGCGCTTCTTCCCGTCCGACGCGGGCGCCGATACCGCGATGAGCTGGACCGAGTCGGAGCCGGGCAGCCGCGTCGGCCAGAGCACGGCGGTGCGCACCCAGTACACGGGCCCTGACTTCTACGCCGGGTTCAACGACTACGCGGGTCAGCCGTCGGGGATGGGCTCGATGCAGGGGATCATCAGCTCCCGGCTCGCCCGCACCGTGGACGGCGGCCCCGGACCGGCGCCGACGAGCTTCCGCGTGACCTGGTACTGGAACTTCGGCGACGGCCACCCCCGTTGCTACGTCGCCGCGCAGTTCGTCTCGGCCGCAGGCGCCTGATGGTCTGGCGGTCGAGATCCCTGACCCTCCCCGTACTCGTCGCGGCGGGCCTCGGATACGTGGTCGCCTCCGGCGGCGGCGGCCATGGCGTCCCGTCCTTGCGGGCCGCCGCGTCGACCCCGACCGAGTCTGCGGCCGGCAAGCCGCCGCGGAAGGCTCCTCCCCGCCGCTCGAAGCCGAAGCCGAAGGGCAAGGCCGGAGCCGGGTTCAGCCTCGGTCTCGGCCCACGCGGGCGCACCGGGCCCGCCGGGCCGCCCGGGCCGCCCGGGCCGACCGGTCCGCCGGGGCCGGTGGGTCCGGTCAGCGACGTGGTTCGATCGCTGACCATCAACTGGCGCAACGGCGCCGCGGCGGTCGATCCGGCGGCGACCGCGAGCGCTCCCGGGCTCGGGACGCTGACCGTCACGTGCAGCCCGGCGGCCCAGACGGTGACGTTGACGCCGGCGGCGAGCGGACCGCGGACCATCCTCGCCACCGACACCGTGCAGGGCGCCGGCGTCCAGGGCGCGACTTCGTTCGCGCGGGCGGCCAGTCAGGCTCCGAGCGCTCCGTTGACCGTGTCGCTCCCGAACAACGGGATGGTCTTCGCGACGATCAGCGTCGAGCCGTACACCGGCGACGGCGGCGCCGGCCCGGATCCGGCGACCCTGACCCTGTCCTCCGAGTGGAAGCTCAACGACCCGAACCCGGTCAACAACTTCTGCTTCGTCGCCGCGCAGCTCGTCGGCCACCCCTGACCGGCGGCCCTTGGGTCAGTCGACCAGGGGGCCCGGGTCGGCCGGGACGTCGACGGCGTGCTCGCGCAGGGCGGCCAGCGGCACGATCGCCAGGGCCCGCTCGTGGGTCGAGGCGAGGACGACGTAGGCGGCCGCTCCGTCCTCGTGGGCCCGCAGCCAGTTGACCGCGGTCACGCACCAGCGGTCTCCGGGCACCAGTCCGGGAAACGCGTACTCGGGCATCGGCGTGATCAGGTCGTTGCCGATCCGGCTCTGGTGCTCGAGGAACTCGGCCGTGACGACCGCGCAGATCGTGTGGCTGCCGAAGTCCTCCGGCCCGGTGCTACAGCATCCGTCCCGGTAGAAGCCGGTGAGGGGGTCGGTGCCACAGGGTTCGAGCTCGCCGCCGAGCACGTTGCGCTCGCTCACGCCGAGAGTATCCCGCGCCCGCCGGACGACGCGGCTCTCGCTGCGCGCCGGCGTCGACCGATGAGTCGCGCGGCCGGCGCCGGTCATAGGGACATCGCCTGCGCCCCACCCCGCCCGGCCGGTCGTCCGCCGGCACCGCTACCTTACGTGGAGGACCGATGACCCTCGAAGCGACCGACGACCGCCGACGCTGGATCGCCCTCTACGTGCTCTGCGTCGGGGTCCTGATGATCGTGCTCGACGCCACCGTCGTGAACGTCGCGCTCCCGACGATCCAGACCGACCTCGGCTTCTCCCAGTCGAGCCTCGCCTGGGTGGTCAACGCGTACCTGATCGCCTTCGGCGGCCTGCTCCTCCTCTCGGGGCGCCTGGGTGACCTGCTCGGGCGCAAGGACGTCTTCATGGTCGGCCTGGCCGTGTTCACCGCCGCCTCGCTGGTCTGCGGCCTGGCCCAGAGCCAGGAGATGCTCGTCGCCGCGCGCTTCGTCCAGGGAGCGGGCGGGGCGATGACCTCGGCGGTGACGCTCGGGATCATCTTCACCATGTTCTCGGAGCCGCGGGACCAGGCGAAGGCGATCGGCGTCTACGGCGCCGTCGCCTCGGCGGGCGGCTCGATCGGCCTGCTGGCCGGCGGGATCCTCACCCAGTCGATCAACTGGCACTGGATCTTCTTCGTGAACATCCCGATCGGCATCGCCACCGCCGTCCTCGCCGTGCGCCTGATCGACCGCGACCGGGGCCTCGGCTTCGCCGGCGGGGCCGACGCCCTCGGGGCGGTCCTGATCACGAGCGCGCTGATGCTGCTCGTCTACACGATCGTCAAGCCGGCCGCCGAGCAGGGTTGGGGCTCGAGCGCCGCGCTCGAGCTCGCCGGCCTCTCGCTCGTCCTGCTCGCCGCCTTCGTCGTCCGTGAGGCCCGGGCGGCCAATCCGCTGATCCCGCTGCGGATCTTCCGCTCGCGCAACGTCTCCGGCGCCAACGTCGTGCAGGCGCTCCTGGTCGCCGGGATGTTCGGGATGTTCTTCCTCGGCGCCCTCTACCTTCAGCGGGTCCTCGGCTACGACGCCCTCCAGATCGGGCTCGCCTTCCTCCCGGCGACTCTCATCATGGGCACCCTCTCGCTCCGCTACTCCGAGCGCCTGGTGACGCGGTTCGGTGCCCGGCGAACGCTGGTCCCCGGCCTCTTCCTGATCGCCGCCGGACTCGCCCTGTTCTCCCGGGCGCCGGTCGGGGGCAGCTACGTCCGCGACGTCCTCCCGGTGATGATCATCCTCGCCTGCGGGATCGGCGTGTCCTTCGCACCGCTGATCGCCCTGGCGATGGCCGGCGCGACCCCCGAGGACGCCGGTCTGGCGTCCGGCCTCGTCAACACCGCCGCCCAGGTCGGGGGCGCGCTCGGGCTGGCCGTCCTCGCCACCCTGTCGGCGACGCGGACCCGCGATCTCCTCGCCGGGGGGCAGTCCACCCCGGCGGCGCTGACCGGTGGCTATCACCTGGCCTTCCTCATCGCCGCCGGCCTCGTCCTGGCGGCGATCGTGGTGGCCTTGACCGTCCTGCGCCCGCCGCCGGTCGCCGTCCACCGGCCGGCCGAGGCCGAACCGGCGGGCGCCGGCGGGCCGGCCTACTCCGAGTCCGCGTAGTGGCGGTCGAGCCGGAGGGGCCTATCCTCCGGCTCGAGATGGCGCAGAGACCAGAGGCCGCGGCACCCGGTCCCGCGGCCACCGCGCCGGATCCCGGACCGGGGAGCGTGGGCGACGAACTGGCCCGCTGGCTCGAAGGCGACGGCGAGAAGACGCTGGGGAGCCTGATCGAGCTCTTCGGCCGCAAGAGCTTCGCGATCGTCTTCGTCCTCCTCCTCGGGGTCCCGGCGCTGCCGCTCCCGACCGGCGGCGCCACCCATGTCTTCGAGATCATCAGCGTCCTCCTCGCCGTCGAGTTGATCGCCGGGCGCGAGGAGATCTGGCTGCCCCGCCGCTGGCGGAAGCTCGAGCTGGCGGGCCCGCGGCAGCGGCGGTTCATCGGCGCGCTGATGAAGCTGATCCGCTGGCTCGAGCGCCATTCCCGACCCCGCCTGCGCTTCGTCTTCGATCACCGGCTGAGCAACGTCGTCTTCGGGCTGCTCGTGATCGGCGGCGCCGCCGGCGCCTTCCTGGCCCCGCCCTTCACCGGGCTCGACACGCTGCCGTCGCTCGGTGTCGTCCTGCTCGCCCTCGGCGTGCTGCTGGAGGACTTCGTCGTCGTCGTGGCCGGGCTCGTCGTCGGGGCGGCCGGCGTCGTCCTCGAGATCGTGCTCGGCAGCGCCGCGATCAAGGGCCTCGGCAGCCTCTTCGGGTAGCCGCCGCGTACTGATAGCCCGAGAGACGGTTCCGCTCCCGGCCCGCACCCACCGCTTCGAGCCCTTGAAACAGAGCAGCCTAGTGCGACCCGTCGAGGAAGGATCAGAAGAGCGGCGGGCCGAGGATCGAATCAATTGCTCCCGCCGAGCCCGCCGGGAACTGATCGCCCTGCTGCTCGATCTGATGGCGATATGCCTCGGCCACGGACTGGCTGAACCAGTCGACAGCCGCTCCGCCGGATGCTGAACCGGCCTGGCTCCCGGCCATTCCGAGCAGCAGGCCGGCGGCAAAGCCACCGACGACACAAACGAGATCCGCGGGCCCGCTCGGTGCGCAGAGAACCGCCCCTGCCGCCGCGGTTCCGAGCGCCGAGCCGATCACGCCGCCCGCCCAGGAGCCCGCCTCCTCGTAGACGACCTTCGGGAGCTCGGCGTCGGATGCGTGAGCGATCCGTTCGCCGGTGCGGTAGGCCCCGTAGATCATCAGGATCGTCCCACCGCCCTTGATGAAGACGACGCCGCCACGCGCAGCCGGCGTGTAGGCCGGCACGGGCATGCGCGTCAGGCCGCGGTCTGCGAAGTAGGCGTCGCTCTGGCCGAGCCACTCTCTCATCGCGGTGCCGCGCCCGGCCTGTGAGGCCTCGAACGGTGCGCCCGCCCTCGGCCGTCCCGCAGTCAGGATGTCCGCTGGTCCCTGCGGCGTGAGGATCTCCGGCCGGACCCCGAGCGCGGCCGTGACCTCGTTGGCGGGGACGTTTATGCAGTTGGAGCCGCACACCGAAACACCGCTGCCGGCCCGCGGCGGGAACCGGTAAGTCTGGTCGTACCGCGTCCCGAGCAGTCGCGCGGCAAATGCCTCCGCCGTCGCTCGCTCGGCGGAGCGGTAGACGATCGTCTGGTTGGGCATCAACGTGAAGACGAAATCGTTCTGGAAGCTGCCCGGCAGCCCCGTCTCACGCAGGCTCGGGAAGAGGTTCATCCAGAGGTCGTACCGGAATCCGCGGGCCGTCATGTCTCCGCCGACATTCCCAAACTCGGTCAGATGTCCGGCGCCCATCTGGGTCCAGATGATCCCGGTGGCGTTTGGCGGGATCGGGTACGACGGGAAGCGGGTGAGCGCCGCGGCGCCTCCAATGCCCGGTATCAGTCCGGCGCCGCCACCGGTGATTGGACTGTCGCGGTTCTGCCGGGACGTCGGGGACTCCGCGGCGATCGCCGACGGACTCAAGGTGCTGCCGCTGACGAGCGAGCCCGCTGGCAGCGCGTCTGCCGAGAGCCCGGTGATCGCCCTGAACTGCTCCGGTGTAAGTCGCTGGACCTGAAAGCGCACGCTGTCGTCAGCCGCCTCGCTCCCCGAGGCCGATTTGCCACCACCCGCCGACGGGCCGGCGCCGCTGCCCTCGATCACCATCACGTCGACGTGAGGCTGGCGTCGCAGCAGGTCGGCCGGGTTCGGTTGGCCGGCGGCGATCCGGTACCGGAACGGGGCGTAGTTCGAGGCTTCGCCCGGCGCGGTGAGGCTGAGGTTGTTGCCGCGCACGGCAACCGAGAACCTGTAGTTTCCGACCGGCACCTCGGTCGGAGTCAGCAGCGAGTACCTCAGGCTCCCCGCTTCGGTGACGAAGGTAATCGTGTCGGCGTTGCGCTCGACCTGCACGAACAGCACTCGTCCGTGCGATGACGGCTGGCCGGAGGCTCCGTGCCCCGGCCCGTGTGGCCGGGTGTCCGGCTGACGCTGGACGTACGGTCCGGCGCCGGATCCCCTCTGCTGGACGACATGCGCCAATTCATGCGCCAGTAGGCGTCGACCTGGAAGCCCCGTCGGCTCGTACTGATCCTTGGAGAACACTACGTGGTCACCCACCGTGTAGGCCAGCGCTTCCAGCAAGCGGGCGGAAGCCGCGCCGTGATCGTCGGTGTGGACTCGTACGGAACTGAAATCGCTGCCGAAGCGGGGTTCGAAGAACCCGCGAGTGGCCAGGTCCAGCGGTTGTCCGCCGGAGCCGAGCACGTGGGCGGCCCCCTCTGGGAGCGCCACGGATCGCGCTCGGGGCACACCTGCGGCGAGCGGCCCGCCGCGCGGCTGCATGGCCCGGTGGGCGACGCGGTCGGCGGCGCGTTCGAGCGGGTCGTCTACGGCCCCGACCGCCAGCTTCGCCGGCAGTAGGGGCTGCGCGCTGGCCGCCTGGAGTCTCATCCGGCTGAAGTCCTGGCTGATCCCGCTGCGGCTGAGAACCGGTGGTGCCTGGTGCTGACGCGTGAGGCGGCGGGCTCGGCACCGCGCACATTCGCCGCCCGGCACCGCGGCGGCGCCGCAGGGGCAAAGCCGACCGCGCGGGGCGGCCGGCACCGAGCGTGTCTCGGGCTGGCGAACTCGCCCGAGCCCGTCGAGTAAGGCGCTGCCTGAGTTGGCCCGGGTGGCTTCTGGTGTGGCGAACTGCCTCATCGCGGCGAGGATCGATGCCGGTCGCGACGATCGGCGCAGCCGCAGTCACGTCCGGGCTCTCGAGCCGGGCGCATCCCGCCGAGCTTCAGGCCGTGCTCGGGAGGACGCTCCCGCTCGGCGCCGGCGGATGCCGCGCCGATCATCTCAGCGATTTGGTCGCTTCGACGACACCATCTATACCCGACACCAACACGCGAGCTCACACAACGCCTCGCTGTCGTACGGACCCCCGACTTGGACCAGCCCTCGAGCACATCTCGTCAAGCCGAGGCCCTTGGCATGGCAAGCGCAATTTTACCATGGATGCACCTATCGAGCGACCGCGCGGACGACGCCGTGCGCCCCGGGCAAGGAGGGCGGTGGATTGCGCCGCCGGGCCGTTCCGGCGTCCCCGATCGAGCCGACCCGATCGAGACCGAGCACCAGCTGGAGCGTTTCCTGGGAACCGCGTCTACGAGCGTCGTCCGGCCAGCAGCCCAAAATCGAACGCACACCAGGCGGCGCCTCCAATGGGCACGGATCGCGGGCAGCGGCTAGGCCACTGCGCCGCATAAGGGCGTATGGTGTCACGGGATTTCAAAAGGTGCGGACGCGGCCTTCAACGCGCCATGCTCTCTGGGTCGGCCTTACGCGGGAGATATCATGAGACGAGGACTTCTGGTCCGATCCGCGTGTCGGCCGTTGTGAGCACTGCGAGTTGAACGGTCAGACGTCTCAGATGTGCTCGACAATCTCCCCCAAACGGTCTTCCCAGATCGCCGGCCGCCACTCGGACCTGAACCACACCACCGCGATGATGCGATCGACATCGCTCCCGGTCAGTCCAAGGACGCAAACCACGACGGGGGCCGGATGAGGCACAACGCGGCAAGACTGGCCGTCGCTGAAGTCCGCGCATCGGCAGAGCCGCGCGCCCTCTTCGAGCATGTCTGCGCCGACCTCGATCGTCTGCCCGGCGAGCCGCGACGTGCCGATCAGCGCCCAGCGAACCCACGACTGAGGAGGAGACGTGACGAAGACGGTCGACATTCCCGAGTATGAGGTGCATCGGCGGGTCGCGCTCGATCCGGCGAGCACGGCGCTGGTGATCATCGACATGCAGAACGACTTCGTCCGCGACGCCGGGACGCTGCAGGTCGCCGACGCCCCCGGCACCGTGCCCGCGGTCCGCCGCCTGCTCGATCTCGCGCGCGCCAGCGGGATGCGCGTCGTGTTCAGCCAGGACACCCATGATCCCGGCGATCCCGAGTTCGCGATCTGGCCGGCGCACGCCCTGCGGGGGACGTGGGGCTGGCAGATGATCGACGAGCTCGCCCCGGGCGAGGGGGAGCTCGTGGTGCAGAAGGTCCGCTACGACGCGTTCTACGCCACCGAGCTCGACCACATGCTCCGGATTTGGAACGTCAAGACGATCGTCCTGTGCGGCACCGTCGCGAACATCTGCGTGCACTACACCGCCGCGAGCGCGGCGCTCCGCTGGTATGACATCGTCATCGCGCGGGATGCCGTCTCCGCCGTCGAGCCGTGCGACCTCGAGTTCTCGCTCCGCCAGACGGCCTGGCTGTTCCAGGGCCGGATCACGACCAGCGAAGGTGTCGCGGTCCGTAAGCGCCGGGCGGCGCGCGCGGCCGGCAAGGCCTGAACCCGCGCGAACGGCTCGTCCTCGACGACGAGGTGGTCCAAGGCGGCCGCGAGTGAAGAGCCGGCGTTCGCGGAAGCCTCTGAGCAAGCCGGCCAGGAGCCTGGTCATTCCCGACCAAACGAGCGATCCGCGAGCCACGTCGCGGGACGGTTCAGGACGCCGCGGCCGGCGGGTCCCCCGGAGGATCGGCCTCGTCGTAGGGGATCACGAGCACCGGACGCGCGGACTGCCCGACGAGCCGGGCCGCCAGCCCGCCCCGCAGGAGCCCACCGTGGGCGCGGCCGCCGAGGACGATCACGGCGACGTCGCGCTCCTCGGCCACCCGGAGGATGGTCGGCGCCGGCTTGCCCACCGCGGTCAGCGGCCGCGCCGGCAGCCCCGCGCCGGCGGCGAGCTCGCACCCGTGACGGGCATGCCGCTCAGCCACCTCGACGGCGATCTCGTCCCAGTCGGCGTAGAGGCTGCTCAGGCGTCCGACGAGGTCGCCGATCGGGTCGAGCGGGTACTCGTCGGCGGCGGGAACCGCCACGGCGAGGACCAGCGACTCGCGACCGGGCAGGAGCGTCCCGGCGGCGTGAATCGCCGCCACCGCCTCAGGCGAGCCGTCGAAGCACAGCAGGGCCGGGCGTGGCTCGCGCATCGCGCGACGATAGCCCACCCGCCGTCGAAGGTCGGGTCGGCGCTCGCCACGCCCTGAGGCCGGTCAGGGCCATGAGTAGCAGTGCGGCTTGCGTGATCGTGAATCCGGGCCTGCAAGCCGGCGTGGCTTCAGCAATGCACGGCGGGTCACGACTCAGAGGCCGCTGATGCTGCCACCGCCCGACGGCGAGTAGTCGACGTTCACCTGCCGCGTCCATATTCGTCCCTCGTCCGCGGCCTTGACGATGGCCTTCTCCACCGCCGGATCCCCGAGTTTGAGGCGGGAGGACGATATGGCGTCTCGAACCTGCTTTCCCCATGAGGCCGGCGACAGCGTTTTCGGCTTGGGGAACTTGCTCGTGTCCACGGTCTTCGTCTTTACGTCAGTGACGATGATCTCGTAGTCGCCGTTCGGCATCCGCCGCGCGGTCACGAAGTCGCCGCGTCCGCCGACGTTCACTCCCTGGGGCCGCTCGAGTCCGATCTCGCCCTTCGTCAACGCGGCCTTGTACGCCTCGGATTCGCCGATGTCAGCCCGGATCGACGTGGCCATCGACTTCGAGGTCTGCGCGGACGCCGACTTGAACGTCCCGCCCTTCGGGCTCGCTCCCGCCGATTCCGCCACCTGGACGCCCTTCCTGAGCGCGGCGGGCGGCGGCGCCTCGACCGGCGAGCCGGCGCCCTTGGCGCCGGACGGCGGCGTCTCGACCGGCGAGCCGCCGCCCTTGGGAGCAGGCTCGCCGCCCTCCGGGATGTTGAGCCTCTTCGTCGGCCCGGTGCCGACCTTGAGGATCTTGCTGATGATCCCGCGCAGCATCATGCCACCGACGATCGAGAGCCCGAGCACCACCATCTCGTGCTGAACCTCGTTGGCGAGCTGAACCTTGGCGGCCTTGAGCGTGGCCATGATACGAGGCGTCGTCGCCTCCGAGAACACCGTCGGGACACTCATGCCGCCGACCGCCCGGTAGAAGGCGTAGGTCGGAGGCGTCGCGCCGGGCAGCACCTCGGCGAGCGCGGCCTCACGGCTCGAGTGGACCGTCTGGTTCACCGCCGTGGCCTTGGTCTGCGCGAGATCCATGTAGGAGTCCGGTAGGAAGACGGGCGTTTCGAGGCCGGTGACATAGAGGTAGCACCCACCGAGGAAGATGCCGAAGCCGACTGATCCGACGCGGTTGTCCACGTAGTCGGCGCTGGCACGCTCGTTCGAGAGCTGCAGGTTGATCGTCCCTGGTGGGCCGGCCGGATCGAGGTCGTACTCGATCACGTCCTTGCCGCCGACCTTGCCGGTGGGCGTAGCCTTGGGCAAGTCGATCGCCGGCTCACGCTGGATCGTCGGCCGGTCGACCAGGGCGCGGAGCGCCGGGGGCGCGCCGCCGGTCGCCGCCTCGCCGGCCTGGCGGGCCTCCCGCTCGGCCCGGCCGTCCGGCGGCCCGACCGAGACGTCGCGCCCGGGCGCCGGCACCAGACGCTGATGCACGGTGTGGGCGAGCTCGTGGGCGAGCAGCCGGCGGCCGGCCGCACTCTGCGGTTCGTAGCGTCCCGGAGCGAAGACGACGCTCGGACCCACGGTGTACGCCGTCGCCTTGACGGCGCGAGCCGATGCGCCGGCCTCGGCGTCCGCGTGCACGCGGACGTGACTGAAGTCGTGGCCGAGGCGCGACTCCATCGAACGCCGGGACTCGGGATCGAGGGACATACCCGGCGACCGCAGCACCCGGTGCACGATGGCTGGCACGGAAGCCCGTAACCCGGCCGGGGAGCCGAGCTCTCCCACGGACCTCTTGGGCTGGACGGCTCGCTCGGGACTCATCGTGCACCTCGGCGGAACTGCCACCGATCGGGCCTCGAATATACACCGACTCCCGGCCAGGCAGACACGATTCGCGTATCGCGTCCGGTCACGTCCGACGCGCATCCCACCCCACGCCGCTAACGCACCCGGCGGAGCTCGGCCCAGGCCGACCCGGCGACCCGGGCGGCGTACTCGGCCCGGGCGATCCCCAGGAGCTCCCGGTCGGCGAGGGCGTCGGCCCCGAACCGCCGCAGGGCCCAGTCGCCGGCGATCGCCGGCCGCGGATGGCGCCAGTAGCACCAGCCGACCTCCATCGGCAGGCGGCGGACGTGCTGGGTGCTCGAGAAGCCGTGACGGAAGGCGCGGCGGAGGATCGGGCCGAGCGCGGTCTCGGCGGCGTGGTGCATCACGGCGCCGGCGCAGTAGGCCAGCCGGTGGCCGGCCGCCCGGGCGCGCAGGCAGAGGTCGACGTCCTCGCCGATCTGCCGGTAGCCGGGGTCGAAGCCGCCGATCGAGGCGAACGCCGCGCGCCGGACGCCGAGGTTGGCGCTGGCCGCCCAGCCGCGGTCCCGGACGTTGGCCTCCTGGTCGAAGCGCCAGAGCAACTCCAGCCGCTCGCAGCGCCCGGGCCGCGGCCCCGTGTCGAGCGCCACCGGACCGGCGGCGAGCGGCGCCCGGTCGAGGCCCCCGAGCAGGCCCTCGAGCCAGCCGGGGTCGGCCCGGCAGTCGCCGTCGGTGAAGGCGATCAGGCCGGCGCGGGCCACCTCGACGCCCCGGTTGCGCGCGAGTCCCCGGTTGGCCCAGGCTTCGCGGACGACGACCGCCCCGGCCCGACCGGCGACCCGGGCGGCCGCGTCGTCGCGGGAGCCGTTGTCGACCACGACGATCTCGAAGCCGGCCGGCCCGATCGTCTGGACGGCCAGGCTGGCGAGCAGGAGCTCGAGCGACCCGGCGCCGTCGCGCACCGGGACGACGACGCTGATCTCGGGGCGGCCCACGCGCGGCAGGCTACCCTTGCGCCCCATGCCAGACCCCCGTCCGCCGGCCGAGGTGGCCGTCGCCGTCGTCTCGTGGAACACGCGCGAGCTCCTCCGGCGGGCGCTCGACGCCCTCCGCCCGGACGTCGAGGAGGGCCTCGCCGAGGTGTGGGTGGTCGACAACGCCTCGACCGACGGGTCGGCCGCCCTCGTCCGCGACGCCTACCCCTGGGTTCGCCTGATCGCCTCGACCCGGAACCTCGGCTACGGGCCGGCGGTGAACCTCGTCGCCCGCCGGACCGGCGCCCCCTGGGTGGCGGCCGCCAACGCCGACGTCGCCCTCGCCCCCGGGGCGCTCGCCGGGCTCCTCGCCGCGGGTCGGGCGGCCCCCGGCGCCGGGGCCCTCGCCCCGCGGCTGCGGACGCCCGACGGGTCGACCCAGCACAGCGTCCATGCCTTCCCGACCCCGGCGATCACCCTGGTGTTCAACCTCGGCCTCTGGCGCCTGCGCCCGGGGGCCGGCGAGCGGCTCTGCCTCCACGGCCGCTGGGACCCGGACCGCCCCCGAGAGGTCGACTGGGCCCACGGCGCCTTCCTCCTCGTCCGCCGGGCCGCCTGGGCGGAGATCGACGGCTTCGACGACGACCAGTGGCTCTACGCCGAGGATCTCGACCTCTGCTGGCGCCTGGCCCGGGCCGGGTGGGCGACGCGCTACGTGCCGGGCGCGGTGGCCGACCACGCGGTCAGCGCCGCCACCCGCGGCGCGACCTGGGGGGCCGAGCGCGAGATCCGCGCCCAGGCTTCGGCCTACGCCTGGATGACCCGCCGGCTCGGCCCCGGGCCGGCTCGCCTGTGCGCGGCGGCCAACCTGGCCGGGGCGCTCGCCCGCTGGGCGCCGCTGGCCCTGGCCGCCCGGGCCGACCCGACCCGCTACGCCTGGCCGCGCGACCGCCAGCGCGTCCACCTGCGAATGCACCTGACCGGGCTCGGGCGGCCCGGCCCGGGCTGACCTCAGGCCGACCGGGTCAGGTCGAGGGCGAGCTCCGCGAGCTCGACCACCTGCGCGCCGAAAGACCGCAGGTACGGGTCGTCCGACATTCCGGAGGAAGCGCGCCGGTAGTTGCCCTCCATGTAGACGGCGACCTTCCAGAGGGCGAGCGTCCGGTACCAGCGGAGGTCGGTCATCGGCCGCCCGGACCCGGCCTCGTAGCGGGCGACGAGCTCGGCCTTCCGGGGGAAGCCGTCGGCCCGGGTCAGGGCCGAGAAGGCGAAGACGTCGAGCGGCGGGTCGTCGGCGTCGGCGTAGAGGGCGCAGAGGTAGCCGAGGTCGGCGAGCGGGTCGCCGATCGTCGACATCTCCCAGTCGAGGATGGCCAGGATCCGGGCGGGCGGCTCCGGGGCGAACATGACGTTTCCGAGGCGGTAGTCGCCGTGGACGATGGTCGCCGGACCCGACGCCGGCCGGTGGCGCCCGAGCCAGTCGGCGACCCGGTCGACCGCCGGGATCTCCCGGGTCCGGTTCGCCTCCCAGAGGCCGCGAAACCGGCGCAGCTGGCGCTCGAGGTACCCGCCGGGGCGCCCGAAGCCGTCGAGGCCGGCGGCGCGCCAGTCAAGCGCGTGGAGCTCGACGAGCGCGTCGATCAGCTCCTCCCCCATCCGCCGCCGTTCGGACGGACTGTCGAGCGCGGGAGGCACCCGGACTCCGGCAACGATTCCTTGGAGCTGTTCCATGAGGTAGAAGGGCGCGCCCAGCACCGAGGCGTCCGAGCACACGGCCAGCACCCGGGGGACTCGAGCCCGGCCGGTGAGGCTCCGGAGGATCCGCGCCTCGCGCAGCATGTCGTGGGCGCTCGGCGGAATCGGCGGTCGCGGGGGCCGGCGCAGGACGAACCGGCGGTCGCCGCGGGTGACCGCGTAGGTCACGTTCGAGTGGCCGTCGCCGATCGGGGAGAACGACGGCTCGCCGGCGCCGAGCCCGGCGGCGTCGAGGAAGGCGACGAGCCGATCGACGACGATCAGGGGCGGCCGGGCGCCGGCCGCCGCCGCGGTCGCCACGATGTCGTCGGCCGCGATCTCGCCGGCCATCAGCCGAGGTCTCCGGTGGCCGCCCGCGTCGACTGGCCGTCCCGCGCCAGCTTCAGGCACTCGCGGGCGATCGTCATCCGATGGACCTCGCTCGCGCCGTCGTAGATCCGCGCCGCCCGCGCGTCGGCGTAGAACCGGGCGATCGGGAGGTCGAGGGCGACGCCGGCGGCGCCGTGCATCTGGACCGCCCGGTCGGCGATCCGCCCGAACGCCTCGGAGACGAACGTCTTGGTCATCGCGACCTCCTGGCGGTGGGGGAGGTCCCGCTCGACCTTCCAGGCCGTGTGGAGCACCATCAGGCGGGAGGCGTAGAGGTCCATCGCCGAGTCGGCGATCATCGCCTGGACCATCTGGTGGCCGGCGAGCTCGGCGCCGAAGGCCCGGCGCTCGAGCACGCGCCGGGCGCTGAGGTCGAGGGCGCGCTGGGCGACGCCGATCCAGCGCATGGCGTGGGCGAGACGCCCGCCGGCCAGGCGCTTCTGGGCGATCACGAAGCCCTCGCCCTCACCGCCGAGGAGGTTCCCCGCGGGCACGCGAACGTCGCGCAGCTCGACGACCGGGTGTCCGCCCGGGGCGTGCGCGCCGAGCCAACCCGGGTCGCGGCCGACCTCGAACCCGGGGGTCCCGGCCGGGACGATGATCAGGCTGTGGTCCCGATGACCGCCGGCGGCGCCGGTCTTGACCACGACGATCGCGAACGCCGCGCCGCGCGCCCCGGTGATGCACCACTTGCGCCCGTTGAGGACCCATTCCTCGCCGTCGCGCACGGCGGTCGTCGCCAGGTTGGTCGGGTCCGAGCTGGCGACGTCGGGCTCGGTCATGGCAAAGCACGAACGGATGCGCCCGGCGGCCAGCGGACGCAGCCAGCGCTCCTTCTGCTCGTCGGTCCCAGCGAGGAGCAGCGTGTGCATGTTCCCCTCGTCGGGGGCCATCGCGTTCAGCCCGAGGGCAGCCAGCGGCGCCGCCCCGACCTCCTGGGAGATCAGGGCCATCCCCATCACGCCGACGCCGAGGCCGCCGTACTCGGGGGGCATGTGCGGGACGAAGAGGCCCCGCTCGCGCGCCCGCGCGCGGAGGCCCTCGACCACCGGCCAGGAGGCGAGCAGGTCGGTCGGGTCGGCGAGCTCCCGCTCGGCCGGGACGGCGTCCTCGGCGACGTAGTCGCGGACCCGGACGAGCAGGGCCTCGAGGTCCGCGGGGATGCTGAAGCCGAAGCCGGATGGCGGCGTCGTCTGGGTGGTCAAGGCGGTCTCCTTCTTCGCGCACGATTTCTTGCACCGGGCCGCGCGCGTCGCGGGCTCGGCAGCTGGGCTGTTAGTTTCGCGGGCGACCGGCTGGGGCCACGGCGATCGCGGTGAGCCGCGAGCCGATCCGGCTCGCTCGATCCTCGATGGACGCCGCCCCCTCGACCACGCGCCGCCCCGGCCGCCGCCCGCGCGGCGGGCTTCTCCTGGCGGTCGCGGCCTGTGTGCTCGGGCTCCTCTCGGCCCCCGTGGCCTCCCAGGGCGACCTCCAGGCCAGCCTCTCGTCGCGGACGGCGGCGGCGGACCGGCTGCGGGCAGCGATCGCCGCTCAGACGGCCCAGATCCAGACGACGACCGCCGGCCTCCAGGTCGCCGAGCGCAAGCTCGCCGTCCTCCAGTCGGCGGCGGCGGCCCGGCAGGCGGAGCTCGACGCCGTGGTGAGCGCCCTGGTCGCCGCCCGCAACCGGCTGACCGCGCTCGAGAACCGGCTCCGGCGGGCCTCGGCGGCGCTCGCCGCGAACCTGGTCGCCTCCTACGAGGGCGACGCGCCCGACCTGGTGACCGTCGTCCTCAGCGCCCGCGGGTTCGCCGACCTGCTCGACCGGGTCGACTTCCTCAAGACGGTCGCCCTCCACGACGCCGAGGTCATGCGCAACGCCAAGCTCGCGCGAACCGAGGTCGTCGGCCAGACGGTGAGGCTCGGATCCCTCGAGGTGCGCGACCGGGCGCTGACCGCGACCGTCGTCAACGCACGGGACACGGCCACCGCCTTCCAGGACGCCCTCCTGCGCCGCCAGGCCGAACTCCTGCGCGGGCGGGCCGGAGCCCGGGCCCAGCTCAGCACGGTGACCGCCGAGATCTCGACCCTCGACCGGCAGATCGCCCGCGCCCAGGCCCAGACGTTCGCCACGTCGCCGGTCTCGGGCAGCGTGGCCGGGAGCCTCCCGATCGACGCCGGCGGCATGGCCCAAGCGCCAGCCGGGGCCCCGGCGGCGGTCTCCGAGGTGATCGCCGCGGGCAACGCGATCGCCGGCCTGCCCTACGTCTACGGCGGCGGCCACGCGTCGTTCCGGGCGAACGCCTACGACTGCTCCGGGTCGGTGAGCTACGCGCTCGCCGCGGCCGGCCTCGTCTCCTCGCCGCTCGACTCGACCGGCTTCGAGAGCTGGGGCCAGCCGGGCCCGGGCCGGTGGATCACCGTCTACGCCAACGCCGGCCACGCCTTCATGGTCGTCGCCGGCTGGCGCTTCGACACGGTCGCCCTGTCCCAGGACGGGACGCGCTGGACGCGGACGATGACCGACACCGGCGGGTTCGTGGCCCGCCACCCGGCCGGCCTCTGATCGGGTCGGGCTGAGGCCGTGCGCGTGCGGGGTCGGTGGGCGGCGGGTTGGCGCGGGGCGGCGCTCCTGCCCGCGGCGACGCTCGCCGTCCACGAGCTCCGCTACCTGCTGGCGTTCGGCCGCGGGGCGTCGCGGGAGCTGACCGACCGCGGGGACACCTACCTCGGGTGGCTGGCCCCCCTCTGCGTCGTCCTCCTCGCCATCCCGCTCGGCGCGCTGGCCGGGCGCCTGGCCGCCGCCTGGCAGGGTCGGCCCGCGGGGCGTGGACGCGGCGGGCGGGGCCGGTTGGTCGAGTGGCTGGCCTTGGCGTTCGTCCTCGTCGGCTGCTTCTGCGCCCAGGAGGTCCTCGAGCAGCTCCTCGAGCCGCGGCATCCCCTCGGCCTGACCGGCATCTTCGGCGACGGCGGCTGGTGGGCGGTCCCCGCGGCTCTCGGGGTCGCCGCGGTGCTGACCCTGCTGATCGTCGGGACGCAGGCGGCGATCGCCGGGCTCGCGCGGCGGCGAAGCCGCCCGGTCGGGCCGCGCCGGGCGAGCGTGGTCCGGCGGCGTCCGCGGGGGCTTCCCCGGCTCGTCCCGGTCACGCCGCTCGCCGGCGGGGCGGCCGGTCGGGCGCCGCCCCGCCGGGTCGCGACCCCGCGGACGCGCCCCTAGAAGCGAGAGCCGGCCGAGCGCCGGGTCGGGTGCGTGACGGCGCGGGCGCAGGTCCCCGTCAACCAGCCGACTCGAAGGAGGCTCGATGCCTCGTCACACACCCCCGCGGGCGCGCCCGCTCCTCGCCGGAGCCCTCGCGCTCGGATCCGCCGTCCTGGTGGCCGCCCTCCTCCTGAGCGCCGGCCCGCCGGCCCGCGGCGCGCCTCTCCCCTCCGCTCCCCTCGCCGAGCCCCCGGTCCTGGCCAGCCATGACGGCGTCCTCACCGCCACGCTGGTGGCCCGCCGGACGCTGGTCAGCGCCGGCGGGCGGCGCTTCCTGGCCAAGACCTACGACGGCTGGCTCGTCGGGCCGACGCTCGTGGCCCAACCGGGCGACCGGGTGGTGATCCGACTGGTCAACCGCCTGACCGAGCCGACCAACCTCCACTTCCACGGCCTCGACGTGTCGCCCGCCGGGCACGCCGACAACATCTTCGTGTCGGTGGCGGCCGGCCGGAGCTTCACCTACGCGTTCACGATCCCGGTCGGGCAGGGGTCCGGCACCTACTGGTACCACTCGCACGCCGACATGACCTCCGAGGAGCAGGTGTTCAGCGGCCTCTCGGGGGTGCTCGAGGTCGAGGGGCTGGCCGCGGCGCTGGCCGCCGGACGGCGCGGGCTGACCGAGCGGGTGATCGCCCTGCGCGACGTCCAGGTCGCCGGGGGCACGGTCACCACCCACGACATCGACAGCGACGCGCCGACCACCCGGCTGGTCGACGGGCAGCTCGAACCGAGCATCGCCATCGCCCCCGGCGAGACCCAGCTCTGGCACCTGGCGAACATCGGGGCGGACATCTTCTACGGTCGAGGAGTGGACGATCGAGAACCACACCGACGAGCAGCACCCGTTCCACCTGCACACCTACCCGCTGGAGGTCGACTCGGTCAACGGGCGGCGGCAGCCGTTCACCGGCTTCCAGGACGAGGTGATCCTGCCGGTCCGCGGGCGGGTGGTCGTCCGCGTCCGCTTCGCCGGGATCACCGGTGAGACGGTCTTCCACTGTCACA
Source organism: uncultured Solirubrobacterales bacterium (assembly GCA_963733245.1). Lineage (GTDB taxonomy): Bacteria > Actinomycetota > Thermoleophilia > Solirubrobacterales > Solirubrobacteraceae > Palsa-513. The sequence continues at coordinate 461,816 of CAVTCI010000019.1, forward strand.
TCCTCGTCCACGAGGACCACGGGATGATGGCCAACCTGCTCGTCGCGAGATGAGGCCGCCGCGGCGGCCCAGGCGCGCAGCCGATCAGCCCCGCCCCGAGGAGGGGCCCGCCGAGGGTCACCTCCACCGCCCCGGCCGCCAGCGACCGAAGACCCGGCGCGAACCTGTCGGCGCGCGTCTCGGCGCGGTGCTTGGGCCGCTCCGGCGGGTCGTCGAGACTGGTATTTTGACCGTGCCCAGGAAGTCCGGCAATCACGACGCTCAGCGTGGCCCGTCGCTCACCGCTGCTCGGATCGGGGGGCCGGCCCAGGAGTCGCTATGACCACATCCACCTTCGACGCCACGTCGCCCATCGCTCGGCCGACCGGCTCAGCCCAGCCCGCGACGCCGCGTCGACCCGCACGTCAGCCGCGCCATGACGTCAGGTTGCTCGGCACGGACGCCCGGCCTCTGTTGGTGGCTGCTACCGAACGAGACGGCGCGGACGAAGCCCTGCCGACGGCAGGGAGACCAAAGTTCGATTTCAGCCGGATTCCCGTCCATTCCGGCGCGACACCCGGGCACCCTGCCGGAGGTGCCCAGCGGCCCGATGCCCACCGTGAGCTGCAAGCAGCCGCGAGGGGGGTTCGCATCCATGTCGACGCGTCGGCGGCGGCTCGGGCCGACGCTCTGGACGCCCATGCGTACGCCCAGGGCGCGGACGTGTACTTTCGCCCGGGCGCGTACCAGCCCGGGTCTCGGGCCGGCCGGGAGCTGCTGCTGCACGAGTTGGCGCACGTCGTCCAGCAGCAGCGTCGAGCTGGCCCGAGCGGTTCCACTGCGGCGCTGGAGCGGGAGGCCGAACGCGCCGCATCCGACACCCTCGCTGGACGCCGCGCGCAAATCCATCTATCCGCGCCCGCGTCTCACCCCCAGAGGCAGAAGACAAATTGGAAGCAGTCCAGCGATGTGCACGTAAACCCGGCGGCACGGGTGCATGTCATGACCCAGGGCGGGCTCTTCTCGGGCATGGATCAGGCTCACGTCACAGTTTCGGCGCGCGGCCGGCTGACCTACGATCTCGACTACACCACGCCAGAGGACGAGTTTCGCTGGTCGCGACTCAAGGACATCGTGGACAGCGGCCACGTGAAGATCGAGGCCGTCGCCGCCGGCAAGAACTTCAAGGCGCGACCGGCGCCCGGCAAGCCGCCGACGGATCTCAGCCTGACCGAGCTCAGGCTAATCCAACGCGACGTCAGTGTGCTCGGGATAACGCTCAAGGCGGGCGGCCAGAGCCCGGACCCCACTTACGACCTGATCTACTACGACCAAGCCGAGGGTGTTGCCGCACTATCGCATGAGCTGTTCGGGCACACCTGGCTGGCCCTCAAGGGCGCGCCCTGGGAGCACCCCCGCGCGGGGACGCCCGAGGAGAAGACCTTGGGCACCCTCCGCCCAGGCGATCGGATCACGGATCCGTTCGGCAATGTCTTTTCGGGCACGGTTCGGGCGTACATCAACAAATACATCGAATCGGTGGGCACGAAGGCCCAGGTGGCGAACACCACCGCGGCGATTCCGAAGTCTCCGACGCAGGGCGTCGGGACCGGCCCGTTGATCAAGGCGTATTCGGCCTTGCACACGCAGGCGGCCAGTGGCTTGTCGGCGGGCCACTACAGTGCCCCGGTAGCACAGGCATGGCGGACCATATGCAGCAACTTTGACCTCATGCCGACTCAGGCTGAGGCGATCGCGGCTGGGAATACCAACCTCCAGTTCACCCAGGAAGTCACGGTGTTCATCGTGAGAGTGCTGTTCGAGAGTTGGACCGATGACCAGAAGAAGACATTTCGCGTCATGCTGGCCGACTTCACCTTCAACCGGGCCGGTTTGACGACCAATGCGCTAACCGAGGCAACGGTAAAGGTCGTCGGCGCGGCCCCGTCTCCCTTCTCCCCCGGCACGGCTGTACCGTAGCGGCGGCGCCGGCGACCCCGACCACGTCAGGCGATGAGGGCCCGCCGGCGCCGGCCCAGCCACCCGAACCCGATCACCCCCGCCCCGAGGAGGAGTCCGGCGAGCGTCAGCGCTCCGCCGATCCATACGGTCGCCGGCCGGTAGACGAAGCGGACGACGTGGGTCCCGGCCGCGGCGGCCACCGCCCGGAACGCTCCGTTGGCGGCGAGGATCCGGGCCGGGCGGCCGTCGACCCGGGCGCTCCAGCCGGGGTAGTAGAGGTCGTCGAGCACGACGTATCCCGGCCGGTCGAGGCGGACCGACACCGTCACCGCCGTATCCGAGCTGGCGGTGACGAGGGCCGGGGCCGGCGGCCGGGCCGGACCGGAGGGCGCCGCAGCCGGTGCGCCCTCGATCACCGGCCGGCCGGTCAGCGCCGCCGCGCTCTGCCCGCGCATGGCCGCGAGCGCCGGGCCGAGGCCGCCGACCGGGCGCCAGGCGTACGCGCCGAACGCCCGGGGCACGGCCTGCGCGTTGTCGATCAGCCGCTGCCCGGGCGCCGCGAGGGCGACCCGCAGGCCCGGGCCGGTCGGTCTCGTCCCGCCCTGGTCGACGATCTGGGTGGCGCCGAGGAGGTCGAGGAGCGTCCGGGTCGAGCCGGTCGCCCCCGCCTCGCCGAGCGCCCGGTCGGGCGGGAGCACGCTGTCGCCGAACGCCCGGAGGACCGATCCGCCGAACGCCTCGACCAGCCGGCTGTAGCGCTCGAGCTCGGGCAGATCCTCGACCCGGACGTCCGCGCGGCCGTAGAGCTCGGCGAGGTTCGGGGCCAGCTCGATCCCGGGCGCCGCCAGGCGGCCGGTCGGCCGGGTCGCCGCCAGGGCCGCCGGGGCCGGCGGGTCGGCCAGGGAGGCGGGGAGCGCCGGCTGGTAGCCCCGGTCGATGGTCACCACGTCGGCCAGGGCGAGGACGACGAGCAGGGCCAGGCAGGCCGGGCGCAGGCGCGAGGAGCGGAGCGCGAGGAAGCCGGCTACGAGGGCCAGGCCGGCGACGATGATCCAGCGGGCGAGCGACCCGGCGGCCGCCACCGACGCCGACCCGGGATCGAGCTGGGCGACCGGCAGCTGATCGAGCGCCCCCCGCCAGGCCCGCAGGAGGGCCCGCCCGTCGAGGGCCAGCGCCAGGACGACCGGGACGGCCGCCCCGAGCCCCGCGAAGCGCAGCGCCCGGAGCTGGCGGGAGCGCGGCGCCCCGAGGAGCTGGTCGAGAGCCAGGCCGCCGAGCATGGCCAGGGAGAAGGCGGCCAGCCAGATGTAGTAGTGGACGACCATCAGCGAGAACGGCGGCACGTGGGTGGCAAACCAGCGGACGCCCGGGAGGTCGACGATCAGGGCCACCGACGCCGCCCCGGTCGCCGCGAAGAAGAGCTGGGCCCGGCGGCGCCGGAGCGCGAACATGCCGGCGCAGAGGAGCAGCGGGAGGACGCCGACGTACGCCCGCCCGACGAACACGCTCGACAGCCCGCCGCCCCCGCCGGCCGCGAAGATCCGCTTGTCGGGGCGGCCCCACCACTCGGGGAAGACCAGGCCGACGGCCAGCTGGCGCAGCGAGTCGGCCGGGCTGTCGCGCCCGGTCCGGGTCGACTGGCCGACCAGCTCGAGCAGCGGCAGCCAGTAGAGCGCCCCGACCGCCGCCGCGAGCACCGCCGCCCCGGCAAGGAGGCGCACCCGCCGGCCGATCGGCTCCGGGTCGGCCGCCAGCCGGGCGACCAGGTAGGCGCCGGCCCCGCTCACCGCGACGACCAGCGACTCGGGGTGGCCGCCGAACATGGCCACCCCGACCGCCAGCCCGAGACCGGCGGCGTCGGCCGCCCGTCCCCGGGCGCAGAGCCGCTCGGCGAAGAGGAACATCCAGGGCATCAGCGCGACGACGTCGGTCATGCTGTGGCCGAGCCAGACGACGTACTGGGTCCCGAAGGCGAAGGACCCGGCGGCGAGCGCCGCGGCCACCGGCCGCAGCCGCAGCGACCGGCCGAAGAGGTACGTCCCGCCGGCGGTCAGGAGGAGCTTGGCCAGGGCGATGAACCCGAGCGACCGCCAGAAGGGCAGGACGTAGGCGAGCCAGCTCGTCGGGAAGAGCTGGGCCGCCGCCTGGGCGCCGAGCGGGCGCCCGGTGCCGACCGACGGGTCCCAGATCGGAAGCGCCCCGCCGCGGATCGCCTCGCGGGCGTGGAGGAGGTAGGGCTCGATCACGAAGACGACGTCGGTCAGCGAGGGGTTGGCCGCGCGGAGGAGCCCGGGCGGCCGGACCGTCCCGAAGGGCGGGACGGCGAAGAGCGTGAGGTCCCCGGGGGCGAGGATCCGCCCGCCGAGGACGGCGTCGGCGAGCAGCCAGACGGCCCCGACGACGAGCAGCCCGAAGCAGGCCGGCCCCGCCCAGCGCCGGCCGGCGCCGTTCCCCGCGTGAAGACTCGACGGCCGGCGGTCGGGCCGGATCAGGGGCCGCACGGCTCGCGCGCGAGGTCGGGATCGGACCGCCGCCGCTCCGCGCGAGCCAGCCGCAGCACGTCGCGGCTCATCGCCACCGCCGCCGGAAGCGGGTTGAGCTTCGACCCGGGCCGGTGCTCCCAGGCGATCGCCACCTCGGCGACCCGCAGCCCGAGCGCCCGAGCCCGGAGGAGCACCTCGACGTCGAAGGCGTAGCCGGCGACCGCCTGCTCGGCGAGCAGCCGCCGCCCGACCGGGGTCGCCATCAGCTTGAAGCCGCACTGCGTGTCGCGGAAGGGCAGGCCGGTGACCCGGCGGACGGCGTAGTTGAAGATCCGCCCCATCAGCTTGCGGTGAAACGACGCGCCGGTGACCACCGAGCCGGGCACGTCCCGCGACCCGATGGCCAGGTCGGCCCCACCGCGGAGGGCCGCGTGGAGCTTGCCGACCTCGAGGAGCGGGGCGGCCAGGTCGACGTCGGCCAGGAGGACCAGCTCGCCCCGGGCGGCCGTCACCCCCCGGGCGGTCGCCGCACCCTTGCCCTGGTTGGGGGTGCCGTCGGCGACCAGGGTGATCCACGGACAGGAGGGCAGGGCGGCGGTCACCCGGGCGACCGTGCCGTCGAGGCTGCCGTCGTCGACGATCACCGCCTCGAGCAGCTCGAGCCCCGGCAGGCCGGTGGCCGCGATCGTCCGCAGCCCGTCGAGGAGCTGCCCCATCCGCCGCTCCTCGTTGTAGGCGGGGAAGACGATCGACAGGGTCGGGGTCATCGGACCGCCACGTGGTACTGGGTCCACAGGAGGCCGTTGAGCCGGCCTCCGGCCAGGCGCCGCTCCAGGCGCTGCTCGAGGCGCAGGCCGGCCTCCCCGGTCAGCTCGGCGACGAGCGGGAGGTAGACCCCGGTCGCCCAGCTGCGCTCGACGGCGAAGCCGGCGTCCGCGAGACGACGGCGGGCCTCGGCGGCGCTCATCAGGCTGATGTGGCCGGTCGGGAGGATCGGCTCCCGGTAGATCCGGCGGACGACGTCGACCACCCCGGGAAGGAAGGCGACCCGACCGGCGAGCTCGAGCGGGCTGAACCGGTGCGGGGTCGAGAGGATCAGCCGGCCGCCCGGCCGGAGGATCCGCCGCATCGAGGCGAGCGCGGCCCCGGGATCGGGGATGTGCTCGATCACCTCCGAGCAGAGCACCAGGTCGAAGCTCTCGTCCTCCAGCCGGGAGGCGACGATGTCGTCGAGGACCACCGCGATGTTCGGCCGCCTGGCCGCGATCGCCCGAGCCCGCTCCAGAAAAGCCGCCTCGATGTCACTGGCCACGACCGTGTCCGCGAGCTCGCTGAGCAGCGGGAGGTAGATGCCGCTCCCCGGCCCGATCTCGAGCGCCCGGGCCGGCGGTCGGTCGGCCGCCGCCCGGCGGAGCGCCCGCTCGATGTGCTCCCGCCGGCTGACGTGGAGCCAGCGCCGGGTCGGGTTGGTTGAGTTGTAGAGCGTGTCCTGAAGCGACAGGAGCGCCGTCGCCTCGGCCGGGCCCACCATCGGGGTGTGGGGCTCAGGCGCCGGTCTTGACCGACGGCGACGGCATCGGGGCGGCCCGGCGCGACGACTGGCCCGGGGTCGTGCTCCGCACCGGCGGGGCCGGCCGCGGCGGGCGGCGCTTGAGCTTCTTCTGCCAGAGGTCGACGATCCCCAGGCGCCAGGCGATCCACCCGCTCCAGCCGGTGGTGATCGAGAAGTCCATGAACCGGGCGTGGTCGAAGGCCCGCTTGGCCAGGTAGGTCGTCCGCAGGACGAGGCCGATCCGCGGGTACTCGCGCTGGGGGGTCGCGCTCGACTCGACGTGCTTGAGCAGGAAGTCGAAGACCCGCCGCGGCGGGCGGAACAAGGCCAGCACGTAGAGGAGGAGGTTGGCCACCCGGGGGGGGATCATCTGGTAGGCGGCCGAGATCTCCTCGATGTCGATCCCCCGCTCCTTCATCGCCCGCTCGAGGCCGGTGTTCGGGATCACCCGCAGCGAGTAGATGAACAGCGTGTACGGACGCGGCATCTCGTAGAGGAGCTCGAGCGTCTCGATCACGTTCTCGCGCGTCTCGATCGGGTTGTCCATGATGATGTCGTAGGCCGGGGGGATGTGGTACTTCGGCGAGAACGAGGCGATCACCTCGCCGGCGGCCATGATCTTCTCCGGCGGCGTCGGGCGGCGGTAGAAGTCGAGGATCTCCTGGCTGCCGCTCTGGATCCCCATCCGGACCCGGTTCATCCCGGCCCAGGTGAGGATCTCGAACTTGTCGCGCTTGACGTAGTTGGGGATCACCCCGTACACCGCGAAGGGGATGTCGAGCTCGGCCTTCCACAGCTCGGCGAACCGCTCGATGTCGGCGTAGGAGATCGCCATGAAGCTGTCGTCGTGGAAGGAGACCTGGCTGATGTGGGGGAAGCGGGTCCGGGCGGCCTTGACCTCGCCGACGATGTACTCGGCGCTCGGGTGGCGGATCTTCTTGTACTTCGGGTCGTTGGCGATGAACTTCGTGTTCCCGCAGAACTCGCAGTGGAACGGGCAGCCGATCGACCAGAGCGTCGTGTAGCCGAGGCCGTCGTTGGCCAGGAAGTCGCCGGTCTTCATCGGCTTGAAGCCCTCTCCCGGGCGGTAGATCAGCTCGCCCTGGCCGTACTGGGGGTACGGGAGCGTCTCCATCTCCGGCACGCTCGCGAGCGGGCGGAAGCGGTTCTTCTTGATCTCCTCGCCCCGCTTGAACCAGAAGTTCCGCGTCCCCGTGTGGTCGCGGCCCTCGCTCAGGGCGGCGAGCAGCTCCTCGAAGGCGAACTCCCCCTCCCCGACGCAGATCCCGTCGACGTCGGCCAGGATCGCGTCCTCCGGGTGGATGATCGGGTGGATCCCGCCCCAGATGACGAGGCTCTCGGGCGAGACCTCGCGCACCCGGGTGATGATCCGCCGGGTCAGGTCGGCGTAGCCGGTCATCGACGAGAAGCCGACCATCTCGGCCCCGGCCAGCCCCTGGACGATCTCGTCGATCTGGTCGGGCCCGAAGTCGGCGCCGCTGTTGCCGGTCGTTCCCTTGACGGCGTTGCGGACGCTCCGGTACTGGGCGGTCGAGATGTAGCAGGCCTCGGTGTCCGGGTTCACCCGGGCCGCAAAGGCCGCCATCTTGCGGAAACCGCAAGACGTGATCCCATCCTCCAGCGAGACAAGCTTGATCTGCACGCTGCCGTTCCCTTCCGTGTCGACTTGGGCAATCCTGCGCCCGACGCCGCTCGGGACGATACCGGGCCACCCGGAGGACGAGCGGCGGCGGCTCGGCGGACGCGGCGCCGGGCGGGGTCGGTCGCTACGCTGGCCCCGTGTCCACCACCCCCCTCGGCGACTGGCTCCGGGAGCTGGCGCACTGGCGTCGCGGGCTGGCCGCCGCCAATCCCGACGATCCCCGGCACGCCCGCGGGGCCGAGGCGCTCGACGAGCTGGCGGCCACCGCGGATCGCGAGGTGCACGCCGCGGGGTTCTACGCCTCGCGCCTGGTCCGCTACCACCTGAGCGGCGGAGAGCTCGCCTGGCCAGACGGCCAGTCCGGGCGGGCGGCGTCCAACTGGGGCTTCGACTCGCCCGTCGCCGGCCCGGACGCCCACGAGGCGTTCCTCGGGGATCTCTGGGACCTGGCGACGCGGGATGCCTGCCAGGACATCGCTCGGCACGAGGCGGACCTCGACCGCGCCGACGCCGCGGTGATCGCCGAGCGCTGGGGCATGAGCGCCGAACGGGTCCACGGCGCCCTCGACATGGCGCGCTACCCCCACCTCTACCAGGTCGGCATCCCCCACTGGCACGCCCTGACGGCGGAGATGCGCCGGGCCCTCGACACGCTCGACGGCGCCTGGGTCGAGCCGGTGTCCGCCACCCGCAACGGCGACGAGCGGCCCACGTACGTCAACAACGTCGGCGCCCCCACCGCCGAGGACGCCTGCCGAATCGTCGGGCGGATCGTCGAGCTCGACCCGGATGACCTCGGCGCCGGGATCTTCCCCCGGGTCTCGCGGCCGTCCTCCGGCTGACCCGGCCGCCGGCGGCCGGGCGGCCGGCCTGCGGCCTGCGCCGGGCGCCGGGTCCCCGGGTGCCGGTGGGGCTACACAACCGGGTCACGCGACGGTCACAACCGCCGGCGCGGGCGCCCATAGGCTCGCGGAGCTCAGCCCCGAAGGAAGGAGTGACACGAGATGCACGCGCGCACCAAGGTCGCCGGGGCGGTCCTCGCCTCGCTGGCCGTCGGGACACCGCTGGCCCTCTCGACGTCCAGCGCGGCGGTGGCCCGCCCCAGGCAGATCCAGCACGTCCTGCTGATCTCGGTCGACGGACTGCACCAGTCCGACCTCGCCTGGTACGTCGCCCGGCATCCGTACTCGGAGCTCGCCAAGCTGGCCAGCCGCGGCGCCGAATACTCCCGTGCGCGCACCTCGGTCCCGTCGGACTCAGATCCCGGCGGTACGGCGTTGATGACCGGAGGCGATCCGCGGGCCACGGGCGTCTACTACGACGTCGAGTACGACCACAGCCTCTACCCGGCGGGCACGACCTCGTGCCACGGCCAGCCAACCGGAGCCGATGTCGTCTACGACTCGCCCGACGACCGCGACGTGACCAAGCTCGACGCCGGTCAGGGCCTAGCGGGGCTGCCGGGCAGCATCCTGCACATGACCGGTCAGCCGCGGACCCTGCTGGACCCTCGCACCTTCCCGGTCGATCCGGCTACCTGCCAGCCGATCTACCCGCACTCCTACCTGGGCGTGAACACGATGTTCGAGGTCGCCCACCAGGCCGGCCTGCGGACGGCGTGGTCGGACAAGCACGCGGTCTACGAGTCGTTCAGCGGGCCGTCGGGAGCCGGGATCGACGACATGTTCGCGCCGGAGATCGACAGCGCCGCGACCGAGCCCGACGGGACCCCTTACCCGGGTGACATCGCCTGGACGGGCAGCAACGCCGCGACGAGGCAGTACGACTCCTACAAGGTCCGGGCGATCCTCAACGAGATCGACGGCTACGACCACAGCCGAACCACGAGGGTAGGTGTGCCGGCGATCTTCGGAATGAACTTCCAGACCGTCTCGACGGCGGAGAAGCTGCTCCGGTCGCAGGCCGCGATCGGCGGCCCGACGCTGGCCGGCGGGTACCTGCCCGGGACGACGACGCCGGGCCCGCTGCTGACCAGCGCACTCGACTACGTCGACGCCGAGTTGCTGGCGATGGACCGGGAGATCCGCGCCCAGGGCATCGCCAGCCGGACGGCGATCCTCGTCACGGCCAAGCACGGCCAGTCGCCGCAGGATCCAAACCTCCTGACCCGGATCGACGACGGTCCGATCATCGACGCGATCAACAAGGCGTGGACGGCGGCTCACCCCGGGGCGGGCAAGCTGATCGTCGCCGGCACCGACGACGACCTCTGGCAGAGCTACCTGTCCGACCGCTCGCCGGCGGCGGCCGACTTCGTCAAGAGCTACCTGTGGACGCACCCGGCGACCGGCGTCACCTACGGCGGCGGCAGCCGGACCCTGGCGCACTCGGGCCTGGCGCTGATCTACGCCGGGAAGGGGGCGGCGGCCTTCTTCGGGGTTCCCCTCGCGGACCCGCGCCACCCCGACGTGTTCGGCCGGGTTCAGGTCGGCGTCGTCTACACCGGCGGGACGAAGATCGCCGAGCACGGCGGCGACAACCCGGCCGACCGCGCCGTGCCGCTCGTCGTCTACGCGCCCGGCGCCGTGCGGCGGGCGCGGGTCCGCACGTTCGTCGAGACGACGCAGGTCGCCCCGACGGTCCTGCGCCTGCTCGGGCTCGCCCCACGCTCGCTCGCGGCCGTCCGAATCGAGGGCACGAAGGTCCTTCCAGGCATTCAGTGAAGCCGGCCGCCACGGTTCGGGGGGGCGTCATGCTGGGCGACCCGGCGACGAGCATCCGCTCGCGGCGTCTCACGGCGCCCGGCCGCGACGGACCGGGGTCCGCCAAGGCCCCTCCTCGACCAGTCGTCCGCTTCTCGGACCTCCGCTCGGGTCTGGCCGGGGCCGGCCGATGAGATGCCGAAGCCCAAACCAGTACGCCGCTTTCCCGAGAAGGGCAAACCCGTCGCGAGGCGGGGACGCAAAGCCACGGTGCCACCACTTCGGTGTGGGTAGGCCGGGTTACCGAAGGATGGGTGGTGGCGTCGCCAGCCGGAGGTCGCCACCATGCCCCAAGCCGTCGTCCGTCCCCGCCGTGCCCGCTCCGCCGCCGCCCTGGCGGTCGCCCTCAGCCTCGCCGCCGCGTCCCCGGCGTTCGCCGCGAAGCCCCCCCACCACGCCAAGCCCAGCCCGCCGGTCGCCGCCGCGGCGAGCGCCCCGTGCGCCAACGCCTACCTCGTTCCGTCCGCCGGCAACCTCTCGCTCGTCTCCACGGCGACTCTCTGCCTGATCAACCAGCAGCGCGCCGCCTACGGCTTGGCCGCGCTCAAGCGGAACTCGGCCCTCACCAGCGCCGCCGCCGCCCACTCCCGGGACATGGTCGCCGCCGACTACTTCTCCCACACCAGCCCGTCCGGCTCGGATCCGTTGTCGCGGATCCGCGCCGCCGGCTACCTGCGCCCGGGCCATGGCTACACGGTCGGCGAGAACATCGCCGCCGCGACCGGCTCCCTGGCCACCCCGGCGGCGATCGTCGGCTCGTGGATGGGCTCGGCCGGCCACCGGGCCAACATCCTGAACCCCGCCTTCCGGGACACCGGCATGGGCGTCGCCGCCCCGGCGCCCGCTCTCCTCGGGGCCGGCCCCGGCGGCACCTACACGCAGGAGTTCGGCGCCACGAGCTGAGCCGGCGCCGGAGCCGGAGCCGGCCGCCACCCCGCCGGGCGCCCGCGCGAGAGCCGCGCGGCCCGCGGTCTCCCGGTCGTGCCCCGCTAGCCGAGCACCGACGCGGTGTTGGAGATCACCGTACCGACCACGCCCGGGGCCGCTGCGGTGACCGTGATGACCGCGTCCTGGTTGACGTTCAGCGCGCCTCCACTGCACGTCAGGACGTGACCGGCGAGGCTGCAGCCCGGGGTCGCCGTGGCCGGAGCCGTGACCGACGCGGGGAGCGTGTCGCTGACCACGAACCCGGAGCTGTTGCCCGGGCCACCGTTGTGGACGGTCATCGTCCAGGTGATCGTGCCGCTCGGGGCGACGGTGGCCGGGCCTGTCTTCGCGATCCCCAAGTCCACCGGCTGACCCACGCACGACGTGCCGTCGTTGATGCTCGATGACGGCCCGGTCCGGGTCGAGACGAGCGTGAACGTCGGCGACGGCGAGTTCGGGTTGGTCACGTGCACCTGGAAGATCTCGCCCGTCGTGTTGTCGCTGAACCCGAGGTTCCCGTTGCCGTAGGTCCACGCCGCGCCGACCGCCGGCTCAGCCCGCCGTGTGTCCCCGGGGCGGGGCCGCCCCGGCCAGCGGCCGGGCGAGCACGGCGGCGTGGGGATCGCCGAACCGCGAGCAGAAGAGCATGTTCCGGGCGGCCGCCGTCCGGACCGCGTACGGGCGCAGCTGCGGCCGGGGATGCCCGCGCCCCGGGGGCATGAGGAACGGGGTGGGCCCGGACTCGATCGCGAACCCGGCCCGGGCGATCACCTCGCCCAGGCCGCGGAGGTTCGGCTTCAGCCAGTAGGGACGGCCCCCGGGCTCGAGCCCCAACGTCGCCCGCCAGGGTCCGCTGACCGTGAGGGCCACCGAGAAGGCGTCGACCGAGATGAGCTGCCCCCGCGTGACCGCCCGGACCCGCTCGAGCGCGCCGATCGGGTCGCGCAGGTGGAGCAGCAGGCTCCCGAGGTACACGAGGTCGAACATCCCGTGGACCGCCGGGTCGAGGTCGTAGACGCTCAGGTCGAGGCGCCGGACCCGGGATCCGAGCGCCTCGGCGGCGATCGCGAAGCCGTCCCCCCCGCCCTTGCGCTCGGTGATCGCTGCGTAGTCGACCGGGTCGACCACCGCCGGCCAGTCCCACCGGCGCTCGTCGAGGATGTCGGCGGCCAGCACCTCGGCCGCCCCCCGGCGCTCGAGCTCGAAGGCCCAGAACCCGTCGAACGTCCCGATGTCGAGGCAGCGCATCCCGTCGAGGCGCGCCGGCAGCGGGAGGCGCCCGACGATCGGACGGGTGTCGAAGTAGCCGGGGGTCACGACGCCCGGGGCGAGCTCGATCGTGTGGTACCACTGGCGGGCGGCGACCCGCCCGGCCAGGTCCGGCCGGCCGTCAAGAACCACTAGAACCCGCGGGTGTGTACCCGCTGGCGGACGAGCCTGGACAGCACGGGCACCAGCGCCTGGGCCATCAGGCGGTAGCCGGGGGCGCGGGGGTGGACGCCGTCGATCAAGGTGAGCCCGGTCCGCACGGCGGTCACCGGGTTCCAGAGGTGGGCGAGCCCGCCGAAGTAGACGCAGCCCTCCTCCTTGGCCACCTGCCGGTCGACCGCCTGGAAGCGGGCGATGATCGACCCGAGCTCGGGCGGGAGGGGCGACGGGTCGGCGACCACGCAGAGGCCGCCGTAGCTGCGCGAGAGCCGGATCCGGGACCGCAGCTCGGCGGCGTAGCCCTTCGTCCCGGCGTTGGCGAACTCCCAGATGTAGGCGGAGAGGAACACCGAGATGTCGAAGCGCTGCTGGACGAGCGAGGCGAGGATCCGGGGCGAGGAGTCCTGGGCCAGGCGGTGGCCCATGTGCCCGAGGTTCTCGACCTCGACGCCGATGTGGCCGGGGGTGACCGGGCCGCGGACGATCACCCCGTCGAAGATGACGCTGCCCGTGCTCGGGCCGTTGACCGTGATCGACTTGGTCCCCGGCGGGACGGTGATCCACACCGTGGTCGGGGTCGGCGGACCGGTCGAGCCGGCGTCGATCGGGAAGTTCTGCCCGCCGGCGGTGACGCTGAACACGCCGGAGCCGACGAACTTGGTGAAGAGCACCCCGACGTACGGGCCGTCGATCGGCGCGGTGGCGGTCACCGACGGGGAGAGGGCGATCGCGCTGTAGCCGCTCGGACCGTCCGGGCCGGGGAACTTGGCCGAGAAGCCGGAGAGGACCCAGGCGTCCGGGCGGGGGACCTCGGGGGTCCCGGCGACGGTGTACTGGTTGAACTTCCAGCGGAAGACGCTCGCCGGGATCAGGCCGCCCCCGGAGGACTGGAAACCGGCCCGGACGAGGCCGGTCCGGAGCTGGGGCACGAGGCTGTCCTCGAGGAAGTGGGGGATCGTGTAGCCCTCGACCACCGAGTCGCCGAACACGCCGATCGTCACTCGGGGGCCGACCTTCGCCGCGGCCGCGGGGACGCCGACCAGGAGCGCGGAGAGCACCGCGACCAGGGCGACCACGAGCCGCCGGCTGCAATTCGATGTCGCGGTTCCCATCTTGAGCTCCCGGAGGATATTGGCTGGGCGGGACGGCGGCGGCGGCCCGGCCGGCCGCCCCCACCGGTCATCGGCCCCGCGGTCAGAGACCTTGACCGCTCAGGCGCCCGAGGTCGCGGGCGTAGAGGCAGATCAGGTCGGCGAGGGCGAACCCGGCCTGTTCGCGGTCGGCCGCCCGGGCAGCGGCGAGGAGGTAGTGGGGGATCCGCCCGACCAGCTCGCGCGGCCCGGGCGCCGGCGCGCTCCCCGGGTGGCGGCGCTCGAGCCAGGCGAGGCCGGCTCCGTGGCGGGCGAGCTGGCCGTAGAGATCCCGGAACCGGGCGCGGTTCTCGTGGTCGACGGCGGCGTCCGGGCGCGACTCGAGCGACCAGCCGGCGTCCTCGAGGCGCCAGCACAGGTCGGCGTCCCCGGCGGCGCTCGATCCGGCGCCCGGGGCGAAGCCGCCGACCGCGGCGAAGGCGGTCCGCCGGACCGCGCAGTTGGCGGTCTGGGCGTACGGCCGGTGGGGATGGGCGAGCGTCACTCCCTGATCCATCTTGGCCCGGTCCGAGACGTAGCGCGAGCAGGCGGTCGGCGCCGTGCTCCAGTCGCGCACCCCCCCGGCCAGGACGGCGACCCCCGGGCCGGGCGGCGGGTCGAGGTAGCGGTCGAGGAGCGCCGGGACCGGACGGGTGTCGGCGTCGAGGAAGACGAGCCACTCGGCCGTGGTCGCCGCGGCGCCGACGTCGCGGGCGTACCAGGACGAGGCCCGCCCGGAGGCGGCCAGCACCCGCACGCCCGGGGGCGCGGCCGCCGGGCTCGGGTCGGCTCGGTTGTCGACGAGGACCACCTCGTCCCCGGGGCGGAGCTCGAGCCGGCCGAGCCGGCCGAGCATCTCCTCGAGGCGGGCCTGGGCGCCGGCGAACGGCACGATCACGCTGGCGGCCGGGCGGCCCGACGCCGAGCCGATCATCGGGCGGCGCGGAGCCGGCCGGCGGCCAGGGCCACCCCGGCGGCGACCCGGGCGCGGGCTCCGGACCGGCGGGGGGCGTAGGCGACGAGGTGGGAGCGGCCGTGGTAGCGGCGGTAGCGGCGCAGGCCGCGGGCGCGGGCATGGTCGAGGAGGGCGGCGATCGGCAGCTCCCGGTGGAGGCTGGTCTCGCCCGGGGCCGGGGCGAGAAAGTTGACGACGACGAGGTCGGCGAGCGACTCGAGGCGGGCGAGGACGGCGAACGGATCGTCGACGTGCTCGATCACGTCGAAGGCGAACGCCGCGTCGAAGCGGCCGGCCGGCGGCCGGCGGTCGAGGTCGTGGATCCGGGCCCGGAGACCGCGACGGTCGAGCCGCCAGCGGAGGTAGCGGACGCTCGGGTTCTCGAAGTCGGCGAACTCGACCTCGTAGCCGAGCCCGGCGAGGACGAGACCGTCGCTCCCGATGCCGCACCCGTAGTCGAGCACCCGGGCCGGCGGGGCGACGAGGGCGGCCAGATCGCGGAGGTACGGCTCCTTGGTCCGGGTCATGGCGAACGCCGTGAGGTTGTAGAGGTAGGCCTCCGAGCTCCGGTAGAGGGCCTGCTCGTCGCCGACCCGCGCGGCCTCCCGCTCGAGCTGACCCTCCCAGTCGACGAGCCGGGAATGATCGTAGGCGTTACCGAGGTATTCGCGCAGCTCGGCCTCCTCGCGCTCGATGTCGATCATTCGGAGCGGCCCCGCCCGGCCGGACGTGGTCGCCGGGAGCGGGGATCGCGAGGGTCGGCCATGGGGGGCTACGCTAACGCGCGTGGAGCTGCTCGAGCGAGCGATGGAGCGCCGGTGGTACCACTCGATCGAGCTGGCGCCCGGCCGGGTGACCGACGGCTGGTTCGACCTACGCCCGTTCGTCGCCTCCTACGGGCTCCCGGACCGGCTCGACGGGATGCGGGTCCTCGACGTCGGGACGTGGGACGGCTTCTGGGCCTTCGAGCTCGAGCGGCGCGGGGCGGCCGAGGTGGTCGCGCTCGACCTCGACGACGAGCGCGACCTCGACTGGCCGGCCCGCCGCCGGCCGCGCGTGTTCGCCGACGAGCCCCGGGGGGCCGGCTTCCGCCTCGCCCACGAGCTCCTCGGCTCGCGGGTCGAGCGGGTCAACTGCTCGATCTACGACGCCCGCCCGGAGGAGCTCGGGACGTTCGACCTCGTCTTCTGCGGATCGGTGCTCATGCACCTCCGCGACCAGGTCCTCGC
The DNA here is from genome assembly GCA_963733245.1 of uncultured Solirubrobacterales bacterium. Taxonomy (GTDB): domain Bacteria; phylum Actinomycetota; class Thermoleophilia; order Solirubrobacterales; family Solirubrobacteraceae; genus Palsa-513. Next base: position 477,847 of record CAVTCI010000019.1, read on the forward strand.
GCTCGAGCGGATCGCCGCCCTCTGCACGGGGACGTTCGTCTCGGCCGAGGAGTACGACCGCCTGTGCGAGCTCGTCCCCCTCGGCCTGGCCCGCTACCACGCGGATCGGGATTCGGCCGTCGTCTTCTGGCTGCCGAGCGCCCGGACCTGGCGGCGGATGCTCTGGACGGCCGGGTTCGACGACGTCCGCCGGCACGGGAAGTTCACCCTCCGGGCGACCGACGGCCTGCGCGTGCCCCACGTCGTCCACCACGCCTCCAAGGGTCGGGCGGTTGGCGCGGGCGGCTGAGCCTCGACTCTCCGTGGTGATCCCGACGGTCGGGCGCCAGGCGAAGCTCGAGCGGGCCCTCGAGCACCTGGCGGCCCTGACCGACGCGGACTTCGAGGTGATCGTGGTCAGCGACGCCCTCGACCCCGACCCGGCCGTCACCGCCGGCCGGTCCCTCGGGGTCGCCGGCTGGCGCCACCTCAAGGCGGGCCGGCCGGGGGCCTCGGCCGCCCGGAACGCCGGCTGGCGGGCGAGCCGAGCGCCGGTGATCCTCTTCCTCGACGACGACATCCTCGCCGACCGCGGCCTCGTCGACGAGCATCTGGCCGGGCACGCGGCCGAGCCGGACGAGCGGACCTGCGTGCTCGGGGACGTCCGCTGGGCCCGCGGGGTCCGGGTCACCCCGTTCATGCGCTGGCTCGACGAGCGGGGGCTCCAGTTCGACTACGTCGGGCTCAGCGACGGCCAGGACGCCGGGTGGGGGCGGATGTACACGGCCAACGTCTCGCTCAAGCGGAGCCTCCTCGACCGGCTGGGCGGGTTCGACGAGGAGGCGTTCCCCTACCTCTACGAGGACCTCGACCTCGCCCGCCGGGCCCACGACGCCGGGGGCCTCGTCGTCCGCTACCGGCGGTCGGCGTCGGCCCAGCACCTCGGGGCGAGCACGCTGGCCGACTGGCTGGCCCGGGTCGAGCGCCTCGCCGCGGCCGAGCGGGCCTTCGTCGCCCGCTACCCGGACGTCAAACCCCACTTCCACGACATCTTCGCCCGGGTGGCCCGGGAGCCGCCGGCCCGCGGCCGGGGCCGCCACCTGACCGGCCTCGTCCCCCGGGCGACCCCGGTGCTCGGCGCCCGGGTCCGGGCCAGCGCCGACGCCGCCTCGGCCCAGGCGCTGGCCGCGCCGTTCCTCGCCGCCTGGGACGGTCACGAGGAGGATCGGGGCGAAGCGTCCTGATGGCGTCCTGCGCGCCCATGGCCATGGGATGCTCCGGGCGCCGCCGGGTACGCGGGAATGTCACGCCGGCCGTCCGCGCGCGACGACCTCGGCGAGCACGGCCTCGACCCGGGCGTTGAACGCCACATCGGTGTTGGCCCGGGCCGTCCGCCGGCCGCCGTCGCGCAGCCGCGCCCGGAGGTCGGGGTCGGTCGACAACCGGGTCAGGCGCTCGACGAGCTCGAGCGGGTCGCCCGGGGGGAACAGGAGGCAGTTCTCCCCGTCGCGGAGGTATTCGCCCGACCCGCCGGTGCCCGTCGCCACGACCGGGCGCCCCCCGGCCATCGCCTCGAGCGGGACGAGCCCCCACGGCTCCTCCCAGAGGACGGGGAAGACGACCGCGTCGGCGGCCGCGTAGAGGCCCGGGAGGGCGGCCCGGTCGCGCCGGCCGGCGAAGGTCACCCGGTCGGCCACCCCGAGGCGGGCGGCCAGCCGGCGGAGCTCGTCGAGGTGCGCCGCCTCGCCGCCGCCGACGACCAGGAGCGTCGCCGCCGCCGGCAGGTCGACGAGCGCCTCGAGCAGGGTGGCGATGCCCTTCCGGGGATCGATCCGCCCGACGTAGAGGAGGCGCCAGGACCACCGGTCCGGCCCCGGCGGCGGGCCAGCCAGGAAGCTCGGGTCGATCCCGCCGTAGGCGACCTCGGCCGGCGGGAGCCGCCAGCGGCCCTCGGCGGCCCGGCGGATCGACTCGCTGGCGAACACGACGAGGTCGCAGCCGGCCGGGTCGAACCGCGCCGGGAGCCCGGTGACCCGCTCGAGCAGCCGGCGCGAAACGAGGGGCCGGGCGGCCAGCCGCTGCCAGGCGTCGACCCGGGGGCCGTAGATCAGCCAGTCGTCGTTGACGAAGGCGACCGCCGGGATCCGACGCCGGCGGCCGCGCTCGAGCAGGGAGAGCGACATCCCGCCCATCGCCCACCAGGCGAGGACGTCCGGGGCGAAGTCGTCGAGGTGGCGGTCTAAGGTGGCCGCGTTCGACCGCTCGAGCCCGAGCACGCCGCGCGGTCCGAGCCGGGGGAAGGCGTGGTCGCGCCAGTACCAGCGCAGGTCGCGGTGGATGCCCGGCTCCGCCGGCTCCCCCACCCCGGCCTCGCGGTGGTCGCTGCACAGCACACGGACGGCGTGGCCGCCCCGGCGGAGGTGCCGGACGGCCGCCTGCCAGACGAGCTCGTAGCCGCCGAGATGATGCGGGGGATACATGCTCCCGATGGCGAGGATCCGCACCGGCGGCAGGCTACCTCCGGCGGACGAAGACGTAGGCCGCGTCGTCGAACGCCGGCAGGCCGCGCCACCGGCCCGGCGCCTCGTGGTGGGCCACCGCGAAGCCGAGCCGGTCGAGCTTGGCCCGGAGCGCCGCGTCGGTGATCCCCCATTGCCAGATGTCGTGGACGTCCCGCCACGGACGGCCCCGGCGCTCGTTGACCTCGTCGAGACGGCCGAGGGCCTCGTGGTGGATGGGGACGTCGGGCACGGCGGCCAGGTAGCGCTCGACGCCGAGGTCGAGCAGCCGGACGGCTGGGCCGTCGCCGGCGTAGGTCGGCTGGACGATCACGAAGCAGCCGGTCCGGTCGGCGTAGAGGTCGAGCACGTCGTCCCAGTCGGGGCGCACCTGATGGAGGAGGACGTCGAAGAGGAGGACGACGTCGACCCGGCCGACCCGCTCGGCGACCCGCGGATCGCCGAAGTTCCCGCCGATCAGCTCGACGACCCGGCCCCGGGCCGCCCGGTCAGTCACCGTCTCGGTGAAGTCCTCGTCGACCAGGGCGACCCGCTCGACCCCGGGCCGTCCGGCGGCGTGGAAGGCGTAGCCGCCGTCGACCGCCCAGACCCCGCCGAGGTCGGCGACGCTCGCCGCCCCGACGAGCTCGCACGCCCGGTCGATCGCCGCGAGCTTCAACGCGCCGAGGCCGGCGGGCGCCGCCGGGCGCCCGAGCGCGGCGCCGAGGCGGCGAACCGGACCGGCGAGGCTCGGGCGGCGGGTTCTCGGGCGGTCGGACACGCGCGGGAGGATAGGGCCGGCGCCGCGAGCGGTTGGGCCGAACACGTAAACCTCGGCGGCCACCGGGCCGATGCAGCACCCGATCGAGACCCGAAGCCGGCGACCTGGTCGCGGTGACGGCCGACCAGCGCACCGCCGGGATCGACGCCCCGCTCGCGGCCGGCGGCCGGATCACCGGGACCGTCGGGGGCGCCGGCCGCGGGCCGCCGGCGCGGGCGTGCTCCTGACCACCGGCGGCGGGCGCGAGGTCAGCCAGCCAGTGGGGCGAGCTGGGCGCCGACGGGACCTACGCCATCGGCGACCTCCCGCCCGGCAGCTACACCGTCCGCTTCGACGCGCCGCTCGGGTCCGGGCTCGAGGACCAGCACTCCCGGGCGCGGCGTCGCCCGCGGCGGCCCGCCCGGTGACGGTCGCCCCCGGGGCGACGAGCGGGACGTACGACACGGCGCCGCGATGCCCGCCCCAGGCGCGAAGGGGCGCCCGCACCGGGTGAGGATCGGGTGGTCAGGCTTCCGCGTGAGACCGGGACGGACGGCGAGTCGGCGCCTGCTCCTGACCGTCACCGACCGGATGCTCCTGCGCCGACACCACGGCCGCCTGACCGCGGATCTGCTCGTGGCCCCGACCGGCTCCCCGGGGCACCCGGCGAGCACGACGGCGCGCACCCGGGTTCGCTCGACCTGAGCGCCCGGCGAGCTCCCGCCTCGCGGGCCGCGGCCGGTAGGCTGGCCACTGCCAACCGTGAGCCACCCGGACCCCCTTTTGGCCGGCCTCCTCGCCCCCTCCCTGGCCGGCGCCCGGATCGGCGCCCGGGACGCGGATCTCGTCCTCGTCGAGTGGCGCGACCCGGGCGGCGGGTTCGATCCCCCGCGCTACATCGCCCCGCTCCACGTCCACCACGAGGACGACGAGGCCTGGTACGTGCTCGAGGGCGCCCTCCGGGTCCGGGTCGGGGACGCGGACGTCCTCGTCCCGGCCGGCGGGGCGGTCCTCGTCCCCCGCGGCACGCCGCACACCTATTGGAACCCCGGGTCGGCGCCGACCCGCTACGTGCTGGTCATGACCCGCCGAATCGACGCGCTGATCGCCGCCCTCCACGCGGTCGAGGCCCCGGGGCCCGACGCGATCGCGACGGTCTTCCGCGACCATCGGAGCGAGTACCTCGGCTGGCCGTAGGATGCCGCAGGTGACGATCGACCCGGGCATCTTCAAGGCCTACGACATCCGCGGCCTCTACGGCGACCAGATCGACGGCGACATCGCCGAGCAGATCGGGCGCGCGTTCGCCCGGGTGCTCGCCGAGCGGGCCGGCAAGCCGACCGGTGAGCTCCGGGTCGGCCTCGGCCGGGACATGCGCCTGACCGCACCCGAGCTCGCCGGCCGCTACCGCGACGGCCTGGTCGCCGAGGGGGCCGAGGTGCTCGACGCCGGCCAGGTCGGCACCGAGATGCTCTATTTCCTCGTCGGGTCGCGCGAGCTCGACGGCGGGCTGATGTGCACCGCCTCCCACAACCCGGCGGCCTACACCGGGGCCAAGCTCGTGCGCGACGGGGCGATTCCGCTCTCGGGGGAGACGGGGATCGAGGACATCCGCCGGACGGTCGAGGCCGGTCTCGGCGCGGCGCCCGGCGGGGGCAGCGTGACCGAGGTCGACATCTACGAGGAGTTCCACGCCGCCGCCCTCGCCTTCGTCGACCCGGCCCGGGTCGGCCGGCTGAAGGTCGTCCTCGACGGCGGCAACGGGATGGCCGGGCCGATGGTCGGGCCCCTGCTGCGCGGCCTCGACCTCGAGCTGATCGAGACCTACTGGGAGCCGGACGGGAGCTTCCCCGGCCACGAGCCGAACCCCCTCCTCCCGGACAACCGCCGCCTGGTGATCGACCGGGTCCGCAGCGAGCGGGCCGACCTCGGGATCGCCTGGGACGGCGACGCCGACCGGTGCTTCTTCATCGACGAGACCGGCGAGTTCGTCGACGGGGACTTCCTCACCGCGCTCCTGGCCGAGTCGCTGCTCGGCAAGCGGCCGGCCGGCGAGGCGATCCTCTACGACGTCCGGGCCAGCCGCGCCGTCCCCGACACCGTCGAGCGGGCCGGGGGGACCCCGCACATGAACCGCGTCGGCCACGCCTTCTTCAAGACGCGGATGCGCGACGAGGGCTCGCTGTTCGGCGGCGAGGTCTCCGGCCACTACTACTTCCGCGACTTCTACTGCGCCGACTCGGGGACCGTCCCGGCCCTCCTCGTGCTCGAGCTGATCTCGACCTCCGGGCGCCCCCTCTCGGAGCTCCTCGCCCCCTACCACGAGCGCTACTTCATCTCCGGGGAGATCAACAGCGAGGTGGCCGACCCGCCCGGGCGGATGGAGGCGATCGCCGCCGCCTACCCCGACGCGAACCAGACCCGGCTCGACGGGATCTCGATCGACTACGACGACTGGCACTTCAACGTCCGCCCGTCGAACACCGAGCCGCTCCTGCGGCTCTGCCTGGAGTCGCTCGTCTCGCGCCGGGACATGGAGCGGCGCCGCGACGAGGTGCTGGCGCTGATCCGGTCGTGAGACCCCGGGAGATCGCCGAGCAGGCCGGCATCCACTGCCTGCCGATCCCGACGCCGTTCGCCGTCGGCAAGGTCAACCTCTACCTGATCGAGGACGACCCGCTCACCCTGATCGACGCCGGCCCGAACTCCGGTCAGGCGCTCGACGAGCTCGAGCAGGCCCTCGCCGGCCGGGGCCACGCGATCGAGGACATCGGCCTGCTCGTGCTGACCCACCAGCACATGGACCACATCGGGCTGGCCGGGATCATCGCCCGCCGGTCGGGGGCCGAGGTCGCCGCCCTCGACCTGGTCGCCCCGTACCTCCGGCGCTACACCGAGGACATGGAGGCCGACGACCGCTTCGCCGCCCGGATGATGCTCCGCCACGGACTGACCGAGGACGTCGTCCTCGCCCTGCGTGCCGTCTCGGCCGGCTACCGGGCCTGGGGGGCGAGCGTCACCGTGACCCGCCCGCTCGCCGCCGGGTCGACCCTGCGCCTGCGCGACCGCGCCTTCGAGGTCCTCCACCGGCCGGGGCACAGCCCGAGCGACACCGTCTTCTTCGACGCCGAGCGGCGGATCCTCATCGGCGGCGACCACCTGATCGCCCACATCTCCTCCAACCCGCTCCTGACCCGGCCGCTCGGCGACCGGGGTTCCGACGACGCGGTCCGGCCCCAGGCGCTCGTCGACTACATCGCCTCCCTCAAGGCCACCCACGCGATGGACCTCGACTTCGTCCTCGCCGGCCACGGCCGGCCGGTCCGCGACCACCGGCGCCTGATCGACGAGCGGATGCGCGTCCACGACCGGCGGTCCCAGAAGATCCTCGACCTGGTGGTCGAGCGGCCGCTCACCGCCTACGAGATCGCCCAGGAGCTCTGGGGCAACGTCGCCGTGACCCAGGCCTACCTGACCCTGTCCGAGGTCCTCGGCCACGCCGACGTGCTCCTCAACGCCGGCCGCATCCGGGAGACGGAGGACGGCGACGTCGTCCGCTTCAGCGGGGCCTGACCCGGCTCAGCGCTGCCAGCCGGCCAGGAGCTGGCCGATCTGGTGGAGGAGGTACGGCCCGAGCGTCTCGCTGTAGGCGCGGGTGATGTGGTTGGAGTCGACGTAGACGAGGACGCCGCCGATGACCGGGGAGCAGATCCTCTGGTCGCAGAAGAAGCGCGACATGTCGATCACCGAGGCCCGCGGCCCGAACCGGGCGGCGGCGGCGACGGCCGGGTCGCGGTGGAGGGCCAGGTGGCGGTTGAGCGCGCACACGCTGGCCGGGTCGAGGCCACCGTCGATCGCCGTCTGGACGCACGGCCCGGTCGCCCGGCCGGCGTCCGGCGGGTCGCGGAGGACGACGATGTGCTCGACGGTCGCCGGGAGCGCCTGCCAGGCGGCGAGGTAGCCGGCGACGGCCGCGTCGAACGCGGTCTCCCCGGGCGCCCGGACGACCCGGGCGCTGAAGTGGGCGGCGACCAGCATCGTCCCGACCTGGGGGTTCGCCGCGAACCAGGCGACGACCGCCTGGCGCCAGCGCAGGCAGGAGGGGACGAAGGCCGCCGGGATGATCGGCGTGGCCCCGCTGAACGGGCAGCTCGCTCGGGTCACCGACGCGCCCTCCCAGGCGAGGGCCCGGGCGACCACGGTCAGCCCGGCCCGCCACATCCCGGCGTGGCTGTCGCCGACCAGGGCCACCCCGTGGATGGCGACCGGTGGGGCGGCCCCGAACACGCAGAGGCCGAACAGGCCGTCGCTGCTCCCGGCGGGCGGCGCCGGGCCGTCGAGGCCGGGGAGCGGGTTGAAGATCCCGTCGGCGTGGTCCTCGGGCGTGCACGGGGCGCTCGGCGTGATCTCGGCGACGCTCGGGCTCGGGCTGACCCCGAGGCGAAGCCGACCGCATGCCTGGTGGGCCCGGGCGGCCGCGCCGAAGCAGGCCCGGGCGTTCACCGCCCCGGCCCCCGCGGCCGGGGCGATCCCGCCGGCGAGGGCGACGGCCGCGACGGCGGCCGCGCACCACCCCCCGGCGACGACTCTCAATGCTCCGACCGCTCCCACCGCGCGCCCACTCTACGCCGCCGGCCCCCGCCGACCGGGTGGGAACCGGCGTCCGACCCGGGCCGAGTCCGCCGGGTGCCCGCCGGCTCGACGCACGACATCCTTCACACGCAGGCAAATCTCGCAATTGACCTACCCTTCAAGGGATGTCGGACCACCGGCCAGCGGTCAGCGCTCGCGGCGTGCTCGACGGGGACCCGGCCGCCCTGGCCGGGCTCTGCGATCTCCGCGGTCCGTCGGTCGTCGCCTACTGCGAGGTCGTCTGCGGCCCGGACCAGTCGGTCGACGCGGCCGCCGCCGCGTTCGCCGCCTTCCGCTCGACCGCCGTCGGCGCCGTCCACCCCCTCGCCCTCGATCCCGACAGCCTGCTCCTGGCCAAGGCCCGGTCGGCCGCCGCCGACCGCGCACCCGACCCGGCCGGCGGCGTCCCCCGCCGGGAGGACCCGCTCTGCCCCGAGGTCCCCCGGCTCCTGGCCGGGGCCGCCGGCCACGCCCTCGCCCCCGCCGACCGCCACCACCTCCGCCGCCATCTCGCCCGGTGCGTCGCCTGCCGGGGCGCCCAGAACACCCAGCGCGAGGCCGAGCGCGCCTACCTGCACCCCCCCGCCGGCCCGCTCGACCCGATCGCCCGCCAGGCGATGATCGCCGCCCTGCGCCACGCCGCCCCGGTCGCCGCCGACGCCGCCGCCGTCAACTCGCGTGGCCCGACCGCGACCCCGCCTCCCGATTCCCCACCCGCCGCGGCCTACCCCACGCCGTCTCCGCCCGCCGTCCGCCCGGACCCGGTCACCGCCGCCGCCCCCGCGCCACCCCCGGCCGCCGACCGCCCGGATCCGATCACCGCCGCCGCCCCCGCGCCGCCGCCGCCCCCCGACCGGCCAGACCCGGTCAGGGCAACCGCCTACTCCCCCGCGTCGCCCGCGCCCGCCGACCACTCCGACCCGACTACCACCGCCCCCTACGGGCCGCCGCCGCCCCCCGACCACTCCGATCCGACCACCACCGCCCCCTTCGCGCCGCCCCCGCCCCCCGACCACTCCGACCCGACCACCACCGCCGCCGCGCCGCCGCCGCCGACCGACCCGGTAACCGGAACGCTCGCCGCCGCCGCCCCGGCCCTCGAACGGTCGGACCCGTCCGCTCCCCCCCTCCCCGCGCCGAGCCGCCCGGCGCCCCGGCGCATCCGCACCCCGCTCCCCGTGGACCCGGCGGCCGCCGCGCCCGGCGGCGCCGAGCCACCGCCGGCGCCGGCCCGCCGGTCGGTCACCGGCCGAGTCCGGGCCGTCCGTCCGATCCCGCGGTCCTCCTCCCGCCGGGCGAGTCCCGCTCCGGAAAGCCCACTCCCGGGCCACCCGCCCCGCACCGGCGAAGCGGCGACCGGCGTCATCCCGGTCGATCAGATCGCCGCGGCCCTCGGGTACGCCGATCCTCCCGCCGAGCCCCCGGCCCGGCGGCCGGCCAGCGGCGCCGCCCTCGGGAGCCTGGTGCGTCGCCTCCCGGGCGTGCGGATCCTCGCCCCGGCCGGTGTCGTCCTCGTCGCCCTCCTCGTCGCCCTCACCATCGCCGGGGTCTTCAGCCCCTCCCACCCGGCGAGCCCGCCTTCCGCCCCGGCCGTCCCCGCCGGCTTCGGCAGCACCGGCACCACCACGGCTCCCGACCCGACCGGGACGGCCCGGCTCCTCCCCGCCCCGGCCGACACCGTCCCGCCGAGCAACGGCGCCCCCCCGGCGACGACCGGCGGATACCGCCCGGGCTAGCGCCCGCCGGCCGTGGCGCCGGCCGTCTCGAGCAGCCACTCGTGCAGGCGGGTCTCCCCGGCCAGCTCCGGGTGGAAGGACACGGCGAGGAGGTTGTCCTCGCGGGCGGCGACCAGGTGCCCGTCGAGCGCGGCCAGCGGCGCCACCCCCGGCCCGTGCTCGGCGATCCACGGCGCCCGGATGAAGACGGCCCGCACCGGCTCCGCGAAGCCGGCGAGGTCGACGTCGGCCTCGAAGCTCCGGACCTGACGCCCGAAGGCGTTCCGCTCGGCCCGGATGTCCATCAGGTCGAGGTGGTCGCGGTCGAGCATGATCAGCCCGGCGCACGTCCCGAGGACCGGCGTCCCGGCGGCCACCAGATCCCGCAGCGGGTCGGCCAGGCCCTCGCGCTCCACGCCGAGCGTCATCGTCGTCGACTCCCCTCCCGGGAGCACGAGCCCGTCGAGGCCGTCGAGATCCTCCGGCACCCGCACCTCCAGCGCCCGGGCTCCCAGGCCGTCGAGGAGCCGGGTGTGGGCGGCGAAGCCACCCTGGAGGGCGAGCACCCCGATCCGGGGCGCCCTCACCAGCCGCGCTGGGCCAGGAGCTGCTCGCCGGCGAGCGTCCGCGTCTCGACGCTCTCCATCGCCCCGCCCAGCCCCCGCGACGCCGCGAGCACGCGCTGGGGATCGCGGAAGTGGGTCGTCGCCTCGACGATCGCCCGGGCTCGGCCGGCCGGATCCTCCGACTTGAAGATCCCCGACCCGACGAACACGCCCTCGGCGCCCATCTGCATGACCAGCGACGCGTCGGCCGGCGTCGCGATCCCCCCGGCGCAGAAGAGGACGACCGGCAGCGCCGCGTCCTTCGCGATGCCGCGGACCAGGTCGAGCGGCGCCCCGAGCGCCTTGGCCGCGGCCGGGAGCTCGGCCGGGTCGAGGGCGTGGAGCCGGCGGATCTCGCCGACGATCGACCGCAGGTGCCGGACCGCCTCGACCACGTCGCCCGTGCCGGCCTCGCCCTTCGAGCGGATCATCGCCGCCCCCTCGGAGATTCGCCGAAGCGCCTCGCCCAGGTTGGTCGCCCCGCAGACGAACGGGACGGCGAACTCCCACTTGTCGATGTGGTTCGCCTCGTCGGCCGGCGTCAGGACCTCCGACTCGTCGATGTAGTCGACCTCGAGGGCCTCGAGCACCTGCGCCTCGGCGAAGTGCCCGATCCGGGCCTTGGCCATGACCGGGATGCTCACCGTGTCCTGGATCTCCCGGATCATCGTCGGGTCGGACATCCGGGCGACGCCCCCGTCCCGGCGGATGTCGGCCGGGACGCGCTCGAGCGCCATCACCGCGCACGCCCCCGCCGCCTCGGCGATCTGCGCCTGGCGGGCGTCGACCACGTCCATGATCACGCCGCCCTTCAGCATCTCGGCCAGGCCGGCCTTGACCCGAAATGTCGCCTCGTCGTGCATCGCTTCACCCAAGTTTACGCGCCGGCCGCTGGCCCTATGCTCCGGGGGTGGGTCTTGAGAATCCGCTGCACGTCGTCGTGTTGCTGATCGTCCTCGTCGGGTTCTGGTTCGCCCCGGCCTACCTCGTCGCGCGGCTGGCCGCCCGCCGCGGCCGGAGCTTCGCCGGGTACCTGGTCGGTGGGCTGGTCTTCGGCTGCGTGTTCAGCGCCGTCGCCGCCGTATTCATCGGCGTCCGACCGGCCCGGCCGTAGCCGCGTCCTCAGCGAGTGAGCAGCCGCTCGAGCAGGACGTCGGGGTTGTCGCGGACGAAGCGGTCGAGCATGAAGTCGCTGGTGAACAGGGCGAGCTCGGTCCCGTCGGTCCGGACGAGGACGTCGGCGTGCCGGCTCGCCTCGACGATCGCCGCCCCGGCCCGATCGGTCCGGCGGGCGATCGACCACTGGGTCGGGTCGAGGGCGACCCCGACCCCGAACTCCCGGCGCAGGCGGTCGACCGCGACCTCGAACTGGAGCGCCCCGAGACCGGCGAGGACGGGCGTCGGGTCGGTCGCGCTGCCCCGCCGCAGGACGTGCACCACCCCTTCCTCGCCCAGCTGGTCGAGCCCGCGCTGGAACTGCTTGCGGCGGGTGGTGTCGAGGTTGCGGACGCGGACGAAGTGCTCGGGCGCGAGGGTCGGGATCGGCGGGAACTCGATCGGCACGTCGACGTAGAGCGTGTCGCCGACCCGCAACTCGCTCGCGTTGACCACGCCGACCACGTCGCCCGGGAAGGCCTCGTCGAGCACCGTCCGGTCCTGGCCGAAGACCTCGTGGGCGTGGGCCAGGGTGAACGGCCGCCCGGTCCGGGCGTTGGTCGCCCGCATCCCCCGCTCGAGGCGCCCCGAGCAGACGCGCAGGAAGGCCACCCGGTCGCGGTGGCGCGGGTCCATGTTGGCCTGGACCTTGAAGATCAGCCCGGAGAACGGAGCCTCGAGCCGGCGCGGCTCCCCCGTGTCCGAGACCCGGGCGCTCGGGGCCGGCGCCAGGTCGAGGAGGGCGTCGAGGAGGAGCCCGACCCCGAAGTTGGAGACGGCCGAGCCGAAGAACACCGGCGTGCACCGGCCGGCGGCGAACGCCTCGCCGTCGAGCTGGTTGCCGACCGCGTCGAGGAGGTCGAGCTCGTCCTGGGCCGTCGGCCAGGCGTCGGCCTCGACCCGGGCCGCCGCTTCGGCCGAGAGGATCTCCTCGGCCGCCCGCCTCGCCCCGCCCGCCGACCGGGTGAACCTATGGAACGCCCCGGTCCGCCGGTCGACGACCCCGCGGAAGTCGCCGGGGATCCCCACCGGCCAGGTCATCGCCGCCGGCTGGAGGTCGAGCGTCCGCTCGATGTGGTCGAGCAGCTCCAGCGGCTCCATCCCCGGCCGGTCGTACTTGTTGACGAAGGTGAGCAGGGGGATCCCCCGGGCCCGGGCGACCTCGAAGAGGCGCAGCGTCTGGGCCTCGACGCCCTTCGCCGCGTCGAGCAGCATCACCGCGCAGTCGGCGGCCGCGAGCACGCGCAGCGTGTCCTCGGAGAAGTCGCGGTGGCCGGGCGTGTCCAGGAGGTTGAAGACGATCCCGGCGTGACGGAAGCGCAGGACGGTCGAGGTCACCGAGATGCCCCGCTCCCGCTCGAGCTCCATCCAGTCCGAGGTCGCCGCCCGCCGGTTGCGCCGGGCGTGGACGGCGCCGGCCTCGGTGACCGCTCCCCCGTAGAGGAGGAGCTTCTCGGTCAGCGTCGTCTTCCCGGCGTCCGGGTGGGAGATGATCGCGAAGGTGCGCCGGTGCGCCGCCTCCTCCAGGATCGCCCGGCCGCCGGCCCCCGCGCTCGCGGGGTCGGCGAGCTCCGGGTCGCCGGGAGACGGGCGGTCGGCTACTCGGAGGTCGACGATCCCGGCGACGGGTGGCGTCACGCCACGACGGCGTCGCGCAGCTTCTGCGCGACATCCAGGCTCTGGAGCTTCTTCAGCGACTGGTTCTCGATCTGACGGATCCGCTCCCGGGTCACGTTGAACGTCCGCCCGACCTCATCCAGCGTCCGCGGATGCTCACCCCCCAGCCCATAGCGAAGCTCCAGCACCCGCCGCTCCCGGTAGCTCAAGTTCTCAAGCGCCTCCCGCAGCGCCTCCTTGCTGAGGATCTCCGCCGCCCGCTCGTACGGCGACTCGGCCAGCTCGTCGGCGATGAACTGCCCGAACTCCGAGCCGTCCTCGTCGCCCACCGGCTTCTCCAGCGAGATCGGGGCCTGGGCCGACCGCTTGATCGAGTCGACCTCGCCCGGGTCGATCCCGGTGACCGCGGCGATCTCCTCCGGCGTCGGCTCCCGCCCCAGCTCGGTCACCAGCTTGCGCTCCGCCCGACCGATCTTGTTCAACTTCTCCACCACATGAACCGGGATCCGGATCGTCCGCGCCTTGTCGGCCAGCGCCCGGGCGATCGCCTGACGAATCCACCACGTCGCATAAGTCGAGAACTTGAACCCCTTGCGATAGTCGAACTTCTCCGCCGCCCGAACCAGGCCCAGCGTCCCCTCCTGGATCAGGTCGAGGAACGGCAACCCCTGATTGCGATAGTTCTTGGCGATCGAGACGACGAGACGCAGGTTCGACTCGACCATCTTCTGCTTCGCGTCGAGATCCCCCCGCTCGATCCGCTTCGCCAGATCGACCTCCTCCTGCGCCGTCAGCAGCCGAACCTTGCCGATCCCCTTGAGGAACAGCTGCAGCGAGTCGGTCGTCATCGCCGGGGTCAGGTCGAGGGCGGTCTTCGCCTTGCGCCGGCCGCGCTTGTCCGGCGCCCGCTCGACCTCGCTCCCGGCCGCCGTCGCCGGATCGATCTCCTCGACCAGCTCGATCTCCGACCGCTCGAAGAACCCGTGCAACTCCTCGAGATCCGCCTCGTCCAAGTCGAGCTCCGACACCGCCCCCTGGATCTCGGCATACGTGAGCACGCCAACCTGCTGACCACGCGTGATCAGACCCTTGACCTCCTCGAGCTCCTGAAGTTCCGCTAGTTCCGCCACTGACATTTCGCGTCTCCTGCCATCGATGTACGTGAGGTCGTAGGTCTTGCCCGCCTGCCTCGGGCGGGTGCGCTGCGATGCGTCTGGAGACGCGCTTCGCCGTCGATGACCGAACCGGGGGCGGCGTCGACACGCGCCGGGTGGACCCGGCCAGCATCGTCCCGCTGGCCCGTCCGCGCCGTCCCGCGTCGCTTCCAGCTCCTCCCATGGTAGTCGGCCGGCGGCGCCGTCGCGCCGAACCCCGCGTTTTGCGGGGATCCCTTCAGTATCCGCCCGGTTCGTCGGGTCGGGACTCCGCAGGGGTCGGGCGGCGTGGTGCGGGTCGACGTCCGGGCGGTGGGAGCGGCGGCTGGCTGACCGATCGCGCGCCGGCCCTCCGCCTCCGTCGAGCCTAACGCGGGCACCGATGAACAGACCCGAGAGCGCTACGCCAGGGCGTCATGGGTTTCGGCGCCGGATGCTTTGAGGCGATCCGGAATCCGGTCGGCCACCTCCCCAATGAAGAGCACGAGCTCAGCGAGCAAGCTGCACTTGAGCGCCTTGCCGCACTCGCTCTTTCTCCGGTGGATCGACGAGGCCGAGGTTAGGCGAGATGCCCAATATCAGCGGAGTCGGCGTCCCCGGCCACAGCTACGATGCACACCGTATGCTCCTCCGCTCCGTTGCCGCAACCGTCGCCCTCGGCCTGGCGTTGCTCGTTGCCGGCTGTGGCGGCGGGGGCGGGGCGAAGGGCACGATCACCAGCCCGGTCAGTGGCGAGGTCCGCGCGGCCGGCGGCGACCAGGGCCTGACGCCCCTGATCGTCTCGGCGGTGGAGCCCGCCGTTCCGTTTCGGGGCTCGACCGGGGCGTACCTCGTCTCGTATGAGCTGCGCCTGTTCAACGCGACGCCGCTCACCCTCACCGTGTCGGGCGTGAGCGTCTCGACCCCCGCCGGTGCGGTGGTCGAGAGGCTCGACCGCCGCCGTGCCGCGGACGCGCTGGCTCTGCCCGGCGCCCGGTCGGGCGTACGGGAGCTCCAGGAGGGACAGCTCGCGACGCTGTATCTCACGGTCGCGTTCAAGGCGCGTTCGCAGATCCCCGACCGGCTGGTGCATCACATCACCGTCCGCGCCCCGCAGTTGCCCGGCGGCCGGGCCGTGAGCTCACCCGTCGGCGTGCAGGTCCTCAACCGCTTCACCGTGCCGGTGCTCGGGCCGCCGCTCGCGCCCGGCCGACGCTACGTCGCCGCCGACAGCTGCTGCTCGTCGGTGCGCCACCGGCGCGCCCTGCTGCCGATCGGCAATCGCCTCTGGCTCGCCCAGCGCTTCGCCGTCGACTGGGAGCAGATCGACGCCACCGGGCGCTTCGTCCGGCGCGGCGGCGATCCGGCCAACAGCGCCGACTACACGATCTACGGGGCACGGGTGATCGCCGCCGGCGACGCGACGATCGTCCACGTCGTCGACGGTCTCCCGACGCAGAAGCCGGGCAAACTGCCCACCGGCCTGCTGCCGCACGAGACCGACGGCAACAGCATCGTCGCTCGGCTCGACGACGGTCTCTACATGCTCTACGCCCACCTCCAGGCCGGGTCGATCAAGGTCAAGGTGGGCGACCGGGTCAAGCGCGGCGATCCGCTCGCCCTCGTCGGCAACAGCGGCAACACGAGCGCTCCGCACCTGCACTTCCACGTCATGGACGGGCCGTCTCCGCTGGCCTCCGAAGGCGTTCCCTACGTGATCGACGCCTTCGCCACCGAGGGCCGGCTGCGCTCCACCGCCGACCTGGACAGGTACGAGAACACCACCGTCCCGTTCGCCATCCTCCCGTTCGCCGGCGCCGGCCCCAACCGGGCCGAGCTCCCCCTCGACCTCACGGTCGTCGACTTCGGCTGAGCCGCCCGCCCGGCAGCGCCAACAGAGCATTGCATAGGAAATCGCCTGACGACGCGCCGGCGCGTCCTGACGACGCTCCGGCGTCGCGATAACGTCGGCGCCCACATCCCGGCGAAGACGAGGTCGTTCCGGAGGGGACCATGCCAAGCACGTCGGGTTGCCGTTCCCCGGCGCCCTGCGCCGCGACAGA